>NZ_RBLB01000006.1:0-1119656 GCF_003633665.1 Arthrobacter sp. AG1021 | reverse complement strand
GTAGTCGTAGCCGGCGGTCAGGGCGGTGAGTTCTTCGATGGCGGCGGCGCAGTCGGCGGTGCTGCCGCATTCGAGGGTGCGGGCGAGCCCGGTGGCCAGGGCGGTGAGCACCGCGGTGCATTCGGTGTGGACCGGTGGTACGGGCGGGCGGTGGCGTTGCTGCATTGCTTCGTACATGTGTTAATTGTACGGCGTTTGATCGAATAAAGATTCGAATATTGCCTGTGAATCTCGAGTCCAGATTGCGAGGCCCTGCGGCTGGAAGGCACTCGGGCCCGGCACCCTGAGGGTGCCGGGCCCGGGAATCTACCGCTGCAGGTAGGAGGAGCAGACCGGGTCGACCGGGATGCCCCGGTGGAGCACCAGGATGCCCTGGTCCTCCGGGGCCACCGGCTTGAACCCCAGGTCGGTGGCGCGTTTCAGCGCCTGGTCCGGGGTCAGCGGATCCCATCCGCCCAGCTCCTCGACGTTGAAGTCGATGATCATCCAGCTGGAGAGGTCGTCGCCGATATCCCCGTGCAGCCCGACATAGGTGCGGGTGGTGAGGTGGGGGACGACGCTGTCGGCGGCCTCGATGCACACGCCGTCCGGGATCATCGCGACGGCCTTTTCCTTGGCGGCGATCAGTTCGGCCGGCGGCCAGCCCTGGCCGGTGACGGTTTTGCCCAGCGGGAAGACCATCGGGAAGAACAGGGTGGCGATGACCGAGATCGACAGCAGCCAGGCCGGGCCGATGAGGCGTGCGCGGCGCCAGTTGAAGCGCACGGCGAGCTTGCCCAGCACATGGACCGCGGACATGATCAGGATCGGGGCCATGATCGAGTCGTACTGGTAGACCGGGGCCCAGGTGTTCAGCCGGTCGTTGAACAGGCGAGAGAGGAACAGCGGGGCGCCGAGGATCACGTACGGCGAGGCGAAGGGCAGCAGCGCCAGCGGCACGAAGGTCAGCAGCCACAAAGCCCACTTGAGCTGGTGGTCGAACAGGATCGCGATCGACTGCAGCGGGTGGGTGACCAGGAAGAGCACTGCCGCGCCTGCGGTGGCGCCCAGGGCGGTGTACTGCCAGTAGGAGAATTCGCCCTCGGGGGAGAACAGCGGGATGAGGTAGCCGGTGACCGCCAGGTACCCGAGCAGGCCGAGCGCCGCAGTGAGCGCGGCCTTGAGCCACTGGCGGTGGAAGAGCAGCACGATTCCCACGGCCACCATGGTGATGCCCATGTCCTCGCGCACCAGCAGCAGGCTGGCGGAGAGCCCCGTAACCAGCCAGTAGCGGCCCTTGTCGAAGGCCCAGATGATCCACGCCATGATCGGCACGCCGAAGGCGATCTCGTGGAAGTCCCAGTTCACGATGGCCTGGAACGGCCACCACAGCAGCAGCGCGGCGCTGGTCAGCAGGGCGCCGAGGTGCCCGAAGCGCGGTCGGGTGAACAGGTACACCGGGATCGCGGTGGAAACCAGCAGCAGCGCCAGCACGATGCCCAGCATCCGCGGGTCGTTCCAGATCCAGTAGAAGGGCGCGAGCACCGCGAGGATGGGGTGGAAGTGGTCGCCCAGCAGGTTGAAGTCGACCCCCTTGACCGGCACGATCGGCGCCTTGAACATCGCGTACTGGCGCACCGCCTGGTCGAAGATGCCCAGGTCGTACCCGCGCGACTCGAAGCGCGCGAAACGCAGGGAGGAGTGGACGACGTACAGGATTCCTGCCGCGAGCATGACCAGGCCGAGCTGCAGCTTGTGGGCGCCGGTCATGGGCGCGGGGGACGGGGTAGACATGGACTACAGCTTATCGACTCGCCGCGGCAATGGGTGCATCGCCGGCCCGCCGCAGCCGGTGGCGCGGGCGGAGATTGCTCACGTTGCACCTGCCGGGGCGGGCAGAGTCCCCAGTCAATCCGCCGAAGCCATGGCGGAAATTCCCAGCGACCTTCCAGTGCCGGGGCGGCGCCCGGGGTGCGGCAGGAGGCCCGGGGTGCGGTTAGATGGAGATATGAACAGCATGATCTGGCCCGGAGCGGTTGCCATCCTCGGCAGCGTCCTCTTCCTGGGCGTCGCCGGCATCTTCCTGCTCGCCCTGCAGTACCGCCGCCACGGGCGCCTGTCCTGGCGCCGCACCATCACCACGGCGGCGGCAGCGCTCTACGGATTCGGCCTGTTCAGCTACACCATGCTGCCGCTGCCGGCCACGCGCGACGCGTTCTGCAGGCCCGGCGTCGCGGTCCCGCAGCTGACCCCGGGGCACTTCCTGAACGACTTCGCCGACGTCTACGCCCAGGTGGGCCTGCGCGGCCTGGCCACCAGCTTCACCCTGTGGCAGGTATTGTTCAACATCATCTTGTTCATGCCGCTGGGCATCCTGGCCGTGCGCTGGCTGCGCGGCAACATGTTCACCGGCATGGTGCTGGGCCTGGTCGCCAGCCTGGCCATCGAGCTGACCCAGTACACCGGCGTCTGGGGGCTGTACACCTGCGCCTACCGCGTGGCCGACGTCGACGACCTGATCATGAACACCTTCGGCGCGCTGCTCGGCGCGATCATCGCCTACCTGCCGGTCTTCGCCTTCCTGTCCTCCCCGCGCGAACCGCGGGCCGAGGATGCCCCGCCGCGCCCGGTCACCCGGACGCGGCGCGCGCTGGCCGACTTCTTCGATTCCTCCTTCACCGGCGCCGCGGTCTTCGTGATCGCCGCAGGCCTGAACCTGGTGGAGAAGCTCGGCGGCCCTGAGGTGGACCCGGGCCTGGTGAACATCTGGGTGCCGGCAGTTGTGGTGCTGTTCGTGTTCCTGCTGCCGAGCCTGGCCCCGGGGCGCGCGACGCTGGGCCAGCGCTGCGCCTGGATCCGCATCACCGGCGGCGACGGACGCGGCGCCGCGGCCTGGCGGGCCGGGCTGCGCACGATCCTGGGCTTCGGCGGCATCACCTTCGTCTTCCAGATCTCCACCAGCATCAACGACAATCCGGACCTGCTCTGGCTGAGCTCGGCGGTCATGCTCTACGCGGTGCTCAGCGCCCTGTGCTTCTGGCTGATCCCGCGCGCGCGGGCGCTGGCCGGGGTGCTCACGGGCACCGGATTCGCCGATCGCCGGGCCTGATCTGCGAAAGTGTGTGGACGAACACTGCGCACCCGGCGGGGTTAAACGCTAAAATGGATCCGGTGCCCGGTGTGCAAGCCATGCCGGCCGGCCCGACTCGCGTCAACTGAACGTCCCCGATAATGCGAAAGTACAGGTTCCAAGCGAAGCATGGAAGACAAGAAACCAGAAGTTCCGAACGAACCGCATAAGGCAGTGCTCGGAACCGCAGTCGGCGCCACCGTCCTGATCGCGATCGGCGCATTCGTGCTGTCCTTCGCGGCCCTGACCGATTTGGCCGAGCGCTCCGGCATCCAGTCGAATCTGGCCTGGATCTGGCCGATCATCATCGACGGCATGATCGTCGCCGCCACCGTGGCCATCGTGGCCCTGAACGGGTTCAACCGCCGCGCCATGATCTACCCCTGGTCCCTGCTGTTCTTCGGCGCGATCGTCTCGACCGCCGCGAACTCCACCCACGCCATCCTGACCGTCGACTCGATCGTGGACGGCGTGCCACCGCTGGTTTCCGCGCTGGTCGCAGCCATGCCGCCGATCGTGCTGCTGGCCATCACCCACCTGACCGTGCACATGTACCAGAAGAAGTCCGAGGCCGCGAAGCTGCGCGCCGAGCTGGAGTACGACGAGGAAAAGGAAAACGCCGAGAAGTACGGCGTGGCCTATGACGACGGCTACAACGCCGCGCTGACCGACGCGAAGACCGCCGAGGACGAGCGCTTCGCCCAGCTGGAGCAGGACCACCAGGACGACCTGGCCCGCGCCCGCGCCGAGGCGATCGCCGCGGCCCGCAACGACGCCAAGGTCACCCCGATCAAGCCCGCCGCGCCGGCCAACCAGACCGCCAAGTCCGCTCCGGCGGCCAACAGCGACGCCAAGGCCCCGTTGTACGAGGACATGGCCAAGCGCCTGACCCGTCCGTAACCAGGCATTCCCGCCACCTGCGGGAATCACCACCTCAAGTCATTCCCGAAGGGGCGCGGCCCGCGGGCTGCGCCCCTTCGGCTCTCCCCGTATAGGCCGCAGCGCCAGGTGTTCCAGGAGGCATCAGTGATGGATCCACAGCAGGAGACGACCGGCGACGGGTTCTCCGCGCAGATCGCCGCCGCGGTCGCGCAGTACGGCACCGTCAGCGGCGAGCTGCACTCGGTGCTCAACGCCATGAAGGCGAAGATCCGCCGATTGTTCGCGGGCAGCGAGGTGAAGCCGCTGTTCATCACCGGCCGGGTGAAGTCCACCGAGTCATTCCAGGCCAAGGCCTCGCGCCGGCTGCAGGAGAACGCCGACAGCGACCCGGTGCTCGAATTCCCCAACCCGCTGCGCGAGGTGCACGACATGGTCGGCATCCGCATCATCGTGATGCTGCCGCACGAGATCCAGCAGGTCGCCAGCCTGATCAAGTCGCACCGCGAGGCCTTCGACTGCCGCAGCGACCGCGAGAAGGACATCGGCTCGGTGGAATCAGGGACCTACGGCTACTCCTCCCGCCACCTGCTGCTCAAGACCCGCAACGAGCCCACCGTCCGCCGTTTCCAGGAGGCGCTGGGCAAAACCGTGGTGCCCAGCGGCAACTTCATCTTCGAGGTGCAGATCCGCACCATCCTGCAGCACGCCTGGAGCGAGATGGAGCACGACATCCGCTTCAAGCACCCCGGCGAGGCGGCCTGGAACCCGCAGATCGACCGCCACTTCACCGCCACCGCGGCGATGCTGGAAACCGTGGAGAACTACTTCACCGACATCGACGAGCTCTACCACCGGCTCAACGGCTACCACGACAAGAACGGGCTGGGCGCCGCGAAGCTGACCGGCGAGAAGATCGGCGAGATCTGGCAGACCCTGCTGCCGCACGTGGACCGCAAGCGCGACGACGACTGGTCCTGGGCCGCGGAGCTGCTCGGCGCCCACGGCATCGACGCGACCTGGCAGTTGGTCGGGCTGCTGGATGCGGAGGTGGTGCGCGAGGTGCGTGCCGCGCTGGACCACCGCTATTCGCCGGGTCCGGATCGGCTGCTGGACGACGTGCTGCTCTGGCGCTTCGGCAAGGCACACATCG
Source organism: Arthrobacter sp. AG1021 (assembly GCF_003633665.1). Lineage (NCBI taxonomy): Bacteria > Bacillati > Actinomycetota > Actinomycetes > Micrococcales > Micrococcaceae > Arthrobacter > Arthrobacter sp. AG1021. Next base: position 1,114,515 of record NZ_RBLB01000006.1, on the reverse strand, counting down.
AGAAGACCAGCGGATCAGACCTGCGCCGCGAGGCGTCGCTGAGCCGCCGGCTGATCCAGATGAACGACTACCGCTCGTCGCTGAACGGCTGAGGCCCGGGCTCGGGGCCGGCCGGGTTCCAGGCGTAGAGGACACCTGCCACCGGCAGGAACGCCAGCGCCGGCACCCACGCGAATACCGCCAGCGCGATCAGCGCGGCCGCCAGGACCACCAGTGCCGCCAGGTTCGTGCTCATGGTGCGCCTTCCTCTCAAGGTGGTGCAGATCATACCCCATGCGGCGGCCAAACGCCGGGGTGCGGCTGTCGAATCAAACACAGTTCGCCCCACCAGGGCCGTTGCACGGCTAAACTAGTTAAGTTGCCCTGTTGACGGGGCGCCAAAGTTTTTGCCGGACCCGCTGAAAGGCCCACCCTATGATTTCCGTAGCCAACCTCGAGCTACGCGTCGGCGCCCGCCTGCTGATGGACGAAGTGAACTTCCGCATCGACAAGGGCGACAAGATCGGGCTGGTGGGCCGCAACGGCGCCGGAAAGACCACGATGACCAAGGTGCTGGCCGGCGAATCGCAGCCCACCATCGGCGAAGTCACCCACAAGGGCTCCATCGGCTACCTGCCGCAGGACCCGAAGACCCCCGACATGGAGCAGCTGGCCCGCGACCGCATCCTCGGCGCCCGCGGCCTGGACATCGTGCTGAACAAGCTGGCCCGCACCCGCGAGGAAATGGCCAGCGAGGACGCCGCCGTCTCCGCCAAGGCGATGCGCCGCTACGACCGCTTGGAGGCCGAGTTCATCGCCGCCGGCGGCTACGCCGCGGAATCCGAGGCCGCGGCGATCTGCGCCAACCTGGATCTGCCCGAGCGCATCCTGAACCAGCCGCTGCGCACCCTCTCCGGTGGCCAGCGCCGCCGCGTGGAGCTGGCCCGCATCCTCTACTCGGATGCCGAAACCCTGCTGCTCGACGAGCCCACCAACCACCTGGACGTTGACTCCATCGTGTGGCTGCGCGACTTCATCAAGAACTACGCCGGCGGCGTGCTGATGATCAGCCACGACACCGGGCTGCTGGACGAGACCGTGAACAAGGTGCTCTACCTGGATGCCAACCGAGCCACCGTGGACGTCTACAACATGAATTGGAAGCGCTACCAGGTGCAGCGCGAGACCGACGAGCGCGCCCGCAAGCGCGAGCGCGGCAACATCGAGAAGAAGGCCTCGGTGCTGCTGGCCCAGGCCAACAAGATGAAGGCCCGCGCCTCGGGCGCTTCGGCGGCGCAGTCCATGCTCAAGCGCGTGGACCGCATGCTCGCCGGCCTGGAAGAGGTCCGCGCCCACGACAAGGTTGCCGCCCTGCGCTTCCCGGATCCGGCCCCCTGCGGCAAGACCCCGCTCATGGCCGAGGGCCTGTCCAAGGCCTACGGCTCGCTGGAGATCTTCACCGACGTCTCGCTGGCCATCGACCGCGGCTCCAAGGTCGTCATCCTGGGCCTGAACGGCGCCGGCAAGACCACGCTGCTGCGGATGCTGGCCGGCGTGTCCGAACCCGACTCCGGAAGCATCGTGCCAGGCCACGGCCTGAAGATCGGCTACTTCGCGCAGGAGCACGACACCCTGGACCCGGAGGCGACGGTGCTGGAGAACATGCGCCGCAACGCCCCGGAGCACCTGGGCGACGCCGACGTGCGCTCGATCCTGGGCTCCTTCATGTTCGTGGGCGACGACGTGTCCAAGCCTGCCGGGGTGCTCTCCGGCGGCGAGAAGACCCGCCTGGCCCTGGCCACCATCGTGGCCTCCAGCGCGAACGTGCTGCTGCTCGACGAGCCGACCAACAACCTCGACCCGGCCTCCCGCGCCGAGGTGCTCGGCGCGCTGTCCACCTTCCCGGGCGCCGTGGTCATGGTCAGCCACGACGAGGGCGCCGTGATGGCGCTGAAGCCCGAGCGCGTGGTCATCCTGCCGGACGGCGACGAGGACCTGTTCAGCGAGGACTATCTGGAACTGGTCACCCTGACCTAGTAGCATGGCCGCATGACGGCCTCTCGCAGCGCAAGCGGCGCCGCCGGGATCCTCTTGGCGGCGCTGTTGTCTTCCGGGTGCTCCGCGGCGGAGGTTCCGGCCGAGGAACCCAACGCGAACTGGTCGCTGCTGGGGGGAAAGTCCCCGACGCCTCAGGACACCACCTTGGAGCTGGGTGTCGTGCGCGCGGCCTGCGCCGGAGGCGAAACCGGCGACGTGGCGTCCACGGACATCGAATTCGGCACCGAGCAGGTGGTGGTCACCGTCTACGTCCAGCCGCTGCCCGAGGGCGCCTACGACTGCCCGATGAACGACACCGTGCCCTATATCCTGGACCTGGGCCAGCCGCTGGGGGAGCGCGCGCTGGTGGACGGGGCCTGCCGGGATGCGGCGCTGTCCGGCACCCCCGCCTGCAGCCAGGACGGGCTGCGCTGGAAACCGTAGGCCGATACCTTATTAACGCCGAAACCGGCGGGAAGAAGCTTCTTCCCGCCGGTTTCGCGCGTTCAGCGTGCGTCGGTGGCATCCTGCTGGTCGAGCAGCGCGTCCTCGATGGCCTCGTCGGTCAGCGAGCCGTCGCGGCGATGGACCTTGGGGCCCTTGGCCCGGACCTTGCGCACCGTATGCACCGGCTCGTCGTAGCCCAGCGCCTGGGCCTCGGCCAGCTCGGCGGCTTCCTCCGCGTTGATCTTCTTCTGGGTGCGCGCCGCGTACCAGAAGCCGACGAACGCCAGTACACCGAAGATGTACCACTGGATCTCGTAGGACAGGTGCGGGCCCTCGTCCATGTCCGGCGGGTCCAGCTGCTGCGGGGCGCTGGCCGGGGCCGGGCTTTCCTCGTACATGATGCCGTAGGAGCCCTGCGCCAGCGGGTAGCCCAGGGCCGCCGAGTAGTCCTCCAGCTGGATGGTGGCCAGCTGGCCCTCCGGGGCGCCGCGGTCGAGCCGGATCTCGCCGGGCTTCAGCCGCGCCTTCACGGTGACTTCGCCGGCCGGTGGGGCCGGGATTGCGTCCGGGTGGCCGTTTTCCTGGTTGCCGATGGGCAGGAAGCCGCGGTCGATCACCACGACCTCGCCGGAGGTGGTCTTGAAGGGCACCAGCACCTCGTAGCCCGGGGCGCCGGCCTTGATGCGGTTGCGCACGATCCGGGTGTCCTCGGCCAAGTAGCTGCCGGTCAGCTCGACGGTGCTCCAGATCTTGTCCTCGGGCAGCGCCTCGAAGTAGTCCAGGGCGGCCTGGCCGGTCAGCGGTTCGGCGAAGTAGTTCTTGTTCACCCGCTCGATGCCGGTGAGCACCTCCTGGCGCCGGTCGGCCTGCCAGTTGCCCAGGGACACGCAGGCCACGGCGAAGACGGCGACCAGCAGCAGCCAGCCGATCCAGCGTGAGCTGGCCAGAAAACGATACATCTAGTGCTGTGCTCCTTCGGCGTCGTGCAGCGGCAGGGTTTCCTTGTACAGCAGCCGGTCCTTGAGGTAGGACTCCAGCCACTGGCGGTGCTCCGCGCAGGCCAGCCAGGTCTTGCGGCGTTCGGGGGTATGGATCTTCGGGTTGTTCCACAGCAGGCGGTACTCGGCGTCCTGGCGGCAGCCCTTGCGGGAGCACTTCACCGGAGCCTGGGCCTGCTGGCCCGACAGCGATCCGAGCAGGTCCATCAGTTCTCCTTGCCGTTCGCGGTATCGTCCCCCGGATCCCGTGGCGGCTGCTCATCCTCGACCAGCGTGCCGTCGATGATCTCGGCGCCTTCCGGAGCCGGGGCGACGTTTGCGTGCCCGCCCTCCAGGGCCTCGGGACCGGTGGGCTCGTAGAACTCGGCCGGCGGCTGGCGGCGGGTAATATCCGCGCCGCCGTTGGCGATCACCACTGCCACGTAGGGCAGGAAGATCGCGCCGATCAGGAAGAACCAGCGCAGCCAATCCGTGGTGAAGAACGCCAGGACGAAGCAGACCACGCGCACCGTCATCGTGATCGTGTATTTGCGCACACGGGTATCCTGCTCGACGGTGTGGGATTCGCGGGCTTCGGTAATGCGATGCACGTGGGGCTCGTCCGAGCCGTGGTGCGCGTGCTGGTGCGACATTGAGTGGAACTTCACTTCATCGGGGCTGGGGTCGTTCCATTGTCTCACTCACGGCTGCGAGAATCGAATTTCTACCGTACGTCGAAGCGGTAAAACCAGCTGGTAACTAATAGGATTGAATTCAGAAGCAGCTACTTACCTAGGCACAGCGCACACCACGGGTCCGTCCGGCGGCAGCCGGAACGGCATTTCGGCGTGCGTGAACGGAGATATACATTGACTACTGAACCAGAAACTGGCCGCAGCGTCCTGGTGACCGGCGGAAACCGTGGAATCGGCTTGGCCATCGCCCGCGCCTTCGAAGCCAACGGCGACAAGGTCGCCATCACCTACCGCAGCGGCGAGGTCCCTGCCGGGCTGCTGGGTGTGAAGGCCGACGTGACCGACGCCGAGTCCATCGACGCCGCGTTCAAGGAAGTTGAAGCGGCCCACGGCCCAGTTGAGGTTCTCGTCGCCAACGCGGGCGTCACCAAGGACACCCTGCTGCTGCGCATGAGCGAAGACGACTTCACCTCGGTGATCGACACCAACCTGACCGGCGCCTTCCGCGTGGTCAAGCGCGCCGCCAAGGGCATGATCCGGCTCAAGCGCGGCCGCGTCGTGCTGATCTCCTCCGTGGTGGGCCTGTACGGCTCCCCGGGCCAGATCAACTACGCGGCCTCCAAGTCCGGTCTGGTGGGCATCGCCCGCTCGCTGACCCGCGAGCTTGGTTCGCGCGGCATCACCGCCAACGTGGTCGCCCCGGGCTTCATCAACACCGAGATGACCTCGGTGCTGCCGGAGGAGACCCAGAAGGGCTACCTGGCCAGCATCCCGGCCAACCGCTTCGCAGAGCCGGAGGAAGTTGCCAACGTCGTGCGCTGGATCGCCAGCGACGAGGCCGGCTACATTTCCGGCGCGGTCATTCCGGTTGACGGCGGCCTGGGCATGGGCCACTAGCCCGTAGCCCCCGAATTTTTCCCCATTTTAAGGAGTATGTGAAGTTGAGCGAATACAAGGGTGCAATCGTCACCGGTTCTTCCCGCGGCATCGGCGCTGTCACCGCGCAGCTGCTGGCCGAGCAGGGTGTCGGCGTGGTGGTCAACTACCGCGCCAAGGCTCCGCGCGCGAACAAGATCGTCGCCGCCATTGAGGAGAAGGGCGGCCAGGCCGTCGCCGTCGGTGCTGACCTGACCACCGTCGAGGGCCGGCAGGCGCTGGTTGACGCGGCGGTGGAGAACTTCGGCTCGCTGGATGTCTTGGTGCTCAACGCCTCCGGCGGCATGGAGACCTCGATGGGCGAGAACTACGCGCTGCGCCTGAACCGAGACGCGCAGGTCGAAATGCTGCAGGCCGCGCTGCCCAAGCTCAGCGAGGGCGGCCGCGTGGTCTTCGTGACCAGCCACCAGGCGCACTTCATCAACGAGGTCTCCACCATGGACGCCTACGACGCCGTGGCCAAGTCCAAGCGCGCCGGCGAGGACGCGCTGCGCGAGCTGATCCCGCTGCTGTCCCAAAAGGGCATCACCTTCGTGGTCGTCTCCGGCGACATGATCGAGGGCACCATTACCGCGACCCTGCTCAACCGCATGGAGCCGGGAGCCATCGAGGCCCGCCGCGAGCAGGCCGGCAAGCTGTACTCCGTGGAGGAGTTCGGCGCAGAGGTCGCCAAGATGGTCTTCGCCGACGTCGAAACCGGCCACACCGAGCTGGTCGGCGGCGCCGAGGATTTCCTGAAGCAGTCCGGCAAGTAGCCCGAGATGCCCTTGGCCACGGGGCGTCCGACCGTCACGGCCGGACGCCCCGTGGCCATTTAATGCGGCTCTACTGCGGCCTGTTGGTCAGCCGTGCGAGAACCTGCAAGTCGCGCCGCAGACGGTCGTAACGGGCCGAACCCAGAGCCTGGCGCCATTCGCGGTCGATCCGCTGGATTTCCGCGGCCGCCACCTTGCCGGCCGCCAGGCCGCGCTCGTCGGCAATGACCAGGCTGGCCCGCGCGTCCACGGGATCGGGCACACGCCGCACATAGCCGTTGCGTTCCATGGAGCTGACCAGCACGCTGGCGGTCTGCTTTGTGATGTAGACGCGGCTGGCCAGCTCGGTGATGCGCGAGCCCTCGGCGGAGATCCGCTGGAACAGCCGTGCCTGGGGCAGGGTGATGTCGGTGTAGCCGGCGTCCTGCACCGCAGCGAACACCCTTTCCTCCAGTTCCCGGTAGGGAATGAAAAGCAGCAGTCCGACGTTGAATGGCCCCGGATCCGTGGATTTTTCCCCTTGCATGTGGTCAGTGTAACGAACTAATATTAGTCAGTAAAGCTGACCTTAAAGCTAGTGAAACGGGTGCCGCGATGCAACGGAATCGGATGTGGGAGCTGGTCGCCGAGCAACGCCTGCTGCTGGCTGGGCTGCTCGAAGGCCTGGACGAGGAGCAATGGAACGCCGATTCGCTGTGCCCCGGATGGCGGGTGCGCGACGTGGCGGCCCATGCGATCGCGCCGGCCACCACCGGCCTCGGCACGGTCCTGCGAGAGATGAGCCGGACCCGCGGCGATTTCAACAGCATGGTCTTTTTCGACGGTAGGCGCCGCGGCGACGCGCCGGTGGAGCAGATCGCGGCGGACTACCGGCGATTCGCCACGTCGCAGCGCCGTGCTCCCGGCGCGGTTGGCGCCACCCCGCTGATGGACATCATGGTCCATGCTAGGGATATTTCCATCGCGCTGGACGCGGACTACCCGTCCATGCCGGTGGCGGGCGCGCAGGCCGGCGCCGAATTGGTGTGGAGGCTGCCATTCCCCTTCTACGCGCGTCGCAAGCTGGCCGGATATCGGCTGCAGGCGAGCGACGCCTCGTGGTCGGCGGGGGAGGGAGCCTTGGTTGAGGGGCCGATGGAGGCCCTGCTGCTGCTCCTGACGGGCAGGCATGCCTGGCTGGGCCGGTTGGATGGCCCGGGCGCGGAGCGCTTGCGATTGGAGTCATGAGGCCAGGGAGACGGCCATGGAAACACTAAATGTTGCGGGGCAGCTTGCGGCCCTCGTCAGCGCGCTGATCCTGATCGTGGTCGCGCCGCTGGAAATGTTCTTCTACGGGCGGCCCAAGGTGGCCAAGTTCCTGAGCGTCGATCCGGAACATGCCGATTCGGTGAAGCTGTGGTCCTTCTGCATCGGGGCGCGCAACTTGCTCTCGGCCCTGGGAGCGATCGCAGGCCTGGCGATGATCCGCTGGGGCGACCCGCTGGTGGGCACCGTGGTGGTGCTGTGCTTCTGCTGGTACATGCTGTTGGCCAGCCTGGCCATGGCCGCCGCGGACGCGATGGGCTACTGGAAGCCGCGCGGCGGCAGCCTCAATGGCACCGTTTCATCCAGCGTGCTGCCGCTGGTAGTGGTCGTGTCGCCGCTGTTCGCCTGAGAACGCTCGACGCGCAGCAGGGGCCGCGATTCCCGCCGATGTGGCGGAAGTCGCGGCCCCTGCACGATGGTGCCTAGTCGCAGACGATCTTGTTCCATGGGCTGTAGGTCCAGGACTTGGTCTCCGCCGGCAGCTTCTTGGAACCGTCGACGGTTTCCCGGTAGCGGGTGATGTCGATGCTGAAACCCTTGCGTCCGCCCGATTCGGGGATGCACTTCTCGGCCTTGTTGTGCACGGTCTTCGGGTCGGTCTGGTTGTACTTGCCGGAGCTGTCCTGGGTGACCTTCCAGTACTTGGTGGACCACAGGCGGGTGTGCACCGCGTCCCCGGAAACCCAGGCTTCGATCATCACGCCGTAGGGAGTGTTGTTTTCCCAGATCATGTCGACCTGTCCCTCCCACAGGGTGGCTTCGCGGCCGGCCGGGTAGCGGTCGAACCAGCGCGAGTGCGGCTTGTGGGTGATGTCGTCGTAGCCGGCCAGGAAGCCGACGTTGTACATCTGGGTGGAGATCTGCGACAGGCCGCCGCCCACCGCTTCGGAACTGAAGCCGTTCTCCACCACGCCGGAGCTGTAGTAGCCGTTGGCGGTGGTGATCGGGCCCAGCGCCTGCAGCAGCGAGAAGCGTTCGCCCGGCTTCACGATGGTTCCGGTGATGCGCGCAGAACCCGCCTTCAGGTTCTTGGTGCGCACGGTGTCCGAGGCGGGATAGGGGGTGGAGAACTCGACGATCTCCTCCTTGATGCCCAGCTTTTCGGCGTCGGCGGTGGTGAAGTCCGCATCGCTTTCGGCCATCGCGACCTCGGCCTTTCGCGTTTCGGTCTGGCTCGCGGCCAGCACCTTTGCGCCCAGGTCCTTGGTTTCCAGCGAGATGCCCTTCACGGACTTCACGATGGTCGGCTTGCCGCCCTTGAGCACGATCTTCGCATCCTTGGCGGTGCTGGAGAGATCCGAGTTCTTGGTGGCCGCGAGGTAGAGCTTCTCGTCGTCCAGCGCCAGCTGCGGCTCGCCGTCCTTGGCCGAGTAGCTCGCGGCGGCGGCCATGGAGGCCGGGGAGATGGCGGTGCTCTTGTCCCCGGAAACCAGGGTGACGTCCTTCTTCAGCAGGGAGGCGACCTGCGTGTCGTAGAAGGCTTGCAGCTTCTGCGCGGAGACCTCCGGGCTGGTGACCTCGGCCGGCAGCTCCATGGCCGGACCGGCGATTTCCCAGTCGGTGGCGATCTTCTCGGCGGACTTCTCGACGTCCAGGGCGACCCCGTCCACGGGCTTGGACAGTGTTGCCTGGGCGTCCTTGAAGGTGATGGTGCCCTCGGTGACCTTGGCGTCGGCCTTGGCCGCCAGCTTCCCAAGCTGGGCCGTCAGCTTGTCCTGGTCCACGTCGATGACCGCCTCGGCGGAGAAGTCTCCGGTCAGCCGTTCATAGAGCTTCACGGGGTTGGCTTCGAAATCGGTCAGGTCCGCAATGGTCTGCTCGACATCCAGGCTCAATCCGGCCTTGGCGGGGTCGAGTTCGTAGCCCTTGCCGTTGACGGTGGTCTCGATCGGCTCCTGCGCCAGCGGCACCACCTGGTTCTCCAGGGCGGTACGCGCTTCGTCCTGGTTCAGCGAACCGATGTTGACGCCAGCGATCGTGGCGTTCGCCGGAACCTGGGAACTGATGAAGGCCGCCGCGCCGAAGTAGGCGGCGGTCGCCGCGACAACACACGAACCGGCAATGATCCACGGTTTGGCCGTGCTCTTCCGCTTGCCGTCCTTGGGGTTTCCGGCAGGCGTGGCCGGCTGGACGACGTTGGATGAATTCTCCGGTGTTGGGGTCTGCACTGGTCTATTGGCTCTTTCGAAAAGCGGTCAGATTACGGCACATACCCCGACAAGCTGCCTGGGTCAAGGGTTGCGTCACCTGAAATACTATCGGCTGGAACAACCAACAAGCCGATAACCAGCGTTTTCCGGGCTAATCGTTATCGACTTGTTGGATTTGGCCTAGTTCAGATCGTCCAGAACCAGGTCGGCGATGACGTCCAGGCGCGAGAAGTTGATCTGGGCCCCGGCCTTTTCCTTCAGGGCCGGCTTCGCGTTGAAAGCGACACCCAGGCCTGCGGCCGTCACCATGTCCAGGTCGTTGGCGCCGTCGCCGGCGGCGATCGTGGCGGCCATGTCGATGCCGTGCCCGGCCGCCCAGGAACGCAGCATCTCCTCCTTGGCGGCGCGGTCCACGATCTTTCCGTGCACGGTGCCGTCCAGCACCGCGCCCTCGATGCCCAGGGTGTTGGCCAGCGCGTGGTCCAACTGCAGTTCCTCGGCCAGCGGGTCCAGGATCTGCTGGAAGCCGCCGGAGACGACGCCGACCTTGTGCCCCGCGGCGTGGAAGCGCTTGACCAGTTCCCGGGCGCCGTCGGAGAAGATGATGCGTTCGCCCACCTCGCCGAGCACGGTGGCCGGCAGGTCCTTCAGCGTGGCCACGCGCTGGATCAGCGACTGCGCGAAGTCCAGCTCGCCGCGCATGGCGGCCTCGGTGACCGCGGCGACTTCCTTTTCGCGTCCTGCATGGGCGGCCAGCAGTTCGATGACTTCCTGCTTGATCAGGGTCGAATCGACATCCATGACCAGCAGCAGCTGCGTGGCCCCGGTCAGGGCCGCGTCGACGACGGCGAGGCACACGTCGGACTCGGCCACGGTTCCGGCGGCCACCTGAGCGGCAAGGTACTCTGCGGCTGCCTGCCGCGCCCCAGCGCTCCGGGACTCGTCCAGCGCCACCTTGGCGACCAGGCGCTCGGAACTGGTGCGGATCGAGACTTCAGCGCCGGCGGGGACCAGCCCGGCGGCGCGGGCGCCGTCCAGCAGCCTGTCGAAGACGTTGCGGGGCAGCAAGGGGCGGGAGACGAAAACAAGGGTAGAGGCCATGGTTCCATTTTCGTCGGCGTGCGCCGTGCGACCAAAAATGACGTCTCGAGCCCGGGCACCCTCTGGTGTAGCCAACGTCATAGTCGGGCATGGCCGCGGCCGGCCCCGGGCTCGCACGGCGTTAAAGACGAAGCTAATTAGTGATTCGCGGGGTCGGAAGTCTAGGCTTAAATACCATGAGCGAAGTGCTAAGTTTCAATGATGTCAGCGTGGTGCGCGGGCGTAAAGACCTGCTCAAGGACGTTTCCTGGCAGGTCAACGAGGGCGAGCGGTGGATCGTGCTCGGCCCGAACGGCGCCGGCAAGTCCACCCTGATGAACATTGCCTCCACCCGGATGCACCCCACCCGGGGCACCGCGGGCATCCTGGGCGAGACCCTGGGCCGGGTGGACGTCTTCGAGCTGCGGCCGCTGATCGGCCTGAGCTCGGCCCTGGTCGCCAACTCGATCCCCGGCAGGGAGACCGCGTTGAATGTGGTGCTGACCGCCGCCTACGGCATGACCGGGCGCTGGCGCGAGAAGTACGAGAAGCTCGACGAGCGCCGCGCCTTCGGCCTGCTGCACGACTGGGGCATGTCCACCTTCATGAACCAGTCCTTCTCCAAGCTCTCCGAGGGCGAACGCAAGCGCGTGCTGATCGCCCGCGCCCTGATGACCGACCCGGAGCTGCTGATCCTCGACGAGCCTGCCGCCGGCCTGGACCTTGCTGGGCGCGAGAACCTGGTCGCCAAGCTCGGCGAGCTTGCAGCCGACGAGTACGCCCCGGCCCTGGTGCTGGTGACCCACCACCTGGAAGAAATCCCCGAGGGGTTCACGCACATCCTGATGATGCGCGAAGGCCAGGTGGTCGCCGCCGGCGAGATCGAGGCAACGCTGACCGAGGAGAACCTCGAAGCCACCTATTCCATGCCGTTGGCCCTGCGCCGCGAGGGCGGCCGCTTCTCGGCGTTCGCGCGCCGCTAAGAGACACCGCACCTAAGGGGAGTACCGCACCATGATCGAATTCTGGCGTGAAGCCCTGGTCTTCTTCGGAGGGCTGTGGGCCGGAACCATCAATACCGTCGTGGGTTCGGGCACCCTGGTGACCTTCCCGATCCTCGTGGCGCTGGGCATCGCCCCGGTCAACGCGGTGGTCTCCAACGCCATGGGCCTGGTCGCCGGGGGATTCTCCGGCGCCTGGGGCTACCGTCGCGAGGCGGCCAGCGTCAAGGGCACGCTGCTGAAACTGGTTCCGGTCTCCCTGGTCGGCGGCCTGATCGGCTCGCTGCTGCTGCTGAACCTGCCCGAATCGGTGTTCGGCGTGGTCGCCCCGATCCTGCTGGTGTGCGCCCTGGTGCTGGTGATTTTCCAGCCGCGGCTGGCCGCCTGGGCCAAAACCCGGCAGGCCGCGCAGGGCGGCACCGACCCGGACGCGGCGGACAAGGCGAAGATCCCGCTGATCCTGTACATCCTGGTGTTCGTCATCGGCGTGTACGGCGGCTACTTCACCGCCGCGCAGGGTGTGCTGCTCATGGCGGTGTTCGGCGTCTTCCTGCAGGCCTCGCTGCAGCAGTCCAACGCGATCAAGGTGATCCTCTCGCTGATCGTGAACCTGGTCGCAGCGCTCATGTACCTGGTCATCGCGCCCGAGCGCATCCACTGGATCATCGTGCTGCTCATCGCCGTCGGCTCGCTGATCGGCGGGTTCATCGGCGCCAAGGTCGGACGCAAGCTCTCCCCGGGCTGGCTGCGCACCGTCATCGTCATCCTGGGCCTGGTGGCCCTGGCGAACATGGTCTACAAGCTGGTGGCCGGTGCCTGAGTTCCCCGCAGAAATCCTGAACCCCGAGCGGATCCTGCACGTCGCGGACCTGCAGGACGAGCGGCTGGACGAGTACCTTCGCCTGTCCGAGGCGCACCTGCGCATGCGCACCGACGTGGAAAACGGCCTGTACATCGCCGAGAGCACCAAGGTCGTGCAGCGCGCGATCAACGCCGGGCACAGCCCGCGCAGTTTCCTGCTCGCGCAGAAGCACCTGGGCCAGCTCGTGGCGGAGTTCAACCGCTTCCCTGACGCGCCGATCTTCATCGGCGACGACGCGCAGCTGCAGGACCTGGTCGGCTTCCACCTGCACCGCGGCGCCATGGCCTCGATGAACCGCCCGGCTCCGCTGGACCTCGATGAGGTGCTGGCCGCCAGCTCCCGGGTGGCGATCCTGGAGGACATCGCGGACCACACGAACCTCGGGGCGATCATCCGTTCGGCCTCGGGCCTGGGCATCGACGCGGTGCTGCTCACCCCCAAATGCGTTGATCCCTGGTACCGGCGCAGCGCCCGCGTCTCCATGGGCACCGTGTTCGACCTGCCCTGGGTCCGCTTGGAATCCTGGCCGCGGGATATCGAGCGGCTGCGCGCCCACGGCTACCGGATGCTCGCCATGGAGCTGACCGAAAACGCCGTGCCGCTGAACGAGATCCAGCTGTCAGCGGGCGAGAAGGCAGCGATGATCCTGGGCAACGAAGGCCGCGGAGTGACCGACGAGGCGTTGGCGGCGGTCGACACGACAGTGATCATTCCGATGCACCGCGCGGTGGATTCGCTGAACGTCGGCGCCGCCAGCGCCATCGCCTTCTGGCATTTGTGCTCTTCGCCACGCTGAGCGGTTTTTGCCCAGCCCGGTGCGTGAGCTAAGATGGAATGTCTGTGTGTTTCGATCCACCCGGTGGGCCGTGCGCAGGCGCAATTTTCCGAGTAATCAGCTGCTGGCAAAATCCAGTGGCCACAAACAAAAAGGTGTATAGCTATGAAGGCTGATATCCATCCGCAGTACGGCCCAGTTGTCTTCAACGACCTGGCTTCCGGCGAAAAGATCTTGACCCGTTCGACCGCTACCTCGAACAAGACCATCGAGTGGGAAGACGGCAACACCTACCCGGTCATCGACGTCGAAATCTCGGCAGCTTCGCACCCGTTCTACACCGGCAAGCAGCGCATCATGGACACCGCCGGTCGTGTCGAGCGCTTCAACGCCCGCTTCAAGGGCTTCGGCGGCAAGAAGTAATTCTTCGCCCCTCGCAGGCTTTCACGGCGTGTTTCCAGATTTTCTGGAAGCACGCCGTTGCTGCTTTAACCGCAGATGCCCGCATTCTCCAAGGCGTCCCGGGATTAGCCGCATGCTCGCCGGGCAATCAGCCGGGGAGGTTGCCCGGGGCAACGGCCATTGGCTAGAGTCGTCGTATCGTGGTGCTTGCCGGACTTATCGGCTCTGGGCCACCGTTGGATGCTTGGGCGCGACAGGGCCCGGATAACCACACGATCCATGCACCGACCGGGTAGCAAGTCAACAGGAGTGGAACATGCGCGCACTGCTCATCGAGTCCAAGGGCGCCGCGGCGCATCTCACGGATGCCGATCCGGGCCTTCTTGCCGGCCCCGTCGAACTAGACGTGCTGTACTCCAGCCTGAACTACAAGGACGGGCTCGCCCTGACCGGGCAGGGCATTGCGCGCTCCTGGCCTTTGATCCCTGGAATCGATATTGTCGGACGTGTCACCCGGTCGGAAAGTCCCGAGTGGAACTCCGGCGACACCGTCATCCTCAACGGGTCCGGGATTGGCGAAAGCACCCATGGCGGGTATGCAGAGCAAGCGCGGGTCGCACCCGACTTCCTCGTCAGGCTTCCCGGCACGCTCGCCGCGCATCAAGCCGCGGCGATTGGCACGGCCGGGTTCGAGGCCGCGATCGCCGTGCAGAAAATCCTCGACTCGGCAGTGGCTCCCAGCGACGGCGAGGTCCTGGTCACCGGCGCAGCCGGCGGCGTGGGCTCGATCGCCTGCGCGCTGCTTGCCCGCCATGGCTACCAGGTGGTCGCCTCCAGCGGGCGCGGCGACGAGGAAGCAGCGTACCTTAAGGAGCTCGGTGCGCAACGGATCATCGACCGCGCGACGCTGGCCGGCGACGCTGGCGGCCCACTTCAAAAACAGCTCTGGGCCGCCGCGATCGACGTGGCCGGGGGCACCACCCTGGCCAACGTGCTGGCCCAAACCTCGTACGGGGGACTGGTGGTCGCTTGCGGCATGGCCCAAAGCGCGGAGCTGTCCATTACCGTCTTCCCGCACATTCTGCGCGATGTCACCCTGGCCGGGGCCGACACCGTCAGCGCGCCGCTGGCCACCCGGACCCGGGCTTGGGAGCTGCTGGCCGAGGATCTCGATCTCAGCTTGCTTGCAGGGATGAGCACCACCATCGAACTCGAGCAGGTGCTGGACCGGGCCGAAGAGATCCTCGCAGGCCGCGTGCGCGGACGCACCGCGGTGCGCCTCACCGCGTGAGCGCCAAGGCCCAACCGCTCGTCGAGCTGGTGGTCAGGGATAGAATAGCTGCATGATGCATCACGGTGAATACAAGGTAGTCGGCGGCAAACTGGTCGTTGTGGATCTGGATACCGCGGATGAGGTGATCACCGCCGCTTCGCTGAACGGGGACTTCTTCCTTGAGCCCGATGACGCGTTGGAAGACCTGAATGCAGCTCTCACCGGGTTGCGCACCGATGCCAGCCACTCCACCATCCGCGACGCGGTCACCGCAAGACTGCGCGAGGGCGCGGTGATGTTCGGTTTTGATGCCGATGCAGTGGCCCGGGTGGTGCGCCGCGCGCTGGGCCACGCCACCAAGTGGGAAGACCATGACTGGCAGATCCTGGGCCCGGAGATCATACCGGTGGCCGAGCAGGTCGCCCTGGACGAGGTGCTGACCCGGCAGATCGCCAAGGGGGAGCGCAAGCCCACCATCCGGTTCTGGGACTGGGACGAATCCGCCGTGGTCATCGGCTCGTTCCAGTCGCTGCGCAACGAGGTCGACAGCCAGCAGGCCGAACATCACGGCATCAAGGTGGTGCGCCGCATTTCCGGCGGCGGGGCCATGTTCATGGAGGCCGGCAACTGCATCACCTATTCGCTCTACGCCCCGGAATCACTCGTGGACGGCATGAGCTTCGCGGACTCCTACCCGTTCCTGGATTCGTGGGTCATGGAAGCGCTGGCGAAGATCGGCATCACCGCGCACTACAAGCCGCTGAACGACATCGCGACGGCGGCGGGAAAGATCGGCGGCGCCGCGCAGAAGCGCCTGGCCAACGGGGCCATGCTGCACCACGTGACGATGAGCTATGACATCGACGCCGAGAAGATGACCCAGGTGCTGCGCATCGGGCGCGAGAAGATCTCCGACAAGGGCATCACCTCCGCGGTCAAGCGCGTGGACCCGCTGAAGTCGCAGACGCAGCTGACCCGTGGGAAAATCATCGAGGTCATGATGGACACCTTCGCGCAGCGCACCGGCGCGGTGCGCGCCGAACTGGACGAGAAGTCCCGCCAGGCAGCCCGCGAACTGGCCGCGACGAAGTTCGACACCGAGCAGTGGACGGCCAGGGTTCCGTAACCCGGACGCGACGCCGGGCGCGGTATTCGCTGGCGAGCCATTGGGCATCGAGCCGCCCTGTACTCCCGCATTTTGTGATTTGTGGGAATGTAGGCGAAGTTCATTCTCAGATCTTGGAAGGTGCCTAGCCAATGGTCCGTTCACCGCGGCCCGGAATCCAGGGTGAAATGCCGTCCCACATGGCCAGCTCTTGCCTTTGAGGAGATCGCGTGGCTGGTAGCTGCGGATGCGACGCATTGGCCCGGTAGCGACTGTGCGCCCGCGGCCCCCTCTAGGGCCGCAGTTGTTCCGCAGATCGCGGATTGCGACCCGCGGGTTTCAGGGCGAACCTCTGCGCTGGTCGAAGAAGCCACGATCGAGACCGTTCGCTTCGACCGTGATCTGGGTGATGCCGCCGCACCGTTTGCCGCACTGCTGCTCCGAAGCGAGTCTGCAGCCAGCTCGCAGATTGAGAACTTGACCGTTGGCGCGCGGCGCCTGGCCTTCGCTCAATTGGGGGACCGCTCCAGCGTCTATGCTGCCTTGGTCGCTTCCAATATTTCCGCCAGGTCGGCGGCAATCGACCTCGCGGAAAACCTCTGCAGCGAGAACATCCTGGCCATGCACCGCGGGCTGCTTGAGAGCTTCGAGCCCCAGCTAGCTGGACGCTACCGCGCTGAAGCGGTGTGGATTGGCCGGAATTCCCCGCATTCAGCCATGCTTGATCCTCCGCACAAGGACAGGGTCGGCCCGGGCATCGCCGATTTGGTGCGGTTCATGCAGCGTGATGATATTCCCGCGCTGACGCAGACGGCCATTTCCCATGCGCAGTTCGAGACCATCCATCCCTTCCCGGAGGGCAACGGTCGAACCGGCCGCGCGCTGGTCGGGTCGATGCTGAGGAATAAGGGAGTTACCGAAAAGGTCACGATTCCGGTGTCATCCGGCTTGCTCACCGATACCGCGGCATATTTCGATGCACTCGGAGCCTACCGCGAGGGCGACATCGAACCCATCGTGGATATGTCCGCTAAGTCCACTTTGAGGGCGACTGGCAACGGCAGGAAGCTGGCCGCGGACATCCGAAATGACCGCGAACAGGTTCTTGCGGGGTTCCTTCGGCCACCCGGCGAAAGCTTGAAGCAGGCAACGGAACTGATATTCCGCGAACCGGCCATGACCGCCCAGCTGCTCATGCACGCCACCGGCCAATCCTCCAGTACCGCCTACCGGAATATCGAACGCATTGAGCAGGCAGGTGCATTGAAGGCCGCGGGCCATGTCAACGGGCAGAGGGCGTGGATCGCACCCAAAGTGATCGCTGCGCTTGACGACTTCGCAGCCAGGGCTGGTCGGCGCGTGCGCGGATGAAATTGACGGCAGCCCCCGGGCCATTGGCGCCGAGTGCTCAGCGCAAGGCCCGGAGGCTGGCGGGTCGCTACCGGCTGGTGCGGCTGAAGGCCTGGGCGTTCAGCGCGCGCTGCAGCGCATCGCGCTCCTCGATGAGGATGCGGCGCAGGGCCTTGGGGGCTGAGTCGTGGCGTTCAAGCCATGCGGTGGCGTCGGCCAGCGCGGTGTTCTGCTCGATCGCGCCCTCCAGGTCCTGGTTCATCGGGTACAGGCCCTCGATGACGCGGGTGGCGAACTCCATGCTCATGGTCTCGAAGACCGGCTGGATCGCCGCCCAGTAGCGCTGCTCGAACGGGGCCAGCAGCGAGGCCGAACCCATCGAGAAGCCCAGGGCCACCGCCGAGAGCGCGTCGTTGGACAGCGCGCCGTCCTCGTCGCGGGCCATCAGCACGGTGTCGAAGGCGTGCTCCTTGACCTGGGCGTCCGGGCGGGCGGCCAGCGCGGTGCGCACCGCGTTCAGCGCCACGCTGGTCGGGTTGGCCTTCGCGGCGGCGTGCATACGCTGCTCGGCGGCCTCGTCCAGCCGGCCGGAGGCCGCCAGCGCCACGTAGGAGTCCCAGAGCAGCTGCTCGTCCACGGGAACCGCGTACTGGTTTTCGCCCTCTGCGAGGAATGCGTCGACGACTTCGCCGGCCACCCCTGCACGGGCCAGCTTGACCAGGGTGCGGGCGGTGGTCATCTGCTGGTCGCTGCCTGCCTCGAACCGGGTGAGCCAGCCGGTCAGCACGGCGGCGGCGCGGTCGCGCAGCCCGGCGCGCAGTTCCGGCGCGGCGTAGTGGGAGATCGTGGACACCAGCTGGTCGGTGAGCACGCCGAACACGCCGGCGTCGGCGACGGTGTGCGCGTGGTCCAGGATCGCGCCGGCGTAGCTCTGCGCGTCCAGGGTGGCCGAGCGCACCGCATCCCACAGCGAGGCCCAGCAGGTGGCGCGCGGCAGCGAATCGGTCAGGCCGGAGAGGTTCGCCAGCAGCGTGGCCCTGGAGGCGGGATCGAACTCTATCAGCGCGTAGGTCTCGTCCCCGTCGTTGGGCAGGACCAAGGCCGGAGCCGGCTGGCCGACCAGGAAGTCCAGCGGCGCGCTGGCGCCGGTAAGCTCCACCGACTGCACCGCGCTGCGGGTCAGCGCGCCCTCGGCGAGGGCGTAGGCGCCGACGGTCAGCACGTGCGGTCGGCGGATCGGCTCGCCGCTGATCGGGTCGGTGCCGAACTGCACTAGGGTCGCCTCGGTGACCAGCCCGGCTTCGTCCACCGCGTAGTCCACGCGCAGCTTGGGCACGCCGCTGGTCTTCAGCCAGGCATCGGCCCACTGGCCCATGTCGCGGCCGCTGGCCGATTCAAGAGCCTGCAGGAAGTCATCCAGCGAGGTGTTGGAGTAGGCGTGGGCGCGGAAGTAGCTGCGCGCGGCGTCGCGGAAGGCGTCCGCGCCGACGAAGGCCGCCAGCTGCTTGAGCACGGAGGCGCCCTTGGCGTAGGTGATGCCGTCGAAGTTCTGGTCGGCTGCCAGCAGGTCGGGAATGTCGGCGACGATCGGGTGGGTGGTCGGCATCTGGTCGGCCACGTAGGCCCAGGCCTTGCGGCGGGCGGCGAAAGTGGTCCACGCGGTGGTGAAGTCGGTGGCCGCATCGTTGGCCAGGGTGCCGATGTAGTCCGCGAAGGACTCCTTGAGCCACAAGTCGTCCCACCACTTCATGGTGACCAGGTCGCCGAACCACATGTGCGCCATCTCGTGCATGACGGTGTTCGCGCGCTGCTCGTGCTGGCCCTCGGTGGCGTGCGAGGTGAAGACGTAGCGTTCGGTGAAGGTGACCAGGCCGGGGTTTTCCATGGCGCCCAGGTTGTACTCGGGCACGAAGGCCGAGTCGTACTTGCCCCACGGGTAGGGGTAGTCGAACAGCTCGTGGAAGTAGGCCAGCCCGCGGCTGGTCAGCTCCAGGATCTCTTCGCCGTCGAAGTGCTCGGCCAGCGAGGCGCGGCAGGTGGCCGCCATCTCGATGACCAGTTCCTCGCCGTCGGCCAGCTGCTGGACGTGCTCGTCGCGCACCACGTGGTACGGGCCGGCCAGCACGGCGGTGATGTAGGAGGAGATTTTCGGGGTGGGGGAGCAGGCGACGGTTTTGGTGCCGTTCTCGTGGAAGACCTCGTCCACGATCGGCTGGTTGCTTGCCAGATGCCAGGCCGAGGGGCCGGTCAGGGTGAAGCGGTAGCTGGTCTTCAAATCCGGCTGCTCGAAGCAGGCGAAGACGCGGCGGGCCTCGGAGGGTTCGAACTGGGTGTAGAGGTAGGTTTCGCCGTCCTGCGGGTCAACGAAGCGGTGCAGGCCCTCGCCGGAGCGCGAGTAGATGGCCTTGCCGGTGATCTTCACGGTGTTCGGCGCGTCGGTGCGCAGCCCTGACAGGTAGATGCGGGCGTCGAGCACTGCGTCGTCCAGGTCGATCGGATTGCCGTTGACCAGGACCTCCTGCACGGACTCGTGGATGAAGTCCACAAAGGTCTCGCCGCTGGCGGTGTCGAAGTTCAGCGTCGTGACCGACTGGTAGCTGGTGGCGGCCGGGTCGACCGCGTTGGAAAGATCCAGCTGGACCTCGGCGAAGTGCCAGGTGATGTCGGCGGCGCGCAGCGCGGCCTCGTCCCGGCGGAGGTTTTCATTCGGTGCATAGCGTTCTAGTGTGTCCACCACACCAGCTTAGCTGTGAAACAAGTGTTTGAGACTACTTGCACGGCAGAATTTTGGCCGGCCGCTTCAGCCTACCGCATGCCGCGGGGCGTGCAAGGCGCTGATTCGCCACCGATTCGGGGGTCGAATAGGGTTAAGCCAGAGAACGCAGGACAAGCAGGAACGGGAGTACCAGTGGACACCTTTATCAAGGGACCCTCCAAGCGCGACGTGGCAGGCATGAAGGCCGCCTTCGGCACGGTGTCGGCGGGCGACGTCGTCTCGGTGCTCTACAAGACCGCGCGCTTCGGCAACTTCCTGATCAGCGGACAAGCCCACGCCACGGTGCTGGACGACCTGATGGTCGGCGGGCTGAACGCCGCCGCGGCCAAGAAGACCGCCAAGGGGTCGGACGGCGAGGAGAGCGCGGTACGCCAGCCGGACAAGGATGTGCGCGCGTTCCCCGCGGAATTCGACGGCAGCTTCGAGCCGCAGGCCGTCGAGGCGGCGGATCTGACGCACGGCGACCTGGTGGTTGCCTCCTTCAGCCAGGAACCCTACGGCGACTTCGTGGTCACCGGCGTGGTCACCGAGGCGGAAAACGACCACTCCTACCTGATGGTCGGTCCGTGGATCCTGCACACCGCGGAAGGCAACGCCCCGCGCCTGCTTGAGGTCCAGCTGGTCTCGACCGCCGGCACCCACGTGGCACCGGTGCCGACCCGCCGCGGGCTGGTCGAGGTCGCCGAACTCGACGGATAGTCCGACACCGCAACCGGGAGGCGCCACCGATGAAACTCCACCACGTGCAGCTGTCGATGCAGCCCGGTAGCGAGCAGCTCGCCCGCGAGTTCTACGCCGGCGCGTTGGAATTCACCGAGGTGCCCAAACCGGAGGCTCTGCGCGGCCGTGGCGGGTGCTGGTTCCGCGCCTTCGACGGCGGCGCGGTCAGCGCCGAACTGCACCTGGGTGTCGACCCGGGGTTCGAGCCGCCTGCAAAGGCGCACCCGGCACTGCTGGTGGCCGGCCGCGCGGAGCTGGAGGCCCTGGCCGACCGCATCCGCGCGCTGGGCTGCCCGGTGGATTTCAGCGAGCGCACCAGCTTTGAAGGCTATGAGCGCTTCCATACGCGCGACCCCTTCGGCAACCGGCTTGAATTCCTCGCGCCGCTGCCTGCGGACCGGGTGAAAGGGGAATCGTAGTGGCCAAGTGGGACCTGCGCGGCTACGACCGCTCCTGGGGCTGGGGGACCGTTGCCGGCACCGCCCTGGTCTCCGCAGGGATCAGCCTGTGGTCGGTGATGTCCGCCGAACGGCTGCCGGAGGAACTGGCCACGCAGTGGAACGAGCAGAATATCGCCGGCGGCTTCGAACCGCTGTTCGGGATCAACCTGCTGCTTTCAGCCACTGCCATCGTGTTGTGCGCCCTGGTCTGCGGACTGGCCATGGCCCGCCAGGCAGCCTCCGCGCTGCTGGCCAGGGTCGGGGTAGGCCTCGGGGTGTTCTTCTCGCTGGGCGTCAACGCGATGCACCTGACGCTGATCGCCTCCCAGCTGCATGTTCCGGACCCGACGCGCGTGATCATGGATCCTGCGCTGATGGCCCCCACCCTGGGACTGGCGGCCCTGGCCGGGCTGCTCGCCTTCGTCTTCTATCGGCCGCAGCCTGCTACTTAGCGGCTGAATTGCTCAGGCGGCGCGCTGCTTGCGGCCGAACAGAGCCAACGCTGCGCCGAGCGTGGCCCCGAACATCACCAGCACCGAGAAAAGGTAGAAGAACGTCGTATTCGCGGCGATGAACTGGGTTGCCCGCGGCCCGGTCTCCGGCATGTAGTCGGCGTAGGGCGCAGGCGTGGAAACCGCCAGCAGCAGCACGAAGCGCAGCACAAACGAGGCGGCGGCGATACCCAGCAGCACGATCAGCGCCTTGCGGGAAGGCAATCCCTTGGCGCCGGTGTCTGCGGGGAGCCGTTGGGCGGACATGATGAACAGAATGGCGCCCAGGGTCAGGCAGATGAACTGCAGGACTGCCGAGCTCGTGGTGAACATGGAAAGCAGTGCCGCCCCGACGCCGAGCCAAGCCAGCTGCCGCGAACGAACCATTTCCGGTTGGGGATTCATGGGGAGCCTCTTCGTTGTCGAACCACGCGGGTGACCACCGCGGCTGTCGAGGTCAGCCTACGTGGGTTCGGCCGCGAGGCGAAGCTGGACCAGCGTCATGCTGTGGTTGCGGTTCACAATCTCGAAACCTTCGGCCCGGAAGCTGCTGAGCACGCCGGTGAACAGCCCGGCGCTGTTTTTCGCATTGATCGCCGTGTCGGTGGGGCGGGCGCGCAGGAACTCGGCCCCGGCATCCCGCGCATGCCCGATCGCCGCGCGCAGCAGTTCGCGGGCAACCCCGCGTTTCCGGTAGCCGTCGCGGACCACGAAGCAGGTCAGCGCCCAGATTGAGTGCGCCGCCTGGTGGCCCCGCGGCTTGAATCGGGGATAGCGCGTGCTCGGCCCGACCTGCACCCAACCGGCGGGCTCGCCGTCCGCGTAGGCCACCAGACCGGCCGGGACCTCCTGGGTGCAGACCTGCGTCTGCAGCGCCAAGTCGTTGGCATCGGCGCCCTGGTTCCAGTTCTCGTCGATAAAGTACTGGCACTTGCACCAGGAAGGATCGCCGGTCATGCCGAAAATCTGCCGGATGTCGTTCAACGGCTCGGCATCCGCCGGAAAGATCTCGATGCTCATTCTGCCTGCCTGTTTCTCGTCTGGGAGCCGCCGAATCTGCTTGGACCCGTCGCACCGCGGGCGTAGCATGAGGCGCAATAACCTGCGCCTAAAGTACCGGAAACCCCGTGGAGAGGGAAGAGCCATGAGCCATGCACCAATGCCCCAGATCAAGAGGTTCGACCATGTCGGCGTCACGGTGTCGAACCTGGAAGCGGTGACCGAGTTCTTCGTGGAGCTGGGCCTGGAGGTCCAGGGAAGCCAGGAAGGCATGGAGGGGGAGTTCCTCGACACCGTCTGCGGCATCCCGGATTCGCGCACCAATATCGTGATGCTCGCGGTGCCAGGAACCGAAGTCTGCATCGAGCTGTCCAGCTTCGACCGCCCGGCGCCGGGGCCCGGGCAGCCTCGGGCGATGGCCAACGAACTGGGTCTGCGCAGCCTGGCCTTCGAAGTGGAGGACCTGCCCCTGCTGGTGGGCCGGCTGCAGGAACGCGGCTACGGGCTGATCGGGGGCATCGGCGAATACGAGGGCATCTGGTCCATGGCCTACATCCGTGGTCCCGAGGGGTTGATCATCGCGTTGGCGCAACGACTATCGTAGGGCGACGTCCTATGCGGTGAATATCTTTTCAAAGACTACTTCGGGATTGCCCGAGCTGCAGTTAACAAGCTTCAACAATTCAAAGCATCGAGGCTCTGCTCCTCGACGCGTTGGCGTGGCATTGCCGCCTTTCCTTGGGCGGCAGCAATCAACAGCCGACCTGCTGTGGTGGAAGTTCGCTTTCTGGTATTTCTGGATCTCAGTGGAAGCACAGTCCCTTTTGGGCATCACCCGCGATGGTCCAAAGAACTACCATGTATCGCACTCAGGAAGCCTGGATCATTCGTCCAATCAACGGCCTAGATACGGTCCAGCAATAGCACCTCCTGGAGACGGTTCCTGTTGAGCCGCCTAAGATATAGCGTGCTCAGCGGATTAGCGCTTCTGCTTTCCGGTATTTGTGGTCGATATTCCCATTAGCGATGCGCGGGATGATAAATTTCTGGCCCAATCTCGTTACACCGATATGCAGACAAATTCTAGGTTCCATGGAATACGGTATTGCCATGGACTCGGCTATCGCTGCAACTTTGGCAGTACAGCCGACAGTGCGGATTCATCCTGAGAATGATTAGAAGCGTCCCCCAGCACTTCGGTCGGGTTAAGAGAATTCCATTCGTCCTGTCTTTGCTGGCTTTCATTTTTTGGTTTTGCCCTGGCAAGGTAGCTGCCGCCATTTGTTCTGGATGATTCTTTCTGGCGGTCATTTTGGTCTGGGCCGCCAGCTGCAGGCATCTTCGCAGTGGCGGCCGCGAGTGTCGCGTACGCGGCAACGGTTTACTGCTCCAGTGTCACGAAGGCAACAGCGGCGGAAGAAAGCGCCAGAAAACAAGTTGAATGGGCAATCGACATGGCTGTGTCGGATTCGAGCGCCAAGCGCATAGTCGGACTTAGCTTCATCGACGTGCTGCTTGGGAAGCATGGTCCTGTCTTGGAAGAGTTAATGTACCAAGTGGTCCTGCAAGGTTCGGGATCGGTTGTAGACGATGAAGAGGCAGCAGGCGATAATGAACGTGAGGCAGATGATGACTATGCGATCTAGCGAAATAGGCTTTCTGAGCCAGCGAATTCAGTCAGGTCAGGCCGAACCGATTTCGGATTTCGAAAAAGAGCTGGCAGAAAAGATCATGCTCAAATACGAAGACAAGTACGGCCAAAAGAAGACTGCGGGATTCGTCGATCGTGAACGCCGTCAGGTTTTGCATCGAGCCAGCTAGTACTACGTCAACCGGTTTCGAGCCGCAATTCCACGAGCTGTCCTAGTTTGAGGGGTCTCGCTTCCTCATCCAGGAGCCATGGCGCAAAGAGCCGAGAGGAATTCTTTCCGGAGTTAGCGCCTCGACAGGCATATTGGATATCGGTCTTCTTTCTGCCCGCCTAATACCTGCTTGAAGTAACGTCCGACGTCGGTTGGCTGCTTGGCAGGCGCTACACGTACCCCTAAGCACTTGCGGGCCCCGCCATCCGGGAGGACGGCGGGGCCCGCAGGCATTCACGCGGTTCGGCGGTTCAGGCTAGGCCTTGGCGCCGCTCTTGCGCAGGGACTTCTCGCTGACCGGGGCGTTGTCGCTGGCGCGCAGGCGGCGGAAGTATTCCATCGCTTCGTCCTGGCGCTGGGCCTCGATTCCGGAGGAGATCTCCGCGCGCAGGTGCTCCTGGGTGTAGCCGAAAGCGTCGACCAGGTCCTGGGCGTGCGGGCGCAGTCGGGCGAGCAGCCGGTTGACGTACTCGGGCAGGGTGCGGGCACGCTGCATGGACAGGCGCCCGTTGGCCAGGAACCAGCCCAGGTCGTCCTCGATCACGGTCAGCGCGAAGACGTCGCGCAGCCAGGTCAGCACCTCCTTGGTGGCCGGATCCTGGATCTTGGCCAGGGCGGCGGTGAAGGCCTCCCAGCGCAGCAGCTGTCCGTGGTCGCGGGCTGCGGAGATGAGCAGGTCCTGGTTCTCGTTGAAGGCATTGGCCGCCTTCACCGGGTCCTTGCCCGCGGCGCGCAGCGCGCCGGCGACCTCGACGACCTTGGCGTTGATGCGCTCGGTGAGCAGCGCGCGCTGGTTGGCGGGGTCCTTGAAGAAGTTCGCGCTCTTGCGCTCGTCGCTCACGTCGGCGAAGGACTGGCCCACGCCGCGCAGCCCGAAGCGGTGCAGGGCGGTGCTGCCGACCTGTTTGGCCACGTAGCGGGCCACCGCGCCGGTATCCAGCTTGCGGAACTCCGAGGCGTAGTCGGTGAGCAGGCGCTTGCCCACCAGCTGCAGCAGCACGTTGTTGTCGCCCTCGAAGGTGACGTAGATGTCCAGGTCGTTGTAGAGCTGGTTGAAGCGGTTCTTGGCCATGTAGCCCGAGCCGCCGCAGGCCTCGCGCGATTCCTGGATGGTGTCCAGCGCGTCCCAGGTGCTCAGCGGCTTCAGCGCCGCGGCCAGGGTCTCCAGGTCCTGCCGGTCCTCGTCGGTGTCCTCGCGGCCGGAGAAGACCGCGTCGAACTTGTCCAGCAGGTCGTCGTGCGCGAAGGAGGAGGCATAGGTGCGGGCCACACGCGTGAGCAGGCGGCGCTGGTGGCGCTGGTAGTCGAGCAGCGTGGTCTCCTCGGTGTCCGAGGTGGAGTTGAACTGGCGGCGCTGGTTCGCGTAGGTCACCGCGATCTGCAGGGCGATCTTCGAGGCGCTGGTGGCGGCGCCGTCCAGCGAGACGCGGCCCTGGACCAGGGTGCCGAGCATGGTGAAGAAGCGGCGGCCCGGGGAGGCGATCGGGGAGCTGTAGCTGCCGTCGGCGGCGACGTCGCCGTAGCGGTTGAGCAGGTTGGTGCGCGGCACACGCACGTTGGTGAAGTGCAGCCGGCCGTTGTCGATGCCGTTCAGCCCGCCCTTCAGGCCGTCGTCCTCGCCGCCGACGCCGTCCAGGAACTGCCCGTCCTGATCGCGGATCGGCACATAGAAGCAATGCACGCCGTGGTTCACGCCCTTGGTGATCAGCTGGGCGAAGACGGTGGCTGCCTTGCCGTGCAGCGCCGCGTTGCCCAGGAATTCCTTCCAGGCGGCCTTGAACGGGGTGTGGATGACGAATTCCTCGGTGTCCTCGTCATAGGTGGCGGTGGTGGCGACGGCTGCGACGTCCGAGCCGTGGCCGATCTCGGTCATCGCGAAGGCGCCGGGGGTCTTCAGGCTCATGGCGTCCGGCAGCCACTTGGCGTGGTGCTCCGCGGTGCCCAGGTGCAGGATCGCCCCCGCGAACAGGCCCCACTGCACGCCTGCCTTGATCTGCAGCGACGGGTCGGCGGCAACCAGTTCCTCGAAAGAGGCCAGCGAGCCGCCGTGGTCGTCGTGGCCGCCGAACTGTGCCGGGAAGGCGCGCTGCACCGCCTGCTCCTGGACCAGGATGCCCAGCTGCTGAAGCACGCGGGCGCGGTGCGCGTCCATCGGCAGCGAGGGGTCGCGCTGCAGCTCGGGGCGGGCGGCGCGGGCGCGCGAGGCCTTGCGGACCTCGGCGTAGGGGCCGAGCAGCTGCTCGGCCAGGGCCTTGACGTCGATGCGGGTCTCACTCATGTCGGTACCTTTCGTTCACTGCACAATGTTGACGGGTTGGGTGTCGGGATGGTTGCTAGCGGGCGGCGATGCCGTGGACCAGCCAGCGGCTCAGTTCGTCGGCCAGTGCGGCCAAGCTGGGTTTGCCGCCGCTCTCGGGCAGGCGCAGCCACTGCTCGCCGGCGGCGCGCACCATGCCCAGCGCCGCGCGTGGCCAGAGGCTGATCGCGGTGGCGCCGGCGGCGGCCGGCAGTCCGGTCAGCCGCTGGGCGATCAGCGAGCTGATCTCCTCGAAGAAGTCGTTCAGCGCGCCGGAGGCGTCGTCGGTGGCACCGGAGTCCCGGGGGACTGCGGTGACGAAGAAGTAGAGGTTGGGGGAGTTCGCCGCCAGTTCCAGGTAGGCGGTGACCATCGCGTGCAGCGCGCTGGCCTCGTCCTGCTTGGCCAGGCCCGCGGCGATCACCCGCTGGCGGAAGTCGTTGATGACCATCGCGCCCAGCGCCTGGCGCAGCCCTTCCTTGTCCCCGAAGTAGCGGTAGTAGACCGGCTTGGAGGTCTTGGCGTGGTTTGCGATCTCCTGGATGGAAACCTGCGGGCCGAGCTGGTGCACCGCCTTGCGGGCGAGCTTGAGCAGCTCCTCGTGGCGGGCGGTGCGGTGGGCCTCCCAGCGGGAGGCGCGGCCGTCGGCTGCCGGGTCGAATACTTCGGTGATCTTGTTCACGTTACTCACAGTATCATGTACTCTTGGTTACAGTAATACCTGTCACATCAAATTCCCTTTAGGAGTTCAACCCAGATGAGCCAGCCCTCAGTGCGCAATGCCGTGATCATCGGTGGCAACCGCATCCCGTTCGCCCGGTCAAACACCGCCTACGTCAACGCCTCCAACCAGGACATGTTCACCGCCGCGCTGGAAGGCCTGGTGGCGCGCTTCGGGCTGCAGGGGCAGCGCCTCGGCGCCGTCGCCGCCGGCGCGGTGCTCAAGCACTCCAAGGACTTCAACCTGGTCCGCGAATCCGTGCTGGGCAGCTCGCTGGACCCTGCCACCCCTGCCTACGACGTGCAGATGGCCTGCGCCACCGGCATGGAGGCCATCGGTTCGCTGGCGAACAAGATCAAGCTGGGCCAGATCGAATCCGGCATCGGCGGCGGCGTGGACACCACCTCCGATGCGCCGATCGCGGTCTCCGAATCGCTGCGCGGCATCCTGTTGGAGCTCTCCCGCGCCAGGTCCACCAAGGCCAAGCTGGCGGCGCTGGCCAAGATCCGCCCCTCGCACCTGGCGCCCAGCGCCCCGGGCACCGGCGAGCCGCGCACCGGGTTGTCCATGGGCGACCACCAGGCGTTGACCACCAAGGCCTGGAACATCACCCGCGAAGCCCAGGACGAGCTGGCGCTGGCAAGCCACCTGAACCTGGCCGCCGCCTACGATCGCGGCTTCTTCAACGACCTGCTGACCCCGTTCAAGGGGCTTTCGCGCGACAACAACCTGCGCGCCGACTCCACCCTTGAGAAGCTGGCCAAGCTCAAGCCCGCCTTCGGCAAGAACCTGGGCGAGGCGGCCACCATGACCGCCGGCAACTCCACCCCGCTGACCGACGGCGCCTCCACGGTGCTGCTGGGCAGCGAGGAATTCGCCGCCGCGCACGATCTGCCGATGCTGGCGAACTTCGTGGACTTCGAGGCCGCCGCGGTGGACTTCGTGCACGGCGCCGAGGGCCTGCTCATGGCCCCTGCCTACGCCACCGCCCGACTGCTGGAGCGCAACAACCTGGCCCTGCAGGACTTCGACTTCTACGAGATCCACGAGGCCTTCGCCGGCACCGTGCTCGCCACGCTGGCCGCCTGGGAGGACGATACGTTCTGCCGTGAGAAGCTGGGACTGGATGCGCCGCTGGGGGCCATCGACCGGGGCAAGCTGAACGTGAACGGCTCCTCGCTGGCGGCCGGGCACCCGTTCGCCGCCACCGGCGGGCGCATCATCGCCAGCACCGCCAAGATGCTGGCAGAAAAGGGCAGCGGCCGCGCACTGGTTTCCGTGTGCGCCGCCGGAGGCCAGGGAGTCGTCGCGATCGTGGAGGCACGCAAGTAATGGCAGACAAGTACATGGAACTGGTCAACACCGGCATGACCAAGAAGCTCGCGAAGCTGCTGGGCCTGCCGCGCCCGCCGCGGCTGCGCCGCTACGGGGAAACCACCCCGCTGCTGCCCGGCCCGGTGCTGGTGCTGGGCAGCTCGGCCCGGGCCCAGGAACTGAGCGACACGCTGATGGGCTGGGACCTGGACGTGCGCCGCCACGACGCCGGGGACGCGAAGCTGGGCGGGCTGGTGCTGCTGCTGGACGAGCTCACCCACCCCGAGCAGCTCTCGCCGCTCATGCTCGCCGCCGGCGCGGCGCTGCGCAAGCTGGTGCCCGGGGCCCGCGTGGTCTCGATTTCCCGCCCGGCGCTGGACACCGACGCCCCGGCCCTGGCTGCGGTGCGCCAGGGCATCGACGGCGCCATGCGCTCCTTGGGCCGCGAAATGCGCGGCGGGGCCACCGCCAACGGCATCGTGCTCACCGAGGGCACCGACCTGCTCAGCCCCGGAACCCTGGGCGCGCTGCGCTTCTTCTTCTCCGGACGCAGCGCCTACGTGGACGGGCAGTTCCTCACCGTGCGCAGCACCGACGGCGAGCTGCCTGCCGACTTCCGCAAGCCGCTGGCCGGCAAGGTCGCCGTGGTCACCGGCGCCGCGCGCGGCATCGGCGCCTCGATCGCCCGCACCCTGGCCCGCGACGGCGCCCAGCTGGTGGTGGTGGACATGCCCGCCGCCGGCGAGGCGCTGGCCGCGGTAGCCAACCAGATCGGCGCGACCACCCTGCAGCTGGACGTCACCGCGAAGGACGCCGCGCAGCAGATCATGGACCACGCCATCGGCCGCCACGGTTCGCTGGACATCGTCGTGCACAACGCAGGCATCACCCGCGACAAGCTGCTGGCCAACATGGACGCGGCCCGCTGGGATTCGGTGATCGCGGTGAACATCGCCTCGCAGCTGCGCATGAACGAGGCGTTCCTCGCCGCCAAGCTGCCGGGGCTGCGCGTGGTCTCGCTGGCCTCCACCTCCGGCATCGCCGGAAACCGCGGGCAGACCAACTACGCCGCCTCCAAGGGCGGGGTGATCGGCATGGTGCGCTCCAGCGCCAAGCTGTTCGCCGAGCAGGGCGGCTCCATCGCCGCGGTGGCCCCGGGCTTCATCGAAACCGAGATGACCGCCAAGATCCCGCTGGGCACCCGCACCGTGGCGCGCATGGTGCTGCCCTCGCTGATGCAGGGCGGGCTGCCGCAGGACGTCGCCGAGGCGATCTCCTTCCTCAGCTCGGACGCCGCCGCCGGCCTGAACGGCCAGGTGCTGCGCGTGTGCGGGCAGTCGCTGGTGGGTGCCTAGATGGGCGCCGAACTGGTCGAGCAGATCCCGTCCATGGGCTCGGTATACGCCAAGGCGGTGAAGACCTTGGGCCGCAAGGGGCGCAATCCGGTGCTGCCCTCCACGGTGCTGGTCCACCGCTCGGCCGCGGCCGACCCCGGCGGCCTGGATGCGTTCCGCCGCGCGGTCGGCGCCCCGGCCAACGGGGTGCTGCCCAGCCTCTACGTGCATTCGCTGGCCTTCCCGCTGGCCATGTCGCTGATGCTGCGAGGCGACTTCCCGCTGCCGCTGCTGGGCATGATCCACCTGCGCAACCAGGTGGCAGTGCGCCGGCCGCTGGCCGAGGACGAGGCCTTCGACGTGGAGGTGCGCAGCGAGAACCTGGCCGCCCATCCCAAGGGCGCGGCCTTCGACCTGGTGGTGCGCATCGTGGTGGACGGGCAACAGCGGATGGAGCTGCGCAGCACCTTCCTGGCCAAGGGCGTGAAGCTCGAAGGCGCCGTGCCGGAGAAATCGGTGCATGCTGCCTTCGTTCCGCCGCAGCGCACCGCGTCCTGGACGCTGGATGCCGGGACCGGGCGGCGCTGGGCGGCGGTGGCGGGGGACTACAACCCGATCCACCTTTCCGCGCTGAGCGCCAAGGCGCTGGGCATGCCGCGGGCCATCGCCCACGGCATCTACCTGGCCGCCCGCGCGCTGTCCGGCATCGAGCCGGCGGCGGGCGAGTACCGCTGGAGCATCGAGTTCAAGACCCCGGTGGTGCTGCCGGCCAGCGTCGATCTGGCCTTCACCCGCACCGAGGCGGGCTTCGAGGTGGCGGCGTGGAGCCCCCGCAAGGGCAAACCGCACTTCGAGCTCACGCTACAAACGCAGGCCTAAGACAAGCAGCGTTGGCGCAGGACCTCTACGGTCCTGCGCCAACGCTGCTTGTGCGGGGGCTCAGCCGATCAGGGCGCTTTGCGCCATGCGGTAGCTGGCCAGCGAGGCCACCGCGGCCCGCTCCCAGGTGAACTCGCCCGAATGCTCCAGCGCGTCGTGCCCGGCCTGGGTGACCATCCGCGGATTCTCGGCCAGCTCGACGAGCTTCTGCGCCCACAGCTGCGGGTCCGGTTCAGGCATGAGCCATCCGGAGTAGCCGTCGCGCACCGCGTAGCCCAGCCCGCCAACCGCGTTGGCCAGCACCGGGGTGCCGCAGGCCTGGGCCTCGGCGGCGACCAGGCCGAAGGTCTCAGACAGCGAGGGCACGGCGACCACGTCGGCATTGGCGAAGACCGCCGCCAGCTGCTGTGGCTTCAGCGGACCGAAGAAGCGCACCAGGTCGTCCAGGCCCTCTCGCTGCACCAGCGCCTGCAGGTCGTAGTCGGCGCTGCCGGAGCGCGCCCCGAACAGCGAGGCGGTGATGCGCAGCTGCGGATGGCTGCGCCGGGCCCGGCCCATCGCCTCCAGCATCACGTGCGCGCCCTTGAGCGGCTGCAGGCGTCCGGCGTAGACCAGGTGCAGGTCGTCGGGGCCCAGCGGGCGGCAGAGCTTGTCCTGCTCGGGGTGGAAGATGCGGTGGTTCACCCCGGGCAGCACCACGTCCAGCTTCTGCCGGTCCACCTCATAGAAGCGGGCCAGCTGGCGGGCCTCCACCGGGGTGTTGGCGATGACGCGCGAGGCCTCGGCCAGCAGCTGCTTCTCGGCCTCCTTGCGCGGCCCGGGCTCCTCGATGCCGGATTCGAATTCCTTTGCGGCGGCCGAGGTGTGCATCGAGACGATCAGCGGGGCGGAGAACTCGCGGGCCAGCTGCAGCCCCACCATGCCCGAGAGCCAGTAGTGGGCGTGGATGATGTCGATGTCCAGGCCGTGCAGGTGCGCGGAGATTGCGGTCGCGGCCGGGTCGATGATCTGCGGCAGGTCTTCCTTGTCCAGCTGCTGGTGCGCGGCGATCTGCACCTGGTGCATCCACACGCCCTCGGCGACCTGCCGGGATTCGGAGTCCGCGGCGGTGCGCGTGATCATGTGCACCTCGTGTCCTAGCGCGCCCAGCGCGAAGGACAGATTCTGGATGTACACGTTCATGCCGCCGGCATCGCCCGACCCGGGTTGCTGCATGGGGGAGGTGTGCAAGGAGAGCATGGCAATGCGCATCGGAGGGCTCCGGATTTTCTAATGAACGAACAGGCCGCGGCAGCGGCCCACCCTTGATGCTATCAACTGAGCCGATCGAGCATCGTGTTGTTGGCGGACTCCCAGTGAGCCGTCATCTGCTCCCCGCCGTGCCCGTCGTGCTCGCAGATCACCAGCTGCGAGCCGGGCCAGCGCCGGTGCAGCTCCCACGCGGTGCGCAGCGGGCCTGACACGTCCTGCCTGCCGTGGACCAGGATCCCCGGGAGGTGCTCGATGCGGTCCATCCGCTCCAGCAGTGGCGGGTCGTTGAATCCCGCGTGCGACCAGAAATGCGTGGTGAGCCTGGCGAAGGCCTGGCGGAAGCGGGCATCGTCCCAGCGCGGGTCGCGCACCACCGGATCCCGGCCCAGGGAAACATGCGTATCCTCCCACAGCGCCCAGGCTTGCGAAGCCGCGTCGCGCAGCTGCCCGTCGGGTGAGGCCAGCAGGTCGGCGTAGGCCTTGACGATGCGGCCGGAGCCGCGGGTGTAGGAGGGATGGTGGATTTCGGCGAAGCTCGCGAACTCGTCCCAGGCCTCGGGAAAGACCGCACCGACCGTCTCGGTGATCCAGCGGACTTCAGCCTCGCTGGTGGAAGTGACCGCGAAAAGCACGAGGCCCGACACCCGTTCGGGATGGGCCTGCGCGTAGGACAGCGCGAGGGTGGATCCCCACGAGACGCCGTTGAGTACCCATTGCTTGATGCCCAACGACCTGCGCAGCCTTTCGATGTCGCTGATGAGCTTCGCCATGGTGAAGTCCAAGAGCGGCACCAGGGGATTGGCGGCGGAGGGAGTTGACCTGCCGCAGCCGCGTTGCTCGAAAGCGACGAGCCGGGTTCGTCCCAGGTCCCAGCGGTGGCGATAGCCGCTCGCGCCCAGCGTTCCGCCCGGGCCGCCGTGGAGGTACATCACCGGTTGGCCGTCGGGATTGCCCCATTGCTCCCAATACATCTGGTGCCCATCGTCCAGGGGGAGCATGCCCGAGACATCGGGCATGGCTGGCTTGTCGTGGTGACCGCTCATGTCGCTCGCTCCTGGGCCCAAGTGTGGTGGATTGCCGGAATCGCTGCCAGCTTACGTCCGCAGGAGCGGAAAACTGTTAATTCCGGCCAAAATGTTGTGACCCTTGACACGAATTTGCGCCGCGATCGCTGAAACTGCCTACTCAACCCCGTTTATTCCGCGAAATTCCGGGAGTTTCGGCCTCTTCGGGCCGGCTGGCGCCCGATTGGAATTCATGCGAAAGCGGTGGTAAAGTTTTACTTCGTTGCCAGCGATAACAACGCGAACAACAGACAACCTGCGCGGGTGGCGGAATAGGTAGACGCGCCAGCTTGAGGTGCTGGTCCTCGAATAGAGGGTAGGGGTTCAAGTCCCCTTTCGCGCACAGGTAAATCCCCGGTTGACTTCGGTCAACCGGGGATTTTTTATATGCCCCGAACGGGGCTTATAGGCAAGAAACGGTGTCTGGCCCGGGCGCGTTCCCGGGCCGGACGTGCTTCAGAAGCGATGGTGCCACGCGGGGTGCAAACCCGATTCGCGAACTTCTCAAGAATCAGGCCTTGCCGCCCTGGGCGGCCGCCAATTCATTCTGAACGCTCGTTTCCTGGGCCGCGCTGATTCCGGCGCGGCGGCCGAAGAAGCTTCCATCGCCCAGGCTCGTGCCACTGGCGTAGCCTCCGGCGCAGACTCCCGAGGTGCAACGACCCGCCGCGAAAAGTCCCGGGATCGGTGCGCCCGAAACGTGCAGGACCCGTGAGTCGGCATCGGTCTGCAGCCCACCCAGGGTGAATCCTCCGGTGCGGCCGCGCAGGTCGATCGCGGCCAGTGCGCCCTGCAGCGGCTTGACCCACTTCTGGTTCTTGCCCAGCAGGGGATCAGTGCCCTGCACTGCGAACCGGTTGTACTGCTCGATGGTGGCCTGCAGGCTGCCCGCGGGCAGTCCCATCTCGGCTTCCAGCTCAGCGGCGGACTCGGCCACCCAGCTCGGCTGCATCAGCAGCTCCGGGCTGGAGGTCTCGCTGGCTGAGCCTTCCTCGAAGGCGGCCTCGTCGATGACCAGGAACGCCTGGTTCTCCTGGTGGAACAGCGTCGCCTGGCCGATCCGGCCCGGGTAGGTGTCCTCGGTGATGTAGCGCTGGCCTCGGCCGTTGACCAGGATGCCGCGCACCAGCAGCTGCGGATCGCAGAAGAACGCCACCTCGGTGGCGTCCATGTGGGCGGTGGCGGCGCCGATCGACTGGCCCATCGCGATGGCGCGCCCGTCGTGCGCCTCGATGGATGCGGCCGGGCGGCCAAGGATGCGCGGGGCGTTGGCGCGGACCATCTGATCGTTGTAGACGAAGCTGCCCATCGCCAGGACCACGCCTTGGCGAGCCAACACGAAGACGTCCTCGCCGTAGCGCTTGGCCCCGACGCCCACCACGCGCCCGTCCTGATCGATGACCAGGCACTGGACGCGCAGATCGTATTCGGCGCGCACGCCCAGGGCCTGCGCGGTGTCGACCAGCGGCTTCATGAGCATGTAGCCGCCGCCCTGCTCGCCGGTCTTCTTGCCGGACATCTGCGGCACGTGCCCGCGCGGGGCCGGGGGAATCGTGGAACTGAACGGGGCGGCGTTCTCGCCCCCGGAGTACATCAGCCCGTCGTCGTAGGGCGGCTCCCAGCCCGGCTGGCCCCAGAAGGACTCCTTGAAGACGACGCCCGCGTCCACCAGCCAGTTGTAGTGCTCCACGCTGCCTTCGCAGTAGGCGTCGATCTTGGCATCGTCGGTCCCCGGGCCCAGCGCTGCCTTCATGAAGGCCTTCATGTTCTCTGTCGTGTCCTCGAAGCCCAGGGCCTGCTGCAGGGGAGTGCCGCCGCCGAGGTAGATGAAGCCGCCGGCCATGGACGCGGCGCCGCCCCAGCCGCCTGAACGCTCAAGCACCAGCACCTCGGATCCGGCGCGGGCGGCCTCGATGGCGGCGCTCACCCCGGCGATGCCGTAGCCGGCGACGACCACGTCGGCCTCGAAATCCCAGCTGTCGATGCTGCTGGCTGAAATGTTAAACGTGCTGGTGTCGGACATGCGTGGGCATCCTCTCGAAACGGACCAAAAGTAACCAGAAGATTAGCTGTGCGCGTTCGACTCAGCGGGACCCAGTCCCGCTGGATGGAACCGTCTTGTCCGAGCAGCTGGGTTACCCGTCGGCCCCGACCAGCCGGCGCAGGCTCTCGGCGTCCAGCACCTCGTTGAAGACCGGGCCCTGCGGTTCCAGCATGCGTCCGGCGGCCAGGTTCTTGAGGATCACCGGCGCGAAGCCGAGCTTGCGGACCAGCTGCGCCACCGCTTCGGCGGCTTCGGCATCGTCCGAGGCGACCCCCAGGGCGCGCTGGGCGCTGCGCCGGGAGGCCTTGTCCGCATCCAGGTCCCAGTGGCTGATGTGGTTCAGCGCCTTGACCACGCGGCAGCCCGCGAAACGGGCGGCGATGACCTCGCTGCTGGTAAGCCCGGATTCCAGTCCATGCTCGAACCACTGCGGCAGCGGTTCGTCCTCCCAGCGGTTGGTGGCATCCACCAGGATGGTTCCGGCCAGCGTCTTCGGGTCGACGTCCTCCAGCTCCTCCTGGGGCACCATGAGCACCACGAGGTCCACACCTTGCGCCACGTCCTCGGCGGAAACTGCCCGGGCCTTGGTGGCGTACTGCGCCAGGTGGTATTTCATCGCGCTCGGCGTTCGGGTGGAGGCGATCTGGACCTCAAGGCCTTGCGCCGCGGCGACCCGCGCCAACGCGGTGCCGGCCCGGCCGGCCCCCAGAATTCCGAAATGCTTGATATCCATGGGATCCATTCTGGGTGTTTCACGGCCCGCCGGCCCAATCGCGCGCCCGTCGATTAAGACAGAAGGCTGCCGAACCATGCTTGGGGGCACATGGTTCGGCAGCCTGGGGAAACTGGAAGCTAGCCGCCGAAGAGCGGCGAGAGAGACTTCCAGAGCTGCTGTCCACCCAGGATGATGAACAGGATCGCGGTCACGGCCAGCGCGCCGTTGGTGTGCCAGCGGTTGGCCCATTCCTTGGGCACGCGCTTGCCGTTGAGCAGGCCGAGCAGGGTCACGGCCAGGAACGGCATGAACAGGGCGCCGAGCACGCCGTAGGCCAGGATCAAGGCGATCGGCTTGTCCAGCAGGAACAGCACCATCGGCGGGAAGGTCAGCCAGAGCACGTAGAACTTGAAGTACTTGCCGCCGGTCATGGTGTCCGGGTGGTTCGCTGGCTTCTTGCGCATGTGGCCCCAGAAGTCCGCGAACATCAGCGAGACGCCGTTCCACACGCCGATGATCGAGGAGAAGGACGCGGCCCAGAAGCCGACCAGGAAGCCGTTGCCCACCACAACGCCGTAGCGCTCGCGCAGCACGTCGGCCAGTTCCAGCAGGCCCTCGTCGCCGCCGGAGATGGCGACGCCCGCGGCGCGCAGCACCTCGGCCCCGACGATCAGCATGGCGATTACGAAGATGCCGGTCATGACATAGGCCATGGTGTTGTCGATGCGCATCACGCGCATCCACTTCGGGGTGTACCAGCCCTTTTCACGCAGCCAGTAGCCGTAGGCGGCCAGGGTGATGGTGCCGCCGACGCCGCCGGCCAGCGCCAGGGTGTAGACGATGCCGCCCTCGGGGATCATCGGGATCAGGCCGGAGAACATCTCAGGGATGTTCGGCGCGGCGATGACGGCCAGTCCGACCACGGTGACGAACATGATGCCCACCAGCACCGCGGTGACCTTCTCGAAGAAGTTGTACTTGCCGAACCAGACCATGGCGAAACCTGCCAGGCCCATCAGCACCGACCAGATCTTCAGGTCGATGGCGGGGAACAGCGCCGCCAGCGGCATCGCCGCCGAGCTCATCGCGGTGGCGCCGTAGACGAAGCCCCAGATGATGATGTAGGGGCCGAAGTACCAGGTGGTCCAGCGTCCCAGCGTGCGCCAGCCCTCGAAGATGGTTTTGCCGGTGGCCAGCGTGTAGCGTCCGGCGCCCTCGACCAGCACGATCTTCAGGATCACGCCCAGGATGACCGCCCAGAGCAGCGCGTAGCCGTACTGGCTGCCGGCCACGAGGGTGGCGACCATGTCGGCCGCGCCCACGCCGGTGGCGGCGACCACCAGGCCGGGGCCGACGATTTTCCATTTCGGCGGTGAACCGCCGTCGAGATCCGCATTCAGCGATCGCGTGCTTTCTGACATGTGAGCCAGTCCTTTACGAATGTCGATCATTGCCGGACCGCAGCCCGGCACCTCGGTCAGCCGCTGCGGCAGGAGTTCACCATTGAATGGCCGCGGGCTGGAAGAACATCTCCAAATCTAGGAGTGATGCCGGTTACGGCCAAGCTGGACGCGAAGAACTAACACTTCCTTAGGAAAGGACGTGACGCAAAGTACACGCAGGCCCCCGGCTGATAGAATTGACCAATTCAGAGCCCACTTATCCGAGGAACCACCGTGCACCTAATGGTCGTCGAAGATGACGATGCCGTCGCGCTGGCGCTGATCGATGCCGTGAACGCCGCCGGCCACGAGGCGTTCCGGGCGGCCCGCGGTGCCGACGCGCTGCTGCGGCATCAGCAGGCGCAGCTGATCCTGCTGGATCTGGGCCTGCCGGACATGGATGGGCTGGAGGTCCTGCGCAAGCTGCGCCAGGTTACCGAGGTGCCCATCGTGATCCTCACCGCCCGCAACGACGAACGCAGCGTGGTCCGCGGCCTGCGCCAGGGTGCCGACGACTACCTCGTCAAGCCGATCGGGCTGGCCGTCCTGCTGGCGCGCATCGAGGCTGTCGCCCGCCGCTCCCGGGTTCAAGCGCCCGACGCGGGTGTCCTGGCCGTCGGGGACCTGCAGGTGGACACCGGCAAGCGCGAAGCGGCCCTGGCCGGGCGCGAGCTGTCGCTGACCGCCAAGGAATTCGACCTGCTGGCGCTGCTGGCCCAGCATGCAGGATCCGTGGTCACCCGCGAGCAGATCCTGGATTCGCTGTGGGGCGACGCGTTCATGGCGGTCTCCCGTTCCCTGGACGTCCACCTGACCGGGCTGCGCTCCAAGCTGGACCGGCCGGGCATGATCGTCAACGTGCGCGGGGTCGGCTACCGCATCGAGGCCGTGGACGCGTGAGGCTGCGGGTTCTGGGGGTGCTCGGCTCGCTGCTGTGCCTGATCGCCGTCATCCTGGGCACGTTGATGCTGCAGAGCATCAGCCGGAACACCACCCAGGACGTCCAGCTCAGCCGGCTGGCTTCGGTGAACCGCTTTGTCGAGCTGGGCACCCACGCGCAGGATGCCACCGACCACGAGGAACTGCAGCTGGAAATGGACGCGTATTCGCAGCTGTTCGACGAGGGCCTGCTGATCAGCCTGGGCGGGCTGCAGTTCACTTCCGGCGGCGTCGACCCGCTGGATCCGCAGGTCGACGCAGTGCGGCGCCGTGCCGCCCTGAACCTCGACCAGACCGGGATTCCCCAAATCAGCCCGTTCTCCGAGGAACCTGCCCTGATCGCCCGGCCGTTCGGGAACTCGACCCAGGTGCTGGGCTCGGTGGTCATGGAGGTCAACCTGGACGATGCCCGGCAGGCGATCCTGCAGAGCTGGGGAGCAGTGGTGCTGGTGTCGCTGAGCGTCTGCGCAGGCATGCTGCTGCTCGCCGAGCGGCTGACCGCCTGGGTGCTGCGGCCGGTGCACCGGCTGAGCGACGCGGTGGCCGAGCTGGCCAGCACGCAGATCCCCGCCCCGCTGCAGGAAGCAGGCCCGCCGGAACTGCGGGCGCTGTCCCGCTCGTTTGAGAACATGGCGCAGATCGTCACCGACAGCCTGGCCCAGCAACGCGAGCTGATCGCCGAAACCTCCCACCAGCTGCGCAACCCGATCGCCGCGCTGCGGCTGCGCGTGGACCTGCTGAAAATGCGGCTGGGGGAGAAGGCCGACCCGGATGGAGTCGCCGCTGTGGAACGCGAACTTGAACGTGTTGAAATGCTGCTGGACGGGGTGCTGCGCCTGGCCAGCGCCGAGCACCGGCTCTCCGAGCGCAGCGCCGGCGGGGCAGTCCCTGCCGGCGCCGACGCCGGGACCGTGATCCCGGCCAGGCTGCTGACCGAGGAGGTCGAACGCCAAAGCGCGGCGGCCCGGGAACGCGGAATGCTGCTGCGGCTGGACCTGGATGCTCCCGGCAGCCGGACGGCCCGCGCGTTGTGCAACGGATTCGAGCTGCAGCAGATGATCGCCGAGGTGCTGGAAAACTGCTTCAAGTACGCCTCCGGGAGCCAGGTTGACCTCTCGGTGGCGGCCCGCGGGAGCGTCGTTGACGTGGTCATCCGCGACCACGGGCCGGGCCTGCCGGCCGCCGAGCTGGAGGCCGCGACCGAGCGCTTCTGGCGGGCCGAGACCTCCCGGCAGTCCCCGGGCACCGGGCTGGGCATGGCGATCGTCGACCGGCTGGTCCGGGCCAATGGCGGCGAGCTGCTTCTGGAAATTGCGGCGGGCGGGGGACTGCAGGTGACGCTGCGGCTGGCCGGGACCCAAGACGATGCTGGAGCGCAGGAGGCTTGAGATGAGCGGAATTCCCACCCGGCGCGCGGTGCTGGGCTACGCGCTGGCCGCCCCGGCCGCCGCGTTGCTTGCAGGGTGCACTCCGGGACCGCGCCATGACCGGCTGGACATCGCCGCCGGCGAAAGCGGCGGAATGTACTTCGAATTCGCCACGCTGCTTTCGCAGGCGCTGGTACGCTCCAACATCGCCGAGCACTCGTCCGCGCTGCAGACCGAGGCCAGCGCGCAGAACCTGCACCTGCTGGCCGAGCACGAGGCTTCGCTCTCGCTGGCACTGGCCGACACCGTGGCGCAGTACCGCGCTGCCGCCAATGAGGGCAATCCGCTGGCGCTGGGCCGCGTGTACCAGAACTACTTCCACTGCATCGTGCGGGCCGACGCTCCCATCCGCACCCTGCCCGACCTGGCCGGGCGCCGGCTGGGAACTGGCGCGGCTGGATCAGGGACCTGGGTGACCGGGCAGCGCATCTTGGAAGAAGCCGGGCTGAAGTCGGGCGGAAATGCGCCGAGGGAAACCAAGCTTGGCTACGGCGACGGGCTTGCGGCGCTGGAATCCGGCCGGATCGATGCGCTGTTCCTCTTCGGCGGCATGCCCGTGGGTGCCGTGTCGGAGCTGGCCGCGCGGGTGGAGCTGCGGCTCATCGGCCTGTCCTCCGTGCTGCCCGGGCTGCGGTCGCGGTATCCCGGCCTCTACGACCGGGTGATGATCCCGGCCGGAACCTATCCCGGCGTTGGACAGGCGCAGAGCCTGGGCGTCGCGAACCTGCTGATGGCGCCGGCCAGCTTTCCCGCGCAGACCGCGGGGCAGGTGGTCATGCTGCTGGTTGAACGCGCCCAGGAGCTGATTCCGCCAGGCAGCGCCGGCATCCAATACCTGACCCCGCAGACGCTGATCAGCACCGCAGGGCAGCCGCTGCACCCCGGGGCCATCCAGGCCTATCGGGAACTTCATGGCTAGGCTGACGTGGTGTCATTTGTTGCGCGTATCGTTTAGCGCACTAGTGTTGAATCCACAAGCACCCGTTCGCGAGAGGAAGGCCTTCCATGCCGAAGCCTGCAGCTGTAGAACTCATGGAGAACGAAGCGGTCGACTTCTGCCGCCGACTGATCCAGATCGACACCACGAACTACGGCGGCAACAAGGGGGCCGGCGAACTGGAGGCGGCGCGCTACGTTGTCTCGCTGCTCGAAGAGGTCGGGCTGCGGCCGGAACTTTATGAATCCGCGCCTGGACGCGCGAATGTGGTGGTGCGCCTCAAGGGCTCGGATTCCTCGCTTCCGGCGCTGGTTGTGCACGGGCACCTGGATGTGGTCCCGGCGATCGCCGAGGACTGGAGCGTGGACCCGTTCGGCGCCGAGCTCATCAACGGCATGATCTGGGGCCGCGGGGCGGTGGACATGAAGAACATGGACGCCATGATCATCGCCGCCGTCCGCCACCTGTGCCGGGAGCGGATCGTCCCGCAGCGGGACCTGGTCATCGCGTTTTTCGCCGATGAGGAAGCCGGCGGCGACTACGGGGCCGGATGGATGGTCCAGAACCACCCGGAGCTCTTCGACGGCGCCACCGAAGCCATCAGCGAGGTCGGCGGCTTCTCCGTGGAGATCAATGGCCGCCGCGCCTACATGCTGCAGACCGCCGAGAAAGGCATCGCCTGGCTGAAGCTCACCGCGCACGGCACCGCGGGTCACGGTTCGCAGATCAATACCGAGAACCCGGTGACGCGCCTGGCCGACGCGGTTTCGCGCATCGGAGGCCACCAGTGGCCGCTGTCCTATACGAAAACCACCCGGGCGCTGATGGAAAACGTCGCCGAGCTCGCGGGCCTGGAATTCACCGAGGAGGACCCGGCCCCGCTGCTCGAAGCGATGGGCAACGTCTCCCGGTTCGTCGGCGCGACGCTGCAGAACACCGCCAACCCCTCGGCGCTGGAGGCCGGCTACAAGCACAATGTGATCCCCGGCCATGCCGAAGCGCTGGTCGACTGCCGTACCCTGCCCGACGAGCACGAGCAGGCGGTCGCGAAAATCAAGGAGCTCGCCGGGGAGCACGTCGAGCTGTCCATGGTGCACGAGCAGGATTCGCTGGAGGTCCCCTTCGCCGGTTCGCTGGTGGACTCCATGGTCGAATCGCTGCTGGCGGAGGACCCGGACGCGGTGGTGCTGCCGTACATGCTCTCCGGCGGAACGGACAACAAATGGCTGGCAAAGCTGGGGATCACCGGCTACGGGTTCGCGCCGCTGCAGCTTCCGGCCGAACTCGATTTCACCGGCATGTTCCACGGGGTCGACGAACGGGTTCCGGTCGACTCGGTCAAGTTCGGCGTGCGTGTGCTTGAAAGCCTGCTGCGCAGCTACTGACACCCAGATTTCCAGACCACCGGATTCACAGGAGGAATACCTTGTCTATTGAAACCGTGCTCAGCGACGAGCTGCTTGAGCGTTTCCGCCAGCGTGCGGCCGGCTACGACACCGAGAACAGCTTCGCGGAGGAGGACTTCCAGGAGCTGGCCGCGGCGGGATACCTGCGGGCGCTGGTTCCGGTCGAACGCGGCGGGCTCGGCTGGGATTTCCAGCAGCTGGCCCTGGCGCAGAGGCGGCTGGCCTCGGCCGCCCCGGCCACCGCGCTGGCGGTGAACATGCACCAGGTCTGGGCCGGGGTGGCCCACCTGCTCGCGGCCCGGGGCGACCGCCGCCTGGACATGGTGATCGACTGGGTGGCCAAGGGCGAGGTCATGGCGTTCGGCATTTCGGAGCCGGGCAACGACGCGGTGCTCTTCGATTCCAAAACCAGTGCGGTGACCCATTCCGACGGCTCGGTGTCATTCACGGGAACCAAGATCTTCACCTCG
Source organism: Arthrobacter sp. AG1021 (assembly GCF_003633665.1). NCBI lineage: Bacteria > Bacillati > Actinomycetota > Actinomycetes > Micrococcales > Micrococcaceae > Arthrobacter > Arthrobacter sp. AG1021. The sequence goes on along the minus strand of NZ_RBLB01000006.1, from coordinate 1,071,859 downwards.
CTGTCGCCGGCGTTCACGCGTCTGGGGATTTTCGGCAAGGACACCGTCTCCGGCGAGCTGGTCCACGCGTTCGTCGAGCGCGGGGCCGGCGTGCGCTCGCTCGGGGACTGGGACACGCTTGGCATGCGCGCGAGCCAGTCGCACACCACCAAGCTGGAGTCGGCCACCGCTCCGGAGGCCTGGGTGCATTCCCGGCTGCCGGTGGGCCCGAACCCGGATCTGCTGGTTTTCGGCATCTTCGCGTCCTTCCTGACCCTGACCGCCAGCGTGTATGTCGGCATCGCCGAGCGCGCGGTGCAGCTCGCCACGGACTCCCTGGGCAAGCGGGTGCACCATGACGGCGTGAAGTATTCGCAGGACGTGCGGGCCCGGGGAATCCTGGCCGACGCCGCGATGCGGTCGCTGGCCCTCGACGCGTTGCAGCGATCCGTGGCCGGAGATCTGGAATCCGGTGTCGACCACGGTGCGGCCTGGTTCCCCAAGCTGGTCACGCTGCGCACCCTGGCTGGGCAGACTGCCCGGGAAAACGTCCAGGACGCCGGGCAATTGCTCGGCGGCGGCGCGTACTTCCGGGGCAGCGAATTCGAGCGGCTGTACCGCGACGTGCAGGCCAGCTGGTACCACCCGTCGAATGCGGCATCCGCGGCCAATACCGTGGCCAGCTGGCTGGTCGGGCCGCTGGAGTCATGACGCGCGGCAGTCGGCAAAACGGCGCTGATGCGGCTAGGGGAGCGGGGGCAGGGTGCTCTGGATCCGCATGACCCGGCGGCGCAGCCAGTACTTGTAGGCACCGCCCTCGTAGCGGCAGGTGCGCATCAGTTCCCACTTGCCGTTGTCAGCATGCTCGCGCAGCGCAGCGCGCGCGACGTGCTTGGACTCGCCGGGAAAAGCGGTGATCACCATGTATTCGTAGCGAGAATCGTTTTCCTGGTGCAGCGGCGCCTTAATGACTTCCTGAAGCATCGAACCCCCTATCGGAATAAATGATTGCGTTGTAGCGTGATGCCATGAGTACTGATCCGAGCTACGCACTGCAGGCGCTCATCGCGCATTTGGAGCAACACCTGGCTGTGGTTTCCCAAAGCAGGGGATCGGCCGATGCCGCCATTGATACGGCTTTCGGGTCGCTCGCCGATGCTTTCGAAGACTACGAAGATGCGCTATACGAACAGTATTCCGAACTTCTGCCGTTCACGATACCTTCGGATGACCAGTGAGCACGACCACGGTATGAATTTTTCCCGCTCAGGTGTTTCCAGTGCGCTGCGCGCCGGGCAGGTGAAGTAATGTCGAGGGGTGAATTGGTTTGAAGCAGCTTTCCTTGGACTCATCCAGGGCCTGACAGAGTTCCTCCCGATCTCGTCCTCAGCCCACCTGCGCATCGTCGGCGAAATCCTTCCCAACGCCCAGGATCCCGGCGCCGCCTTTACCGCGATCACCCAGCTGGGCACGGAGACCGCCGTGGTGGTTTTCTTCTGGCGGGACATCGTGCGCATCATCGGCGCCTGGGGCAAGGCGCTGGTCGGCAAGGTCCCGCACTCGGATCCCGACGCGAAGATGGGCTGGCTGATCATCGTCGGCTCGATCCCGATCGCGGTGCTCGGCCTGCTGCTGGAAGACTACATCGACACCAACTTCCGTTCGCTGTGGATCGTTGCGACCACGCTGGTGGTCTTCGGCCTGATCCTGGCCATCGCCGATCACTACGGCCGCCAGACGCGAACCCTTGACACGCTGACCCCGAAGCACGGCATCCTGTTCGGCTTAGCGCAGGCGCTGGCCCTGATCCCCGGCGTCTCCCGCTCGGGCGGCACCATCACCGCCGGCCTGCTGATGGGCTACACCCGCGAGGCCGCGGCGCGCTATTCGTTCCTGCTGGCCATCCCCGCGGTGTTCGCCTCGGGCCTGTACAAGCTGGCCAAGTCCTTCGACGAGCCCGGCGTCTACACCCTGGCGCAGACCGGCCTGGCCACCTTGGTGGCCTTCGTGGTCGGCTTCCTGATCGTGGGCTGGTTCCTGAAGTTCGTCTCGCACCACTCCTACCGCGTCTTCGTCTGGTACCGCATCCTGCTGGGCCTGGGCTTGTACGTCGTGCTGGGAATGGGCCTGATCAACGCCTAGAATCCGCCAGCCGCAGGTGTCCGTGAAGCGATTCACGGACACTTCGCAGTTAACGGGAATAAACCCAACTCTGCTTGACTTGGACTTAAAGAACTCAATCGTCGCATCTGCGAAAGGACGTACAACAGTGCACGCGTGGAAATCCCCGGAAGTACCGCACATCGTGGGCTCCGCCCCGATCCTGGAGGTCTTCGACACCTCATCCGGTACCCTCCGGGCCACCGCCGAGGCGGCCAAGGCCAACGAGCCGGCCAGCCTGTATGTCTGCGGCATCACCCCCTACGACGCCACCCACATGGGGCATGCGGCAACCTATGTCACCTTCGACCTGCTGCACCGCACCTGGCTGGATAACGGCCGGACCGTGACCTACACGCAGAACATCACCGACGTGGACGACCCGCTGCTCGAGCGCGCCGAGGCCACCGGGGTGGACTGGCGCGAGCTGGCGGCCTCGCAGATCGAGCTGTTCCGCAGGGACATGGAAGCGCTGAACGTGATCCCGCCGCACCACTACGTGGGCGCCGTGGAATCCATCGACTGGCTGGTGCCGGTGGTCGAGCAGCTGCTGGACGCCGGACTGGCCTACACCGTGCCGGCCGGGGCCGACGGCGTCGAGGGAGACGTGTACTTCGACTCCATCGCCGCGCAGAACGACGCCTGGAAGCTGGGCACCGTCTCGGGCTACGACCGCGAAACCATGCTGGGCTTCTTCGCCGAACGCGGCGGCGATCCAGACCGCGCCGGCAAGCGCGACGCGCTGGATCCGCTGCTGTGGCGCGCGGCCCGCGAAGGCGAGCCGTCGTGGGAGGGCGGCAGGCTGGGCGCAGGCCGGCCGGGCTGGCATATCGAATGCTCCGTGATCGCCCGCCGCACGCTGCCCGCGCCGTTCACGGTGCAGGGCGGCGGCTCGGACTTGATCTTCCCGCACCACGAATTCTCCGCAGGGCACGCCGCAGCCGTCGACGGCAAGGCGCTGGCCCAGGCCTACCTGCACACCGGCATGGTGGGCCTGGATGGCGAGAAGATGAGCAAGTCGCTGGGCAACCTGGTGCTGGTCTCCAAGCTGCGCGCCGCAGGCGTGGAGCCGGTGGCCATCCGCGCCGTGCTGCTCTCCCAGCACTACCGCTCGGACTGGTTCTGGACCGACGAGCTGCTGGCGCAGGCCACGGAGCGCATCTCCGCCTGGCGTGAGCGTCTGGCCGGCACCGGGTTGGCCGAAGCCACCGCCCTGCTGACCCGCATCCGCGCGCGCATGGCCGAGGACCTGAACGCGCCGGCCGCGCTTCAGGCCATCGACCAGTGGGCCGCCACTGCGCCGGAAGGCGACGGCGAAGGCGAAGCGCTGCTGGTGGACGGGCTGGACGCGCTGCTGGGCCTGAAGCTCAAGTAGCCAAAGCGCACCGCCACGGGGCCCGGCTCCGGGATCCTAGATCTCGAAGTCGGGCCCCGAGCCGTCGGTGCGGTAGCGGCCGCGGCGGCGCAGGTAGCGTTCGAACTCGCGGGCGATGGTCTCCCCGCTGGCCTCGGGCAGCTCGCTGGCGTCGGTGGCCGCCTCCAGCTGCTGCACGTACTTGGAGACCTCCGGGTCCGAAGCGGCAAGCTCGTCCACCCCGAGCTTCCAGGCCACGGCGTCCTCGCGCAGCTGCTGGGCCGGGATCGACACCGGCAGCAGCTCTTCGAGCAGCTCCACCAGCGCCAGCTGCACCCGCGGGCTGGGCGCCTGCGCCACGTAGTGGGACAGCTGCGCCCACAGCGACATCGTCGGGATCCCGCTGCGCTGCAGCTCGATGCCCAGCACCGAGGGGATGCCGGTGGGCCCGGCGTAGCTGGAGGCGGTGATGTTGAAATGCTCCTGCAGCCCGGGATCGTCGCTGGCCATGGAGGTCGGCACCGGGCGGGTGTGCGGCACGTCGGCCAGCAGCGCGCCCAGGGTCAGCGCCGCGCGCACGTTCTGCGCGGCGGCGTGCTCCAGGATCCGGGCGCAGAATCCCTGCCAGCGGAAGGTCGGCTCCACCCCGAGCACCACCACCAGGTCCGCGTCGGCCCCCGGCTGCGCGATGCGGTAGATGTCCGTCTGCGGCCACTGCACCTCGCGGCCGCGCTCGGTCAGCTTCGAGGTGGGCCGGGTGAACTGGTAGTCGTAGTAGTCGTCCAGGCCGATGGTTGCCACATGCTCCGCGGCGCTGGTGTCAAGGATGCTGCGCAGCGCATCGCTGGCGGCCGAGCCTGCGTCGTTCCAGCCTTCGAAGGCGGCGACCAGCACCGCCGGGCGGCGCTCGTGATCGCCACCCGCGATGAAACCGTTGAGCGTCGGTACGTGGTATTGATCGGTCAACCGGGACTCCTTTGCGGGTTTCCTGTGAGGTTTCGGGCTTTCCCGGCGGGGGTGCCGAAACGGCTTAGCCCCACTCTTCCATCTAGAATGGACTCATGCCAAGCACCAGTTTTGCCTTTGACACAAATCTGCCGCCCGAAGGCCCGCACGCCGTGCTGTGGGACATGGACGGCACCCTGATCGACACCGAACCGTACTGGATCGCCGCCGAAGGGGAACTGGTGGCCGCCCACGGCGGCACCTGGGGCGGGGAGCAGGCCCACGCCCTGGTCGGCAGCGCGCTGCCGGACGCCGCCCGGGTGCTGCAGGCCGCCGGGGTAGACCTGCCGGTGCGCGAGATCATCGACACCCTCAGCGCCCGCGTGGCCGCCGGCATCCGCGAGCAGCTGCCGTGGCGCCCCGGGGCCCGCGAACTGCTCACCGCGCTGCACGCCGCCGGGGTGCCGCAGGCGCTGGTGACCATGTCGGAGCGCAGCATCGTCGCGGACCTGCTGCCGCTGCTGCCCGAGGGCATCTTCCAGGCGAGCGTGACCGGCGAGGAAGTCGCCCAGGGCAAACCGCACCCCGAACCCTACCTGCGCGGGCTGCAGCTGCTCTCCGAGCTGGCCGGCGCGCCGCTGGATCCTGCCCGCTGCATCGGCTTCGAGGACTCGGCCCCCGGCATCACCGCCGCCAGCGCCGCCGGCCTGCACGCGGTGCTCATCCCCAACGCCACCGACCCCGGGCACGGGCCGTGGCGCCGGATCGACTCGCTGGCGGGCCTGGATCTGCAGACCATGGCCTCCTGGCTGGCCCAGGTGAACGCATGAGCGAAGAAACCCGCAAGGCGCCGGGCCTCAAGCTCGGCAAGATCGGCGGCGTGCCGGTCTACCTGTCCTCCTCTTGGTTCATCATCACCGCGGTGATCACCGTCTCCATGGGCGTGCAGCTCTCGCAGACCGCGCTGATCCCGGCGGCCGGCGCCTACCTGCTGGGTTTCGCCTGCGCGGTGGCTATCGCGCTGGCGGTGCTGGTGCACGAGGTCGCCCACGCCATGGTGGCGCGCGCCTTCAAGTGGCCCGACGCGCACATCGTGCTCACCCTGATGGGCGGGCACACCCAGTTCGGCTCCTTCAAGGCCAGCCCCGGGGCCTCGCTCTGGGTGGCGCTGGCCGGGCCGCTGTCCAACTTCGCGCTGGCTGGCCTGGGGTGGGGGATCGGCCAGCTGGTCGAGCTGAACATCTACCTGCAGCTGCTGCTCGACTTCGGCGTGTACGCGAACCTGCTGCTGGGCGCCTTCAACGCGCTGCCCGGGCTGCCGCTGGACGGCGGCCGGCTGGTCGAGTCGATCGTCTGGAAGGCCACCGGATCCCAGTACAAGGGCACCATCGCCTCGGCCTGGGCGGGCCGGGCGATCGCCGTCGCGGTGGTCTTCTTCTTCGTGGCCTGGCCGTTTCTGCGCGGCCAGCAGGTGCAGATCATCACCGCAGTGGTGGGCCTGATGGTGGCCGTGTTCATGTGGCAGGCGACCACCGCGCTGATCGGGCATTCGAAGCTGATGCTGAACCTGCCCACCGTGATCGCCTCCGATCTGATGCAGCCGGCCAGCGCCATGGCCTCGGCCGCGTCCGTGGCCGACGTGCACCTGCGCCGGGCCCAGCGCGGCGGCCAGGTCATCCTGGTCGACCCGCGCGGCATGCCCGTGGGTGTGGTCGACGAGGCGGCGCTGGCCCGGGTCGATCCGGCGCACGCCGCGCAGGCGCCCGCGCTGGCGGTCTCCCGGGCGCTGGGCGAAGGCGCCGTGGTGGCCGAGGACTCCGACGGCCGCGAACTGATCGACTACCTGGCCAGCGTGCCCACCGCCGAATACGCGGTGATCTCCAGCCGCGGCGTCGTGGTCGGGCTGCTGCACCAGACCGACATCGTCAACGCGGTCACCGGCCGCAGGAAATAACCCCATTAAACTTCCAAGCACCAACCAATGAAGGACAACACCGTGAGCCAGAGTTCCGAGCAGCCCCAGCCAGCCGCCGCCCCGCACGGCGCGCACGCCCGCCGCGGCCCGTTCCGCGTGGGCGACCGCGTGCAGCTGACCGATGAAAAGCGCCGCATCAACACCATCACCCTGCAGCCCGGCGGGGAGTTCCACACCCACAAGGGCGTGCTGCCGCACGAGGACATCATCGGGCTGCCCGAGGGCTCGGTCATCGAGAACGTGGACGGCTTCCGCTACCAGGCGCTGCGCCCGCTGGCCAAGGACTTCGTGCTCTCCATGCCGCGCGGGGCCACCGTGGTCTACCCGAAGGACGCCGCGCAGATCGTGCAGTTCGGCGACATCTACCCCGGAGCCCGCGTGGTGGAGGCCGGCGTGGGCTCCGGCGCGCTGTCCATCTCGCTGCTGCGCGCGGTGGGGGATGGCGGCTACCTGCACTCCTTCGAACGCCGCGAGGAATTCGCGGACATCGCCCGCGGCAACGTCTCCACCGTCTTCGGCGGGGAGCACCCGGCCTGGCAGATCTCCATCGGCGACTTCCAGGACCGCGTGGTTCAGCTGGAGGAGCCGGGCAGCATCGACCGCGTGGTGCTTGACATGCTCAGCCCCTGGGAGTGCCTGGATGCGGTGGCCACCGTGCTGGCCCCGGGCGGGGTGTGGACCAACTACGTCTCCTCGGTGACCCAGATGTCGCGTGTGGTGGAGGCCATCCGCGAATCCGGCCAGTTCACCGAGCCCGAGTGCTTCGAGACCCTGCTGCGCGGCTGGCACGTGGACGGCCTGGCCGTGCGCCCGGACCACCGCATGGTCGCGCACACCGCGTTCCTGATCACCACCCGCCGGCTGGCCGACGCCGCGGACGGCATCCCGAAGGCCAAGCGCATCAAGGAGCACTCCTACTCGGCCGAGGACCTGAGCGCCTGGACCCGCGACCACTCCGAGGAGGAGTGGACCGCGCAGGCCCTGGGCGAGCGCGGCCTGTCGGACAAGAAGCTGCGCCGCGCGGCGCGCGATGCGAACCAGGCGGTGCGGGTGCGCGCCGCCCACGCCGAGGACGCCGCGGTGGCCGCCGCGGAGCAGGACTAGCCGGTGAGCGGTCCGTCATCTGAGACGTTGCGTCTCAGATGGTGAATCAACGGCCCCGGGTGCGCTGAACCCGGGGCCGTTGTCCGTACGATGGAGATAGCCGCACGCGGCGCGAACGAGTGTAGGGAGAAGTAACGTGAGCGAAAGCCTTGAGGCGCAGCAACTGGCGCAGCGCCTGCAGATGACCGAACGCCAGGTCAACGTGCTGCGGGACAAGAACCGCGCGCTGGACAAGCAGCTGGCCGGGATCGGCGGCAACAACCAGCGCCTGGTCGCGCTGCTGGAAACCACGCGCGAGCAGATCATCAACCTCAAGGCAGCCCTGGAACGCGACGGCGACGCCCCGTTCAGCTACGGCACCATCACCGCCAAGCACCCGCGCCGCCACCCCGAACCGGGGCTGGGCATCGAATCCACCGCGATCCAGGCCGTGGACGTCATGTACTCCGGGCGCAAGATGCGGGTGACTATCTCCCCGCTGCTCGACTTCGAGAAGCTGCACGTGGGCCAGCAGGTGCTGCTCAACGAGGCGCTGGTGGTCATCGCCGGGCTGGGCTACGAGCAGACCGGCGAGCTGGTCACCATCAAGGAGCTGCTGGAGGACCACCAGGCGGTGGTCATGGCCCGGGCCGACGACCAGCGGGTGATCACCCTGGCCCAGCCGCTGCGCGAGCAGCACCTGCGTGTGGGCGACCAGCTCACCCTCGACCCGCGCACCGGGCTGGCCATGAGCCGCGTGCAGCTGACCGACATGCAGTCCCTGGTGCTGGAGGAAGTCCCGGACATCGCCTACTCGGACATCGGCGGGCTGAACTCGCAGATCGAGGCGATCCAGGATTCGGTCGAGCTTCCCTTCTCCCACCCGGAGCTCTACCGCGAGCACGGGCTGAGCGCCCCCAAGGGCATCCTGCTCTACGGCCCTCCGGGCTGCGGCAAGACCCTGATCGCCAAGGCCGTGGCGCACTCGCTGGCCCAGCGCGCCGCCGAGCGCAACGGCGAAGGCGCCACGCGCAGCTACTTCCTGAACATCAAGGGCCCGGAGCTGCTGGACAAGTACGTGGGCGAAACCGAACGCCACATCCGGCTGATCTTCGCCCGCGCCCGCGAGAAGGCGCTGCACGGCGACCCGGTCGTGGTGTTCTTCGACGAGATGGAATCGCTGTTCCGCACCCGCGGCACCGGCGTCTCCTCGGACGTGGAAACCACCATCGTGCCGCAGCTGCTGGCGGAGATCGACGGCGTGGAGCGGCTGGACAACGTGATCGTGATCGGCGCCTCGAACCGCGAGGACATGATCGACCCGGCCATCCTGCGCCCCGGGCGGCTGGATGTGAAGATCAAGATCCGCCGCCCGGACGCCGAGGGCGCCGCGGAGATCTTCGGCAAGTACCTCACGACCGACCTGCCCATCCACCCCGAGGAGCTGGCCGCCGACGCCGACGCGCAGGCCACCATCGAGCGCATGATCCGCGGCACCGTCGAGGCCATGTATTCCACCGCTCCGATCAACGAGTTCCTGGAGGTCACCTACGTGACCGGCGCCTCGGAGATCCTCTACTTCAAGGACTTCGCCTCCGGCGCCGTCATCCACAACGTGGTGGACCGGGCGAAGAAGCACGCCATCAAGGCGCTGATCACCGGCGGCGAGCGCGGGCTGAAGATGGAGTACCTGCTGCGCGCGGTGCGCGAGGAGTTCGCCGAGCACGAGGACATGCCCAACACCACCAACCCCGACGACTGGGCCCGGATCTCCGGGCGCAAGGGGGAGCGGATCAGCAACATCCGCTCGCTGGTGAACCAGCGGGGCGCCAAGTGAGCGCCCGCCGGCTGGTCGGGCTGGAGACCGAATACGGCATCATCCGCCCCGGCATGCCCAAGGCTAACGCCACGGTGCTTTCCGCGCAGATCGTCGACTCCTACGCCCAGCTGGTGGCCCAGGGGGATGCGCGGGTGCAGGGTGCGCGCTGGGACTACGCCGACGAATCCCCGCTGCAGGATGCCCGCGGCTTCGCCATCAACCGCGCCGACGCCCATCCCAGCCAGCTCACCGATGTGGAGCCGGATCAGCAGGAGGGCATCTGGACCGCGGAGTCCATCGCGCTGTCGGGCAATGACGCGCGCATCGGCTCCACCCTGTACCAGGAGAAGGACACCACCGACGTGGTGATGAACATGGTGCTGGGCAACGGCGCGCGCCTGTACGTGGACCATGCGCACCCGGAGTACTCCAGCCCCGAATCCACCTCGCCGCGCGCCGCGGTGCTCTGGGACCAGGCCGGCGACGAGGTGATGCGCCGCGCCGCGGACTCCGCGCAGCGCTTGGGCGGCGGGCAGCTGCTGCTCTACAAGAACAACACCGACAACAAGTCGGTCTCCTACGGCGCGCACGAAAACTACCTGGTGCCCCGCGCGGTGGAGTTCTCCGCACTGGTTTCCGGGCTCACCCCGTTTTTCGCCACCCGGCAGATTTTCTGCGGCGCCGGGCGCGTGGGCCGGGGCATGCTGGGCGAGCGCGCCGAATTCCAAATCTCGCAGCGCGCGGACTTCTTCGAGGCGGAGGTGGGGCTGGAAACCACCATCAACCGCCCGATCATCAACACCCGCGACGAGCCGCACGCGGTCTGGGACAAGTACCGCCGGCTGCACGTGATCATCGGCGACGCGAACCTGGGGCAGATCTCCACGCTGCTGCGCGTGGGCACCACCAACCTGGTGCTTAGCCTCATCGAGGCGGGCCTCGCGCCCGCGCTGGAGCTTGAGGACCCGGTGGCGGCGCTGCAGCAGATCAGCCACGACCCGAGCCTGGCAACCGCGGTGCGGCTGCGCGGCGGGCGGCGCCTGAGCGCCATTCAGATCCAGCGCGAATACCTGCTGGCGGCCCAGGGGTACTGCGCCTCCCGGGGGATCGAGGACGCCGACACCGCCGAGATCCTGCAGCGCTGGGAGGCCGTCCTGGATCTGCTGGAGCGCGATCCGCTGCTGGCCGCGGACCAGGTCGACTGGATCGCCAAGTACAAGCTGGTCACCACCTTCGCGCAGCGCCACGGTTTGGGCCTGGATGACCCGCGGATCGGGCTGATGGACCTGCAGTGGGCGGACCTGCGCCAGGACAAGGGCCTGTACTACCGGCTCGCCGCGCGCGGGGCCATGCAGAGCCTGTTCAGCCAGGAGCAGATCAACCAGGCGGTCGCCGCCCCGCCGGAGGACACCCGGGCCTACCTGCGCGGCATGACCCTGCAGCGCTACGCCCCCTATGTGGTCGCGGCCAACTGGGACGCGCTGACCTTCGCGGTGCCCGGGGCGCGCCGGGTGAACCGGGTGTTCCTTTCCGAGCCGCTGGGCGGCTCGCGCAAGGACGTGGGCCGGCTGTTCGAGGCGAACCTGGAGATCGACGAGTTCATCAATAAATTGGCGCCGCGCGCCTAGAGCGAGCAGAATAAGAATCACTGCCGGTGCGTAATTCGCGGCAGCGCAGTTTCAAGCAGAAGGAGAGGGCCATGACCCAGGAAAGCTTTTCGTCCCGCCGGCAGAGCGAGACCCAGGAGCACGCCGAGCAGATCCAGGTCAACACCACCGGCCAGTCCGCCGGCGTCGACGACCTGCTCGACGAGATCGACTCGGTCCTGGAATCCAACGCCGAGGAATTCGTCCGCGGCTTCGTGCAGAAGGGCGGCCAGTAGCCTTCCGGGCTGCCGCCACCATCCATAGGCGCCGGACCAGGCGCCGCAGCTGAAGGGAAGTACTTTCGAGTGGATCGCAGAATCTTCGGGCTGGAAACCGAATTCGGGCTCAACTACGTGCCGTCCGACGGACGCCGGCTGACCCCGGAGGACGCCGCCAGGCACCTGTTCCGCCCGATCGTGGCCTGGGGCCGCAGCTCGAACGTCTTCCTGGAGAACGGCTCCCGGCTCTATCTGGACGTGGGATCCCACCCGGAGTACGCCACGGCCGAATGCGACCAGCTGCTGCAGCTGATCGCCCACGACCGCGCCGGCGAGGCGCTGATGCTCGACCTGGTGGACCAGGCCGAGGACCACCTGGCCGAAGAGGGGCATGAGGGCAAGATCTTCATGTTCAAGAACAACGTGGACTCCGCCGGGAACTCCTACGGCTGCCACGAGAACTACCTGATCCCGCGCAAGATCGAATTCAGGCGCCTGGCCGACATGCTCATCCCGTTCCTGGTCACCCGCCAGCTGCTGTGCGGCGCGGGCAACCTGGTGCAGGTGGACGACGAGACCAGGTACGTCTTCTCGCAGCGCGCGGACCACATGTGGGAGGGCGTCTCCTCGGCGACCACCCGTTCGCGCCCGATCATCAACACCCGCGACGAGCCGCACGCGGACGCCGAATACCACCGCCGGCTGCACGTGATCGTGGGCGACTCCACGATGAGCGAAACCACCCAGCTGTTGAAGATCGGCGCCACCGACCTGGTGCTGCGGCTGATCGAATCCGGGGAGATCTACCACGATCTGCGCCTGGAGAACCCGATCCGCTCCATCCGCCAGGTCTCGCACGACTTCACCGGGCAGACCGTGGTGCGCCTGATGGGCGGGGACGAGCCGACGGCGCTGCAGATCCAGTGGGTGCTCTTCGAAGCTGTCAAGGAATTCGTGGAGCGCCACGGCGCCCACCACGACCGCGTCGAGCAGATCCTGGAACTCTGGGAGCGGGTGCTTACCGCCATCGAGTCGCAGGACTTCTCCGCCATCGACAGCGACATCGACTGGGCCATCAAGCGTAAGCTGCTGCTCGGGTACGCGCAGAAGAACTCGCTGGAGCTCTCCTCGCACCGGCTGGCCCAGCTGAACCTGACCTACCACGACATCGACCCCGCCCGCGGGCTGTTCCACCTGCTGGCCAAGCGCGGGCTGGCCACCTCCGTGGTGTCAGACGAGCAGATCCGCGACGCCGTGGTGAATCCGCCGTCCACCACCCGCGCAGCGCTGCGCGCCAAGTTCATCCGCGCGGCCCGCGCCACCGGCCGGCGCTACAGCGCCGACTGGGTGCACATGAAATACGAGGAAGGCGCCGGCGGCATCGTGCTGGCCAAGGACCCGTTCGCGACCAGCAACCCGCAGGTCGACGAGCTGATCCAGATCATGAGCCAGCCTGTCTAGGGAGCTGGTGGAAAGACTTTTCACAGCAAGCCGAACTAGGCTTGCAAGCGAGCGCGTTCCGCTGACACGCAGGTTCGCCGCGCAATTTTTGAAATACCGGAAGAACGAAAGTAGATTCGTGCGCAAAGTTTTGGCAGCAGCCGCCACCGCTTCAATCCTCGCCCTGGCCGCCTGCGGCTCCTCGAGCAGCAGCGAACTGGCCGACATCAAGGTCACCCCGGCCAAGGACGCCAGCACCGCTCCAGAGGTCAGCATCGACGCCCCCTTCCTGACCGAGAAGGACGAGGCGGTCAACGTGGTCAAGGGCGAGGGCGCCGAGATCAACCCGGGTGACACCATCCAGGTGAAGTCCGGGCTCTACAAGACCATCGACGGCAAGCTGACCAACGAGAACTTCACTGGCCAGGCCGCCCCGATGGTGCTGGACGACCAGTTCAAGCAGACCATGCCCTCGCTCTACAACGTGCTGATCGACGGCCACGTCGGCGACTGGGTCGCCTACTCGGCGATCGAGAGCGTCGACGCCAATGGCGCGCAGAAGACCCCGGAGCCGGGCAGCCGCGCCGAGCGCATCATCGTGATGACCATCGAGGGCACCACCCCGGCCAGCTCCAAGCTCTCCGAGGAGGAGACCGCGAAGCTGAAGAAGGAAGGCAAGCTGCCGACCGTCAGCTTCAAGGACAAGCAGCCCACCATTAACATCCCGAAGGATGTCGAGGCGCCCAAGGGCCTGGTCGTGGACGTGCTGGAGCAGGGCACCAAGGGCGAAGCAGCCACCGAGACCTCCACGGTCAAGGCCAAGTACCTGGGCGTCACCTACGCCGACGGCAAGAAGTTCGACGGCAACTTCGACGCCGACGCCACCCAGTTCGGCCTGAACCAGGTCATCAAGGGCTGGACCCAGGGCCTGACCGGCCTGAAGGCGGGCTCCAAGGTCATGCTGACCATCCCCGCCGATCTGGCCTACGGTGATTCCTCTACCGGCGGATCGCCCACCGGAACCCTGGTGTTCTACGTAGAATTGACCGAGGTATCCGCCGCGGCCGGCTAACAGCCAGCCGGACAACGAATATAGAAAGGCCGTGAACATGTCGTTCGGAGAACGCAACTACGACCGCACCAAGCCGGAAATCGACTTCCCGGGCACCGATGCACCCACCGAGCTGGTCATCACCGACCTGATCGAGGGCACCGGCGCCGAGGTCACCCCCGGCACCACCGTCCAGGCCCACTACGTGGGCGTCGCCTGGTCCACCGGCGAGGAATTCGACTCCTCCTGGGGCCGCGGCTCGACCCTCGACTTCCCGGTCGGCGTCGGCATGGTCATCCAGGGCTGGGACCAGGGCCTGCTGGGCATGAAGGTCGGCGGCCGCCGTCGCCTGGAAATCCCTTCGCACCTGGCCTACGGCGAACGCGGCGCCCCGGGCGCCATCGCCCCGAACGAAGCGCTGATCTTCGTGGTTGACCTGATGGGCACCAAGTAGCCAGACCGCTTGACGCAAAAAGCTGTGGCCCCGACATCTTCGGGGCCACAGCCGTCTTAAAAGTCTGCGGTCAACGCCAAAAATCGCTAGGGTTATCTCGTGAGCACAAAGCAATCTTCAGGACCGAGCAAGGCCGAGCGCCTGACCAGCCTCATCTACGCGTTGGCCACCACTCCGCGGAAATTCACCACCGCGATGATCGGGGAATACCTCACCCCCGAGGGAAGCGACTCCGCCCGCGAAAAATCAGTGGAACGGCTGCGCGAAGAGATCCGCAACGACTTCGGCCTGCGCCTGATCGCCGACGACGTCGACGGCGAGATGCGCTACAGCATCGACACCAGCGACTGGTTCCTTCCCGAGGTCAGCTTCACCCCGGCCGAATCGGCGATGATCTCCCTGGCCGCGAGCCTGTGGAAGGACTCCAAGCTGCAGGCCCTGGGCCTGAAGGCCGCCGCGCGGATCACCGGTTCCAGCGCCCCCGCGCCGGTCGCCCCGTTCGCAGGCTCGCTGCTGCCCCGGCTCTCGCTGGACGAGCCGAACTTCCGCGAATGCGCCCTGGCAGTGTTCAACCGCAAAACCGTCAAGTTCAACTACGTCACCGCCGGCAACGTCGAATCGGTGCGCGAGGTGGACATGTGGGGGATCGGCCAGCGCTTCGGCAACTGGTACTTCACCGGCTTCGACCACACCCGCGACGCCCAGCGCGTCTTCCGTCTCTCGCGCGTGGTGGGCAACTTCAAGACCACCATTCGGCGCGGCGGCACCAGCAGCGCCGGCTACCGGCCGCGTCCGGCGGACTTCAGCATGTCCCAGGTGCTGCTGGACTTCGACCTGCGCAATCCCGGGCACCTGGCCACCGTTGAAATCCGCGACGACGCCGCCACCCCGCTGCGCGTGCGAGCCCTGAACGGCGCCTCCAGCCAGAACCCGCTGCACATCGCCTATGCCGACCCCGAGTCCTTCGCCTCCGAGCTGGCCGCCTACGGCCCCGCGGTGAAGGTGCTCGAGCCCGCGCCGCTGGCCGAGCAGGTCGCCGCCACGCTGCGCGCCGCCCGCGACGCCCAGGTGCAGCTGGCCGGGGACCCGCGCATGCACAATGCCTCCTTCAGGGCGCAGCGCGCCGCCGGGCGCGGAACCACCGCCACCCAGGTGCTGCGCAACATCGACATGATCCAGTACGTGGTCTCCCACGGGGTGGTCGAGATCAAGGAGCTCGCCGATCGCTACCAGATGCCGGTGGACAAGGTCCGCGAGGAACTGGCGATGATCATGATGTGCGGCGTACCGGGAGGCCAGCACGACGAGCTGATCAACGTCAACGACGGGGACCTGGAGGCTGACACCGTCACCATCTCCAACGCCGCGCTGCTGGCCGAGCCGCAGAAGCTCGCCCCGCTGGAAGCCGTCGCCGTGCTCGGCGGGCTGAACGCGCTGGCCAGCATCCCCAAGTTCGAGCACCGCGAGGTGCTGGCCTCGGCGCTGGAGAAGATCAACGCTGCGGTGGCCCGCTTCGACGGCTGGAACGGCTCGCTGGGCTTCGCCCTGTCCCAGGTGCGCGAGCACGACATCCCCGCCCAGCTGGTGGATGCGGTGCTCGGCTCCCAGGTGCTCTCCATCGACTACTACTCCGCCCACTCGCAGGCGCACCAGCGCCGCGAGGTGGAGCCGGTGCGGCTGGTGGAGGACGGCGCGACCCAGTACCTGCGCGCCTGGTGCCGCACCCGCGAAGACCTGCTGACCTTCCGCGTGGACCGCATCCTGGATGCCGAGACCACCGGAGAGGTCTTCGAGCGCGGGCCGCGCCACCGTGACGACGAGGAACTGGACATGCGCTACCGCGGCTCGGCCGAGGACCTGCAGGCGGTGCTCTACGTGGACGACGAGGAGCTGCCGGCAGTGGAGTCCTTCCAGCCTTCGGAATGGTCGAGCTCGAAAATCGGCAACGGCTACCTGGCCAAGGTGCGGATCTCCTACGATCTGGTGCCTGCGCCGCTGGTGGCCCGCCACGGCGGTAAGATTGCAGTGATCTCTCCCGACGCTACGCGCGAACGCGTGCGCGAGTGGTTGGACGAAGCTATCCGGATGTATGAGGATAAATAAATGCTCCCTTGGTGGTTCTGGACCTTGCTGTGGACGGTACTCGTCCTGGCGACCCTGCTCTGCGCGGTGCTGGCCGGCTTCCGGCTGTTCCGCCAGGGCGTGAAGGTGTTCGACACCCTGGGGGAGGCCTCCGAGCAGCTGGGCGCCGAATTCGCCAAGCCCGGCACCGTCGTGGAGTATGCCGCGGTGGGCCGCCGCTACCCGCACGGTACCGCGGCAACCCACGCTGACCCGAAGAAGATCAAAAAGCTTTTGCGCAAGGGCAAGGCAGAACGCATCGAAGCGCGACGGGTGCGCCGCGTGGCGCGTCGCGCCAAGCGAGGCCAGGCACAGAACATGCGGGACTTGGGCCTGTTCTAACGTAGACTTGAACTTGAGAGAAGGGAATCCACATGGGTGGCTTGCAGGGATGGCACTTGGTCATCATTATCGTTTTGGCGCTGCTGCTTTTCGGCGCGCCGAAGCTTCCAGGACTGGCGCGTTCAATGGGCCAGTCGCTGCGCATTTTCAAGTCGGAAGTCCGCCAGATGAAGGACGACGACCCTAAATCGGAGACCATTGACGGAACCGTCAATGACTCGAATCCCAACGAAAAGAACAACTCGTAGACCTTTTCAGTGGGAACTAACGCTAAGAAACCCCCGCGGACGAAGAAGAAGCGGGTCAAAAACGACGAAGGGCGGATGTCTCTCAAAGAGCATCTCGTCGAGGCACGCAACCGGCTGTTCAAGTCGCTGATCGCTCTGGCGCTCGGCACCATCGCCGGCTTCTTCCTCTACGACCAGCTGCTGGCGTTGATCATCGCCCCGGTGAACGCCGCGGGTGGCGCGGTCAACTTCACGGCAGTCATGTCGCCGTTCGACATCATGATTAAGGTCGCGCTGTTCGTCGGCCTGGTGATCTCCTCGCCGGTCTGGATCTACCAGATCTGGGCGTTCATCGTCCCGGGGCTGAAGAAGAAGGAACGCCGCATGTCGATGGCCTTCGCGGCCGTCGCGGTTCCGCTGTTCCTCTTCGGCGTGTCCATGGCGTACTTCATCCTGCCGTTCGCGCTGCACTTCTTCATCGGCCTGACCCCGGTAAACTCCGAGATCCTGGTCACCGTCGACAGCTACCTGCCATTCGTCTTCCGGCTGCTGCTGGCCTTCGGCCTGGCCATGCTGGTGCCGGTACTCATGGTGGGCCTGAACATGGTCGGCGTGCTGTCTTCCAAGGTGATCCTGAAGAACTGGCGCATCACGGTATTCCTGATAGCCCTGGTCGCCGCGATGGCGGCCCCGGGCGGCGACGCAATCACGATGTTCGCGCTGGCCGGCCCGCTGTTCATCACCTTCGCCGCAGCCACCTTGTTCTGCTACATCAATGACAAGAAGCGCGCCAAGAAGCAGAAGATCCAGGACGCGGAGAACGAACGCCTCGCCTCCGGCGCGGTATCGGACATCGACGCACCAAGCACCATCGAGGAACCGAACTCCAAGCTGTAGCCTCCGCTGCGGCGCACACCACCACCTCGTGTTTTCGGAAGCGGGTGACACCGTTTCCAGAAAGTGAACGGCCCCTGTGACTTCCCCCGCGGAACGCTACGCGAATTCCAAGGCGCGCCAGGTCGAATTCGGCACCAGCCTGCCGGACTTCCGGGCAACCCTCTCCTTCGATCTGGATCCGTTCCAGGCCGAGGCCTGCCGCAAGGTCGCCGAGGGACACGGCGTCCTGGTGGCAGCTCCGACCGGAGCCGGCAAAACGGTGGTGGGGGAGTTCGCGATCTTCCAGGCCATGGCCGAGAACCGCAAGGCCTTCTACACCACGCCCATCAAGGCGCTGAGCAACCAGAAGTTCACCGAGCTGGTCAAGGTCTACGGCCCGGAGAAGGTGGGCCTGCTCACCGGCGACACCTCCATCAACTCCGAGGCGCAGATCGTGGTGATGACCACCGAGGTGCTGCGCAACATGCTCTACGCGGACTCGCAGACCCTGGACGGGCTGGGCTACGTCATCATGGACGAGGTCCACTACCTGGCGGACAAGTTCCGCGGCGCGGTCTGGGAAGAAGTGATCATCCACCTTCCCTCCAACGTGCAGATCATCTCGCTGTCCGCCACCGTCTCCAATGCCGAGGAATTCGGCGGCTGGCTGGACACCGTGCGCGGGGACACCGACATCATCGTCTCCGAGGTGCGTCCGGTGCCGCTGTTCCAGCACGTCATGGTCGGCCCGAACCTGGTGGACCTGTTCGCCGAGGACGTCGCGTTCGACAAGGTCGCCGAGGGCGACATCAAGGCCAGCGTCAACCCCGAACTGCGCAAGCTCGTGCGCAGCCACAGCCCCGGCGGGCGTGTGCAGCGCGGACGCGGCCGGGGACCGGCCCGCGGGCTGCAGCGCGCGCCTGGGCTCAGCCAGCGCGTCTCGCGCTCCTCGGTCATCGCCAGGCTTGACCGCGCCGGGCTGCTGCCGGCCATCTTCTTCATCTTCTCCCGCAAGGGCTGCGACATGGCGGTGCAGCAGTGCGCCATGGCGGATCTGCGCCTGACCACCAACGAGGAAGCCGCCGAAATCGCGCAGGCGCTTGACGAGGTGGCCTACCGGATCCCCAACGAGGACCTGGACGTGCTCGAATTCTGGAGCTGGCGCGACGGGCTGGTGCGCGGCTTCGCCTCCCACCACGCCGGCCTGCTGCCGATCTTCAAGGAAATTGTCGAGGACCTGTTCGCCCGCAACCTGGTCAAGGTAGTGTTCGCCACCGAAACCCTGGCCCTGGGCGTGAACATGCCGGCCCGCTCGGTGGTGCTGGAAAAGCTGGTCAAGTTCAACGGCGAATCCCACGTGCAGATTTCCTCGGGGGAGTACACCCAGCTCACCGGGCGCGCCGGACGGCGCGGCATCGACGTGGAGGGCCACTCCATCGTGCTGTGGAACCCCGACATGGAACCCGAGGCGCTGGCCGGCCTGGCCTCGCGGCGCACCTACCCGCTGAACTCCTCGTTCCGCCCGACCTACAACATGTCCACGAACCTGTTGGCGCAGTTCGGCCGCGAGCAGACCCGCCAGATCCTGGAAAGCTCCTTCGCCCAGTACCAAGCGGACCGCTCGGTGGTGGGCATGGCCCGGCAGGTGCGCTCCAAGGAAGAGTCCCTGGCCGGCTATGCCAAGTCCATGGAATGCCACTTGGGCGACTTCACCGAATACCTGAAGCTGCAGCGCGAGCTGGCGGCGCTGGAGAAGACCGCCGCGAAGTCGCGGCGGCACGAGAGGCGCTCGGCGGCCGAGCGCTCCTTGCAGGCCGTGATCCGCGGCGACGTGGTGGACCTGCCCGGCGGGCGCCGCTTCGGCCGCGCGGTGATCGTCGCGCTGGATGAGGCCATGTACAACCCGAGACACACCGTGCTGACCGAGGAAGGCCAGCTGCGCCGGCTCTCCTCCGAAGACCTGAACGGGCCGCTGCAGATCGTCTCGCGCATCCGCATCCCCAAGGGATTCACCGGCAAGAGCCCCAAGGAGCGCCGCGACCTGGCCTCCTCGCTGCGCAACGCGATCTACGATCACCGCCCGCCGCGCCAGGACGCGCAGAGCTTCGACTTCGACGGCTCGGATTCCTTCGAGCGCGAGATCGAGAAGCTGCGCCTGGAACTGCGCGACCACCCGTGCCACGCCTGCTCCGAGCGCGAGGACCACATGCGCTGGGCCGACCGCTACTGGAAGCTGAAGAAGGACACCGACAAGGCCCGGCGCAACATCCGCGGCCGCACCAATACGATTGCCACCCAGTTCGACAAGGTCTGCAAGGTCCTGGAACAGTTCGGCTACCTGGTCCCGAGCTCCGGCGGGGAGGACTTCAGCATCACCGACGCCGGCCGGCGCCTGCGCCGCATCTACGGCGAACGCGACCTGCTCACCAGCCAGGTGCTGGAAACCGGCAAGCTGACCGGGCTGAAAGCCGAGGAGCTGTGCGCCGTGGTCGCCTTCCTGGTCTACCAGGGCCGGCGCGACTACGACAGGCCGGACCCGAAGATGCCCACCGAGAAGATCGCCGACATCTTCACCCAGACCATCAACATCTGGGGCCCGCTCTCGGACGCCGAGGAGGCGCTGGGCCTGGAGCCCACCGCCCCGCCGGAGTCCGGGCTGATCTGGCCGATGTACAAGTGGGCTCGCGGCTCCAGCCTGAACAGCGCGCTGCGCGGCACCGACCTGGCCCCGGGCGACTTCGTGCGCTGGGCCAAGCAGGTCATCGACACCCTTGACCAGTTCGCCAAGAACACCGACCTGCCTCCTCAGCTGGTGCGCGGCGCCTACCAGGCAGCGGACAGCATCAAGCGCGGCGTCGTCGCCTATTCGAACGTGCTGGACTAGCGCGCCGCACCCGCAGATTTTTCGCGCCGGGCCCGCCCCGGCGGCTTGCAATGAAAAGGAAGTTAGCTCATGGCAAAAACCCTGTACCGCAATGGTTCGGTGTACTCGGCCGCTGACCCGTTCGCGACCTCGATGGTCGTGGACGGCGACACCGTGGCCTGGATCGGCGGTGAAGAGGCCGCGGACCGCCACGCGGAGACCGTGGACGAGGTCATCGACCTGTACGGCGCGCTGATCACCCCCGCCTTCGTGGAGTCGCACACCCACCTTGCCGCGCTGGGCCGCACCCTGGCCGGAGCCGACCTTGGCACCGCCGACAGCGCCGCCGCGCTGCTGGCGCTGGTTTCCGAACGCGCCCGCGCCTCGGCCTCGCTGGTGCTGGCCCAGGGCTGGGACAACTCCTCGTGGGCCCAGCCGGAGCTGCCGGGCGAGGCGGAGCTGACTGCCGCCGCCGACGGGCGCGGCTATTACCTGGTGCGCCGCGACGTGCACAGCGCCCTGGTCAACCGGAAGCTGCTCGACGAGCTGGACCTGGGCGACATCGCCTCGGGTGTGGTGCGCGGCGCCGAGCACGACGCGGTGCGCGAGGCCCTGGCCGGCACCGCCGCCGACGCCGACTACCAGCGCCTGGCCCTGGAGCACTACGCCTCGCGCGGCTTCGGCACCGTGGTGGAAATGGCGGCCCCGCACCTGGAAGGCCGCGCCGCGCTGGATGAGCTGCTGGCGCTGGACAACGGCGAACTTCCTGCTGTCTACGCATTCTGGGGCGAACTGGTCTCCGACGCCGAGCGCGCCGACGAGCTGATGCGCGGCTTCCCGGCCGGCCGCGTGCTGGGCCTGGGCGGCGACCTGCGGGTCGACGGCTCGCTGGGCAGCCACACCGCCTACCTGCGCGAGGAGTACTCCGATGCTCCGGGCACCCGCGGCACCCTCTACCTGGAGCGCGAGCAGATTGCCGCCCACTTGGTCGCCTGCAGCCAGCGCGGCATCCAGGCCGCATTCCACGTGATCGGCGACGGCGCGCTGGACACCCTGCTGGACGCCTTCGACCTGTCCGCCGAGCAGATCGGCACCGCCAAGCTGCAGATGTGCCGCCACCGCATCGAGCACGCCGAGATGGTGGACGACACCGCCCGCCAGCGCCTGCTGCAGTACTCGATCATGGTCTCCATGCAGCCTGCCTTCGACGCCACATGGGCCGGCGAGGGCGGCATGTACCAGGCTCGTCTGGGTCAGCGCGCGCAGGGCATGAACAACCTCTCCGCGATGCTCTCTTCCGGCGTGCCGCTGGTGCTGGGCTCTGACGCCCCGGTCACCGAGGTGGACGGCTGGAAGATCGTGCGCGCCGCGATGAACATGGCGGACGCCGAGTCCCGCATCTCCGCCCGCGCCGCCTTCCTGGCCCAGACCCGCTCCACCTACCGCGCCATGGGGGAGAACAACCCGCTGGCCGGCCAGCTGGTCATCGGCGCCCCGGCGACCTTCGCCGTGTGGAGCGCCTCGGAGCTGGCAGTGCAGACCCCGGACGTGCGCATCAGCTCCTGGAGCACCGACGCCCGCGCCGGCACCCCGATGCTCCCGGTCGTCGATGAGCAGATCCCCGCCTGCCTGCGCACCGTGCGCGCCGGGCGGATCCTGTTCGACCAGCTGGAAGCCGCGGCGGGAGCCTCGCTGTAGCCGCTGCGGCGGGTCTGCGGAAAATTCGCAATATTTTGTCTGACTTGAAGATATTGGACGAAGATTCTGGTCACCAGTCGGTTGACAGCCTGGGTGGGTCACCCATTAGGCTGTACTAAGCGCCTCTTCGTGATGCACCCAGCATTGTGTTCGAAATGACGCAATTTGAATAGCGATCCCCGGTGACCTTAGATAACATTTCCCAAGTTTTCCAACCTGTGAAATAGGGCCGAAGTCACTGGGGATCGTTGCGTTTTCCTGTGTCTGGGGCGATGCCCGCCGTGCCGGGTGAGTATACTTTGAATTTGGATCAGCCCTCATACCGCAGTATTCCGGGCATGCCCCCATGCCCCGTGAGGGCTCATTGCAGCCGTTTACCAAGAAAGGTGCCGCCGAGTGCGCGTCATTACGATCATTCCGACCTACAACGAACTGGAATCCCTCCCGCTGACGGTCGGAAGGCTCCGGAGTGCTGTTCCTGACTCGGACGTACTGATCGTCGACGACAACTCGCCCGACGGCACCGGCGAACTGGCCGACAAGATGGCCGCCGAGGACAGCAACATCCACGTGCTGCACCGCACCGGCAAGGACGGCCTGGGCGCCGCCTACATCGCAGGCTTCGAGTGGGCTCTGGCCCGCGACTACGACGTGCTGGTTGAGATGGACGCCGACGGCTCGCACATGCCCGAGCAGCTTCCGCGCCTGCTGGAAGCCAGCGCCGCCGGAGCGGACCTGGTCATCGGATCGCGCTGGGTCAAGGGCGGCGAGGTCGTGAACTGGCCGCTGCTGCGCAAGATCATTTCCCGCGGCGGCTCCTTCTACTCGCGCACCATGCTCGGCCTGCCGCTGCGCGACATCACCGCCGGCTACCGTGCCTTCAAGCGCCAGACCCTGGAGGAAATCGACTTCGACGCGGTCGAGTCGCGTGGCTACGGATTCCAGGTGGACATGACCTTCCGCGTGGCCATGATGCGCAAGCGCATCGTCGAGGTCCCGGTGACCTTCGTGGAGCGCGAACTGGGCGCGTCGAAGATGAGCGGCAACATCGTTTTCGAAGCGATGTGGAACGTGACCCGCTGGGGTCTTGGCGCCCGCTGGAAGAAGCTGACTTCCCGCAAGTAGCATCCCCTCCCAAACCACTCGCGGCGGCCGCGAAGCCCAGGCTTCGCGGCCGTCGCATTGTTGCGCCCGGCCATGCCGGGCATTAAAAGACTGCGGGCCGGTTCCCCTTCCGAATCGGAAGGGGAACCGGCCCGCAGTGCCGCTGCTGCCTAGACGGCTTCGCCGCGCGAGGTGCGCAGCTGGGTCAGGCGGTCGGCCAGAATCTTCTCAAGTTCTTCTTCGCTGCGGCGTTCCAGCAGCATGTCCCAGTGCGTACGCACAGGCTTCTCGTTGCTGGCTTCCTCGGCCTTGGCCTCGCCGTGCACCAGCTTGGCTTCCTTGCCGGTCTTGGTGGTCCAAGTTGCCGGGATCTCTGCCTCGGCGGCAAAGACGATGAAGACGGTTTCACCCTCTTCGGTACGGTATTCGACGCGCTGACGGGCAGCCGGCTCCACACCTGCCTCAGATTCCATGCTCTGTGCACCCAGGCGCATGCCTCGTAGGCTGCGATCGCTCATGTTTTCCCTCCGCGATGTCTAAAAAATTCGCTACACGTACCAACGTTTGGCGCGCTGAAATAATTCCATCCCAAGTGGGGGAAGATAAATTTTCGCACCAAAACATCCATTATACGCGTCTGCGGCGAGGTGCAAGCTTCGCACCTCGCCGCTGCGTGGTTATTGATCTGTTCGGATCACCCGGGGAATCAGATTCCCTCGGTGGTACCCGGAGCGGTCGGGCTCTTGTCAGCACCCGTTCCGCCCAGTGCTCCGCCGATGCCCTTGAGCGCTTCGGTCAGCTCGCTAGGGATCACCCACAGGGTGTTCGAGGTGCCTTCGGCCAGCTTCGGCAGGGTCTGCAGGTACTGGTAGGCCAGCAGTTCCTGGTCCGGGCGGCCGGCGTGGATTGCGTCGAACACCTTCTGGATGGCCTGGGCCTCGCCGTCGGCGCGCAGGATCGAGGCCTGCGCGTCGCCCTCGGCCTTGAGGATGGCCGCCTGGCGCTCACCCTCGGCCGTCAGGATGTCGGACTGCTTGGTGCCTTCTGCCGTCAGGATCGCGGCGCGGCGGTCACGCTCGGCGCGCATCTGCTTCTCCATGGAGTCCTGGATCGACAGGGGCGGATCGATTGCCTTCAGCTCGACGCGCGAGACGCGGATGCCCCACTTGCCGGTGGCCTCGTCCAGCACGCCGCGCAGCTGGCCGTTGATCTGGTCGCGGCTGGTCAGGGCCTCTTCCAGGTTCAGGCCGCCGACGACGTTACGCAGCGTCGTGGTGGTCAGCTGCTCAACTGCCTGGATGTAGTTGGCGATTTCGTAGGTGGCCGCACGCGGCTCGGTGATCTGGAAGTACACCACGGTGTCGATGGAGACGACGAGGTTGTCTTCGGTGATCACCGGCTGGGGCGGGAAGGACACAACCTGCTCGCGCAGATCCAGCAGCGGGAGCAGCCGGTCCACGAAGGGAATCAGGAGGGTCAGACCCGGATTGAGGGTGCGGTTGTACTTGCCGAGGCGTTCCACAATGCCCGCTCGTGCCTGGGGCACGATACGCACACTGCGTAGTAGCACGACGATCACGAAGATCGCCAGAACGACAAGGACGATGGTCAAGCCAAAGCCATTACCGGACATGGTTTGTACTCTCTTTCCTTGTGCTTGAGTGATAAATCATGGGGCGGAAAGCCGCTATGGAGGGTCAGCTTTCCGGGGCCTGGGGCGCGGGCTCCAGAAAAGCGGTGGCGCCCTGGACGCGCCGGACCACCGCGTAGGTGCCGGGCATCATGGTGGGCGAGTTCGCCTCGGAGCGGGCCGTCCAGATTTCTCCGTGGATCTTTGCCGAGCCGGACAGGCGCGAGGTTGGCTCCAGGATCAAGGCGTCCTCGCCGATCAGGCGTTCGATATTGGTCCGGAAACCGTCCGGGGACTTTTTCAGGTGTCTCACGGCAATGGGTCGGACCAGCAGGATCATCAGCAGGGAGATACCGCAGAAGACGACGACCTGAAGCCACATGGGGCCGCCCAAGAGCGCGACCGCGACACCGCCAAGGGCCCCGACGCCGAGCATGATGAAGTACAAGTCGAGCGAAAGCATCTCGATGATCGCCAGCAGCAGGAACACCGCGAGCCAGATGACCCATGCGTTGCTGACGATCCATTCCGCCGTTGTCATGGCTTCCACCTTTGCTCAAATAGATCAAGGGCCAATTGCGAGTGGCCTTTTCTCCATTCTGCCGTAATCAGCAGGGGAAAGGTGTAGTCATTTTGGGGTATTTTCTAGCCCTGCGGGACGAATAAATGTACGTCGAAGGATGCTGTGACGGTGCGACTTCCGAGGGATGCGGCCTTGGCGCGCAGCACCTCGGGGGACAGGTGGTGCCCGGCTGGTCCCATGAAGGCCAGATTGAACAGGTCCTCCGGATCAAGTTCCATGGCGTAGCTCAGGTTTCGGGATCCCAGATGGGCCAGCTGCTCCGTGCCGAACTTCTCGACCAGTGCCTCCTGCTTGCCGCCAGCAATCGACAGCATGTCCAGCGGCTCACGGACTTCTTCCAGATGGTCAGCGGCTCCGGTGACGACAAGGCACAGCCCTTGCGGGCGCAGGACGCGGCGGAACTGCGCCGGGTTGTGCGGCGCGAAGCAGTTGAGCACGACGTCGCGGGACTCATCCCGGCTGGGGATCTCGCGCCAGACATCCCAGACGACGGCCAGCGTGTCCGGCAGCTTGGCGGCCCGGCGCATGGCGAAGCGGGAGATGTCCATGGCCAGCGCGTCCTTGCGCGTGGCCGGATGGCGGTCCAGGATTTCTCCCAGGTAGTAGCCGGTGCCGGCGCCGGCGTCGATGATATCCAGCTGGTCTGCGGGATGGTGCGCTGCGACCAGGGCTGCGAGTTCGGCGGCCAGCGGCGCGTAGTGCCCCCGGTGCTGGAAGGCCTCGCGAGCCAGCACCATCGGTGAGGTGTCTTCGAGGAAGTTCGTGCCCTTGCCGGTCAGGAAGTTGAAGTAGCCCTGCTTGGCCGCGTCATAGCGGTGGCCGGCGGGGCAGGCCAGTGTGCGGCGGGGTGCGATGGACAGCTCCAGCGCTCCGCGGCAAAGGGGGCAGAGCAGCGTGGTGGCGTCCTGCATCAGAATCCCAGGGTTTCCCTGGCGGAGGCCACCGAGAGCCCTTGGTGGCGCCACAGTTCGGTTTCATTGATGAGCGAACGGGTGGCCGCCTTGTCGATGTAGACGGTCCCGTACAGGTGGTCGGTTTCGTGCTGCACGATCCGCGCCTGCCAGCCGGAGAAGTCGCGGACTACCTGTTTCCCGTCGCGGTCCTCGTAGTTGGCCCGGATGTCGGCTGGCCGGGTCACGACTGCCTGGAATCCATCGAAGGACAGGCAGCCTTCGTAGAACTCGGCCGTGCGTGCGCCGCGCGCCTCGTAGCTCGGATTGAAGATCTCGAAGTATTCCAGCGGCTCTCGCTCGCGTTCGGCGGCCATGTCTTCTGGCAGGTTGTAGAGGTCTTCGAGCACGGCAATCTTCAGGGGGATGCCGATCTGCGGGGCGGCCAGGCCAACGCCGGGGGCGTCGTACATGGTGTCGCGCATGACGGCCAGCAGCTCGTCGAGCAGTTCCTTGGGCAGCTGCCCGGTGTAGCTGACGGCCGGCTGGCGGAGGACGGGGTGTCCCAGCTGGACGATCGGCACCACATTGTCTTCGGCCTGGCTGAGCACCTCGACGACCAGGTTTTCGAGTTCTTCGGGGGAGTAGGTGATGCTCATGGTTACAGGCCCATCCGTTCAAGTTCAATAAGTTTCAGCTGCGCCAGGCGTGAGGCCAGCCGGTCGCGTTCGGTGTCGTGGAGCATCGAGCCCAGGTGTTCGAGCCGGTCAGCGGTGTACAGGTGCAGCTCGATGTCGCGGTCGTAGAAGATGTCCAGGACGTTCGCCAGCCGGCGCTCCTCGTCCATGGGCAGGCCCAGGCTGGCCGGGATTCCCGTGATGTGCCAGCGGGTGAATCGCTGGATCAGCTCGAGGTAGTCCGCCGTGTTGCGCCGGGTGCCGCACAACTGGGCGAAGCTGATCCAGATGGTTTCACCCACCACGCAGGCAGGGCCGATCTCGTCGTAGCCGATCCGGATCAACTCGCGCAGCTCGGAGCCCGGTTCGGCGTTGATTCCCACCGACAGGGTTCCCGCACGGTATCCGTGCTTAAATTCCTGATCATCAGAATCCAGCGTGCGGTAGTCGACGGCTCCATTGAGTTCGAAGACCGCAAAGTTCTCGCGGATCGCTGCGATGGTGGGCTGCACCAGGTGGTGGAAGGCGTCGTCGTCGAGCAGCTTTTCCGGTTCGTAGTTCGAGGTGGCAACCAGGAAGATCGAATGTTCCGCGCAGTATTTGACCAACCGCACCATCAGCATCGCGTCGCCGGGTTCGGTGCAGTGGAACTCGTCGAAGACCAGGATCTGCAGCCCCTTGAGCTCACGCGCCAAGCCTTGGCTGAAGATCGCGCCCAGGCGCTGGCCTGGCACACGGTTTTTGGGGGAGTTCAGGTTCTGGAAGAACTCGTGGAAGTGGAACCTCGCTGTAGTTTGCGGCGGCAACGAGGCAACCAGCGCATTGATGATCAGCGTCTTTCCACGCCCCGGCGGGCCGTAGATATAGGCGCCGTGTAGGTCGCCCGAGAATCCGCTGGCCGCGGTAGAGCTGAGAGTGCCGATCAACCGCAGCTGCTGTGCGTCCGGGGACAGCTGATGGCCTTCGATACTTTGTAGAATCCGGGCCTCGAGCTCTCTGGCCGGTGCTGTTTTCGGGGGCATGGAGGGCATATATAAATCTTCCCATCTGGCGCGAGGTTGGCCAATTTACGTGCTCCGTGCCACGCCGATCGAAACCTAGAACACCCAAAGAACGTCAAGAGCGCAGAAACGCAGTCGTCAGAGTCGTATTACGTTAATTCGAACAAGAAGATTTATTTAGGGGAGTAGGTGCGGGAGAGCTGAATACAGTGACGGTTCCTAAGATCTCTGCCTTGAACCTATCGCTTTATCCGCTTGCGTGACCATAATGGACTCACTTGCGAACGGGAAGCATGTATCGGCTCCGGGAAGGTCTCGGTGCCATTTGGATGATTGGGAGCGCGCGTCATGACCAGTGAATCTGTGGCTGAACCGATGCGCGACCAAATTATCGACAGCGACCTGCTGGATATGTCCGTGCTGGTGCTCAAGACGCTTTCCGATCCGGCGCGGCTGCAGATCCTGTGGGCGCTATGCCACGAGGACCGTACGTTGTCCGAATTGGCCCAGCAGGTTGGCGTGACGCCGTCGACCGTCAGCCAGCTGCTGACACGTCTGCGGACGGCTGGAGTCTTGCAAGCCCGCAAGTCCGGGCGTCACATGATCTATTCGATGCGTGACGAGCGTGCACGAGAGTTCATCCGCCAGACTTTGGACTTTGCGCGGTACCGCATGGAGCAGCAGGCAGATGGTGAAGCTTCGTAGCGCGTATTCATTCACGTTGCTGAAACGCGACAAAATCAGGGGATGTAGTGGCTTCTACGGACATTGCCGATAAGCCGATAATCTACATTATGTAAAGTAGTGGAAATCTGACGCTCCCCAACCGACCAGGTACTGCCGGTTTAACCGTGCATGCGAGCATCGATTGGCGACGGCCTCAGGTCAGTGGATTCCTGCGCATAGTGATTGATCGGCAGCGACGATCCAGCGCTGTCGCCAGGCAGCCGTGCCGCTGTGATCCTGGGCCGCACAGTTCACCATCCCGGAACAAGAACTGCGTCCTGCGTTCAGGAATTCACAGATCGCTGGTAGGTCAAGATGGCGACGCCAGCTGGTGAAATCAGCGAGCCTGACAAGATAAAGTCCGTGCGGTGGCGGTCAACGCCGAAAAGTCGTTTGCCGGATCCGAGGACGATCGGGTACTGAAGTAACGTGTATTCATCGATCAGGTCGTTTTTCGCCAGGGCCTGCACCAGTTGGCCCGAACCGAAGACGACCAGCCTACCTTCGGTTGATTCCCGGACCTCGCGGACTCCAGAGGCCAGGTCTCCCCCGAGCCGCCGGCTGTTGGCCCATGCAAGCCGGTCGGTGTTCCGGGTGACGACATACTTGGGCATTCGATTCATTGCCGCGATGGAAGGGTCGGCGGCATCCGCCTGAGACCAAGCCTCGGTGAAGATGTCATAGGTCCTTCGGCCCAACAGCATGCCAGCTGCGGAGGTCGTCAGCTTGCGCATGACGGCGTCCACGGTGTCGTCACCTGCGGCTGCGGCCCAGCCTCCAGCAGTGAACCCACCGTCACGGTCTTCCTCTGCCGACAATGGCGCTTGCATGACCTCGTCGATACTGACGAAATTCACGGCGACTATGCGACCTATGCGAAGCTCCTTGTACGGTGAGTTGGATTACAGGCTTCCAGATGCCTTGAAGCCCCGCCAGAAGACGCCCAGTAACTCGCGTCCACGTACCGACCGGGGCCAGAAAGCAACCATGAACGTGTGGCAGTTGCGAATTGCCGGATGCGGGTTTCCAGGATGCCGCGACAACCGGTCCATGCGCTCAACCCGCAAACCGGTACCTACCCATCGTCACTCCCCCGTCGAAGACTCGGGTTTCCACGAGTTCGAGGTGTATATACCGGTCGATCAAGGCGAAGAACGGGGTGCCGCCTCCGACAAGCACCGGATGCGTGACCAGGGTGTATTCATCGATCAGGCCCGCGCGCATGGCAGCGGAGGCAAGCGATGCACCGCCGATGCGGATGGAGCCGATGAACTGTTTCTTGAGCCTTCGGATTTCCGCTACTGCATCACCGGTAAACAGCCTCGTATTCCAATCAAGCGGAAGGCTGTCGGAAGCGAACACCATTTTGGGAGTGTCCCGCCAGTTGCGGGCATATTCAACCTGGTCTGGCCGGGCATCGGGGGCCTGGTCCCCCGTGGGCCAATACGAGCTCATGGTTTCCCACAGTTTGCGCCCGTATAGCATGAGGCTCATCGACTGTTCTTCCTCAAGCCACCATCTGAATAGCTCCTCGGTGGAAACGCCCCATGAAATATCCCCGTCGGCATCGGCGATGTAGCCGTCCAGACTCACATTCATGCCGTAGATCAGGCGGCCCATGGCTGGTACTCCCCTCTGATTGGTCTGCCCAGTCTAGACCCGTCGGACGGGTATTCAGCCAGGGCGGCTGGATCCGCCGAGGGCGGTCAGGAATTCGATGAACTGCCCAGACCGAGCTTCTCTGGAATCAGTCGAGGCACCACCTTGACATAGATCAGCATTCCGAGAAGCTCGATGATCGTCTGTGCCACTACAACGGCAGGCACCAGGGCAAATGGCTCAGGCATGGCCAGGGCCAACGGCAGGACGACCAGCGAATTCCGCGTGGCACCGGAGAAGACTAGTGCACGCCGAGCTGGCACTGCGAGCTTGAAGATGCGTGAGATTCCCTTTCCCAAGGGCAGCATGATGACCAGGAAAAGCACGTAGAGAGGCACGACCGCCAACAGACGGGAGAAATCGGCCTTGACCGAACTGACCTGTGAAGCCACCACCAGGAACAGTACGAGGATCATCAGCGGCACCATGAGCAAATCCATCAGATCCTCGAGAACCTCGGCCGATCTAAACCTGCGGGCCAAAAGCTGCACCAGCATGGCTGAAACCAGCGGAACTGCTATCAGCCACGTGAATGCATGGACGAACGGTTCGGGGGTGACGACCTCACCCAATGCTCCGCCGGCAAACCAGGACAGATAGACGGGCAGTAGGACCACCTGGAGCAGCATCAATACAGGCGTGGCCGCCAGCAGCTGGTGGCCCGCTCCCCCGGCGATCCGGGTGAACACAATGACGTAGTCGACACACGGTGCGAGCAACACCAGCAGCAAGCCGATCAGCAATTCGGCATCTGCGGCAACCACGCGGCTCAGCAGCCAGCCAACCAGCGGAACCGCAAGAAAGTTCAGGATCACCACGGCCAGGAGGAACCGGATGTTGCGCAAAGCTCCGACGAGCCGGGTCAGCGGAATGGCGAGAAAGGTCGCGAAGAGCAACAGGCCGAGAACCGGATTGATTCCTGAATCCAGCTCGGCGGCCGCCTGAGGTCGCATCAGGCCGAACGCCGCGGCGGCCGCCACCGCAAGCAGGTACAAGGGCACCTGCCACTTTTGAAAAGTACGATTGGTGCGCTCCAACACTCGGGGATCCGCCTCTCTTGCCTGTGCCGTGATTCCGGCCTCTGCCGCCGCACCGCAACACCGTCCGGGCAATCAATTGATTCGTTGTTGCTGGAAGAAGAACCTAGGATAATTTCATGGCTCAAAAAATCCGTCAGTGGCCCGCTTGGGTTGCCATTGACCTTGTACTGATCGTTATCTTCGCCCTGCTCGGCCGCCGCGAACATGAGCACGGGCTCTCGCTTGGCGGGATCTTATGGACGGCACTTCCATTCTTAATCGGCTACGCGATCGTGACCCTGGCCTCGCGCCCGTGGAAAACCATTAACAACCTATGGCCCAGCGGAATCCTCATATGGATTGGAACCGTGGCTTTGGGCATCGCGTTGCGACTTGCGTTCAACGACACGGCTGCCGTGGCCTTCATTATCGTTGCCACGCTGGTACTCGGACTGTTCCTGCTGGGCAGGCGCCTAGTCACAGGGCTGATCGCCAAGCGCTCAGCTAAGCAACAGGCCTAATCCGTAAGCGCCGGCCGCTACAAGCCCGCTGGCGAAAGTCCCGAGGATGAACTGTTCGGCAGCTTGGTGGTTTTTCAGTTCAGCGAATCGGCCAAGCCCCTTGACGGCCAGGACGACCGCAGTCCCCTCGGGCCAGCCGGCCCAGAGCGTCCCCACGATCGCCGCACGTTCAAGAAGTCCGATCCACAACCCGCCACGCAGCGGCGACGGATCGGACTTTTCTTGTGCCGAGGGATCGGGATTTCGAGAGGCCAAGGTGAAAACCAATTCGGTGAACGGACCGCCGAAGGCCAAGGCAAAGAGCACACTCAGCGAAATCGCCAGGGTGGCCGGTACTGGCTGGTTGCCGTCGACCGCATGACCCATGAGCCCGAAGACCAGCGCAGCCAGCACGAGTATTGCGGCGGCGATGCTAAGCCAAGTTCGGATCGAAGCGCGGCGTCCTTTTGCGTAGCTGAGAAAACTCGCCGCAACAGACAGGCCGGTGGCAGCGATCAAAATGACCCAGGCAGTCCAGAACACGTGCGCTACTCCCCTATCCGCTTTAATTGGCGGCCAAGCGACTTGGCCGCCTCATCCATCATGCGGTTCGCCTCGAACCACAGGGCTGCTGACAGCCTAGACGAAACGGCCTGCTGCGTGATGCCAAGACGTGCGGCGATCTGTTGCTGGGTCATGCCTTCATCAGCCAGCGTTCCAGCCTCCCACGCCGTGGCGCGACGCTTGGATACGACCGCAGCTGTCAATTGCAACTCCGCTTCCAACCGAGTCGCTTCATTGGTTGGCCCATGCACTGCTAGATGCGCATTGGTGTTCTTGGCCCGCTCAACTGCCACCCTGGCGAATTCGAAAGCGGGACCGCGACCTGCGCGCGTTTCGGCAGGCAAGGGCGTTTCAACCTGACCGAAGCCGATGCCAACGCTCCAGTCCCCCGAAGCCGCCATCATCACCGCAAGACGAATCGCTTCCGAAGCATCATCCATCACGGCTTGGATTTCGTCGCCGGCGGTTCGCTGGAACGGGCGGACCACCGATACGGTAGCATTGGCCTGTTTGACCAGTGCTTCAACCTTGTCGTCAGAGGAACGCGAACGCCTCTGATCAATAGTCAAGACAATCATGGAACAATGTTAAAACATTGTCTTTTATTTCACAAATCTTAAAACTTGTACCTCGGTAATTCTGGTCGTACTCGAAAAGCTGGAGTCTGACCCAACGTCGACTAAGGTTGAGTCAAGAGGATGGCCCAAAAGTAGGCGGGTCACGAGCTTTGAGAGGTATCAATGGTTACCGCATTCGTAATGATTCAGACGGCTACCGACAGCATTCCTGAGTCCGCCCAGCAGATTTCGGAAATCGAAGGCATTCGCGAGGTCTACTCCGTTGCCGGCGATTGGGACCTGATCGCGATCGCACACGTGCACAAGCATGAAGACCTGGCTGAGGTTATCGCGAACAAGCTTTCTAAGATCCCTGGGATCAAAGCGACCCAGACGCATATTGCGTTCCGCGCGTACTCCACGCACGACCTGGATGCTGCGTTCTCCCTGGACTTGGGCGACTAAGCGCACCATCCAAAAGAGGCCTTGGTTCAACGCTTGTAATGCGTTGAACCAAGGCCTCGATTTGTTTTCCGCGGTATGTGGCTACCTACCGACTATCGCAGTGGTGGTTTGGGACCAAGTGGTTAGCACCTTGGCCGCGGCACCAGAGTCGATTGACCGCTTGGCCATGTCCAGGGCGGCTGCCATTCGGTCTTCGAAGCTACCCTCGGCCTGTTCATTGAACGCTACGATGCCAGCGGCCGCGTTCACAAGAACCGCGTCGCGCACCGGACCCGTGGAACCGTTGACGATGTCGCGTACAACCTGAGCATTATGTTGAGCGTCGCCACCGCGAAGATCCTCGAGCGTCGCTGGAGCGATGCCAATATCCTGAACATCGAAAGTGAACTCGTTGACCTGCCCATCGCGGACTTCCCAAACGCGATTCAGCGCGGTGGTGGTCATTTCGTCTAGCCCGTCCTCGCCCCGGAATACCAGGCCTCGAACACCGCGACTAGCCAAGACGCCTGCCATGATCGGTGCCATTAGAAGGTCTGAACAACCAATCGCTGAAGCACTGGGGAGCGCTGGGTTGGTGAGCGGCCCCATGAAGTTGAAGGCTGTCGGGATCCGGAGCTGACTCCGCGCGTTCGCCACATGCCGCATCGAAGGATGGAAGATATTGGCAAAGCAGAACGCAATCCCAACTTTGTCGTAAACCTCCACAAGCCGCTCGATTGGTACATCAAGTCGCACGTCGAGGGCTTCGAGCACGTCAGCGGAACCGGAGGATGACGACGAGGCGCGGTTGCCATGCTTAACGATATTGACCCCGGCGCCAGCGCAGACGAGCGTCGCCATGGTTGAAATGTTGACCGTATTCTGTCGATCACCACCAGTTCCAACAATGT
Source organism: Arthrobacter sp. AG1021 (assembly GCF_003633665.1). Classification (NCBI taxonomy): domain Bacteria; kingdom Bacillati; phylum Actinomycetota; class Actinomycetes; order Micrococcales; family Micrococcaceae; genus Arthrobacter; species Arthrobacter sp. AG1021. The sequence continues at coordinate 1,037,343 of NZ_RBLB01000006.1, read as the reverse complement.
CCAGAGTTGGTGCTTTGATGCTCAATGGGCGTGCATTTGCCACCATGGAGTCGACCAAACCAGTCAATTCGCCCACTGTTTCGCCCTTGGCGCGCAGTGCGACTAAAAAGCCAGCGATTTGTACGTCGCTTGCTTCGCCGTTCATGATTTCGTTCATTGCCCAGCCGGCTTCATCACGGCTGAGATCGCCGCCTGAAATCAGTGTGGACAGCAGATTTGGCCACGTTGGGAACTTTTCGTTTACAAGGCTCGTTGACACGTATGTAAGCCTAACGAGAAGCACGGAAATCGTTCTACTTCATGTCTTAAGAAGTTGTGTCTCCGGCCTCTGAAAACGGCACTTTGCAGGGAAAAATTACGCAACACAGGTGTTGCATAAGTAAATGTTTCGTGTGACTCGCCGAATCAAGCTCTACGAATTGTAGAAAGAGTTTGATTCGAACTTCCGCGTGTTTCCGCGGTTGTTGCGCTGATGTGGTGGAAGAAACCACTGTCAGACCCTTTTTGTATTGGTATCTGAGGGCCGTTTAGAGACATAATGTCAGTGTGACAACTGCGACTCATGCCCCAAATACGACGGCGCCACATGCGCCGAACCGCCCAAACATGGTGTCGGTGGGAACGATGGTGTGGCTCTCCAGCGAGCTCATGTTCTTCGCCGCCCTCTTCGCCATGTACTTCAGCCTCCGTGCTGCCGCGCCCGATCTCTGGGCGACTGAAACTGCCAAGCTGAACGTACCGTTCGCGCTGGTAAACACCTTGATTCTGGTGTCCAGCTCGTTCACGTGCCAGATTGGTGTTTTCAAGGCCGAGGCATTTAAGCCTCGCCGCACCGGCGGAGTGTTCAACCTCAAGGAATGGGGAATGATCGAATGGTTCATTCTCACCTTCATCCTTGGGGCTATCTTCGTTTCGGTCCAGGCCTACGAATACGCCGTCCTCGTTCATGAGGGCGTTGCTCTGAACTCGAACGGCTATGCTTCGGCGTTCTACATGACTACCGGCTTCCACGGCATTCACGTTGCCGGTGGCCTGATTGCATTCCTGCTGATCATTGGTCGTGCGATGCTCGCGAAGAAGTTTGGCCACTTCGAAGCAACCGGCGCCATCGTCGTGTCCTACTACTGGCACTTCGTTGACGTTGTCTGGATTGCTCTGTTCGCGATCATCTACTTCTTGAAGTAGGCAACTAACAATTCATCAGTTGCCTCCACAGAAGTACGGCAACACCACACCAAGAAATTAAGTGAGGAATCAGCAAGTGAAGGCTCTTTCGAAAAAGCGCCGCCACCCGCTCGCCGCTGTGGCCCTGCTGTTATTCGGATTGCTGATTACCGGCAGTCTCTACACTGCAGCGGGAAGCATCAGCGAAGCGAAGGCTGCGGACACCACCACTGCCTCGCAGTCGGATGTAGATGAAGGCGGAAAGCTTTTCGTCGCCAACTGCGCGACCTGCCACGGTATGAACGCTGAAGGAACCAACTCGGGTCCGTCGCTGATCGGCGTCGGCGCCGCATCGGTCGACTTCCAGGTTGGTACCGGCCGCATGCCGATGCAGATGCAGGGCCCGCAGGCCCAGGCGAAGCCAGTGCAGTTCACCGATGAGCAGATCTCGCAGCTGGCAGCATTCGTTGCCAGCCTCGGCGCAGGACCGGCAATCCCGGATGAGGAAAGCTTGGATACCACCAAGGGCGACGCCGCTCACGGTGGAACCGTGTTCCGCGTCAACTGCGCAATGTGCCACAACGCCGCTGCTGCCGGTGGCGCCCTGACCCGCGGTAAGTTTGCTCCGACCCTGGCTGGTGTCAGCGAGAAGCACATTTACGAAGCAATGGTTACCGGCCCACAGAACATGCCTGTGTTCAACGATTCGAACATCACCCCGGACGAGAAGCGTGACGTAGTCACCTTCCTGAAGACCATTGAAGCTAATGGTTCGGCCGGCGGCGTTGCTCTCGGTTCGCTTGGCCCAGTGGCTGAAGGCCTGTTCGTCTGGACCGCTGGTCTGGGTATCATCATCGCCTTCACCATTTGGTTGACCTCGCGTCCTTCCTAAGGCACTCGCGGCGTAGCGCCGCAAACATCACTACGTACAAAAATTCCTAACAGAAGGATGAGAGAGAAACATGGGCGACCATAGTCACGGCAGTCCCGAAAACTCGGGCACCGTTGCTAAGGCTGACGATGTGGCTCAGGACCGGTTCCCGGATCCAGGACTACCTCCGCACCGTCCGCGTCTCGCAGACCGCGATCCGCGCGCAGCCAAGCGACACGAGCGCCAAGTAGCGCTCCTATTTACCATCTCCATCATCGGCACGCTGTTCTTCTTCGTGTCCTACTTCGTCCTGGGCCACCTGGGCGACATGACTTTCGCTGAACTTCGTGTTCAGAACGCAGCTCTGGGCCTCGGCACCGCATTCGCGATGCTGGGTATCGGTGTCGGCATCGTTCACTGGGCCAAGACCCTGATGCCGGACCACGAACTGGTCGAGAGCCGCCACGAGATTCGCACCGAAGCAGATCGCCAGGATGCAGTCGAAATCGTTGACACCATCATCGAAGAGTCTGGCATCAAGCGCCGTCCGCTGATCCGCAACAGCCTGATTGGCGCCATTGCACTGGCTCCGATCCCTGCGATCTTCATGTTCCGCGACCTTGAGCGTTCCGGAAAGACCGCTGGCGAAATGGTCGAACAGCTGCGTCACACCATGTGGGACACCGGCGTTCGTTTGACCCGCGACCCATCGGGTACCCCGATCAAGGCTTCGGACGTACAGATCGGCTCGGCTTTCCACGTCATTCCCGAGGGTCTGAACGAGGCCGAGGACGTACTGAACGAAAAGGCCAAGGCCGTTGTTCTGCTGATGCGTATGGATCCACAGGAGATGAACATCTCCGAAGGCCGCGAAGACTGGAATGTCGACGGCATCGTCGCCTATTCCAAGATTTGCACCCACGTGGGTTGCCCCATTGCTCTGTACGAGCAGCACACCCACCACCTGCTGTGCCCTTGCCACCAGTCCACCTTTGACCTCGCCAACGAGTGCAAGGTTGTCTTCGGTCCGGCAGGTCACGCACTTCCGCAGTTGCCAATCATGGTTGACGCCGAAGGCTACCTGGTAGCCCGCAGCGACTTCCACGAACCGGTTGGCCCGGCTTACTGGGAGCGTGGTCAGTAATCATGGCGACTACTAACGAATACACTCCGTCGACCGCGACCGGCCGCTTGGCCAACTTCGTCGACACCCGCGTCGGAGCTTCGACCATCGTCAAGGAATTCGGTCGCAAGATCTTCCCTGACCACTGGTCCTTCATGTTCGGTGAAGTTGCGCTGTACACCTTCGTACTGCTGCTGCTTTCCGGCACCTTCCTGACCTTCTTCTTCGATCCTTCGATGGCCCACGTGGTCTACGAAGGCTCGTACGTACCGCTGAAGGGTATCGGCATGTCAACCGCAATGGCGTCGACGCTCGATATCTCCTTCGACGTGCGTGGCGGTCTGTTCATGCGCCAGGTACACCACTGGTCCGCACTGCTGTTCGTTGCTTCCCTGTCCGTGCACATGCTGCGCGTGTTCTTCACCGGTGCGTTCCGTCGCCCGCGTGAGCTGAACTGGGTCGTCGGCGGCGTGCTGCTGATCATGGGCCTGGCTGCTGGCTTCACCGGCTACTCCCTGCCAGATGATCTGCTGTCCGGTAACGGTCTGCGCATCATCGACGGCGTGATGAAGGCCCTGCCTGTTGTGGGCACCTACCTGTCGATGTTCTTCTTCGGCGGAGAGTTCCCTGGCGAGCACGTGATCCCGCGTCTGTACTCGCTGCACATCATGATCGTGCCTGCGGTCATTATCCTGCTGCTGGTTATCCACCTGTTCATGGTTGTGACCCACAAGCACACCCAGTACCCTGGTCCGGGTCGCACCAATGACAACGTTGTTGGCTTCCCAGTGGGTCCTGTGTACGCGGCCAAGGCTGGCGGCTTCTTCTTCATCGTCTTCGGCATCGTTGCTTTCATTTCGGGTATCTTCCAGATCAACCCGGTCTGGAACTATGGTCCGTACGACCCGTCGCCGGTGTCCGCTGGTACCCAGCCTGACTGGTACATCGGATTCGTTGACGGCGCGCTGCGCCTGATGCCGGGTGTCCTGGGCGACTTCAGCTTCGTGTGGAACATTCCGTTCCCATGGGGCGACAACTCCCTGGTCCTCTCGGTGCTGCTGCCAGCCCTGGTTCCTGCAGGTGCCCTGTTCACGGTCATGTTCGCATGGCCATGGATCGAACGCTGGGTTACCAAGGACAACCGCGAGCACCACTTGCTCGACCGTCCGCGCAACGCACCGTTCCGCACCGCAATGGGCGCCGCTGGTGTTGTCTTCTACTGCGTGATGTGGGCAGCTGCCTCGTCCGACTTGATTGCAACCCACTTCCACGTCGCACTGAACGATGTCACTTACTGGCTGCGCGCGCTGTTCTTCGTCGGCCCACTGGTGGCCTTCTGGCTGACTCGCCGCATCTGCCTGTCGCTGCAGCGCAAGGATCGCGAGATCGTGCTGCACGGCCGCGAAGCCGGCATCATCCAGATGTCGCCGGAAGGTGGCTTCTCGGAGAAGCACGAGGAAGTAGATGTCTACAAGCGTTACCTCCTGACCAACTTCAACGACAACCAGTACATCCCGGCCCAGCCGGATGCTGCCGGGCACATCTCCCGCAAGGAGAAGCGTCGTGCGAAGATCTCGAAGTTCTTCTTCGAAGATCGCGTCGCCCCAGTAACCCCGTCGGAGCTCGCAGCTGCCAAGGCAGCCCACGGCCACCACGAGGTTGAAGGCGAGAAGCAGGACTCGATCGAGAAGTAATCTCGACTCGCGTTAGTCACAAAACGAGGGACATACCGAAAGGTATGTCCCTCGTTTCGTTAACCCGCAACCCTGCAGGCCGCAGAATGACCGCTGAGGGCCTCAACAGTAGCCAAGTGGGTTCCTCGTCGGCCGGCGGCGTTCTGACCCTGCTACACGGGCACCAGGAGCTGTTGGCCATGGCAAGCGTTGACCGGACTGCCGACATCGTCGAGTCCGAGCTGAGGGCTCAGCGCGGGCCTCCCCCCGCCGTAAAGTGCAAAACTGGGACTTCGGCTCTCATCGGCAGGATACCCACCGCTGATCTGCTAGTGGCCAGGAATCGCCACGCTCCGGATGTATCGACAGGACTGATCTGGTCCCGCGCTGCTGGGGTTCCCGCACCTCGCGCTAATCGGAGGTTTGTAGATGCTCCGGGAGAACTTTCCAAGCGGAGGCTCCTGCGCAAGGGACGGTACAGCACCCAGAGTCGGATGGAGCACTCTCCCCGCCCGTGCGCCTGTCCATCAGGGTCCGCGACTAGACCGTGTCGGTATAACGCGGTGTGCCGGTTCCGAGGCGCTGCAGCGGCACGAACAGCTTGTAGCGGTCCGAACGGTACAAGGAGATCGAGTAGTCGGCCAGGCGTTCGCCGATGTAGGCGTAGCGGGTGATCTGCAGCAGGGGGAAACCGGGTTCCACGCCCAGCAGCTGCGCCTGTCGCTTGCTGGCGGCGGTGCTTTCGACCTGGTCCTCGCCCCACTCCAGAAGGATGCCATAGCGTTCGTGCAGGGCTTGGTAGAGCTTCGAAGGAGGCTCGCCGTCGACGAATCCGGGCACCAGATCGGCTGGCATGTAGTTTTCATCCAAGCTCATGGGGGTGCCGTCGGCCAGCAGGAGGCGCTTGAACTGCACGACACCGGTTCCCTCCTCGACCATGAGCTGGGATGCGAGGTTGGGGTTGGCCTTGATTTCGGAGAATTCCAGTACGTGGGCGTCTGGCACCATGCCTCGGCGCATCATGTCTTCCGAATAGGAGTGCAGACGTACGCGCAGGTCGAGCTTCTCAGGCACAACGAATGTTCCGATACCCACAACACGCTTGAGCACCTGTTCATCGACCAGCGCGTCGATTGCCTGCCGGATGGTCTTGCGGGCCACTCCGAAGTGTTCTGCGAGCACACGTTCTGGCGGGAGGCGGTAGCCGGGCTTGCAATCCTCGCGGGCATGGTTCTTGAGGATTTCTCTGATCTGTCGGTATTTGCTGACCTTGCTGTCCGGATCAAGAACTGCCTGCACGATCGGCTGCGGAGCATGGCGCACCGGGAACTCCCCCTCATCAACGCGCCTGGATATCAAGCGGGTAGGAATACTGCTGTTAAAAGACTAACGGGGTGACAAGCAATATTGCTTGTCACCCCGTTAGGGTTAGTGCCTAGTGTGCGTGGTCACCGCGGCTGTATTCGTAAACCCAACCAACCAGTGCGATCACTGCCAGGCCTGCGCCTACGAAGAACACCCACCATCCAACGGCAATGCCGAGGAAGCCGATGGCTGCAGCGCCGGCGAGTACCAGTGGCCACCAGCTCCATGGGGAGAAGTGTCCAATGTCGCCTGCGTTCTCGTGGATCTCACCGTCGACGCGGTCCTCTGGACGAGGGCCGACACGGCGGGCGGTGAAGTACAGGTACCAGCCGACCATGCCGCACAGGCCGCCGGTCAGCAGCAGTGCAGGGAACCCGACTAGTTCCTGCCAGTTGGTCATGTAACCGTAAACGAAAGCCACTGGGATGAAGAAGAAAATTCCTCCCAGGAACATCCATGCTTCAACTTTCATCTTTACAGGTCCTTCTGATCAGCGGGGCCAAAGATCTTCGCTACCGGAGACTCTGGGGTGACGCGGCCGCTCAATTCCGGGTGGTGCAGATCCAGAGCTGGACGCTCCGAACGGATGCGAGGAATCGAGTGGAAGTTGTGACGTGGTGGAGGGCAAGAGGTTGCCCACTCCAGCGAAGCGCCGAAGCCCCATGGATCATCAACTTCAACCTTCTTGGCATTGCGGTGGGTGATCCAGACGTTCCAGAAGAATGGAATCATCGAAGCGCCCAGGATGAATGCGAAGACGGTGGAGACCTGGTTCATGGCAGTGAAGTTGTCTTCAGGCATGTAGTCGGCGTAGCGACGTGGCATACCCATGACACCCAGCCAGTGCTGGATGAGGAAGGTTCCGTGGAAGCCAACGAACAGCAACCAGAAGTGGATCTTGCCCAGACGCTCGTTGAGCATGTGCCCGGTCCACTTTGGCCACCAGAAGTAGAATCCAGCGAACATTGCGAAGACAACGGTACCGAAGACCACGTAGTGGAAGTGAGCCACAACGAAGTAGGTATCGGAAACGTGGAAGTCCAGAGCCGGAGCCGACAGGATAATACCGGTCAGGCCACCGAACAGGAAGGTGATCATGAAGCCGATGCTCCAGAGCATCGGGGTTTCAAAGGTGATCGAGCCGCGCCATAGCGTGCCGATCCAGTTGAAGAACTTCACACCGGTCGGAACCGCGATCAGCATGGTCATGAAGCCGAAGAACGGCAGTGCAACCGAGCCGGTGACGTACATGTGGTGTGCCCACACGGAAATCGACAGGGCAGCAATCGAGATGGTCGCGAAGACCAGGCCCTTGTAGCCGAAGATCGGCTTGCGGGAGAAGACCGGGAAGATCTCTGAAACGATGCCGAAGAACGGCAGCGCGATGATGTACACCTCAGGGTGGCCGAAGAACCAGAACAGGTGCTGCCAAAGAATGGCACCGCCCGTTTCCGGATCGAAGATATGCGCGCCGAAGCGGCGGTCAGCACCCAGTGCGAACAGAGCAGCTGCCAGCGGCGGGAAAGCCATCAGGATCAGCAGCGAAGTGATCAGGGTGTTCCACGAGAAGATCGACATACGCCACATGGTCATACCTGGTGCACGCAGGCAGATGATGGTGGTAATGAAGTTCACTGCACCAAGGATGGTGCCGAAGCCCGACAGAGCCAGACCGAAGACCCACAGGTCTCCGCCGATGCCCGGCGAGAACGTGGTGTTCGACAGCGGTGCATAAGCGAACCAGCCGAAGCTGGCTGCACCCTGCGGGGTGAGGTAGCCGGCCAGCGCTACGGTCGAACCGAAGGCGAAGAACCAGAAAGCTAGTGCGTTCAAACGTGGGAAGGCCACGTCCGGCGAGCCGATCTGCAGCGGCATCATGACGTTGGCGAAACCTGCGAACAGCGGGGTTGCGAACATCAGGAGCATGACGGTGCCGTGCATGGTGAACAGCTGGTTGTACTGTTCCTTGGTCTGCAGGATCTGCATACCTGGTTCGAAAAGCTCTGCACGGATCAGCAGCGCCATAACGCCACCGATGCAGAAGAATACGAACGACATGATCAGGTACATGTACCCGATCTTCTTGTGGTCGGTCGAAGTAATGAAGTCGACGAAGAGGCGACCCTTGGACTTCGGCACAACGGCTGGGGCAATCGACTTCACGTCGTCAGTTGCATATTCAAACGTAGTCATAGCGATTACTCTCCTTCCCCTTCGTGCTTAACGATCACGCTGTTCACGGTGTCCGGACTGCGATCGTATTCTTCACCAATGTGTCCATCTTCCAGCTTGGCCATCTGAGCCTTGAACTCTGCCTCGCTGACAACCTTCAAGTTGAAGAGCATCTCGGAGTGGTACTCGCCGCAAAGCTCGGCGCACTTACCGTCGAAGGTACCTTCAACCTGTGGGGTCAGGTAGATGTGATTGGTCTTACCTGGGATCATGTCCAGCTTCTGAAGGAAGGCCGGAACCCAGAACGAGTGGATGACATCGCGGCTGTTGAGCTGGAACTCTACCGACTTGCCAACTGGCAGGTACAGGGTTGGCAGAGTTTCCTGAATGCCCTCGGAGCCATCTTCGTTCAGGTGAGCCTGAATGCCGGCGTAGTGCTTCTCCTGGCCACCATCGAAGGTGTAGTTGAAGTCCCAAGCCCACTGCTTGGCGCGAACGTCGACGACGATCTCCGAGTCAACAGGCTTGTTGATGCTGTTAACCAGGTTGTTGTTGAAGCTAAAGAAGACCAGAACAAGGACCAATGGAATGGCCGTGTAGAAGATCTCCAATGGCAGGTTGTAGCTCAGCTGACGTGGGTAGCCAGTATCGTTCTTGCGGCGACGGTAGGCGATGATGCACCACAGCATCAAGCCCCAGGTCAAAACACCGATGACAACCACTGCAATCCACGAGTTAACCCAGAAGTCCTGGATTGCTGCAGTGTGGTTGGTGGTGTCGCGGTCCACGTTCGGAAGCCAACCGCGTTGAACTTCCGCTGAACATCCCGTCAACAGCAATGCGCTGGTGCCGACCAAGGCCAATACTTTGGCCTTGGCTTTACCGCGACTGCCGGTTCGGTCTTGCGAACTCACAGACGGCCCTTCCTCTTTGTTGGTGCAGAATGTGGTCTCCATAAGTCACCTCGCGAATTACTGCTTGCACGGTGAGGCGGCTTATGAAGCGAAACATAGTTTTACTACTTAACGTAGAGCTTACCCTCTCAGGGCCCAGAATACCGAAAAACGCCGCTGTTCAAACGAGAAATTTCTTCAACGTTTGAACAGCGGCGTTAGTTCCCTAGGGCCTAGTGGAAGGAATCTCCACAGGCGCAGGAGCCGGAGGCTGCGGGGTTGTCGATGGTGAAGCCCTGCTTGGAGATGGTGTCTTCGAAATCGATGGAGGCGCCGGCAAGGTACGGAACGCTCATCTTGTCGACGATAACTTCCACGCCGTCAAAGTCGCGGACCGCATCGCCATCGAGCATGCGCTCATCGAAGTAGAGCTGGTAGATGAGGCCCGAGCAGCCGCCTGGCTGAACGGCGATGCGCAGGCGCAGGTCATCGCGGCCTTCCTGCTCCAGGAGCGAGCGAACCTTGGCTGCTGCGACATCTGAAATATTGACGTCGTGAGTTGGGACCTCGGTTGGATCACCCTTGGTCTGGTCTACGGCTGCAGTCATCATTTCCTCCCAAACTGCTTGGTTAGGCGCCAGGGTTCATCATTGTGACGGGCACCTGAGGCCTTTGTTCTTAGTTCTATCCTACGTCGGGGACCCAAATAAAGCTCCCCCATGAACTGCGTCTATGACGCGGCTCATAGACCTTCGGAGTCAATCCGTGCCAGAAGCAGCGCCTCCGCCTCAATTGCATGCTGGAAATCTCCCAAGTGCAACGACTCGTTTGCCGAGTGGGCTCGCGAGTCCGGATCTTCCACGCCGGTCACCAGAATCTGAGCTTCCGGGAAAACGTCCGAAAGGTCGGCGATGAACGGAATGGATCCGCCCAGCCCCATGTGAACCGGTACAACTCCCCAGGCTTGTTCCAGGGCCCACGAAGCGGTGCCATTGGCTGAGGCAGCCAGATCCGCCAGATAGGCATTGCCGGCTTCAACCGCCTTGAACTCCACTTCGGCTCCCCTGAGGTCCACATTCATGACGTGTTCCTCGAAGGCTTCCAGGGCCTTGGCTGGATCCTGCCCGGGTGCCAACCGCATTGAAACCTTGAAGCGCGCCTGCGGAATCAGGGTGTTCGAGGAGTGGTCGACACTCGGCATATCCATACCAATGACACTGAGCGCTGGTTTATTCCACAGGCGATCGGTGATCTTTCCCGTTCCAGCCAGCGAATAGGAATCGAGCGCACCGGAATCCCGGCGGAATTCAGCTTCATCGAAGTCGACATCCGCCGCGTCGTTGGACACGAGGCCCGCGATGGACACGGCACCGTCCTCGTTGTGGAAGGTGGAGATGAGTTTCGCCGCCAGGATCGGGGCGTCGAGTATCGGACCGCCGAACATGCCGGAATGCACCGCATGGCGAAGCGAGCGCACGGTGATCTCCGCAGCACACATACCACGAAGGGAGCTTGTAAGCGCCGGGGTTCCTACGGCCCAGTTGCTGGAATCGGCGACGATGATGACGTCTGCCGCCAGTTTGTCCTGGTGGGCTTCGAGGAAGTTTCGGAAGGACGGCGAACCGGCTTCTTCCTCGCCTTCGAAGAAGTACGTCACACCGACGCCGAAGTCCGCCACCGAGTCCAGGACGGCGCGCAGGGCGGCGATATGGACCATGATGCCGGCCTTGTCGTCTGCGGCTCCCCGGCCGAAGAGCCGGTCTCCCACTCGGGTGGCCTCGAACACCGGCGTGTTCCAGTCCGCTTCATCGCCTGGGGGCTGTACATCGTGGTGGGCGTACAGCAGAACGGTTGGTTTGCCGGGCGCCGCCGGGCGGCGGGCGACAACTGCAGGAGCTCCCATGGCGCCCGAATCGGTGGGTTCGCGCAGGATCTCAACGCTTGGCATGCCGGCGTCCTTGGCCAGAGCCGCGACCGCTTCGGCAGATTTTTCGAGGTTCGCTGGGTCGAAGGATTCCCACGCGATGCTGGGGATGGCAACCAACGAGGTCAACTCTTCGAGGATCTGCTCGAAGTTCGACTGGATGTGGTTCTTGAGGCTAGCTACGTCCACACCATGTGCGGAGGCCTCAGGCATTGAATTTGATGACATGCTTTCAGCCTAGCAATTCTTGTGGTTGCGAATGTCACCTGATGATTCAATCCCCGCTAGGATAGAGGGGTGTTTGGACGTAAGAAGGATGAATCTCAATCCCAAGTAAATGTGGAGCCTGTTGAGCAGGCTTCTGAATCGACTGACGGTCGTAAGGCTGGCCCGACGCCCAAGCGCAACGCGCAGCAGGCGAATCGCCAACGTCCGTTGGTCCCGACCGACCGCAAGGCCGCGAAGGAAGCTGAGCGCCAACAGCGCATCGAGGCCCAGAATCGCCTGCGTGTTGCCAACGAAACCGGTGATGAACGCTACCTCATGGCTCGCGACAAGGGCCCGCAGAAGCGCTATGCACGCAACTTCATCGACTCGCGGTGGATGGTAGGCGAATTCATGATGTTTTTCATCCTCGCCTTCCTCGTTGTTTCGCTGACTTTCAGCGGTAATCTGGCCGTACAGATGTACGTCCAGGGCGCCCTCTGGGTCCTGATTGCCGTGATCATCATCGAGGCAATCGTCACGACTTCGATCTTGAAGCGTCGTCTCGTCGCCAAGTTCGGCTCGCTGGATCGCGGTGTTCGCATGTATGCCACGATGCGCGGAATGCAGTTCCGCAAGCTGCGCCTGCCTAAACCGCAGGTCAAGCGCGGAGCATCGATCGACTAATCGATCCCGACAACTTCAAAGGGCGGATTCCACTCGGAATCCGCCCTTTTCTCTTGACCGAAATCGACATATTCCGCACGCGGCGCAACCTTTGGAGGGCCTCCCTGAGGATGATTTCACCAGCTTTAAAGTTTGTCCTGTCACCCTTTCGCAGGCAGGCTGGCGACCATTTACAAGGTCAGGGCTTTGATGGAGGCTGGAAATTCGTGAGCGCTATCAACGTCAGGCGCGCTTGGCCAGAGCTGACGGAGTCTGACGACGCGAAGTGCGCGAAAATTGCTGGTTCGGCGCAATTTTCTTGTACCCGTGGTTACAAGTTCTCGTGCGCACGTTTGAACAGAAATCGGCAAACAAGCTTTCAATCTTGTTTATTGGAAGACAAGACCCTTCGCGTGTCGATACTCCCCCGCATCCATGCAGCGTGGCCACATCGCCCAGGAGTGAACCAGCGGCGTTCAGTCTCCACGCTCTATAAAACGACGTAGCTTCGAACCAATTCGGTTCGAAGCTACGTTGTAGTGTTTGGCTGTGCCTTGGTTAGAGCATTTGCTCCAAAGCACGGTTGATCGAGCGCGCCCAGAAAGGCCCCTCGTAGAGGAATGCGGTGTAGCCCTGCACAAGGTTTGCACCTGCATCCAAGCGGGCTTTCACGTCTTTCGCGTCGGTCACGCCGCCAACGGCGATGATTGCCATCTCGGATGGAACCAAGGCTCGAAGCTGGCGCAGGACTTCCAGGGAACGCTGCTTCAGCGGGGCGCCGGACAGGCCTCCGGCCCCGATCTTCTCGACCATCGCCGCGGAACTCTTCAGCCCTTCGCGTCCGATGGTGGTGTTGGTGGCGATGATGCCGTCGAGTTCCAGCTCGGTGGCGAGCTTTGCTACATCGGCGATGTCTTCGTCGCTCAGATCCGGTGCGATTTTGACGAGCAGCGGTACGTGCCGGCCTGCAACATGGTCGGCGAGTTCGCCGACCTCGGTCAACAGGGGACGCAGCGTTTCAACACTCTGTAGCAGACGCAGCCCCGGGGTGTTCGGGCTGGAGACGTTCACGACCAGGTAGTCGGCGTGGATGGCCAGCTGTCGGGTTGAAGCGAGGTAATCCCCCACCGCGTCGCCAAGCTCGACGACCTTGGTCTTGCCGATGTTGACGCCCACCACCGGACGATTTGCCGCGTAGTCCGACTTCAACTGCTGGCGAGCCTGCGCCACCCGCGCGGCAACAACCTCGGCGCCTTCGTTGTTGAATCCCATGCGGTTGATGACCGCGCGGTCTTCAACCAGACGGAACAAGCGAGGCTGCGGGTTTCCTGGCTGGGCTTGTCCGGTCACTGTGCCGATCTCGACATGGCCGAAACCAATGTCGCTCAAGGCCATGATGCCGGTAGCGCCCTTGTCAAAACCTGCGGCCAGGCCGAAGGGCGAGGGGAAATCGATCCCCATCACGGTACGCTTCAGCTTCGGAGCGGGAGCGAAGAATTTGCGGGCTGCCTTGGTCAATCCAACGCGCTGGGCGATCTTGATCGCATCGAAAGCGAAGTGATGGGCCTTTTCAGGATCCATCTTGGCGAAAACGTGCTTGAAGACCAAAGGATAAATGCGCATGGTTCCAATCTTCCCGTGAAATGGGGTCTGTAGACAACTTGAGGTCGGTAAGCTGATTTCATGACGGTCGCAGAACTTCTTCCCGCAGCGAGATGGCCTGAATTCCTGCCGTCCACACCGCCGGGTGTCTGGGTGCCCGATCCGCTGGGACCGGGCTACGAGTACCAGACCTTGGACTTCGGGTCCGACGCCGAGGGGCCGCTAGTCGCGACACTGGTGCGGTATGCGCCCTCCGGCTGGTTCCGGAAACTGGGCCGCCGGGCCAAGGGCGTGGTGTTGTCGGTTCACGGCTGGAGCGATTATTTCTACAACCGCGAACTTGCCGAGTTCTGGCACCACCGGGGCTACCACTTCTACGCCCTGGATCTGCGCCACCACGGTCGCAGCCTTCGCAAGGAGCACGAGCTTCCCGGATACATTTCGGCCCTGGAAGACCTCGACCTCGAGCTGGACGCGAGCCTTGGCATCTTGCAGCGCGAACATCCCGAACTGCCGGTGGTGGCGCAGGGGCATTCCATGGGCGGTCTCATCCTGAGCTTGTGGATCTCGCGCACTTCGCCGAACATCAAGGGCCTGGTGCTCAACGCGCCGTGGCTGGAGTTCCAGGGCACGGCGTTCCTGCGCGTGCCGATCAACGGGCTGATGGAAGCGATGTCGCGCAGCAATCCGCGGCGCAAGGTGTTGGCCAACCAGTTCGACCACTACTGGCAGTCGCTCAGCGACCAGGCCAGCGGCCAGTGGGATATCCATCCCATCTGGCGCCCCACCTTGGCCTTTCCCACCACTGCTGGCTGGCTGCACACGATCCTCAAAGGCCACGCCCAAGTGGCCCGGGGACTGAACCTGAGCCTTCCGATCCTGATGCTGACCTCGAAGACCTCGCATTTCAGCACCTCGTATTCCGAGCAGATGCAGCATACCGATTCGGTCATCGACGTCACCCAGACGCGCCTGCGCGCGCTGAAACTCGGCAGCTTCGTGACGCTCTCGGAACTCGACGGTGCCATGCACGACGTCTTCACCTCGGCGGAGCCTGCCCGCGCCACCGCGTTCAGGGATCTGAACCTGTGGCTGAAGATGCTTGACTGCTAGGCGCCGGGCTTGTCGATCGCGCCGCCGTAGCGGCGGTCGCGCTTGGCGTACTCTTCCACCGCGGTGAACAGGGTGCGGCGGTCGACGTCGGGCCACAACTGGTCAAGGAACACCATCTCTGCATAGGCGGACTGCCACAGCAGGAAGTTGCTGGTGCGCTGTTCGCCGCTGGTGCGCAGGAACAAATCGACGTCAGGCAGCTCCGGGGCGTGAAGGTACTTGCCGATGGTCTTCTCCCCGACCGAGGAGGCGCGCAGCTTGCCCGCGGCGACGTCCTTGGCGATGGCCGCCATGGCATCGCCGAGCTCGGCCCGGCCCCCGTAGTTCACGCACATGGTCAGCTGGCAGCCGGTGTTCTCGCGGGTCAGCTCCTCGGCTTCGCGCAGCTCGTTGATCACCGACTTCCACAGCTTCGGCTCGCGGCCGGACCAGCGGATGCGCACGCCCCAGGAATTCAGGGTGTCGCGCTGGCGGCGCAGCACGTCGCGGGAAAAGCCCATGAGGAAGCGGACTTCCTCCGGGCTGCGCTTCCAGTTCTCGGTGGAGAACGCGTACACGGAGACGTATTTGATGCCCATTTCCACGGCGCCCGCCATGACGTCCAGCAGCGCGGCTTCCCCGGCACGGTGCCCCTCGGTGCGCGGCAGGCCGCGCTGGTTGGCCCAGCGGCCGTTGCCGTCCATCACGATGGCGACGTGCTCCGGGATCAACTCCGTCGGGATCTGCGGCATGACCGGGTTCTGGGGGTGCGCGAAAGGTGCGACCGGACCGCGGCGGCCGGTGATCTTGGGCAGCTTCTTCATGATCTCTCCACATGGCGTAGGGACTTGACGGCACGCTCCAGGTGCCATTGCAGATAATTGGCGGTGATCTCCGCCGCTTGCTTGCGGGCGCGCGGCCCGGCCAGGGCGACGGTGTCCCAGTCCCCCTCCAGCAGCGCCTGCAGGTACTGGATGGTCACCGGGTGCGGCGAGAGCGACCCCGGCGGGCGGCAGTCGGAGCAGACCACGCCGCCAAGCTGCACATGCAGCGCCTCGTGCGGGCCGGGCTTCCCGCAGCGCACGCAGTTGGTGAAGGACGGGGCCCAGCCGGCGATGGACAGGGCACGCAGGATATAGGAGTCCAGCACGGCGCCGGGCTCCGCCAGGTGCTTGGACAGCAGCGCGATCGCCCCGTGCAGCAGCCGGTACTGGCGCAAGTTCGAGTCGCTGTCGGCTTCCAGCAGCTTTTCGGCGATCTCCACCATGGCGGTGGCCACGGTGTAGCTCGGGTAGTCGGCGACCAGCAGCTGGCCATAGGCGTGGCGCAGCTGCGCCTGGGAGACGATGTCCAGGTTGCGCCCCATCACCAGCTGGGCTTCGACCTCCATGAACGGTTCGAGGGTGGCCCCGAGCCGCGAGGAGGTGCGCCGCACGCCCTTGGCCACCGCGCGCACGATCCCGTTGGGGGTCAGCAGCGTGATGATGCGGTCGGCCTCCCCCAGCTTGTGGGTGCGCAGAACGATGCCGCGGGTGCGGTAGCTCTTGGAGGCGAAACCTGATCTTGACACGTGCTCAATTCTCCCACCTGGCCACCGACAGAATGCCCAACGCCACGGCCAGCGAGGATGTGCCGGCCGTGGCGTTGATGACGTGCGCT
Source organism: Arthrobacter sp. AG1021 (assembly GCF_003633665.1). NCBI lineage: Bacteria > Bacillati > Actinomycetota > Actinomycetes > Micrococcales > Micrococcaceae > Arthrobacter > Arthrobacter sp. AG1021. The sequence continues at coordinate 1,020,935 of NZ_RBLB01000006.1, read as the reverse complement.
TGCGGTAGCGGCGGCTACTTCGCGTCGCGGATCGCGCGGTTGACCGCGGAAACCACTGCCTTCAGCGCCGCGATGTTGGTGTTGGTGTCCAGGCCGACGCCCCACAGGATGCGGTCGCCCACGGCGCACTCGACGAACGCGGCGGCGCGGGCGTTTCCGCCCTCGCTCATGGCGTGCTCGGAGTAGTCGAGCACCCGCAGGTCCACGCCGTCCTCGTTGAGCATGTGCACCAGCGCGGAGACCGGGCCGTTGCCGCCGGCGGAGCGCTCATGCGGCGCGCCGTCGATGACCAGCTTGGCGTCCAGCTGGAAGCTGCCGTCCTCGTCGGAGGTCGCGGTGGCCGAGGCGATGCGGTAGTGGCCCCAGGTCTTCTGGTCCGAGCCTTCCTCGGCCGGCAGGTACTCGTCCTGGAAGACGTTCCAGATGGTCGAGGAGGAGACCTCCCCGCCCTCGGTGTCGGTCATCTTCTGGATCACGCTGGAGAACTCGATCTGCGCGCGGCGCGGCAAGTCCAGGTTGTAGTCGTTCTTCAGCAGGTAGGCCACGCCGCCCTTGCCGGACTGCGAGTTCACGCGGATCACTGCCTCGTAGGAGCGGCCGATGTCCTTCGGGTCCACCGGCAGGTACGGCACGGCCCAGACCAGTTCGTTCAGATCCTTGCCCTGCTCGCCGGCCTTGGCCTCCATGGCCTCCAGGCCCTTCTTGATCGCGTCCTGGTGGGAGCCGGAGAACGCGGTGAAGACCAGGTCGCCGCCGTATGGGCTGCGTTCCGGGACCGGGAGCTGGTTGCAGTACTCGACGGTGCGGCGGATGTGGTCCATGTCGGAGAAGTCGATCTGCGGGTCCACACCCTGGCCGAACATGTTCATGCCCAGGGTCACCAGGTCCACGTTGCCGGTGCGTTCGCCGTTGCCGAACAGGCAGCCCTCGATGCGGTCGGCGCCTGCCAGGTAGCCCAGCTCCGCGGCGGCCACGCCGGTGCCGCGGTCGTTGTGCGGGTGCAGCGAAAGGATGATCGAATCGCGGTTGGCCAGGTTGCGGTGCATCCACTCGATCGAGTCGGCGTACACGTTCGGGGTGGCCATCTCCACGGTGGCCGGCAGGTTCAGGATCATCTTGTTCTCCGGGCTGGCCTCCAGCACCTCGGCCACGGCCTCGGAGATGCGCTTGGCGAACTCCAGCTCGGTGCCGGTGTAGGACTCCGGGGAGTACTCGTAGGTGATCTTGGTGCCGGTCATCTGCTCTTCGTACTTCTTGCACAGGCGCGCGCCCTGCACGGCGATGTCGACGATGCCGTCCTGGTCCTGGCGGAAGACGACTTCGCGCTGCAGGATCGAGGTCGAGTTGTACAGGTGCACGATGGCCTGCTTGGCGCCTTCCAGCGCCTGGTAGGTGCGCTCGATCAGGTGCTCGCGGGACTGGGTGAGGACCTGGATGGTGACGTCCTCGGGGATGCGGTTGCCCTCGATGAGCTGGCGCACGAAGTCGAAGTCGGTCTGCGAGGCGGACGGGAAGCCGACCTCGATCTCCTTGAAGCCCATCTGCACCAGCAGGTCGAACATCTTGTGCTTGCGCTCGGGGCTCATCGGGTCGATCAGCGCCTGGTTGCCGTCGCGCAGGTCGACCGCGCACCAGCGCGGCGCGGTGGTGATGTACTTGTCTGGCCAGGTGCGATCGGGAAGGTTGACTTCGATCTGGTCCTGGAACGGAACATACTTGTGGATCGGCATGTTCGAAGGCTGTTGCATGTTCTGCATTTCGGTTGTCCCCTAGACAAAAATTGGTGCTTAGTTGTGTGGGGCCAGACAAGAGCTTACTCCGCAACGAGGGGTCGGCCGAGGGACCACTAGCGGTCCGTTGGATCCTCGCAGCGGCTGAGTAGTAGTAGAAGCTCGAAATGCACGTGTTGAGCATAACACCGGCCCGCTGCGCGCACTGAAACTGTTGCGCGGTTGTGTCACATTATGGACACGGGGCCGGAGACGCACGCCTGTTGCCGGGCGGGCGCAGCTGGCATGCTGGTGGGTGTGAAGACCCGGCAGGCCGATCCGCGGCGCACCGCGCTGGGCGTGAGAACCGTCCCGGCCGCCGCGCTGCTGGACCGCGAGCTGGCCCGGCATCTGGGGCTGGCAGCGCTCGGGCTGGTTGCGGTCGGCGCGTTCCTCTGGGAGATCGGCTACCAGGCCCGGGGCCCGGCGCTGGCCTTCCCCTTCGCCCTGCTGCAGGCTGCACCTTCAAGCTCACCGATTCGCTGACCTACGTGGTGAGCGTGCACCTGATCTTCGACGCGGTGCTGTTCCTCGCGCTGGTGCACGCGCACAACCCGCAGTGGCTGCCGGTGTTCCTGCACTGAGCAGCGTCCAGCTGGCTGAGCGTCGACTAAACGGCGGATCCGCCCGGCCCGACGCAGGGTCGGAGCGGGCGGATCGGAACGTGGCGCGGGGCTCGGCGGGCTAGAAGCCCAGGCGCCCAAGCTGCTTCGGGTCGCGCTGCCAGTCCTTGGCGACCTTCACGTGCAGGTCCAGGTATACCTTGGTGCCCAGCAGCTTCTCGATGCCCTTGCGGGCGTTGGTGCCGACCTCGCGCAGCCGGGAGCCGCCGCGGCCGATCACGATGGCCTTCTGGCTGGAGCGCTCCACGTACAGCGAGACGTGGATGTCCACCAGCGGGTTGTTCTCGCTGCGTCCCTCGCGCGGGACCATCTCCTCCACGACCACTGCCAGCGAGTGCGGCAGCTCGTCGCGCACGCCTTCCAGCGCCGCCTCGCGGACCAGCTCGGCGATCATCTTCGCCTCGGGCTCGTCGGTCAGCTCGCCGTCCGGGTATAGCGGCGGTCCGGCCGGCATCTGCTGCACGAGCACGTCGGCGACCTCCTGCACCTGGAACTCCTTGACCGCGGAGACCGGGACGATCGCGGCGAAGCCGTTCGGGCCGAAGTTCTGGTTGCCCAGCTCGGTCACGGCGATCAGCTGCGCGGCCAGCGCCTCGCGGTCCACCAGGTCGGCCTTGGTCACGATCGCGACGATCGGCTTGCGCTGCAGCTGCGCCAGCTGGGTGGCGATGAAGCGGTCGCCGGGGCCGATCTTCTCGTTGGCCGGCAGGCAGAAGCCGATCGCGTCCACCTCGGAGAGGGTCTCGGCGACCAGGTCGTTCAGGCGCTGGCCCAGCAGCGTGCGCGGGCGGTGCAGCCCCGGGGTGTCGACAAGCACCAGCTGCGCATCCTCGCGGTGCACGATGCCGCGGATGGTGTGGCGGGTGGTCTGCGGCTTCGCGGAGGTGATCGCCACCTTCTGGCCCACCAGGGCGTTGGTCAGGGTGGACTTGCCGGCGTTCGGGCGGCCCACGAAGGACGTGAAGCCGGAGCGGAAGCCATCGGGCCATTCGCCCAGGGCGCGCGGGGTGTGGTTATCGCTCATCAGAGGATTCCTCGTCGTTCTCGATATGGTCTAAAGCGTCCTTGGCCAGACGCTCTACATGGATCTTGCCGATGCGGTTGCGGCGCCCCGCCAGGGCGACCACGGTCAGGCGCAGGCCGTTCACATCCGCGGTGGAGCCGAGCACGGGCACGGACTCCAGCGCCTTGGACAGCAGCCCGCCCACGGTGTCCACGTCCTCCTCGTCGATGAGCAGGTCAAAATGGTCTGCCACGTCGTCGATGGAGGCGCTGGCCACCGCGAACAGCGAGCCGTCCGGGTTTTCCACAAGCTCGGTGCGGCTGCGGTCGTATTCGTCGTCGATCTCGCCGACGATCTCCTCGATCAGGTCCTCCAGGGTGACCAGCCCGGCGGTGCCGCCGTACTCGTCGACCACGATCGCGAAGTGGATGGACTCCTGCTGCAGCTCCTGCAGCAGCTCCGCGGCGGACTTGGACTCCGGCACGAAGCGCACCGGGCGGGCCAGCTCGAGCAGGTCCTTGGCCTGCTGCAGGCCGTGGATCTCCCCGATCAGGTCCTTGAGGTAGATGATGCCGCGGATATCGTCGGAGTCCTCGCCGATCAGCGGGATGCGCGAGTAGCCCGAGGCCATGAACAGGTCCAGCGCGCTGTGGAAGGTGTGGTCGGAATCCAGCACCACCATGTCGGTGCGCGGCACCATGACCGCGCGCACGTTGGTTTCCTCCAGGTCGATGACCCCGGAGATCAGCTCCGCGGATTCCTCGTCCAGGTCCTCGCCCTCGCTGGCCCGGTCCACCAGGTCGCGCAGGCGCTCCTTGCCCAGGTAGCCGTCCTCGTCGGTGCCTCCGGGGCTCAGCGCCTTGGCGATGTTCGCCAGCCAGTTCGCCACCGGGCCCAGGGCGCGGCGCAGCAGGCGGACCATCGGGGCGGTGGCCTGCACCACGCGCTGCGCGTTGGAGCGGCCGTAGCGCCGCGGCGACATGCTCACCAGCACGAAGCCCAGGGCGGCCATGGCGATCGTGGCGATCAGCCCGGCGAGCCAGATGTTCTGAACCCGGGTGGACACCAGCAGCGCCACGGACACCGCGGAGGCGGTCTCGAACCAGACGCGCCAGAACTTGATGGCCTGGGCGTGGGATTCGGTGTCGTCCAGGATGGCGCTGAGCGCCTTGGATTCGGAATCCGCCCGCAGCCGTTCGGCGGCGTGGCGGGAAAGTGCGTAGAAGGCCGAGTCCGCGGCCGTGAGCACCGCCGAGCAGGCGATGAAGACGACGGCGAGAATCAGCAGGAGTATACCCACGGCGGTTATTCCACCGTTTCCTTCGGCGCCGGGCGCCCGGTGTAGGACTCCAGCAGGCGGCGCTGCAGGGAGAACATCTCTTCCTTCTCCTCGGGCTCCATGTGGTCGAAGCCCATCAGGTGCAGCAGGCCGTGCGTGGCCAGCAGCAGGATCTCGTCATGGGTGCTGTGCCCGCCGGCTTCGGCCTGCGCCTGCGCGACGCTCGGGCAGATCACGATGTCGCCCAAAATCCCCGCCTCCGAGGGGGCGTGCTCGCGCCCGGGGCGCAGCTCGTCCATCGGGAAGCTCATCACGTCGGTGGGGCCCTCCAGGTCCATCCACTCCACATGCAGCGCGCTCATCGCGTCCTCATCCAGGAAGACGATGGACACCTCGGTCTCCGGGTGCAGGTACATGGCGCTCATCACCGACTGCGCCAGCTTGTTCACGTCGGCCAAATCGACGTCGAGCTCGGTTTCGTTGTTGACTTCAATGCTCATTGCTTCGCTGCTCACTTCGTATGTCGCGGCCGTTGGCGGCCCTTGCGGCGGTCGTCGTCCCAGCGGTCGTAGGCGGAGACGATGTCAGCGATCAGCCGGTGGCGCACCACGTCGCTGGCGTCCAGCCGGCAGATCGAGATGTCCTCGATGCCTTCCAGCACCTCGCTGGCCATGCGCAGCCCGGAGACCGCGTTGCCCGGCAGGTCGACCTGGGTGACGTCCCCGGTGACCACCATCTTGGAGCCGAAGCCCAGGCGGGTCAGGAACATCTTCATCTGCTCGCTGGTGGTGTTCTGCGCCTCGTCGAGGATGACGAAGGCGTCGTTCAGGGTGCGCCCGCGCATGTAGGCCAGCGGGGCGACCTCGATGGTGCCCGCCTCCAGCAGCCGCGGGATCGAATCCGGATCCACCATGTCGTGCAGCGCATCGTAGAGCGGACGCAGGTAGGGGTCGATCTTCTCGCTCAGGGTGCCGGGCAGGAAACCCAGCTTCTCCCCCGCCTCGACCGCCGGACGGGTCAGGATGATGCGGTTGACCTGCTTGTCCTGCAGCGCCGCGACGGCCATGGCCATGGCCAGGAAGGTCTTGCCGGTGCCTGCCGGGCCGATGCCGAAGGTCACCGTGGAGTCCTCGATGGCATCCACGTAGGATTTCTGGTTCACCGTCTTGGGCCGGATGGAGCGCCCGCGGCCGGAGAGGATCTTCAGCCCCAGCACGTCGGTGGGGGCGTCCCGGTTCCCGGCGCTGAGCATCTTGATGATCTGCTCGATGGTTTCCGCGCTCATCCGCGAGCCGCGCTGCGCCAGCGACCTGGCTTCCTCGGTCACCCGCTGCGCCTTGCGCACCTGGACCGGATCGCCCAGGAGGCTCAGTGTCGACCCGTTGGGGCGGAACTGCACGTCCGGGTAGGCGCCGGTGAGGATGCGCAGCAACTCGTCGTTCGGGCCCAGGGTTGCGATCATCAGCTCGGGAGTCTCGAACGTGATGGCCAGCGTCGCCGGCCCGGTCTCGGATTGCCTCTGGTTCTGTTCAACCTGCATGCAGTGCTTCGTGCCCCTTTTGAGCTCGGAAAATAAAAAAACTTGCGCAAGTCCAGTCTAGCTAGTCCCCGGCTCCCAACGCGATACGTAGCGCTCCGCCGAGCGCTGAAAATTCTGAAACTAGTATGAAATGAATCTAATCCGAGCAGGTCGCAAAGGTATAGATTTGGTTACGGATTGGTAGGTTTGGCGAATTTCGGCCTCATCGCACACCTTGATGTGGCACGCTAGATGAGCGCGCGGAACCACGTTCTCGTTCCGGGCGCCCAAGAATCCCCGCAGAACAGATGGACTGGTCCCAACGTGCAGCAGTGGTACAAGCGCCGAATCCCGCGACGTTTCGCGGCGACCGGCGTCATCGCAGCGGTGGCCCTGGTGGTCGGCTGCGGACTTGCCGCGCGCGACGACAGCTTCGAGATGCCTGCAAACTCCGCCGCCGCGGCGGAGGGTGTCCCGCAGGCCACCGACTCGATGGAACAGGCTTTCCCCGGGCAAAAGATGCCGGTCTACTGGCTGGAGAACACCGACTCGGGGGTCTACCTCTACCGCGAATACGCCACCGACACCCGCCACCAGGAGCCGATAGGCGACGCGATCGCCTACCTGCTCGCCGGGAAGCCGGCCGACCCGGCCTGGTACACGCACCTGAAGTCCACCGACGACGTCGGGGTCTCCATCGACAACCAGAACCTGATCACGCTGGACCTTCCGGCCAAGGTCTTCAGCGCCACGCTCGACGAGGGCCTGTCCGAGCGCGCCATCCAGCAGCTGGTGTTCACCGCGACCGCCGCGGCCTCCAACGCGGGCATCCTGGTCGGCGACACCCCTGCCAGCGTGCGCATCCTGGTCGACGGGAAGCAGAACGCCACCGTCTTCGGCGGATACCGCCTGCAGGACGTCTACCAGCGCGACGCGAAGTACATGGCCCCGATCTGGATCATCGACCCGCAGTTCGGCACCACCACCGCGGCGGGCGCCGTGAAGTTCCACGGCCGCACCTCCAGCTTCGACGGCGGCACCTTCTACTCCCTGCAGGCCAAGGCCGCCGACGGCCAGTCCAAGGTCATTACCGCCGCCAACCGGATCAACGACGAGAGCGTGGAGCCCGACGGATCCTTCACGCTGACCACCCGGCTGCCCGCCGGCAGCTACGCGCTGAGCGTCTGGGGCGAGGAAGCCGGCAGCAAGGCCAAGGTCGGCGAGATCAGCTCCGAGTTCACCGTGCGCTGAGCGCCGGCGCCCGCCCACCACCGAATAAACAGCGAATGCCGCAAACCCCTCGGGGTTCGCGGCATTCGCTGATTAATCCGGCTAGAGCTCGCCGAGCAGGTGGCGCACCAGGACCAGCGCGGCAGGGCCGGCGGTGGAGGCGCGCAGCACATGGCGTCCGAGCAGCGCCGGATGCGCTCCGGCGGCCACGAACGCGTCGAGCTCTGCATCGCTGATGCCGCCCTCGGGGCCGACGACCAGCACCACGCCGGTACCCGGCGCCGCCTCGGGCAGCCAGCCGGACACGGCTTGGGCCACCGAATCCCGCGCCTGCTCGTGCAGCACCAGCACCAGGTCGCCGGCGGCCGCGTGCGCGGAAATCGCCGCGGCCAGCGACTTGCTGGAGACCAGCTCCTTCACCTCGGGTTCGAAGCTGCGCCGGGACTGCTTCTGCGCCGAGCGCACCTGGGCGCGCCACTTGGCAAGCGCCTTGTCCGCCTTCGCCGCGTTCCAGCGCACGATCGAGCGCTCGGCCTGCCACGGGCGGACGGTGAAGACGCCCAGCTCGACGGCGGATTCCACGGCCTGCAGGTCGCGGTCCCCCTTGGACAGCGCCTGGATGAGCGTGGCTGGATGCTCCGGGGGCTGCTCCTGCAGCCGTTCAAGCACGGTCACCGTGAGCAGCTCCTTGGAGGCGGCTGCCACCTCGACCACCAGGCGCAGCCCGGTGCCGTCGAGCAGGTCCAGCTGCTCGCCGGCCTGGGTGCGTTTGACCGCCACCGCGTGGTGCGCCTCCGGCCCGGTCAGCGCCAGGGTGTCGCCCACGCGGGCCTCGGCCCCCTGCTGCGGGTCGATCACGAAACTGTGGTTGCTCATGGCCTAGCGCTGGTTCAGCTTGTCCCGCAGGCGCGAGAACATGCCGCCTGAATGCTCGACGCGTCCGGCGCTCAGCTCTTCGCCGCGCAGCGTGGCCAGCTGCTCGAGCAGCTCGCGCTGGGCGGCGTCCAGCTTGGTCGGGGTCTCCACCTGCAGGTGCACGATGATGTCCCCGCGCTTGCCGCCGCGCAGGCGCGGCACACCCAGGGCCGGCAGGGTCAGGGTGTCCCCGTCCTGGGCCCCCGGCTCCACGTTCAGGGTCTGCTCGCCGTCGAAGGTCTCCAGCTTCAGCTCGCAGCCCAGGGCCGCGGCGGTCATCGGGATGGTCATCTTGGCGTGCAGGTCGTTGCCGGAGCGCTCGAACACCTTGTGGCGGCGCACGTCGACCTCGACGAACAGGTTGCCGTTCGGACCGCCGCCCGGGCCTGCCTCGCCCTGGCCGCGCAGCTGGATGCGGGTGCCCGAATCCACGCCGGCCGGCACGTTCAGCGATTTGGAGACGTGTTCGCGTACGCGGCCCTCGCCGTTGCACTCGATGCAGGGATCCGGGATGGTGGTGCCGAAGCCGTGGCAGGCGGCGCAGGTTTCCACCGTCATCATCTGGCCCAGGAAGGAGCGCACCGGGCGCTGGACCTGGCCAGCGCCGTGGCAGATGGTGCAGGTGACCGGGCTGGTGCCCTCGCGGGTACCGTCGCCGTGGCAGGTCTTGCAGGTGACGGCGGTTTCCATCTCCAGCGGGTAGACGGTGCCCTTGACGGCGTCTTCCAGGTCGATGGTGATGGTGATCAGCGCGTCGCGGCCCGGCTGGGTGCGGGACATCGGCCCCTGCGCCTGGCCGCCGCCGAAGAACTGCTCGAAGATGTCGCCGAAGCCGCCGAATCCGGCGCCCCCGCCGAAGCCCGGCTGGCCGTTGCCGTTCTCGTCGCCGGTGGCGTCGTAGTTGGCGCGCTTCTTCTCGTCGGAAAGAACCTCGTAGGCGCGGGTGACCAGCTTGAACTGCTCGGCCGCGTCCTCGCTGGGATTCACGTCCGGGTGGAGTTTGCGCGCCAGCTTGCGGTAGGCGCTTTTGATTTCCTGCGGGGTCGCGTCCTTGGCGACACCCAGGGTCTCGTAATGCGAGCTCACGATCTTCGCCGTGTCCTTTCCTTTAAAATTTCACTTCTCAAGTTGTGCTGCGAACCGGCCGCGCGGCTAGTTCGCCAAAATCTTCGACAGGTAGCGGGCCACCGCGCGCACCGAGGCCATGGAGGAGGAATAGTTCATCCTGGTCGGGCCGAGCACGCCGAGCTTGCTGCGCTGGTCGGTGCTGTAGGTGGTGGCGATGACCGCCGCGTCGGTCAGCTGCCCGTAGTGGTTCTCGGTGCCGATGGCCACGGCCAGGCCGCGCGAATCCGCCTCCAGTTCGGAGAACAGCTTCAGCAACACCACCTGCTCCTCCAGCGCCTCGAGCACCGGGGTGATGCTCAGCGGGAAGTCCCCCTCGACGCGGGCCAGGTTCGCGGTGCCGGCCATGACGATGCGCTGCACGTTCGCCGCCTGCGCCATTTCCTCCAGCGACCGCAGCACGCTGCCCACCAGCGGCGTCTCGTGCTGCGCCGGAACCACTGCCTCGTTGCTCAGCGGGCCGACGAGGTCCGCCAGCCGGTGGCCGCCGAAGGAAGTCAGCAGCCACTGCTTGAGGTTGTCCAGCTCCTCGTCCGAGTACGGCCGGGTCACCGCGATCATGCGCTGGTCCACGGTGCCGTTGGAGGCGATCATCACCATTAGCACCTGGCCCGAGCCCAGGCCCACCAGGTCGAGGTTGCGCAGCTCCGCGGTGTCGTAGTGCGGCACCTGGATCATGGCAACCTGGTTGGTCAGCCGGGCCAGCAGGCGCACGGTGCTGTGCAGCATCTCGTCGAGGTCCTGCGAGCTGTCCAGGATCTTGTTGATCGCCTCGCGCTCGGCGCGCGACAGCGGCTTGAGCTCGCCGATCTCGTCCACGAAGCGGCGGTAGCCCTTCTCCGTGGGGATGCGCCCCGAGGAGGTGTGCGGGGCGGCGATCAAGCCCTCCTCTTCGAGCAGGGCCATGTCATTGCGGATGGTGGCGGCGCTGACCCCGAGGTTGTGCCGTTCGCGCAGCGCCTTGGAACCCACGGGCTCGCGGGACTGGACATAGTCCTCCACGATGGCGCGCAACACGTCAAGACGTCGTACTTCGCTCACGAAAACACCTCCCGGGAAACCACGCCCGCACAATTGGCACTCTAACCTGTCAAGTGCCAAGTCTAATACCTTCGGCAGTTGCTAGCATTGGATTTCGAGCGTATTCGATCACAGCGAAAGGCAGTCCGTGTCCAATTTCTCCTGGGGACCGCAAGACCTGAGTGCTCCGGCACCCAAAAAACTCCGCCAGGTGCCCGTTGAACGCGGCATGATCCTGGAAGATGCGGTCTCCGGCTGGGTCGGCGAGGTCGTCAAGACCGAGAAGTCCGGCGGCATGCGCGTGATCGTGCTGGAGGACCGCCACCGCAAGACCCGTTCCTTCCAGGCCGGCTTCGGCTTCCTGCTGGAGGGCGAACCGGTGGAGATCGTCGAACCTGTCGCGAAGGCCAAGGCGCCGAGCACCATGATCTCCGCCTCCGGCTCGCGCGCGGTGGCAGACCTCAAGGCCCGTACCGCCCGCGCCAGCCGCATCTGGGTCGAAGGCAAGCACGACGCGGAACTGGTCGAGAAGGTCTGGGGCCACGACCTGCGCGTGGAGGGCATCGTCGTCGAACCGCTGCATGGCGTCGACGACCTGGCCGGGGCCATCCGCCAATTCAACCCCTCGCCGACCCGCCGCCTGGGCATCCTGGTCGACCACCTGATTTCCGGAACCAAGGAAGAGCGCATCGTCGCCGAGGCCATGAAGGTCCCCGGGGCTGCGGGCAACGTGCTAATCCTCGGCCACCCGTACGTGGATGTCTGGCAGGCGATCAAGCCGAACACGCTGGGCATTAAGGCCTGGCCGGTCATCCCCCGCGGGACCGACTGGAAAACCGGCGTGCTGCGCGCCTTCGGCTGGCCGCATGCAACCGCCGAGGATATCGGCATCGGCTGGCAGCGGATCCTGTCCACGGTCAAGCACTACGGACAGCTGGAACCGGCGCTATTGGGTAAAGTTGAGGAACTAATCGATTTCCTTACCACGGAAGATTACGGTTTCCTAACAATTGACTAAGATTTGGACTTTCAGGGTGCCATTGGGCGGGGCGTCAGCGGAAGCTCGATATCATGGTGGAGAAGCCGCACCGTAAGACAAGGACATTTCCGTGACATCTCGCCAGGTACCATCATCTGAGAATTCGCGTTTCGAGGGATCAAACGTGTCCGCGCTGCCGCTCTCCCCGTCGGAAGACCGCCAGTGGGCCATGATGGCGCATTTCGGCGCGATCCTCGGCTGCATTCCCTCGGCCATCATCTTCGCCGTCTACCGCGACCGCGGCCCCTTCACCGCCCAGGAATCCAAGGAAGCGTTCAACTTCACCTTCCCGCTGACCATTCTGGCGATCGTGCTGAACATCCTGAACCTGCTGCCGGGCATCGGCTGGCTCTTCGCGGTCATCGCCGTGTGCCTGTGGGTCTTCATGACCCTGATGGGCGCGTATGCCGCGATCCAGGCAAACAAGGGACGCCCCTACCGCTACCCGATCAACCTGCGGTTGATGAAGTAGCGGCAGGGACGCCAGTGCTTGCGAACGTCCTAGAAATCCAGCAGTTCACGCACCACGAGGTCGGCCAGGAGCCGGCCTCTTTGCGTTAGCACGATGCGTCCGGCGAACGCTGCCTTGGCATCGATCAGCTCGTCGGCGATCAACCCGGCGACCTTGGTGCGGCCGGCGGATTCCAGTTCGCTGATCTGCATGCCGGAGCTGAGCCGGGTGAGCAGCATGGTGCGTTCGAGCTGAACTGCCTGCGCGTCGGGGAACTCGCGGCCGTGTCCGGGCGAGATGCCGCCGTCGATGCGCTGCTGGTAGGCGGCCGGGTGCTTGACGTTCCACCAGCGCAGCCCGCCGACATGCGAGTGCGCGCCGGGGCCTGCGCCCCACCAGTCCCCGCCCTGCCAGTAGGCGATGTTGTGGCGGCAGGCATGCCCTTCGCCGCGCGCCCAGTTGCTCACCTCGTACCACTGCAGGCCGGCGGCCTCGAACAGCTGATCGGCCAGCTGGTACTTCTCCGCGTGGTCGTCGTCGTCAATGTCCGGAACCTCGCCGCGGCGGATCTGCGCGGCCAGCTTGGTGCCGTCCTCGATGATCAGCGCATAAGCGGAGATATGGTCCGGCTCGTAGCTCAGCGCGGCCTCGATGCTGGTACGCCAATCCGCCAGCGACTCCCCCGGGGTGCCGTAGATCAGATCGACGCTGACATCCAGCCCTGCTTCGCGGGCCCAGGCCACGGCCTGCGGCACGCGCGCCGGGTCATGGGTGCGCTCGAGCACCTTCAGCACATGCGGCACGGCTGACTGCATGCCGAAGGACACGCGCGTGAACCCGCCGTCGGCCAGCTGACGCAGGCTTTCGCGGCTCACCGAGTCCGGGTTGGCTTCGGTGGTGATTTCAGCGCCGGGCTTGATGCCGAACTCGTCGCGGATCCGGCCGAGCACCGAAACCAGGTCCGAGGCGGGCAGCAGGGTCGGGGTGCCGCCGCCGAAGAAGACCGTGTCGATTTCGCGGTGCGGTACCCCGGAACGGTCAAGCACGCCGCGGGCGAAGCCGATCTCCTGGCCCACCGTGGCAGCGTAGGTGGACTGGCTGGAGCCATTGCCCAGCTCGGTTGCGGTATACGTGTTGAAATCGCAGTAGCCGCAGCGCACCGTGCAGAACGGAATGTGGACATAAAAGGACATGGTCCGCTCCGCCGCACCGTGCGCGCACGCTGCGGGGAGCAGACCATCGGCCGGAGCCGGATCGCCGTCAGGCAATACTGAGGGCATCTAGCTACTTCTTCTTCGGCTCATCGGTGGACAGCGCGGCGATGAACGCCTCCTGCGGGACCTCCACGCGGCCAACCATCTTCATGCGCTTCTTGCCTTCTTTCTGCTTTTCCAGCAGCTTGCGCTTGCGGCTGATGTCGCCGCCGTAGCACTTGGCAAGCACGTCCTTGCGGATCGCGCGGATGTTCTCGCGGGCGATGATGCGCGAACCGATCGCGGCCTGGATCGGCACCTCGAACTGCTGGCGCGGGATCAGCTCGCGCAGCTTCGAGGTCATCATGGTGCCGTAGCTGTAGGCCTTGTCGCGGTGGGTGATCGCGGAGAACGCGTCGACCGTATCGCCCTGCAGCAGGATGTCGACCTTGACCAGGTCCGCGACCTGCTCGCCGTCGGCCTTCCAGTCCAGCGAGGCGTAGCCGCGGGTGCGGGACTTGAGCTGGTCGAAGAAGTCGAACACGATCTCGGCCAGCGGCAGGTGGTAGCGCATTTCCACGCGGTCCTCGGAGAGGTAGTCCATGCCGCGCATGGTGCCGCGGCGGGACTGGCACAACTCCATGACGGCGCCGATGAACTCGCTCGGGGCCAGGATGGTCGCGGCGACCATCGGCTCGTGCACCTCGAGGATCTTCCCGTCCGGGAATTCCGAGGGGTTGGTCACCGTGATCAGCTGCTTGTCCTCGCCCATGACCTCGTACACCACGTTCGGGGCGGTGGAAATCAGGTCGAGGTTGAATTCGCTTTCAAGGCGCTGGCGGGTGATTTCCAGGTGCAGCAGGCCCAGGAAGCCCACACGGAAGCCGAAGCCCAGGGCCACGGAGGTTTCCGGTTCGTAGATCAGCGCGGCGTCGTTCAGCTGCAGCTTGTCCAACGCGTCGCGCAGCGCCGGGTAGTCGGTGCCGTCCAGCGGGTACAGGCCGGAGAACACCATCGGCTTGGGCTCTTCGTAGCCGCCCAGGGAATCGGTGGCGGGCTTCAGCGAGTTGGTGACGGTATCGCCGACCTTCGACTGGCGCACGTCCTTCACGCCGGTGATCAGGTAGCCCACCTCGCCCACTCCCAGGCCCTTGGACGGGATCGGATTCGGGGAGGAGACACCGATTTCCAGCAGTTCGTGGGTGGTGCCGGTGGACATCATCTGGATGCGCTCGCGCGGTTCCAGCTTGCCGTCGACCACGCGAACGTAGGTGACCACGCCGCGGTAGGTGTCGTAGACCGAGTCGAAGATCATCGCGCGGGCCGGGGCGTCGGCCTCGCCGACCGGGGCAGGCAGCTGCTTGATGACTTCGTCAAGCAGCGCCTCGACGCCTTCGCCGGTCTTGCCGGAGACCTTCAGCACTTCCTCAGGCTCGCAGCCGATCAGGTTCGCCAGTTCGGCCGCGTACTTCTCAGGCTGCGCGTTGGGCAGATCGATCTTGTTCAGCACCGGGATGATCGTCAGGTCGCCCTCGATCGCCAGATACAGGTTCGCCAGCGTCTGGGCTTCGATGCCCTGGGCGGCGTCCACCAGCAGGATCGCGCCTTCGCAGGCGGCCAGCGAGCGGGACACCTCGTAGGTGAAGTCCACGTGGCCCGGGGTGTCGATCATGTTCAGGGCGTAGGCCGTGCCGTCGGCCTCCCATGGCATGCGAACCGCCTGGGACTTGATGGTGATGCCGCGCTCGCGCTCGATATCCATGCGGTCCAGGTACTGCGCTTTCATTTCGCGCGCAGAAACCACGCCGGTCAGCTGCAGCATGCGGTCGGCCAGGGTGGACTTGCCATGGTCGATATGCGCGATGATGCAGAAGTTACGGATAAGCGACGGATCGGTCGCGGCAGGCACCGGAGCGGTGCGGGCCAATGGAGACACCTAAACAGACCTCACTAGCAATGAGCAGACATGATTGAATTACGCCTATTCTGTCATGATTTGCGGGTGAGGACATATTCCCCGCGGCGCGCACTGATAGTTTGTGGTGCATGGCTTTGAATGCACAGAAGATATTCGACTTCATCCTCCGCGCGGTCAAGGAACTGAGTTCCTCCAGCACCAAGAGCACCAAATCGGGCGGTGCCAAGCCGCAGCGAAGCGGCGCCTCGACCTCCCATCGTCCCGCCGCGCAAAGCGCTCGACCCGCCCACCACGGCCATCGACCCGCCCCGGCGGCGGGCACCAGCACGGACTACCCCGGGGACTTCACCGGAACCGTCCGCTACGAGTACAACCCCAGCATGGACGGGGATGCAGACCCGGGAGAGATCGTCTGGGGCTGGGTTCCCTACGAGGAGGACCACTCCCAGGGCAAGGACCGGCCGGTGCTGGTCATCGGGCGCGAGGGCGGATGGCTGCTGGGCCTGATGCTCACCAGCAAGGACAAGAACAACTCGCAGCACCACAACCCGAACTACCTGGACATCGGCACCGGCTCCTGGGATCGCGAACGGCGCCCCAGCGAGGTGAAGCTCGACCGCATCATCCGGCTGTCCCAGGACGCGGTGCGGCGAGAAGGCGCAATCCTCGACGAAGACCGCTTCCGCAATGTGGTGAAGGTCCTAAACAACCGCCGCTGACCGGTCGCCGTTGGGGGCCCGTTCTGCTAGAGTTAACTCTTGTGTGTCGCGCAGGTTGGGCGACACGCCCCCTTCGGGTCGCCATAGGTGCCCCACACCGCTCAGTCGATGGCCTGAAGGATGAACCCTCTACCGACCGTATAAGACGATAAACGAGAGAGTTTATTAAGTGGCAAACATCAAGTCCCAGAAGAAGCGCATCCTCACCAACGAGAAGGCACGCCTGCGTAACGTAGCTGTCCGCTCCGAGGTCAAGACCGTTATCCGCAGCGTGAACGAAGCTGTGGTTGCCGGTGACAAGGACAAGGCAACCGACGCACTGCGTCTGGCCGGCAAGAAGCTGGACAAGGCTGTTAGCAAGGGTGTTCTGCACAAGAACAACGCCGCTAACCGCAAGTCGGCCCTGGCCAAGAAGGTTAACGCCCTCTAAGCGCAGCTAGACTTTGCAACTCCCCCGGAACTTCGGTTCCGGGGGTTTTGTTTTGCCCTCTGTGTGCTGCACTCCGGGCAACCTGCAGCCGCTGCAGCTGTTCAGCCGGACTACGACGAAGGCGCCGCCAGTTTCTGGCAGCGCCTTGGTGCGTTCAGGCTAGTGGCGCGGGGCCTTGCCCGCGATGAACAGGATCGCGCGTTCCAGCGCGTAGCCCGGCGACCGTCCCCCGCCCTTGACCATGCGGTCGGTCTGCGCGATCGTCTCCACGCAGGCCGCCAGATCCGAGCGCTTCCAGCCCCGGGCCTGCTGCTGCGCCTGCTGCACCTGCCACGGGGCCATGCCCAGCTGGGAAGCCAGCACTGCGGCGGGTTCATTCACGCCCAGCACCTTGGCCAGCTGGCGCACCTTCATGGCCAGCGTGGCGACGATCGGGATCGGGTCGGTTCCGGTGCTCAGCGCGTGGCGCAGCGTGCGCAGCGCAACCTGGGCGTTGCCGGCGATCGCGGCGTCGGCGACCTTGAAGGCAGTGGCTTCCACGCGGCCGCCGTAGTACTTGTCGACCACGTCCTGGTCGATGGTGCCGGTGGTGTCCTGGATCAGCTGCGAGCAGCTGGAGCCGAGCTCGGCCAGCGAATTGCCGACCGCGGCGACCAGGGCCTTGACCGCGTCGTTGGTGATGCGGCGCTTGGCGGCCTTGAACTCGGCGGTGACGAACTCGATCTTCTCCGCGTCCTTCTTCACCGGCTGGCAATTCACGATCACCGCGCCGGCGGCCTTGATGGCGTCCAGCAGCTTCTTGCCGCGGGTGCCGCCCGAGTGGTGCATGATCAGCACGTTCTCCGGCGCCGGGCTCTTCAGGTACGCCAGCGCGTCCTTCAGGAAGTACTCGTTCATGCTCGCCAGGTCGTGGATCTCGACCAGGTTCGCGATGGAGAACAGCGAGGCGCTGGTGGCCAGCAGCAGCTCACCGGGCTCGTAGCTCTGCGCGTTCAGCCGGGTGTGCGCGATGTCCTCGCGGGAGGCGGCTTGGGCGCGCAGCAGTTCGAAGGCCCGGGAGGCGAGGTACTGCTCCGAGCCGGAGAGCAGGATCAGCGGCTGCGGGGTGAGGTCTCGCCAAGAGATCCCGGGATTGGCCTGGGCGCGTGCCATCGAACTCCTTAGTGCTGGGGCAATACTTCGATCCTACCGAACCGGCGCCCCCAGCGAGGCCGCGTGCACGCCGTCGGCATCCAATGTGAGCAGAACGGTGCCCAGCTGGTCGGTGCGCAGCACCTGGGCGCCCAGGCGCTGCGCGGTGTCGATGATGCCCTGGTTGGGGTGCCCGTAGGTGTTCTCCGCGCCGACCGAGACCAGGAACACCCGGGGCCGGGCGGCCTCGATCAGCTCCTGCCCGCCGTTGCGGGCGCCGTGGTGCGAAGCCTTGAGGATCGTGGCGTTCCCCTGCGGGCTGGCGGCGAGCAGCCGGTGCATGGCCTGCTCCTCCATGTCCCCGGCGGTGAGGAAGTCGATCTGCCGGTCCCCGCGGGTGAAGCTCAAGCGCAGCACCAGCGAGATGTCGTTCGGCTCGGCCCCCGGCACCAGGGCGGGATCCGGCCCGATGACCCGGTAGGACACGCCGTGCCCCTGCCCGGTGTCCCCCGGAACCAGCACCCGGTGCGGCTGCCAGAGCGCCTCGGGGAAGCCGGCGGAGACCAGGCGCTCCCCCAGCGTGATGCCCGAGGACTCCAGCTCCGGCACGCCGCCGAAGTGGTCGGCGTCCTGGTGGGTCATGAACACCTTGCTCAGCGTGGTGATGCCCAGCTGACGCAGGCAGCCGGAGAGCCCGCCGCCCGGCGGCCCGGCGTCGATGAGCCAGCCGGAGGATTCGCCGTCGCGGACCACCAGCGCGTCGCCCTGCCCGACGTCGCACATGGCGATGGTCCACGGATCGTGCAGCGGGGGCTTCCAGAACAGCGTCGCCGGCAGCACCAGCGCGGCCAGGAACACCGCCAGCACCCCGAGCAGCGTCAGGCAGGTGCGGCGCACGCGCAGCCGCTCGGTCTGGCTGCCGGCGATGAGCAGCACGCAGAAGACCACCGCGATGCCCGCAGCGATGACGATGCCCGGCAGCCCCTCGGGCCACGGGCGGCTGGCCCCGGGAAGCCGCACTGCCAGGTGGGCGAGCTGCCCGATCGCCTCGGCCGGCCAGCCGATCAGCCAGGCCAGGACGTGCGCTGCGCCGGGAATCACGGTGCACAGCAGCAGCGCGGCCACCCCGAGCGCCGTGATCACCGGCAGCAGCGGGGCCGCGAGCAGGTTCGCCGGCAGCGAGTAGAGGCTGAAGTCGGCGTTCAGCGCGATCACCACCGGCAGGCAGGTGAACTGGGCTGCGACGCAGATGGCCGTGGGTTCGGCCAGCAGCGCGGGCAGGATGCGTGCTGCCAGTTCGGCCAGCGGCGGGGCAAGCATGATGATGCCGGCGGTGGCAAGCACCGACAACGCGAACGCCGGCTCGGCGGCCAGCGATCGGTCCACGAGCAGCAGCACGGCGGCGCTGAGCCCCAGGATGCCCAGCGAGCCCTGGCCGCGCCCGGAGAGCAGCGAGAACACCGCGATCGCGCCCATCAGGCCGGCGCGCAGCACGCTGGGATCGGGCCCCACGAAGGCGACGAACAGCCCCAGCCCGGCAGCCATCAGCACCCCGGCCAGCACCCGGGGCACGGCGAACAGCCGCAGCAGCACCATCAGCATCGAGCCGACCAGGGCGATGTTCGACCCGCTGACCGCTGTCAGGTGGCTCAGCCCGCTGCCCTTCATCGCCTCGCCCAGGGCCTGGTCCTGCCCGGAGCGGTCCCCGTAGAGCATGCCAGGCAGCAGCGCCCTGGCGTTCGGCGGCAGCCCGACCAGCTGCGCGGCGAAGCGCTCCTTGAGATTCGAGGCGGGGGTGGGCAGCTGCCAGCTGGTGACCTTCGGCTCGCTGTCGGCCCGGGCCCACCAGGTGAAGCTGCCGGAGTCCTGCGCCGGCTGCAGCGAGGCGATCACGGTGAACTCCCGCGCGTGGCCCGGCAGCGGGGCGGCCAGGGCCAGGTGGATCGGGATCGGGCACCGCTGCCAGTGCCCGCGGTGCTGGTAGCCGGTCAGCAGGGCGGCGCCGGCGACCCCGCCGCCGTCGGCGGGCCGCGGCGGGTCCTCGAAGTGCGCGGTGATGCGGCGCTGCTGGTCCCCTGGTTCGGGCAGGGTGCATTCGGCGGCGCCGAGGTTCGTGCAGAGCACCGCCAGCGCGCCGAGCAGCAGCACCAGCGGGCCGGTGAACCACGGGGCCGCATGCGGCGCGTCGTGCCGGGCGCGCAGCAGCAGCGCGAACAGCCCGGCGAAGGCGCCCAGCAGGGCCAGCACCGCCCACCCCGGGGGCTGCAGCAGCGCGGCGAGCCAGGCCCCGGCAAGCAGCCACAGCCCGCGGAAGTCGGTGCGCACTACAAGCACCTCATGGCTGCACCAGCTCGCGCAGGTTGCCCAGCACCGCCGGGCCGATGCCGGAGACCGCGTCCAGCTCCTCCACGGAGGCGAACGGCCCATGGGCTTCGCGGAAGTCGATGATGCGTTGGGCCAGCGCGGGCCCGATCCCCGGCAATTCCTGCAGCTGCTGCGCGTCGGCGCTGTTCAGCGAGATTTTCCCGCCGGCGGCGCCGCCGTCCGTGCCATCCACCGGAGCGCTGGAGCCGGCGGCGGAGGGCGGGGCTGCCTGGGCGTCCGCGCTGCCGGGCAGCACGATCTGCTGGCCGTCGGCCAGCCGGGCGGCGAGATTGAGCAGTTCGGGGCGGGCGGTGCGCCGCATGCCGCCGGCCGCCTCCAGCGCGTCGACGATGCGCGCCCCGGCGGGCAGGGTGTACACCCCGGGCTTCTTCACCGCACCCACCACGTGCACGGTCACCGCGCCCTCGGAGTTCCCCGGCGCGGCGGTGCCCGAAGGCAGGGCGCCAGCAGCCGCCGTGCTCGGCGTTGCGGCGCCGGGCGGCGGCGAGGGGTCGGAGACCAGCGGCACGGTCTCAAGCTGCGTGGTGGTCGGCGGCGGGGCCAGCAGGATGGATAGCCCGATCCAGGCCAGCACCACCAGCACCAGCACGAGCACCGCCACGCGGCTCACGGCAAAACGCAGCCGCGAGGCACGTGGCGCGTACCTGCTGAAGAAGTCATGGCGCCCCATGGACCCCAGTCTGGGCTAGCCGGAGGCCGCAGGCCCCTGGTGCGGCGCGGGCTGTGGATACAGCGGGGCCACTGCCACGCCGAGCACCCCCATGCCGGTGTGCGCGGCCAGCACCGCCGGCAGCGACTCGATGAGCACCTCGCCCTCGCAGTAGGGGTTCAGCTCGGTGGCGATCTCGGTGGCAAGTTCCGCGGCGCCGAAGTGCATCACGCCCAGCCGCACCGGGCCCGTCGCCGCGGCGGCGTCGCGCTGGGCCAGGGCCACCAGCCGCGCCTGGGCGCGAGCGAAGGAGCGCGGCTTCTCCAGCGGGGCGATCACCCCGCCGGCGATGCCCAGGATCGGCTTGACGTTCAGCAGGTTGCCGAACACCGAGGACACCGCGCTGATCCGCCCGCCGCGGCGCAGCTGCTCCAGGGAGGGCACCGCGAAGTACACGCGGTTCACCGCCGCGCCGGAGGCGATCTGCTCCAGCAGGCCCAGCCCGGCGCCGGCGTCGCGCGCGGCGAGCACGTCGGCCACCGCGAAGCCCTGGGCCATGGCCACGGTGCGCGAATCGATCACGCTCACCGGCACCGGCGCCTCGGAGGCGGCCAGCCGGGCGGCGTCGACGGTTCCGGACAGCCCCGCCGAGAGGTGGATGGAGATGACCGCCTGGCAGCCGGCCTCGGCCAGCTGGCGGTAGGCGCGGGCGAACTCGCCGGGGGCCGGGCGCGAGGTCTTCACCGCCTGCCCCATGGCAAGGCCCATCATCAGCGCGGTCGTGTCCTCGCCGTGCACATGGTCGTCCACGATGATCGGGATGCCCAGCTGGATGAAGTCCGGGGCCTGCAGCAGGGCCGGCGGCAGGCAGGAGGCCGAATCGGTCACCACCCCGATCCGGGTGCCAGAAAGCCCACGCGGGGCCAGCAGCTTGTGCAGCCAGCCCGTGCGTGGGCTCTTGGATCGCTCAGTCATGTCTTGAGCTTACGGTACGCGTCGGGCCGGACCTACGGCGCCGGGACCACGTTCACGAGCTTCGGGGCGCGCACGATCACCTTCAGCGGCGCCTTCCCGTCGAGCATGCGCACGACGGCCTCGTGGGCCAGCGCCTGCTCGCGCAGCGCGTCCTCGGAGATGTCCACCGGGACCTCAAGGCGCGCGCGCACCTTGCCCTTGATCTGCACCACGGCGGTGACGGTGTCGTCCACCAGCAGCGACTCGTCGACCGTCGGCCAGGCGCTGGTCACGACGCTCGGGGCGTAGCCCAGCGCCTGCCACATGTCCTCCGCGGTGTACGGGGCGAACAGGCTCAGCAGCTGCGCGATAACGGTGGCCGCCTCGCGCACCGCGGGATCCGCGGCGCCGGCGCCCGAGTCGATGGCCTTGCGGGTGGCGTTGACCAGTTCCATGGTCTTGGCGATCACCACGTTGAACTTGCCCGAGTCCAGCAGCGCGGCGGACTCGTGCACGGTGCGGTGGGTGACCTGGCGCAGCGCCTTGTCCCCTGCCGCGTAGTCCGCGTCCGGCCCGCTGGCCACGTCCTGGGCGACGCGCCAGGCGCGGGCCAGGAACTTCTGCGAACCGTACGGCGAGACGTCGGCCCAGTCCACGTCGTCCTCCGGCGGGGAGGCGAAGACCATGGTCAGGCGCACGGCGTCGACGCCGAACTTGTCAAGCTGCTGGCCCAGGTCCACGCCGTTGCCCAGCGACTTGCTCATGGCCTTGCCCCCGTTGAGCACCTGGCCCTGGTTCAGCAGCGCGCTGAACGGCTCCTGCACGTCGATCAGCCCCAGGTCGTAGATGACCTTGGTGAAGAAGCGGGAGTACAGCAGGTGCAGGATCGCGTGCTCGACGCCGCCGACGTACTGCCCGACCGGCATCCAGTCGCGCACGGCCTTCGGGTCGAAGGGGCCCTCGGTGTAGTTCGGGGAGACGAAACGCAGGAAGTACCAGGAGGAGTCCACGAAGGTGTCCATGGTGTCGGTGTCGCGCTTTGCGGCGCCGCCGCAGGTCGGGCAGGACACGTTGACCCAGTGATCGGCGGCCGCCAGCGGGCTGGTGCCCTTCGGGGCCAGCTGCTCGCCGCGCAGGTCATCGGGCAGGCGCACCGGCAGCTGGTCCTCGGGAACCGGCACCTCGCCGCAGGCCTCGCAGTGGATGATCGGGATCGGTGTGCCCCAGAAGCGCTGCCGGGACAGCAGCCAGTCGCGCAGGCGGAAGTTCACGGTGTGCTCGCCGGTGCCGGCGGCCTGGACGATCTCGATGGCCTTGGCGATCGCGTCGGCCTTCTCCAGGCCGTCCAGCTCACCGGAGTTCACCAGCTTGCCCTCGCCGGCGGTGGCGATGCCGGTCTCGTTCGGGTCTTCCAGCCCGGTTTCGACGACCACGCGCACCGGCAGGTCGAAGGTGCGGGCGAAGTCCAGGTCGCGCTGGTCGTGCGCGGGCACTGCCATGATCGCGCCGGTGCCGTAGTCGGCCAGCACATAGTCGGCTGCCCAGATCGGCAGCTTTTCCCCCGAGAGCGGGTTGATGCCAAAGCGCCCGGTGAACACGCCGGTCTTCTCGCGCTCGGTGGACTGGCGCTCGATCTCGGACAGCGCCTTGACCTGCTCCTGGTAGGCTTCCAGGGCTTCGCGGTGCTCGTCGGTGACCAGTTCTCCGGCCAGGTCCGCGTCCGCGGCGACCACCATGAAGGTCGCGCCGTACAGGGTATCCGGGCGGGTGGTGAAGACCGGGATCTTCACCGCAGGCTTCTCATCGTGCGCCTCGATCTCGAAGGTCACCTCGGCGCCCTCGGAGCGGCCGATCCAGTTCTTCTGCATCAGCAGCACGCGCTCGGGCCAGTGGCCCTTGAGCTGCTCCATGTCCTCCAGCAGGCGGTCGGCGTAGTCGGTGATCTTGAAGTACCACTGGTTCAGCGACTTCTTGGTCACCTGCGTGCCGCAGCGTTCGCAGGCGCCGTTGACGACCTGCTCGTTGGCCAGCACGGTCTGGTCCTTCGGGCACCAGTTCACCGGGTGGTCCTTGCGGTAGGCCAGGCCCTTCTCGTAGAACTTGGTGAACAGCCACTGGGTCCAGCGGTAGTACTCCGGATCCGAGGTGTGCAGGCGGCGGTCCCAGTCGGCGGAGATGGCGTAGCGCTTGAAGCTGGCGGCCTGGGTGTCGATGTTGGTGTAGGTCCAGTCCGAGGGGTGCGCGTTGTTCTTGATCGCTGCGTTTTCCGCGGGCAGGCCGAAGGAGTCCCAGCCGATCGGGTGCATGACATCGTAGCCGCGCAAGCGCCAGTACCGAGCCACGACGTCGCCCATGGCGAAGGCCTCGGCGTGGCCCATGTGCAGGTCGCCCGAGGGGTAGGGGAACATGTCCAGGACGTAACGGCGTTCACGCGTGCCGTCGTCGGCCGGCTTGAACACCTCTAGCTCGTCCCAAACCGGTAGCCACTTGGACTCAATGTCCTTGAAGTCGTAGGTTCTGGTCTCGTTCGTCGATGATGTCACTGAGCTCTTCTCACAGATTCGCGGAAAAATTTCCTGACGGAAAACTGGTTTCTGCTTCCAGACACAACAAAAGCCCCCAAATTTCCACTCGGGGGTACGGCCGTCAGGCCGCTCTTAGACTAGGTCGCGCTGGGAATACATAGGGTGATTCTATCGCACCCCGGGCGGTGCATGCCGCATCGATGAAGCGCAAGCTTGCCCACAGTCCGCGCCGCGGCGCCTTCGCGCCTGAAACATCGATGCGGTCGATCGCGCCATCGGCCACAATGGGCTCATGATCCCATGCTTCCCGCGCCGTGCGCGCCGCGTCCTCGCCCCGGGCCTGCTGCTGCCCGTCGGCGCGCTCCTGCTCTCGGGCTGCGCCATGCTCGGCACCTACGAAGGGCACACCTGCGACGGCAGGAAACCTGTCGCCTCCCTGGAGCAAGCCGGCCGCCAGCTGGTCCAGGCCGCGTACGACCAGGACGTGGAAGCCGCCTGCCGGGTGGCAACCCCCTACGCCGGCGTCGAGCTGGAGCCGAGCATGCTCGGCAGGACCCGGGAGCTGCTGGCAGGCGCCGGGGTCACCCCGCAGAATGTGCAGGTGCTGGTCGGCGAGCAGATGGGCAGCTCCTATTCCGTGCTGCTGGGCAGCACCGAGGGAGAGGGCCGGGTCGCCGTCACCGGCCACGCGGTGTGGGACGCCGGCTTCACCATCTCGCTGCCCGACGACGCCTATCCGGAGCTGCCGCCGGCGCCTGGGGACCCTGCCTCGCCACCCTCCTCCGCGGCGCCCTAGGCCGCAGCCGGAAAATCGGCTGGCCGGGTTATCCACACTGCGCAGGCGCCTGCCCCCGCGCCGCCGGCTTCGGCCCGAGGCTGGATTCATGACCACCGAAGCCCTGCTCACCGCGCTGCACACCTTGTGCACCTCCCCGAAGCATCTGGGGACCCAGCTCACCGCTGGCATGCTGGTGCGCCTGGGCGCGCTGTGCCTGGCACTGTTCACCGCGCTCGGCCGGCTGGTCCACGAGACGCGCGATCCCCGCCTGGTCCTCTCCCATGCGCAGCTGGTGGAGCAGTTCGCCCAGCAGGTGCACCGCGAGCAGCTGGCCGGCGCGCTGGAGGCCGAGGTCACCGGCGCGGCCGGGCTCAGCCTGGCCACCTACGATGCGTTGCGCGCCGGAACCTGCGATCTGGAGGTCGAACCCGAGTTCGCCACCGGGCGGGCTAGCTACAAGACCGCCGGCGATCTGCTCGCCGCATGGCTGGGCATCACCTATTTCGAGGCGCAACGCCGGATCGACGACGCGCACCTGCTCATCGGCCGGCGCACCGCCCAGGGCACCATCTGCGCGCCGCGCTTCGAGCACCTGGCCAGCATCTACGCCCAGGGCCAGGCCGACCGCCGCGCCATCGCCGGCACCGCCCGCAGCCTGGAGAAGCTCGAAAAACCGGACACCACCTTCGACGGGGTGCCCTGTTCGCTCACCGCCCGCGCGGCCGACGGCAGGCTGCTGGAGGAGCATGCAGCCGACGCGCTGCGCGAGCTCGGCCCGATCGAGGCGCGCAAGCAGATCGGCACGCAGATCAAGACCTACAAGGAGCTGCACGAGGAAAAGCTCCCGCCGGACCTGGGCCTGTTCATCGGGCCAGTCGTCCGGGGTGTGCACACCTTCACCCTGCGCACCCTGGCCGCCCACGCGGAGTACCTGCGCTCGGTAGCGGCCCAGTCCGGCAGCAAACGCACCAAGGCCGGCAAGCACGCGCGCAAGCCCGACGCGGATCAGGCCGTTTCGCCCGAGCCCCCGGACTCCCCCGCACAACAGGAATCCCCCGCAGCGGAGAATGAGGGCACCGCGTCCGGCGATCAGCGGCCGACGCCTGACTGGCTCCAGCCCGAGGGGCCGATGCCCGACTGGGCCGCGGAAGACCCGGAGCCCTCCAGCAGCGCGGACCAGCAGCCCGATCAGGAGTCCCCAGCGGGCGCCGCAGCGGATGATGACGGCCCGAAGCCCGATCCCGACGCCGAACCACATGAAAACGACACCGAGGAGCCGGCCGCCGAGGAGCCGAACGCCCCGCTGCGCCGGCTGAACGCGCTGATGGCCATCCTCACCACGTCGTTCACGGGGAGCGCCGCGAAGCCGATCGTGCCGAAGATCCTGGTCTACCTGCGGCTCAAGGACCTGCAGAACCTGGCCGAGGCCCATGGCATCAGCGCCCACGGGGTGGACATCCCGCCGGGCGAGCTGAGAAAACTACTGGTCACAGCCCGGGTGATCCCGCTGGTGCTGGGCGGCAACAGCCAACCGCTGGACGTCGGACGCTCCAGGCGCTTCCACCAGGGATACATCAAGATGGCGGTGATGGCCCGTGATCGCGGGTGCATTGTGCCCGAATGCACGACGCCCCCGGACCTGGTGGAGATCGACCACTACAAGAAGCCATGGGCGGAAGGCGGCACCACCAGCGTCGACTCCGGGGCGGCGATGTGCTCCAACGAGCACCACGGCCGCCACTCCGGCCAGCTCAAAGTGGTCGACGTCAACGGGCTGCCGCATGTGCTGCTGCCGCCGCACCTTGATCCCGAGCAGAAGCCCCGGCGCAATACCTACTGGGGCGCCCTGCAGCTCGACGACGACCCGCCCGGCGGCGCTGGGCCCCCGGCCACGGATCCTCCCGCGGACCGGCGCGGGTGAACGAAAAAGGATCCCGGCCAACCTGGTGGTTGACCGGGATCAGTGGTCGGCCGACTGCTGGGCCTTCGGGAAAACGCTAGGCCTTGGTGTCTTCGTCGACCCAGTCGAAGGTGCGGGTGACGGCCTTCTTCCACAGCCGCAGGCTGCGTTCGCGCTCTTCGGCACCCATCACAGGCTCCCAGCGCTTGTCCTCTGACCAGTTCGCCTCCAGCTCGCCCAGGTCCTTCCAGAACCCGACGGCCAGGCCGGCCGCGTAGGCGGCGCCCAGCGCGGTGGTCTCGGTGACCTTCGGGCGGACCACGGGCACGCCGAGGATGTCGGCTTGGAACTGCATCAGGTGCTCGTTGGCGACCATGCCGCCATCCACCTTCAGCTCGGTCAGCGGCACCTCGGCGTCGGCGTTGACCGCGTCCAGCACCTCGCGGGTCTGGAACGCGGTGGACTCCAGGGCCGCGCGGGCGATGTGGTGCTTGTCCGCGAAGCGGGTCAGCCCGACGATCGCGCCGCGCGCGTCCGAACGCCAGTACGGGGCGAACAGTCCGGAGAACGCCGGCACGATGTACACCCCACCGTTGTCCTCGACGTGGCTGGCCAGTTCCTCGATCTCCGGGGCGCTGGCGATCATGCCGATGTTGTCGCGCAGCCACTGCACCAGCGACCCGGCGACCGCGATCGAGCCCTCCAGCGCGTACACCGGGGCGGCGTCGCCCAGCTTGTAGGCCAGCGTAGTGATCAGCCCGTTGCTCGAGGAGACGATCTCCTGCCCGGTGTTGAAGATCAGGAAGCAGCCGGTGCCGTAGGTGTTCTTCGCGGTGCCCGCGCCGAAGGCGGCCTGCCCAAAGGTTGCCGCCTGCTGGTCGCCCAGGATGCCGGCGACCGGCACCTCGCGCAGCAGCTGGTTGGAGGCGACCGTGCCGTACACCTCGGAGGAGGACTTGATCGCTGGCAGCATCGAGGCGGGAACCCCGAAGTCGGCCAGGATCTGCTCGTCCCACTGCAGGGTTTCAAGGTTCATGAACAGGGTGCGCGAGGCGTTGGTGACGTCGGTGGTGTGCACGCCGCCCTCCGGCCCGCCGGTCAGATTCCACAGCACCCACGTGTCGGTGGTGCCGAACAGCAGGTCGCCGGCCTCGGCACGTTCGCGCGCCCCGTCGACGTTCTCCAGGATCCACTTGATCTTGGTGCCGGCGAAGTAGGTCGCCAGCGGCAGCCCGACACGGTCCTTGTAGCGCTCGATCCCGCCCTCGGCGGACAGCGCGTCGACGATGTCCTGGGTGCGGGTGTCCTGCCAGACGATCGCGTTGTATACCGGCTCACCGGTGTGCTTGTCCCACACCACGGTGGTTTCGCGCTGGTTGGTGATGCCGACGACCTCGATGTCGTGGCGAGTCAGGTTCTCCTTGGCCAGCGCGGTGCCGATGACCTCGCGCACGTTGTCCCAGATCTCGATCGGGTTGTGCTCCACCCATCCGGCGGCCGGGAAAATCTGCTCGTGCTCCTTCTGCCCCACGGAGACGACCTCTCCGGCGTGGTCGAAGACGATGGCGCGGGAGCTGGTGGTTCCCTGGTCAATGGCGATGACGTACTTGTTGCTCACTGTCGATCAACTTTCTCTAGTGGGTGCGGCATTACAGCAGGACGGCGACGGCCAGGCCGCCCAAGGCTCCGCCGGCCAGCGGACCGAAGACGGGAACCCACGAGTAGGCCCAGTCCGAGGACCCCTTGCCGGGGATCGGCAGCACCGCATGCGCAAGACGCGGGGCGAGGTCACGTGCTGGATTGATAGCGTATCCGGTTGCTCCGCCGAGGGATAGGCCGATCGCGACGACCAGCAGGCCGACCGCCAGCGGGCCGAGCCCGTGCGGCGTCCCGCCGAAGCCGCCGATCACGAACACCAGCACGAAGGTGCCGATGGCTTCGGAGACCACGTTCCACCCGTAGGAGCGGATGGCCGGGCCGGTGGCGAACACTCCGAGCACCTTGCCCTGGTTGGCCGGCTCGTCGAAGTGCTTCTTGTAGGCCAGCCAGGCGGTGACGGCGCCCAGGAAAGCGCCGATGAACTGCGCGGCCACGTAGACCAGCGCGGTCGCTGCCGACTTCGGGATGCCTGGGGCCAGCTCGGTTGCTTCGGGGTTCACCATCAATCCCAGGGTGACCGCGGGATTCAGGTGGGCGCCGGACGGGGCCGAAACCCAGACACCGGAGAAGACGGCCAGGCCCCAGCCGAAGCTGATGGCGACCCACCCTGCGGCGCTGCCCAGGGTGCCCTTCAGCGAGACGTTGGCGCAGACGCCGGCGCCCATGAGAACGAGGATAAAAGTACCGGTGAATTCGGAAATGAACACTTGCATGGGCATCTTTGACCTTTGAGGTGATATCACATCCTGCCGGCGGCGATCTGCCGCCGGCAGCAACGGCAGGCTCAGTCCAGGTCGACCCCGTGGCTGCCTGCCAGGACCGAGATCGTATGGGCGATCTCGGCCTGGGTCTGGGTGTCATCCCAGCCCATCGGCCCAGCCAGGCAGCGTGCCGCCTCGCTGACCAGATCCTTGGTGACCAGGCCTCGGAAGGCCAGGTTGGTGCGGCGGATGAAGACGTCGATCAGGCGGCCTACCTGCTCGTGGGCGGCCATGTAGGCCAGCTCCTGGCAGGACAGCTCGTCGGAGTGCTGCAGCGCGGTGTCCTCGCCAAGCTGGGCCAGCACCGCGTCCGCTCCGGTGCCGTAGCGCTCGAGCAGCACCCGCAGGCGGTCGCGCCCGGCGGCGTTCTCGCGCGCGGCGTACCAGGCGGCCAGCTCGCCCTCGTTCATCGGGAAGTCCTTGCCGCCGCCGATCGGCACGCCGGCGGTGGAGCGGATCTCGCGCTCCCCCAGGAATTCCAGCGCCTTGCCGCCCAGGTTCTCGCTCAGTGCCCGGAACGTCGTCCACTTGCCGCCGATCAGCGAGAGCATCGTGGTGGTGTCGGTGAGCCGGGTTTCGCGCACCTGGTAGTCGCGGGAGACGAAGCCGGGGGCGGTGTCGTCGTGGTTCGGCAGCGGGCGCACGCCGGAGAACTTGTAGACGATCTGCTCGCGGCGCACGGTGATGCGCGGGAAGACGTGGTGGACCAGCTCGAAGAAGTAGTCGACCTCTTCCTCGGTGCACACCGCCGGCTCGGCCATGTCGTGCTCCAGGTCGGTGGTGCCCACCAGCACGCGCCCGAGCATCGGGTAGATCAGCACGATGCGCCCGTCCTCGTGCTCGAAGAAGATCTCGCGTCCGCCGGTGGCCGCGAGCAGCTCGGGGTGGTCCAGCACGATGTGCGAGCCCTTGGTGCCGCCGGTCCACTTGGTCTTCCGGCCCAGCTGCTCATTGGTCACGTCGACCCAGGCGCCGGTCGCGTTGATGATGACCTCGGCGTCGAAGTCGAAGCTCTGCCCGGTCAGCACGTCGCGCAGCTGCGCGGTGCCCCCGTCGACCCCTGCCAGTTCCACGTAGTTGCTGGCGCGGGCGTCCGGGTTGGCGCGCAGGCCTTCCTGCAGCACGTCCAGGGTCAGGCGCTCAGGGTTGTGCACCGAGGCGTCGAAGTAGGTCGCGGTGTACTTCACGTCGTCGCGCAGGGCCGGCAGGTCCTTGCGGGCCGCGGCGCCGGCCTTGAAGTTGTGCCACGGGGTGTTGCGCCCGCCGACTCCGGCGAACACGTCGTACATCACCAATCCGGCCTTGATCAGGGCGGCGCCGCGTTCGGTCGGCTTGCCGGATTTGTGGGTCACAAAGCGCATCGGAGCGGAGAGGATCCCGGAGAAGGTGGAGAAGATCGGGATGGTGGTCTGCAGCGGCTTGACGTAGTGCGGGGCGATCTCCAGCAGCGAATTGCGCTCCTGCACCGACTCGTGCACCAGACGGAACTCGCCGTTTTCCAGGTAGCGGATGCCGCCGTGGATCATGTGCGAGCTGGCGCCCGACGCGCCTTGGCAGTAGTCTCCGCGTTCGACCAGCGCGACGTCGATGCCCTGCATGGCAAGGTAGCGGAAGGTGGCGACACCGTTGATGCCGCCGCCGACGACCAGAACCCGTGCCTGGGGCCGTTCGCGCAGTTTGGCCAGCTGTTCCCGATTCACGACGTGTTGCCCCTTTGTAACGATTGAGTAGTTCTACGGGTTAGTGTTGTCGGTAGTTTGCAAAGCGGTCAAATGAATTGCACAAACGTGCAGAAATGGTCAGATTGATGCAGAAACCACCCCCTGCAGGGCCCTACCGGCGCCCTGCGCATGACACATCCGTGCAGTACGGCACCCGTGAGAAGGACGCGCTGCGCGCCGCCCAGCTGTATTACCTGCAGGATTTGAAGATGGAGGTCATCGCCCGCGAGCTGGGCACCTCCCGTTCCACCGTCTCGCGGCTGCTCACCCACGCCAAGCGCACCGGCATGGTCTCGATCAGCATCTCCCCCAGCGCCGGAATGTCAGCCCAGCTCTCCGGCCGGCTGGCCGAGCGCTTCGGCATCAACGTGCAGGTGGTGCCCACCGACGGCTCCATGGACGACGCGGAACTGCTCTCCCGCGTCGCCGCGCACGCGGCGCACCAGCTAGGTGCGATGGTCTCCTCCTCGATGACGATCGGGGTGGCCTGGGGTTCGACCATGCAGGCGGTGTCCACCGCGCTCAGCTCCCACCCCACCCACGACACCGTGATCGTGCAGCTGAACGGCGCGGCGAACCCTGTCACGAGCGGCGTGCGCTACGCCAGCGAGATCCTCACCCGCTTCGGCGAGGCGTTCACCGCGCGTACCGAGCAGTTCCCGGTGCCGGCGTTTTTCGACCGCGCGTCCACGCGCCGGGCGATGTGGCAGGAAACCTCGGTCAAGCGCGTGCTCAAGGTGCAGTCGGAGATGAACCTGGCGGTGTTCTCGCTGGGCGCGGCCGGGTCGGATGTCACCTCGCAGGTCTACCGCGGCGGCTACCTGAGTAAGCAGGAGACCGCGCAGCTGGCGAAGATCGGTGTGGTGGGCGACGTGGCGACGGTGTTCTTCGACCGGCACGGGCACAGCTCCGGGATCGGGATCAACGCCCGCTCCACCGGGCCCGCGCTCGATACCCTGCGCCGGGTGCCGCAGCGCTTCTGCGTGGTGGCCGGCCGGGGCAAGATCGATGCCGTGCGCGGGGCGCTGAACGGCGGGCTGATCACCGATTTGGTGATCGACGAGGGCGCGGCCCTGGCGCTGCTGGACGGGTAGGATTTGAGGCATGAGCCCACGCACGCAACTTGTCAGCACGCACCGCCTCTTCGGCTCCGCCACCAAGGTCTTCACCTACCGGGCCGTGCCTGCCGAATCGCGCGGCGTGCTCTTCGCGGTGCACGGCTTCCGCGGCGACCACCACGGGCTGGACCGCATCATCGCCCAGCTTCCCGGCTACACCGTGGTGGTGCCCGACCTGCCCGGCTTCGGCAGCTCCAGCTCCATGACCCAGGCCCCGCACGACGTCGAGGGCTACGCCCGGATGCTCGACGTGCTG
Source organism: Arthrobacter sp. AG1021 (assembly GCF_003633665.1). Lineage (NCBI taxonomy): Bacteria > Bacillati > Actinomycetota > Actinomycetes > Micrococcales > Micrococcaceae > Arthrobacter > Arthrobacter sp. AG1021. The sequence continues at coordinate 988,865 of NZ_RBLB01000006.1, read as the reverse complement.
GCCGACGAGCTGCAGCTGGGCCCGGCCACCCACCTGCTCGGGCACTCCTTCGGGTCCATCATCGCCGCCAGGCTGGCCGGCGGGCGCGACTTCGCCTCGTTGACCCTGCTCAATCCGATCTCCGAACCGGCGCTGGAATCCTCCCAGGCGCTGCTGGCGCAGCTGACCAGCGGCTACTACGCCCTGTGCGCGGCGCTGCCGGCCGGCATCGGCGAGCCGCTGCTGCGATCGCGGCTGTTCACCGACGGCATGTCGCTGGTGATGACCAAGAGCCGCAACCCGCAGATGCGCCGCTACGTGCGCGACCAGCACCGCGCGTACTTCGGCGGGTTCCACTCCCGCGACACCCTGGCCGAAGCCTACCTGGCCTCGATCAGCCACACCGTGGGCGAATACTCCCGGGGCATCGGCATCCCGACGCTGATGGTCGGCGGGCAGCAGGACGAGCTGGGTTCCCCGGCCACCCAGGAGGCGCTGCGCGCCACGTTCGCCGACGCGCGGCTGCTGATGCTGCCCGACGTCGGCCACCTGATCCACTATGAGAAGGCGCCCCAGGCTGCGGCCGCGGTGCGGCGCTTCCTGGAGGGGCTCGGCGGTTAAACACGCAGCTGGGGCGGCGCCTGTCCGCGGCCCTCGTCATGAAGGTGTGACCCGCCCCGCCAGGCGCTAGAGTACCAGGCCGGCCCGCTATCTGCGTTCGCGGGTTTGGCCGGGGAAATGGGGGCGCATGGCATAGGGGGAATTAGCTGGGTCGCTGCGGCGGTGCCTGGGCCTGGTCCGCGCGCGGCTTTCACAACGCGGCATCCGAGCGTCGGACACCGGTCCCACGGCCAGCTCCGGCAGCGCGCGCGTCGCGGTCATCGTCCCGGTCTTCAACGCGATGCCCTACCTGGGCGAACTGCTCGACAGCCTGGTGGCGCAGGACCTGGATCCGGAGCACTTCGAGCTCATCCTGGTCGACGACGGCTCCACCGACGGCGGGCCGCAGCTCATGGACCGATTCGCCGCCGCGCACCCGCGCACCCGGGTGATCCGCCAGCGCAACAGCGGGTGGCCGGGCCAGCCGCGCAACCGCGGGCTGGCGGCCACCGAGGCGGACTACGTCTTCTTCGCCGATGCCGGCGACATGCTGGCCAGCCACGCCCTGCGCAGCATGCTGGACTACGCGCAGCTGCACCAGGCGGACATGGTGCTCCCGCGCATCGCCGGGCTCAACGGCCGCCCGGTGAACCGCACGCTGCTGGCCAAGAACAACCCCAAGGCCGAGCTGCGCGAGGTTTTCGCCACCCTCGCCCCGCAGAAACTCATCCGCCGCGCGCTGATCGAGCGCCTGGAGCTGCGTTTCCCCGAGGGGCGGGTGCGGCTGGAAGACGGCATCTTCATCACCGCCTGCTATCTGGCCGCCGAGCGCACCGCGGTACTGGCGGACGACGACTACTACTTCCTGCGCGCCCGCCAGGACGCCAACAACATCAGCGCCCGCAAGGCCGACCCGGAGGGCTGCACCCGGTCGGTGGCGCGCATCGCCGAGCAGGTCCGCGCCGCGCGGCTTCCGGCCGATCTGGAACAGGGCATGGTGCTCGACCTCTACCGGCGCAAGATTCTGCGCACCTACCGGCCCGGACGCTGGCTGGGGATGGGCCGGTGGCGGCGGCGCAGCTGGCTGCGCGCCCACGCGGGCTTCGTCGCACGCTTCATCCCAGCGCAGCAGGAATCGCGGCTTGGCTTCCCGCACCGGCAGCGCTCGGCGGCGCTGCGCACCGGGGATGCCCGGCAGATGCAGGCGTGGGCGCTGCTCGAGCAGCTGCTGGCCGCGCACTGGAATGTGCGGCAGGACAGGCAGGGCGGGCAAGCCGCAGGAGTCCCGCACTTCGTTCCTGCCGGCCCGCCGCCGCAGCTGGCCGAGCTGATCCTGCGCCCACGCCACGGCGGCGCGGACGCGGCCCTGCCCCTGCGCCCCGCGGCGGACGCGTTCGCGCTGCACGGCGGACAGGAGCTGCAGCCCTTGACCCCGGACATCTACGACGTGTACGTGCAGGCCAGCCACCGCCAGGTGCAGGGCGAACCGCGGCGCGTCCGGGTGGGCCGGCGCGACTGGGCGGGACACCGCTTCTACGCGACGGTCAACGGCTACCTGAGCCTGGACGCCCGGCCGCGGGATGGGCAGGCCGTGGCCTAGAGGACCTCGTCGGGATCGACCGCGATGGTCGCTACCGGTTCCTTGGCCGCTGACATGCGGGCGCGCAGGGCGCGCAGCGCTTCTGTGACCGCCTGGCCGTGCGCGTAGCTGAAGAACAGCACGTAGCGGTGCTCCACGGGCGGTCCGTCGATGATGCTCGGCCCGTGGATCGCGACCAGCGCCCGGATGTCATCGTCCAGCGCGGCGACCAGCCGTTCGGCACCGGGCCCGGAGACCAGGGCGCTGCGCACGGCCGGCGGCAGCCCGACCTCGCGGCGTTCGGCCAGCTCGCGGTCGGCGAATCCGGCGGCATCCCAGCGCACCAGCGCGGCGCCGGCCGGGCTCGGGCTGCCGGTGAGCACCACGACCCCGCTGCTGCGGGCCAGGCAGGCGGCGGTGAACCAGCGTGCGAGCACCTCCTCGGTGTTGCGCAGCGAATCGTAGGCGAGCATCTTGTCGGCATCCAGCAGCAGCACCGCGGCGTACCCGCCCTCCACGACGGGCTCGACGCCAGGGGTGGCGACCACCAGCGCCGGCTTGTCGCCCAGGCTCGCCAGCGGCTTGGCCCCGGTGGAGGAGAGCACCTTCACCTTGGGGAAGGCCAGGCCAAGCTCCTCGGCGGTGCGGTCGGCGCCGATGCTGGCGGCGCGCACGCGCGGCGAGCCGCACTGCCCGCAGCGGTAGTCGTGGAACTGCTCCCCGCACCAGCGGCAGCCCACATGCGACTGCTTCCCGGCTAGCTGCAGCGGTCCCTGGCACAGCCGGCAGCGCGCCGGAGCCCGGCAGTCCTGGCAGGCCAGCGCCGGCATGAATCCGGTGCGGGCGACCTGCACCAGCACCGGGCCGGTTTCCAGCGCCTTGGTGGCTTCGCGCCAGGCCAGCGACGGGATGCGCACCCGCGCCAGCAGCGGGTCGCGCCCCAGCTCGAAGTCGTTGGTGGTGGCCACCACACGAGGGGTGTGGGCACGCAGCGTGTCGCGCGGCAGCTTCAGCTCGCTGGCCCAGCCGGTGGCCACCAGCCGCTGGGCCTCCACGGAGCGCGACGGGGAAGCCAGCAGCAGCGAGATCCCCGCCTGCTGGCTGCGCAGCAGCGCGACCTCGCGGCTGTGCTGGTAGGGGGCGCGCAATTCGCGGTGCGAGCGGTCGGCGTCCTGCCAGATGATCATCAGTTCCAGGTCCGGCACGTGGCACAGGGCGGCGGAGCGGGTACCGACCACCAGCTGCACGTGCCCGCCGATGGCGCGCAGGAAGTTGCGGTAGCGCGGGGTCGGGCCGTCGTCGGCCTGCAGCCGCGCGTAGGACTGGGCGCCGAGCTGCTCGTCCAGGTGCGCGCACAAGAGGTCAAGGTCGCGCGCGTCGGGCACCACGATGAGCACCCGCGCCCCGCGCTGAAGCACCGGCCGCGCGGCATCCAGCAGGAACCCGGGCCAGGAGCCGTGGAAATTCGGCGCCCAGCTCGCCACCGCGCGCCGGGTGGCCCCGTCGGCCCAGTCCTGCAGCACCGCAGAACCCTGCTCGTAGTGCTCCAGCTGGTTCGGGGCGTCCCCCAACGCCAGCGCCGGGGCGGTCACCAGCTCCTCGGCCTCGACCTTGGCCGCGCGGGTGGGCACTGCCAGGCGCACCACGTCCCACAGGGTCCCGGCGTAACGCGCGGCGACCAGCGAGGCGGCGGCCAGGACGTCCGGGTGCAGCACCACCCTCTCGGAGATGATTTTCGACAGCGGGCGCAGCTTCATCGCCGGCTGGTGGTCCTCCAGCAGCTCGACGATGAACCCGGCCAGCTGCTGCGGGCCGAAGGGCACCTTTACGCGCACCCCGACCTGGGCTGCCGCGTGCATGGACTCGGGCACCTCGTAGTCGAAGAGGCGGTCCAGGTGCGGGACCGAGGAATCAATCAGCACCCGGGCGACCCGCTTGAGGCGGGCCTGGCCGGGTGCTGAGATGAGGGCGTCTTGCTCCACTGCTGCTAGGCGTTGAACCAGCTGCGCAGAGCGTCGACGCGGTCCAGCTTCTCCCAGGTGAAGTCGTTGTCGTCGCGGCCGAAGTGGCCGTGCGCGGCGGTCTTGCGGTAGATCGGGCGCTTGAGGTCAAGGTCCTCGATGATGCCCAGCGGGCGCAGGTCGAACACCTCGTTGATCGCGGCGGTGATTTTCGCCGGGTCCACGGTCTCGGTGCCGAAGGTCTCCACGTACAGGCCCACCGGACGCGCGACGCCGATCGCGTAGGCCACCTGGACCTCGGCGCGGCTTGCCAGCCCAGCGGCCACGACGTTCTTCGCGACCCAGCGCATGGCGTAGGCGGCCGAGCGGTCGACCTTCGACGGGTCCTTGCCGGAGAAGGCGCCGCCGCCGTGGCGGGCGAAGCCGCCGTAGGTGTCCACGATGATCTTGCGGCCGGTCAGGCCCGCGTCGCCCACCGGGCCGCCGATGATGAACGGTCCCGAGGGGTTCAGGATCACCTTGGTGCTGGAGATGTCCAGCTCCGAGCGCTCCAGGATCGGGGTCACGACCTCCTCGAGCAGGTCGGCCTTCAGGGTGTTCAGCTCGTATTCGGAGGCATGCTGGCTGGAGACCACCACGGTGTCCACGGAGACCGGCGTGTCGCCGTCGTAGCCGATGGTGACCTGGGTCTTGCCGTCCGGGCGCAGCAGCGGCATGCGGCCGTTCTTGCGCATCTGGGTCAGGCGTTCGGACAGGCGGTGCGCCAGGAAGATCGGGGTCGGCATCAGCGAGGCGGTCTCGTTCGAGGCGTAGCCGAACATCAGGCCCTGGTCGCCGGCGCCCTGCATGTCGCGCGGGTCCTTGGCGATGCCTTCGCGGGACTCCAACGAGTTGAACACGCCGTCGTGGATCTCCTGGGACTGCTGGCCGATCGAGACCGACACGCCGCAGCGCGCCCCGTCGAAGCCGTTGGCCGAGGAGTCGTAGCCGATGTCCAGGATGGTGCGGCGCACGATCTCCGGGATCTCGACGTAGCCGTTGGTGGTTACCTCGCCCGCCACGTGCACCAGGCCGGTGGTGGTCAGGGTTTCGACGGCGACCTTGGAATCCGGGTCCTGCGCCAGCATGGCGTCGAGGATCGCGTCGGAGATCTGGTCGCAGATCTTGTCCGGGTGGCCCTCGGTAACGGATTCCGAGGTGAAAAGACGTAGTTCAGGGGTTGTTGAAGTCACCTTTGTACTCTATCTGGTCGTATCGACCGGTTGGCAGAACTTGCTGCGTTCGTGACCAAGCGCTATATGGCGCGGCTCACTTTGCGTCGGCAACATGTCCGTTTATTTCGGCGGCGAGCTGCCCGATGACGACGCGGGCCACCTCGATTTTGCTTCCGGCGGCGCCCACAGCAGGCTTCCCGTCGGCGAACAGCACCTGCACGGTGTTGCTGTCGGTCCCGAAGGTCAAGTTGGCGCCGACCTCGTTGACCACCAGCAGCTCGCAGCCCTTGCGCGCGAGCTTCGCCTTGCCGTAGTCCAGCACGCTGCCCTGGTCGTCGCCGGTTTCCGCGGCGAAGCCGACGATCACCGGCGGCAGCTGGTCGTTCGCGCCGCGGGCGCAGACGATCTCTGCCAGGATGTCGGGGTTGCGCACCAGTTCGATGACCGGGGCGGAATGCTCGTCGCGCTTCTTGATCTTCGAGCCCTCGATAGTCGCCGGGCGGAAGTCGGCGACGGCGGCGTTCATGATCAGCGCGTCCTGCCCCTCGGCGTGGGCGAAGACCGCCTCGCGCAGCTCCAGCGCGCTGGAGGCGTGCACCAGCTCCACCCCGTGCGGGGCCGGCACCTCCAGGTGCGTGGCGATGAGCGTGACCTGGGCGCCGGCGTCACGGGCGGCCTGCGCCAGCGCCACGCCCTGGCGCCCCGAGGAGCGGTTGCCCAGGAAGCGCACCGGATCCAGCGGCTCGCGGGTGCCGCCGGCGGTGATCAGCACCTTGCGACCGGCCAGGATCGGCTCGGAGAGCAGGTCCTGGATGGACTCGAAGATCTGATCGGGCTCGGGCAGGCGGCCGGGGCCGCTGTCCTTGCCGGTCAGCCGTCCCGAGGCCGGTTCGATCACGCGCACCCCGCGCTCGCGCAGCACGGCGGTGTTCGCCACGGTGGCCGGGTGCTGCCACATCTCGGTGTGCATGGCCGGGGCCATGACCACCGGCGCGCGGGTGGCCAGCAAAGTGCCGGTGAGCAGGTCGTCGGCCAGCCCGGAGGCGGCGCGGGCGAGGATGTCGGCGGTGGCCGGCACCACGAGCACCAGATCGGCCTGCTGGCCCAGGCGCACGTGGTTCACGGTATCGACGGCGTCGAAGACGTTGGAGGTCACCGGATTGCCGGAGAGCGCCTCCCAGGTGGCGTTGCCGACGAAGTTGGCGACGTTCCCGGTGGGGATGACGTCGACGTGGTGTCCGGCCTCGCGCAGCAGGCGCAGCAGGAGCACGGATTTGTAGGCGGCGATCCCTGCTGAGACGCCTAAGACGATTCGCTTCACGCAGCTCTTCCTTGGATGGTTGGGCGGTCGCAGTGATTTTCACCGCACCGCGGAGCATCGACCCGTTGCGGGCGTGTTTTTTGGTGCTTAACGAAAAAGAAGGCGCCCACTAATGGGGCGCCACCTTTTCGACTAGTCCTCGGTGACCTCGGCCGGAGTCACCTTCAGGAGGTTCTCATCCAGCTCGCGCAGGGCGATGGTCAGAGGCTTCTCGTTCAGCTTGGTTTCCACCAGCGGACCGACGTACTCGAACAGGCCTTCGTTAAGCTGTGCGTAGTAGGCGTTAATCTGGCGGGCACGCTTGGCCGAATTCAGCACGATCGCGTACTTCGAGTCGTTCGTCTCAAGCAACGAGTCGATCGATGGGTTGATGATTCCCTCTAGGTTGGACACAAGACTCCCTTTAGTCATTCTTCAGCCCCATGAGGGCCACAAGCTCTTCGGCGGCACGTGCGACATCGTCGTTGACGATGGTCACGTCGAATTCTGATTCCGCCGCAAGTTCTAGTTTAGCGGTTTCCAGCCGACGCTGCTGTTCTTCGGGCGTTTCGGTGCCGCGGCCAATCAGGCGGCGGACCAATTCGTCCCATGACGGCGGGGCCAGGAAGACGAATTTTGCCTCGGGCATCGACTCCTTGACCTGGCGGGCACCCTGAAGATCGATCTCCAGCAGCACCTTCTTGCCCTCGGCTACCGCGTCTTCCACCGTTGAGCGGATGGTGCCATAGCTATTCTGGCCGTGGACCACGGCCCACTCCAGCATCTGGCCCTCGTCGACGAGCTGGTGGAACTTCTCGGGGCCCACAAAGAAGTAGTGGACTCCGTCGGTTTCACCGGGTCGTGGATCGCGTGTCGTTGCCGACACCGAAAGCCAGACGTCTGGATAGTTATCTCGGATGTAGGTGGACACGGTGCCCTTACCTACAGCCGTGGGGCCGGCTAGAACAGTTACCGACGCAACGGTCATTGACTACACTTTCGTTTTTGGCGGGCTTTGCTTGAAGTGCTCGGTAATTGCGGTGCGTTGCTTGCGTCCCAGTCCGCGCAGCCGGCGGGATGGGGAAATGCCAAGTCGCTCCAGCAAATTCGCCGCGCGTACTTCACCAACGCCCGGTACCGATTCCAGAAGGTCCATGACACGCATGCGTCCCACGGCCTCATCTTCGTATACCAAGTCTAGTACCTCGGTGATGGAAATTTTGCCGGCACTGAACTGGGCCTTGATTTCAGCACGACGGGTGCGGGCAGCAAGTGCTTTGGCGCGTGCCCGGATGCGGTCTTCGTCAGAGAGTTCTCGCAGAACCATCGTTCAGCCATCCTTAATGTGTAGTGGACTAAGGCTATGAACCGAACATAGCTTTCCAACACGCGTTTGGCAAGACTAATCGCGTTGTGGCCAGTAGAAACTCTATCGGCCACAACGCGATTGGGTCGCATATTTAGTTGTCGCTACTTCGCTGCGAGCAGTTCGTCGCGCACGCTGCGCGCCTTGTCTCGAAGCTCGTTCACGTCCGGGCCTGCCTTCAGGATGTCGCGGCTGCTGGTCCCCAGTACCTGGCGGTAGCTGGAGGCGAACGCCGTTGCGATGTCCTGCGCCGTCGCCCCCTGGGCGCCGAGGCCCGGGGTAAGCAGCGGAGCCTTGGAAGCGCTCAGGTCAATGCCAAGTTTCGCGGGTGCGTCGCCGATGGTCGCACCGACCACCAAGCCGACATGCCCCAAATCTTCGGCATCTGCATTTTCCACGCTGACCTGCTCGATGATTGATTTAGCAACTGACTTATCACCGCCGACATGCTGCACCGAAGGGCCCTCCGGGTTGGAGGTCAGCCCCAGCACGAACACTCCCCTGCCGGTGGCCGCAGCCAGGTCGATGGCGGGGCGCAGTGACTCGTAGCCCAGGTACGGGCTCAGGGTCACGGCGTCCGAGGCCAGCGGCGAGGAATCGTCCAGCCAGGCGGTCGCGTAGGCTGCCATGGTGGAGCCGATGTCCCCGCGCTTGGCGTCGGCCAGCGTCAGCAGGTTGGCAGCCTTCGCGGCCTGGAGGGTCTCCTCCAACGCCGCGAAGCCGGCCGAACCGAAGCGCTCGTACAAGGCCACCTGCGGTTTCAGGATGGCGGCCACGCCGGTCATCGCCTCCACCACAGTGAGCGAAAACACGCGCACGCCCTCGGCCGTGTTCGGCAGTCCCCAGGCCTCCAGCAGCCCCGGGTGCGGGTCGATGCCCACGCACAGCGGTCCGCTGGAGTCCATGGCCGCCCGAAGGCGGGTCCCGAATGGCACCGGACTAGGCATTGCGCGCTGCTTCCAGTGCGGTTTCGTGCTCCTGCAGGCTGGTGACGTCCCAGGCGTATTCGCGCAGGGCGTCGATGGCCTGGACGGCCGCGCCGAACTCCGCCACGGTGGTGATCACCGGGGTGCCGACGCTGGTGGCTGCAGCGCGGATCTCGTATCCGTCGCCGCGGGCATCGGAACCCGACGGGGTGTTCAGGATCAGCCCGATCTCGCCAGCCTGGATGAGGTCGACGATCGACTCACCGCCCTCGTGCAGCTTGCCCACGATCTGGGTCGGGATGCCGTTGCGGCGCAGCACCTCGGCGGTGCCGCCGGTGGAGATGATCTCGAAACCGCGGTCGGCCAGGTGCTTGACCGGCATCACGATCGAGCGCTTGTCGCGGTTGGTGACCGAGACGAAGACCTTGCCGCTGGTCGGCAGCGGGTTGTTCGCCGCGGCCTGCGACTTGGCGAAGGCGGTGTCGAAGTACTTGTCGATGCCCATGACCTCGCCGGTGGAGCGCATCTCAGGGCCGAGCAGCGAGTCGACGACCTTGCCCTCCGGGGTGCGGAAGCGGGCGAACGGCATGACCGCTTCCTTGACCGCGATTGGTGCCGAGTCCGGCAGGTTCGCACCGTCGCCCTCGGCAGGCAGGTAGCTGCCGCGCAGGTCGGCCAGGGTCTTGCCCACGCCGATCAGCGCCGCGACCTTGGCCAGCTGCACGCCCGTGGCCTTGGAGGTGAACGGCACGGTGCGCGAGGCGCGCGGGTTCGCCTCGATCACGTAGAGGATGTCGGAGGCCAGCGCGAACTGGATGTTGATCAGGCCGCGCACGCCCACGCCCTCGGCGATGGCGCGGGTTGCTTCCTTCACGCGGGCGCGCACGTCAGGGCCCAGGGTGATCGGAGGCAGGGTGCAGGCCGAGTCGCCCGAGTGGATGCCGGCCTCCTCGATGTGCTCCATGATGCCGCCGACGTAGAGGTCGGTGCCGTCGAACAGGGCGTCGACGTCGATCTCGATGGCGTCTTCCAGGAAGCGGTCGACCAGGACCGGGTGGTCCACGGTGATCTCGGTGGCGTTGGCGATGTAGCGCTCCAGCGAGGCCTCGTCGTAGACGATTTCCATGCCGCGGCCGCCCAGCACGTAGCTCGGGCGCACCAGGACCGGGTAGCCGATCGAGTCCGCGATGGCCTTGGCCTCAGGGAAGGACACTGCGGTGCCGTTCTTGGGGGCGATCAGCCCGGAGTTGTCCAGCACGCGCTGGAAGGCGCCGCGGTGCTCGGCCAGGTCGATGGCTTCCGGGGAGGTGCCCAGGATGTTCACGCCGGCCTCCTTCAGCTCTGCTGCCAGCTTCAGCGGGGTCTGCCCGCCCAGCTGCACGAACACGCCCAGCACGCCGCCGGTCTCCTCTTCCGCGTGGATGATCTCCAGCACGTCTTCCAGCGTCAGCGGCTCGAAGTACAGGCGGTCGGAGATGTCGTAGTCGGTGGAGACGGTTTCCGGGTTGCAGTTGACCATGACGGTCTCGTAGCCCTCGGCACGCAGCGCCATCACCGCGTGGACGCAGGAGTAGTCGAACTCGATGCCTTGGCCGATGCGGTTCGGGCCGGAGCCCAGGATGATCACGGACTTCTTCTCGTGCGCGACCAGCTCGGTCTCCTCGTCGTAGGAGGAGTACATGTAGGGGGTGAAGGCCTCGAACTCGGCGGCGCAGGTGTCGACGGTCTTGTAGACCGGGCGCACGCCCAGCGCATGGCGCACGCCGCGCACCACTGCCTCGGACTTGCCGGTGAGCTTGGCGATCTGCGCGTCGGAGAAGCCGTGGCGCTTGGCCTCGCGCAGCACGTCCTCGCCCAGGTCCTTGTTCTGCGCGATCATCGCGGCGGTCTCGTTGATCAGCGCCAGCTGGTCCAGGTACCACGGGTCGATGCCGGTGGCCTCGAACAGCTCCTCGACGCTCTTGCCCGACAGCAGCGCGCGCTGCACCAGGGACATGCGCTCGGTGGAGCCCTTCTCGATGTGCTTCATGACCGAGTCAAGCTCGTCGGCGTCGATCGGCTCGAAGGACAGCTCGCTGCCCTTCTGCTCCAGGGAGCGCAGGGCCTTCTGCAGCGCCTCGGTGAAGTTGCGGCCCAGGGCCATGGCCTCGCCGACGGACTTCATGGTGGTGGTCAGGGTGGCGTCGGCGGCCGGGAACTTCTCGAACGCGAAGCGCGGCACCTTGACGACGACGTAGTCCAGCGCCGGCTCGAAGGAGGCCGGGGTCTTCTGGGTGATGTCGTTCGGGATCTCGTCCAGGGTGTAGCCCAGGGAGAGCTTGGTGGCGATCTTCGCGATGGCGAAGCCGGTGGCCTTGGAGGCCAGCGCGGAGGAACGCGACACACGCGGGTTCATCTCGATGACCACCACGCGTCCGGTGTCGGGCTCGATGGCGAACTGGATGTTGCAGCCGCCGGTGTCCACGCCCACCTCGCGGATCACGGCGATGGAGATGTCGCGCAGGTTCTGGTACTCGCGGTCGGTCAGGGTCATCGCAGGGGCCACGGTGATGGAGTCGCCGGTGTGCACGCCGACGGGATCGAAGTTCTCGATGGAGCAGACGACCACGACGTTGTCGTTCTTGTCGCGCATCATCTCCAGCTCGTACTCCTTCCAGCCGAGGATCGACTCCTCCAGGAGCACCTCGGTGGTCGGCGAGTACTGCAGGCCGGCGCCGGCGATGCGGGTCAGGTCCTCGGCGTTGTACGCCATGCCCGAGCCCAGGCCGCCCATGGTGAAGGACGGGCGCACGACGACCGGGTAGTTCAGCTCCTCGACGGCGGCGAAGGCCTCGTCAAGGGTGTGCACGATAACCGAGCGGGCCGATTCGGCGCCGCAGCGCTCAACGACGCCCTTGAACTTCTCGCGGTCCTCGCCCAGCTCGATGGCTTCGATGTTCGCGCCGATCAGCTCGACGTTGTACTTCTCCAAGGCGCCGGACTTGTCCAGCGCGATGGCGGTGTTCAGCGCGGTCTGCCCGCCCAGGGTCGGCAGGATCGCGTCGGGGCGCTCCTTGGCGATGATCTTCTCAACGACCTCCGGGGTGATCGGCTCGACGTAGGTGGCGTCGGCGAATTCCGGGTCGGTCATGATGGTGGCGGGGTTGGAGTTGACCAGGATGACCCGCAGGCCCTCCTCCTTCAGCACGCGCAGCGCCTGGGTGCCGGAGTAGTCGAACTCGGCGGCCTGGCCAATGACGATTGGACCCGAACCGATGACGAGAACTGAGTTGAGATCGGTGCGCTTAGGCATTACTTGGCGTCCTTTTCTGCGGCGGAATCCATGGCGGAGACGAAACGGTCAAAGAGGTAGGCGGCATCGTGCGGGCCGGAGGCTGCCTCTGGGTGGTACTGCACGGAGAACGCAGGGATGTCGAGGCAGCTCAGGCCCTCGACGACCTGGTCGTTCAGGGAGAAGTGGGAGACCTCGACCTTGCCGTAGCGCTCGATCGGGGCGGTGAAGCTGCCTTCGATCGGGGCGTCGACGGCGAAGCCGTGGTTCTGGCTGGTGATTTCCACGCGGCCGGTGGCCTTGTCCATCACCGGCTGGTTGATGCCGCGGTGGCCGAAGCGCAGCTTGTAGGTTTCCAGGCCCAGCGCGCGGCCGAGCATCTGGTTGCCGAAGCAGATGCCGAAGTACGGGATGCCCGCGTCGAGCACCGAGCGCACCAGCTCGACCTGCGCGGCGGCCGCGGCGGGGTCGCCCGGGCCGTTGGAGAAGAACACGCCGGTGGCCCCGGTGGCCTTGATGTCCTCGAGGGTGGCGTTGTACGGCAGCACGTGCACGCGCAGGCCGCGCTCGGCCAGGCGGTGCGGGGTCATCGACTTCATGCCCAGGTCGATGGCGGCGACGGTGTGCTTGGCCTGGCCCTCATAGCCGTGGTCGGCCGGTTCGACGACGTAGGCCTCATCGGTGGAAACCTCGGCGGAGATGTTGCGCCCTGCCATCGGCGGCTGCGCGGTGACCTGCGCGATGAGGTCGGCCTCGGATGCCGCGGCCGCGTCGCCGGAGAAGATGCCGGACTTCATGGCGCCGGCGTCACGCAGGTGGCGGGTCAGCGCACGAGTGTCGACCCCGCGGATGCCGACGATCCCGTTGCTGAGCAGGTCGTCTTCCAGGGTGCGCTCCGAGCGCCAGTTGCTCGGGCGTCGGCTGGCCTCGCGGACCACGTAGCCGGCGGCCCACATGCGCTTGGACTCGTTGTCCTCGTCGTTCACCCCGGTGTTTCCCACGTGCGGGAAGGTCTGGGTGATGATCTGGTGCGCGTAGGACGGGTCGGTCAGCGTCTCCTGGTAGCCGGTCATGCCGGTGGTGAACACTGCCTCGCCCAGCGCGGTGCCGATCTTGCCGTAGCTGCGGCCGCGGAAGATGCGGCCATCTTCGAGGACCAGCACTGCGGGTAGGTTGCTCAGGGAATTCACTTGTTTGTCTCCTGCTCGGCTGCGCCGCGGTGGTGCGACGCCAGCAACTGATAAATCTTGGGGGTGTCCTCGGCGAACCGGGGGCGGAAGCCGGTGTCGAAGGCGAAGCCGTCCTTCTCCCAGCTGATCACGATCAGGCCGTTCTTCTCGACGAACTTCCCGATCATGCCGGAGGAACGGCTGACCTTCTCGAAGGCGCTCCACGGGACGTGGAGGTCCCGGGTGCCGGGGCGGACCAGGTGCAGGCCCGCGGCGCCGAGCTGCAGCTGCGCATTGCTGCGGACCCCCAGATCGTGCACCGCGATGCGCTCCAGCCAGTCCTCGTACTTCGTGGTGGCCACGTACATCCCGGAGAACTCGTGGTCGACCTTGTCGGCGAAGGGCTCGAAGGGCTCGGGCACGTTCGCCTGCCGGGCTTTGAGGTTGCGCCAACCGAGAAGGATCAGCGCGCAGGCGCCGACGATGACCAGCACCGTGATGAGCACCGGCACGATGGCTTCCCTAGGCATCGGCAGGCCTCGGGGTGGCCAGCTGGCCGTCGAGCACCGTGGGGTGGCCGTGGAAGAAGGTCGCGCGCACGCTGCCAGGCAGTTCCATGCCGGCGAACGGCGAGTTGCGGCCCTTGGTGGCCATCGCGTACGGATCCACGATCCAGCGCGCGGCCGGATCCACGAGCACCAGGTTTGCAGGCTCGCCCACGGCGATCGGGCGGCCCTGGTCCGCGACGCGGCCGATCTGCGCCGGGGTGGTCGAGGTGATGCGGGCGACGTCTGCCCAGGACAGCAGCCCGGTGTCAACCAGGGCGTGCTGCACGATGGACAGCGCGGTCTCCAGCCCGGTCATGCCCATGGCGGCCGCTGCCCACTCGCATTCCTTGGATTCGGCAGGGTGCGGCGCGTGGTCGGTGCCGATCACGTCGATGGTGCCGTCGGCGACCGCTGCGCGTAGCGCCATCACGTCTTCCTCGCGGCGCAGCGGCGGGTTGACCTTGAAGACCGGGTCGAAGGTGCGCACCTTCTCGTCGGTGAGCAGCAGATGGTGGGGGGTGACCTCGGCGGTGACCTGGATGCCGCGCGCCTTGGCCCAGCGGATGATCTCCACCGAGCCGGCGGTGGACACGTGGCACACGTGCAGGCGGGCGCCGACGTGCTCGGCCAGCAGCACGTCGCGGGCGATGATCGACTCCTCCGCCACGGCAGGCCAGCCGGGCAGGCCCAGCACCGAGGAGACTTCGCCCTCGTTCATCTGGGCGCCGTCGGTCAGGCGGGGCTCCTGGGCATGCTGGGCGATGACGCCGTCGAAGGCCTTCACGTACTCCAGCGCGCGGCGCATCAGCAGCGGGTCCGAGACGCAGATGCCGTCGTCGGAGAACATCTTGACCTGGGCGCGGGAATCGGCCATGGCGCCGATCTCGCTCAGCTGCTTGCCTTCCAGCCCGACGGTGACAGCGCCCACCGGGCGCACGTCCACCCAGCCGGCCTTGCGGCCCAGCTCGTAGACCTGCTCGACGACGCCGGCGGTGTCGGCCACTGGGGTCGAGTTGGCCATCGCATGCACCGCGGTGTAGCCGCCCTTGGCGGCGGCGCGGGTGCCGGTTTCCACGGTCTCGGCGTCTTCGCGGCCGGGTTCGCGCAGGTGGGTGTGCGGGTCGACCATGCCGGGTAGCAGCACCAGACCGCGGCCGTCGACGACCTGCACGCAGTCCGCCGGCGCGATGGAGCCGAGCTGGGCGATGCGCCCGTCGGCGATGAGCACGTCCTGGGGCTCGCCGCCCAGGATGGAGGCCTGTTGAATGAGGTAGTTCATGGGTTCTTCCTTAGATCAGGTCGCCGGAGAGGAGCATGTAGAGGCTTGCCATGCGCACGGCCACACCGTTGGTGACCTGATCGAGCACGGTGGAGCGGGGGGAATCGGCCGCCGCGGAGGAGATCTCCAAGCCGCGGTTCATCGGGCCCGGGTGCATGATCAGCGTTTCGGCGCCGGCCGCGTCCAGCGTGCCCAGGCGGGCGTCGTCCAGCCCCCAGTAGCGCGAGTATTCGCGCGGGTTCGGGAAGTAGGCGGCCCTCATGCGCTCGCCCTGCACACGCAGCATCATCAGCGCGTCAACACCCTCGGCGATGACCTGGTCCAGGTCGTAGCTGATGGTGCACGGCCAGGACTCGGCGCCCACGGGCAGCAGGGTCGGCGGGGCGACCATGGTCACCGAGGCGCCCAGGGTGTTCAGCAGCCAGAGGTTCGAGCGGGCCACGCGGCTATGCAGGATGTCTCCGACGATCGCGACCTTCAGCCCGTCCAGGCCGAGCCCGGTGGCGGAGACCCCGCCGCGCAGGGCCAGCTGGCGGCGCAGCGTGAACGCGTCCAGCAGCGCCTGGGTCGGGTGCTCGTGGGTGCCGTCGCCGGCGTTGATGATCGGCAGGTCGATCCAGTCGGTGGCGGCCAGGCGGGCCGGGGCTCCGGAGTCCGGGTGGCGGATGACCACGGCGTCGGCGCCGATGGCCAGCAGCGTCTGCGCGGTGTCCTTCAGCGACTCGCCCTTGGACACCGAGGAGCCCTTGGCGGAGAAGTTGATGACGTCCGCGCTCAGCCGCTTGGCGGCCGCCTCGAAGGAGATGCGGGTGCGGGTGGAGTCCTCGAAAAACAGGTTCACCACAGTGCGCCCGCGCAGGGCCGGGAGCTTCTTGACCACGCGGGTTCCGGCTTCGCGCATCTCGCCGGCGATGTCGAGGATCTTGACCGCTTCCTCGCGCGAGAGGTCGGCGGTCGATAGCAGGTGTTTCATTCAGCAGCCTCGATCATCACTTCATTGGTTCCGTCGATCTCTTCCAGGTGCACGCGCACCTTCTCGCTCTTCGCGGTGGGCAGGTTCTTGCCCACGTGGTCGGCGCGGATGGGAAGTTCGCGGTGTCCGCGGTCCACCAGCACGGCCAGGCGCACGATGCGCGGGCGGCCCCAGTCGGACAGGGCGTCCAGGGCGGCGCGGATGGTCCGGCCGGAGTAGAGCACGTCGTCCACCAGCACCACGACCTTGCCGTCGATGCCGCCGGCGGGCAGCTTCGTGGGCTCTGGGGTGCGGGTGGTTGAATGACGCAGGTCATCGCGGTACAGGGTGATGTCGAGCTGTCCGACCAAGGATGCCGGATCGATGGGGGTGTCGGCGGAAGCCGCGATGCGGGCCGCCAGGCGCTGGGCTAACGGGAAGCCGCGGCGCGGGATGCCTAGGAGAACGAGGTCCTCGATGCCTTTGTTGGCCTCGATGATCTCGAAGGCCACGCGGGTCAGTACACGTTCGATGTCGTCCCCGGTAAGAACCGTACGGGCACCGTCCGACGCTGAATTTTCATTCATGCTGTGCACCTCTCCCTTCTCCGCCTCACGGGACGGTCTTAAAGGAATATTGCTACTTCAAATTATCACGGGTGAAGACCGATTCTCGAGCGCAAGGGTATGCATGAGGGTGAATACGGCGTGAATTGCGCCACGGCGTCGCAAGGCGGCGCCGCCAACCCTCGCGCAATCCCGGGCAACCTGCAGGATTCAGCGCAGTGCCGGGGGCTGTTGTCGCATTCACCACATGCCCGGCGGTGCGTTCCAGCGCTGCCGTGCGCTAGCGTCCAGGCAGCGACAGGGCATGAAAAAGCCGCAGCCCGAACCCCCGGGAACGGGGGTTCAGGCTGCGGCGTGAAGACGTGCGGAGTGCTAGTCGATCAGGGTGTCCTTGACGCTCTGGATGCGGCCCAGAACGCCGTTGACGAATTCAGGCGACTCGTCGGTGGACAGCTCGCGAACGTTGATGACCGCCTCGGACACGGCAACCGCGTCGGGCACGTCGTCGTTGTAAAGCAGTTCCCAGACGCCGATGCGCAGGGCCGCACGGTCGACGGCGGGCATGCGGTCGATGGTCCAGTCCTTGACATAGCTTTCCAGCACCTCGTCAATGCGGTCCAGATGCGCCATGACCCCTTCAAGCAGGGTCATCGAGTACTCGTTCAGGCTGATGTCGGAGTTCTCGCGGCGTGCGATGGCCACCTTGATGGGGTCAACATCGCGCGCCTCGGCCTCAAAGAGGAATTCGAGGGCGCGGCGTCGGGCTTTGGCTCGGGCTCGCACTAGTTGACACGACCCAGGTAGTCGCCGGTGCGGGTGTCGACCTTGACCTTGGTGTTCTGCTCGACGAACAGCGGCACCTGGATCTCCTTGCCGGTTTCCAGGGTGGCTGGCTTGGTGCCGGCCGAGGAGCGGTCGCCCTGCAGGCCCGGCTCGGTGTAGGTGATCTCCAGGACCACGGAGGCAGGCAGTTCCAGGTACAGCGGGCTGCCGTCGTGCATGGCGATGGTCAGTTCCTGGTTTTCCAGCATGTAGCCTGCGGCGTCGCCCACGGTGGCGCCGGCGACGGTGATCTGGTCGTAGTCGTCCAGGTTCATGAAGACGAAGTCTTCGCCGTCCTGGTAGAGGTACTGGTAGTCGCGGCGGTCGACGGTGGCCAGCTCGATCTTGGTGCCGGCATTGTAGGTCTTGTCCAGAACCTTGCCCGAGATGACGTTGCGCATCTTGGTGCGGACGAACGCGCCGCCCTTGCCCGGCTTCACGTGCTGGAAGTCGATGATGGTCCACAGCTGGCCGTCGATCTTGATGACCTGGCCGTTTTTGATGTCGGTTGTATCCGCCACGGTTCCTCAATCCTCTATTTTCGCCTGCGCAGGGCCGGCATTGTCAAAAATCCATTGACCAGTTTACCCCATCAGGGGCCCGCTGGCGTGTGTTCGTGCGGTGGCGCGCATTACGCGCGACCGCGCAGCGCCCGTTCGGGGCACTGGCGGCTACGCTGCGGCGCGTTCCTCGGCGATCTGCAGGCAGGTGCTCGAGGCGTTGACCAGGTAGGCGTCGTCGTTCATGGCGATGCGCTGCTCCATGGCCTTGCGGAAACGGGTCGCGGCGGCCTTGTAGTCGCCCTTCGCGAAGAAGCTGAAACCGAGGTGCTGGTGCATCAGCGGCTCGTAGAAGGTGCCGGCGAACTCCTCGGCCAGCTTGCGCAGACGGTTGATCGCGCGGTCGAAGTTGCCCTGCATGCGGGTCAGCTCGGTGTCCAGCACACGCAAATGGGCGTTCGTCGGATCCAGCAGGCGCGATTCGGCGATCAGCTCGCCGGCCGCGGCTAGTTCGCCGCGGGCCAGCAGGATGACGACCCGGTCGGTCGGCGAACCGACCTGCATCTGCTGCTCGGCGGCTTCCGCGTCGGCGATGTACGGCTTGAGAGTTTCAGGATCGATCAACACGCCGTTGATCGAGGTGCCGACGCCCTCGCGGTTCACCGATGCGACGTCGATGGCGTATGCGGTGTAGTCGCCCATGCTTATTCCCCGATTTCCTGGTAGGCCGCGAAGAGCAGCGAACTGTCCGGCACTTCGTAGATGCGTGGACGGCCGATGTCCTCCAGCACCACGAAGCGCAGCTGGCTGCCGCGCGCCTTCTTGTCGCGCTTCATGCCGTCCAGCAGCGAAGCCCAGCGGTCGTTGCGGTAGGTGGTCGGCAGCCCCAGGGATTTCAGTATGCTCTGGTGGCGGTCGGCGACCGCGTCGGAGGTGTAGCCCACCGAGCGGCCCAGCTCCGCGGCGAAGCACAGGCCGATGGAGACCGCTGCGCCATGGCGCATCTGGTAGCGCTCGGCCAGCTCGATGGCGTGGGCCAGGGTGTGGCCGTAGTTCAGGAATTCGCGGTCGCCCGATTCCTTCAGGTCGCGGGAGACCACCTCGGCCTTCACCGCGATGGTGCGTTCGATCAGCTCGCGCAGGCGCTCGCTGGAAGGGTCGATCGCGTCCTGGGGGTCCTCTTCGATGAGTTCCAGGATGCGCTCGTCGGCGATGAAGCCGGTCTTCACGATCTCGGCCATGCCGGTGACAAGTTCGTTCTTCGGCAAGGTGGCCAGCGCATCCAGATCGGCCAGCACGGCGGCCGGCGGATGGAAGGCGCCGACGAGGTTCTTGCCCTCGGCGGTGTTGATGCCGGTCTTGCCGCCCACGGCGGCGTCGACCATGGCCAGCAGCGAGGTCGGGATGTGGACGACCTTCACGCCGCGCAGCCAGGTGGCTGCCACGAAGCCGGCGACGTCGGTGACGGCGCCGCCGCCTACCGAGACGATGGCGTCGGAGCGGGTGAAGTCGTTCTTGCCCAGGACTTCCCAGCAGAAGGAGGCGACCTGGATGTGCTTGCCCTCTTCGGCATCCGGGATCTCCGCGGTCAGCGCTTCGAGGCCGGCCTTGGCCAGGTCGTCACGCACCACGTCGCCGGTGGCCCGAAGCGCGCGGGGGTGGATCACCAGGACCTTCTTGACTGCGGGCCCGAGCAGCTCGGGCAGCTGGGCCAGCAATCCGGTGCCGACCAGGACGGGATAGGATTCCGCCGGGGTGGTTCCGGTGACCTGCAGTGTGGTTGGTGCTAAAGGCATCAGTTTAAAACCTCCTGATGGTGCTGATTTTTCAAGCGTAGCCCTGCACACGGGCAGATATGCCATCTCGTGGCACTAATCACATACGCCCAAGTCGGGCCGCGATCTCTTCGACAATTTGTAGAACTGGCTTGCCGTCGACCAATACGCGCACGTCAGCGATTGATTCGTAAATGTCCTTGCGGGCCGCCAGCAGCGTCTTCCAGGCGTTGAGTGCCTGATCACCTGCCAGAAGCGGACGGGTGGAGTCGCCCTTGATGCGCGCGGCGGCGCCGTCGGCGGTCATCTCCAGGTAGACCACGGTGCCGCCGGCCAGGACCTTGCGGTTCGACTCGCGCAGCACCGCGCCTCCCCCGGTGGCGATGACGCCCTCGGGGACGCCCGCCAGGGTTTCCTCTTCCAGGTCGCGGAAGCGCTGCTCGCCGTGGGCGGCGAAGATGGAGGCGATGGAGCCGTGGGCGGCGACGATGAGCTCGTCGGTGTCCACGAAGGGCAGCGACAGCGCGGCGGCCAGCGACTTGCCCACGGTGGACTTGCCGCTGGCCATCGGGCCAATGAGGTAGATCATGCGGTTGTTGTTCCTCGGGCGCGCCTAGACGCCAGTCGATTCCAGGCTGTCCGGGATGCTGGCCAGGTAGGTGTCGATGTTGCGCTTGGTCTCGGTCACCGAATCGCCGCCGAACTTCTCCAGCAGCGACTGGGCCAGCACCAGGGCGACCATGGCCTCGGCGACGACACCGGCGGCCGGCACGGCGCAGACGTCCGAACGCTGGTGGTGCGCGGTGGCGTCCTCGCCGGTGGCGGTGTCCACGGTGCGCAGGGCGCGCGGGACGGTGGCGATCGGTTTCATGGCCGCGCGCACGCGCAGCACCTCGCCGATGCTCATGCCGCCCTCGATGCCGCCGGCGCGGTTCGAGGCGCGCCGGATGGTGCCGTCGTCGCCGCGCACGATCTCATCGTGGGCCGCGGAGCCGCGCCGGGCAGCGGTGGCGAAGCCGTCGCCGACTTCCACGCCCTTGATGGCCTGGATGCCCATCAGGGCCCCGGCCAGGCGCGCGTCCAAGCGGCGGTCCCAGTGCACGTAGGAGCCGATGCCCGGGGGCAGGTGGTAGGCGAGCACCTCGACCACGCCGCCGAGGGTCTCCCCCGCCTTGTGCGCGTCGTCGACCTCGGCCACCATCGCGGCGGAGGTCTCCTTATCGAAGCAGCGCAGCGGATCGTCGTCCAGGGCCGCGACGTCCGCGGCGGTGGGCAGGGCAGCGTCCTGCGGTGCGGACACCGCGCCGACGGCGGTGGTGTGGGAGACGAGCTGGATGCCCAGGTCGGCCAGGAAGCGGGAGGCCACCTCACCCAGGGCGACGCGGGCCGCGGTTTCGCGGGCGCTGGCGCGCTCGAGCACCGGGCGGGCGTCGTCGAAGCCGTACTTCTGCATGCCGGTGAAATCGGCGTGCCCCGGGCGCGGGCGGGTCAGCGGCGCGTTGCGGGCCATCGAAGCCAGCTCGTCCAGGTCGACCGGATCGGCGCTCATCACCTTCTGCCACTTGGGCCATTCGGTGTTGCCGATCTCGATCGCGATCGGGCCGCCCTGGGTCTTGCCGTGGCGCACGCCGCCGAGGAAGGTGACCTGGTCCTTTTCAAACTTCATCCGGGCGCCGCGGCCATAGCCGAGGCGCCGGCGCGCGAGGGCATCGCGCACTGCTTCACTGTCCACCGAGACTCCGGCGGGCAGACCTTCAAGAATTCCTACAAGGGCGGGGCCATGAGATTCGCCCGCGGTCAACCAACGCAACATGTCCACCATTTTGCCATGACCTGCACGCATTAACCGTGTCGATGAAGCCCCAGGGAGTCATACATCGCATTTGTGACGTTCTCGCGCTGCGCCTGATCGAAGTCGATGCGGCTGAAGGCCCGGGCCTGCTCGACCGCCTGGTGCACCAGCATGTGCAGCCCGGAAATGATGGTTCCGCCCCAGGACGAGGCGAGTGCCGAGGGCCACGGATCATAGGCGACATCCAGCAGGATGCCGGCGCCGGGGCCGAGCTTGTGAATCCAGCCGTCCGCGGCGCGCGGAGGCAGGGTGCTGAACACCAGCTCGTCCTGCTCGACCGCCTGGCCGTCCAGTGCGGAGATCTCCAGCACCTGCGGCTCGATGCCCAGCGAGCTGGCCAGGGCGGTGGCGCGGTTCGCTCGGGAGGCGTCGCGCACGATCAGCTTCAGCCGCCGGGCGCCGAGCTCGGCGCAGGCCTCGATGGCGGCCAGCGCGGTATTGCCCGACCCGAGGATCGTGGGCTGCTCGCAGCGCGTGAGCCCGAAGTCCGCCAGCGCGAGCACCAGCCCGTCCACGTCGGTGTTCTGCCCGAACAGGGTCCCGTCCTCGCGCACGACGATGGTGTTCAGCGCGCCGAGCCGGGCCACGCGGTCGGAGAGCTCGTCCATGTAGGGCACGAACACGTCCTTCAGCGGCATGGTCACCGAGCAGCCGGCCCATCCCCCGGCGCGCACGCGGGCGATGTGCTCGGCGGCCTGCGCGGGGTCCAGCTCGATCGCCTCGTAGCGCACGGGCGCGCCGAGCAGCTCATAGGCCGCGCGGTGCAGCACCGGCGACTTGGAATGCCCGATGGGTTTGCCCAGCACGGCTGCCTGCAGCGGCTGGATCGGCTGGTTGTCCTGCGGCTTGTCCTGCGGCGGCTGCGCTGGGTGCACCATGGCGTGTCCCGGATCTTTCTGCCCCGGGCCCGGTGCGCGCGGGGGCGCGGCGGGCAGCGGGGCCGCTTGGAGGGGTTATTGGCAGACGTCGGCGTTCGCGGCGCACCAGGCGCGGAATTCGGCCTGGTTCTGCTGGTGCTCGGCGTAGGTGGCGGCGAACTTGGTTTCGCCGGTCTGCGTATTGACCGTGACCCAGTAGTAGTAGTCGTTCGGCGCGGGGTTCACCGCGGCCTTGATCGCGTCGTTGCTGGGCGAGCCGATGGGGGTGGGCGGCAGCCCGGGGTGCACGTAGGTGTTGTACGCGTTGGACTTGTCCGCGCGCTCCTCGGCGCTGAACTGCAGGGTGTAGCGGTCCAGCCCGTAGATCACCGCGGAGTCGACCTGCAGCAGCCCGTGGGTTTCGGTGTTGTCCTTGTGCAGGCGGTTCTCGATCGCGCCGGCGACGGCTGGGTAGTCGTTTACGGTGGCCTCGGCCTGCATGATCGAGGCGACCTTCAGGGCGCGGTAGCCCTTGGACAGGTCGGGCTCACCGGCGGCCTTCAGCGACTTCTTGGTCGCGTCGACCAGCGACTGCAGCACCTTCTGCGCGCTGGTGTCCAGCGCGAAGCGGTATTCGCCCGGGTGCAGCCAGCCTTCGAGGTTCTTCACCTCGGCGGGCAGGCCGAACTTCTGGGGCTGCGCGGCGAGCTTGGTCAGCTCGGCCAGTTCCAGGCCCGAGCCCTTGGCGATCTCCTCCAGCGCCGCCGGCATCCGAAGGTTCGCCTTCAGCGCGACGTAGAAGACCTTGTCCGGCTTGTTGTTGATGAGCTCGCCGGCGGCGTCCGCGGCGCGCATCTGCTTCTTGAGCAGGTAGTTGCCCGGGTGGATGACCTTGCTGGGCGCGGTGGACTGCTCCACGGCCTGGGCGAAGAGCTTGTCGCTGGAGACGACGTCCAGCTCCTCGAGCTTGCGGGAGATGACCTGCACACCCCAGCCGTCCTCGACGGTGAATTCAACCGCTTCCCCGCCGGGGCCGGGGTAGTCGTCCGGGTTGAACTGCTTGAGCACTGACTTCACGGTCAGCACCGAGCCGGCGACTACCAGCGCGAACACCAGCACCACGGCGAGCATCACCAAGTTGCGGCGGCGTTTGGTGCGCTTGCGGCGCTGCTTCTTGCCGGCCTCGGCCTGCGCGTCCAGCGGTTCCCCGACCAGGTCCGCGGCGGGCGCCGAACCCCCGGCGTAGTCGTCGTAGGACTGCTCGTTGCGCGGCTGCTGTTCGGGGTCTGCCGCCTGGCCCTCGGCGGGCGCGGCGACTGGAATGTACTCGGTGGCCGGCTGGGCGCCGGAGGCACCCGCGGTGCCGGAAGTTTCCGGGTCGACCGGCTGCAGCTGGTAGTAGCCCAGCCCGGTCAGCTCCGGCGCGGAGGGGGCGGCGAGAGGGTCCGGATGCGAGGACGAGCCCGCGGCGAAACGCTCGTACAGCGCCCGTTGGGTGGCGCGCTGCCGTTCGGCGCGGGTCGTCTCTCGCATCAACTCTCTTTTCTCCGGTGGGTTCCCGGGTTGCCGGGTTCGGGCGCTACTTCAGCACCACGCGGCTTGCCTGCACACGCACGCTGTTGCGTCGCATGTCCAGCACCTGCTGCAGGATCTCGATCGCGGCGGCCTGGTCGACGACCTCGCGGTGCGAAGCCATCTTCTTGCCTGAGGCATGCAGCGCACGGTGGGCGCTGACGCTGCTCAGGCGCTCGTCGACCAGGAAAACCTCAACCTCGATGCTAGCCGCATTTGCCTCTTCGACCAAGGCAATGGCGTAGTCACGTGCCATTTTGGTGGATTCCGTGGCGTTCCCGGACAGGGCCTTGGGTTCGCCGATGTAGACCTCGGACACACCGCGGTCCACGATCATGCGCAGCAGCAGGCGGCGGTCGGAGTTCTTCTTCGCGTCGCGGCGCAGCGTCATCACCGGGGTGGCGAGCAAGCCCGAGGGGTCGGAGACGGCGACGCCGACGCGGGCCAGGCCCACGTCGACGCCGAGCGCGATGCTAGCCATTGGCCAGCGCCGCGCGGATCGCGTCCAGGGCGTCGTCGATGCGCGAAGCATCCTGCCCGCCGCCCTGGGCCATGTCGTCCTTGCCGCCGCCGCCGCCGCCGAGCACGCCGGTGGCGGTGCGCACCAGCGCGCCGGCCTTGAAGCCGTTGGCGCGGGCTTCCTCGTTGGTCACCGCGAGCACCAGCGGGCGACCGTTGGACACGCCGATCAGCACGATCACCGCGGCGTCCGAACCCAGCTTGCCGCGCAGGTCAAGGGCCATGGTGCGCAGTGCATCGGCCGAATCGACCGCGCCGGCGTTGTGCGCCAGCAGGCGGGTGGCGCCGATGGTGACGACCTTCTCCAGCAGCTGCGCGGACTGCGCGAGCATCGCGGCGCTCTTGAGCTCCGCAATCTGCTTCTCCGCTGCCTTCAGCTTGGCCACGGTCTCGTTCACGCGCTCGGAGACCTGGTTGCTCGGCACGCGGAACAGGCCCGAGAGCTCGGAGACCAGGGCGCGCTCGGCGGCACCGTGGCGGAACGCCTCCATGCCCACCAGCGCCTCGACGCGGCGGTTGCCCGAGCCCACGGAGGCCTCGGAGAGCAGGGTCAGCTGGCCGATGCGGGCGGTGGAGTCCACGTGGGTGCCGCCGCACAGCTCGCGCGACCAGGCGCCGTTCATCTCCACCACGCGCACGTCGTTGGAGTACTTCTCGCCGAACAGGCTCATCGCCCCCAGCTTCTTCGCCTCGGCCAGCGCCATCTCGTTGGTGACGACCTGGTGGTTGGCGGCGATCGCCAGGTTCACGACCTCTTCGACCTCGCTGCGGGCGGACGTCGACAGGGCCTCGGCCCAGGAGAAGTCGAAGCGCAGGTAGCCTGCCTTGTTGAAGGAACCGGCCTGGGTGGCGGTGTCCCCCAGCAGCTGGCGCAACGCGGCGTGCACCAGGTGGGTGGCCGAGTGCGCCTGCTCGCCGGAGTGGCGGCGGATCGCGTCGACCTGGGTGCGCACCAGCGCCTCGGCGGGCAGCTCGCCCTCGCGCACGATCACCTTGTGCACGTTCAGGCCCTTGACCGGGGCCTGCACGTCGGTGACCTCCAGCACGAAGCCGTCGCCGGTGATCAGGCCGACATCTCCGGCCTGGCCGCCGGACTCGGCGTAGAACGGGGTCTCCTCCAGCACCAGGTCGATTTCCTGGCCCTGCTCGGCGAACGGCACCACGGCGCCGTCGCGGATGATGCCGCGGATCTTCGACTCGCCGGCCAGGGTGTCGTAGCCGGTGAAGTGCACATGGCCGGCCTCGGCCAGCGCGGTGTACACCGACAGGTCGGCGTGGCCCGACTTCTTGGCCTTGGCGTCCTTCTGGGCGCGGGTGCGCTGCTCGTTCATGAGCTCGCGGAAGCGCGCCTCGTCGACCGCCAGGCCCGCCTCGGAGGCGATCTCCAAGGTCAGGTCGATCGGGAAGCCGTAGGTGTCGTGCAGCGCGAACGCGTCGTCGCCCGAGAGGTCGTGGCCCTCTGCCTTGGCATGGGTCAGCGCTTCGTCCAGACGGGTGGTGCCCGAGGCGATGGTGCGGCGGAAAGCGCGCTCCTCGGCGTAGGCGATGCGGGCGATGCGCTCGAAGTCCTCTTCAACGATCGGGTAGACGCCCTTCATGGCGTCGCGGGAGACCGGCAGCAGCTCGGGAAGCACCTCGGTGTCCACGCCCATCAGGCGCATGGCGCGCACGGCGCGGCGGATCAGGCGGCGCAGCACGTAGCCGCGGCCTTCGTTGCCCGGGGTGACGCCGTCGGAGATCAGCATCAGCGAGGAGCGGATGTGGTCGGCGATCATGCGCAGGCGCACGTCGTTGGCGTGGTTCGGATCCTCGGGATCCTCGGTGGAGGTGTAAGTGATCGCGGCGAGTTCCGCGGCCTTGTCCAGCACCGGGCGGACCTGGTCGGTCTCGTACATGTTCTCGACGCCCTGCAGGATCATCGCCAGGCGCTCCAGGCCCAGGCCGGTGTCGATGTTGCGCTTGGGCAGTTCGCCGGCCACGTCGAAGTCGGTCTTCGAGCGCACCGCCGAGAGCTGGTACTGCATGAACACGAGGTTCCAGATCTCGATGTAGCGGGTCTCGTCGACCGCCGGGCCGCCCTCCTGGCCGTACTCGGCGCCGCGGTCGTAGTAGATCTCCGAGCAGGGGCCGCCGGGGCCGGGCTGGCCGGTGTTCCAGTAGTTGTCTTCCTTGCCGGTGCCGACGACGCGCTCGCGCGGCAGGCCGATTTCCTCTTCCCAGATGCGGCGGGCCTCGAGGTCCTTCTCGTCGCCGTCCTCGTAGACGGTGACCCACAGGCGGTCCTTCTCCAGGCCGTAGCCGCCGTCCTCGAGGCTGTTGGTCAGCAGCTCCCAGGCGAAGTGGATGGCTTCCTTCTTGAAGTAGTCGCCGAAGGAGAAGTTGCCGCACATCTGGAAGAAGGTGCCGTGGCGCACGGTCTTGCCGACTTCTTCGATGTCACCGGTGCGGATGCACTTCTGCACCGAGGTGGCGCGAGTGTACGGCGGCTCTTCGCGCGCGGTCAGGTAAGGGATGAACGGGACCATGCCGGCCACCGTGAACAGCAAGGACGGGTCGGCCGAGACCAGCGAGGCGCTGGGCACGGCG
This sequence comes from Arthrobacter sp. AG1021, assembly GCF_003633665.1. NCBI lineage: Bacteria > Bacillati > Actinomycetota > Actinomycetes > Micrococcales > Micrococcaceae > Arthrobacter > Arthrobacter sp. AG1021. The sequence continues at coordinate 961,672 of NZ_RBLB01000006.1, read as the reverse complement.
GTGTGGCCCTTGGAGACGAAAAAGTCGACCCATCGACGGGCAATTTCCTGCGTTTTCATCGTGTTACGGATGATCCCTTCATTTAGCTGAGTCCACGCCGAGGGCGGAACGTAATTCTTCTTCGCGTGCATGCATTGCGGTGCTGAATGCCTGCGCGATCTCCGAGACGCGGTCGGCGTACTTGCCGACCTGGCGGTTCAGGGCCGCCCCGGAGGAAACTTCGGTGTATTTTTTGGACGCCAGCACGCCAATGCCGACGCCGATCGAAACCCACAAGAGCTTTTTCATTCTAGTCTCCTTGCCTGAGAGGCAGTTGGTCGTCTGCGGTTAGCGGCTGCGGCGGGCCTTGCCTGAGGGCTTGGAGTTCATCGCGGCCTTGACGCCCTCGGTGAAGGCGGCGACCTTGATCAGCGGTTTGCCGACGGTGGCGGCGACCAGGGAGGACAGCGCCGAGACGTTGGCGGTGGCGTCGGAGACGTTGGAGGTGATCGCGTCGACCTTCTTGAGCTGGTCGTTCGTGGTCGCGACGGTGTTGGTGACCTCGCCGATCAACGGGGTGGTTCCGTCTGCCAGGTCCTTGATCGAGTTGCGCAGCTCGTCGAACACCTTGCCCAACTTGATGATCGGCACCGCGAGGATTGCCACCAATATGACGAACGCTCCAGCGGCGATGAGCCCTGCGATATCCGAACCCGACATGTGCTTCCTCTTCTGCTTGGGTTTTTGCTGCCAGTCCACCTTATCGAAGTGTGAGCCTGAACAGGTAGTTAAGCGGATGGCCCGCAACCGGAAATCGGTTGCGGGCCATCTGGCGCACGGGTTTAGCGTGCGTAGTACTCGACCACGAGGTTCTCTTCGCAGGTCACCGGGATCTCGGCGCGCTCAGGAGCGCGCAGGAAGGTGGCCTGGAGGGATTCCAGCTTGACGTCCAGGTAGGCAGGAACGGCTGGCAGCACCTGTGCGTGCTCGCCGGCTGCGGCCATCTGGAACGGAACCATCTTCTCGCTCTTCTCGTGAACGTGGATCAGCTGACCCGGCTTCACGCGGAACGATGGGCGGTCCACGCGCTGGCCGTTGACCAGGATGTGGCGGTGCACTACCAGCTGGCGGGCCTGCTGGATGGTGCGGGCGAAGCCGGCACGCAGAACGAGGGCATCCAGGCGGGACTCGAGCAGAGCCAGCAGGTTGTCACCGGTCTGGCCGCCGAGGCGCTTGGCTTCCTTGAAGGCGTTGAGCATCTGTACTTCGCGGATGCCGTACTGGGCGCGCAGACGCTGCTTCTCGCGCAGACGCACTGCGTAGTCGCTGTCCTGCTTCTTGCGGGCGCGGCCATGCTGACCTGGACCGTACGGACGACGCTCCATGTACTTTTCAGCTTTAGGGGTCAGGGCAAGGCCGAGGGCGCGCGAGAGGCGCACGGTACGGCGGGCACGGGCATTAGCCATTGATGTGTCCTTTTCATTTAAGCGACGGAGTCTACTGGCCTCCCGGACGGAGAGTGCTTGGGCGTCGCGTCCCGATGAAACACTGCAACCGCATAGGCCCCGGTCGCCCGGGGAGAATGCGGCTTGCCAGCCAAAGTTCAAGTTTACACGAATGAGCCTGCGCCCGCGGTGAGGTTTGCCCCACATCCGCGGCCGGGCGGAGCTCAGCGTTTGCGGCGCGGGTCCTTGGCCCGGATGATCTCGCGCAGCCGGGACAGCCTGGCGCCGATGGTCTTCTCCGCCCCGTTGGCGGTGGGCGTGTAGTAGTTGGTGCCAAGCAGGTCGTCGGGCAGGTACTGCTGGGAGGCGATCGAATGCGGGGCGTCGTGGGCGTAGAGGTAGCCGGTGCCGTGGCCCAGCGCCGTGGCGCCCGGATAGTGGGCGTCGCGCAGATGGTCGGGGACCAGCGAGCCGCGGCCCTCGTTCACGTCGGCCAGCGCGGCGTTGATCGCGTTGTACGAGGCGTTGGACTTCGGAGCGGTGGCCAGGTGCACGGTGGCTTGGCCGAGCATGATGCGCGCCTCTGGCATGCCGGTCAGCGCCACGGACTGGGCGGTGGCCACCGCCAGCGGCAGCGCGGTGGGATCGGCCATGCCGACGTCCTCGCTGGCGGAGATCATTAGGCGGCGGGCGATGAAGCGCGGGTCCTCCCCCGCGGCCAGCATGCGCGCCAGGTAGTGCAGGGCCGCGTCCACGTCCGAGCCGCGGATCGACTTGATGAACGCGGAGATGATGTCGTAGTGCTGGTCGCCGTCCTTGTCGTACCGCTGCACGGCCTGGTCCATGGCCAGGTGCACGTGGGAAGCCTCGACCTGCACCGGCGGCGCCACGTCCTTGCCCGCGGCGTTCCAGGCGACGGCGCCGGCGGCCTCCAGCACGGTGAGCACGCGCCGGGCATCGCCCTGGGCCAGCCGGACGATCGCCTCGCGCTGCTCGGGATCCAGTGCGACCTGGCCGTCGAAACCGCGCTCGTCGGACACGGCCCGGTCCACCAGCTCGGCCAGGTCCGCGTCGGTCAGCGGGCGCAGGGTCAGCAGCAGCGAGCGCGAGAGCAGCGGGGAGATGACGGAGAAGGAGGGATTTTCGGTGGTGGCGGCGACCAGCACGACCACGCGGTTCTCCACCCCGGGCAGCAAGGCGTCCTGCTGGGCCTTGTTGAAGCGGTGGATCTCGTCGAGGAACAGCACCGTGGTGACCCCGCGCAAATCGCGGTCGTCCTTGGCCTGCTCGATGACCCGGCGCACGTCCTTGACCCCTGCGGTGATCGCGGAGAGCTCGACGAACTTGCGATCGGTGGCGCGGGCGATCACGTGGGCGATGGTGGTTTTGCCGATGCCCGGCGGGCCGTAGAGGATCACGCTGGCGGGCCCTGCCGGTCCGGTTTCCGGGTGCTCGGCCAGCTGGCGCAGCGGCGAGCCGGGGCCGAGCAGGTGCTGCTGGCCGACCAGCTCGTCCAGGGTGCGCGGGCGCATGCGCACCGCCAGCGGCGGACGCGGCCGATTGATTGCGCCTTCGCTGCGCGCGGCGGCAAAGTCATCGTCATCCAGGGCATCGAACAAATCGCTCACCCACCCAGCCTAGCGATACTCTGGAGGCTGCGCCCGCACGCCGGGCGCCGCCACCCCGCCGCTTTGGAAAGGATCACATGCGCGCCGTCATCCAGGTCGCCAGCACCGCCCACGTCGAGGTCGAGGAATCGATCGTCGGCGAACTGCCCTCCCCGGGGCTGGTGGTCCTGCTCGGGGTCACCCACGAGGACGACGAGGCGACCGCGCGCAAGGTCGCGGAGAAGATCTGGCGCCTGCGCATCCTCCAGGACGAGGCCAGCGCCGAGTCGACGAACGCGCCGCTGCTGGTGATCAGCCAGTTCACGCTGTACGCCTCGGTGCGCAAGGGCCGGCGCCCCTCGTGGTCCGCCGCCGCGCCGGGAGCGGTGAGCGAACCGCTGTACGAGTACTTCGTAGGCTGCCTGCGCCAGCTCGGGGCGCATGTGGAAACGGGGCGCTTCGGGGAAATGATGAACGTGTCGCTGGTGAACTCCGGGCCGATGACGATCATCGTGGATTCGGTGGACTTGGCGTAGTTCTCAGTTTTCACCCACGACAAGCTTGGCGAAGTCCGCAAAGAGCCGCAGCTGCCGGGCGAGCTGTTCCCGCCCTGCCGGTGTCAGCTCGTAGACCTTGCGTCCAGGTCCGCCCTGGCCTTCTTCCCACGTCGTGCTCACTGCTCCGGAAGCTTCGAGTTTTGCCAGCGCGGGATAGAGCGCTGCACCCTTGGGCGGGTCGAATCCCCCGGCGGCCAATGCCTTGGCAATTGCATAGCCATGGGCGGGACCGTTCTCGAGCTGGGTCAGCAGCAGCGTTGGCAGCACGGCTCGCTGCCAACCGGCAGGAAAATGTGAATTGCTTGTCATGCCCGGCCTGTTCTGGCGCGACCGTTGCTGCTTGTAAAGGGTTCTACAAACACTAGATATTGTCCTGGCGTTCGCTGACGGCATCGGCTGCCTGTTGCAGGGCTCGCAGCTTCGCCTGAACATGCTCTCCACGCTGCGAGGGAAGCAGTCTGGTAGCGAAGTAGGCCAGCAGCAGCATGCACAAAAAGGCGAGGAAGGCAGTCCACCACGAGATTCCGTTGGTGGATATTTCGCCTATATTACCGGACAGGTAGTAGCCGAATAGCAGCAGCAGCGCGCAATTCTTGAGCATCCAGCGACGATGCACCGCGGCTGCATTGCCCGGCGCCGCCTGGATGGCGAATTCGTTGGGTGTGCCCAGATCGTTGACGATGTCCGTGGTGTTCGCGTCCTGGGAGTTCTCGTGCCAGCCCTGCCTGGCTTCTTCCAGCACAGAGGCAGCTTCCCGCCGGGTGAATCCGTAGCGGCCGCGAAGGATTCTCCTGGTCTGAGCAAACCATAGACCTGGATCCAGATTCAGGGCCGCCTCGTCGGCTGGGGAATGCGGCTTCGCGCTCGCCTCTGGCAGGAAGAAGACGCCCACTGCGAGCAGCAGGCCAAGCATCGGGACAACGGCATTGGGTGCTGGGATCGCCGCATCCTCCCCGGCCATCATGAACAGCGGCACTGCCACCAGGACGGTCGTGGGAAGCCCTACGGACAACAACAGCCATGCCGCCTTGAAACGCGAAGCGAGACGCAGGTAGGCGAAGCCCGTTCCAATGAGGGCTAGGGAGCCTCCCGCGATGAAGCAACCCAGCTGCCAGTACGTCCAACTCCAGGCGAGCCAGCCGTCCCTGAATGCGATCCAGAGGCCGAAGCCGACGGCCATGGCACCGATGGTGAGGCCGAATCCCAGAACGAGCGTGCGGAAGCTGTCAACGGGCAGTTCATTCTGGCCAAGCTGTTGGGGGGATTTGATTTCGCGCACTCGATGCTTGCCAAAAATCCAGCCGTTGCCCAGGAGCTGCTCGGCGGATTCGCCACTGGCATGGATCCACTCGCGCTGGGCGAGCAGCTCTTCTTCGCACTGCGCCGGCGTGGCATCGGCGATGACCATGGCCGCATGGAATTGCTCGGCCCATTCGCGGTCGCCCGCTGGGTAGGAGTTGATGATTTTCGCGGTTGTGCTGAGTTCTGGATTGCTGCCCATCGCCGCCTCGCCGAAGTCGTCCTACTAGATCAGTTTTCAACCTAGTGCAGTTTTTTTCCCATGGCAAGCGCCAGCACGGGCCCGGCTTAACGGCAACGGGGCCGGGAGGATCCATGCGGATTCTCCCGGCCCCGTCCAGGCAGCTTGGGCCAAGGCTATTTGGCTTCTGCCTCAGCCTTCGACTCGGCGTCGGCCTTCTTCTTCTCGGGCTTGAAGTCGATGCCGGCCTCCTTGCGCTGCTGCGTGGTGATCGGCGCCGGAGCTTGGGTCAGCGGGTCGAAGCCGCCGCCAGTCTTCGGGAAGGCGATGACGTCGCGGATGGACTCCGAACCGGTGAGCAGCTGCAGCACGCGGTCCCAGCCCAGGGCGATGCCGCCATGCGGCGGGGCGCCGTACTTGAAGCCCTCGAGCAGGAAGCCGAACTGGGTCTGCGCCTGCTCCTCGCTCACGCCCATCAGCTTGAAGACGCGTTCCTGCACGTCGCGCTGGTGGATACGGATCGAGCCGCCGCCGATTTCGTTGCCGTTGCAGACGATGTCGTAGGCGTAGGACAGGGCCGAGGCAGGGTCGGTGTCGAAGGTGTCCAGGAACTCTGGCTTCGGGCTGGTGAACGCGTGGTGCACGGCGGTCCAGGCACCGGCGCCCACTGCCACGTCGCCCGAGGCGACCGCGGCGGAGGCAGGTTCGAACATCGGCGCGTCAACAACCCACACGAAGGCCCAGTCGCCGTCCTTGATCAATCCGGTGCGGTGGCCGATCTCCACACGGACCGAGCCGAGCAGGGCGCGGGATTCGGCCTTGTCGCCGGCGGAGAAGAAGATGCAGTCCCCCGGCTTGGCGCCGGTGGCGGCGGCCAGGCCCGCCTTCTCCTCCTCGGAGAGGTTCTTGGCCACCGGGCCGGCCAGCTCGCCGTCTTCCTTGAGCAGCACGTAGGCAAGGCCCTTCGCGCCGCGCTGCTTGGCGAATTCCTGCCAGGCATCCAGGGTGCGGCGGGGCTGCGAGGCGCCGCCGGGCATGACCACGGCGCCGACGTAGGCCGACTGGAACACCTTGAAGGAGGTGTTCGCGAAGTACTCGGTCATCTCGGTCAGCTCGAGGCCGAAGCGCAGGTCCGGCTTGTCCGAACCGTACTTCTCCATGGCCTCGGCGTAGGTCATGCGGCGGATCGGGGTCGGGATCTCAACGTCGATCAGCGCCCAGATGGCTTTGACCAGCTTCTCGCCCAGGGCGATGATGTCGTCTTCCTCGACGAACGAGGCCTCGATGTCCAGCTGGGTGAACTCCGGCTGGCGATCGGCGCGGAAGTCCTCGTCGCGGTAGCAGCGCGCGATCTGGTAGTACTTCTCGAAGCCGCCGACCTGCAGCAGCTGCTTGAACAGCTGCGGGGACTGCGGCAGCGCGTACCAGCTGCCCGGGGACAGTCGGGCGGGAACGACGAAGTCGCGGGCGCCTTCCGGGGTGGAGCGGGTCAGCGTCGGGGTCTCGATCTCCACGAAGCCCTCGTCGTGCAGCAGGTTGCGGGCCACGCGGTTGACCTCGGAACGCAGGCGCAGGTTGCGGGTCGGGGTCGGGCGGCGCAGGTCAAGGTAGCGGTGGCGCAGGCGCGCCTCCTCGCCGACCTCGACGTGCTCATCAACCTGGAACGGCAGCGGCGCGGCGGTGTTCAGCACGATCACCTCGTCGGCGATCACCTCGATTTCGCCGGTGGGCAGGTTCGGGTTCTCGTTGCCTTCCGGGCGGCGCTCGACGGTGCCCTTGATCTGCAGCACGAACTCATTGCGCAGCGGGTGGAAGTCCTCCTCGTCGCGCACCACGACCTGGGCCACGCCCGAGGCGTCGCGCAGATCCAGGAACGCCACTCCACCGTGGTCACGGCGGCGGGCGACCCAGCCGGTGAGGGTGACCTGCTGTCCAATGTGCTCGGCGTTTAGCACGCCCAGCTGATGAGTGCGTAGCACTACGATCCTTTCGGTCGATTCGACAAAGTGCGAAGTTCTTCTTCGCAAGAGTTTAGTGCACCCGGTGCGGGTGCAGGGCGGCCGGAGCCTAGCCGACGGTGTTGTACAGGTCCTGCGCCGGCGGGGCCCAGACGGCCGGGTCGGCGGAAACCTGCTCGCCGGAACGGATGTCCTTGACCTCGTGGGTGCCGTCCGCGTGGGTGAACCAGACGAACGGAATCCCGCGGCGATCTGCGTACTTGATCTGCTTGCCGAACTTCTCCGCGCTGGAGGCCACCTCGCAGGCGATCCCCCGTCCGCGCAGCGCGGCGGCGACGTCCTGCGCCTCGTGCCAGGAGTCGTCGTGGGCGAGGGTGACATACACCACCGAGGGCACCGAACGCGCGGCCTTCACCGTTTCCTCGGCGAGGATGCGGGAGATCAGGCGGGTGACGCCGATGGACAGGCCAACACCCGGGTAGGTCTTCTTGCCCTTGGAGGCCAGCGACTCGTAACGTCCGCCCGAGCAGATCGAGCCCAGCGATTCGTGGCCCACCAGCACGGTCTCGTAGACGGTGCCGGTGTAGTAGTCCAGGCCGCGGGCGATGGACAAGTCGGCCATGACCTTGCCCGGGGCGCGCTTGGAGGCGGCGGCGATGACCTGCGAGAGCTCGTCCAGACCGGTGTCCAGCAGCTCGTGCTCGACGCCCAGGGCGCGGACCTGCTCGACGAAGGAGGTGTCCATGGTACGGATCTTGGCCAGCGCCAGCGCGGCGGCCGCCTGCTCGGCGGTGGCGCCGACGTCCTCGATGAGGATCTTGGCCACGGCGTCGTCGCCGATCTTCTCCAGCTTGTCGATGGCGCGCAGCACCGCGTCCGGGTCGTCGAGTCCCAGGCCGCGGTAGAAGCCCTCGGCGAGCTTGCGGTTGTTCACGCGCAGCCGGAAGTCGCCGATCGGCAGGGCGGAGAGGGCGTCGGCGATGGTCAGCGCCAGCTCGACGTCGTAGCTGAAGGGCAAGGTGCCCTCGCCGACCACGTCGATGTCGGCCTGGGTGAATTCGCGGAAGCGGCCGTCCTGCGGGCGTTCGCCGCGCCAGACCTTCTGCATCTGGTAGCGGCGGAACGGGAAGGCCAGGTGGCCGGCGTTCTCCACCACGTAGCGGGCGAAGGGCACGGTCAGATCGAAGTGCAGGGCCAGCGCGTTCGGATCGTCCTTGTCGTCCTCGGCGGCCAGGCGGGAAAGGCCGTAGACCTCCTTGTCGATCTCGCCCTTGCGCAGCAGCTGCGCCCGGGTTTCCACGGCGCGGGTCTCGATGTTCGCGAAGCCGTGCAGCTCGAAGGTGCGGCGCAAGGTATCGAGCACATGCTGCTCGACCACCCGCTCGGCCGGAAGCCATTCGGGGAAACCTGATAGGGAGGCCTTGCGTGCCATGAAACTCCTTGGTGCATCGTGCTGTAGGCAAAAACTGCGCGCAAACCGCCGTGCGAACGCGCCACCTACCCATCTTATAGCGCCAACACGAAGAAACCTGCGCACGTCGGCTTACTAAGAAGCGGAGGTCACAGGTAGAGTTGGCTGAGCAAGTACAGCGCAAAAAGTGAAAGAGTTTCAGCGGTGACCACCAGTCAGCAATCCGACGACAGCCAGAAGACCCCCGTGCCGCAGGCCGTAAAGCCTGCCGCGAAGCCGGTCGTAGCCCAGCCAGTCGTGCATTCCACGCCCCTTGACGAAGCGGCCAAGTTCGCCCGCGTCGCCGAGGACGGCCACGTATTCGTCATCATCGACGGCGCCGAGCACCCGGTCGGCCAGTACCCGGACGCGACCGCCGAGGAGGCCCTGGCCTACTTTGTGCGCAAATATGACGACGTCTTCTCCCAGCTGATGCTGCTCGAGCAGCGTGTGGCAGCCAAGGCCCCGGCCGGCGAGATGGGCAAGACCATCGACGCGCTGGCCGCCGCCGTGGCCGAGCGCCACATGGTCGGCGACATCGCGCTGCTGGAATCCCGGCTGGAAACCGTGCGCGTGGCGGTGCAGGAGCTGTCCGCCGCCCAGCGCCAGGCCAACGAGGCCGCCCGCGCCGAGCAGCTGGCCGTGCGCGAGGGCATCGTCGAGCAGGCCGAAGCCATGGCCGCCAAGCGCCCTGAGCAGATCCAGTGGAAGACCGCCTCGGCGGCCATGAACGAGCTGTTCGAGAACTGGAAGGCGACCCAGCGCTCCTCGGTACGCCTGCCGCGCGCCACCGAAGACGCCCTGTGGAAGCGCTTCCGCGCCGCCCGCACGACCTTCGACCGCCACCGCCGCGCCTACTTCTCGCAGCTGGATTCCACCAACGCCGCCGCGAAGGCAGTCAAGGAGGAGCTGATCGCGCGCGCCGAGGCGCTGCAGAACTCCACCGACTGGGCCGCTACCGCCGCAGAGTACCGCAAGCTCATGGACGAGTGGAAGAAGTCGCGCCGCGCCTCGCGCAAGGACGACGACCAGCTCTGGGGCCGCTTCCGCGCCGCCCAGGACGTGTTCTTCCAGGCCCGCGCCGAGGCCAACGCCGCTGTGGACGCCGAATTCGCCGCCAACCTCGTGGTGAAGGAAGCCCTGCTGGAGGAAGCCCGCGCGCTGCTGCCGATCAACGACCTGGCCGCCGCCAAGGCCAAGCTGGATTCAATCCGCGGCCGCTGGGAAGACGCCGGAAAGGTGCCGCGCGGGGACCTGCAGCGCATCGAGTCGGCGCTGCGCCAGGTGGAGGACGCCGTGAAGAGCGCCGAGGAAGAGCAGTGGCGCCGGTCCAACCCGGAGACCAAGGCCCGCTCGAACTCCATGCTCTCGCAGCTGCAGGAGACCATTGCCGCACTGGAGGCCGACCTGGCCGCCGCGCAGGCGAAGGGCAACGCCAAGCAGATCGCTTCGGCCCAGGAAGCCCTGGACGCCCGCCGCATGTGGCTGAGCACCCTGGAGAAGTCGGCAGCCGACTTCGAGTAATAATCCACAGTTCGCACGAGCACCGCCAACGCGGCGGCGTCACCTGCTTCAGTAGCCCTATGGAGAATCTACATCCCACGGCTTCTGGACGGTGCGCCGCCGCGTTGCGCATTCCGGAGGATCTGCTGATTGCCGGCGAGCTGTTCAGCCGCAATGAACTCGGGGCCATGGCCGGGCGCGGCCTGGTGCGCGAGGCGATGGGCAACTGCTTCGTGCCCATGTTCTTCAGGTACGACGCCGGGGTGCGGGCGCGGATCGCCGCGTTCGTCTCCGGGCGCCAGCTGCAGCGCCACGACGTGATCTGCCGCGAGACCGCCGCCTGGGTGCACGGGCTGCTGCCCTACACCTTCGCGCTGCGGATCAATTCGCCCGGCTACCGGCGGCCCTATCGCCCGGGCAACGGGCTGCAGGTGAGCTTCTCGCAGCTCGAGCTGGCCGAGGAGGAGATCATCTTCCGCCAGCGGGTGAAGGTCACCAGCCTGCTGCGCACGGTGTGCGACTGCGCGGCCTACGATCCGCTGCCCAGCGCCACCAGGGTGCTGGCGGAGGTGGTGCGGCTTCAGGACAAGTTCCTGCATCTGGATGCGGTGGCGCAGCGGCTGGCGCAGTATCCCGCGCAGCCCGAGGTGTCCCGGGCGCTGCGGCTGGTCGAGTCCTTCGCCCCGGAGCGCCAGCTGGACGGGGACCGGCCGGCCGCGGCCTAGCTACCGCCGGGAGCCTGCGGTGGTGCGGTAGACGTCGTACACGCCGTCGATCCGGCGCACCTGGTTCAGCACGTGGCTCAGGAACTTCGGGTCGCCCATCTCGAAGGAGAAGCGGGAAATCGCCACACGTTCCCTGCTGGTCTGCACCGAGGCGGAGAGGATGTTCAGGTGGTTCTCGGAGAGGATCCGGGTCACGTCTGAAAGCAGCGACTTGCGGTCCAGCGCCTCGACCTGGATTTCCACCAGGAAGACTCCGTTGTGCTTCGAAGCCCAGGAGACGTTCACGATGCGGTCCGGCTCCCCGGCCAGCTGCGCAAGGTTCAGGCAGTCGGTGCGGTGCACCGAGACGCCGGCACCGCGGGTGACGAAGCCCTGGATCTCATCCGGCGGCACCGGGGTGCAGCAGCGGGCCAGCTTGACCAGCACGTCGCCCACGCCTTCCACGATCACGCCGGCGTCGTTCCCGGTCCGCTTGGTGGGGGCGTTGACCTTGACGTCGGCTTCTTCGTCGACCTGCTCGGCCTCCGGAGGGCCGATGAGCGCGGTGAGGTGCTCGATGACGTTCTGCGCGCTGGTGTGCCCGTCGCCGACCGACTGGTAGAGCGCGGAGATGTCCGAGTGGTGCAGTTCGCTGGCCACCGCGGAGAGCAGGTCGTGCGTCATCAGCTTCTGCAGCGGCAGCTGGTTGCGGCGCAGCTCCTTGGTGAGCAGCTCCTTGCCCTTCTCGATCGCCTCCTCACGGCGCTCCTTGGAGAAGTAGCCGCGGATCTTGGCCTTGGCGCGCGGGGACTTGACGAAGTTCTGCCAGTCCTGGGAGGGCCCGGCGCCCTCGGCCTTGGAGGTGAAGACCTCCACCACGTCGCCCTGCTTGAGCTCGGTGTGCAATGGGACCAGCTTGCCGTTCACGCGGGAGCCAATGGTGCGGTGCCCGACGTCGGTGTGGATGGAATAGGCGAAGTCCACCGGGGTGGCGCCCACCGGCAGCGACATGATGTCGCCCTTCGGGGTGAAGACGTAGACTTCTGCGGAGCTGATGGTGTAGCGCAGCCCGTCCAGGAACTCCTCGGAGTCCTCGGTGTCGGCCTGCCATTCCATCAGGGAGCGCAGCCAGTCCATGTTCTGCTCCGGGGAGAGCATGGAGTTCGCGTTCTGCCCGTGCTTGTACTGGAAGTGCGCGGCCACGCCGTATTCGGCGCGCACGTGCATGTCGTGGGTGCGGATCTGGATCTCCACCGGCTTGCCCTCGGGGCCCATCACGGTGGTGTGCAGCGACTGGTACAGGTTCAGCTTCGGGATCGCGATGTAGTCCTTGAAGCGGTTCGGCAGCGGGTTCCACTGCGCGTGCACCACGCCCAGGGCGCCGTAGCAGTCCTTGACGTTGTCCACCAGGATGCGCACGCCCATCAGGTCGTGGATGTCGTCGAAGTCCTTGCCGCGCACGATCATCTTCTGGTAGATCGAGTAGTAGTGCTTCGGGCGGCCGGAGACCGACGCGTGGATCGCCACTTCGCCGAGATCCTTGTCCAGCGTCTGGCGGATGTTGGCCAGGTACTTCTCGCGTTCGGGGGTGCGGTCCCCCACCATGCGCACGATCTCCTGGTAGACCAGCGGGTGCAGCGCGGCGAAGGACAGGTCCTCCAGCTCCCACTTGACGGTGTTCATGCCCAGGCGGTGGGCCAGCGGCGCGAAGATCTCCAGGGTTTCCTTGGCCTTGCGCGAGCTGGATTCGGGCGAGACGTAGCGCCAGGTGCGGGCGTTGTGCAGTCGGTCGGCCAGCTTGATCAGCAGCACCCGGATGTCGCGGGACATCGCCACCACCATCTTGCGCACCGTCTCGGCCGGGGCCGCGTCGCCGTAGGTGACCTTGTCCAGCTTCGTGACGCCGTCCACCAGCATCGCGATCTCCTCGGAGAATTCCTTCTTGACCGACTCCAGGGAGTACTCGGTGTCCTCCACGGTGTCGTGCAGCAGGGCGGCGGCGAGGATCGAGCCGGTCATGCCCATTTCGGCCAGGATCGTGGCCACTGCCACCGGGTGGGTGATGTAGGGGTCCCCGCTCTTGCGCTTCTGCCCCTCGTGGTACTTCTCGGCGACCTCGTAGGCGTGGACCAGCAGGTCCAGGTCCGCCTTGGGGTGCTTGGACTTCACGGTGCGCAGCAGCGGTTCCAGCGTCGGCGAGGTGCTCGGGGTGCTGCCGCGGCCTGCGAAGCGCACCAAACGTGAGATCGAGCGTCGTTTCCCATTGTTCAGGTTAGGCGTGTTGGCCATGCCCCGCTCCTTCCACGTTGCACCGGTCAAACAGAGACGGCGTCGCGCACGGCGAGATGATCGCCAGGTGCCGACGCCACTGCCTGCGTTCGGTCGAGATCAGTGCCGCCACGGGGGTTACCGCGGCTACCAGTAAAAACACGTTCTCCAGTTTATTCGTTATAGCACGTGAACCCGGTGTCCACGAATTCCGCGGTGTCACGGGTTAAGAAAATCGGCACCCCGCCACACAGGTGGCGGGTGCCGATTTTCTTCGGGCCGGGGGCCGGCGGACTAGGCCGCGGCGGCTTCCAGCTTCTTGGTGTGCGCGACGACCTCGGGGTCGTTGCGGCGCAGCCACGCGTACAGCGGGGCCTGGACGAAGATCGTGGACAGGGTGCCCACGATGATGCCGACGAACAGGGCCAGCGACAGGTCCTTGAGCGTACCGGCGCCCAACAGGTAGGAACCGATGAAAAGGATCGAGGCGACCGGCAGGACCGCCACCACGGAGGTGTTGATCGAGCGCACCAGGGTCTGGTTGATCGCCAGGTTCACCTGCTGCTCGAAGGTGCGTTCATTGCGCTTGGAGAAGTCCTTGGTGTTTTCGCGGATCTTGTCGAACACCACGACGGTGTCGTACAGCGAGTAGCTCAGGATCGTCAGGAAGCCGATGATCGCGCTCGGGGTGATCTCGAAACCGGTCAGCGAGTAGATGCCGCCGGTCACGATGATCACCGTGAACAGGCCGATGATGGCGGCCAGCGACATCTTCCAGGTGCGGAAGTACGCGGCCATCAGCAGGCCCACCAGCACCACGAAGACCAGCAGGCCGACCAGGGCCTGGCGGGAGACGTCCTGTCCCCAGGTCGGGCCGATGAAGTTGCTGGTGACCTCGTCGGCGCTCACGCCGTAGCCGGCGGCCAGGTCCTTGGCGATGGCCAGGGTCTGGTCGTCGGACAGGCGCTCGGTCTGGATGCGCATGGTGCCCGGGGCGATGTTGGTGACGGTCGCCTCGGCCTCCGGCGCGACGGCCTTGACTGCCTCCTCGCCGATGCCCTGCTCGGTGTGGGTCGTGTTCGACACGGTGAACTCCGAGCCGCCGCGGAAGTCGATGCCAAGGTTGAAGCCGCCCTTGACGACGGGCAACAGTATGGACAAGACCACCAGGACCGCCGCGATGCTGAACCACAGGCGGTGCTTGGAGGTGAACGGGTAGGAGCGTTTGCCCGTGTAGAGCTCGTTGCCCCACGTGACCAGCTTATTCATTGTTCTCCTCCTGCGCCTGGTCCTTGGCGGCCTTCGCCTTGGTGGAGGCGGAGACCGCTTCGGCGCGGCGGCGTTCGGCGATGGTCATGCGCTTGGCGGCCTCTGCGCCCGCCTTCTGGTTCTTCTTCCCGCGGTTCGCATCGACGTTGTCGGTGAAGCGGCGGATCTGGCCCGCGCCCTTGTACAGCGGCTCGGCGCCGAGCAGCGAGGGGTCCAGGCCGGAGAAGCGGTGGCCCTCGGCGAAGAACTTCGTGCGTGCCAGCAGCACCAGCGTCGGGTGGGTCATGCCGTACACGACCACGAGGTCGATGATGGCGGTCAAGCCCAGGGTGAAGGCGAAGCCTCGCACGTTGCCCACGGCCACGATGTACAGCACCACGGCCGCCAGCACGTTGACCGCCTTGGAGGCCAGGATGGTGCGCTCGGCGCGCTTCCAGCCGATGGCCACGGCGCTTGCCAGCGGACGCCCGTCGCGCAGCTCATCGCGCACGCGTTCGAAGTACACGATGAACGAGTCGGCGATCAGGCCGATGGCCACGATCAGGCCTGCCACGCCGGCCAGCGACAGGCGGTAGTTCATGCCCCAGCCCAGCAGCACCAGCGCCAGGTAGGTCAGCACGCCGGAGGCGATCAGCGACGCAATGGTCACGAAGCCCAGCGCGCGGTACTGGAAGATCGAGTAGATGAACACCGCGAACAGGCCGATGATGCCGGCGATCAGGCCGGCCTTGAGCTGGTCGGCGCCGAGGGTGGCGGAGACCTGCTGCTCGGACTGGATGTCGAAGCTGATCGGCAGGGCGCCGTACTTCAGCTGCTCGGCCAGCGCCTGGCTGGTCTCTTGGGTGAAGCCGCCGGAAATCTGCGGGCGGCCGTCGGAGATCACGGCGTTGGTCGTCGGGGCGGAGATCGTGTTGCCGTCGAGCACGATGGCGAACTGGTTGCGCGAACCGGTCAGCGAGATCAGCCGCTGGGTGGTGTCGGCGAAGGTCTTGGTGCCTTCGGAGTTGAACTCGATGACCACAACCCATTCGCCGGTGACCGAGCCGTTCACGCCGCGCGCCAGCTGGGCGTAGGCGTCGGCAATCTGGTCGCCGGGGATCTCCTGCGGGCCGAGGATGTACTTCACGCCCATGCGCTCATCGCACGAGATCATCGGCTTGGCAGGATCGTGCGTGGTGGTGCTGGCTTCCTTCAGCTCGGTCGGGCAGTCGTAGGCCTCGAACTGCTTGTACAGGTCTGCGCTGATCCAGTTGGTATCCGAAGGGTTCTCCGGTTTGCCGGTCGGCTTCGGCAGGTCCTTGGCAGGGGTGCGGTCGGCCTCCGGGGTGGCGGTGAACGCGCCGGTGATCAGCACCGGGCGGAACTCCATGTTCGCCGAGGCCTGGATCAGGTCGCGGGTCTCCTGGCTCGGAACACCCGGCATCGAGACGACGACGTTGCGTCCGGACTGGGTGGTGATTTCCGATTCGGTCACGCCGGCGCCGTCAACGCGCTGGCGGATGATCTCCACCGCCTGGTCCAGCTGCTCCTGGCTGATTGCCTGGTCGCCCTGGACACGCGGGGCCAGGATCATCTGGGTGCCGCCCTCCAGGTCCAGCGCGAGCTTCGGTGCGAAGCTCGTCTTGCCGCTGAGCACGCCGCCCACCAGCACGCCGGAGGCGATGAGGAAGACCACCAGCAGCCACAGCAAGGCTTTGCGTGCCTGCTTCACAGGTCTAATTGATGACATCTAATGTGCTTTCTCGTCTAGGCGGACCGATGCGGACCGCCGCGAATCGGCCTGGCTAGGCGTTGCGCTCATCCTTGCCTTCGTCGTTCAGGCGACGAAGGGACTCCTCCGGGGTTTCCACGGTGGACGACGGGGCATCGGCCTCGGCCACAGCAGGGGCGGCCGCCGCGGCAGCAGCGTCGTTGTCCAGGAAGGTTGCAATGGCCTGGCGGTGCAGGGTCAGCACCACGCCGTTGGCGACTTCGACCTGCACGCGGTCCTCGGCGTCGATACCGACGACGGTGCCGAAGATGCCCGAATTGGTCATGACCTTCGCACCCGGGACGGTGTTGTTCTTCAGTTTCTCCTGCTGGGCTGCCTGCTTCTTGCGCCCGCGGAACATCATGAAAATCAGCACTGCGAACAGCGCGATCATCAGGATCATCGAGGGGTTGAAGCCGCCGCCGGCGGCTTGGGCGATCACCAGAGAGTTCACGTAAATTACCTGCTAACGATTCGTTGCGAATGCTGAAAATTCGGGATGCTGCGGGCGTCAGCGACGCGCAAAACAGCAAAGACGCCCCACCCAGGCCCTGTCGAGGGCATAGGTCAGGCGTCTTTAGTCTAATGGGTGCGCGACTACGGGCGAACCATTTACGCGTCCGGTGAAGCGATGCTGGTCTAATCCTCATCGTTTTCATAGCTTTGGGCGCTGGCGAAAATGGCGTCCTTGGGCATGGCGATCCCCAGATGCTGCCAGGCGCTGGGCATTGCGATTCGCCCGCGCGGGGTGCGTCCCATCAAGCCCTCGCGCACGAGGTATGGCTCGGCGACGGTCTCCACGGTTTCGGTTTCCTCACCGACCGCAATGGCCAGGGTGGACAGGCCCACCGGTCCCCCGCCGAACTTCAGGCACAGCGCCTCGAGCACCGACCGGTCAAGTCGGTCCAATCCCCTGGAGTCGACCTCGTACATGTCCAGCGCGGCTGCCGCGGATTGGGCGTCGATCTCCTCGAGCTTGTGCACCAGCGCCCAGTCGCGCACGCGGCGCAGCAGGCGGTTGGCGATGCGCGGGGTCCCGCGGGAGCGTCCGGCGATTTCGGAGAAGGCTGCCGAGGTAACCCGCAGGTCCAGCATCATGGCCGAGCGGCGCAGCACCAGCTCAAGCTCCTCGACGGCGTAGAACTCCAGATGGCCGGTGAAGCCGAAGCGGTCGCGCAGCGGGCCGGGCAGCAGGCCTGCGCGGGTGGTGGCACCCACCAAGGTGAACGGCGGCAAATCCAGCGGGATGGCGGTCGCGCCGGCGCCCTTGCCCACGACGATGTCGACGCGGAAGTCCTCCATCGCCATGTAGAGCATTTCCTCGGCCGGCCGCGACATGCGGTGGATCTCGTCCAGGAACAGCACTTCGCCTTCGGTCAGCGAGGACAGGATGGCGGCCAGGTCGCCGGCATGCTGGATGGCAGGTCCCGAGGAGATGCGCAGCGGCGCGTTCATTTCCGCGGCGATGATCATCGACAAGGTGGTCTTGCCCAGCCCCGGAGGGCCTGAAAGCAGCACGTGGTCGGCGCTGCGTTCGCGGATCTTGGCCGCTTCGAGCACCAGGGAAAGCTGCTGGCGCACGCGGGACTGGCCCACGAAGTCGTCCAGGTTGCGCGGGCGCAGCGCGGCTTCCAGCGCATGCTCCTCCGGTTCGCTTCCGGCGTGGGTCAGCGGTTTGGAATCAGACACGGGGTAATCCTATCGGGCGCGGTTGGCGCTGGACATGCTGCGCAGGGCCGCGCGCAGGATGTCGGCCACGTTGCCGGTGGCGACGATGTCGGGATCCGCCTTGGACAGCGCCTTGAGCGTGGCGGTGGCATCCTTCTCGCTCCAGCCCAGCCCGGTGAGCGCCTCGATGACCTGCGGTTCCCAGACCGAGGCGGAACCGGCAGCTGCGGATCCGGAGGGCACCGGGGCGCCGGTGGGAACGAGCTTGCCGTTCAGCTCCAGCACGATGCGGCTGGCGCCCTTGGGGCCGATGCCGGAGACCTTGGTGAAGGCGGCGGTGTCCTTGGTGTTGGCGGCGATGCGCACTTCTTCGGGGGTGTGCACGGCGAGGATGGCCAGGCCGGTACGCGGCCCGATGCCGGAAACGCCGATCAGCACCTCGAAGACGTCGCGTTCCTCGGTGGTGGCGAAGCCGAACAGGGTCATCGAGTCCTCGCGCACCACCATGGAGGTGTGCACGGTGGCCTCGCGTCCCTGGTGCAGGGTGGACAGCGTGCCGGGGGTGGCATTGACCAACATGCCAAAGCCGTTCACGTTGAGCACGGCGGTGTTCAGGGACACCGCTTGGACGGTGCCGGTCAATGAGCTGATCATGCCACTCCTTGGGATATATGTTCGATCCCAGACAGTTTATCGAAGATACCTACGAAGCGCGACGTCTGCCTGTCGCGGGTGAGTCTCAGCGCCGAGCGGCGCGGTGCTTGGCCGAAGCCTCGGCGGCGATCCAGGCGCGTTGGGCGGTGGTGAGCTGCCGGGACCCGGAGGAGCTGGCAGCGGAGGCGGAGGCATTGGAGCCGGCGGCCGCGCCGCGCCATGCGTGGGCGATCGCCAGGGCGACCGCGTCGGCGGCGTCAGCTGGTTTGGGTGGCTCGTCCAGGCGGCAGATCTTGGCAACCATCTTGCCGATGGCGGCCTTGGTGGCCTGCCCGGAGCCGGTGACCGCGGCCTTGACCTCGGTCGGGGTATGCAACGCCACGGGGATGCCGCGGCGGGCGGCGGCGGTGATGACGATGCCGGTCACCTGCGCGGTGCCGATCACCGTTGAGACGTTGACCTGGGCGAAAACCCGTTCGATGGCCAGCACGTCCGGCTTGTGGGTATCCAGCCAGGCGTCGATCGCGTTCGCGATGGCCAGCAGGCGGGCATCCAGCGGGGTGCCCGGCGGCGTGCCCGCGACGGTGACGTCGACGAGTTCTACTTGTCGGCTTGCAGAAACGTCGACCACGGCCAACCCGCAGCGGGTCAGGCCGGGGTCGACGCCCACGACTCGAAGGGACAAACCCCTAGTTCTCCTCGTCCAGCGCTGCGCGAACCTCGTCGGACAGGTCGGCGTTGGTGTAGACGTTCTGCACATCGTCCAGCTCTTCCAACGCGTCGAACAGCTTCAGGAACTTGCGGGCCCCGTCCACGTCCAGGTCCACCTTCATGGACGGCAGGAATTCCATTTCGTCGGACTCGTAGGCGATTTCGGCCTCATCCAGCGCAGCTGCCACGGCGCGCAGGTCGCTTGGCTCGCAGACGATGGCGAAGCTGTCGTCCTCGTCCAGGATCTCGTCGGCACCCGCGTCCAGGACAACCATCAGCAGGTCGTCTTCGGTCAGCTCGCCCTTCGGCAGGCGGACAACGCCCTTGCGGGCGAACAGGTAGCTCACGGAGCCCGGGTCGGCGATGGAGCCGCCGTTGCGGGTGATGCCCACGCGGACCTCGGAGGCCGCACGGTTCTTGTTGTCGGTGAGGCACTCGATCAGCAGTGCGGAGCCCTGCGGACCGCGCGCTTCGTAGATGATTTCGGTGTAGTCGACGACCTCGCCGGTCAGGCCCGCACCACGCTTGACGGCGCGGTCGATGTTGTTGATCGGCACGGAGTTCTTCTTGGCCTTGCTGATCGCAAGTTCAAGAGCAGGGTTGCCGGCCATATCGGCACCGCCGGCACGGGCTGCTACTTCAATGCCCTTGATGAATTTCGCGAAGGCCTTGGCGCGCTTGGCGTCAATGGCTGCCTTCTTGTGCTTGGTTGTTGCCCATTTGGAGTGGCCTGACATGCTTTAAGCGTCTCCTCGCGTAATTTTGATGAAGAATTCATGGATGGCAGCGCTTCCGGATACCTCCGGATGAAAGCTGGTTGCCAACAGATTTCCCTGACGTACTGCAACGATTCTACCTTGTGACGACGGATCCGCTCCGGGTACGGTGCTGATCACTTCAACGTCCGGGCCAACCTGCACCGCTTCAGGGGCTCGGATGAACACCGCTTCGAGGTTGACGCCGTTGAAATCCAGTCGGTTCTCGAACGAATCGACCTGCCGTCCGAAAGCGTTGCGACGAACCGTCATGTCGATCCCGCCGAAAGTCTCCTGGACCGCGCCATTGCTGGCAACGGCGGGATTTTCCAGACGATCAGCCAGCATGATCATTCCTGCGCAAGAACCATAGGCCGGCATGCCGTCGGCAATACGTCGGCGAATCGGATCAGCGAGACCATAAATGCGCGACAGGCGGTCAATCACCGACGACTCGCCGCCAGGAATAACTAGCGCGTCGATCCGCCCCAGATCTTCGACAGTGCGCACGGGCACAGCGACTTCACCAAGTTCTGTCAACGAAGCCAGGTGTTCACGAAAATCACCCTGCAGGGCAAGGACACCGAAGAGCGGCATGGTTCTACCTTCATAATTGAATCGATCCCCCACGGACTCGACGCTCAAAAAACGGAATCCATCGGGACAGCGCGCAGGCAATCCAGCAAGCGCCGGATCAACGTTATTCCTCCCCCACTGCTCATACAGGTTTTATTACCAGGCGTGTCGCGATTCTTTCGCATCTCCAGAAGCGCTCGAAACAACTATCTGCGTTGCCCACTTCCGCACTTGACTACCACTAGTGGGCTCGCGGTCTGAATTGCATACCAGCAGCTTTGAGTAGATTCCGGAATTTTCAAGTAAGCACGACTGCATCGCTTTGCGCCAGTTATCCACAGATTTGAGCAAAACTCTCCCAATCTTTGAGCGCCGGGCATAGGATGACGCTCACTACGGCATCCTAGTGACTACGGAGAGTTCCTATGAGCGCTCGGAAAATTGCATGTGTAGCGCTGCTTGCAGCCAGCTCGATCGCACTCGCAGCATGCGAGTCCGGCCCCGAAACGCCGCCTACTCCAACACCAGCCCAGAGTCAGGAAAAACCGAACAGCAGTGCAGCCCCAACCCAGTCATCATCCAGCTCACCAAAAGAGACGGAAGAATATAAACCCGCCTCAGCAAAAGGTCCTGCTGAAAACGTGCCGATTCCGAAAATGCCAGCACAGGCAAGTGAAAACACTGCTGAAGGTGCCGCACATTTCGCCGAATACTACTTTGAATTAATTAACTATCTTGTTGAATCGAATGACTCAACGCCCCTAAAGAGAGTCACTTCGCGAGCTTGTGAACTCTGCGGCGAATACTTGATCGACCCTGCAGCGAGAGCGCAGGTCTCAGGCAAATGGCAAGTAGGGGGGAAACACAAATTCAGAGTTACAGATTCATATATGTCGGCGAAGAATAAGGCTGCCGTATCAATGGCCTATTCGATTGATGAAGCAGAATTTTATTTCATACCAAACG
This sequence comes from Arthrobacter sp. AG1021, assembly GCF_003633665.1. Classification (NCBI taxonomy): domain Bacteria; kingdom Bacillati; phylum Actinomycetota; class Actinomycetes; order Micrococcales; family Micrococcaceae; genus Arthrobacter; species Arthrobacter sp. AG1021. The sequence goes on along the minus strand of NZ_RBLB01000006.1, from coordinate 940,372 downwards.
AGTTGGACTCCACTGAGAAATCCACTGATTCGATGAGGTTGACTCTGGCTATCGAATACGCCAATGGATGGAAAGTTCAGAAGATCATAATTATTGAGGATCGTAAGTCATGATCACGAGACTACTTTCCACAACCGCAATTGCGGTAACTTTTCTAACCTTCAATGTTGGGGCATCCCCAGCACTGGAACTGCCAGATTGCGAGCGTGACAAAGTGTCGATGAAGGGAGAAGATGCAAGCCATATTTGCGATGAGACTAAAATGATTCAAATTGATGAGTGGCACATCGAATCTCCCGAGGATAAATACAAACCGATTGATGGGCCTAGATACAAAATAAGGGACTATGATCCTTGCGTTCTTGGGCGACAAGAAATTCTCGGATGCGACGCCAACCCAGACTTACCGCAATGCGATGATGGCTCATATCCAATTAGTCGTCAAATATTTGACTTAGATGGAAATCTGTTACGTGACCTAAGCTACTGCCCGGGAGATCCGCCTGCAATTAGGATTCCTGATGATCAAATCATAAAGGAAATAATAATCTCACCCAATAAGTTTCGAACCTTTCCGATTAAAGCTTCTAAATTGAGCAGTGACCCGAACGGCTTTACACTGCGCAACGGAAACACACATTTCTGGGCAAGCCATGATTCTCAAGAGTTCAACTCGAACTTATCTGGTGCAGATGTCAAGATCAGAGCAATCCCTGTCCAATGGAATTGGAACTACGGAGACGGAACTACCCGAAAGCTGCATTCATCTGGGCAACCGAGTCCAGAACACACATTGCATGATGAGACGCCTACAAGTCACATCTTCGAAGAAACGGGGAAGTTCAGCGTCGGTGTCACCACACTATATCGCGGTGAATTCAGCGTGGATGGGGGTCCGTGGCAAAGTATTCCAGGACAAGCGGCCGTACCCAGCACTCCAATAACGATCGACGTTTGGAGAACCAAGAAAGAATTGATCGCAAATGAATAAGGGAGCGGAAGCCCACTAAGGCAGGGTCCACTCCTCCAATCCATCATCAACGGCTCCGTAGGCATCAACGGTCTTCAGCGTCCGTTGAAGTGACGCATTAGCATCCGCATCGGATACGCATGTTTCTGTGGTGGCGACCTGGCACCATGCCACCGGCGCTTTGCTTAGCTGGTGCGGAACCCACTGAAGTTTTGACACGTCCCAGTTCTCGCCGTCGCGAGCAAAAGTTGCCTTTACACTGATCCCCTCACGATTCAGGATCGTAGGGGTGGCATGCTTTGCGACCGAGTTCCCAAGACCGTACACGATCCACGTTCCCTTGTACTTCTCGATCGGCAGGACCGAGTGCGTATGGTGCATGTAGACGAAATCGAACTCCCCCGAGCTGGCCAATGCTCGGCCGAGTTTTCGCTGGGACTCAGTTGGCGCACTCGTGTACTCCGCGCCGTCGTGCACCGCAGCCACCACAATGTCAGCCCCGGCCTTACGTGCAGATTTCGCACGATCAATGAGTTTCGATGAGTTGACCCCCGTGTCGACTCTCCAATCAGAATCAGCGCGCATCCCGTTCAACGAGTACGTTGTGGCAACAACACCGAGCTTCACGCCACTGATGTCCATAATGGGTGGCTGCTCGGAGTCCTTCTTGCTCTTATAGCTTCCTGTCGAGAACATTTCATTCATTGCCAGAGTGTCAAGGGTTCGGATGACTCCTTTGGTGCCCGCGTCCACGGTGTGATTCGTCGCGGTGGTGCACCCGTCATAGCCGATAGCGGCGAGATCGGAGACGATTTGCGAGGGAACAGTGAATAGCGGGTATCCGGAATAAGGAGGGGTGCCGATCGGCGTCTCCAGATTGCACAGGGCTACATCTGCGTCCTGAACGTATGGCTTGAGGCCAGCCAAGAGTGGCTCGAAGTCGAAGTCCTTGCCATTGCCGTCGGATTTCCCGGCAGCGGTTTCTGCTTCATCTAGCAACTGCGGGTGGAGCAGCACATCCCCGGTCACCATGAGGGACAACTCCTCGGGTCGATCCATTGGTGTTTCCTTCGGGCCATCCTGGTCCTTTGCTGGCTGCGAAGCTTCAACGGTCGGTGCGGCAGATGTCGATGTGAGCGCGCCTGATTGTGTTTGCGGCGCAACGCTGCATCCAGATGCCAGGGCCGCAGGAAGTGCAATTGATACGGTCAGCGCAGCGAAGCGAATGGGCAAGGGAAAGCTCATACGCCACAGCATACCGGTGGATCGCAGTTCGCCCTTGGCATGACATTGGCGTCAATGCAAGCTGGGTCACGTTCAATATGGGAACCTTAGGGCATGTCGAATCAGCTCCTTTCTCCTAGCCAAAATCCTTATCAATGGCCCGAATTCCAGTCGCTTACCGCGGAAGACTATGTTGTTGCAGCGCGCCAGGGCGCCGCATTGCAGCATGAGGAGCTGGAGGCGATTACGTCCAATAATGAACCTGCGACATTCGATAACACGCTGGTAGCTCTCGAAGCCTCAGGTCAGGTGCTTCGTCGGACGCTGATGACATACTTCACCGTGCTCTCCGCCCACGGAACCGAGGACCTGCGTGCGATCCAAAGCGAGATGTCGAGCATCATGACACGCCAGCAGGACGCCATTCACCTGAACGAAACTTTGTTTTCTCGTTTACAAGCTTTAAACCTTGATTCTCTGGTAGGTGAGGATGCTCGACTGGCCGAACAGACCCTCAGGGAATTTGAACAGGCAGGAGCGGCCTTGGGATCAGAGGCCAAGGACAAGCTCTCGAAGCTGAACGAACAAATTTCGGAGCTTTCCAGCCAGTTCTCGAATCTGGCATTGGAAAACCAGAATAAGCATGCGGTGCATTTCGCCGACGCAGCGGAGCTTGAAGGATTGGGCGACGCGGCAATAGCTGCGGCGGCCAAGGCTGCTCTTGACGCCGGGTATCCAGACGGCTTCTTGCTGCCTCTGGTTTCGCCTTCGCAGCAGCCTGTGCTTTCCCAACTGGCTCGCTCGGAATCCCGCCGCAAGGTTCACGAGGCGTCGCTATCCCGCGGCCTGAAGTCGACCTTGGAACTCGCGGCACAAATGGCATCCCTGCGTGCAGAACGAGCCTCGGTACTCGGCTTCGCGAATCACGCCGAGACGGTGCTCGCCGATGCAACGGCGCCGAGCACCGCAGCCGTAGCCGAACGACTCGCGGAGCTGACAGCCCCAGCCGTGCGCAATGCAAACGCCGAGGCTGGGATACTTTCCGGCCTTGCCGGCGGCCCGATCAATGCATGGGACTGGCGCTACTATTCGGAGAAGGTGCTTCAGGAGAAGTTCTCGGTAGATACGTCGGCGCTTCGCGAGTACTTCGAGCTTGAGCGGGTCCTGGTTCAGGGCGTCTTTGCCACCGCGACCCGATTGTACGGAATCACCTTCACCGAGCGATTCGATCTACCGGGCTACCATCCTGATGTACGTGTCTGGGAGGTCTTCGACGCCGATGGCAGCGCACTGGCGTTGTACAGCGGAGATTTCCTGGCTCGGCCCACCAAGAAGGGTGGCGCATGGATGACGACGCTGCGCGACGGCGCATCGTTCCTCAATGAGCGCCCCATCGTCACCAACACCTTGAACATCGCCCCGCCAGCGGACGGAGAACCGGTACTGCTGACGCTGGACGAGACCAACACGCTGTTCCACGAGTTCGGGCACGCCTTGCACGGGATGTTCGCGAATGGGAAGTACGCCTCGCTCTCCGGAACTTCGGTGCCACGGGACTTCGTGGAATTCCCTTCCCAGGTCAACGAGATGTGGGCGCTGCATGAAGACGTGGTCGGCGGATATGCCAAGCACTACGCGACCGACGAGCCGTTGGATCCATCCGTGCTGGAAAGCTTGCGGGCCTCGGAATTGTGGGGGCAGGGCTTCGCGACGACCGAATACCTGGCCGCGAGCGTTCTCGACTGGGCCTGGCATACCATCGAGCCGGGAACCGTCATCGCCGATCCGGAAGCGTTCGAACAGCAGGTGCTGGTGGAGGCCGGATTCGATCCGCAGATGATCGCGCCGCGCTACCGCACCGGTTACTTCCAGCATATCTTCGCCAACGGCTACTCGGCCGGGTACTACTCCTACATCTGGAGTGAGGTGCTCGATGCCGACACTGTGCAGTGGTTCGCGGAAAATGGTGGCCTAATGCGGGAAAATGGTAATCGGTTCCGTGAGGAGCTGCTGTCGCGCGGCAATACGCGCGATCCCCTTGAGTCCTACAGATTGTTCCGCGGACGCAATGCAGAGGTCGAACCGCTGCTGCGCCGTCGAGGATTGGTGAACGCAGAATAATGACGACGATTGCCTCCGCACAGGAAGCGTTGAGCCACTGGCATCAGGCGCTGGCCGTTGCCACTGGCGGCAAGATTTTTACCACCCACGGCTGCTCATGGGCTTGGCAGCCGGTGCGCCGACGCCTGGTACTGCTCTTCCCGGAAAACCCGGAACCTGCAGGCCTGCGCCCCGCCCTGGCCGAAGGCATGCGGCTCGGCGCCCGACGGGTGGAAGCCTGGGTGAATTCGGGCGCGGATGCCACGCAGCTGAAGGCCGCCGGGTTCAGCGATAACGCCCAGGTCTCCTGGCATGCGGGGCCGCTGGCCATTCCGATGGACCGCTGGGACGGAAAGATCCGCCTTGGCAACAATGTTCCGGAAGCCACCGGAGCCGACGCCGCTGAACTGGCAGTCACGAATCTGTGGAGGGAAGCCTCACCCCAGCTTTCCAGCGGCCACCCGGCGTTGCGCCGGGTAGAGCATGCGGTTGCCCGCACCGAGGAAGGCAACATTGTCGGCCGCGGTTTCGCCCAGCAGGGTCTCGGCGGACAGTTGATGGTCCATGCGCTGGCCGTCGGCAGCGATTTCCGCCGTCAGGGCATCGGCACTGCACTGCTGCACGGCCTGTCGCGTTCGATGATCAACCCGCTGGCTCCCGTCGAAGACGAGGGCCCGACCGAATTGCTCGCAGCGGCCACTCCGTCCAGCGCCGATTTCTTCACAGCCAACGGCCTGAAGCTCCTTGGGCGAGGCCGTCATATGGTGCTGCGTTCTTGGGCCTAGAAGCTGCTTGAGACCTTGTAGATCGGCAAGGGCCGGAATCGGTGTCGATCCCGCCGCTTTGCATCCCTTGACGCAGCTGCGGCCGAACTTCATTCCCTTTTGAGCACCCGGTACCGCAGCCTCGCGAACGGTCCGGCTTGCCGTGCTTCCACGAGCTTGAGACGGTCGCTGCCTATCGCACGAGGCAGCAGTGACGCACCGGCAGCAACGGTTGCCGGTGCGATCGTTAGCGCCAGCTCGTCGAGCTCGTCGATGTCAAGGAACTGCCCGAGAAGCTCTCCGCCGCCCAGCACCCAGATATTGCCGGTGCCTGCGGCATTGCGGATGTGGTCCAGATGCTGGGCTACCGCACCACGCAGCAGCCGGACATCTGCCCCCTGCGGGATTGGCAAGTCGCGATGCGTAAAGACGTACGTGGGCCGGTCCCCGTAATAGGTGTGCCATTTGGCGGGGTGCTCCATGAATTTCTCATGCTCAAGCACCCAGAGGTACGTGTTGGCCCCTTCAACATGTACGGACACGTCCCGCGGCAACAGATCCGGGTCTGGTTGTTCATCCCCTCCGACGTCGAATAGCCATTGGAGGCTGTGGTCGGCATCGGCCAGATAGCCATTGAGCGTGGTTGCGGCATCAAAGATTATTTCACCCATGGACCAAGTCTAAACACGCTGCCGGCTCCGGGCGGGCCCCTCAGGAGTCGAGGTTGATCGGCATAAAGCGCGCAGGCTGGCCGGTTTCCAGGATCCCGATCGACGCGCTGGGAACTTCCCGCCATGTATGCCTGCTCCAGTGCAGTTCGAGGGGCTCGGAAACCACCAGCTGTGCATTTTCAGGCAAACGATCATTTTGGCCATCGACCGTCAGCAACATGGTGGGGCCAGTTGCGTGGTAGAGCGACGGGGCTTGGACGCCCTGCGCATCCGGGCTGACCCAGCGCAGGACTATCAATTTCTGCCCGTTGGATACGCACATGGTAGCGGTGAACGGATCGGCGATCCCGTGCTCGTTGCGTGCTCGTTCCACCCGTGCCACCATGCGCGACATGCCCGCCACAGGATCCTGATCCAGTCCATAGGTCAACGCTAGGAAAAAGCAAACCTCGGTGTCTGCATTGCCAAGGATGGAGGGGTAGAGCGCCGGGTCGACGTCGAAGGTGAGCTCGCGTTTGAGTGTGGCGAATTCCGGGATCGTTCCATTATGCTGAAACATCCAGCTGTCGTGGACGAATGGGTGGCAGTTCTGCTCGGCGATCGTACCGCCGGGCGCGGCCCGGACATGAGCAAGAACGCAGTTGGATTGAATCTGCTGTGCCAGATGGCGCAGGTTCTGGCTGTCCCATGCCGGGCCGATCTGCCGATACCGCCCCAGCGTTCCCCGCAACCCGGCCCACGCCATGCCGAATCCATCCCCGTTCGTGGGGAACGCATGAGCTGCAAAGCCCTCGGCTAGCCGGTAGTGGGGCAGGTACAGTTCGCGCGCGTGCAGGCTCTGGTCGATCAGCGAGTGATTGGGGCGCAGCAGGATGTCTGCGATGTCTATTGGCGAACCGAGATAAGCGAGCCAACGGCACATGGTCCCCCCTTGAAACGTCCGATGGACTTTACGATATCGTTGCCAGTCTGAGTGGACAAGGAATCGCAACCACAGCAATCGTTCGTGCGGAGAGCAGGCACACCCGCGTTCAAGGCACACCGCTATTCAGGAGACGACGAAACCCCCAAGGTGGCCTTGGGGGTTTCAATCAGATAGAGCAGGTGTTTACCAACCGCGCTCAGCCAAACGGTGAGGCACAGGAACATCGGCGACGTTGATGCCGACCATGGCTTCGCCCAGGCCGCGCGAGATCTTGGCCAGTTCGTCCGGGTTGTCGAAGAAGGTGGTGGCCTTCACGATGGCTTCGGCGCGCTGCACCGGGTTGCCGGACTTGAAGATGCCCGAGCCCACGAACACGCCGTCGGCACCCAGCTGCATCATCATGGCAGCGTCGGCAGGGGTGGCGATACCGCCCGCGGTGAACAGCACTACCGGGAGCTTGCCGGTGGCCGCAACTTCCTTGACCAGCTCGTATGGAGCCTGCAGTTCCTTGGCGGCAACGTACAGCTCGTCTTCCGGCAGGGCCGAGAGCTTTGCGATTTCCGCGCGGATCTTGCGCATGTGGCCGGTGGCGTTGGAAACGTCGCCGGTGCCTGCCTCGCCCTTCGAGCGGATCATCGCGGCACCTTCGTTGATGCGGCGCAGAGCTTCGCCGAGGTTGGTGGCACCGCAGACGAACGGCACGGTGAACGGTTGCTTGTCGATGTGGTTCTCGTAGTCGGCTGGCGAGAGGACCTCGGACTCATCGATGTAGTCGACACCCAGCGACTGGAGGATCTGGGCCTCGACGAAGTGGCCAATGCGGGCCTTGGCCATCACCGGGATGGAGACCTCGTTGATGATGCCGTCGATCATGTCCGGATCGCTCATGCGGGATACGCCGCCCTGGGCGCGGATATCGGCAGGAACCCGCTCCAGCGCCATGACAGCGACCGCGCCTGCATCTTCAGCGATACGTGCCTGCTCCGGGGTGACAACGTCCATGATGACGCCGCCCTTGAGCATTTCAGCCATGCCGCGCTTAACGCGGTCCGAACCGATAACTGGGTTCTGGGAGTTCGAAGACATGGGGAGAACTGGTTCCTTTCAATACTGCATAAAAATGTCGCTTGGCGCCCGAGATCCTACCGTGGAATGCGGGGAGCGACGAGGTAGTACCCATTCATCGTAGGATCAGCGAAGTTCATTACCTTGAGTGTTGCGTAACATTGTTACGTTAGGAGATTTATCCCTTAGATCAGGTTTCCGACGTAACAATTGGTTCTCCGCGTTACCTCTGGTCAAAGGGTATTTTCACGAGTTTGTTACGACATTTCCGGACGCTAGATGAGTTGTCATAGGGCAAAACCGCAGTGTCACATTCTGGGCTCCAATGCCACGCGGGCCGATGCTGCGTTTCGGGCATCCAAGACTCTCAGCAGCAGTCTTGGTAGCTTCCGACATTCGGCGGCAAATTTTCACTGCCCAGTCAGTGCAACCCTGTTGATGACCAGCTTTCGACAACGTCGTCTGCCGGGCTCGCGGGTCGTGTTCGTTTCTGGTTTCGCAAGTTTTTAGCGCGGGCCGATGCGTCGGTCCACGCACGTTTCGTGCGCATTGCATATATGCAGAAGGCACCGCCATTCGGTGAGCGTGAGCTTCGGAATGACGGTGCCATGGATCTGCTGGTTATGCAGGAATCTCGGCCACGATGTCGGCTATCCATGTTTTGGCGGCTGCCGGATCATCGGCGCATACCGCGGCGGCTCCGATGGCCAGCGCCCGACGCACGTCGTCCGGACCGCGAAGCGGCCAGAGAGTAGGCAGGTATCCCCTACGGTGGAGCTCCTGCACCGCGGCATCGCGCACGGCGTTGACGTTCAGGTGAACAAAGCTCGCTTGGTTTTCGTCGAGCAATCCGAACAGCGCGTCAACATCGTCGGTCAGGGTGGTGGTGCCTCCGAGGATGAATCCCCGCGAAACCTGCGGGCACAATGTCTTGATCTGCACCAGAGCCTCATGGTTGAAGCTCGTGAACTGCAGCCGCTCGAAGTCCTGCGGCCTGGCGTTGACGATCGCAGCAGCTGCCGGGACGACACGGGGATCCTTGATCTCGATCTGGATGGCGGTGGTCGTGGCGTCCAGTGCCTCGGTGAGCGTAGGAATACCCAGCCACTCCCCCAGATCGACACCTCGAAGTTCTTCCAGGGTCAGGGTAGCTACATTGATGCCGGCGAGGGCACCCGGTGTGGGGGCAACCCGGTCAATCGTCTCGTCATGCAGGATGAACACCTCGCCGTCGGCAGACAGCCTGATATCCAGCTCGATCTCGGCAACACCCAGCTCTTCGGCATAGCGGTAGGATTCCAGCGTATTTTCCGGGCGATGGGCCATGGCGCCGCGGTGCCCGACAAGTCGCATTCCATTCATCTGGCTCATGGTTAGGCAACCTTCTCTTCGTAGGTGGCGCGGATCTTGTCCGCTTCGGCGCGCAGCTTCGCAGCTACCGGCTTCACCAGCTCCTCCGGCTTGACGTTGGAGGTGTAGTTCTTCTGCACCATCTGCTTGAGCTCCGAAATGGCGGAGGTGACGTAGCGGCGCACATCGTCCGGACCCGAGGCGATCTGCAGCTGGTCCACGGCGACCTGGTAGTTCGGATTCTTGCCCATCAGGTCGGTGACGAGCTTGGAGCTGGTTGCCCCCTTGGTCACCGGAAGGTACCCGGTGCCGACGGTCCACTGCGAGGAGATTTCGTCGCTGGCCAGGAAGCGCAGGACCTCGACCGCATCGGCCTTGCGCTCGTCGCTGATCTGACGCAGGACGGACAGGCCGCCGCCTCCGGTAGGAGTTCCCGTCCCGGCAGGTCCCTTGGGCATGAAGCCGGTGCCGACCTCGAACTTGGCTGCCTTGGTGACGCTGGTCAGCCCGCCGGTGGACTGGGTGACGGTGGCGCATTGGCCGTTGCTGAAGTCGTTGACGAAGCTCTGCGCCAGGTACATGCTCTTGTCCTCGTGGACCAGCTGGCGTTCGAAGTCCACGGCGGCCAGCGACTCGGCGCTGTGCAGACGCACGTCCAGCCCGTTGGAGATCGCGCCTCCGAAGGCCCAGAGCAGTCCGCTGAAGTACCAGTCGTCGGCGCCGGTCAGGGCGCGCATTTTCATGGTGTTGCCCTTGAACTTCACACCGGTGACTTCCTTGCCCCAGCTGCGGAATTCATCCCATGTTCCCGGGGCTCGATCGGGCAGGCCTACGCTGGCGAAGAGGTTCCGGTTGTAGTAGAACAGCGGAGTCGAACGGGCGAAGGGAACCCAGTAGGACTCGTCGCGCACGGTGCCTTCCCTGTAGAAGTTCTCCGTGTATACCGATGGGCCGAAACTGGAGTCGTGGTACTTGTTCAGTGGCTCCAGCGCGTCGGAGAGGAAGTAGCGGTTCCAGTGGATGTCGGAGAGCACCGCGAGATCCGGAACCTGCTTGGCCCGCAGGCCTGCAGTGAGCTTCTCGCCCACTCCGTCATAGCCGTCGAACTGCTGGACCTCGGCATAGATCGCAGTCTGCGACTCGTTGAACTTCTTGATCAGGTCGGCGAACATCTTGCCGTTGTCGCCTCCCCAGGAGCTCCAGATCACGACGTTGCGGCGGCCGGCGAAGCCGGCGGGCACCTTTGTGGCCGGCTGCGCGAAGGTTGCGGTGGAGGAGTTCCCGCAGGCCGCCAGTGCCGGAATGGCCAGGGCGGTGAGGCCGAGGGCGCCAAGGAAGCTGCGGCGCGACGATGATTTCTCCAGTGTGCTGGCAAGCGGGTTGTTCTGCATGGTTGGGTCCTTTGTGATTGCGGTGAAATGCGGGTGGTTTGCGGATTTCGAGGTTTACGGCCTAGCGGCGCACTGCGGCGCCGGCCATGCCGTTGATGATGTACTTCTGGGCGAAGAGGAAGAGCAGCAGCATGGGCAGGACAATCATCAGCGTCGCGGCCATGATCATGCCCCAGTCGTCCAGTCCCTCGGATTGCTTCAGGAACATCAGGCCGATGGGCATCGTGCGCATGTCGAGGGTGTTCGTGACCAGCAGCGGCCAGATGAAGTCGTTCCATTCGTCGATGACCGCGATCAGCGCCACGGTGATGACCGCCGGCTTGGACATCGGCAGCACGAAGGACCACAGCTTGCGCAGGTGGCCGGCCCCGTCGAGTTCGGCCGCTTCCAGCACTTCCTTGGGCAGGCCCATGAAATGCTGGCGCAGCAGGAAGGTTCCGAAGGCGGAGCCGAGCCCCGGCAGGATGATGCCGGCATAGGTGTTGATCAGCCCGAGGTTGCTGATCGTCGAGTAGTTCAGCAGCAAGGTGACATGGCCCGGAACCATGAGCGCGCCGAGCACTCCCAGGAACAGCCATTTCTTGCCGGGGAAGGGCAGAAATGCGAAGGCGTAGGCGGTGAGGGCCGCGAGCGCCACTTTCACCGTGGCGCCGACGGTGGTGACCAGCAGCGAATTCATGAAGAACTGGTCGAATGGCGCGGCGGCCAACGCCGCCGAGAAATTCTCGGTGGTTGGCTCACTGGGCCACGGCGTGAATGGCCACTGGTAGATTTCGTCGTTGGGCTTGATCGCCGCCAAGACCATCCAATAGGCCGGCACCAGGAAAACCAGTGCGATCAGGCCCAGCATCAGGTAGCTGGCGAGATGGGGCTTCCGGCGCTTGGCCGGTGGACGACCGCCGGCCGCGGTTGTCGTCTCACGTGTAGGGGATGCCAGGGCGCTCACGAGTAGTGCACCTTTCGTTCTGCGAATCGCATCTGCACCGCGGTGACCACGAGCAGGATGATGAACATGAAAACCGAGGAGGCTGCCGCGGATCCGATATTGAATTCCTGGAATCCTTGCTCGTAGATGTACCAGCTCAGCGTCGTGGTTGAACCTGCCGGCCCGCCGCTGGTCATCATGGCGATCAGGTCGAATGCCTGGAAGGCGCCAATGATCTGGGTGACGCACAGGAAAAAGGTTGTCGGCGTCAACAACGGCCAGACGATTTTGCTGAAGGTCTTCCATCGGCCAGCGCCGTCCAATTGCGCCGCTTCAATGACGTCACGTGGAATCGACTGCAATGCGGCCAGGTAGACGATGGCCACGAAGCCCGCACCCTTCCACACTGCAACGATGATCAGCGCGGATAGCGCCATGTCCGGATCGGTTGTCCAGTGAGGCGAGTCCATGCCGATGGCGTTGAACAACAGCCGCGACAGACCGTAGTTGGGGTCGAAGACGAACAGCCAGACCGCCGCCACCGCAGCACCGGAAATAACGTGTGGCGTGAAAGCCAAGGTGGACACGGCCTTGGTGCCCTTGGCACCGCCGTTGAACAGCAGCGCCATACCCAGACCAAAAACGAGGCTGGCTCCGACCACTGCCACGACCCAGATCAGTGTCCGCCGCATGACGTCGACGAAGCCGGGGTCCGAGAAGAGCGTGGTGTAGTTGTCCAGGCCGACGAAATTCGGGAACGGGGAGATCATGTCCCAGTCGGTGAGGCTCAAGAGCAGATTTCCCAGGATCGGCCAATAGGCGAAAACTGCAATCAGCAGCAGGTTGGGAAATGCGAAGAGCGCAAACAATAGGTATTTCCGGCCGTTCCTTGTTTGCGGTTCCGCGGGAGTCTCTATCGGGGACTCGGTATGAAGGTCTTTGGTTGCGCCAGCGGTGGGCGACGTTCGGTCGGTTTCGAGAACCGTCATTCTCATGCCTCTCAAATTTCACATGACTTCTTGAGATTTCACGTACTCGAGAACGATAGTTTCACTCGGCCCACAGGCGGTCAACTCACCCATTCCATGCGATTCAGATCACAAATGCATTTACTCAAATTGCAGGAATTCGCATATTTACAGGGCAGTCTTACATTTTTGTTCAACATCGCGCCCGTCGGTCAATCTGCACGACATGAAGGTGACAAGCCAATTTCAGGCGAAGTTCATTTAGGGTTCATAACTATTTTTAAGTGAAATCACTGGATGGGGTAAGTTGTTATAAACCCCTGAAAGGCAGGCCATGAGCACACCTAAGACCGGAACCCGGCCACAGCGGCTTGAAGAAATTCTCCAGTTGCTACTGGACGATGAAAAGAGCTCGGCGCAATCCCTCGCGGCTCGTTTCGACGTTTCCGTCATGACCATCCACCGCGACCTCGACGAGCTGCAACGCCGCGGGATGGTGCGCAAATTCCACGGCGGCGTCTCCGTTGCCCGCACGGGGAACCATGAGATCGCCGCCTCGCTGCGGCGCAACATCGCGACCGAGAGCAAGCAGCGTCTGGCGCAGTGCGCGGCTGGTTTGCTCACTCCGGGGCAGTCGCTTTTCCTTGACGACTCGACCACCGTGGCATTCATGGCGCCGGCAGTCGCCAACATCGACGGGCTTGGCATTTCGACGAACTACCTGCCATTGCTCAACACGCTGGCCGCGGCCGGTGCCGCTGAGGTGCGGGCCATCGGCGGAACCTATGACCACAGCCACGAGTCGTTCCTGGGGCTGGCTGCGGTGCGTGCAGTGCAGGAGCTGCGCGTCGACATGGCCTTCGTTTCCACCAGCACCGCCGATGCCGATGGCTTCTACCACCAGGAGGAGGCGATCGTCGAGTTGAAGATGGCGATGCTGCGCTCGGCGCGGCGCAGGGTGTTGCTCATGGATTCGAGCAAGCTCGGCCAGAGCTCCATGCACCGCCTTGGCGGGTGGGACAACGTCGACGACCTGATCACCGATGCGCTGGCGCCGGCGGACTTCCTGGGCCAGCTGAAAACACTGGGCGTCCGGGTGCACGTGGCCCCCGACGCGATGGAGGGAATCACCGAATGAACCAGGAACTTCCACGCGCGGTGCTGTGGGACATGGACGGGACGCTGGTCGACACCGAACCCTACTGGTTCCTGGCGCAGTGCGAACTGCTCGGCCGCTACTCGATTGCGTGGACCCAGGAGCAGGCGCATGCGCTGGTCGGCAGCGCACTGCCGGATTCGGCCGCGTTTTTCCAGCAGCTCGGAGTTCCGCTGCCTGCCGACGAGCTGATCGGTACGCTGATCGGCGAGGTGGCGGCCCGCACCCGGGCCGAAATCCCGTGGCGGCCGGGCGCCAGACGGCTGTTGCAGGAGCTGGACTCCTTGGGTGTCCCCTGCGCGCTGGTCACGATGAGCCGCGGCCCGCTGGCCAAGGTGCTGCTCGATGCGCTGCCGCCGGATACCTTCGACGTGGTGGTGACCGGCGAAATGGTGCGGCGCGGCAAACCCGATCCGGAACCGTACCTGCTGGCAGTGCAGCAGCTGTGCCGGAGGCACGAGCTGCCGCAGGAGGCAGCCCGTGCCATGGTCGCCGTCGAGGATTCGCCGCCCGGAGTGCGCTCCGCCCTGGCGGCTGGGCTGTGCACCGTCGGAGTGCCCAACATGGTGCCACTGGAAGCGCTGCCCGGACTGGTGCGGTGGGACAGCTTGGCGGGCCGGTCGGCCGCCCAGCTCGGTGCACTGGTGGGCCGGCCGGTCCCGGCAGGCTAGTTCGTCAGCACGTCGCGGCGGTTGAATCGGGCCATGCCCGCAGCTCCGAGTGCCAGTGAAATCAGCAGCAGCACCGCCGGCGGGGTCCAGCTGAAGTCCTCTGCCGGAACCCTCGGGATGGCACCGAACGGCGTGGCGCGGATGACGTCTTCCGACAGCGAGAATAGCCCGCCGAACATCGCCGCCATCACCGAAATGCCGTAGACGGCCCAGGTGATCGCGGTGGTGGATCGCGGCAGGTAGCCGAAGGTCAGCAGCTGCAGTCCCAGCATGGAGAGCACCGCCGGCCAGAAAGCCAGGGCTGCGCCCGCGAGCTGTCCGGGATCGGCCGACCCCTGCGAGGCTGCGCCGGTAAGGTATCCACCCAGCACCAGCATGAACCCGGAGCCGAGCACGGCGATCAGCAGGTGCGCGCCGAGCCAGGTACCGCGGGACAGGGAGCCTGCCAGCTGCTGCTCCAGCCGTCCGCCTTCCTCCTCGCTGCGCGCCGCGCCCAGGCACTGGATGGCGAAGGCTCCGGCCAGCAGGGCGTTGAAGAGCACGAAGATGCCCAGCACGCCGTCGAGCATGCTGTGCCCGGTGCCCACGAAGTTGCGGGCGAACGGGTTCTGCGGATCCAGCAGCGAGCTCATGGCCTGCGCCACGGAGCCGAAAAACAGGCCCGAGACGGCTGCTCCGATGAACCAGCCGACCAGCGAGGAGCGCTGCAGGCGCAGCGCCAGTCCCAGCGCGGTAGTGGTGAAGTTGCCGGCCGCGGCGGGACCCCGGCGTTCGGGCAGCAGTCCGGCGCCCAGGTCGCGGGTGCTTTCAAGGCGCAGGGCGAACAGGCATCCGGCCAGGCCCAGGCCGACCAGGGCGAGCAGCGGCCACCAGTTGTCCTCGCCGAAGGCGCGCATGTTCTGCGCCCAGCCGACGGGCGAGAACCAGCTCAGTGCGGTGGGGTCGACCCCGTCGGCCTGCAGGTCGGCGGCGGCGCGGATGAAGTAGAACAGCCCGATCAACGCCACGCCCAGCGAGTTCGCCCCACGGCTGGTGGAGGCCAGCTGGCCGCAGATCGCGCCCAGGCCGATGAAAGCAAGGCCGGTGCCGGCGATGGACGCTCCCATGATCCAGCTGCCGTTTGTCGGCAGCGCCACCGACAGGCACAGCAGGCTGATCAGCAGGCCCGTGACCGCACACAGTCCCGCGGCAACCAGATAGTTTGCCGTCGGGTAGGCATGGCGCCCCAGCGCGGTGGAGCGCAGCAGTTCGGTGCGCCCGGCTTCCTCATCGGCCCGGCCGTTGCGGGTGACCAGGAAAACCACGGCGAAGCCCAGTGCCACCGCGAGCGTCATCCAGATCTTGATGACTAGGATGCCTCCCAGCGAACCAGCCGCATAGGGCAGGCCGGTCATGGCGGCCACCGCAGGGGTGTTGGCCACCTGCGCGTAGGCGTCGCGCGCGGCCTGCGTGGGGAACGCCTGCTGCTGCGAGTCGTAGACCACCGGGATCATCGAGGCCAGCACCAGCGCCCAGATGGCCAGGCGAAGCCAGTTGCGGCGCAGGATGAACAGCGCCGCGGTGCCGGCCCCGGTCAGGGTGCCGGTGCCGCGCCTCGAGGCGGTCGGGTGCACCAGGTGCTCGGCCGGCGCATGGCGCCCGCGGGCGGTTCCGGTGCTCATCACCGCTCGCCTCCCCGGGCAGCGGCCGGCTGGGCCGGCGCGTCGGAGTAGTGGCGCAGGAACAGGTCCTCCAGCGAGGGCGGGGCGCTGACGAGGTTGCGCGGCGAATGCGCCGCCAGTGCCGCCAGCACACCCGGAAGCTGCGCCGGATCCACGCTGAAGTTGGCGGTGGCGCCGGCCAGCTGCAGCTCCTCGATGCCCGGCACCGCGGCCAGCTCGGCGGGGTTGCCGGAGATCTCCACGCTGACCTGGGTGCGCTGCAGGTGGCGCAGGTCGGACAGGCGGCCGGCTTCCACGGTCTGCCCGTCGCGGATGATCGTGACGGTGTCGCAGAGCTTTTCCACCTCGGCGAAGATGTGGCTGGAAAGCAGCACGCTGCGTCCCTCGGCGGCCGCTTCGCGGATGCAGGAGGTGAAAACCTGCTCCATCAGCGGATCCAGCCCCGAGGTCGGCTCGTCCAACAGCAGCAGCTCCGCGTCGGAGGACAGCGCGGCGACCAGGGCGACCTTCTGGCGGTTGCCCTTGGAGTAGCTGCGGGCCTTCTTCGTGGGGTCCAGATCGAAGCGCTCGAGCAGTTCGGCGCGGCGGCGCTCATCACTCTGGCCGTGCAGCTTGGACAGGATGCTGATGGCCTGCCCGCCGGTGAGGTTGGGCCAGAGGTTCACTTCGCCGGGGACATAGGCCACCCGGCGGTGCAGGGCGACCGCATCTTTCCAGGGGTCTGCGCCGAGCATGCGTGCTTCTCCCCCATCGGCCTTCAGCAGGCCGAGCAGGATGCGGATGGTGGTGGACTTTCCCGAACCGTTCGGCCCGAGGAATCCAGCGACCTGGCCTGTTTCTACTCGCAGGTCCAGGCCCGTCAGGGCGGCGGTGCGCCCGTAGTTCTTTGTCAGTCCGCTCACTTCAATGGCCGGGATGGTGGTGGCCATGGTGTGCTCCTTACCGGGATACGGTGTCTCCCGCGGATCCCGCGGGCGGGATATGCGCTGCGTCGGAGGCCAGGTACTCGTTGAGGTATCCCGGGTCGGCGAACAGCCCTTCGGTGTACAGCTCCAGCGTGGGCAGGGCGATTTGTCCGTAGTAGTCCTTGACCACGGTGGAAAAGTCTTCCGGATCCTTCGGCGGGTACAGCGCAAAGTAGAGCACCAGCGCTCCCAGCGACTGCAGGATCAGGTAACGTGCCCGGGCCGGCTCGTTGCGGCTCGGGACGATCAGGCCGCTGGATACGGCTTGGTCCAGCAGGGCGAGAGCCTCGTTGATCAGCTGTTCGGTGAACTGCCTTCCGGCCTGCGCGCCCTCGCGCGCGGAGCGCAAGATGTACAGCAACAGAACCCCGCTCTCCCGCGAGGTAGGCAGGTGGTTGAGCACCTGGCCGGGATTGACGCGCAGGGACTCTTCCTTCAGCCGGCGGTAGCGTTCGAGTACCGTGGCATCGCACTCGGCGCGCAATGCCTGTTTGGACCCGAAGTGGTGCCGCACCAGCCCGGCGGTGACCTGTGCGCGGGCGGCGATGGCCCGCAGGGATTCGTCGAATCCCTGCGCGGCGAAGGCCTCGATTGCGGCGTCGCGCAACCTGGCCCGTGCGGTCAGATCATCCTGGGCTGTACTCACGTATAGGAGGCTACTCCGGTGTATAGGAGTTGGCAATGGGTTTTTCCTACGGGTTTCAGTCCCTTGTTTCGCCCCGGTTCAACCGGTCTCAGCGAACCGCCGCGGCACGCAGCTGGGTGAGCGCCATTCCCGCGAAGAGCAGGGATTTTCCTGTGTCACCTGCGACCAGGCCGGAGGGCATCGCTCCGGCCCAGTGCCAGCCGTGCCGTGCCGCCAGCTGTTGCAGGTTCTCCAGGTTGCTCCGGTGCAGGACGGTCGGCTGCGCGGGGTAGCTTCCCAGCAGCAGGGTACCGGAGGCGAATCCGCGGTTCACGGCCGCCTCCAGGGTCAGTGCGGTGTGGTTCAGGGTTCCGAGGTCCGGGCGCGAGACCACCACCAGCGCGGCCCCGAGCGCTCGGGCCAGATCCGCGATGTTCTCCCCTGCCGCGGTGAGTTCCACCAGCAAACCGCCTGCGCCTTCGACCAGCACGGTGTCGTAGTCCGCGGCCAGCTGGGTGATGCGTGCCAGATGGTCGGCCAGCACCGGAAGCTTCGCCACGGCGGCGGACCCGCCCTCGACCAGCGCTGCGTCCACCGGCGCCATGGGCTCGCGCAGCCGGATGCCTTCGGCAACCACCAGGCCGGTCGGATGCCCGAGCCAGGCGGCGATGTTCTGGGCATCGCCGGCCTCCCCTGGCTGTACCCCGGTCTGGGTGGGTTTGTAGACCGCGACGCGGCGTCCGGCGGCAAGCTCCCGGGCGGCCAGGGCGGCGGTGGCGACGGTTTTGCCCACATCGGTGTCGGTTCCGGTGATGACGTGGATCATGGCTGGGTCCTTTCGAAAGTGGCGCGGCGAACGCGGACTGTAGTCGGTGATTGGAAGGAAACCAGATGGCCCCAGGGTTGGTTGCTGTCGACGAGTTCCAGTTTGGGCCATGCTTCGGCGGCGGTGCGCAGCACCACCTCGGTTTCCATGCGGGCCAGTCCAGCGCCCAAGCAGCGGTGCAGCCCGAAGCCGAAGACCAGGGAATCGTCCCCCAACTCGGCCAGTTGGCCGCCGGACAGGCGCAGCACCAGTTCATCGCCCGGGGCGAAGCGTTCACCGTCCAGCTCCGTATCGACCCGGGTGATGCGGCGCCAGGTGGGGACCGAGCTCGCTTCCAGGAGCACCCGCTGCACTACCCTGGCACTGACGGAGTCGCCGGTGGCCGGATCGGCGCAGTCGGCCCAGTCGCCGTCGTGCAGGGCGCAGAACAGCGCGCTTTGGATGAGCATTGCGGTAGTTTCTTGCCCGGCGATGCCCAGGAAGTAGGCCAGCGAGACGATGCGTTTGGCGTCCACCCCGGCCCGGTGCAGCGCGGCGTAGAGGTTTTCGTCGTCTCGCGCCAAGGCATCGGCCACCGTGCCGCGCAGCCAAGCGTGGTATTCGACGGCGCTGCGGGCCAGCTCCTGCTGGCGCTGCGCATCAGGCCAGCCCCAGAACAGTTCCAGCGAGTCCCGGCTCCATCGTTTGAGCTTCTCAACCGGCGGCACCGGAGTTCCGGTCAAGCGGGCCATGACCTCCGGCGGGATGACGGCGGCCAGCTCGACGGCCAAATCCAGCTCCGCTCCGGCATCGAGCTCTTCGCGCAGCTGCCGGCACAGCTGCCCGGTGCGTGAGGTGATGAACTGAGTCTGCGCGGCGACCTTGGCGGGGCTGAAGAAGCCGGCGACCACCCGGCGCACGGCCAGGTGTTCGGGGCCGGTGGCGCTGGCGAGCACCGGCGGCAGCGCGAAGCGTCCGCGGGCCAGGATGCGCAGCGTGGCAGGAGCCAGTTCGACCGCTGCATGCAGCGCGTTGGCCGGGGTGAAGTCCTCTGCGCGGCGCAGGATTTCGCGGACCGTCGCAGGGTCTTCGATGCTGCGGTAGCGTCCGGTTACCGCATTCGGCAAGACCTCCTGCAGCGGCCGGGCCAGGGGTGCGCCGGACGCTGCCGACAGGGTTCCGGCGTAGGGGCAGCTCATGCTTCAACCTCCAGGATGGCGCCGATGACGCTGCGCAGCGCGGCGGCCAGGGTGTCGGGATGGTGGTGCGCGTGGGCGGTCAGCCGCAGCCGGGACACGCCGTCGGGCACGCTGGGCGGGCGGAAGCAGTTCACTGCGTAGCCGCGGTCGCGCAGCAGCGCCGCGGCGGCCGCGGCCTGCGCGGGAGTGTTCATGCGCACCGACTGCACGGGGCCCGCCGAGGCTTCAATACGGTCGGCCAGCCGCGGCTCGGCGGACAGGGTGTCGCGGATCAGCCGGGTGTTGGCCGCCAGTTGCGCGATCCGCTCGTCGGTGGCCAGGCCCAGCGCGGCCAGCGCCGCGCCCGCGGCGGCCGGGGCCAGCGCGGTGTCGAAGATGAAGGTGCGGGCGGTGTTCAGCAGGTGCTCGCGCCACAGTTCGGCGTCGTCTCCGCCGAGCAGCACCGCGCCGCCCTGGGCGCCCAGCGCCTTGGACAAGGTGGCGGTGGCCAGCACGTGTCCGGTCTGCTCCAGTCCCGCCGCGCGCACGGCGGATCCACCGGGCACCGTCGCCAGCGAATGCGCCTCGTCGACCAGCAGCACCGCCCCGTACTCGGCGCACAACGCGGCAGCCTGCTCCAGCGGTGCGGCGTCGCCGAGCACCGAGTAGAGCGATTCGAGAACGAGCACCACGCGCGGCTTGGGGGCCGCGGCGTCGCGGTTGGCGCGCAGCAGCTGCTCGGCGGCGTCCAGGTTGTTGTGCTCGAAGCTGTGCCAGGCGGCGCCGGAGAGCTTGGACCCGTCGAGAAGGCTGGCGTGGGCGTGGGCGTCGAGCAGGAACAGGCTGCCCGGTCCGCCCAGCGCGCCGAGCACCCCGAGGTTCGCGGTGTAGCCGCTGGAGAACACCAGCGCCTGCGAACGGCCGGTGTAGCTGCACAGGGCGGTTTCCAGCTCGCGGTGGATTTCCCAAGTGCCGGAGGCGACCCGGCTGGCCGAAGCGCCGGCGCCAGCGATGCACAGCGCGTTGATGGCCCCGGTGCGCACCACCGGGTGCGCACCCAGGCCCAGGTAGTCGTTGGAGGCCAGGTCGTAGCGGGTGGAGCGTGCGCTGTCGGTGCGTCGCATGTCCCGCTTGGCGCGCACCGCTGAGCGTCCGCGCAGCCAGCCTTCCCAGGCCGTGGTCGCAGGAGCGAGCGTCAGTTCAGCCACCGTGGACCTCCGATACCGCGCCGGTCAGGGCCGTGCCCAGGGTCTGCAGCTGCCCGTCGGTGCAGATGTACGGCGGCATCACGTAGACCAGGTCGCGGAACGGGCGCACCCAGGCGCCGCATGCAACGGCGGCGCGGGTCACCTCCGCGACCTTGACCGGTTCGTGCAGCTGGATCACCCCGACCCCGCCGAGTACCCGCACCTGCCGCACGGCCGGCAGCTTCCGGGCGCCGGCCAGCGAGCTGTTCAGCCCGCGTTCAAGCCGGGCCACCTGGGCCTGCCACGGCGCAGGTTCGGAATCGGCCGCGCCGGGGCCGGCGAGCAGGTCCAGCGAGGCGCAGGCCACGGCGCAGGCCAGCGGGTTTCCCATGAAGGTGGGACCGTGCAGCAGCGCGGATCCGGCGGTGGCTCCGCCCGAGGCCAGCGCCCGGGCGATCTTGTTGGTGCAGAGCATCGCGGCCAGGGACAGGTAGCCGCCGGTCAGCGCCTTGCCCACGCACATGATGTCCGGCTCGATGCCTGCGTGCTCCACGGCGAAGAGCTTGCCGGTGCGCCCGAAGCCGGTGGCGATCTCGTCAACGATCAGCAGCATCCGGTGCTCGTCGGCGATCTCGCGCAGCACCTGCAGCACCCGCGGCGGGTAGATGAACATGCCGCCGGCGCCCTGCAGCAGAGGTTCGCAGATGATGCCGGCCAGCTCTGCGGCGTGTTCGGCGGCCAGCCGGCGGGCCCGGGCTGCCCAGAGCTCCAGTTCGTCCTCGTCGCAGAGCCAGTCCCCGGCGATGGTGCGCTCGGCGGCGGGCGGGCGCGGCAGGAACAGCTGCTCGCTCGCCAGCGGGGCGAAGGCGGCGTGCATGCCGTCGACCGGGTCGCACACGCTCATGGCGGCGAAGGTGTCTCCGTGGTAGCCCCCGCGCAGGGCCAGGAAGCGGCGGCGTTCGGGCCGTCCGCAAGCGTCCTGGTACTGCAGGGTGAGCTTGAGCGCTACCTCGACGCTGATGGATCCGGAGTCGGCCAGGAACACGTGGCGCAGTCCTTCCGGAGCGAGCCCGACCAGCCGTTCGGCCAGCTCGATGGCGGGTTCATGGGTCAGCCCGCCGAACATCACGTGGCTGAATGTATCGATCTGCGCATGCGCGGCGGCGTCCAGCACCGGGTTGCGGTAGCCGTGCACCATGGACCACCAGGAGGCCATGCCGTCGATGACCCGATGTTCGGCGCCGCGGGCATCGCGCAGCGTGAGCTCGGCCCCGCCGGCCTCGCTCACCGCGTAGAGCGCTCCGGCATGCAGCGGCGCGTAGGGGTGCCAGAGCAGCCCGGCGTCCCTGCTCAGCAGGCCGGTTGCGGTGCTCATGCGTTCGGTCCCTGCTGGGTTCCGGCGCCGCGGCGGCGCAGCACCGGTTCGCGCGCGGCGCTCGGTCCGCAGCCGGTGGCGGCACTGCCGCATCCGGTGCCGCAGCCGCTGGCGCAACCGCCGGCCGGGGCTTCGTGGGCGGAGGCCGCGTGGGCCGCGTGCTGCAGGCGGCGAGCCACCTCGGCCGGGCTGGAGGCCTCCTGGCCCAGGACCACGAAGCCGGCGTCGGCGATCATGTCCAGGTCCTTGGCCGCGCCCTGGCCTTCGCTGGTGAGGTAGTCGCCCAGGAAAATCGAGTTGGCGACCTCCAGCGCGGTGGACTGCAGCGAGCGCAGGTGCATTTCGCGGCCGCCGGCGATGCGCAGCTCCTTGTCGGGGCAGGTCAGGCGCACCAGGGCCAGGATCCGCAGGCAGGCCAGCGGGGTCAGCAGCCAGGTTCCCTCCATCGGGGTGCCGTCGAAGGGCATCAGGAAGTTGACCGGGATGGAATCCGAGCCCAGCTCGCGCAGTGCGAACACCGCCTCGACGAGCTGCTCCGGGGTTTCGCCGAGGCCCACGATGAGCCCGGAGCAGGAGGACAGCCCGGCGGACTGCGCCTGCTGCACGGTGTCCACCCGGTCCTGGTAGCTGTGCGAGGTGCAGATCTCCGGGTAGAGCGATTCGGAGGTGTTCAGGTTGTGGTTGTAGGCGTCCGCCCCGGCGTCCTTGAGCCGCGCGGCCTGCCCGTCCTTCAGGATGCCCAGGCAGGCGCAGACCTCGACCTGCGGGTGCTCTTCCTTGAGCTGCTCGACCATGGTGGCCACGCGGTCCACGTCGCGGTCGGTGGGGCCCTTGCCAGAGGCGACCATGCAGACGCGGGAGGCGCCGCCGGCGATGCCGTAGCCGGCCTGGGCGACTGCCTCGTCGGGCTTGAGCCAGGTGTACTTCAGGATTTCGGCCTTCGAGCCCAGTCGCTGGGAGCAGTAGGTGCAGTCTTCCGGGCACAGGCCCGACTTCAGGTTGACCAGGTAGTTGACCTTGACGGTGTTGCCGAAGTGCTTGCGGCGCAGGGTGCCGGCGGCGCCGACCAGCGGCAGCGTGGCGAAGTCGGGGGTGGCCAGCACCGCCAGCGCCTCGGCCTCGGTGAGGCGGTGCCCGGCGGCGATGCGGGCGGCGAGCTGGTCTGCGTCGAGCGCCGCCGGTGCGGCGGTATCTGCGGCTGCGGTGTTCAAGGTCATGGCGGTGCCTTTCGATCGCGAACCCGTTCCGGAGCGCTGCGGGGGCGCGAGTTTTTACCCGCCACAGCTTCCTTGAACGGTGTTCAATGTGTATTGATTACACACCGTACACCCATGCCGGAGTTTTCTTGAACACCGTTCAACTGTGTGTCGTGAAGATCCGAAACCACGCGGACTTTCGCAGCTGGCCCGGATCACCCGGGGCGCAAGAGCGCGGCAGACGCTACGCGGTGAGGTCATTTTCCCTTGATTTTGGCGGAATTCGACGGTTCGCCGGCGCGCTTCCCAGTCCCTGCAGGATGCGCCGCCCCGTGGATCCGCCAAGCCCCAGGGCTCGCCGCGTCCACGCACCGACTTGCCGAACTCGATCACCCCTCCATCCGGCGTCGATCACTCGCGCCCCGGTTGTCGGGCAGCAAAAAGCGCGCCGCGGTCCGAGGGATTTCACTCTCGGGCCGCGGCGCGCTCATTCAACGTTGCAGGCCTGCTTGCAGCCGGCCTTCGGCCTATTCGACCTCCAGCCAGGCGGCGGCGATGGCTTCGCGCACCTCGCCGAGGGTCTGCGGGATCGCCTTGGTGCGGGCGATGATCGGGAAGAAGTTCCCGTCGCCGTTCCAGCGCGGCACCACGTGCTGGTGCAGGTGCGCGGCGATGCCAGCTCCCCCTGCCTCGCCCTGGTTCATGCCCAGGTTGAAGCCGGCCGGGTTGGACACCGCGCGCAGCACACGCATCGACTTCTGCGCCAGGGCCGCCATTTCAGCGGTCTCCTCCAGCGTGATGTCGGTGTAGTTCGGCACGTGGCGGTACGGGCAGATCAGCAGGTGGCCCGGGTTGTACGGGAACAGGTTCAGGATCACGAAGCAGGTTTCCCCACGGTGCACGATCAGCGCCTCGCTGTCGGTGCGGTGCGGACCAGCGCAGAAGGGGCAGCTCGCCTCGTCCTTGACCTGGTCCTGGCCGCCCTTGATGTAGGCCATCCGGTAGGGAGTCCACAAGCGTTGGAACGAGTCGGGCACGCCGGCGAGTTCGAAGTCGTCGGTGACCTGTGCGTCCTGCGGATACTGCATGCTGGTGGACTCCCTATTCCGGTGTGCTTAGTTGTTGTTGTCGCGGCTCTTGATGGCTTCGACGATGCGGGCAACCGCCTCGTCAACAGGAACCTGGTTGTCCTGGCTGCCGTCGCGGAAGCGGAAGGAGACCGCGTTGGCTTCGGCATCCTCGCCGCCAGCGATGAGCACGAACGGGATCTTTTCCTTGGACGCGTTGCGGATCTTCTTCGGGAAGCGGTCCGAGGAGTCATCCAGCTCCACACGCACACCCTGAGCCTTGAGCTTCGCGACGACCTCGGCGAGGTAGTCGTTGAAGGCCTCGGCAACCGGGATGGCGCGAACCTGCACCGGGGCAAGCCAGGCCGGGAAGGCGCCGGCGTAGTGCTCGGTGAGCACACCCAGGAAGCGTTCGATCGAGCCGAACTTGGCGGCGTGGATCATCACCGGCTCCTGGCGGGAGCCGTCGGCTGCCTGGTACTCCAAGCCGAAGCGTGCCGGTTGATTGAAGTCGTACTGCACGGTGCCCATCTGCCAGGTGCGGCCGATGGCGTCCTTGGCCTGGACCGAGATCTTCGGGCCGTAGAACGCGGCGCCGCCCGGATCGGCGACCAGTTCGACGCCGGTTTCGGTGGCAACGCGCTCCAGCACCGCGGTGGCTTCCTCCCACTGCTCGTCGGAGCCGATGAACTTGTCCGACTCGGGATCGCGGGTGGACAGCTCCAGGTAGAAGTCGTCCATGCCGAAGTCCTTGAGCAGGGACAGCATGAAGTTCAGCAGGTGCTCGACCTCGGAGGGGGCCTGCTCCTTGGTGACGTAGGAGTGCGAGTCGTCCTGAGCGAAACCGCGCACGCGGGTCAGGCCATGGACCACACCGGACTTCTCGTAGCGGTAGACGTGGCCGAACTCGAACAGGCGCAGCGGCAGTTCGCGGTAGGAACGTCCGCGGCCGCGGAAGATCAGGTTGTGCATCGGGCAGTTCATGGCCTTCAGGCGGTATTCCTGGCCCTGCTTGGTGATGTTGCCGTCTTCATCGCGCTCTTCATCGATGTGCAGCGCCGGGAACATGGTGTCCGCGTAGTACGGCAGGTGGCCCGAGGTGTGGAACAGCCCGTCCTTGGAGATGTGCGGGGTGCCCACGTACTGGAAGCCCTCTTCCACGTGGCGGTCGCGCACGTAGTCTTCCATCTCGCGCTTGATGATGCCGCCCTTGGGGTGGAACACCGGCAGGCCGGAGCCCAGCTCGTCAGGGAAGGAGAACAGATCCAGCTCGGCGCCCAGCTTGCGGTGGTCGCGGCGCTCGGCCTCGGCCAGGCGCTCCTGGTAGGCCTTGAGGTCCTCCTTGGTCGGCCAGGCGGTGCCGTAGATGCGCTGCAGCTGCTTGTTCTTTTCACTGCCCAGCCAGTAGGCGGCGGCCGAACGGGTCAGCGAGAAGGCGTTCTTGATCAGCTTGGTGTTCGGCAGGTGCGGGCCCCGGCACAGGTCCTTCCAGAGCGTTTCGCCGGACTTGCGGTCCACATTGTCGTAGATGGTGGTTTCGCCGGCGGCGACCTCGACGGTCACGCCCTCGCCGGAGGTGTCGGCCGAATCAGCCTTGGCCAGCAGCTCGCACTTGTACGGCTCGTTGGCCATCTCGGCCTTGGCCTCCTCCGGGGAAACCTCGCGGCGGGAGAAGAGCTGGTTCTGGTTGACGATCTTGAGCATCATCTTTTCCAGCTGCTTCAGATCTTCGGGAGTGAACGGCTCAGCGACATCGAAGTCGAAGTAGAAGCCGTCGGTGATGTACGGGCCGATGCCGAGCTTGGCATCGGGACGCAGCTGCTGCACCGCCTGGGCCATCACGTGGGCGGTCGAGTGGCGCAACACCTCCAGACCCTCAGGATCGGCGATGGTTACCTGGGTGACAGTGGTTCCGGCTTCGAGTTCGCGGGACAGGTCTCGCAGTACGCCGTCGACGTGCATGACTACAACGTCTTTGTCCTTGGCGAAGAACTGCAAACCAGTCGTTCCCGCGTCCACCTGTACCTGCTCGCCGTCGATGGTGAGAGTCAGCTGCTCGCTCATGAGATCGGGTTCTACCTTTCAATCTGTGATGGCTTCATAGCTTGTGGCATACCTTGGCCACAGCCAGCCAGAACCCAGTTTAGTTCAGCATTGCGCTGCGCAACCGGTTCACTTCGGCTTTTGTGCCGTTTGTCCGCCCGAGTGTGACCCGTTCAACAGCTCATCGGCCGACAACAGCCCCGAATAGTGCCACAGCTTGCGCTCGGAGGCCGGCTGCGAGCTGGCGATCTTCCCGTTCTTCTGGTCCTCGCGGAAAGCCGGGATCACCGCATCCAACCGGCGCTGCAGCTCCTGGCGCTCGTCCTCAGTGAGCATCAGGTTGCTGGTGCTCAGCTGCGCCAGGTCAGCCCTGGCCTCGCCGCTGTCGTACCAGCGCTGGGCGTGGGCCAAGGTGGCTTCGAGGCGGCGCTGCTCGTCATGGATGACCTGCCCGAGGTAGGCGTTCATGGCGGTAGCCGAGCCATCCTCGGTGCGGTCGGCGGGCTGGCCGGTGGTGTAGCCGGTGGCGGCCGGGCGCCAGACGCGGTCGCGCTTGTCGCGCGCCAGCTCGGGAGCCTCCTCGATCATCTCGGCCTTGGCCAGCTCGCGCAGGTGGAAACTGACCTTGTTCGGGGCAAGGCCCAGCAGCTCGCCGATATCCGAGGCGCGCCCGGTGCGCATGGCCGCCAGCGCATCGAAAATCTGCCGGCGCAGCGGGTTGGCCATGGCCTTGAGCATGGGCGTGGTGAACGTGACGTTCGACTGAGCTTGAGTCATGGATTCAGCATAGCAATTGCTCAAATAAAATTGCGCAAGTTCTATTGCGCAACTTTATTTGCAGGTCTATGGTTGGTGCATGACCACGGACCAGACTCCCCTGCTTCAGTCGCAGACGGCCGACGCCGGCGCACAGCGGCTGCCGGCGTTGCGCCACCAGCGCAGCTACCGCATCTGGTGGGTCGCCGACACCACGGCCCTGCTGGCCGGCGGCATCTACGCCTTCGTGCTGCCGCTGATCCTGCTGGCGCTGACTGGTTCGCCGGTGCAGGCGGGCACGCTGGCCGCCGTGGGTCTGGCCGCGCGGGCCAGCCTGACGCTGCTCGGCGGCTCCGTGGCCGACCGTTCCGACCGGGCGCGCATGATGCTCCTCGGAGGGATTTGCGGTGCGGCGCTCACCTCGGCACTGGCAGTGGCCAGCATCAGCGGGTCACTGAGCGTCGCGGTGCTGTGCGTCGCCCACTTGCTCATGGAACTGCGCGGAGGCTACTTCGGCACGGTCACGAATGCTGCGCTGAAGGACGTGGTCCATCCCAAGCAACTGGGACGAGCCATGGCCTCAAACCAGGGGCGCGATTCGGTGCTCATGCTGGGAGCCGCCCCGCTGGGCGGACTCCTGCTCGGACTGGGCGCGGCATTTGCCCTGCTTGCCGTCAGTTTCCTGCAGCTACTCGCCGCCGCCTCGGGGTTCGCACTGCGCGGGCCGTTGCGCGCGGCAGAGGCCGACTCCAAGCCCGTGGAAAATTCGCCTGCCGGCAGCGCACCGGTCTCCCCCGGCATCGCGGCAGGCATGCGGTGGTGTTTCGCCAGGCCGCAGCTGCGCAGCCTGCTGATCCTGATCACCGTCATCAATATCGGAACCAACGGGCTGAACACGACGTTGATCTACGGATTGCAGCAACGCGGCGAAACCCCCTGGGTGATCGGCTTGGTATCCACCTCCATGGGGCTGGGCATGTTCGCCGGCTCGCTGTTCGCCGGATGCCTGATCGAGAAGTTCCGGAGCGGGGTGCTTGCCTGCAGCTGCTTGAGCGTTCTGGGCGGCGCGATGCTGCTCATGGGATTCAACACCAACCTGATCTGGCTGGGCGCCATGCTGCTGATCGCCTACCTGAGTGTTCCGGCGCTAAACGCGTCGGTCGGAGGCTATTTCATGGCAGTGGTGCCGCGGGAGATGGCAGGACGCGCCAACTCCCTGATCTTGTTCATGGCCCTGTCGGCTTTGCCGCTGGCGCCGTTTTTCACCGGGCTCGGCCTGCAATGGCTGGGCATGGGGCCGACGCTGGTGTTCTTCAGCTCCCTGGTGATCGTTGCAACCGTCGCCGCCTGGTGCTCACGGCATGTGCGCGGCATCCCGCACCCGGATCGCTGGATCAGCGAACCGGCGAGCGCAAATTCTCAGATCGAAGCGGCGGCGAGGGAATCTGCGGACGTGGTGTCTGCAGAGGGCGAGCTGCCGCAGGCTCAAGGAGAACCGAGCATGAAAAACCATCCAGCATCAAGGTCGTCAGTTTCTGCCGGGAGGCTTGGCTTGCGCCGCATCCCCAGCAGTGAACAGCGCAACCATCACACGCCGCGCAGTATCGATCAAGAGTTCCGTGCCCAGCGTGAGCGCGATCTGTCTTCGCCGCGCAATGAGCAGTGGATCTACCTGTAGCGGGTCGATAAACTTTCTGCGATTCCAGATGAATCACCGACCAAACGAAGCATGCCAGCGACCAACCCAGCGGTTTCATGTCGGTCACGTCAATAACAGCCACTAAATCGAAAAGGCGAGCCGGACTTTGGACAATAGGAGTGTCTAAGCTTCTAATCAACCTTATTCAAGGAGCATCTTTTCGATAATCTATCCTACGCTGGGTTACCCCGTGCCACGAGTAGAACTCACCGGTCAGCAGCTGATCCCGCGCGCCGGGCTGTCCACCATCGGCAACTTGCTTAACGCACTGGACGTCCGGGCCTTGCGCGAATTCCAGTTCTCCTAGTTCGCCCCCGAACGCAGAGACGCATCCGCCTGATGCTCTTGCTGGCCGACGGCTGCGAGATAGACATCTGACGCATCAGCGCAGGCGTGTCTCCGACCCGCTATCTCCGAAGCCACTGTCAGCCAGCTCATGGGACGGTTCAAAACCATGCCCGAGGCCTTCGCCTACGGATACCAAACGATGAGCAAACCTTGCGCACGAAGCTCTGGAACGCTGTAGGCAAGCAGAATCCCGCCAAACGCGCCATCCGGCTTAAGCCACTGATCATCGAGATCGACGCAACGCTGCTCCAATACCACTTAGAGAAACAAGCGGCAGCCGGAAATTTCAAAGGAGGATATGGCTTCGCGCCGATGGTTGACAGTCTGGATTACAGCCGAATCTGCGGCACTGGCGAAATCTTGGCAGCGCTCCTGCACCTGGGTAACAAAGGCGCGAACTCGGCGAAAGTTCATATCGAGGTCCTCTGGTGGATTTTGGCAGTCTTGCCGGATGATCTCGCCCAAGAGGACAGAACACTGCAATGTGAATTGGTCCTGGTGCATTTCTGAAGCCTGCGGTGCTTCATGAGAATTCCTCAACCTTCTCTACTCGCTAGAAATTCAGTTCAGCACCTCGTATTCCTTGACTGTCATCGAAGAACAGGAACTCGGGTAGATGAGCGCGAAGAAGTACTGGGAACCAGCGACTTATCGACGAGGCAAGCTGCTACCGGATGTGTCGGTGGTGTATGCCACCGCAATGCTGAAGCTGAATGATTACCCACCGAGTACCAGAGCCTACGTACG
Organism: Arthrobacter sp. AG1021; assembly: GCF_003633665.1. Classification (NCBI taxonomy): domain Bacteria; kingdom Bacillati; phylum Actinomycetota; class Actinomycetes; order Micrococcales; family Micrococcaceae; genus Arthrobacter; species Arthrobacter sp. AG1021. The sequence goes on along the minus strand of NZ_RBLB01000006.1, from coordinate 910,540 downwards.
AGCCCAGTCCCTGCACTCCGGCGCGAAAGACACGTTGTTTGATTATGACGAGCACAGGATCACCGCGCGCTTGACGATTTCTCCGTATTACGTGATTCCGGAGTTGGAACGCCGGCTTCAGGCCCGGGTGCGGTGCGAGAACAGTATCAATTCCCCGAGGCATTCGGGATTCAATAAGTTGCCGTATTGGGAATACGCTGCGAATCAGGCTCGGACACTGCTGGCAGCGTTGGCCATGATTCTGCTTGCCTGGATGCAACTGGTTGCGATGCCCCTGGGTACGAGGCAGGAGGCTCAAGCGATGGTGGTACTGACTGTTCAGCATCGCCGGGAAACTGGTGCGCAGCGGCACGCAAACACGGTCGCTGGTCTCTGAACATGCTTTGAAATCTGAGTTGTTCACCGTAATTGACGATGCCTGCCTTGCCTTGCATCTGCGGTGGCACCAAGGAGTCGCCACAGCCTGAACAGAAGGGCTGTTTCTGACCGAGGTGAATTCGGGGACCGTCAATTTTTCGAGGACGTGGACCTCGACGTCTGCAGGCTGTCGCACCAAGCCAGCTTCATCACGTTCAATACGTGAAGGCCCACCGAGCCTCGAAGAAATCCTGAGTCTCAGCGGCCTGTACATTCAAGATGAAAGCGCCGGGCTAGTGCGTTGATTTTCCAGGCTGTTTCATAAAACATCAAGGTTAATTCAATATTTGGACCAGCACTCGCGGCCAACACGTACCGAACAAGAGCTATACTCGACATTGCAGCCGCTGTTTAGAAATCAATGATTTAGTGATTTTGCCCCTCCGAAGCGCATTATTTTGAATAAAGCGGGAATGGAATCGAACCCACAATGGCGGTACATAGCTTCAAGCTGCACGTTCTTCGATAACTTAGAATTTGTTTTATGTGTAGCTAAGTCGAGAGTTGATACGCATGAAACCAGACGGTACGTCTAACTATGAGAAAATGATCGCACGACATTGCACAGAATCATCGTCTTCATCCTTGGCTGGAACTCCAAGAGTTATGCTCTCGTTGTCACGAATCGTAGAAGGCAGTTGAGCGATGGATGAACGTCAGAGACGAGTTTTAGATACGCTCATAAACCGGGGTCCAAAATTAGCAGGCATGTACAGAATGGCTTTGGTCATGATTGCCCAAGAAGCCATCTCTGGCTGCGAGTCCGCACGAATCTCAACGGTTTGTCATTGCATGCGCGAGTTGATGGCCGGTCTCCCAGCCGTAATGTCGGACATTTCAATTCCCCGGCCGAATCCATCGTCAAGTTCTTTGTTGAAGCTACTTCCTGGACTGCTCGCGGCTCATCCCGATGCCGACTTAGGTGTTGAACAAGATCTCGTGCCAGTTCCTCGCGCGGTTGCCCGAGTGCTTGAAAGTCTCGTCAGTACGGTTATCAAAGAGGAGGGCCGTAACCGCGCTAATACTGCGGCACTAATGACCGGAGACGTAGATGCGAAACATCCGGCGATCACCCAGTGGATAGATGTCTACCAGTTTTTCTTAAGCTGGACCCACCTTGATCGTAATTACGATCATGACAGAGTGCTCCCAAGCAACAACGAGCTCCTAGCAAAGGTTCGGATTGTTGAGGATGTCATCGAAGTGAGAGGCGCCTTCTTCTTTGAAAACCTGCGTGCAATCGAGGACTTACTGTCTGTGATCAACAATATCGATGAGGGAAGCTAACAATGGCAGAGTATAAGAAACCCACTCCTGAACAGGTAAATGAGGTTCTGCGCCGTATCCCGACGCCTTCACTACGTCGGGCGTTCTTCGAAGGTCTTAAGAATCCGCTATGGGTGGAGCCGCTCGCAAAAGTTGGCATGTTCAGCGATCCGCCAGAGCCAGAAAAGACAAATGATGGTTTTTTAAAAGACCATTATTGGCCGGAAATCGATTATCTTATTCGTGTTGCATCAGCTTCACCCAAGCCGGTTGTAGATGTTCTACTTAAGCTTGCTGATAGCAACAACGCCTGGGTACGGAGAGCTGTATTCGCAATTGGCGCAACCATCCAGACAACCGAAGCGGTACGCCTCTTTCCGATGGTGAAGTCTTGGAAAGAAGGTGGTTTCGGTTGGCGGGTAGACCCGCGCGATATGGTTGGTTTCGTTGTCAACTTACTGCAGGGTGGCGAGCTAAAGGCAGGTAAGGCGATGGCTAATTTCTTGTTCCGCCCCGTAGAATCGGAAAACCCTCACAAACCAGCGTTCGGGCTTGACGAATATTGGTACCAGGATGGCCTGCCACGCGTTGTTGAGGCTTTGGGAGACGAAGGCCTAAAGACTGTTCTGCCATGGTTGGAAGAGTTCGAACGTCATACGAAACGTTTTACCGATACGTACGATATTACAGACATTTCGCGCGAGTCGATCCGTGAAAGGGGTGACCACTATCCGTCTATTGAGCATTCTCTAATCGACGCAGTGCGAGATCTAGCTTCTAGCGCGATGATACGAAATCCGAGAGCTACAGTCGTTGTGCTCGCTAAGAGCCCCATGATTTTGTCCTGCAAGATCACCCTTCATGCAACTATGGATGCGCTTCGAAATTTGAGTTCTGTACCCAGCGCTGAAACCAATCACTTAATCGCCGTTGCCGCGTTGCTTGTGGCCGACAGGAAGTTTCAAAATGACTCGTTTCGAATTGAATTCGCAGAGCTTGCACGTGAAGTAGCACTGCACAGACCTGCTGCCCTAGAGTCACTCACTGAGTTCATACTTTCTGGTCCTCCTGGCAACCGGGAACAACTGCGAGATCGTCTGCGGTCAGATGAGAGCGAAACCCTCGAAGATCTTGACACACGAGTTGAAGAAGTGGTTGACACTTGGAGGCATCGATGGCTTTCTGCTATTGGCAGCGAATCTATACCATCCACTCTCAAGCCTCTACTGCAAGAACTTGACACAAAGCGAGGAGTCATCGAATCACCTCTTACTCCTATGACGAGAGTGACTAGTTGGAGCGGACCGAACAGCCCAATTTCTCAGGACGAGATGTCTGTCATGAGCTCTGCTGAACTTGTGGCGCATCTTTCAACTTGGCATGATACTGGTGAGGAGTGGGGGCCGAGACCGTCTCATGAAGGCCAAGGACGGGAACTCTCCTCACTCATTACAACGAACCCGAGGGCCATCAACGGAGTCGACGATCTCGTGAATAGATTGCGACCCACCTACCTTCGAGCGATCCTCCAGGGCTGGGAAGCCGCCATAAAAGCCGGCATCTCTCTCGAATGGCATTACGCAGCGAACCTTATCTGCAAGATACTGATTCACAGCAACGCATCGCCGTTCCCCCCGGAAGGCCGGGATTTCGACGACGATGTTGACCTACTTGGTGCAAAAAGAGCCGCTGTGAATCTTCTCGAAGAACTTGCCCAGAAACGCGAGAATCTCGAAATCCCGACTGAGGCGCAACAACTCTTTGCTGATTTGCTGATAAATGAGGCAGATAGTGATAGTGCTTGGGATAAATACGACGCTGATGAGTCCAGTAGTAGCATGGATCCACTTACCATCTCACTTAATTGGCAGTGGCCGACTCGTGTACGAGGACTGCTCAACTTAGTCCTCCATGGTCAAGATACGAGCTGGTACAACAGTTCAAAGCTAGCTCTTGAACGCGAATTGGAGCGAGTGGATAGGCGAGGCGCTTCGAGAGCGATCATTGGCCAAGAATTAGGGCGATTATTGACAATCGACCCCGACTGGATAAAGCCTAGAATTGAAGATTATTTCGGGTCGGCCAATGGTATTTCATCATCTCAGCAAATCGCATTGACCACTGCAATAATGATTCATCATTATCACATAGAATTATATGAGCTTCTAGCCCCGGCCATGCTTGCGGCTATCAGCTTGCGCGAGCCGCTCATATCAGGCTGGAAGGGGCAGTCTGACCCGATGCAGCACATTGGCGAGTGGGCGGTTTCCGCTTTCATTCGCGGTCATAAGAATTCTAACGATCCAGTATGTGAAGCATTCTTTAGTTTAGCGGAGCCCAAAGTTCGAGGGGCAGCCATTGGTCGCATAGCTTGGTCATTCATGAACGCCGAGTCTGTCGAGCAAAGCATACGGGACCGGTTCGCAGATTTTTGGGATTCTCGAGTGCAACATGTCCAAGTACATCCCAAGGACAAGAACGAACTCGACGAGTTCTATTGGTTTGTGAAGAGCGAAAAATTTAGGATTTCGTGGTGGCTCCCTCGACTAAAAGAAGCCATAGTGCTCGATTCCGACCTGGCGAGTGGGCGCTGCCTGCTAGGTAAACAACTTGCAGATGCTGCTGACGTTGATCCGCAAGGAGCATTGGAAGTGACGCAGCTGCTCATCGAAAAAAATGAAGATGATGATAGGTATAGTTGGGATCTCGCTCGAAACGCTGTGCCGATTGTTATCGCTAGATCGATAGCCTCTGGTAATGAACAGCTCAAGCAGGCTGCGATCTATTTCATGAATAAGCTAGGCGAGAATGGTAATCAGAATCTTGAGAGAGAGGTTCAAGAAGTGCTGGACGGCAAGATCACACAAGACGATATAAGCGACTAGTTAGGTCTTTCTTTAGGAAATATCATAGTCTAATTAATTGAACTTTTGAAAGTGGATTTTTCGACCTTAAAAACCATATATGAAAAATATTCAGCCAGCCTAGATATTTCAGGAAACTGTCTGAAAGTACCGCACTAACCTCCTCAGAGGGATAAATCGTGAGCAGCGTCCCCACAAAGAAGGCGCGGCGAGATATCCGTCCCTCAGGTTGTGCTCCCCCATCGTGTTTTCCACTGAACACAGTGATACCTTATGCTTGGGTCTTTCAATCTCCAAGCGGGCTGGCAGGGGCTCCAACCCGCCGGGTTCACGTTCGCAACGGTGATCTGGCTCTGCCAAGGCTTGAACATTCGGAGCTTTGGGGCCACTAAAATTCCGAGTGCGAGCCATCCGATATTGCAGTTCAGAAACTCCTAATTTTTCGTTCAGAGCCATCATCCGCCCGGGCATGCTTCACGGTCTTCGCAGCGATCGCAAACAGCCAGCCCGCAGCTTCATAGGCTCCCGCCGCGCCGCTTGACGCCCATGAAGGCCAAGTAAATTGCGGCCACGCAGTGACCCAACCGGCAAGAAAAGTGCCCCAGATCCACCACGGATTCTTCGCCCACTGCTGGTACGGGAAATTGTGCAGTCCAGTGTCTTTTGCGTTGCGGATTCATTCCTCACTCCGCGCCTCGTCCGGCGCCTCTGATCCAGCACGGCCGTGTTGGAGTGTTGCTGATTCGTTAGGAACAACGCGTATCGGAAACTGCCATCCACCGCAGTGGTGAACAGCGTGTACTCATCGTGCAGCTGTTTCGGGCATGCTGGGGTCCGGGATGCGACGGCTCGCGCCGGACGAACAAATCTTGAGCCTTAAGTAGTGCGGTGAAGCCAATGGTTTCGTTCATGCTGATTTTAGACCTATCATTCGAGGTCAACGCCCCCTAGGCTGGTCATATGAACAAGTCGGCCCCGCCGACCATCAGCGCGATCACCCTCGGCGTGCGTGATGTCGGTGTTTCAACCAGGTTCTATACCGAGGGACTGGGTTTCGAGCTGGTGCAGCCAGCCCATCCGGAGATTGCCTTTGTCCGCGCCGGGCATTCCTTGATGCTGGCCTTGTGGGACATTACGCAGATGCCCAACGAGTATGGCGACATCGGGCACGGCGAGAAGGCTCCCCCTGTTTCGCTGGGGCACAATGTGCACACCGATGCGGAAGTTGAACAGCTCTACCGGCGAGCGCTCGACGCCGGGGCCCAGTCCATTACGGCTCCTACCGTGCAGCCGTGGGGCGGGATGAGCGCCTGCGTTGCCGATCCGGACGGGTTCCGCTGGGATTTTGTGCACAATCCGTCATTTGTCATTGATGCGGACGGCCACGTGTCCTCGGTGTAGCGGGTTCACGTTTACCTGGTTCTTCCCAGCGCGGGGGAAGATGAACCTATGCCCCCGCACGTTTATTTTGATTTCTTTGGCACCTTGGTGCGTTATGACCCGTCGGTCCTGCCGAGCGCGTTCAACGCGCCGCTGGAATTTGCGCTCAGGGCTTCGGTTCGGGTGGGCCAGGCAGAGGCCGATACGTTGTGGACTCGCGCATGGGATGAGCTGGATTCGGCGGCGTACCGCTCCGGGCGTGAGTGTTCGATGCTTCAGATCGCCCGGCGCTATTGGGAGCTGCTGGGTTCTCCTCCCGTAGCCGAGAATGAGCTTGTCCGTCTGGTGCGGGAGTATCTTGCCGTATGGAGCGCTCAGGTTGCCCCCGCCGCTGATGTCCGGACGTGCTTGCAGGATCTCTGCGCAGATCATGTGCTGAGCGTGGTGAGCAATACCCATGATGCGGCGTTGGTGCCACGGTTGCTGCGCGAGCTGCAGTTGGACGCGTACTTCGACCGGGTCTTCACCTCCATAGAGCTGGGATGGCGCAAACCGCACCGGCAGATCTTCGAGTTGGTGTTGGACGCGCACGGGATTCCCGCGCAGGATGCGGTGTTCGTGGGAGATAACTGGGATTCGGACATCCAGGGTCCGCAAGCGGTCGGGATGCGCGCGTTCTATGTCGGCGCCCCGGGACTTGGCCGGGAACCGGTTGCGCTCGCGCTGTTGCCCGGCATGGTACGCGGAGCCTGACGCGCTGATCCCCCGTATTCGAGGCTCCCCCTACATGTTTTGCGCTCCGCGCTGGTCCAGGCCTTCGGCGTTCATGCGGCGGGCGAGTTCTCCGACGGTTTCGGTGGGGCTCTGTCCGAGCTTGGGCCGGCAGCTGGGGCGCGGGCGGGCTGCGGAGTCCAGGTATCCGGCGGCGGGCAGGGTTTCGGGCTGGTGCAGGTCCCAGGCGTTCAGCGCCTGCAGCGAGATGCCGCGGGGTCCGGTGCGCCGGGTGATGCCGTGGATGAGCAGCATGCGGGTGGAGAACAGCAGCGGTCCGGTGCGTTGCTGGGTGTCGTCGAAGAAGGTGGCGTCGATGCAGCCGGTGCCGTCGTCCACGGAGATGAACACGACGCGTTTGCCTCCGCGCATGGGCGGGGTCTGGGTGGCCACGCGGACCCCGGCGACCAGCACCTCGGTGCCGTTGCGCAGGTGCAGCAGCTCGATGGCCTGGGTGATCGGCAGGTGGGCCAGGCATTGCCGGTAGGAGGTGATGAGGTGTCCGCTGGCGTCCAGGTGCATGAGGTCCAGTTCGGTGCGGATGATCTCGGCCGGTTCCAGCTGCGCCCCGGTGTTGGTGATGTGTTCGATCTGCCCGAGGTCGAGGGTGAGCTGCCCGGGGCCGGGCCGGTATTTGGCCGGCAGGCTGGTGCGGGCCATGGATTGGGTGTGGGCGATGGTGTCCGCCCGGCTGGTGCCGGTGAGTAGGGAGTCGAAGACACCCAGGGCCGCGAGGTTCTGGTAGGTGCGCCGGGACAGGCCGGCGCGGTCGCGCACGTCGGCCAGGTGCTCGTAGGGCTGCCCGGCGACCAGGCGTTCGACCTCGCGTTCGCTCATCTGGTGGATGTCGCGGAAGGCCAGGCGGACACCATAGCGTCCGGGGCGCAGGGTTCCGGGCGCGCGGGGCACGGCGGGGGCCGCGGCAGGAGCGTATTCGAAGATTCGTTCGACTCGGTAGTGCCCGGTGGAGCGGTTGATGTCCAGCGGCAGGATGGGGATGCCCATGCGCCGGGCCTCGGAGACCAGCAGCCGCTTGGGGTACATGCCCGGGTCGTGCTCCCAGATGCCGGCGAGGAAGGCTTCGGGGTGGTGGGCCTTGAGCCAGGCCGAGTGGTAGGTGGGTACGGCGAAGGCGGCCCCGTGGGCCTTGCAGAAGCCGAAGGAGCCGAAGCCCGCCAGCACCGTCCAGACCTTGTCGATGGTTTCCGGGGTGTAGCCCTTGGCGGCGGCGCTGGCGCGGAAGTATTTTTCGACCGCCGGTTCCTGGGCGGGGTTGCCCAGGTGGCGGCGGTAGACATCCGCCATGCCCAGACCGCAGCCGGTCATGGTGTCCAGGATGCGCAGCACCTGTTCGTGGAAGACCACTACCCCGTGGGTTTCGGCCAGCGCGGGCTTGAGTTCCTGGTGCAGGTACTGTTCGGGGGCGAAGCCGTGGCGGTGCTCCAGGTAGGGCTTGACCATGTTGGACTGCATGGGGCCGGGGCGGAACAGCGAGATATCAATGATCAGGTCGTTGAATTCGGCGGGGGCGAGCTTGCCGATCAGCTCGCGCTGGCCCGGGGATTCGATCTGGAAGCAGCCCAGGGTGTGGGTGGAGCGGATCAGTTCGAAGGTGGGGGCGTCATCCAGCGGGACCCGGGCCAGGTCGATATGCCCGGCCGGGTCGATATAGCTGGTGGTGGCGTGTCCCCCGGCGCGGGCGACCGCGGCCGCATCGGGGTGCAGGCGCGCGATCTCCTGAAGGGTGTAGGCGATGGCCGACTGCATGCGCACCCCGAGCACGTCGAGCTTGATCAGCCCCATGAGGTCCATGTCGTGCTTGTCGAACTGGCTCATCGGCAGGGCGATGCCCGAGGGCTGGACCGGGGTGCGGTCCAGCAGCGAGGCGTCGGAGAGGATGACGCCGCACGGGTGCATGGAGATGTGCCGCGGCAGCCGGTCCAGGCGTTCGGTGGCGTCGATCAGGATGTCCAGCTGGGAGTCCTCGGTGAGGCGTTCGGCCAGTTCGCCCAGCTCCGGCTTCTCGGCGAGCGCTTCGCGGAAGGAGGAGGCGGAAAAGCGCCACAGCTGCTTGGCGATGCCGTCCACCTGTCCGTCCTCCAGGCCCAGGGCGGCTCCGGCATCGCGGACCGCTCCGCGGGCCCGGTAGGCGTTCTGCATGCTCATCAGGCTCACGCGTTCTTCGCCGAAGCTGGCGAAGATCTTGCGGTAGATCTCGTGGCGGCGGGCTGATTCCACGTCGATGTCGATGTCCGGCAGGGTGGTGCGGGTGTCGGAGAGGAAGCGTTCGAAGACCAGGTCGTGGGCCAGCGGGTTGACCTGGCTGATGCCCAGCAGGTAGTTGACCAGCGAGGAGGCGCCGGAGCCGCGGGCCGCCACGCGCACCCCCAGCCCGGTGATGAGCTTGACGGTTTCGGCGACGGTGAGGAAGTAGCCGGCGAAGTCCAGCCGGTTGATGACCCCGAGCTCCAGGGACAGCCGCTGCTCGACGGTGTGCTTCGTCTCGTTGGGCAGCAGCCGGGGCACGGCGGCGTAGACGCGTTCGGTCAGCTCCTGCATGGCCGGGCGGTGCAGGCCCAGCACCGAGGCTTCGGGGATGACAGGTTTTTTCCAGCCCAGGTCGCCGGCGGGGTTCAGGGCGGCGAAGCTGGCGACTGCCTCGGTTTCCCGCAGCAGCTTGCGCATCCAGCCGCGTTCGGTGGCGCGGGCGATTTCGGAGGCCAGCTGGCGCATCTCCTGCGGGGACTTGAGCCAGCCCTGCCCGTTGGGCTGGCAGGAGTCCATTTCACTCAGGCTGTTCAGGGTGCGGGCGGAGTCCAGCAGGTCGGCGGTGACCGCGCCGTCGGGGTCGGCGTAGCGCACGGCGTTGCTCAGCACCGCCTTTAGGCCCAGTTCCTCGGCGTAGCGCAGCATCCTGCCGGCTTCCCCGAGGTTGTAGCGGGATCCGGGGGTGGACAGATGGGTGGTGATTTCCACGCGCAGCATGGGGCCTGCCAGCTTTTTCCAGTCGGCCAGCAGTGCGCGGGCCTTGGCGTACTGCCCGCGGGCCAGCGCCCGGGCCACGTCGGATTCCCCGCCGACCAGCAGCATGAGGTTTCCGGAGGCCACCCGGTGGGCGAGCTGGCGCCGGGTCAACCCGGGAATGCCGCGGGGCGCCTGGTGGGCTTGGCTGATGCTGCGGCATAGGGCCGCGTAGCCTGCTCCGTTGCTGTGCCCGCGGGCCAGCAGGATGACCCGGCCAGCTGCATGGCCCGGGGTGTCGAGCAGTGCCAGGTTCACGCCCAGCAAGGGTTGTAGCCCGTGTTCCATGCAGGCGGCTACGTGCTTGACCGCCCCGTAGAGCCCGTCGCGGTCGGTGAGGGCCAGCGCTTCGGCGCCCATGGCGTGCGCGGCGGCCGCCAGCTGGGGCGGGGTGGAGACCCCGTAGTGGGCGCTGTAGGAGGAAGCGACATTCAGGTGCGTGAAGCTCATGCCATCGCCTCGAACATGTATTCGAGTGGCGCCTCAGGCGCTGCGGGCATGCTGCTCGTGCAGGCGGACCAGGCGCCAGCGGGTGCTCTGCGCATCGAAGCTGACATCGATGCTGAACGGCTCCGAACGGCCCGAGGAGTCGGCCAGTTGCAGTCGCCACATCTCATAATCGGCCACTCCCGCCCCTAGTCCACGCGGGATTCTCATGTTCTCCTCCCACCACTTGCGGCGTTCGAACCAACGTTCGGGTTCAGCCACCAGGCGGTAGTCTTTCCCTCGCCAGGTAACGCGCAGCGGTATTCCGTTCGCTGCGCGGGTGACCTCAATCGGCTCGGTGAACATGCCCACGTGTGCGCTCCTTACTCAACAAATTCATTCTATTCGAACATGTGTTCGATCGGTAGCTACACTAGTCAGCCCGGCCGACAGTTTGGCGCGGGCCCGGTTTCGTGAACAATTTTTTTGATCAGTTCACCGCTTGTGGCGATGCTGCGGAAGGCACGGCAAAGGCCCGGAGCCCGAGCGGATGATCCGCTCGGCCTCCGGGCCTTCGACGGGCGCCGCTAGGGTGCCGGAACCTCCAGGAACTCGCCCTCGGTGATCTGCGCGCTCTCATCAAGCGCGCGGGTCATCGACCAGGTGTCGGTGAAGCGGCAGGCGGACATCTTCCACTGGCCGTCCACCAGCACGTATTCGTCGTCGTATTCGCCGGTCTTCAGGTACTCGGTGCGTTCGGCCAGGTTGATCTGGCGGAAGCGCAGCGTCCAGCGTCCCCGGGCGGTGGTGGGGCTAATCAGCGTGATGTCCGGGTGCATGCCGTGGTGCATGTCGAAGATCACGTGCTTCCCGTCGACCTTCGCCAGCGCCACCTGGGTAAAGATCTCGGCCATCGGCTCCACGTCGTCGAAGGCGCCCATGGGGCCGTAGTCGATGATCGCGCCGCGTTTGATGAAGCAGTCGCGGAATCCCTGCGGGTCTTTCCCGTCACAGGCGCGCCAGTAGCGGTGCTTGAGCGCCTTGATCTCTTCGATCGCTTCCAGCGCGGCAAGGCGTTGTTCCAAATCCATGGATTGTTCTCCTGAAAAAGTCGTGTCGAGCGGATAGTCCGTTGGCGAATTAGCCGATGACTGCGTCGGAAAACACCGGCGGGTTTCCAAGCATGGGGCGGTGGGAGACCGGCTGCGCACCGTTCACGTCCTGCACCCCCAGTTCCGCGGCCACTTCCGCGGCGATCAGCACCTGGCCGCTGCGCTGCATCAATTGCGGGTCGCGGTGCAGTGCGTCGATGACCCGGCCGGGGAATTCCGGGGATTCGGCGGTGGCTTCCAGGTCCCCGTACTGCTCGGGGCTCTTCGCCAGCTCGGCCAGGGTGCGCTCGGTCTTCAGCATCCCCATCCACAGGGAGATGACGGCAACGCCGTGCGGCTTGAAGTCCACGGCCATGTCGCTGGCCATCTTGTCCACGGCCGCTTTGCCGGCCCCGTAGGCCGGTCCGTGCATGTAGCAGGTTCCGCCGAAGGAGGAGGTGTTCACCACCAGCCCGCCGCCGGCGATCAGCAGCGGCGCGGCGTAGTAGCTGGCGACGTAGCTGGAGCGCAGTCCGACGTTGAACACCTCAAGCAGGTCCAAGGACTTCTCCCAGAACGCTCCGGAAAGCGTCAGCTCCGCCGGGACCGCGTAGGCGTTGTTGACCAGGATGTCGATGGCCCCGTCTTCGGCGGCGATGCGTTCGAAGAGCGCCTTCACCTGGGTGTCGTCGGTGTGGTCGAGCACCACCGGCACGCCGATCCCGCCGCGGGCGGTGATTTCCCCGGCGGTGGCGAAAACGGTTCCCGGCAGCGGAGCCTCGCCTTCGGTGGTGGTGCGCCCGGTGACGTAGACCTTGGTCCCGGCTTCGCCCAGCGCCAGCGCGATCCCCTTGCCCGCCCCGCGGCTGGCTCCAGTGACAACTGCGACGCGTCGGGTTTTCTGGGTCATCGATTTCCTCCCGTGATTCTGGCGCGCTCGAGGTCCCGGGCGCGCGTGGCTCGATTACATCCCGCCCGCGCGCCGCCGAAATCCGCCCGTCCCGCTGAACGGGACGGGCCGCCGCGCCGCCCCGGCGGCACGAAGGCCCGGAACCAGCCGGTCGACGACCAGCGGATTCCGGGCCCTTGGCAGGAGACCGAGGTTCTACTCCACCCGGTTGCCCAGCTCGTGCAGCGGGGTCTTGAAGGTTTCGCGGGCCCAGATGGCTCCGATGGCCGCCACGATGGAGGATCCGGCAACGATCCAGGCCGCCGGGCCGTAGTTGGCAGGGATCCCGCCGACCAGCACGGTGGCGATCATCGGGGTGAACCCGGCGCACAGGATGCCCACCTGCAGGCCGATGGCGACACCCGAGTAGCGGACCTTGACGTGGAACAGCTCGGAGAACCAGGCCGGGTAGATCGCGTTGGACACCGCGTAGCTGCCGGCGGTGATCGCGATGCTCAGCAGGAAGACCAGCGCGATGTTGGAGGTGGAGATCGCCCAGAAGTACACCCAGATCAGCACGCCGGAAGACAGGATGCCCGTGATGAAGATCGGGCGGCGGCCGAAGCGGTCCGAGAGGTAGGCGCTCAGCGGCTGAGTGAAGATCGCCAGCACGTTGCCCACGATGCTGACCACCAGCATGGTGGCCGCGGGGATGCCCACGCTGACCGCGTAGGCCAGGCCGAAGGCCTGCATCAGGGTGTTGGTGACGCATTGGAAGGACATCAGCGAGACCTGGAAGAACTGCGCCGGGTGGGTCTTGAGCATCAGCAGGAACGGCAGCTTCTCCTTGGCGTCGCCGGTCTGCGCCTTGACCTCGTCCTCGAAGACTTCAGGCTCCTCGAGCGAGCGGCGCACCAGCATGGCCACGATCATGACGACCACCGAGAGCAGGAAGGGAACACGCCAGCCCCACGACATCCTGGCGGTTTCCTCCATCGCGGCGACCGGGATGAATGCCAGCGAGGCCAGCACGATGCCCGCCGAGATCCCGCTCATGGCGAAGGACGGGAAGAACCCGCGCCGCCCCACCGGGGATTCCTCCATGGTCAGGGTCGAGGACCCCGCCGTCTCTGCGCCGGCGGACAGGCCCTGGAGCAGCCGCAGGGACACCAGCAGGGCCGGAGCCAGGTAGCCGGCCTGCGCGAAGTTCGGCAGCAGGCCGATCGCGAAGGTCGACCCTCCCATCAGCATCAGGGTCAGCACCAGCGTGTTCTTACGCCCCAGTCGGTCGCCCAGGTGGCCGAACACGATGGCCCCGAATGGGCGGGCCACGTAGGCGACGCCGAAGGTGGCGAACGAGGCCATGAGGGTAATCGTGGGATCCCCCGCCGGGAAGAAGATATGCGAGAAGATCAGCGACGCGGCGGTCGCATAGATGAAGAAGTCGTAGTACTCCAGCATGCCTCCGAGGAACGCGGCCAGCGCCGCTTTCTTCGCCCGCTTCATCCGGTAGCTCTGCTCGACACGCGAGAGATCTGTACCGACAACTGCGCTGCTCTGGTCAATCGCCATGGGGAACCTCCAAGTAACAAGAACCGATGTGCACGCTATCCGAACAGTGGTACGTTTTGCGCACACTTGAGTGTACTCCTGCGTGATCCGCAACACCTAGGGAAATTTCAAAGAAAATTCGCCGATCCGAAAATCTCCCGCAGGCGCTCGGCGCCTTGCAGGTCAACGGCGATTTGCCGTGTGCAGGCCCCCGTTAACGCGGCAAAGGGCCGCCCCGAGGGGCGGCCCTGGTCTGCGCGAGGGAGGTTAGTGGCCGAAGAAATCCGCATCCAGGCGCGGGCCGGCACCGGTATCCAGCGCATCGATCGCCGCCAGCTGCTGCCCGGTCAGGGAGAAGTCGAAAACATCAAGGTTCTCGCGCTGCCGCACATCGCTGGCGGACTTGGGCACCGCGATACGCTCCGAGTCCAAATGCCAGCGCAGCACCACCTGCGCCGGGGTCTTGCCGTACTGCTCTGCCGGAGCGGTAATCGCCGGATGCGACAGGAAATCCCCCGCGCGGCCCAGCGGGCTGTAGGCGGCGGTGACGAGCTGGCGCTGGGCATGGGCCTGAAGCTGCCCGCGCTGCAGGTGTTCGGGGTCGACCTGCACCTGGTTCAGCGCCGGGCGCAGCCCCGCGTCGTAGACCGCCTGCAGGTGCGCCGGCTTGAAGTTGGACACGCCCCAGGCGCGCAGCTTGCCTGCCTGCACCAGTTCCTCCAGCCCGTGGCAGGCCTCGACATAGGCACCCTGCTGCGGGTTGGGCCAGTGCACCAGATACAAGTCCAGGTAATCCAGCCCCATCAGCTCGCAGGCGCGCTCGTAGGCGGCGGCCACGCCGTCGCGCGAGTGGTCCTCCTTGTTGAACTTGCTGGTCACCCACAGCGTCTCGCGCCGCACCCCGGCCCGCGCGATGCCCTCGCCGACCGCCTGCTCGTTGCCGTAGTTCGCCGCGGTGTCCACGTGGCGGTAGCCGTTGCCCAGCGCCCGGGCCACCGCATCAGCCGCTTCCTCGCCGGTCAGCGGCCAGGTGCCCAGCCCGATGGCCGGAATCCGCAACCCCGGCGCCAACTCGATCGTGTGCTGTTCCTGCATTCCTGCTCCCTCGTTCCTGACCTGCGCTTATCGTCTTGGCTAATCCATTCAAGTATTAAGCGGCCCCCGCGCAAAAGTCCACGACCAAACACGTCAGCGACTATGTAGGATTCCGGGACAATCGGCGAATCGGCCGCACAGCGCATCCATCCCGCGCCACACTTGGTCATTTGGCGCGCGGCTCCTAGATTCCCGTCTGCCGCACCGATAGCATCGGGTCAGAAGCACAATCCACCACAAGGAGCTCACTGACATGTCCCACAAGGTCAAAGCGGTCATTTCCCGCGCCAAAGACGCCCCGGTCGAGGTTGTCGACATCATCGTTCCGGATCCGGGACCGGGAGAGGTCGTGGTCGACGTGCTGACCACCGGCGTGTGCCATACCGACCTGCACTACAAGCTCGGCGGCATTGGTGACGACTACCCCTACCTGCTGGGCCACGAGTCCACTGCGGTGGTCAGCCAGATCGGCGAGAACGTCACCAACGTCAAGGTCGGCGACCGCGTCATCCTGAACTGGCGCGCGGTCTGTGGCCAGTGCCGCGCCTGCGCCAAGGGCGAGCCGAAGTACTGCTTCAACACCTTCAACGCCACCCAGAAGATGACCCTGGAAGACGGCACCGAACTGTCCCCTGCGCTGGGCATCGGATCCTTCGCCGAAAAGACCCTGGTCCACTCCGGGCAGTGCACCATCGTGGACGAGGACGCTGATCCGGCGGCCGTGGGCCTGCTGGGCTGCGGCATCATGGCCGGTATCGGCGCGGCCATCAACACCGGAGAGATCAAGCGCGGGGAATCCGTAGCGGTCATCGGCTGCGGCGGCGTGGGCTCGGCGGCCATCGCCGGCGCCCAGCTGGCCGGGGCGACCACCATCATCGCGGTGGACGTCAACCAGGACAAGCTGGAAACCGCCAAGCGCTTCGGCGCCACCCACACCGTGAACTCCGCCCAGGTGGACGCGGTCACTGCGATCCAGGAGCTCACCGGCGGCTTCGGCGCCGACGTGGTCATCGACGCGGTGGGCCGCCCGGAAACCTACAAGCAGGCCTTCTACGCCCGCGACCTGGCCGGACGCGTGGTGCTGGTGGGCGTGCCGACCCCGGAGATGACCCTTGAGCTGCCGCTGCTGGACGTCTTCGGCCGCGGCGGTTCGCTGAAGAGCTCCTGGTACGGCGACTGCCTGCCGAGCCACGACTTCCCGATGCTGGTCCAGCAGTACAAGCTCGGCCGCCTGGACCTGGATTCCTTCGTCACCGAGCGCATCGGCATCAACGACGTCGAGGCGGCCTTCGACAAGATGCACGAGGGCACCGTACTGCGATCGGTGGTGGAAATCTAGTGGCCGCGCGCATCGAGAACATCGTCACCTCCGGCACCTTCAGCCTGGACGGCGGCACCTGGGAAGTGGACAACAACGTCTGGCTCATCGGGGACGACGCCGAGGTCATCGTGATCGACCCGGCCCACGACCCGCAGGCCATCCGCGAGGCCATCGGCAAGCGCGAGGTGATGGCGGTGCTGCTCACCCACGGGCACGACGACCACATCCGCGCCGCCGCGCAGTTCTCCGACGAGGTCGACGCCCCGCTGTTCCTGAACCCCAAAGACCAGATGCTCTGGGACGCGGTGTACCCGGAGCGCGATATCGACGCGGAAATCCACGAAGGCGACAGCTTCACCGTCGCCGGGACCACCTTGACAGCCCTGCACACCCCGGGGCACTCACCGGGATCCACCTGCTTCTACTCGGAGGACCTGGGGGTGCTGTTCAGCGGCGACACCCTGTTCAATGGCGGGCCCGGCGCCACCGGGCGCAGCTACTCGAGCTTCGAGACGATCATCGACTCGATCCGCTCCAAGCTGCTGACCCTGCCGGCGGAAACCGTGGTCAACACCGGCCACGGCGCCGCCACCACCATCGGCGACGAAGCGCCGAACCTGGATGAGTGGATCGCCCGCGGGCACTAGCCCCATAGCGGTGCGCAACGCTGAGCCCAAGCCGGGGTGGAATGAGCAATTCCATCCCGGCTTGGGCTTTCGTGTGGAATGATGAACCCATGCCTGAATCCTCTGCCCGCGTGCGCTCGGCGAAAATCCCCGGCTGGATCGGAACGCTGTCCATCCTGGCCGGCAGCGTGCTGCTCTGGCGCGACAGCCAAGCCGAGTACCTGCTGTATTCCGGCGGCACCGAACCTCAACCGGTCGACACGTTTTCCATCGGCCCCTCGTTGCTGCAGGTCTCCGGCGAGCTGCTGCTGGCCTTCGGTTTCGGGGCGCTGTGCCTGAGCCTGGGACTGATCCTGGCACGCCGCATGCTCAAAAGCAGGAAGCACACGCTCACCACGCGCATCATCTGGCTCGCCGGGCTGCTGGTGCTGGCCGGCGGAACCGGCCTGCTGATCTGGGATGCGGTGCAGGTCAAAAGCTTCGGCTGGTTCGCCTACGCGCCGCTGGACAACTCCACCTTCTCCCCCGCCCCCTGGGTGACAGGGACGCAGATTCTCGGCAAGCTGCTCAGCGCACTGGGCCTGGGGGCCATCGGCCTGGGCTTCGGGCTGCATGCGGGAGCGCGCTCCCGGAGCGCGGACTCCTAGAACAGCGAGCGATGCGGTTCGATCAGCTCCGGGCCGTCGTTGCGCACGTTTCCCACCGCTGGATCCACCTCGTGCATGGTCCAGGTCGAGGCCACGTCGAAGGCCTCGGACCGGATCTGCTCGATCAGCCCTTCGCCGTCCTCCTGCTCCGGATCCAGCCAGCGTGCCATCATTTCCCGATCCAGCGGAATCGGCAGGCGGTCGTGGAGCCCGGCCAACTCGCCGAGCACCCCCGGCTCTTCGCTCGATGGCGAATCCATGGTCATGATCGAGGTGGACAGGATCCAGCTTCCGTCCTTGTCCTTCCACCATTCGTACAGCCCTGCGAAGAAGATCAGCTTGCCGTCCTCGCGGTGCACGAAGAAGGGGCGCTTCTTGCTGCCTTCCTTCTTCCACTCGTAATAGCCCTGCACTGGCACCGCGGCCCTGCGCTTCTTGACCGCCGAACGGAACGTCGGCTTGGAGGAGGCGGTTTCGCTGCGCGCGTTGAAGGCGCGCACCCCCACCGACAGCTCCTTGGCCCAGCCGGGAACCAGGCCCCAGCGGGCCACATGGACCTGGCGGTGCAGCTGCCCGTCGATCATCCGCTCGAGCACCACCGGCACGTCGGTGGTCGGCGCGACGTTCCACGACTGGCGAAGCTCAAGGTTGGCGTCCGCCTCCGCTTCCGCCTCGGCAACCAGGTCGCCGATGGCCTTGGCCATGACGTAGCGTCCGCACATGATGAACCCCCGCAGATTTGTTCGAATTTTGTTCCCAGTGTAGTCCGACGAGCGGCGGAAAACAGTGGTGGCAGCCGGGTCAGGCGGAACAAACGGGCAGGTCGCGTGGTTACATGAAGTATGAGCAACGAATTGAACCTTGAGAAGTACGTTCCTGCCGCCGGCGGAGTCACCATGTTCACCACCAGCTGGTGCGGCTACTGCCGCAACCTGAAGCGCCTGATGGACCAGAAGGGCGTGGCCTACACCGAGGTGAATATCGAAGAGGTCGAGGGCACCGCGCAGATCGTCGAGTCGTTCAACAACGGCAACCAGACCGTCCCGACCCTGATCTTCCCCGACGGCACCGCTGCAACCAACCCGCGCATCGAGGAAGTCGTCGAGCGCGTCGGAGCGTAGTTTCGCCTTAAATGCACAGTTCCCGGAACCTTGAGGGTTCCGGGAACATCGTGTTTAACCGGCCGTCTGCTCCGGGACGGCGACATGCTCCCGGTATTCGGCCAGCAGCGCCTCGATGAAGGTTTCGGTCGTGAGCCCTGGCGCCAGGTCGTCACCGGCACCCACCGTCGCGGGATTCATCGGGACTTCCATGGCCTGGTAGACGGCATCCAGCACGCGTCGCAGAGGCTCGGAATTCTCCACCACGAAAACGCTGGAGAACAGCCAAGCTCCGGAAATCACCCGCTGCGCGGTGCCCACCAGCTTGACCGCATGCCCGATCGCGGAGCCAGCCCCAGGCACTCCGTGCACCGAATGGTCCCCGACGCAGTACTCGCCGTCGATCGGCCCTACCTCGGCTTGAACCCCGGCCCTGCGGAATGCATCGGCATAGAGCCGGGCGAAAATCTCGAACCGCTGCTGCTGGTGCATGATCGCTTCGGCCTGCGGCTCGATATGGTCGACGATCAAGGTGCCACGGTGGTAGGCGGCTGCCCGGCCGCCCGCCTTGCGCACCAACGGTGCAAATCCCTGGTTCGCGGCCGCCCGGCTGGCCAGCTCGAAGCCCGGGAGGCGAACATCACGCTGGCCGAACGCCAAGGTGGGGTCCGGCCGGTACAGGCGCAGCAGCGGCCCGCGCTCACCGGACTGGACTTCGCGCAACAGCTGCACCCCGCGCTCCAGATCAGCACCGGGATCTCCGCTGGGTTCCTCGCGCAGCAAGGTCAACGGAGCATCAGATTGGCGATTCCACAAGGTCATGGTCATGAGTCTAATTCAGCCGGCGAAGCCGCTTCGAACGTATGACGCCCAGTCACCGGCTGGGTGAGGTGAGGGTGAAAATTACTGGGCGTTGGACGCAGTAGGACATAATTGGTCGTGTGCCTTCTTCATCTACACCAGTAATTCTCATCGGCGGACCCTCAGGCTCAGGCAAGTCATACCTTGCAGCTCGGTTCGGAAATCCGCATCTTCCACTCGATGAGTTCTACCGCCAGCTTTCCGAAGACGGGCACCCCGAGGCATTCCCCCGCACTCCCTACGGAGAAGTCGACTGGGACCACCCGGGCACCTGGAACATGGACGCAGCGTTGAAGGCAGTCAACGAGCTATTGGAATCGGGCAGCACCATGGTGCCGAACTACTCCATCTCCACCTCAAGCTACGACGGGCATCGAAAGATCTGCGGCAATGGCGGCCCCATCATCGCGGAAGGGATCTTCCTCTCGGAAATCCTCGAGCCGCTACGCGCCCAGGGAATCGATGTCCAGGCCTACTACGTCGACGAGCCGGCGCTGCTGACGACGATCCGCCGCTTCGTCAGGGACGTCTCCCAGCGCCGCAAGCCGCTGCTGTTCCTCATCAAGCGAGGCTATGCGCTCTTCAAGTCGCATGCCTCCGACAGGGAAAACTACCGGGCCAAGGGATTCACGATCATGCCGAAGCCCCAGCTGAAGAAGCTGCTGGCAAACCTCAGCCCGGTTTCCTAGCGCGAGCGGACCGTTAGGATCTGCTCTGCTCGTCCGAACGGCCCGCTTTCATCGTGCAGAACCGTCGAGGTCAGCCCAATGCCATCGGTGCCGTAGCTTTGCTGTGCCTCCAGCCCCAGCCATTCTCCCGCCGGGGCACGGTACATGTGGATCTGCAGATCGAGGTTCGGGAACATCCACTCGCCGGCGCCGGGTTCCACCCGCGGAGCGACACCATTGGCGGTGTCGACAAGCCCAATCAGGCGGGACATCGACGAGGCATTGTGGACGTCCACCAGATCGTAGGGAGTGCGCAGCCAGGCAAGCCCCTTTCCCTTGCGGCGACCCTCAGCGGCACGCATTTCAACGGACTTGATGTATCCCCCGGGCCAGAGCTTTGAAATCTCCAACGCTTCGCAGTCCTGCGGCCCAACCACCGGTGCATCCTCAACACCCGCAACAGCCGAGGAGTCCCCGGTAATCACGCGCCAAGCCTGCGCAACAATGCTCGTCAGGCCCTTGGCCTTCATTTCGGCTTCGATCAATTCGATCGTCCGGCCCGGGCGCACCATGCGCGTGGTGATCTCGAATTCGCCGGCATGGATCAGGCCATGGATTTCAAAGCTCAGTCGCGCAATGCGCATGTCGCTTCGAGGCTGGAACTGCTCCAGTTCATGCGCCATGATCCCCGAAGCCGGCGCCATGTGCTGCTCGTGCGCATTCCACGCACCCTGGGCATGCCACGAAGAACGGTAGCGCCCCTCGCCCAGCGACTCGAAGTAGAAGTCCCCCGACGCAAGAATCTTGTCCAGGTCCTCGGTGAGCTGATGCGTCATTGCTGCCCTCCAGGCATGTTCGCGCGGATGTGTCGTTGATCCCAGCGTATCCAATGGGTGAGCCAAACCACTAAATCATCCACCACGCCGGATCAGCTCGGTCGATCACCGTGATGCGCTCGCCGGCCTTCGTGATCCATGATGCTGAGAATTTCAGCAACCCCGTTCACTGCCCAGATGACGTGCGGGGTCAACGTGTCGAATTGGGCCGCTTGCCCGGCGACGACGTGGTAGGTTCTTTCGCCGAGCTTCAACTGCACTTCGCCGGAGAGCACAGTGAACCATTCCTTGCCCTGATGGATCCTAGCCTCGCTGGGCGCCGGGGCGGTCGCGGAGTCATAGCGGATTTTCGACACAGTCACGCCGTTGACCGCATCCTCATTCGTCAGTTTCCAAATGGTCATTCCCGGCAGGTCAACTGGCTCGGGCCTGATGACGACGTCTTCCCCGGCCGTCGCCACCAATTCGTCAAGCGTGGTGCCCAGGGCGCGGGCGATGGGCACCAGCTGGTCCAAGGCGATACGCCGAGAGCCGGTTTCGATGCGGCTCAGTGTTGAGACGCTGAGCTTCGCCTTGGTTGCCAAGGACTCCAAGGACCAGCCCCGGCTTTGCCGCAGCGCGCGAATCCGCTGGCGAATCGTGCTGTCCACATCAAGTTCTTGCGTCATACGCAAAACAATACTCCTAGGAAGCAATTTCTCTCTACGGTAGTTCTCACAACCACCCGAAAGGACACAGCAATGGAACACTACGACGCAATCATCATCGGTGGTGGCGGCGCTGGACTTGCAGCGGCGGTAGCGTTGGGGCGTTCTCGCCGGACGGTTTTAGTCATCGACACGAACCAGCCGCGAAACGCTCGCGCATCACACGCCCATAACGTCTTGGGCCAAGAAGGAAACAGCCCGCAGCATCTCTTGGAGCTCGGGCGAAGCGAAGCCGAACACTACGGCGCACGGATCGTCCACGAGGAGGCGGAGCGCCTGACCGGATCCGTCGAGGACGGATTCACCGTCAAAACCGGCGCCAGCGAGTACTCCGCCTCGCGCATCGTGCTGGCCACCGGACTCACCGACAACCTTGCAGAGATCCCAGGGTTGCGCGAAGCCTGGGGCATCTCCGCCATCCACTGCGCGTACTGCCACGGATGGGAGGTGCGGGATCAGGCAGTCGCCGTTTTGGGGGTCGGTCCCATGAGCACCCACCAGGCCCTACTGTTCGCACAACTCAGCAGCCACGTGGTATTCATCAACCACCAGCCAGATGTTCTTTCCGAGGAAAACCGGGCAACACTTGAAAAGCTGGGTGTGCCAATCCTGGAGCGCAGGATTGCGAAGCTTCGAGTGGACGGCGACGGGCAGCTCAAAGGCGTTGAGCTGAGCAACGGCGATCTGGTTAAGGCCCAAGCAGCCGTTGTAGCCAGCAGAATGAATGCCAATGCAGACCTATACCAGCAGCTCGGCGGCAGGTTGCAAGAGCATCCTCTGGGCACGTTTATCCAGGTAAGCGAAATGGGGCTAACGGGTATTCCCGGGGTCTACGCAGCTGGCAACGCAGTGAACTTGGGCGCCATGGTCATGGCCGCGGCTGCATCTGGCACCATCGCTGGAGCGGCACTCAACGCAGACCTTGCCATGGCGAGCATTAGTTCGGAGCCGACCAAAATACACTCCTAACGGCTACAGGTCTTGCGGTGGTTACACTCAGAGCAACCATCGCGAGGCCTTTGACGATCGAGTTGCTCGACGAAAAGTCGTGGAAATCGCCGAGTCCGCTCATGGCTCCTTCTTCCAACAAGTAATCTCTGAAGTTGCCGGGCACTTCACCAAATCTCATTACGAGCGGTCAATCGAGATCGCAGCCAGAACAGGCCTTGACACCCGCCCGTAACCGCCAGCAACCACACTCTGCTCCGGTCCCAGCGGTCCGTTAGGAAGGTCACGAAGACATCCTCGGCTCCAGATGGTAGAGTTATTGAGTTACCTCGGCGCTTGATGGTGTGACTCACCCGCCAGCAAGCGTTAGCAGTATGGATTTGTAGCACAGCCAACAAATCGTCTGTGCAGCACATATCGGCTGGTCAGATCCTGGATCAGATCAGCTCCTAACCGAAACGAATTCTTCATCTTCTCTTCTTCACTGCAAACTGGTTATCCAGACGCATCAGTGCGTCCGATGACAAACGATTCCGTGTTCTACTTCGATCGGACTGGTTCATCACCGTCCGTCTCCCGGAATCTCGCGGATAACTAATCCAGTGCAGCGACATCCGTTTTTGGCCGATACCGGCAAAATCAGTAATCGATCCCCCGTATCGACGGCAGGCGAATCGTTTCGGATGGCACTGCCCGAGGTAACCTCAAAAATTTCCGATTCGAATCTCCGGATCGGCACTCAGGCCACGCTGTGGCCAACCAATAATAAGGAAATAACACTATGGCCACTGGCACCGTGAAATGGTTCAACGCTGAAAAGGGCTTCGGCTTCATCGCTCCTTCGGATGGATCGGCTGATGTCTTCGCACACTACAGCGCTATCCAGAGCTTCGGATTCCGCAGCCTCGAAGAAGGCCAGACCGTTGAGTACACCCTGGAAGCCGGTCCAAAGGGCCCACAGGCAACCAACATTCAGGCCCGCTAAGAGTCTTTGAAATAACGGCGTGGACTTCATCATTTGATGAAGTCCACGCCGTTATTGTTTTCAGGCCCGTCCCCCCGGCTCAGCGGGCCGGAGGCTTCGCACCAGTCTAGAGAGCCACGCGTTGGCTCGACTTCAGTGCATCGCGATTGGCAAAAATCACGACTACTGCCAGAGCCAACAGCAGCAGCGCCAACCCGTGGAACCCGAAGAGCGCCAGCAGAGGCCCCGCGCTGAGGCCACCCAGTGCACCGGCGAGGTTCATCAGCAGGTCGCTGGTGCCCTGGAGACTGGTGCGTTCGTGAATCGGCGCAGCTGCCGAAACCATGGTCGAGCCCGCCACCGTAGAGGCGGACCAGCCCAGGCCCAGCAACGCCAAGGCAACAGTCACCACGACGTGGTCCTCCGGGTTGAACCAGACGAAGAGGCTCGACCCGATCAGCAGGACTTGCCCCATCAGTGCAACACGAGACCCGCCGAGCCGGTCAGTGAGCCAGCCGAAGAGCGGCGACAGCGCGTACATGCCCAGCACGTGAAGCGAAATGGTGAATCCGATGAGCGTCAGCGTTGCCCCATGGTGCTGCATGTGCACGGGGGTCATGGACATGAGCGCCACCATGTAGGCATGGCTCAGCGCAACGGTCACCACGGCCCGACGAGCCGCAGGCCTCTCACGCAGGAGATGGAAACCCCCGCCACGGCGCGCGACAGCCGGTACGCTACCGCTGTTTTGCTGCAGGGCGACCTTCATCGGGTCCGGCCGCAGCCCAAGGAGGTAAATGCTCATGCCAGCCAGCTGCGCCGCCATCGCAATCAAGAATCCTCCGGTATAGGCGGGCAGTCCCAATGCGGTGGACACTACTTCGCCTGGCGCGAAGAGGTTCGGACCGATCACGGCACCGATGGTTGTCGTCCACACCACCAAGGACAAATCCCGGCCCCTGGTCTTCTCGTCCGACAGGTCGGTCGCAGCGAAACGCGATTGCAGGTTCATCGCCGAAGCGGTTCCCAGCACCAGCATTCCGAGGAATAGCAGCGGCACCAAATCAAGCATCGCCGAGGTGACGATCAGCAGCGAGCCGAGAACCGCGATCAAGGCGCCGGTGGAAAGCGAGATCCGGCGCCCAAAGCGGCGCGCCAGCATCGCCAATGGGATCGCCATGATCGCCGCACCGAGGGTGTTCATGGTCGCGGCCATGCCGGCCAGCGAGTCGAGGCCCGAAACATCAACGATGAGCAGGGAACCCAGTGTTATCGTCGCGCCGCCGCCGAGCCCTCCCAGTATCTGCCCCAGAGCGAGCACTGAAATAGACCGCCGGCGAATTGCGCGGATCTGAGGCTCGCTCAACTGCTCGGCTCTGGCATCTGACTTTGTAATGATTTCTCCTTGGTACGTCGCCCAGCTGGGTTCACCGTATTCTATAGCTTCGGGTGCATCGCCATGGCTGAGCGATTAGCTCGCGTGAGGCTCCCCGGGTTTCAGGGTCCACAGCGGTAAGGCGATCTGATCAACTAGTTCAACAATGAACCGGTCGGTAACCTTCCCAAAACTGATGAAACGCTGCTTGAACAGTTCGGTGGGGACCCGAAGCAGCAGTTCGGACGGGATCTCCGCCAGTTCCCCGCGCGCCTGAGCACGTTCAGCAACCAGATGCATCATGTTGGGGCCCATCCCCCACGACATGTCTGCCATGCTCGGCGCTTGTTCCGACAAACTCGCGATGACCAAGCCCCGCAACAGCTCGCCAATCGGTTCGTCGATCTGCGCTGCCATCGAGCGCAGCACCAGGAGCAAGTCTTGGCGAAGTGTTGCAGCCTGTTCCGGCAGGACCGGCATGACGGCTTTATGCGCCGCGACGGCCCGCACCAATTCAATCTTGTTCGGCCACCGCCGGTAGATGGACACCTTGGACGCAGAGGCCCGACGTGCCACTGCTTCAACGCTCAGGGCGGCGAATCCGGACTGCGCCAGCTCCAACGCCGCGGCATCGAGTATTGCAGTGACAAGTTGCTCCCCGCGCCGTCGTGGGCCTGATCGATAATCTTTCTGGTCAGCCATGTTCTGGCTCCAACACGAGACCACGGTCGCCGTCAACGATGATTTGCTGGCCATCGGCCAATACGGTGGTGGCGTTAGCGCATCCCATGACCGCTGGGATCCGGTATTCACGGGCAACGATAGCTGCGTGGGAGACGGCAGAACCGTGATTGACCACCACCGCCGCGGCCCGGGAGAACAACGGAGTCCACGACGGGTTGGTAGCAGGACAGACCAGGACTTCTCCGGGCAGCAGCTTTTCGAACTCTTCTGGAGAATTGATTATGCGAACGCTTCCGCTGGCCCTGCCTCCGCCGGAACCGGTGCCGTGCAGTAATGCCCCTGGCACCGGTGACAGATCGTAGAGGGTGGCTGGAGAAATCATCGGTGCACCGCCCAGCTCATCATGGCGCCGTCGACGGCCGGCCGCAATCTGGGCAAGTTGGCCACCGCTGAGTGCAGCGGCACCGGGCGCGCGGCGCAGGAGGTCATAGTTCACGAACCAGATATCTCCTGGGTCTTCCAAGGCCGAGGCATCGTGCAGTCGGCGCCCCATTTCATTGATGGCGGAGCGTACTGCCGGCATGGTCCGGGTGATTTCGAAATGCGTGTCTTCGCGCACGGAGATGAATCCACGCAGCCCCTTGACCCATCGTCTGATTCGCGGTTCCAGCCACCGGCTGCCAAGCAGCGGGTGGGATATCAGATTTTCCAAGGCGTCTATTTCCCCTCCTTCTGCGCCAGTTCCATCGATCAGCATGCGCAGCAGGTTGATTACCGGGGATGGGTCGGCTCCCCAGGTCGCTGCTCGCGGCAGCAGCAAGCTGGCTGATTCCCTGTGGCCGTAGCGAGCAAGAAATTCATCGATCTGGTCAGCGATTTCGTCCATGTGCGGTTGCGAGCGCAGCGCCTGGATTGTTGATTCTGGCTCCGTATCCCGCAGAAGCTGGGTGCCTCCGGGCATCTCGGCGATCAGTTTAGCAATACGTTGCAGATCGTCGTTGATTCGGTGGGTCTCGGTATCAGCAGTCACGCTCAGCGGCGCAAACTGCGACAGCTTTCCGGTTAACGCCAGTACCAGGATCAGCTTGATTCCCGCAGGGATCGCCTGGCGTAGGTATTTCACTCGCAGCTCAGTCACAAGTTGCATGCTGGTGGTGGCCCTGCTTGGAATCTCCGACAGTTCCTTCCAGGACAGATCCGCCACTTGGAGTTCGTTGAGCTGTTGGCAGTTGCGCAGGTACTCGTCATACAAGGGATCTTTTCGCCACGATCCGGTCGGAGCTTTCTGCGTAAAGGCTTGAACGATTTTCCGCGGCGTTGCCGCTGATGGTTTCGGCGTGACGGGAATGAATTCGGTGACGACCCCGTTCTCGCGCTTCAACCATGCGGAGTAGTCCACACGAACCCCGGCGATTCCGTGCAGCATACCCGCGACCAATGGGGCGATGCCGGCATCGATCCATGCTTCGGTTTCCAAAATAGTGGGGCGCTGCGGCAGCAACTCGTAGAGCATCGGTGCGATTTTCCGTGCCAGCGGGCCGATATTGCGCGGGGCTGGAGGCAAGGCTGTCATCGGCCTGGCCTGCAAGATCAGGAGATCGCCATTGGCTACAGCCCATTCGATGTCCATGGGTCGGCCGAAACCTTCGCGGATGCGAACGCCGGCTTCCGCAATCTCGCGCAGTGTCTCCTCGGGAACCTGCTGGTTTTCCTCGGGAGTCTCATTTCTGGTTCCACCGTCGGAGTTCAGCTTGATGACAGGGCCGGCCAGCCCGGCTCGGCGCTCGATGATCCTCCCCTTGGAATCAATGACCGCCCGATCTGCGGTCACCATTCCCGAAACCACTGCTTCGCCCAAGCCCGGGTTAGATTCCACCACGATGTGGTCCCTGCCCCCGGTCACCGGATCAGCGGTGAACATCACCCCGGCGAAGTCTGCATCCACCATTGACTGAACCACGACGCCCATCGACATCACCGATTCATCGATCTTTCGCTCACTTCGATACGCTCGGGCGCGGTCGGAGTACAAGGAAGCCCAACAGTCTTCAACAGCCCGGAACAGCTGCCTCTCGCCCGAGATGCCCAGGTATGTCTCCTGTTGTCCGGCGAAAGCGGAACCCGGAAGGTCTTCTGCCGTCGCGCTGGAACGGACGGCAACCAAAGGGCTTCCTAGTTCTCGGTAAGCTGCTCCGATCACTTCGGCCAGTTTTGTTCCGCTGAGCGCGGTGGAGGAACCAGCCGACCGGAATTCTTCGTAGGCATCCGTCGTCACGACAAATCCCGGAGGCACGTTTTCCCCCAGCTTGATCAGTTCGCCCAAACCTGCGGCCTTGCCTCCGACGACATTCAGGTTGTCTTGGGAAGCTAATGCCAAAGGCAGGATCTGCGGTTTTTCCATGAGGCCATGCTACAGATTAGAGAACGATCCGTACACTACTTTTTAAGCTGAAGCTGTCGACAGAAATTTCTAAGCAAACTTACAAGGGAAGCCATGCAGCGTCTCGGGACCACAAGACGACAAAACCCGAACCCACGAAACGCGGGTTCGGGTTTTGGATTTGGCTAGCTATCCGTGAATTGGGGAAAGCTTAGAAATCCCAGTCTTCGTCTTCGGTATTCACTGCCTTGCCGATGACATACGAGGAGCCGGAGCCGGAGAAGAAGTCGTGGTTCTCATCGGCGTTCGGGCTCAGCGCTGCCAGAATGGCTGGCGACACATCTGTCACGGTGGACGGGAACATGGCCTCGTAGCCCAAGTTCATCAGCGCCTTGTTGGCGTTGTAGTGCAGGAACTTCTTGACGTCCTCAGCCAAGCCCACTGGATCGTACAGATCATGGGTGTACTGAACTTCGTTCTCGTACAGCTCGAACAGCAGCTCGAAGGTGTAGTCCTTCAGTTCCTGCTTGCGCTCTTCACTCAGGCCTTCAAGACCCTTCTGGAACTTGTAGCCGATGTAGTAGCCGTGAACGGCTTCGTCACGGATGATCAGGCGGATCAGGTCAGCGGTGTTGGTCAGCTTGGCGTGCGAGGACCAGTGCATCGGCAGGTAAAAGCCGGAGTAGAACAGGAACGATTCGAGCAGGGTCGAAGCGATCTTGCGCTTGAGCGGGTCGTCGCCGTAGTAGTAGCTCTCGATGATCTGCGCCTTCTTCTGAAGGTTCACGTTCTCAGTCGACCAGCGGAAGGCCTCGTCGATTTCCTTGGTGGAAGCCAGGGTGGAGAAGATCGAGGAGTAGCTCTTGGCGTGCACCGACTCCATGAAGGCAATGTTGGTGTACACGGCCTCTTCGTGAGGGGTGATCGCATCCGGGATCAGCGACACTGCGCCAACGGTGCCCTGCAGGGTGTCGAGCAGGGTCAGGCCGGTGAAGACGCGCATGGTCAGCAGCTTTTCGTCTTCGGTCAGGGTTCCCCACGACTGGATGTCGTTGGACAGCGGCACCTTCTCCGGCAGCCAGAAGTTATTGACGAGTCGGTTCCAGACCTCCACGTCCTTGTCATCCTGGATACGGTTCCAGTTGATCGCTTCAACCTTATTGGCGAGCTTAAGCTTCTCGGTCATTGCCCCTCATCGATTCGAGACTGAATTATGGTTAGTCGCTTAAATCCTACCGCCACCGGAGCGCAAAACATAATAACTTGACCAACGACACCATCAACTATTTTCCGCTCTGACTAGGCATTTAACGACAACAAGCTGTCGAACCCGCGAGGGTTCGACAGCTTGTTTCGAGTTGCAGTATTGCACTGGTCAGCACCGCATTTCAGGCATTAAAGCATGCAGGAGACGCAGCCCTCCACCTCAGTGCCTTCAAGGGCCAGTTGGCGCAGGCGGATGTAGTACAAGGTCTTGATGCCCTTGCGCCATGCGTAGATCTGGGCCTTGTTGATGTCACGGGTGGTTACGGTGTCCTTGAAGAACAGGGTCAGCGACAGGCCTTGGTCGACGTGCTGGGTAGCAGCGGCGTAGGTGTCGATGATCTTCTCGTAGCCAATTTCGTACGCGTCCTCGTAGAACTCGATGTTCTCGTTGGTCATGTACGGGGCCGGGTAGTAGACGCGGCCGATCTTGCCTTCCTTGCGGATTTCGACCTTCGCAGCAACAGGGTGGATCGACGAGGTCGAGTTGTTGATGTAGGAGATCGAACCGGTTGGCGGCACTGCCTGCAGGTTCTGGTTGTAGATACCGTGTTCCATGACCGACTTCTTCAGCGCGATCCAGTCTTCCTGGGTTGGAATGTGGATGCCGTCGAACAGTTCGCGCACACGCTGGGTGGCTGGAGCCCATTCCACGTCGATGTACTTGTCGAAGAATTCACCCGATGCGTACTTGGAGTTCTCGAAGTTGTCGAAGACCTCGCCGCGTTCAATCGCGATCTTGTTCGACGCGGTCAGCGCGTGGAACAGAATCGAGTAGAAGTAGATGTTGGTGAAGTCGATGCCTTCTTCGGAACCGTAGTAGATGCGCTCACGAGCCAGGAAGCCGTGCAGGTTCATCTGGCCCAGGCCGATGGCGTGCGACTTCCGGTTTCCGTCCGCAACCGAAGGAACGGAGTCGATGTAGGACATGTCGGAGACTGCGGACAGCGCGCGGATGGCGATGTCCACGGACTTGGCCAAGTTCTTGCCATCCATGGCCTTGGCGATGTTCATCGAACCCAGGTTGCAGGAGATGTCCTTGCCCACGGTCTTGTAGCTCAGGTCGTCGTTGTACTCCGACGGCGAGGAGACCTGCAGGATTTCCGAGCAGAGGTTCGACATGGAGACGCGGCCCTCGATCGGGTTGGCCTTGTTCACCGTGTCTTCAAACATGATGTACGGGTAGCCGGACTCGAACTGGATCTCCGCCAGGGTCTGGAAGAACTCGCGGGCGTTGATCTTGGTCTTCTTGATGCGCGAATCATCAACCATCTCGGTGTACTTCTCGGTGACCGAGATTTCGCTGAACGGCTTGCCGTAGACGCGCTCGACGTCGTACGGGCTGAACAGGTACATGTCCTCGTTCTTGCGAGCGAGTTCGAAGGTGACGTCAGGAATGACAACACCCAGCGACAGGGTCTTGATACGGATCTTCTCGTCGGCGTTTTCGCGCTTGGTGTCGAGGAAGCGGTAGATGTCCGGGTGGTGGGCGTTCAAGTAGACCGCGCCGGCACCCTGGCGTGCGCCAAGCTGGTTGGCGTAGGAGAAGGAGTCTTCCAGAAGCTTCATGACAGGGATGACGCCGGAGGACTGGTTCTCGATCTGCTTGATCGGTGCACCGTGCTCGCGCAGGTTGGTCAGGGCCAGGGCCACGCCGCCGCCGCGCTTGGACAGCTGCAGCGAGGAGTTCACGGCACGGGCGATCGATTCCATGTTGTCTTCGATGCGAAGCAGGAAGCAGGAGACCAATTCGCCGCGCTGGGCCTTGCCAGCGTTGAGGAAGGTCGGGGTAGCAGGCTGGAAACGGCCTTCGATGATTTCGTCGACGAGCTGGGTGGCCAGTTCTTCGTTGCCGCGAGCCAGGTGCAGGGCAACCATGCAGACACGGTCCTCGTAGCGCTCCAGGTAACGCTTGCCGTCAAAAGTCTTCAGGGTGTACGAGGTGTAGAACTTGAAGGCGCCCAAGAAGGTTTCGAAACGGAACTTCTTGGAGAAGGCGTGCTTGAACAGGTCGCGGATGAAGTTCATCGAGTACTGGTCGAGGGTTTCACGCTCGTAGTATTCGTGCTTGACCAGGTATTCGAGCTTCTCATCCAGATCGTGGAAGAACACGGTGTTGTTGTTCACGTGATCCAGGAAGTACTGGCGAGCCGCGTAGCGATCCACCTCGAACTGGATCTTGCCGTCTGGACCGTAGAGGTTCAGCATGGCATTGAGGTCGTTGTAGCTCAACCCCTGGAACTGCGCGGGGAGCTCTTTCGAGTCCTTCATCGTTCCTGCTGCTTCTGCGACGCTGGTTTCCAAAAGGTTTCAAGCCCTTCTTTGACTTTGAGAACATCTTCCTGCGTTCCCATGAGTTCGAATGTATAAAGCACGGGCACATCGCATTTGGCCGCGATTCGCTTGGCCGCAATGCAGTAGTACTCGCCGAAGTTTGTATTCCCTGCTCCGATGACACCGCGTAGGTTCTTGCGGTTCTCTTCATACCCGAGAAATTTCATGATCTGCGGCAGGATTGATCGTTTGCCGCCGTCTCCCCCATAGGTGGGAATCAGCAGGACGTACGGAGCTGTGGTGATGAGTTTCGGCTCGTACCCGTAAAGCGGAATCCGGGCCGAATCCATCTGAAGTTTTTCGACGAACCGCCGGGTGTACTCCGATATCGAAGAAAAGTAGATCAACTTCGAATCGGTGTACACCACTGGTTCGTGCGCCTCAGCGTGTTGCCTGTCGGCAAGAGCTGTCGGTGGCATGGTATTTCGCCTCCACTACAAAAGAGCGGATTTAGTACCGAATGGGCTCGGTATCTGGTTAGTTTGCCGGAGCCAGCAGAGCGATCTTGTCCGGGCGGAAGCCCGACCAGTGATCGTTGTCGGTCACGACAACCGGTGCCTGCATGTATCCAAGGCCACGCACGTGCTCCAAGGCATTAGCATCCTGAGAGATATCGACCTTGTTGTACTCGACACCCTTCTTGTCCAACGCGCGGTAGGTGGCGTTGCACTGTACGCAGGAAGGCTTCGTGTAAACCGTGATGGACATAGTCCCTGATCCCCTTTAAAAAGTCCTAGTTTCGGTCCGTCTTCTCACCGTTTTCACGGCGGTGCGGACCAACCTCTCGGATGCCCCAAAGTTCACCTTCGGGGTGTTTTCGGCGTTTATCGCGCCATCGGATTCAATACTACATCTTGTGTCTGGCCGGTCAAGCGGCCACAAGATGATGTATTACAGCTATGTGATTCCCCCACAAGGGAGTCCACAGGAATTGTGGATACCGGCCCCTGATTAAACCCCGATTTCTCGCGGTACAGCCTGGTTTGTCCACAGCTTGGGATATCGAACTTGTGGGTTAAAAATACTTGGTGTGAGAAGTTCCTCGGCGTGTTTCCCCTCCGTCGACTTGTGCCATGGCTGAAGTGTCTGTACCTACATGTAGTATCCGCCAGGGAACCGACACTTTAGGACGGTTCAAGGCAGGGTGTGGACACACCCGTGGAATGGATACAAAGGCGCGCTACACCGACGACGTCCCACACCGCCGCTGCCAGGCTTGCAAGCATCCAGGAATGCCTAGGCGGGGTACTGGCGGGCCCCGAAGATCCCCTGGCCCACACGGACGACCGTGGCGCCTTCCTGGATGGCGATCTCGAAGTCGCCGCTCATGCCCATGGACAGCTGCGCGAATTCCTCCGGGGCTCCGGCGGCCTGCAGCTCGGCGAGCGTCTCGCGCAGCAGGGTGAAGCTGGCGCGGATGGAGGACTCGTTGCTGGTATTCGCCGCCATGGTCATCAGGCCGACGGGCTTCAGGCGGTCCAGCGGCTTCAGCGCGGCCAGCAGGTCGGCGGCTTCTGCCGCTTCGATGCCGGACTTCGATTCCTCCCCGGAGGTGTTCACCTGGATGAAGACATCCAGGTGGCGGCCTTCGGCTTCCAGCCGGCTCTGCAGGGTTTCGGCGAGCCGGAGCGAATCCAGGGCATGGAACTCGTCGGCGAACTGCGCCACGAACTTCGCCTTGTTGCGCTGCAGCGGACCGATCACCGAGTAGCGCAGATGCGGGTAGTCCTGCTTGAACTCCTCGTGCTTGGCTTGCGCCTCCTGGACCTTGTTCTCCCCCAGCGTGTCCACGCCGGCGGCAATGGCCAGGCGCAGCCGCTCGGCCGGGATGGTCTTGGTGACCGGCAGCAGGCGCACCGCTTCCGGGTCCCGGCCCACCGAGCGGGCCGCGCGGGCGATCCGCTCGCGCACCGCAGCCAGATTGTGGGAGAAGTCCTCGGTGGTTGCCGCGTGGGCCGCGGCAGGTTGCGAAGTCAAAGCGCCTACGCCTCTTTCTGAAGTTCACATGCAAAATGCCGGCGCCGCATTCACGGCACCGGCATTAAGCATAGGCAATTAATTCCTAGAACATCTGCCGCCAGTTGGTCTTGGCCAGATCCAGCAGCTCGTCGCCGCGCCCGGACATGACCGTGCGGATCGCGTAGAGCGCGAAACCCTTGGCCTGTTCCAGCTTGATCGACGGCGGCATGGACATCTCCTGGCGGTCGGTCACCACGTCCAGCACCGCCGGTCCGTCGTGGGCCAGGAATTCCTTGATGGTGTCCTCCAACTGGGAGGAGTCCGTCACGCGGTAGCCCTTCAGCCCCGCGGCGTTGGCCAGCGCGCCGAAGTCGGGATTCTGCAGGTCGGTGGCGTAGGTGACGAATCCGGCGGCCTTCATTTCAAGTTCCACGAAGTTCAGCGAGGAATTGTTGAAGACCACCACCTTGATCGGCAGCTTGTTCTGCGTGGCGGTGAGCAGCTCGCCGAGCATCATGGCCAGCCCGCCGTCGCCGGCGAAGGCGATCACCTGGCGGGAGCGGTCGATGGCCTGGGCGCCCAGCGCGTGGCACAGTGCGTTGGCCATGGAGCCGTGGTTGAAGGAACCCAGCACCCGGCGCTTGCCGGTCATGCTCAGGTAGCGGGCCGCCCAGATCACCGGGGAACCCACATCCGCGGTGAAGATCGTGTCCTCGTCGGCCGCCTGGTCGATCAGCCGGGCCAGGTACTGCGGATGGATCGCGGTGCCCGGCTTGGACCCGGTGGCCAGCTCGTCGAGCTTGGTCCGGGTCTTGCGGTAGTGCTCCAGCGCAGTGTCCAGGTGCTTGCGGTGCGTCTGCACCGGCAGCAGCGCCGCCAGCGCGGCGGCGGTATCCTTCACGGTGCCCACCAGGGGCACATCCACCCGGGTGCGCCGGCCGATCTGCTCGCCGCGGATGTCCACCTGGATGATGGTCGCCTGCTGCGGGTAGAACTGCTGGTACGGGAAGTCGGTGCCCAGCATCAGCAGCACCTCGCATTCGGCGATGGCCTTGGCGCCCGAGGCGAAGCCGAGCAGGCCGGTCATGCCCACGTCGAAGGGGTTGTCGTATTCGATGTGCTCCTTGCCGCGCAGCGCGTGCACGATCGGGGCGCCCAGCTTGTCCGCCAGGGCGATGACCTCGTCGTGGGCGCCGGCGGTGCCGGCCCCGGCGAGGATGGTGACCTTGCGCGAGGATTCAAGGATCTCCGCGGCGCGCTCCAGCTCCTGCTCGTCGGGCAGGATGCGCGGGTTGGTTTTCACGATCTGGTGGGTTTCGCTGCGCTCCATGCTCGACAGGGCCACGTCCCCGGAGACCACCAGCACTGCCACGCCGCGTTTCTCGATGGCCTCGCGCATCGCGATGCGCAGCATGCGCGGCATCTGCTTGGGGTCCGAGACCTGTTCAGCGTACACCGAGCAGCCGCGGAGGACTTCCACGGGATGGGTTTCCTGGAAGTAGTTGGAACCGATTTCCTCGGTGGGGATGTGCGCGGCGATGGCCAGCACCGGAACCCGTGAGCGCTGCGCGTCGTACAGCCCGTTGATCAGGTGTAGGTTGCCCGGCCCGCAGGATCCGGCGCAGACGGCCAGCTCCCCGGTGATTTCAGCCTCCGCCGCGGCGGCGAACGCCGCGGCTTCCTCGTGGCGGTGGTGGATCCATTCGATGCGGCCGTTGACCCGCAGCGCGTCGGTCAGGCCATTGAGCGAATCGCCGGGAATGCCGTAGATCCGGCGGACCCCCTGGGCGTCGAGCTGGTCGATAAGGTGTTCGGCAACGGTAGGCAAGACAGCTCCTTTGGAACAGTGACGGTGTCACTTTCACCCTACTGCGCCAGCGCCCTGCGGGCTAAGTGTTTTTGCAGATACCCCGCTGCCTCTCAGGTCACAGGCGTGTCGGCCGGGGCTCAGCCGGCGAATCCGGGCCAGTAGTGCGAGTCCGGCAGCGCGCGGGCCCCGAAGATGCCCTGCCCCACGCGCACCACTGTGGCGCCCTCGGCGATGGCCAGCTCGAAGTCGCCGCTCATGCCCATGGACAGTTCCGCGATCCGCTCGTCGGCCTCGCGCACGGTGTCACGCACGGCCCGCAGCTTCTGGAAGCAGCGGCGCACCGCCACCTGGTCGGTGGAGAAGATCGCCAGGGTCATCAGGCCCTTGACGTGCAGACGGTCGAAGGCCGGCAGCTGCTTGACGAAGCCGGGCGCCGCTTCCGGCGGCATGCCGAACTTGGATTCCTCGCCGGAGGTGTTCACCTGCACGAATACGTCCAGGGTGCGGTCCTCCAGCTCCAGGCGGCGCTGCAGCGCCTCGGCCTGGCGCAGGTTGTCCAGCGCCTGGAACTCGTGGGCGAAGCGCGCCACGTACTTGGACTTGTTGGTCTGCAGGTGCCCGATCACCGAGTACTTCAGCTGCGGCAGGTCCGCCAGCTCCTCGGATTTCTGCAGCGCTTCCTGCACCTTGTTCTCCCCCAGCCAGTCCACCCCGGCGGCGATCGCCAGGCGCAGCCGCTGCGAGGGCACGGTCTTGGTGACCGGCAGCAGGCGCACGCTGCCCGGCGCGCGGCCCGCGGATGCTTCCGCGCGGGCGATCCGCTCCCGCACCGAGGCGAGGTTCGCGGCGAAGTCCGCCTGGGTCTGGGCGTGGGCTGCTGCGGAGGGGTGTTCACTCATGATTCCATCCTACGACCGCGTCCACGGTGCGCGGTTATGCTGGGTGCACAGATGACATCCGCGCACCGGCCCGAATTCCGGCGCTGAACAGGAGCTCCCGATGACCAGCATGCCCCCGGTCCCGCGCCGCATGGCCAACACCGCAGAGCTCGCCGCCCAGGCGGACGGCCGCAACGGGGCGCTGTGGAAACTTGAACCGGGCCGGCGGGACCTGGACGCGAACGTGATCGCGCTGGCACCGGGAGCCGAAATCGGCGAGCACGTGGGCCCGGAGCTGGACGTGCTGCTGCACGTGGTCGCCGGCTCCGGCCTGCTGCACGGCGAGGGAACCACCGTGCAGCTGGGTGCCGGGGACATCATCTACCTGCCGGCCAGGGCCCGGCGACACTTCGTCGCCGGCGAGCAGGGGCTGTCCTACTTCTCTGTGCACCAGCGCAAGAAGACCGCCGGGCTGATGCCCGCGCACCGGCCCAGCGAGACCTAGTCCTCCCAGATCCCCTCGGCCAGGAAGCGCTCCAGCACCGCGGTGTGCGGGGCCAGGTCAAGGCCCTGGTCTGCCAGCCAGTCGTCGTTGTAATAGGTGTTGGCGTAGCGCTCGCCGGAGTCGCAGATCAGCGTGACGATGCTGCCGTGCTCACCGCGCTGGAGCATGCCGGCGATGATCTGGAATGCGGCGTAGAGGTTGGTGCCGGTGGAGCCGCCGGCGAAATAGCGGGTCTTGGCCCGCAGCAGGCGCATGGCGGCCAGCGAGCCGGCGTCGGGGACCTGGATCATCTCGTCGATGACCCCGGGCACGAAGGACGGCTCGACGCTCGGGCGGCCGATGCCCTCGATCCGCGAGCCCACGCCGGTGGAGTAGCCCATGTTCCCGGTGCGCCAGCCCTCGTAGAAGGAGGAGCCTTCGGGGTCCGCCACGGCGACCTTCGTGTCGTGGCGCTTGTAGCGCACGAAGCGGCCGAAGGTCGCGCTGGTGCCGCCGGTGCCGGCGCCCACCACGATCCAGCTCGGGATCGGGTAGCGCTCGGCGCTCATCTGTGCGAACACCGATTCGGCGATGTTGTTGTTGCCGCGCCAGTCGGTGGCCCGCTCGGCGAAGGTGAACTGGTCCAGGTAGTAGCCGCCGGGGCCGGCGGCCAGCTCGCGGGCCGCCGCGTCGACCTGCCCGGCCTGGTCCACCAGGTGGCAGCGCCCGCCGTAGAACTCGATGAGCTCGATCTTCTCGGTGCTCGTGGACTTAGGGACCACGGCGATGAATTCAAGTCCCAGCATGCGGGCGAAGTACGCTTCGGAGACTGCGGTGGAGCCGCTGGAGGCCTCCACCAGCGTGGTGCCCTCCTGGATCTTGCCGTTCACCAGGCCGTAGAGGATCAGCGACCGCGCCAGACGGTGCTTGAGCGATCCAGTGGGGTGCACCGATTCGTCCTTCAGATACAGCTCGATCCCCCATTGCTTGGGCAGTTCGAAGCGGTGCAGATGCGTATCGGCGCTGCGGTTTGCATCGGCGTCAAGCAGGGAGATGGCCTCGCGGACCCACTGGGTTGATTGCGTCATCAAACCAGCTTATCGCCACCTGTCGCGCCATCAAGCAATCTCCGTACAGCCGTGGTAGTTTCAGACTCGAGACGAAGTATCGGATAAGGGATGCCATGGCCAAGGCCCGCCAAAATGCGACACCACTAGTGTCGATCTGCTACGCACTGGTCATTTTCGCGGCCTTGAACTGGGCGGTGTTCGGCACGGGCTCGATCCGCGGATCGCACCTGGGCCAGATCGCCGGCGGCTGGCTGGAACCCGACGCCACGGTGATGGCGGTCCCGCTGGTGGCCCAGCTGCCGTGGTTCGCCCTGATGGCAGGCTTGGGCATCTACGCGGTGTGGCAATGCATGCCCACCGCCCGGCACACGGACCTGCACGGCAAGCTGCGGCCTTGGGTGCTCGCGCTGGTCCTGTTCAATGCCTTGTGGCTGCAATTGCTGCAGCGCGACCGGATGGGCTACAGCCTGCTGTTCGCGCTGCTCATGCTCCTGGTGCTGACGCGGATCACCGTGATGATCGACCGCACCATGCTGCGCAACAACATGGACCGCTGGATCACCCGGTCCAGTTTCGGCTTGTTCACCGGTTGGCTGGTCATCATCGTGCTCGGCGAGGCGGCGGCCTGGCTGGCGGCCTTGGGTGTGGATTCGAACCGGCTGATGTTCAAGGGAATCGCGGCCCTGGTGCTGCTACTGGTCAGCCTCGCCCTGTGCACGCTGACCTTCAAGAAACCCATCGGGCTCTACATGAATGCCGGGGCCCTGTGGGTCGTTTTCTGGATCACCATCGACCGCTACACATGGCAGGCCTCCTCGCCCTTGTTCGCCGGGGTGGCGAGCGTCGCCACGCTGTTGCTGCTGCTGTGCCTTGCCAGCGCGCTGCGAACTCGGCTGCGCCAGCTGCGGCGGCCTGGGGAGCCTGCGGATGGCGAGCCCGCTGCGTAAGCTGCGCCCGTGAAGTCTCTGGGAGTTCGCACTGAGCGCAACCAACGGTGCTTGAGCGGGTTATCGGTGCTGGCTAGGCTGGAGACGTGACCGCACGGCGTCCCATCCATGGGCGCGGGCCAACCGAGAGGAAGTTATGTCGAAGACCGCCAAGAATTTCAAAGAAGTAGAGAAGTCGCTGGCCAAGCTCGCCAAGTCCGCCAAGGAAGAGCTGCCTGACGAGTTGCGCGAAACGTGGAACAACGCGATTTCCGGCGTGAACGTCGAAGCGATCAGCCATGCAGGTGCGAATCTGGTTGAGAGCGTGACCGGCAAGTCCAAGGCGGCCAAGCGCACCCGTGCCTCGGTGGAGAATGCAGTAAAGAGCGCGCAGAAGTCGCTGGCTCCGAAACAGAGCCACAAGGGCCGCAATTTCCTGATCATTTCGCTGATCGTTGCCGCGGTGGCCGCAGTGGTCCTGAAGAAGAAGACTGCCTAAGGCTTGAGAGCTGAAGGGCATCTGGGGTGCACCCGGATGCCCTTTTGCATGTCTGCAATGTGGCCTGGACCCCAGCGGCTCGTTCTTCGCCTCACAGAACGTTGCAGCTGGCCCACGGGTGTCGCCCAATGAAGTTACCAGTCAGTAACTTACTGGTTGGCGGCACGGCGGCCGTAGCGCCGAAAACCATTGCCGGCCCCGGCCGGCGGAAACGGGGCGTTCCCATGATCCTCACCAACACAACAGTTCTGGGCACCGGAGTGCTGGGAGCGCAAATCATCTTCCAGACCGCCTACCACGGCCTGCCCGTCGTGGGATACGACATCACCGAACAGGCACTGGAGGCCGCCAACCACCGTCTGGATTCACTGGTGCAGACCTACGCGGATTTCTTCGACGCAGGAGACCGCTCCAAGGCCCAGGCAGCGCGCGAATCCATCCGGCTGACAACGGATCTGGCCGATGCGGTCAAGGACGCAGGCTTCGTCATCGAGGCAGTCCCGGAATCCCTTGCCATCAAGCAGAACACCTATGAAGCACTGGCATCCGTGGCTCCGGAGCGTACCGTCTTCGCCACCAATTCCTCCACCCTGCTACCGTCGGCCATCGCTCCGCACACCGGGCGTCCGGAGAAGTTCCTTGCCTTGCACTACGCCAACCACGTCTGGCAGAACAACACCGGCGAAGTCATGGGCACCGCGCTTACCGGCAGCGAAGCCTACGAAGCAGTGGTCGACTTCGCCGAACGCACCGGCCTGGTTGCCATTCGCGTCCTCAAGGAGCAGCCGGGCTATCTGCTCAACTCCCTGCTGGTCCCGTTCCTCCAAGCCGCAAGCCACCTGCTGGTCAACGGCGTGGCCGACGCTCCGACCATCGACAAGACGTGGAAGCTGGGCACCGGTGCCCCGAAGGGGCCCTTCGAGATCTACGACATCGTGGGACTGAACACCGCCTACAACATTTCCAGCATGGGTGATGAGACCAGCAAGAAGTTTGCCGCCCTGCTCAAGAGCGAGTACATCGAAAAGGGCAAGCTGGGCGCAGCGACCGGCGAAGGCTTCTACAAGTACAACTAGCCGCGCGGCCAGCTGAACAGTTCGGGTAGCTGCTGGCCGTGCTCGATCTGCAGATCGACTTCGATGCCATCGCTGTCATAGTCCACCCCAGCGGGCAGCGCGGACAGCGAACGCCAGAGGCGGTGCACAGGCGTGCCATCCGCCCGCGATGGATGGATCACCAGCTCGCGGATCGCCACCACTGAACCGAGGACCCTGCGGGTCTTCGCACCGTGGTAGGAGAACTGCTCGTGCGAATCACGCATGTAGTAGGGCTGGCCGCCGCGCGTGGCGTAGGCGAGCATCCATTCGACGCGCTGGCCGAGGCTTAGCATCCCGCCGCAGCAGGCTTGCTCGGCGGGATCGAGGAGTATGGTGATCTGCATGCTGCCAGTATAAAAGCCTGCAGCACGGGGACCGGGGCGGCTGCCGTTGGTGGCCGCGGTGAGGCCTTCAAGTTTTTCCTGGGTCCGCCGTTGGTCCGTTCCAGCACCGGAAGGAGGTCCACCGCCAGCCGCTTCTGAACCAGCTGCACCGCATCGCCCTTCGCAGTGGCCGCGGCTTCGGGCACCACGAACTGGCACACCGCTTTCAGCTTGGCGTGCTCCCCCTACGCGTGTCGCGCTCAATCACCGCAAAGTTGCCATCCGAGGGACGGGTGATCTCCGAGTCCCCGGTCCAGCTCCCGTCATCCGCGGCATCTTCCGGCTGGTAGCGGCGCCAAGAGAATTCGCCGCTGGTCGGCTGGTCGAAACGCAGCGTCCAATACGGATGAAATCCTCGTCTGGCACCCCGCGTTGCAGGGTGAACCCCACTTCTTCCTGGCCCCTTCACCATGAGCGGCGATCCGTCCAGTCCGCGGCCCTTCAGCATCCCCACAAGGCCCAGGGGCAGCTGATACTACAGCAGGCAAGCAGCAGCTAAGCCCAGGGGTTGAACGCGCCGTTTCGAGCCAACCGGTCTCCGACGGGACCGATGATCGAGAAGGATTCCTGCGCGGCAATTCCCTGCGCCGTGTCCCGCTGGGTCAGGGTGGAGCCATCGGTCAATTCGATGCTCATTTCAAGGACCAGGCAGGCGCCCATCGCCCGCTGCCTTTCGCGGACCCGTCCGGCCGCGACCGCCTCCACCATCTGCTCCAGCTGCCTTATGGACGCAGTATCCGGCAGATAGGTGAATTCGACACCGGCAATCTCCACTACCAGCTGTACCGGGGTGTCGGTGAAATCCAGCCGCCACTGCACGTCGCCAGCGCCCCTTGCCCGCGGCAGCAACGAGGCCTGTCCAAGAACATCGGATCGCACCTTAGCCAGGTGGCCGTAGCGCCGGGCCAATTCCTCCGCGAGTTCCCGCAATTGGGCCGCTGCGCCGCTGAGCGCGAATTCCTCACGGGCGGCGGCTTCGCGTATTCCCGTCTCCGCAGGGCAATCCAGCTGCGGATCCCAGTCGCAGATGTCCGGCAGCTGCCCGGGGTCCTGCAGCTGCAGGGTGGCATGGATCAGATCGTGGTCGAAGTCCGTGCCCGCCGGAACGCTGGACGTCGGAGTCATCCGGGCAGGCTCCCCCGTCGGCAGCAGGTGGCGAGCAGCACCCATGGCCGGCTCGTAGTGGTGATCGATGTAGTGGATTTCGGTAACCGTGCCGTCCACCGCCGCCACCGGCACCCCGGATGCACTGAGCGTGCCATGGTCGTCCAGCTCGTAGACCACGGTGCCATCCGGATGGCGCAGCCGGGCGATCTCCCACTGCACCTGCTGGCCCACCTCGAAGCCAGGGTGGCAGCAGGCGTGAAGCGCCCCGTAGATTTCCAGCTCGATCTGCATGGCACCACGCTAACTCAACCGGATCACCGGCGACGGGAGCGAACCGTCCAAAGCCCGATAAGATTGCCAGGTGGCTCATATTGACGTGACTGACATCCAGTATTTCCTTTCCGACGGCACCCAGCTGCTGGGCGGGGTGACCTTCAAGGTCACCGCCGGTTCCAAGACGGCGTTGATCGGACCCAACGGCACCGGCAAGACAACCTTGTTCAAGATCATCGCAGGCGACCTGAAAGCCGATGAAGGCTCCATCAACCGCACTGGAACTTTGGGCATCATGCGCCAGTTCGTCGGGCAGGTGCGCGACGAGTCCACGGTGAAGGACCTGCTGCTGTCCACTGCCGCCCCTGCGCTGGCCCAAGCCGCCGCGAAGGTCGCCGAGTACGAGGAAAAGATGCTCACTAGCGAGGACGAGAAAGTCCATATGCGCTATGCCGAAGCGATCATCGAGTGGGGCGACGCCGGAGGCTACGAGCTGGAAACCACCTGGGACAAGGTTTGCATGGCGGCACTGGGCATCGGCTTCGACAAGGCCGGCGACCGACTGGCCCGCACACTCTCCGGCGGAGAGCAGAAGCGGCTGGTTCTCGAAGCGCTCTTCGAGGGCAATGACGAACTGCTGCTGCTCGACGAGCCGGACAACTACCTGGACGTGCCCGGCAAGCGCTGGCTTGAGGACACGATGTCCCGCTCCAACAAGACCGTGCTGTTCATCAGCCACGACCGCGAGCTGCTGAACAACGCCGCCACCCGCATCGTGACCCTGGAACCAGGCCACGGCGGCGCCACCGCCTGGGTGCACGGCGGCGCGTTCGGCTCCTACGTGGAAGCCCGCAAGGAGCGCAACGAACGTTTCGAGGAGCTGCGCAAGCGCTGGGACGAGGAGCACGCCAAGCTCAAGGAGCTGGTGAACATGTACAAAACCAAGGCGGCGTTCCGCTCCGACATGGCCAACCGCTACCAGGCGGCGACCACCCGGCTGGAGAAGTTCCTGCAGGCCGGCCCTCCGCAGGCCATCCCGCTGGAGCAGAACGTGAACATGCGACTGAAGGGCGGGCGCACCGCCAAGCGCGCAGTGGTCGCGGAGAAGCTTGAGCTGACCAACCTGATGAAGCCCTTTTCCACCGAGATCTGGTTCGGCGACCGCGTGGGTGTGCTCGGCTCCAACGGCTCGGGCAAGTCGCACTTCCTGCGCCTGCTGGCCTCCGGCGGCACGGATCCGGAGCGCGAGCACCTGCCGGTGTCCGACGTGGTCATCGAGCCGGTTCAGCATGCCGGCACGGTGAAGCTCGGCGCCCGCATCCGCCCGGGCTACTTCGCCCAGACGCACTCGCGCCCGGATCTGTTCGGCCGCACCCTGCTGGACATCCTGCACCGCGGCGACGAGCACCGTTCCGGCCTGCCGCGCGAGGCGGCCGCCGGCGCGCTGGACAGCTACGGGCTGGCAGGCCAGTCGGAGCAGAAGTTCGATTCGCTCTCCGGCGGCCAGCAGGCGCGCTTCCAGATCCTGCTGCTGCAGCTCTCCGGCGCCACCCTGCTGCTGCTCGACGAGCCCACCGACAACCTCGACCTGCATTCGGGCGAGGCACTGGAGCGCGCCATCGACGCGTTCGAGGGCACGGTGCTGGCAGTCACCCACGACCGCTGGTTCGCCCGCGGATTCGACCGCTTCCTGGTCTTCG
This sequence comes from Arthrobacter sp. AG1021, assembly GCF_003633665.1. NCBI lineage: Bacteria > Bacillati > Actinomycetota > Actinomycetes > Micrococcales > Micrococcaceae > Arthrobacter > Arthrobacter sp. AG1021. The sequence goes on along the minus strand of NZ_RBLB01000006.1, from coordinate 866,869 downwards.
GCTCGGACGGCAAGGTCTACGAATCCGACACCCCGGTGTGGGACGAGACCCGGGTGCAACGCGACCGCTAAACCCGGGCCACCGCTCAAGGGCATGGGTTCGGCACATCAGCGTGCCGGGCCCATGCCCTTTGTTGCAACCTCTGCATTCTCCGGCACCGATGCGGGCCGGACTAGTGCTCGGGGTGCAGGTGCGAGTGCGGCGCCTTGATCTGGTGCAGCAGCTGGTGCACGCCGGGGTGCACCAGCTCCCAGCGCCGGTACTTCCCATCGCGCTGCACCTGCACCATTCCGGCTTTGTGCAGCGTGGCCAGCGACTGGGTCACGGTGTTCGGCGAGAGCTGCGCGGCGGCTGCCAGCTGGGTCACCGAGGACTGCGGGGCCGCGTGCATGGCGATCAGGATCTTTATCCGGGTCGCGTCCGCGCAGAGCGCGAAAACGTCGATCCATTCCTGCAAAGATTCCTGCACTTCTTCCAGCGCGCTGGCGGCCACTTGGCCGCGTTCGGACTCAGGCATGATCCACCCCGCGCGGGACCGAATCCATGTTCATGACACGCCCCTCATCTGTTTGGCCAAACACCTGTATCCTGTGAACATCTGCTACTTGCTCCCATGTCCCGCGAAAGGATTTTCTCCCCGTGCACAGCTATGCCCGGCGTACCGCGACGCTGTTGATACTGCCCATGATACTGGCCAGCGTCGGATGCCAGGATGCCACCGAGCGCACCGCGGGAAGCCAGTCCTCCGACGTGGTGCTGCTGACCCCCGCGTTGCCCGAAACCCTGAATCCGCTGGCGGGCTTTGACAACAACGGCACGGGCAAAATCAACGAATCGCTGTACACCCTGGACGGGGCGCCCGACAGCCTACCGGATCTGGTGCCGCTGCTGGCCGACGGGGAACCGCAGATCTCCGAGGACGGGCTGCGCTGGAAAATCACGCTGAACCGCGGCATCAGCTTCAGCGACGGCAGCAGCTTCGACGCCGGTGACGTGGCCGCCAGCTACCGGGCCATCCTGGACCCCGCCAGCGCCTCGCCCATCGCCGGGGTGCTGGAGAACCTCGAATCAGTCACCTCACTGGATGAGCACACCGTTGAATTCACGCTGAAGGAACCGCAGGTCTCCTTCAAGACCGCTCTGCTGATCGGCATCGCCCCCGAAGAGCTGATCCACGAGTCAGAACCGGTCAGCGCCTCCAGCCTGAACCGCACCCCGGTGGGCACCGGCCCCTACACGGCTCAGAAGTTCGATTCCTCCCAGCTGGTTCTGACCGCCAACCCCGACTACCGTTCCGGGGCACCGGAGGTTTCCCGGGTGGTCTACGAACAGTCAGCCGATGACAACGCCCGCTCGCAGGCACTGGCCGGCGGCGGCTACACCGGCACGGTGCTGCCCCCGCGGCTGGCGGCCAGCTTCGCGGACCGCGAGGGTTTCGAGGTCGTCACCGCGACCTCCGCGGACTGGCGCGGCATCTCGCTGCCCGCCGACCACCCGTTCACCTCGGATCCTTCCGTGCGCCTGGCGCTGAACCTGCTGGTGGACCGCCAGGCGCTGATCGACGGAGTGCTGGCAGGTTCCGGGCGCCCCGCCTACACCTTCGTGCCGGCCCAGTACGGTAAGGCCTACAACCCCGACGCCGTCTTCGCCCACGACCCGCAGCAGGCCGATGAGCTGTTGGAGAAGGCAGGCTGGATTTCGGACGGCGCGGTGCGCTCCAAGGACGGCCAGGCGGCCGCGTTCACCATCATGTACAACCCGGGCGACACGCTGCGCAGGGACCTGTCGCTGGCGCTGGCCGCCCAGCTCAAGGAGCACGGCATCGCCGTCGAGGTCCTGCCTGCCACCTTCGACGAGGCCGAGCCGCGCATCGGCACGGACGCGCTGATGCTCGGCGGCGGCGACACCCCCTACGACGTGGATACCCAGCTGTACAAGATGCTGCATTCAAGTTATCCGGAAGACGGCGCCTACTACGACAACCCCAGCCGCTACGCGGATGCGGCGATGGACCGGCAGCTGCACATCGGGCGGACCAGCACCGACCCGGCGGCGCGCGACGCGGCCTACCGCAAGGTCCAGGAACTCTACGTCAAGCAGCCCTCGATGCTGCTGCTGGCCTTCACCGACCACAACTACGTGCAGCGCAGCGACGTCCACCAGATGTGGAACACCGCCGGAACCCTGCTCGAACCGCATGACCACGGCACGGCGTGGGGCCCGTGGGTGAAAATCGGCCAGTGGACCGGAAAGTGAGCCAGCTCGTCCTGCACCAGCGGCGCGCACCGCGGCTGCGCAGCGCCGGCCTGCTGCTACTCCGGCGGATGCTGCTGGCCGTCCCGCTGACCGCGGGGCTGACCGCCGTGGTGTTCTTCCTGGCGTCCATCGCCCCGTTTAATCCGCTGGCCGCCTACCTGGGCAGCCGCTACGAGCACACCGGCGCCGAGGAGCGCGCGGCCCTGCGCGCCGAACTGGGCCTGGACGACTCCTGGTTCAGTTCCTGGGTCGACTGGCTGGGCTCGGCCCTGCACGGCGACTTGGGCACCTCGCGCATGCTGGCTCGGCCGGTCACCGAGGTGCTCGCCGAGCGCCTGCCATATACCCTGCTGCTCATGGGCGCCGGGCTGCTGCTCGCGGTGGTGCTCTCGCTGCTGCTGGCCTGCGCCGCGGGCCTGCACCGCGGCGGGTTCGCGGACCGCGCCACCACCTGGATCGCCCAGCTGGCCCAGGCCATCCCGCCCTTCGTGCTGGCGCTGGTGTTCATCGCGGTGTTCTCCCTGCGGCTCGGGCTTCCCACCGGCGGCGTGGCGCCGCCAGGGCAGGAACCGACCGCCGGGTCGCTGGCCGTGCACCTGCTGCTGCCGGCCACGGTGATGGCCATCAGCCTGCTGCCCTGGCTCGTGCTGAACCTGCGGGCATCAGTGCTCGACATGCTGGACTCGGACGCGGTGCTCGCGGCCCGGGGCCGCGGCGACAGCGCCTTGCGGATCATGGCGTTCGAGGTGCTGCCCGGGGCCCTGCTACCATTCATCACTGTCATCGGATCCCGCCTGGGCGAATTGATCACCGGCGCGCTGCTGGTCGAAACGGTGTTCGCCTGGCCAGGGATCGCCTCCGCGGTGATCGACTCCGCGGTGTCCGCTGACTTTGCGCTGCTGGCCGCGGTGACCGCCTGCTCGGCACTGGCGGTGTTCCTGGGCAACGCGCTGGCCGATGCCGGCTACCTGCTGCTTGATCCGCGGGTGGACGATGTCTAGATTCATCCGCCCATCCCGACTGCTGCCGCTGGGCATCATCCTCCTGGCCTCGGTTTATGCGGCGCTCGTCCCGTTCTTCTCCCCCGAGGCCGTGGACCATATCGATCTGGCCGCCGTGTACCTGCCGCCGGGGGCCGAGCACTTCTTCGGCACCGACCAGCTCGGACGCGATGTGTGGGTGCGGGCCGCGGCCGCGCTGCGCCTGTCGATGCTGCTCGCCGTCGCCTCGGCGCTGTCCTCCACGCTGCTGGGGGTGCTGGCCGGAACGCTGGCCGCCACCGCCGGCGGCCTGGTGGACCGTTTCATCACCCGGCTGGTCGACAGCGTCAACGCGATCCCGCATCTGCTGCTGGGTGTGGTGGTTCTGGCGCTGTGGCCCGGACAGGGGTGGGCGATCATCCTGTCCATCGCGCTGACCCACTGGACCCAGGTGGCGCGGATCGTGCGGGCCAGGCTGCTGGCCGAGCGGGAGGCAGGCTACGTCAAGCTGGCCCTGGCTTCCGGCGCCCGGCCACTAGCGCTGTGGTGCACGCACCTGATTCCAGCGGTGCTGCCGCAGGCGGGCATCGCCCTGGTCCTGCAGCTGCCCCATGCCATCTGGCACGAATCCGCGTTGTCCTTCCTGGGTGTTGGCCTGCCGCCGCAGTCAGCGTCGCTGGGTTTGCTGCTGGAGGACGCCCGCGCCGGCATCCTGGTCGGCGCCTGGTGGATGCTGGTGTTCCCGGCCGGCCTGCTGGTGCTGCTCAGCTGGTCCTTTGCTTCCCTGGCGCACCCGCAACCGCAACGCCGCCGTCCCGCAGGGCGCCGCGTTTCCCGTTCTCCGCAGCAACAGGGTGGCCCCGCAGGACGCGTAGACGGGCAGCCTGTTCCACAGAGTGCAGGCTTGGTCGTGCAGGGACTGTCGGTATGGAGCGAGGATGGTGCCGGAGAACGCACCATGCTGCTGGACAATATCAACTTCACCGCCACCGCTGGCGCGGTCAACGTGGTCATGGGTGCCTCGGGCGCAGGAAAGACCATGCTGCTGCGCGCGGCCGCCGGACTGCTTCCCGAGTCGCTGGACTCCACCGGCAGCGTGCTCGTGCCGGGAACCACCGGAGGGTCCTGCCATGCTCCCAAGCTGGGCGAAGATCTGGTGTTCATTCCCGGGTCGGCGGCCACGGCGCTGAACCCGGTGCTCCGCGTGGGCACCGCCCTGCGCCGCGTACGCCGGCGCCACGGGCTGGACAGCTCGGCGGCCACGCTGGCGGCGGTGTTCAAGGAATTCGAGCTGGCTCCCGAATTACTCCGCCGCTACCCGCACGAGCTGTCCGGGGGCCAGGCCCAGCGTGTGGTGCTGGCCCTGGGCTTGGCAGCCCGGGCCGGCTGCGTGGTGCTGGACGAGCCCACCAGCGCCCTGGATGCGGATACCGCGGCGGCCATCGCCCGGATCCTGCGCCGCGTGGCGGACACCGGGTGCACCATCGTGATGGTCACCCACGACGCTGATCTGGCCGCAGAACTGGCCGACACGCTGACCGTGGTCAGCGACGGACAGGTGCTCGACGACGCCGCCAGTGCCGGGCAGTTCATCCCGGAATTGGAGGGCAGCGCCCCATGAGCCTTGAACTGTCTGCGGTGAGCCACAGCTATGCCAAGGACGCCCCGAAGATTCTGGATCGAGTGGACCTGGAGGTGCCGTCCGGCTCGGCGATCGGCCTGGTCGGCCCCTCGGGTGCCGGGAAGTCCACCCTGCTGGCCATTGCCTCGCTGCTGCTGGCCCCATCCGAGGGCAAACTGCGCATCGACGGCCAACCGGTGCCTGCACGAGGGCGCGTCCCGGCCACACTGCGCCAGCGCATCGGCATCCTGCCGCAAAACCCGCGCAGCTTCGCCAATCCCCGGCTCACCCTGGGCGCGACCATGGCCGAGCCGCTGGCCCTGCGCGACGGACTGGTGCTCCCCCGCCCGGGCCGCTATCGCCGCGAGCTTGAGGAACTGGCCCGGGAGGCGAGCCTCGATCCGGAGCTGCTGGCGCGGAAGCCCGCGCAGGTTTCCGACGGGCAGCTGCAACGAGCCCTGCTGGGCCGGGCGTTGGCATTGGACCCGGCGCTGCTGGTGTGCGACGAGCCGACGGCGGCGCTGGATCCCGGCACCACAGCGCAGATCTTCACGGTGCTGCGCGAGCGGGCCAGCGCCGGGGCGGCGGTGCTCATCGCCTCGCACGACCGCGCCTCACTGGCCGAACACTGCGATAAGATTCACCAGCTGTCGGCGCTGCAGCGCGCAGACGAGGCGTCACTACCTGGGCTGCCCGCCCAGATGCCAAGCGATGATGTCGAGCGCACGTAGCGGTGCAATCGGCACGTCGGGCTGTTCCAACTGGGTCACTTCCAGCCGGAATTCGTAGTGGCGCTGCAGATCAGCCTGCGCACTTGGCGCTCAAAGAGCGGAATCAGCTCTGGAGTCTTCCGCTGCACCATCTTGGCCAGGGTGGTCGGATTGACTTGCGGGGTCCGGTGCTCGTCAAGGGGGCCAAAAAGATCAGCAATAGCGTCAATCTGCGGTTGGCCCGCTTCGCCCCGTTTTCCGGCCGGGCGCGGCTCAGCATTTGCTGGCGATTCACCTCGGCGCACCACCGCACTGCGGCCTCGCCGCGATGCGAAACGGCCGCCGAAATCCCCTGTGGGAGGAACTTAGGCGGCCGTCGGACCCAAGCTGGAAACCGGGTCAGTACTTGCGCAGGTTCACCGGCTGCTGTCCGCGCAGCTCGATGCGCAGCTGGTTGACGATGGCGTACAGCACCGCGTTCGCCGATTCGGTGGAGCCGCCCAAAGTGCGCACGGCGAGGCCTGGCACCGGGGCCTGGGAGATGCCCACCGTCATCTGGTCGGGTTGCTGCCCGGCGATCTCATAGGCAAGTTCGCGCAGGCGCGTGACCATTGCCGCGTCGATGCGCGGGTCGATGGCTAGCATCATGCCCACGTGGGTTGACTCCTGCAAATAGAGCAGCGAGTCGATGGAATCCGAGGCCGGCTTCACCCACAGGTTGTCCAGCGCTCCAAGCCGCCCATCCACGTGCACCTCGGTGCGCAGGCGCAGCTGCTCGTAGCTGAATCGGCTGCCGTCCGGGCTCCAGCCCGGGGTGAGCACCTCGCACAACACCAGCGACGCGTCGGCGGCCATGTGCACCTCGGTGCGCTGGAAGTAGCTGGCGTCCTTGTAGGCGATGAGCTGGTCCGGCAGGTATTCGAGCAGCGCGCCGGAGCCCAGGGTAATGAGCATGTCCTGCTGAGCCGGGCCCTGCGGGGTGCGGTAGACCTTGGTGGCGGACTGGGTGGTCAGCAGCAGGCTGCTGCCCTCGGCCACGCGGATCTCGATCCCGTATTCGTCGGCGCCCAGGTAGCCGCCGCCGGGGTTCACAATGGTGTAGCAGACCTGGGCCGTGTCATCGAGGTAGTGCGGGCGCAGCACGCGCAGCGCCCCCTGGTGGTACTGCCTGACCGCGATGTCCTTCCCGGCCCGCGAGCCTACGTGCAGGCGAAGCTCGCCGACCAGATCGCCATTGAACGGGCTGGGCTCCAGTCCGGACAGCAGGCCCGGGCCCGAAGCGGCCACTAGGCCAGGTCCGTCATCAGCACATCGTGCTTGAGCCAGGCGATGACGTGTTCCAGGCCCTCGTCGGTCTTCAGGTTGGTGAAGCAGAACGGCTTGTCGCCGCGGAACTGCTTGGAATCCGATTCCATCACGGACAAATCCGCGCCCACGTAGGGGGCCAGGTCGGTTTTGTTGATGATGAACAGGTCGGACTTGATCATGCCCTGGCCGGCCTTGCGCGGGATCTTCTCGCCCTGGGCCACGTCGATGATGTAGATGGAGAAGTCGACTAGTTCCGGGGAGAAGGTCGCCGAGAGGTTGTCTCCCCCTGACTCGACGAAGATGACTTCCAGGTCCGGGTGCTTGGCCTTCAGGTCCTCGATCGCGGCCGAGTTCATCGAGGTGTCCTCGCGGATCGCGGTGTGCGGGCAGCCGCCGGTCTCGATGCCGACGATCCGGTCCAGCGGCAGCACGCCGTTGGCGGCCAGGATCTTGGCGTCCTCGATGGTGTAGATGTCGTTGGTGATCGCGGCCATGGAGATTTCCCCGTCCAGCGCGCGGGTGATGCGTTCGACCAGCTGGGTCTTGCCGGCGCCCACCGGGCCGCCGACACCAATGCGAATAGGTTCCATCGGGTGTACTCCTTCATGCCGCGCCAGAGCGCGGCGGTTGGATCGGATGTGGATTCTCAGGACATGAACATGCGGGCGCGCAGGTGCTCGTGGCGCATCTGGGCGATCTCCAGTCCCGGCGCCGCGGCGCCCAGGTCCTGCTCGTGAAGCGCGTAGATCTGCGCGGTGGCCTGCGCGACCGGCTCGTGCATCAGGCTCAGCACCCGCTGCCCGGCGTTCTGTCCCAGCGGGATGGCGCGGATGGCGTTCTGCGTCAGGCTGGTGACCGTGGAGAACAGGTAGGCCGCGACCGCGTCGGGTCCCGGCGCCCCGGCGGCCCGGGCGCCCAGGGCGAAGGCGATGCCCGGGTGCCCGGTGCACTGCCCGGAGCCGACCAGCTGCGCATAGTCCTCCAGCTGCTGCGTGGGGCGCACCGTCTGGGCGACCGCGAGCATGCGGGCGCCCATCTTGGCGGCGGCGTCGCGCAGCTGGCGCGGCAGCGCGGAGGCATGGATCAGCTGGTCGATCCGGGTGATCCGCTCCATCGAGTCGGCTTCGTGGGCCAGGCGCACCACCAGGCCGTCGGTGTAGGCCAGCGACTGGGACAGGAACAGCTGCAGCCAGGCTGCGAAGCTGTGTTCGTCGTGCACGTGTCCGGTGTCCAGGTAGCTTTCCATCCCGAAGGAATGGCTGAACGCGCCGGTGGGCAGGGCCGAGTCGGAGAGCTGCAGCAGCGCCAGCAGGTGGCTAGTGGCTGTGTTCTGCATGGCGGAAAGGCACCGGCATCACACGTTCCTGCCGGCTGTAGGGGGTGCGCTGCGACTCCAGGTAGCTGACCACGGTGTGGTCGTACTGGACCACCATGACCTCGGCCTGGTAGTCGGAGTCAGCATCGAAGAACTGGGCCTGCAGGTGGCGGTTGCCCAGCGCGTGGGCGACCTGGCCCATTTCGAAGATGGTGCGCGGGGCGATCACCAGCACGTCGGTGGCCAGCACCGACACGGTGATCAGCTCGGTGTCCGAGAGGTACAGGATGTCCCCGTCGCGCAGGTCGGGGCCGGGGGCCAGCCGGATGCCCAGCTGCCGGTCGTGGTCGCTGGTGACCCGCTGGATGCGCTTGACCAGCGCGGCGCTGGGCAGCACCACCTTTTCGTGGTGGCGCCCGGCGTAGGCGTCGGCGGGCAGGTCGTGGATGTTGCCCGCCAGGGTCTCGATGATCATTGATCTCCTAGTGAAGTCGGCCGTGCGGGGCACGGCGGCGGCCGGTGCGAACCGGCGGCTAGAACAGGAAGTAGCGCTGGGCCATGGGCAGCTCGGCGGAGGGTTCGCAGGTGGCCAGCTCACCGTCGACGAATACCTGGTAGGTCTGCGGGTCCACAGTGATCTGCGGGGTTTCGCCGTTGTGCTTCAGATCCCCCTTGGTCAGCTCGCGGATGCCGTGGCAGGGCCGAATGAGCTTGCGCAGGCGCAGGCGTTCGGGCACGCCCTCCTCGATGGCGGCCTTGGACAGGAAGGTGATGGAGCTTGACTGCACGGCGCTGCCCAGCGCCCCGAAGTTCAGCCGCAGGGTGCGCGGCTGCGGGGTCGGGATGGAGCCGTTGGCATCACCCATGAGCGACTGGATGATCTGTCCGCCCTTGATCACCATTTCCGGCTTGACGCCGAAGAACGCAGGGTCCCAGAGCACCAGGTCGGCGAACTTGCCTTCCTCGACGCTGCCGATGGAGTCAGCGATGCCGTGGGCGATGGCCGGGTTGATGGTGTACTTGGCCACGTAGCGCTTGAGCCGGGCGTTGTCACCGACCTGAGGGTCGCCGTCCAATTTGCCGCGCTGGCGCTTCATCGCGTCGGCCACCTGCCAGGTGCGCAGCACGACCTCGCCCACGCGGCCCATGGCCTGCGAGTCCGAGGAGGTGATGGAGAAGACGCCCATGTCGTGCAGGACGTCCTCGGCCGCGATGGACTCGGGGCGGATGCGCGAGTCGGCGAAGGCCACGTCCTCCGGGATGTCCGGGTTCAGGTGGTGGGCCACCATCAGCATGTCCAGGTGCTCGTCCACGGTGTTCGTGGTGTACGGCAGGGTCGGGTTGGTGGAGGCGGGCATGACGTTGGGCAGCGCGGCCATGCGGATGATGTCCGGGGCGTGCCCGCCGCCGGCGCCTTCGGTGTGGAAGGTGTGGATCACGCGCCCGGCGATGGACTCGATGGTGTCCTCCACGAAGCCGCACTCGTTGAGGGTGTCGGAGTGGATGGCCACCTGGATGTCGAATTCGTCGGCGACCTTCAGCGAGTTGTCGATCGAGGAGTGGGTGGCGCCCCAGTCCTCATGGATCTTCAGCCCGATGGCCCCGGCGCGGATCTGCTCCGCCAGCGGGGCGCGGTCGCTGGCGTGTCCCTTGCCCAGCAGCCCGATATTGATCGGCAGGTCCTCCACCGCCTGCAGCATGCGGGAGATGTGCCACGGGCCCGGGGTCAGGCTGGTGGCCTTGGAACCGTCCGAGGGCCCGGCGCCGCCGCCGATCAGCGTGGTGGTGCCACCGGCCAGGGCCACTGGCACCTGATCCGGGGAGACGAAGTGGATGTGGGTGTCGATGGCCCCGGCGGTGAGGATCTTGTGCTCGCCTGCGATGATGTCGGTGGCGGCGCCGATGACGATGTCCACGCCGTCGGAGATGTCCGGGTTGCCTGCCTTGCCGATCTTGAAGATGTGCCCGTCGCGCAGCGCCACGTCGGCCTTGTAGATGCCGGTGTAGTCCAGCACCACGACGTTGGTGATCACGGTGTCCGGCACGTCCTGGTCGCGGGTCAGCCGGCCGTTCTGGCCCATGCCGTCGCGGATGACCTTGCCGCCGCCGAAGACAACCTCTTCGCCGTAGGTGGTGTAGTCGTGCTCGATTTCCGCCAGCAGCTCGGTGTCCGCAAGCCGGATGGCGTCTCCGGTGGTGGGGCCGTACATTTCCGCATACTGCTTGCGGCTGAGTTCAAATCCCACCGTCTACTCCTTGGTCTCTGGGTCGTTTGTGCCGGTTTCGGCGGAGTCCGCCTCTGCTTCGGCGGCGCGGCGCGCCTCGTGCGGCTGCGGGGGCAGCGATTCGTCCACCGGATCCACGCCGAAGCTGGTGCTGAAACCTACCTCGTCCTCGCCGCGGTTGGGCAGGTCGATGTCGTAGTCTTCCACGAGCTCCGGTTCACGCTGCGGGTCGATGCCGGCGGTGCCGCCGATGGCCTCGGTTTCCACCACCGGAACCGGCTTGCCCAGCGGGCCGTTGACGCGGCCCTGGAAGCCGTGCACCTCGCGTGCGCCGGCAAATTCGACCAGGTGCACGGTGCGGGCGTCGCCCGGCTCGAAGCGCACCGCGGTGCCGGAGGGAATGTCCAGGCGGAAGCCGCGGGCGGCCACGCGGTCGAATTCAAGGTCGTTGTTGACCTCCGCAAAATGGTAATGCGATCCGACCTGCACCGGGCGGTCCCCGCGGTTCACAAGGTTCAGGATGCGGGTCTGCTGCTGCTGGTTGCAGGCAATCGGTTCCTGCCGCAGCAGGTACTCACCGGGAATCATGCTCACTCCTCTTAGGACTCGTGCGGGTTCAGCGGATCGGGTTGTGGACGGTGACCAGCTTGGTGCCGTCGAGGAAGGTCGCTTCGACCTGGACCTGGTGGACCATTTCGGGGATGCCTTCCATGACGTCCTCGCGGGTGAGGATCGTGGTGCCGTAGCTCATCAGTTCCGCCACCGTGCGCCCGTCGCGGGCTCCTTCGATCAGCTCGTAGGTGATCAGTGCGACCGCCTCGGGAAAGTTCAGTTTCAGCCCCCGTTCCCGGCGTCGGCGCGCCAGGTCTGCGGCGACGACAATCATGAGCTTTTCCTGCTCGCGCGGCGTTAAATGCATCGACAGTCCCCTTTAAAATTTTTGCGTCGTTGGGTGCCCACATCGATCTTGACAACCGGCCAGAAAATTACCGGGAAGCTGTGGCTATGGCTATGATAGCAGAGTGTTCAGGGCCACTTTGCACTTCCTCGGAACCCGCTAAAAGCGCTTGACGTTCCGGCGTTTCCGGCCCGCCTTTTTCCGGTGGCACAAGGCCCCCGCACACCGGGTGTGCGGGGGCCGAAATGCTGCGTTCCTACTCGACGAGTTTTCCTTCCTGGGAGACCTCGGTGATCAGTTCCGCGATCTGCGCCGGAACTTCGGGAATCGGTTCGCGGGTGATCCCGGTGCTCGGCGACCAGACGAGGTTCACCTGCAGCGCCGGGTCCATGGCCGGGTAGTCGCTGCGGTTGTGGCAGCCTCGGGTTTCGCGGCGTTCCAGCGCCGCTTCCAGCGTGGCGCGGGCGGCCAGCGCCGAGGACTGCAGGTCGAAGGCGTGGGCCAGGTCCTGGTAGCCGGCGATGTCCGGGTGGATTCCCACGTTGGCCATGCGCTGCTCGATGGCCTGAAGCTTCGCCAGGCCTTCCAGCAGCCCGGCCTCGTCGCGCACCACCCCGGCGTGCTCGGTCATCAGGTCGCGGATGGCGCGCTGCAAGTTGCGCACGTTTTCCTGTCCGCGGGATCCGAGCAGCTCGGCGATGTGGGCGCGGGCGGCGGCGATGGCCTGCGCCGAGCGCGGCTGGGAGGCCAGCGACGCGGAGTACTGCGCCGCGTGCTGTCCCACGATGCGTCCGAAGACCAGCAGCTCGATCAGCGAGTTGCCGCCCAGCCGGTTGGCCCCGTGCAGCCCGGAGGAGGCCTCGCCGATGGCGTAGAGTCCGGGAACTTCGGTGGCATGGGTCAGCGGGTCCACCCAGACCCCGCCCATGGAGTAGTGCGCGGTCGGGGCGATCTCCATCTTCTGCGAGGTGATGTCCAGCATCTGCAGTTCCATCATGGTCTGGTAGACCCGCGGCAGGCGCTTCATGACGACCTCGCGGTCAAGGTGCGAGACGTCCAGCCACACCCCGCCGTTCTCGGTGCCGCGTCCTTCGCGGATTTCGGTGTAGGCGGCCAGCGCGACCCGGTCGCGGGTGGACAGCTCCATGCGCTTGGCGTCGTAGCGGGCCATGAAGCGTTCGCCCAGCGCATTGGTCAGGATGCCGCCTTCGCCGCGCGCGGCCTCGGAGACCAGGGTTCCGGCGTCGCTTTCCGGTTCGATGATGCCCGAGGGGTGGAACTGCACCAGCTCGGGGTCGCGCAGCCGGGCGCCGGCCTGGACGGCCAGGCGGAACGAGTCGCCGGTGTTCTCATCGCGGCGCGAGCTGCTGCGGCGCCAGATGCGGTTGTGCCCGCCAGCGGCCAGGATCACCGCATCGGCGTGGATGAGATAGCCGGTGCCGTGGTTCACGTCGAAGCCGTAGGCGCCGAAGATCTGCCCTTCGGCGGTGAGCAGCTCGGTGATGTACACGGTGTCGAGGATCGGCACCTGCAGCTGCTCGGCCCGCTTGATCAGCGTGCGCTGGATCTCCAGACCGGTGTAGTCCCCGGCAAAGGCTGTACGGCGGAAGGTGTGGGCGCCGAAGAAGCGCTGCGAGATGCGGCCGTCCACCTCGCGGGCGAAGTTCATCCCGTAGCGTTCAAGGTCCTCGATGCCGCGGGCGGCGCCCTGGGCGACCACCTGCACGGTGCGCGGGTCGGCCAGGAAGTAGCTTTCCTTGATGGTGTCGGCCGCGTGCTGCTGCCAGCTGTCTTCCTCGTCCATGGTGCCCAGCGCCGCATTGATGCCGCCGGCGGCCAGGGAGGTGTGCGCGTCGTGGCGCGGGCGCTTGCCCACCGCCAGCACGTCGACGCCCTGCTCGGCCAATTCGATCGCGGCGCGCAGGCCGGATCCTCCGGTGCCGATGACGAGGACTGACGTGGAAATCTGCTGTTCTGGTTTCATGCTTTCCAGCATCTGCCCGGCTCAACGATACGTCCAATGAATTATCCTCATCATTTCCATAGCGGTAGGCTATGCACCATGAATCTAGAGCAACTTCGTGGGTTCGCCACCATTGCCCGCGTGGGGCACTTCACACGCGCGGCCGAGGCCCTGCACCTCTCCCAGCCGTCGCTGAGCCGGCAGATCTCCACGCTGGAGCACGATCTGGGCACCACGCTGGTCAACCGCACGCGCGGCAACCTCACGCTGACCGCCGCGGGGCGCGCTCTGCTTCCGCTGGCTACCCGGATGCTGGCAGATGCGGAGTCGATTCGCGTGGAGATGGCCGAACTGGCCGGATTGCGCCGCGGCCGGGTGCGCTTGGGCGCGCCGCCGACGCTATGCGTGTCGCTGGTGGCAGAGGTGCTGGAAACCTATCGCGCGACGTATCCCGGCATCGAGTTGCAGATCTCCGAGGCAGGTTCCCGGACGCTGCTGGAGCAGCTCACCGGCGGCCAGCTCGACTTGGCGCTGATCGTCACCAGCGAGCACGCGGTGACCGAGCCAAGCCTGGCGCACACCGAAGTGCTGGTGGAGCAGCTGGTGGTGGCCGATTCGATGCAGCATCCTCGACTGGGCCAGGGTCCGGTGGAATTGCGGGACCTTGCAACGGTGCCGCAGATCGCCTTCTCCCCCAGCTACGACCTGCGGGCGGCGACACAGAGCGCCTACCGCACGCTGGGGCTGAGCCCCAACGTGGTCATTGACGGCGGTGAAATGGACGCAGTGCTGCGCTTCGTCCAGGTCGGACTGGGCGTGGCCATCGTGCCGGCCACGGCCCTGGTCGGACGGAGCCAGCTGCACGGCAGGGCGCTACGCAGCACTCCGCGCAAGGACACGGATCTTTCCCAGCCAAACCTTGAACGCACCATCGGGCTGGCGCATCGCCGCGACACCCCTCCCGGGGCAGCGGCCATCGCGATGCGCGAGCTGCTGTTGCAGACCGCGGGCCAGTTGGCCCAGCGCCACCCGCAGATCAGCCTGCGATCTTGATACCCAGATGGTCGGCCAGCTGCGGCGCCAGCGACATGAGCTGCAGCTGCGTGACCTGCGCGCCGCGCAGCCCGGTCACCCCGTCGACCATATCGAATTCAAGGCCCGTCAGGTCCACCGAACTCAGCTTCGCCTGATGGGCCGCCAGCACCTTGGTCCGCGAACTGGTGAAGCGCACCCGTTGCAGGGTGCCCAAATCCAGTTCGTCGAACTGGCAATCGCGGAACTCCACATCGCGCAGCGTGGCGCCGCGCAGGTTCAGCCAGCCGAACTTGCAGTTCTCCACCAGCAGCGAGTCGACGCTGGACTCGGCCAGGTCGGCCGAGCCAAAGCGGCTGTGCGAGATGCGCACCTCGTCCAGGCGCACGCCGGCGGCGGCCAGCACCGGCGCGGAGACCCGGTTCAGCTCGCTCTGCAACACCCGGGCATTGCACAGCGCGAAGCGGTCGGCGTTCAGTCCGGAGAATTCGCACTGCTCGAACCGCACGTCGTCGGCCGCGATCTCCCCGTCCAGCCCGGCAAAGCGCAGCTGGTCGAGGTAGCCTCCGGCGTCCAGATCCCCCGCGTAGCCCTCGGCCAGCTCGGGCAGGATGAACGGACGGATCTTGGGGGCTGGCATGGTGCTCCTGGCGTGCGGCGTAAATGGTACTGACACCCCACTGTACGCGCCCGATCCCCTAGAACTCGTCGATCACCAGCTTCTTCATGCCCATCATGTGCTCAAAGGCATTTGGCCTGGACATGAGCTCACCCAAGTTGGCGGGAACAATTTGCCAGCTGACCCCGAACTTGTCCGCGAGCCAGCCGCACTGCTCCGCTTCGGGCACCGCGCTCATGGCATCCCACACCCGGTCCAGCTCCTCCTGCCCGTCGCAGGGCCACTCCAGCGAGACGCCGGGAGTGAAGGAGAAGTCCTGTTCGACACCGGAGTCCATGGCGGTCACCCAGTCGTCGTCCAACGCGAAGTCGGAGAACATCACCGATCCGGCGGCCGCCGGCCCGGTGGGCTCGGGATAGGTGACGAACATGCCCTCGCGGGCGCCGAACACTTCCTTGTAGTGGGCCACCGCTTCCGCCGCGCGGTTCTGGGCCGCTCCGCCGAAGAGCAGGCTGGGCATCACGAAGGGACGCGGATCACCCTCTGGGCCGCTCAGGATCAGCTGCCAGGACACGTTGTACTTGTCCTGCACCCAGCCGTAGCGGGGGCTGTAGGGGTATTCGCCCAGCTCCATCAGCACCTGCCCGCCGGCCGACAGCTTGGCCCAAGTGGCGTCCAGGTCGGCCCGGGCCGCGTCGACGCTGCCCTCGTAGTCCGCCGGGTCGAAATTCAGCATCAGCGAGATCGAGGGGTTGGGGGTGAAATCGGGGCCGGCATTGACCAGGGTGATCCGCTGGCCGCGCACGTACACCGCAACCGTCAGGGCTTGGCCTGCCAGCGGCTGCTGGAAGTCCAGCAGGCCCTCTGTGGGGTAGCGCGATTCCACCTCCATGGAGCTCCCGGGCAGGGCATCGGCATAGAAGTTTCCGGCTTCCTCGCCGGTGCCGTTCATCCACAAATTGACTCTGAGCTTCTGCATGACTGGTCCTCACGAATGTGCGCTCTTGCGATGCCGATCTGCCCACCGGCATGCCGGGGTATGGCCAGGTCGCGCGGCCGCGGCGGATGCCGTCCGCGCACCTGATGCTACCTGCTGCGCAGCGCGCGCGGAATACTTCGAGACCGATTCCCAGTTCGGGTTTGCCAGCCCTACACCGCGCTGTTGCCCGGGGTTTGCGCCGGACGCCCAGCCACCGGCGCCCGTCCGGAAAATTCGTCCATGGAGTGGTAGATGCCCAGCACCTTTTCGGCCAGCAAATCCCAGGCTGCCCGCGGCAGCACCCCGCGCAGCGCCTGCCCCAGCTTGCTGGTCCACGGCAGCAGCACCATGGGGGTGGCACGCAGCATCGCATCCCACGCGCGGTCCGCCACCTGCTGCTTCTGTAGCATCGGGGTGAAGAGCATACGCCGGGCCCCGGCGAACATTCCGGTATCCACGTAGGTCGGGCAGAAGGTGGTCACCGCCAGGTTTCTTCCCGGCTCCCGCTCGAGCTCGAGGCGCAGCGAGTCGCTGAAGCTGGCGGCAGCGGCCTTGGACGCCGCGTACACACTCATGTTCGGGTTCGATACCAGCGCCGCGGCCGAGGCGATGGTCAGGATGCGGCCCGGCCGCCGCACTCCCAGCTGCGGCAGCAGCGCATGGGTCAGGTACATCGGCGCCAGCGCATTGACCGCCATGGCGGAGTGGATCTGCCCGGTGCTGTGCTGGGCGAAGGGCTTGCCGGTCACCACCCCGGCGTTGTTGACCAGGATGTCGATGCCGCCGGCCGCCAGCGCCTGCGCTGCGCCCTCGGCGATCTGCGCGGGTTCGGCCAGGTCCACCACCCGGGTCTCGATGGCGGTCTGCGGGAATGCCGCGCGCAGGGCATCGGCGGCCTGTTCCAGCAGCAGCTCGTTGAGGTCCCAGAGGACCACCCGCGCCGCCTTGTCGACGCAGGCCCGGCGTGCGAACAGCTCCCCCATGCCCTGGGCCGCTCCGGTGACCAGCACCGCCAGTCCGTCGACCGATTCCAAAACCTGCCTGCGCGCCATGATGCACCTTTCCCCGGGGGTCTGAAAAGGCCAGAATATCTTGTGAGATGCCCCATAGCCGCGAGGCTGTCCCGGGACCCCGGGCAGGCGGCGCGCCGCGCTAGCCTTGAATCTGCGGGATCGCTCCGCAGCCTATGCAGCCGAAGACGAAGTGAGGACCGAATGCGCATCGACCAACTGGATGCAGACCTGATTGAGCTGCTCACCGACTCCCCCATGCTGCCGGTCATGGAATGCGCCCGCCGCCTCGGGGTGGCCCGCGGCACCGTCAGCAGCCGGCTGGCGCGGCTCCACGAGGCGGGGGTGATCCGCGGCATCGTGCCGCGCATCGAGCCTGCGGGATTCGGCTACACGCTGGTGGCCTTCTGCTCGGTGGAGATCATCCAGAAGTACGGGCACGATCCGGTGGCCACCGCCTTGGAGGAAGCGATCCCGGAGATCGTGGACATGTACACCGTCACCGGCGCCTCGGATCTGCAGCTGCGCGTAGTGGCCAGGACTCCCGAGGACCTGCAGGACATCTTCAACCGGATCAACACCGTGCCCGGGGTTGCCCGCACCTCCTCGTCCTTCGCCCTGCACGAGCATTTCCAGGGACGCACCCTTCCCCTGGTAGAAGCCTGTGCGAAAGCTGGTTCGGGAACTGTGCAGACTGACCAGTAAAATGGGGTGTTGACCAATTTACGCTATGCAGGTTGCATAGCGGTGCGCGCGGCGATTGAAACGGCCTGATCTGCCACTCTAGAGTCGAAGCTTGTGAATCGCGACACGCGAGGATATGAGCGGGGCCACCCGCACCCCCATTTGTGCCCATGGTCTTCAGAGAGGAACCCATGACCCTTCACCAGCGCCCTTCCTTGCAGGCAGTCCCCGCTTACAAGCAGGGAAAGCCCGCCGCCGCTGGAGCCTCGAAGCTCTCGTCCAACGAGTCGCCGCACGAGCCGCTGCCGTCGGTGCTCGACGCCATCCGCGACGGGATCCAGAGCATCCACCGCTACCCGAGCATCGCCGCCCCGCAGGTCACTGCGGAACTGGCCGCGCTGCACAACGTGGATCCGGCGCACCTGACCCTGGGCGCAGGCTCCGTCGAGGTGGCCGCGCAGCTGATCCATGCGGTCGCCGCCGAGGGCGATGAGGTCATGTACGCATGGCGCTCCTTCGAGGCCTACCCGTCGCTGGTGCGCATCGCCGGGGCAACCCCGGTCGAGGTGCCGCTGGACGCCGACGCCAAGCACGACTTGGATGCCATGCTGGCCGCGGTCACCGAGAAGACCCGTCTGATTTTCATCTGCAACCCGAACAACCCGACCGGCACCGTGGTGGAAGCCGAGGCGCTGGAGCGCTTCATCGCTGCCGTGCCGCGCGATGTGCTGATCGTGATCGACGAGGCCTACGTGCACTTCGACCGCTCGGCAGTGCGCGCCGACGGCGTGGAGCTGTTCAAGAAGAACCCAAACGTCGCGGTGCTGCACACCTTTTCCAAGGCCTACGGCCTGGCCGGCCTGCGCATCGGCTACGCCATCAGCCCGCTCGAGGTGGCCGAGAACCTGCGCAAGGTCGCCATCCCGTTCGGCGTCTCGGATCTGGCCCAGCGCGCGGCAGTCGCCTCGCTGCAAGCCGCCGATGAGCTGGCCGTGCGCATCAACGAGGTCGTCGCGCAGCGCGAGCGCATGTACGCGGGCCTGGCCGCCGCCGGCTACCCGGTCGTCGCGTCTGAAGCCAACTTCGTATGGATCGCCGCCGGCGACGCCACCGCTGACATCGAGGCCCGACTTGAGGCCGGCGGCGTGGTCGCCCGGGCCTTCCCGGGCGAGGGCCTGCGCATCTCCTCCGGTTCCGAGCTGGACGTGGACCGCGTGCTGGCAGCGCTGGGCGCCGATTCCGCCGCCGTGGCCGCAGTCGAAGGTGCCATCGCGTGAGCGCGGCATTGAAGGACCAGTCGCAGCAGCATCTGCATGCGGGGCTGACCCGCCGCCAGATCTCCATGATGGGCCTGGGCGGCGCGATCGGCGCCGGCCTGTTCGTCGGCTCCGGCCAGGCGATCTCCATCGCCGGCCCGGCCGTGCTGGTCTCCTACCTGCTGGCCGGCACCGTCATCATCGTCATCATGGCGATGCTGGCCGAGATGGTCGCCGCCAACCCGTCCTCCGGCGCGTTCAGCACCTTCGCCCACAAGGCGATGGGACGATCGGCCGGCAGCACCTTGGGCTGGCTGTACTGGATCCAGCTGGTTGTGGTGGTGGCCGCCGAGGCCACCGGCGCCGCGGCCATCGTCGCCGGATGGTTCCCCAGCGTCCCGCAATGGGGCTGGGTCCTGCTCTTCGTGATCGCCCTGTCCGGCGCAAATCTGCTGGGCGTGCGCAACTACGGGCGCTTCGAATACTGGTTCGCGGTCATCAAGGTCGCGGCGATCATCGCCTTCCTGGTGCTCGGCGCTCTGGTGCTCAGCTACATCATCCCGACCGATCAGCCGGTGGGCCTGGGCAATCTGGCCGCGCACGGCGGTTTCGCCCCGGGCGGCATGGCAGGCATCGCCGCCGCAGTGCTGATCGTGATCTTCTCCTTCGGCGGCACCGAAGTGGTTGCCATCGCCGCGGCCGAGTCCAACAACCCGGCTGACAACATCAAGCGCGTGGTGCGCTCGGTGATGGCTCGAATCCTGGTCTTCTACCTGGGCTCCATCCTGGTCATCGTCGCCGTGGTGCCGTGGAATGATCCGGCCATCGTGACCGGGCCGTTCGCCGCGGTGCTCAGCGTGCTGAACGTCCCGGGTGTCGAGGTCGTCATGAACGCCGTAGTGGTCATCGCGCTGCTCTCGGCCATGAACGCCAACATCTACGGCTCCTCGCGCATGCTGTATTCGCTGGGCAAGCGCAAGCTGGCCCCGGTGGCAGTAACCCACGTGACCGGCAAGGGCGTTCCCGCCAAGGCCGTGATCAGCTCCGTTGCCTTCTCCTTCCTGGCCGTTGGCCTGAACTGGATCTGGCCGGAGAAGGTCATGCCGATCCTGCTGAACGTGGTCGGCTCCACGATCATCGTGATCTGGTCATTCATCGCTGTCACGCAGTACATCCTGCGCCGCCGCGCCGACCGGAACGGCGAGCACCTGCCGGTGCGCCTGTGGGGATTCCCGTACCTGTCCATCGCGACCATGGTGGTCCTGGCAGGCATCATCGGTGTCTCCATGACCGATGCGGCGGCCCGCACCCAGCTGCTGCTGACCGCGGGGCTGACCGCAGTGATCTGGATCGTTTCCAAGATTGCGCTGCGCAACGTACCTGAGGTGATCGACGTGGAGCACGTCGACGAGGTCGCCTAGGCCCCCTGGCCAATGGCTCCGATCCGCACTGCGGGTCGGAGCCATTGTCGCTTTCAAGGTGGTTTTCACTTGGCGCAATGCCCGATTTCGCGTTCCCGGAATTGTGTTCTATGATTATCAAGTTGCCTCATCAGGTAGCAATCCTCACGGGGGTATGGCGCAGTTGGTAGCGCGTCTGCATGGCATGCAGAAGGTCAGGGGTTCGAATCCCCTTACCTCCACGAAAATTAATCTCAGGATGCACCAGCATCCTGAGATTTTTCTTTACCCGGATTCAAAAACCTACCGCAACGGCAGATTCATTCAAGCTGCAGACATTTCGAGCTCGACTCGTTACCCTTGGCTCTACAGCTCTCACCGAGGTTCCGAGTTCAGCGCGAACAAGCACGGAGAGAACCCATATGGCTCGCAACAGCGATCATCACCGAGGAGCCGGCATGAGAACACCGAAACCCACCGGGCGCGTGGAGAAAAATGCGAACGGAATCGACCTTGTCCTGACACGAATGCTTCCTGTTGGACTTCAGGAGGCATGGACGGCACTCACCGAGCCCGAAAGCACAGCTCGATGGATCGGACGGTGGGAAGGAACCGGGGCCCAGGGGCAGACCATCAAGCTTCAGATGGGCTTCGAAGAAGGCAGTTCCTGGTCAGACGTCGTCATCGCCGAATGCCGGGCCCCGAATTTCCTGCGGGTCCAGACCATCGATGAATCCGGCTCATGGGATCTGTCCATCGAGTTGACCGCAGCAGCCCACGCGACCGAGCTGCGTTTTGTGCACCATGGTCTCCTGCCAGGAGCAGTCGGGGACATTGGACCGGGCTGGGAGTACTACCTCGACCAGTTGCTCGCTTCAATCACGGGTGGGCCGCTTCCCGTCTGGGATGACTACTACCCCGCCCAACGGAATTACTTCCAAGGCCAGGAACGCTGAGTGATTCCATTGACGCCCTGGGCGCCGTAGTCGGCTTCGCATTTGCGGCTGGCGGGCTCAGGAACCTGAATCATGGGCGCGCCCGGTTTTGCGTTGAAAGCCCATCGGAGTAGTGTTTACCCAGTAGGGGGCTATAGCTCAGTTGGTAGAGTGCTTCGTTCGCAATGAAGAGGTCAGGGGTTCGAATCCCCTTAGCTCCACGGATTCCCAGCCGGGTTCATGAATCATGAGCCCGGCTGTTTTCGTATCATGCGCTTCCACAATCAGACGTCGGCAGGTTCGATAGAGAACCCAGCAAAGAGAGTGGGGTCTCGTCCCTTGGCAGGTAGTCTCCCCCGCCGGTCGCCGAAGCACCGCACGCCAAGCCGCGTGCCGGCCATCTTCCGTTTCATCCAAGATGGAGCGATCGTTGAAGCTCCCAAGGATGCCGATATCGCGTCGGTGCTGGAATTCTCCCAGCCGGAGGCAAATCGGGTTGGCCTGGGAATCTACCCGGTCCCCGCTCGCGAAGACATCCACGAGTTGGCTCGGGCTTGGCAGCTGCACCCAGTTTTAGTTGACGACCTGCTCCATGCCGGGCAGCGCCCAAAGCTCGAACGCTACGGGGACGTGACTTTGCTGGTCGTCCGATCTGCGTTGTACCTTGACGAGGCCGAAGAAGTCGAGCTTTCGGAATTCCATGTGCTGCTTCGACCCGGCGCGCTGGCGATCCTGTGCCAGGATAACCGCTGGATTGATGGGACCCCGGGGCGCGACTGGGCCGAGGACATAGGCGGCAGCCAGGCGGTTCTGGACAAGCAGCTTCTGGCAAACCAGGCGTTGTTGAAGTTGGGGGCCGAAGCGATTCTCTACCGGCTGTTGGACGAAATTGTCGACGGTTACGTCCCTGCCCTGCAGGGACTCGGCATCGACAAGGAGCAAATCGAGCTGCAGGTATTCGGCGGCGATGCCACGGTCACCGAGCGCATCTACCGGCTCAGCCAGGAAGTCATCGACATGCAGCATGCGACCTCCTCTCTCAGCGAGGTCGTCCGTTCGCTGGCTTCCGGCTTCGAGAAGTACAACGTGCCCGGCGAACTGCAGACCTACCTCCAGGATGTCTCGGACCACCTGACCCGCGCCCACACCCAAACGCAGGAGTACCGGGACGCGCTGTCCCAGATCCTCAACGTGAACTCCACGCTGGTGGCCCAGCGCCAGAACGAGGACATGAAGAAGATCTCCGGTTGGGCGGCAATCTTGTTCGCTCCGACGCTCATTGCCGCCATCTACGGCATGAACTTCGACAACATGCCGGAGTTGCATTGGGCGCTGGGGTACCCCGTGGCGATCGGGGGCATGGTGCTGTTTGCCGCCGGGCTTTATGGTGTCTTCAAATGGAGAAAGTGGTTCTGATGGACAAGATCGATTTCAAGAAGACCGATTCCTATCATGCGCCCAAGACGTTCCAGTCCATCGATGTGCCGCAGATGCAGTATCTCATGATTGATGGACATGGTGACCCGAACACCTCACAGGCTTACCAGGACGCACTGAAGACCCTCTACCCGGTGGCCTACAAACTGAAGTTCGCCAGCAAGCTGGCGGGTCGGGACTATGTGATGCCGCCATTGGAAGGTCTCTGGTGGGCCGAGCAGATGGAATCGTTCACGGTGGCGCGGGACAAGTCCCAGTGGGACTGGACGATGATGCTGATGGTTCCCGAATGGCTTGGCCCGGATGACGTCGCGCAGGCGTTGGACACCGCACAGTCCTCGGGCGAACTTCCCGCCGGAGACAAGATCCGGCTTGGATGCCTTTCCGAAGGCAGTTGTGTCCAGGTGCTGCACATCGGCTCCTATGACGAAGAAGCACCCGTATTGGCTCGAATGCATGAATTCATCAATGAGCAAGGCATGGACCTGAGCGGGAAGCAGCACGAGATCTACCTCTCCGACCCTCGTCGAGTTCAACCAGAGAAGCTTCGTACCATACTTCGCCAGCCGGTGGTCCTGGCCTCGCGCAAATAACCCAAGGAAACTCAAGGAGCAAGTCATGAGCACTGTCCTGACGCCGCAGAGCACGGTGGCCGAGGTTCAAACGGCTCTCGCCGAGTTGGACGACCCGCGCATGCGTGCAGTCAATGAAAAGCATGGTGATGACCTCGGCGTGAATCTCACCAAGCTTCGCGGCCTGGCGAAAGCCCTGAAAAGCAATCAGGAATTGGCGGAGCAGCTCTGGGCAACCCGTGAGACGGCCACCCGACTGGTCGCCATCCTGATCTGCAAGCCGCGCGTATTCACCCTTGATGATTTGGAGCGATGGCTCCGTGAAGCCAGGACTCCGAAGGTCCAAGGCTGGTTCGTGAATTACGTGGTGAAGAAAAGCAAGCATCTGGAAGACCTCCGTAGGATGCTCGTTGAGGACGCGGACCCAATTGTTGCCAGTGCCGGCTGGGAATTGACCGCGCATCAGGTCGTCAAGGCACCGGAGAATCTGGAGCTTACGAATTTGCTGGACACTGTCGAAGCCGAAATGAAGACAGCACCCGAACGCTTGCAGTGGGCGATGAACAACACCTTGGCCCAAATCGGTATCGAACATGAGCCATTGCGGTCGCGCGCCCTGCAAATCGGCGAGGATCTGCAGGTCCTGGCCGATTATCCAACACCTCCGGGATGCACCTCGCCTTTCGCACCCATCTGGATCACTGAGATGGTCAGCCGCAAATCTGCCTCGTAGGACTAGTCTCCGAAACGGCGCTGCGCGCCCGGGAATTCACGACCGCAGCCCCCAGGCTCGGAAGGCTGAACGGGTTACCGACCGGCCGGTGGAATTCTACGCCAAGCGGCCACGATGGAGTGTGGTTGACGCAAGCCAGAAAATTGTCTGGGCGGCCACTACGGTCACGGCGCCCATCGCAACGGTTCCGATGGTCCAGGCGCCCCACACCGTACCGAGTCCTATCAATCCAACGGTCGCCGTTGCCACGACAACGGCGGCCAACAGAATGAGTCGCTTAGCGGTTTCCAAGTTCTCCGCACCATGCTTCCACCCTGCAAACAGCTCTGTGGCCTGTACCAGCGCAACACCGATGCCCGAACCAGTTGCGAACGCAATGACGCCAGGGTCCGGCGCGGCAGTTTGAATCGAGACAATCACTACTGCTGCAATAACCAAGATCGCAACAGCATCGATAACGGATGCGATTACCCGCCACCTCCCTGCTCCCTCGTTGAGTTGGCGCTTGCGCGGGATGTAATCCCACGCTCGAGCAATAAACCAACGGCTTGAGAGCAAGCCGATGGCCAGGGATCCAGCGGGTGCGACTAGGGCCGCAAACAGATCGTTCGTGGCGACCCATACGACTGCCCCAATGGCGACAAGCACCGGTACTGAATTCAATCGTGCAAACCACCATCCACGCAAGTAAAGTGCGCGTGCCTCCGCCACGTCGAGGGGATGCAAGAACTTTTTCTTCGAGAAATCTGGCAGATCTACAGCTTCGTTCATCTCATTCATTTCGAGCTCCACGGCGTGGTTTTTATGAAGTCGGTGCCTACACTGCCTTTGGCGAGTTCGTAGACTTTCTGCCTGGCCACACCCAGAGAGCTGGCCACGGTGACTGCGCTGTATTCCTCCAGCAACGCTTCAATGCTGGCTGCACGTATGCCCGCCGCGCGAGCGACTAGATGTGAAGCAAGTGCGCTAACTTCCGCAGCGATAAGAGCGACTACGCGGTCTCCCCCAAATTCAGCGGCCCACGAAACCCGTCCGGAAGCAGCGGCCGCGTAGAGTCGATCCCCGGCATCCTGGAGATGGGACTCAACACTTCCTGGGGTGACACCGGCCGCGCGAAATCGCTCAATTACAGCTTCCAGGACAGCAACTGGTTCGCGCTGGCGATGTGCGAGCACACGTAACCATTCCGGATCAGCACGAACATCGAAACTGTCCAGAGATATGTCACCCCCGGGATTACACTTCATGTATTGAATGATCAACTCCGTCAGCTGCGCTGTCAATAGGTGTTGGCCCACGGATCTTCCAGCAATGCCAAAGTCTCTCGTGGCAAACGGCTGGACAGGAAATGTTGTTGACATGATTCACGCAAGTCGGTGTCGAAGTCGATTTCAGAGAATATTATTGGGAGCCACTGCATCACGGAAACATTGCATCCGCATCCACACTTTCGAGCAGGGAGCGTCTCATGAAGTAGGACAGCGCCTACAACATCGTGCAGGACTACCACCGTGCGTGGACCAGCGGCAATGTGGATTTGGCGATGAGCTACGTCTCCGATGACATCACCTGCCGATCCCCCGGGGCGGATTTCCAGGGCAAAGACGCCTACAGGAGCTTTATCGCCGGTTTTGCTCCGACGCTCGTCGGCATTGGGGAGATCGCGGAGTTCGTCGACGGGGACCGCGTGGCGCTGTTCTATTACCCCCAGACTGCTGCGACTTCCACAGCACCCGCAGCAGAATTATTCACCATCACTGACGGCAAAATTGTAGAGAACATTCTGATCTTCGATCGGCTCTCCTACGGTCCTCCCAAGCGGATTTAGCCGAGGTAGACGAGATGACGCCCGAGCAGACTGTGATCGTCCAGCGCATCCGTACCCTGCTGGCCGACGAACCGGAACTTCGCGAAGTATCGATGTTTGGAGGCAGGTCAATCATGGTGAATGGCAAGATGGTCGTGAGCGTTCGAAAAGGCGGGACCCTGCTTGTACGCGTCAATACCGATCAGCTCGAAGAGTATCTGGAACGGCCGGAGGCAACAAAAGCACTCATGGGATCTGGTCGCGAAATGGCGCCGGGGTGGATCGAAATCGCAGCGGACGCATTGAGCGAAGGTGGTCCACTGTCTTTCTGGGTCGGTGCCGCGATGGACTACAACCGATTCGTGGCGCGCGGAAAACCCTGAATCAGATCGATGTGACCCGCAACCGCGAGTTCCGGAACTGCCACAACCACATCGACAAGGACGGGAAAGTGACCCTGAGACACGACGGGAAACTGCGCCACCTGGGGGTCCGCAATATCCACGGACGCAAGAAAGTGGTGATGCTGATCGACACCGAAGAAGTCACCGTGCTGGACCCGCAGACCTCGGAAATCCTCAGCCGGCACCTGATCGACCCGGCCCGGAACTACTGGCCGGATAAGCAGAAATCCCCCGGCCGATGGCCGGGGGATTCTGATCAAATTTTGTCAAGGTTCTCTCGACTCTTCACATTTGTGGAGGTAAGGGGATTCGAACCCCTGACCTTCTGCATGCCATGCAGACGCGCTACCAACTGCGCCATACCCCCGTGAGGATCGCTACCTGATCAGGCAACTCATCTATCATAAATGAATGTCTGAACAGGATGCAAATCCATCTCGACTAGTTCTTTTTGCCGTCGGCAGCAGGCAGCTCGATCACCGGGCAATCGGACCACAAGCGCTCCAGCGCGTAGAAGACCCGGTCTTCCTGGTGCTGTACGTGAACTACCACGTCTCCGTAGTCGAGCAGCACCCAGCGGCCGAGGCCGAAGCCTTCACGGCGAACGGGGCGCAGGTCGAACTTCTCGATCACCTTGGCCTGGATCTCGTCCACAATGGCATTGACCTGAGGCTCGGAACCGCCGGAGACGATCAGGAAGGCATCGGTGATGCCCAAACGTTCGGCCACGTCGAGTGCGACCATATCCTCGGCAAGTTTTTCTGCGGCGGCCAGTGCCGCGGTATGCACGAGGGCAATTGA
Organism: Arthrobacter sp. AG1021; assembly: GCF_003633665.1. Lineage (NCBI taxonomy): Bacteria > Bacillati > Actinomycetota > Actinomycetes > Micrococcales > Micrococcaceae > Arthrobacter > Arthrobacter sp. AG1021. The sequence continues at coordinate 839,924 of NZ_RBLB01000006.1, read as the reverse complement.
GTCTGCGTGTGCGCCCATGAAGTTGGGTGCCTCCTTTAGGAAGGGGTGGATCAAGGACTTAATTGTCCTATAAAAACTAGTTGGTCAACAACATGATCAGGCCGGCCACTAGGGCCGCGCCGCCAACGCCCAAGGCCACGATCATGGCGATAAGCATGTTATTGGCACGGCGTACACCGTGAGTCTGCACGTCAAGCGGCTGTAGACCTTGGGCATCAACTGCCTCGATACGAGGTAGTTCGACGACCTTGTTTTCGGACGCTGATGCCGGCGCGGGCTTGGCCGCGACAGGGGCCTTGGCAACCGGTGTCGGCTTCGCGGCCGGACCCGGCTTTGGAGCCGGTTTCGCAGCAGGCTTTTGCTCTGGCTTTGCAGCTGGTTTGGCTGCCGCCGGTTTCGGTGCAGGTTTGGCAGGAGCTTTCGCTGCAGGCTTCGGCGCAGGCTTGGCGGCGGGCTTCACGGGAGGCTTGGAAGCGATCTTCCCCTGGGCATCCAACGACAGCGAAACGCTTTCGGTTTTCGGCCCGGAGATACCAGTTTTGGCGATCCGCTCTTCGACTTCGCGAATGTTGCCCATCGCGCCAGTGAATGGGTCGGAAGCAACTTCTTCCTTGCCCTGCTTGGAATTTTCCACGCGCAGGCGCTCACGCTCGGCAGCACGGCGCGAAATAATTGCGGCACGCGCAGCCATTTCGCGCTGATGGGCCAGAACTTCAAGATCGATTTCGGAGTCGTCTTCGCCCAGCAGGATCGGTTCGACCGGAGATTTCGGGTCGTGTGCACGTCGTGCGGCCAACGCGTCCTCGACGCTCATGACAGTTGTATCAGGCGCGCCCTCCGCTCCTGGCTGCTTTGCAGGCTTGGCAGCCTGGACAGGTTTGGCCGCAGCGGCTCCCTTGTTCTGGTCGGCCAATGCCTGCAAGCGCAGCTGCCGGCGGGTCAGCGGCTTCGGATCATCGGCAGGCTCCACGGTTGGGACATGGCTTGTCAGCGAGCCGACTTCTTCCTGAAGGCGGCGGCGCTCACGCAAGGCTTCGCGGTCACGGGCGCGACGCAATGAGGCGCGCTCCCCCAATGCTTCAGGCTTCTGCGCTGCGGGAGTAGATGCAGCTGCCTTGGAAGCGGCAGTCTCGCTCTCTTCGGGCTTGGACTGCGCCGGCTTGTCCGGTGCGCTCTTGACCGGTGCTGATTTGGCTTCAGCGGGCTTAGGTGCCGCAGGCTTGGAGGCTGCCGTCTTGGCCGGCTGGGGTTTGGGCGCAGATTTGGCGGCCGGGGTTTTCTCGGCAGGCTTCGCGGGAGCCTTCGGGGTACCGGAATTGGCTGCCGGTTTCTTGGCAGCAGTTGCCGGCTTGGCGGCAGGCTTGGATTCCGTTGTCTTGGCAGGCGCAGGCTTGGAATCAGCAGGCTTCGATGCAGATGGTACGGGTTTAGCCGGAGCAGAAGAGCTCTTGGAATCGGTCTTGGCGGATTCAGCCTTGGCCTTCTTGTCCGCCTGTTCCTTGGCGGCCTGTTCAGCCTTGCTATTGGCGAGCAGCGCCTCCATTTCGGCGCGTCGCTTTTCACGCAATGCCCGCCTACTGGAAACTGGCTGCGAGTTATCGCTCATCTGGTGCTACTCCCGACCGCATAGACAAATACCGTCACCTTAATCGATTATGCCGTGTATTACGGCTCAATGTGAGGTTACGACTCGGTATAGAGCCCATATTTTGCAATGTACTGCACCACACCATCGGGTACCAGGTACCAGACGGGCTTGTCCTCGGCGACGCGTTCGCGGCAGTCGGTGGAGGAAATCGCCAGTGCAGGAATCTCCAGCTGGGAGACGTTGTCCCGGCCCAAATCGGAAATCACGTACCCCGGACGGCTAACGCCTACGAAATGCGCGAGGTCCCAGACCTGGTCGATGTCCCGCCAGCTCATGATCTGGCTCATGGCGTCGGCACCGGTGATGAAGAACAGCTCGGCGTCGGGGCGCTGGGCGCGCAGGTCGAGCAGCGTATCACGGGTGTAGGTGGCGCCCTCGCGGTCGATATCCACGCGGCTGACGGTGAAGCGCGGGTTCGACGCCGTGGCGATAACGGTCATCAGGTACCGGTGCTCGGCATCGGTGACGCTGCGGTCGGCCTTCTGCCAAGGTTCGCCCGTGGGCACGAAAACCACTTCGTCCAGGTCGTATTCCGCGGCGACCTCGCTCGCGGCAACCAGGTGGCCGTTGTGAATGGGGTCAAAAGTACCGCCCATCACGCCGAGGCGCAATGGGCGGTTCTTGACTTGTTCGTCCGCCAAGATCAGTGGTGCTCAGCGTGGGTCTTGAACTGGCGGTGCTCGTCGAAATCGTCAGGCTTGATTTCGTGGCGCAGGCCTACGTTGGTGTAAGAAACGGTGACCAGCAGCAACAGCATAAATGCCAGGAAGATGCCGCCGCCAATGATCAGGGCCCAGGTATGCGAATCCAACCCAGTGGTGCTTGCGGCTGCGGAAGCCATAATCAGCGCGTTCAAGATATTTCTCCAGTTGTTTTCCTCGTTGCCTGCCGCGTCGGGGGCTAGCCCGGGCAGTGGCCCGAAAGGTCACGGTAGCGTTCTTCTACATGGTACCGAATTAGGCGGTCAGAAACTATTTACGGACATGTCCGTCGCCTTGGACGATCCACTTGGTCGTGGTCAGTTCGGCCAGTCCCATGGGTCCCCGGGCGTGCATCTTCTGGGTGGAGATGCCAACTTCGGCGCCCAGGCCAAGCTGGCCGCCATCGGTGAAGCGGGTCGATGCGTTGACGATGACCGCGGCGGAGTCGATTTCAGCGATGAAGCGCTCTGAATTGCGCAGCGAGGAGGTGATGATCGCCTCGGTGTGGCCGGTGGAGTAGGCGCGGATGTGCTCCAGCGCCTGGTCCATGTCGTCCACCACCTTCACCGCGATGTCAAGGTCGAGGTACTCGTTGGCCCAGTCGTCCTCCCCCGCCTGCACCGTGGCAATCTCCGGCACCAGCTGGGCGGCGCGTTCCTCGGCGTGCAGGGTGACCCCGGCGGCCGACAAGGCCTGCAGCACGCCGGCGGCGGCCGCGGCATTCTGGTGGATCAACAGGGTTTCCACGGTATTGCAGACGCTCGGACGCTGGGTCTTGGCATTGAGCAGGATGTCGGTGGCCATTTCCAGGTCGGCGCTCTCATCCAGGTAGATGTGCACGTTGCCCTCGCCTGTTTCGATGACCGGCACCTTGGCGGTGGTGACCACCCGCTGGATCAGCTCGCGCCCACCGCGCGGGATGAGCACGTCGATCTTGCCGCGGGCCCCCATCATGGCGTCGGCGCCTTCGCGGCCGTATTCGTCCACGGAGATGACCAGGTCGCGGGGCAGCGACACGGATTCCAGGGCGTCGCGGATGAAGCCGACCAGCGCCAGGTTGGAGTTCAGGGCCGCCGAGCCGCCGCGCAGCAAGACCGCGTTGCCGCTCTTCAGCGACAAACCGGCGATGTCCACGGTGACGTTGGGACGGGCTTCGTAGATGGTGCCGATGACTCCCATGGGCACGTTGACCTGGCGCATGCGCAGGCCGTTGGGCAGGGTTTCGCCGCGCACGACGCGGCCCACCGGATCGGGCAGGCCGGCCAGTTCGTGCAGGGCGGAGATCAGCGAATCGATGCGCGGAGCATCCAGCTTCAGGCGGTCCAGCATCGCCGCCGAGGTCCCGTTGGCCTTGCCGGCCTGAAGGTCCTTGGCATTCGCGGCGATGATCCCTGCGCGGTTGGCGTCGATGGACGCCGCAATGGCGCGCAGGGCCTTGTCCTTCCAGTCGCGGTTGGCGCGGGCCAGCACGCGCGAGGCGCGGCGGGCCCGGTCGGCCAGCTTGTGGACGGCTGCATCGGTCTCGGAAACGGTGAGGGTCATGCACCCATTGTAGGTTCCGGAACCTAGATCAGCGCCAAGTCATCGACATGTACTACCGGTTTTTCGTAACCTTCGCCGAGGTCGGCCAGCAGCGTGGAGGTGGAGCGGCCGAACATTGCCGGCAGTTCCAGCGCGGCGTAGTTCACCAGGCCGCGGGCCACCACGGTTCCTGAGGCGTCGCAGATCTCCACCGCGTCCCCGGCTTCGAAGTCCCCGGTAGCCGAGGTGATGCCTGCGGCCAGCAGCGACTTCTCGCCGCTGCGGATGGCGCGCACCGCGCCGGCGTCCAGCATCAGCCGGCCGTGGGCCACCGCGAGGTGGGCCAGCCAGACGTCGCGGGCCGAGCGGCGGGTGTTGCGCGCGGCGAACCAGGTTCCCACGTCCTCGCCGGCCAGCGCGCGGGCGGCGTTGGCGGTGGAGGTGACCAGGGCCGGGATACCGGCCGAAGCGCTGAGCGTGGCGGCCTGCACCTTGGTGATCATGCCTCCGGTGCCCACCGAGGAACCCGAGGTGCCCAGGTCGATGGCGCTGATCTCGTCCGGGTGGCCGACCAGCGGAATGCGGCTGCCGCCCTGGGCGGGATGCGCATCGTAGACGGAGTCCACGTCGGAGAACAGCAGCAGCGCATCGGCCTTGACCAGGTGGGCCACCAGCGAGGCCAGGCGGTCGTTGTCGCCGAAGCGGATCTCGTGGGTGGCGACCGTGTCGTTCTCGTTGACGATCGGCAGCACCCCGAGGTTCAGCAGCCGCACCAGCGCGCGCAGCGCATTGGTGTAGGTGGTGCGGCGCATCAGGTCATCGGCCGTGAGCAGCACCTGGGCGACGGTGATCCCCTGCTGCGCGAACTGCGCGGTGTACTGCGCCAGCAGCAGGCCCTGCCCCACCGAGGCGGCCGCCTGCTGGGTGGCCAGGTCCTTGGGGCGCTTGGCCAGCGCCAGCGGAGCCAGGCCGGCGGCGATGGCGCCCGAGGACACCAGCACCACCTCGGTGCCCGCGGCCACCGTGCGCGAGAGCGTATCCACCAGGAAGTCGAGCCGCTCCTGGGAGATGCCGCCTTCCACGGTGGTCAGCGAGCTGGAGCCCACCTTAACGACCAGGCGCTTGGCCTGGGGCAGCTGGGCGCGGGAGGACACCGCGGAGAGGGTCTTGGTGGTGTTCACTGGTCTTCCTGGGCGCGCTGCTTGGCCTTGCGCTCAGCGGCCTTCGCATGCACGGACTCGGTCCAGATGCCTGCGCGGCGCTCTGCCTCCAGCTCGTCGCGGGCAGCGGCCTTGGCCGCCTTGCGGTCCTCGTGCTCGGCGCGCTTCTCCTCGCGGGTCTTGCGGGCGCCGCGGTCCTCCAGGCGCACGTCCTCGCCGCGGCGGCTGCCCAGCAGCTCCGCACCGGCGGCCATGGTCGGCTCCCAGTCGAAGACCACGGAGTTCTCCTCCACGCCGATGACCACCGCGTCGCCCGGCTTGGCGCCGGCCTTGAACAGCTGGGTCTCCACGCCGAGCTTGGCCAAGCGGTCGGCCAGGTAGCCGACGGCCTCGTCGTTGCGGAAGTCGGTCTGCATGATCCAGCGCTCCGGCTTCTCGCCGATGACGCGCCACAATGGTTCGAGGTTCTGCTCTTCGCGGCGGATGTAGAATTCCCGCTTGTTGACCGAGCGCGGGCGGATCACCGGCACCTCGACCACAGGGGTTTCCACGACACGCGAGGCGCGGGCCTCCTCCACCAGCTTGGCCATCGCGAAGGACAAATCGCGCAGGCCGTCGCGGGCCAGCGCGGAGATCTCGAAGACCTGGTAGCCGCGGCTCTCCAGCTCCGGGCGCACGAAGTCGGCCATGTCCTTGCCGTCCGGCATGTCGACCTTGTTCAGGGCCACCAGCTTGGGGCGCTCGACCAGCGGGACGATGGTGCCGTCGGTGCCGGCGAAAGTGGAGTCGGCCTCGTAGCTGGCCAGCTCGGCTTCGATGGTCTCCAGATCGGTGATCGGGTCGCGGTCGGATTCCAGCGAGGCGCAGTCCAGCACGTGCACGATGGCCGCGCAACGCTCGACGTGGCGCAGGAACTCGTGGCCCAAGCCCTTGCCCTCGGAGGCGCCAGGGATCAGGCCCGGCACGTCGGCCACGGTGAAGCGGACCTCGCCGGCCTGCACGACGCCAAGATTCGGCACCAGAGTGGTGAAAGGGTAGTCGGCGATCTTAGGGCGCGCGGCGGAAACCGCGGCGATCAGCGAGGACTTGCCGGCCGAAGGATAGCCCACCAGCGCGATGTCGGCCACGGACTTGAGCTCCATGACGACGTCCTGCTCCTGACCGGGAATACCCAGCAGCGCGAAGCCCGGGGCCTTGCGCTTGTCGGAGGCGATCGCGGCGTTGCCCAGCCCGCCCTGGCCGCCGGCGGCGGCGAGGAATTCATCGCCCACGTTGACCAGGTCGGCGAGGATGTCGCCGTCGCGGGTCTTGATGACGGTGCCTGCAGGCACACCCAGGATCAGGTCCTGGCCCTGCTTGCCCGGGCGCAGGCCGCCCTTGCCCGGCTCGCCGTTGCCGGCCTTGCGGTGCGGCAGGTGGTGGAAGTCAAGCAGCGTGGTGACCTGCGGGTCGACACGCAGGATGATGTCGCCGCCGTTGCCGCCGTTGCCGCCGTCGGGGCCGCCCAGCGGCTTGAACTTCTCACGCTTGATGGACACACAACCGTGACCACCGTTGCCTGCGGTGGCATGAAGGGTAACGCGATCAACGAATGCAGCCACGGGGCCATCTACTCCTAGAAAAGGGGTGCGAACTTTTGCTCGCTTAAAAGTCTATCTACGCACGCAAGGGGCGGACCGGAATCGGCCCACCCCTTGTGTACTAAAAATGCTGTTGCGTGCCTGAGTTAGGCAGCAGCCACAATGTTCACCACGCGGCGACCACGACGGGTGCCGAACTCGACTGCACCGGCAGCCAGAGCGAACAGGGTGTCGTCCTTGCCGCGGCCTACGCCGGCGCCTGGGTGGAAGTGGGTGCCACGCTGGCGAACGATGATTTCGCCTGCCTTGACTTCCTGACCACCGAAGCGCTTTACGCCCAGGTACTGTGCGTTGGAATCGCGACCGTTGCGAGTGGAACTCGCACCTTTCTTATGTGCCATGATTTAGCCTCTTTCGCTACAAAAAATGGATAGTACGAGCGCCTAATTAGGCGATCGAGGTGACCTTGACCTTGGTCAGAGCAGCACGGAAACCCTGGCGCTTCTTGTAACCGGTCTTGTTCTTGTACTTCTGGATAACGATCTTCTGACCGCGGAGGTTTTCAACGACCTCGGCGGTGACCTTGACCTTAGCCAGGTCGGCAGCGGCGGAAGTTACCTTCTCGCCGTCCACCAGCAGCAAGGCAGGAAGCTCAATGGAGCTACCTGGGGCAGCCTGAAGACGGTCAACGGTGATCAGGTCTCCAACGGAAACCTTTTCCTGGTGGCCGCCTGCGCGGACAATTGCGTACACCACGTGGGTACTCACTTCTACTCGACGTTTATTGTCTTACCGGCGCAGAAATCAACCCGCAAACCTTGTTCAGGTCCGTTACGCAGGGATCTCATGCGCTTGTGCCTTGACGCCGAGCGGACCAAAAGTCCGTGATCTTGGCGTTTAGCACCGATCAACTAGATTACGCTAGTCCACGCCACTGGGGCAAATACAAACTGCCCCAGTGGGTGAACCGTGACCAAGTTCATCTATTTCAGTTCGCGAACCGGAACTCCGACACCGAACATGACCGGAGCACCGGCCGGTTCGGCAGGCTTTTCAGCCCGTGAACTGGCGGTATCCATCTGGACTACCGAACCGGTAGCAGCGGATACCTCGACCACTTCCACCGCCGCGTTCGCATCGCCCTGGACCGAGGTGGCCCGACGGCTGCGTCGCTTTGGTTTGGTGGAACTCTGTGGGGCCGCCGAAGCGGCGGCGGCAGGCGCAGCAGGTGCTGCGGTCTGCTCGGCAACGGGGGCCTGGGAAGCCGGCAGGGCCAGGCCGGTCAGGACCGGCTGCTCCCCCGAGGAGGCCTCCTGCGGACGCGAGGCGCGGCGCGAACGGCTGCGGGCAGGCTTCGAGGAAACCTGTTCTGCTGCGTTCTCCGGCTCGGCGGCAGCCTGCTGCTCTTCGGCCTGAGACTCGGCCCCCTGCTGCTCGTCCTGGCCGCGGTTGCGGCCGCGGGAACGGGAGCGGCGCCGTGGCTTGCGCCCGGAGTCGGACTGCTCGCCCTGTCCTTCGCCTTCCGGCAGCGCTGCTTCCAGCGATTCCAGGGTGAGGGACGAGTCGGCGGAGCCGGTCTCGACGTGCTTCGGCATCGGAACCTCGTCGTCGCCGATCTTCACGGCATGCTCGGCCGGGTGATCCAGGTGCGAGGCCGCGGCGATGTTGGCCAGGGCATGGCGCGTGGCTTCGGTCTTCTCCTCGACGACCTCGGTGTGCTCCTGCTCTACCGGCTTGCTCTCGTCCTTGTCCCCGCCGCGGCGGCGGCGGTTGCGCGAAGGCTTCTCGGCGTACTTCTTCGAATGGCTCTCGCCATGCGAGTTGAAGGACTTGCGGGATTCAACAGGCTCCTCGTGGGTGATGACACCCGCGCCGGCGCAGTGCTCGCACTCCTCGCCGAAGACTTCCAGCAGGCCGGTGCCCATGCGCTTGCGCGTCATCTGCACCAGGCCCAGGCTGGTCACCTCGGCCACCTGGTGCTTGGTGCGGTCGCGGCCCAGGCACTCGACCAGTCGGCGCAGCACCAGGTCGCGGTTCGATTCAAGGACCATGTCGATGAAGTCGATGACGATGATGCCGCCGATGTCGCGCAGGCGCAGCTGGCGCACGACTTCCTCGGCCGCTTCCAGGTTGTTCTTGGTGACGGTCTCTTCGAGGTTGCCGCCCGAACCGGTGAACTTGCCGGTGTTCACGTCGATCACCGTCATGGCTTCGGTGCGGTCGATGACCAGAGAACCGCCCGAAGGCAGGAAGACCTTGCGGTCCAGCGCCTTGGCGATCTGCTCGTCCACGCGGTAGTTGGCGAAGATGTCCTCGTCCTGCTCCCACTTCTCCAGGCGGCCCATCAGATCCGGCGCCACGTACATGACGTAGGCCTCGATGGTGTCCCAGGCCTGCTCGCCGGAGACGATCAGCTTGGTGAAGTCCTCGTTGAAGACGTCGCGGACGACCTTGATGGTCAGATCAGGCTCGGAGTACAGCAGCTCAGGGGCCAGGGTCTTGGTCGAGGTCGACTGCTCCTCGATGCCTTCCCACTGGGCACGCAGGCGGTTGATGTCATTGGTCAGCTCCTCTTCCGAGGCGCCTTCCGCTGCGGTGCGCACGATCACGCCGGCGTTCTCCGGCAGGTGGTCCTTCAGGATCTTCTTCAGGCGCTGGCGCTCGACGTCGGGCAGCTTGCGGGAGATGCCGGTCATGGAGCCGCCCGGCACGTACACCAGGTAGCGGCCCGGCAGGGAGACCTGGCTGGTCAGGCGGGCGCCCTTGTGGCCCACCGGGTCCTTGGTGACCTGCACCAGGACCGAGTCGCCGGCCTTCAGGGCGTTCTCGATGCGGCGCGGCTGGCCTTCGAGGCCTGCCACGTCCCAGTTGACCTCGCCGGCGTACAGCACGGCGTTGCGCCCGCGTCCGATGTCCACGAAGGCGGCCTCCATGGACGGCAGCACGTTCTGCACCTTGCCCAGGTAGACGTTGCCGATCAGCGAATCCTGCTGGGTCTTGGACACGAAGTGCTCGGCAAGCACGCCGTCTTCCAGCACGCCGATCTGGATGCGGTCCTCGCGCTGGCGCACAATCATCTTGCGCTCAACCGACTCGCGGCGCGCCAGGAACTCGGCCTCGGTGATCACCTGGCGGCGGCGGCCGGTCTCGCGGGATTCGCGGCGGCGCTGGCGCTTGGCTTCCAGGCGGGTGGAACCGCGCACCGAGGCGACCTTGTTGTTCACGCTGGCGTGGCTTTCGATGCCGGCGCGCGGGGCGCGGACACGGGTGACGGTGTTCGGCGGATCGTCCTGCGAGCCGCCTTCGAGTTCCAGGTCCACGTCTCCGCGGCGGCGGCGACGACGGCGGCGCGAGGTGACGTCTTCGCCCTCGGACTGCTCGTCGGCTTCAGGGCGCGGCGTGGTGCGGGTCTTCTTCGCGACGGCCTGGGCCAGCACCGAGTGGGCCGATTCAGGGATCGCAAACGGGTTCATGATCATGGTGTTGCCGTGCTCGGCCAGCAACGCGCCGGTGCGGTCTTCGGGCTCGTCGTGCGCCTCGGCCTCGATGGCTGCTTGGGCGATGGCCTCGACGGTTTCCAGCGAAGCTGCCGGTGCGGCCGCCTCGACGGTTTCGGCGGCCGAATCCTGCGGCTGCTCGGAAGCGGCGGCCTCGGCTGCCTGCTGCTTGGCAGCCTGCTCGTTCACTGCCTCGTCGGCGGCTGCGCTGCGCGCGCCCTGGGCGCGGCGGTCAGCCTGGCGGCTGGCGCGCTTGCTGGAGTCAGGGGTGGACACCTGGGTGCGGCGGGTGGCCCGCCAGCGGTACTGGGTATCCTCGACGCCGGCAGCGGCGTTCAGCTCTGCCAAGGTCATGGCACGGCGCAAAGGACGGGCCGGAGTGGTGGACACCTGGGTGCGGCGGGCGCGCGTCGAACGATTGCCTCGCTTGTTTCCCTGCGCCCCACCCTTTCGCTGATTTGATGCGCTCATTTAATTTCGCGTACTCCTACTAATGTCCAACGTCGGCATCCTCCACAGACGGCGCCTTGGCTGAATCTACAATCATGACGTGCGGCTCGGCCTTCTTCTATGAGTCGGCCGGACGCAAAAGCTCTATATATTCCGCAGCTATCCACGCCGCGGGTCCGGTTTACCGATCCCGACGCAGCAACTGCGGCTCAACGCGGCCCTTTCAAACCAGCTGCTTTCCTTTGCAGCCCTTCGATCCGCGGTATTCCCTCGGGAGGCGCACATATTGGGCACTCAACCGAAGCGATGCATCGCCTGACGATCTGTCGTTTCGAAAGTCTCTCGTTGGGTTGAAAGCAGACTGTGGATCCGCGAACAACCATTCCCATTCTCTCATATTTCGTTCACATCGCGTTCACGGGCACATATCCGTTGCACAGAAAATCTTTCTAGGATGAGAACGCACACGGCGGAGACATCCGCTTTCCTAGGAACATATGGAATAGTCAAAGCATGGTTTCATCACTTGAAAATCAACAGGCCCCGGGCGTGTTGCCCTGGTGGGCGAGGGATCGCGGGTTCGGCCTGTTCACCATCATCACCGGCTTCATCGCTTGGGTCGCGGCCGGAATCCTGGTTCTGGAGCGGATCGAACTCTACAAGAATCCCGACTACGTCACCAGCTGCGACGTCAATCCATGGATTTCCTGCGGCACGGTCATGAAGACCGAGCAGGCCGGCATCTTCGGGTTCCCCAACCCGTTCTTCGGCATCGTCTGCTTCGCCGTCGTGGTGACCATCGGCTTCACGCTGCTGGCAGGGGCCACCAAGCTGCAGCGCTGGTTCTGGATCTGCTTCCAGCTGGGCATCACCGCGGCGTTGGGCCTGGTCATCTGGTTCTGGTACCAGGCACTGTACGAAATCAACGCCCTGTGCCTCTACTGCATGGTCGTGTGGACCATGGTCATCCCGCTCTTTGTCTTCACCACCGGACGCAACGTGCTCAACGGCGTGATCCCCGCCGGCGACGGAGTCAAGAAGCTGTTCCGCGAATGGAGCTGGATCATCACCGCCATCCTGTGGCTGCTGGTCGCTGCGACCGTCATCCTGCGTTTCCCCAACGCCTTCTTCGGATAAGCATGGGCAGTGTTTCCGCACGCCGACTGACCTTGGGGATCATCGCCATCGCGATGGTCCCCGTTGGTTTAAGCGCAAGATACCTGGCCGACGGGCTGGCCGCAGACCTCTCCGGCGGGGTGCTGTACGCAGCATTGTTCTACGTGTTGCTCGCCTTCATCTTCGTCAGGCGTTCCCCGTGGCTACCAGCCTCCCTGGCTTTCCTGTGGTGCTTCGGGATCGAATTCCTGCAGCTCACCGGCCTGCCAGCGCTGATGGCTTCCATGCTCCCGGCAGCCCATCTGGTGTTCGGCTCCGGATTCGCTGCGCTGGATCTCGCGGCCTATGCGCTGGGGATCCTGCTGTCTGCAGCGCTGGATTTCTGGCTGGGCAAACACTCGAAGTCCGCGCCCAAGCCCCGGTGAGCGACTCCGGCGTGTCCAGCGCATCCCACCGAAGCAATTCTTTAGCTTAACTCCTAGCCAAACCAGCTTTTCCGTTGCGTATACGTTGATCCAGCCGCAGCTCGTTTCCAGGAACGTGAAATACGCAACAGGGTAGATTGGATGCATGGCCAGTGACATATGGAACACAGAGAACGCCCAGGACTACGGAATCAATCTGCTGATTTCGGAGCACATCCGACTGCGCGAACTGCAGGACGATGACCTGCCAATCCTTACCCAGTGGTGGAATAGCCCGGAGTTCATGGCGCTGCAGGGCTCCCTGGTGCTCCCGCATCCGGGAACCGAAGCCGCCGAGCTCTTCAAGGGCCGCAGCCTGAACCGGGGCACCACCGACGGGGTGGGCTTGTGCATCACGCTGCCCGACGACACCCTGATCGGCCACACGGCGCTGTACAACTACAACGCCCCGGCCCGCTCGGCCGAGCTGATGATCATGATCGGCGGCTCCAACGTGGGCCAGGGCTACGGCACCATGGCAACCAAGATGATTATCGATTTCGGCTTCCGCGAAATGGGGCTTAACCGCATCGGACTGAGCGTCTGGGCCTACAATGAGCGTGCGCTGCGCACCTTCAACCGGGCAGGATTCCGCGAAGAAGGACGCGAACGCCAGGCTGGCTTCCATGATGGCCAGTTCCACGATCGGATCATCATGGGACTGCTGGCCAGCGAATACTTCGGACCGCGTTCCTAGCCCCGATCATCCACCCAGAGCACGAGCAAGTCATCACTGAGCTGGCAAAAGATCATCCTCACGGTGTTGATCAACCAGCTATTCATTTCGCTAGCCTATTGTTGGAGCTATCACAAACGGCATAGAGGAGCGAGTATGAGTTTGTTTCGCAGGGCGAAACCCTCGACGAAGGAGAGGGCGCCAAAGGTGAAGGCCGACGCGGCGTTGGGCTTGAGCGCCGAGCAGCCGCCGGAATTCACCGTCAGCGGGCTGTGGACCGACCTGCTTGGACGCATGGGAATCCGCAGCGCGCAGATCCTGGTTGTCGGCGCGTTGGCCGGGTTCATCATCGTCGGCATGCTCAGGCTCACCACGATCGTCATCCCGACATTGCTGGCAATCATCATCGCCTGCGCGTTGTGGCCACTGGTTGTCAAGCTGCGCAAGGTCTTCAACGCCTTGCTTTCGGCGTGGATCGTTTTCCTCGGTTCCCTGCTCGTGCTCGGCGGCATCGGCACCGGGTTGGTGTTCTCCGTAACCAACGAATGGTCGACGCTCGTCGACAAGGCGGTCCAGGGCTTCAACCAGCTCAACGAGATTGTCCAGAAAATGCTGGTCGACATTCCGTTCACCATCGACCAGGAGCAGATCGACAAGGCAGTCCAAACCGTCACTGGATTCCTGACCAGTTCCCAGTTCGGCACCGGGGCGCTGAATACGATCAGTGCCGCCGGCAGCTTCATCACCGGGCTGATCCTGCTGCTGGTCATCCTGTTCTTCTTCTTGAAGGACGGCGACCGCATTTGGGCCTTCGCGGTCTCCTGGACCCCGAAGCACTACCGCAACAAGTGGATCCTGTCCGGCGACCGCGCGCTGCACACCTTCGGCGGCTACATCCGCGGCACCTCGATCGTGGCGGCAGTCGACTCGATCGGCATCACCGTCACCTTGCTGGTCCTGCAGGTTCCGCTGGCCATCCCGCTGGGTGTCATCGTCTTCTTGGGTTCCTTCGTGCCAATGGTCGGCGCGACGGTAGCAGGCGTGCTGGCCACCCTTGTCGCCCTCGTCACCAACGGGCCGGTGGTTGCCCTGATCGTGCTGGCCGCGGTCATCATCGTGAACCAGCTGGAAGGCAACTTCCTGCAGCCGGTCGTCATGGCCAACGCCCTGAGCCTGCATGCGCTGGTCGTCTTGATGGCGCTGACCGCCGGCACCGTGCTGGCCGGCATCATCGGAGCGGTACTCGCCGTGCCCCTGACGGCCGCTGCATGGGCCGTGATCAAGGTCTGGACAGGACGCGAGAAGAAGGATCCAGCGGTCGAGGCGAAACAGGACATCCTCGCGGAGGTCGCGCTCGATGAGGAGGAATCCGCACTCGAACGCCTCGACGCCAAGGAGAAGGCCGCCAAGGAGCGGGCGCCTCAGGACAAGGCGGAAGCAGCCAAGCCTGCTCATCCGGCCTCCGACGAGGTGAAGGACACCGCCGAGTAGTTCAATACCGCGCACTGCCCGCTATGTACGTCCAAGGGGTCCAGCTTCCATCATCCGGAAGCTGGACCCCTTGTTTTCTCCCGCCTGCGCCATACCCTGCTACTCACCCGTGAAAGGGAAACCGAACACCGCATGGAACCGCTCAGAGAACACCTGTTGCCCAATGGCGGCCGCCTTGCCCTGCGCAGCTTCACCCTGCGGGACATCGATGCCGTACATGCCTATGCCTCGGATCCACTGGTCTGCCGGTACGTCGACTTGGGCCCGAACTCCCGCCCCGACACCGAGGCGTTCATCAACGAGGCCATGGCCTCCGCCGCCGGCGCGTTGAACCTTGCGGTGACGCTGGACAACGAGGCCATCGGCGCTGGCGCGGTATCGACCGCGAGCGGGCAGCATGCATGCGGAGAACTGGGCTATGCCATGAACAGCACGTGCTGGGGCCGGGGGTACGCAACGGTCGTGGCGGGATTCCTGCTCGACTTTGGTTTCAGCGACCTAGGACTGCAGCGCATCGAGGCCACCTGCGCGCCGGAGAACACCGCCTCGCGCAGGGTGCTTGAAAAATCCGGGTTCAGCTACGAGGGGCTTTTACGAGCCCACAAGCGCACGGCAACGGGTCGCCGCGACTCGCTGCTCTTCGCCAGGCTCGCCACGGACTAGTCCCATCGGTTCACGCTGCGTCAGGGGCAGCGTCCTGCGGATCTTGGAACCTTGCCACCGCGGCGGCATCGATACCGCCAGCGGCAATCCACGGATTCATCAATTCGTGTCACAAAATAATGCTGAAGATTGTATTGCCCGATGTTTGTGTGTTTAATGTGACTCATGTGAATTACCTGGAGCGATGCAGAGAACATACTCCCCGGACGGCCACTTGGCCGTTTAGTACCGTGGCCTTCATCCACGGTGCAGGCATCGCCCCATCCTCGACGCTTTGAGCACATGACACCAGGAGGAATCTGCATGCTGAATTTCAGCTATGAAGAAGCCCTACAGAATTTTCCGCACCTGCTGGACAACGTGGCGACCGGCCACGAGGTCATCACCGTCCAAGGTGCTAACCATGAATCGGTGGTCCTGATCTCCAAGGACGACTTCGATTCGATCAGCACCGGCGGCCTCCCGGCCCCCACGCTGGCAGCCCCTCCTCCCGGAACCAACAACAACCTCGATGGCTGGTTGTAGGCATCCCCTTTAAACACGCAATCCCAGGGACCCCGAAGGGTCCCTGGGATTGCGTGTTTCATCGGCTAGTTGCCGAACCAGATGCCGATCTCGCGTGCTGCAGACTCTTCCGAGTCCGAGCCGTGAACCAGATTCTGCTGGACCTTCAGGCCCCAGTCGCGGCCCAGGTCGCCGCGGATGGTGCCCGGAGCGGCGGTGGTCGGGTCGGTGGTGCCGGCCAGCGAACGGAAGCCGGTGATCACGTTGTGGCCCTCGGCCACAATCGCGACAACCGGGCCGGAGAGCATGAACTCTACCAGCGGCTCGTAGAACGGCTTGCCTTCGTGCTCGGCGTAGTGCTGGGCCAGCACTTCGCGGGTCGCGGTGACCTGCTTCAGCTCGGCGATGGTGTAGCCCTTGGCTTCGATGCGGGCGATGATCTGGCCGGTCAAGCCGCGCTTGACGCCATCCGGCTTGACCAGGATCAGGGTACGTTCAGTCATGTGACTACCTCTTCGTATCGGTGGTTGAAACTTCGTGGTCGAACGGGCCTAGGCCTGTTCGGGGTGGGCCTTGTCCCAGGCTTCCTGGGCGGCGGCGCGCTGGGTGTTCTCGCGGTCCATGCTTTCGCCCTTGGACAGCGCGTACCACCAGCACAGGGTGAATGCGCTGGCCAGGTAGAACATGTCCACCAGGATGAAACCGCTGAGGAAGAACACCACCTGCAGGGCCCAGCCGATGATGAAACCGATCTTCTTGGTCAGCAGCGCGCAGGTCACGATGCACAGCACCGCGACCGCGGCGCCCAGGCTGAGGATCACCGCCGGCTCGCCGCGCTTGAGCCCGAAGGCCGCCAGCGTGACGAATACCGCCAGCAGGGCCTCGCAGACCAGCACGGTGGAGGCGAACATCGTTTTAACCGAGCGCTGCTTTTTCTGCATGCCCGGGCGCCACTCGCGCTGGGCGCGGGTCAGCTTGGCCATGACTAGGCTCCTCCCTTGAGCAGGGTCGTAATCTCGCCCACCAGTGTAATCGAGCCGGTCACCAGCACGCCGCCGGACAGGTCGTTGCCTGCCTCGGCGCGGCCGACGGACCACTCGATGGCGTCTTCCAGGTCTTCGGTGACGTGGATGTCTTCTTCAGGCCAGCCGGCGGCCAGCGCCATGTTTGCCAGTTCCCCGGCCGGGATGGCCCGCGGCGAGGAGGACTGGGTGATGCACAGGTCCTCCACCAGGTCGCCGTACTCCTCGCGCATGGTGTAGAGCATGGCTTCGGCGTCCTTCTCCTGCAGGATGCCCACCATGAGCACCAGCCGGGAGAAGCCGAAGGATTCGCGGATCGCCTCGGCCGAGACGCGGATGCCGTCCGGGTTGTGCCCGGCATCCACCAGGATGCTCGGCGCGGTGCGCACCAGTTCCAGGCGTCCGGGGCTGGAGGTCTCGGCGAAGCCCTCGCGGACCAGGTCCGCATTCAGCTCGCGCTCTCCCCCGCCCAGGAACGCTTCCACGGCGGCCAGCGCCACCGCGGCGTTCTGCGCCTGGTGGGCGCCGAACAGCGGCAGGAAGATCTCGTCGTAGGTCGCGGCCTGGCCCTGGATGCTCAGCAGCTGGCCGCCCACGGCGACCTGGCGGTCCAGCAGCTTGAAGTCCAGGGACTCGAAGGCCGTGGGGACCTCCAGCTCGCGGGCGCGGGCCAGCAGCACGTCGGCGGCGTCCACCGGCTGCACCGAGGAGACGAGGTAGCCGCCGGGCTTCAGGATGCCCACCTTCTCCTGGGCGATCAGCTCGGTGGTGTCGCCCAGCAGGTCGGTGTGGTCCAGCGAGATCGGGGTGATGACCGAGACGTTGCCGTCGGCCACGTTGGTGGCGTCGGTGATGCCGCCCAGGCCCACCTCCAGGACCACCACGTCCACCGGCACCTCCGCGAAGATCGCGAAGGCCAGGATGGTGACTGCCTCGAAGTAGGTCAGGCGGGTTTCCCCGCGCTCGTCCAGCTCGGCGTCGACGATCTCCAGGAACGGGCTGATCTCGTCCCAGACGCGCACGAAGGTTTCCTCCGATACCGGTTCGCCGTCCACGCTGATGCGCTCGGTCACGGAGACCAGATGCGGCGAGGAGTAGCGGCCGGTGCGCAGGTCGTGCGCGCGCAGCAGGGACTCGATCATGCGAGCGGTCGAGGTCTTGCCGTTGGTGCCGGTGATGTGGATGACCGGGCAGGCCTTCTGCGGCTCGCCCAGGATCTCCATGGCGCGGAACATCGGGTCCATGCGCGGTTCCATCTTGTTTTCCGGCGCACGGTCCAGCAGTTCGCGGTAGACGCGGCTCAGTTCGCTCACTTGGCCGCGTCCTGCATCACGACGACGGTGACCTGCTCGGATTCGACCGAGTCGTCGACCAGCAGCTCCAGCTGCGCGGTCAGCGTCTCGCCGGCCACCAGCTCGCGGTTGGCTTCCAGCGCCGCGATGGTTTCCGCCTTAGCGGTGACCACGGTGCGGATGCGGTCCGAGACCTGCAGGTCCGCGTCCTTGCGGGCGGACTGGATGGAGCGGATCATGTCACGGGCGGTGCCTTCGGCGGCCAGCTCGGCGGTGACCTCGGTGTCCAGCACCAGGAAGCCTCCGTCGATGACCGCTGCGGCGATGTCCGCTGCGTCGTCCACCACGGTGTCCAGCGTGTACTCGCCCTCGGCCAGTTCCAGGCCGCCGGCGGTGACCACGCCGTCGGTGACCGACCAGTCGCCGGACTTGGCGCCCTTGATGGCCTGCTGCACGTTCTTGCCCAGGCGCGGGCCGGCGGCGCGGGCGTTGACGACCAGCTGCTGGCTGATGCCGTAGCTGGCGGAGTCCACTCCGGCCGCATCGATCAGGGTGACCGACTTCAGGTTCAGCTCCTCGGCGATGATCGACTCGTAGGTGCCGGCCAGGCGGGCGGCGTCGGTGAGCACGATCTTCAGCTCTGCCAGCGGCAGGCGCACCCGCAGGTTCTTGGCCTTGCGCAGCGAGGAGCCCACCGAGCAGATCTTGCGGGTGGTTTCCATGGCTTCCAGGGCCGTGGCGTCGGTCGGGAAGTCGTTGGCGTCCGGCCAGTCGGTCAGGTGCACCGAGCGCTGACCGGTCAGGCCGCGGTAGATCTCCTCGCTGGCCAGCGGCAGTAGCGAGGCGGTCACCTTCACCAGGGTTTCCAGCGCGGTGTACAGGGTGTCGAAGGCCTGGGTGTCCTCGTCGAAGAAGCGCTGGCGCGAACGGCGCACGTACCAGTTGGTCAGCGTGTCCATGTAGCGGCGCACTGCCTCGGTGGCGTCGGAGACCTCGTAGGAATCCAGCGCTTGCGTGACCTCGCGCACCAGCTGGCCGGTGGCGGCCAGCATGTACGTATCCAACGGGTCGGTGGAGGCGGTGGAGAACTTGGCCTCGTAGCCGGCGCCGTTGTTCGCGGCGTTGGTGTAGAGGTTGAAGAAGTGCCACACGTTCCACAGCGGCAGCAGGACCTGGCGCACGCCCTCGCGGATGCCCTGTTCGGTGACGATCAGGTTGCCGCCGCGCAGGATCGGGCTGGCCATCAGGAACCAGCGCATCGCGTCGGAGCCGTCGCGGTCCAGGACCTCGGTGACGTTCGGGTAGTTCTGCAGGGACTTGGACATCTTCTGCCCGTCCGAGCCCAGCACGATGCCGTGGGAGATCACGTTGGTGTAGGCAGGGCGGTCGAACAGCGCGGTGGCCAGGATGTGCATGGTGTAGAACCAGCCGCGGGTCTGGCCGATGTACTCCACGATGAAGTCCGCAGGATTGTGCCCGCCGTCGAACCATTCCTGGTTCTCGAACGGGTAGTGCACCTGGGCGTAGGGCATCGAGCCGGAGTCGAACCAGACATCCAGCACGTCCTCGACGCGGCGCAGGGTGCCGCCGGCGGCGCAGCCGGCATGGGCGGCGGTCAGCTCGTCGATGAACGGGCGGTGCAGATCCGGCTGGCCGTCGTGGTTCACCGGCAGGCGTCCGAAGAAGTTCTTCAGTTCGTCCAGCGAGCCGAAGACCTCGCGGTGCTCGCACTCCACGCCGTCGCATTCCCAGACCGGGATCGGGGAGCCCCAGAAGCGGTTGCGGGAGATCGACCAGTCGCGGGCGTTCTCCAGCCACTTGCCGAACTGGCCGTGCTTGACGTTGCCCGGGATCCAGTTGATCTGCTCGTTCAGCTCCAGCATGCGGTCCTTGATCTTGGTGACCTCGACATACCAGGAGGAGATCGCACGGTAGATCAGCGGGGTGCGGCAGCGCCAGCAATGCGGGTAGGAGTGCTCGTAGGAGGCCTGCTTGACCAGTCGGCCGTCGGCCTTGAGCACGTTGGTGATGGTCTTGTTGGCCTCGAAGACCTGCACGCCTGCGATGTCGTTCAGCGGGCCGCCGGTGAAGACCGGCAGGAACTTGGCGCCCTCGTCCACGGAGAGGATCACCGGGATGCCGTTGGACTCGCAGACCTTCTGGTCTTCCTCGCCGTAGGCGGGAGCCTGGTGGACCAGGCCGGTGCCGTCCGCGGTGGTGACGTAGTCGGCGGTGAGGATCTGCCAGGCGTTTTCGGTGCCGTACTTCTCGGTGTCGGTGTAGGTGTCCCACAGCGGAGCATAGCGCACGCCGGCCAGCTGGGCGCCGGTGTAGCTGGCGGTGATGGCAGCGGCGGCGGCCTTGGCGTCCTTGTAGCCCAGGTCCTTGGCGTAGGAGCCCAGCAGGTCCTTGGCCAGCAGGAACGGTCCGGCGGCCTCGGAGGCCTTCACGCCGTTCTCTCCCGCGGGCACCACCACGTATTCGACGTCCGGGTGCACGGCCAGGGCTTCGTTGGTCGGAAGGGTCCACGGGGTGGTCGTCCAGGCCAGGGCCTGCACGCCGGCCAGCTCGGCCGAGACCGGGTTCTCGCCGGCGAGGATGGTGAAGCCCACGGTGACGGTCTGGTCCTGGCGGTCCTTGTAGACGTCGTCGTCCATGCGCAGCTCGTGGTTGGACAGCGGGGTCTCGTCCTTCCAGCAGTACGGGAGCACGCGGAAGCCCTGATAGGTCAGGCCCTTGTCGCTCAGCTGCTTGAAGGCCCAGATGACCGATTCCATGTATTCGACGTTCAGGGTCTTGTAGTCGTTCTCGAAGTCGACCCAGCGCGCCTGGCGGGTGACGTAGTCCTGCCATTCGTCGGCGTACTTCATCACCGAGGTGCGGCAGGCGTCGTTGAACTTGTCGATGCCCATCTCAAGGATGTGCTGCTTGTCGTTCATGCCCAGCTGCTTCATGGCTTCCAGCTCGGCTGGCAGGCCGTGGGTGTCCCAGCCGAAGCGGCGCTCAACGCGCTTTCCGCGCTGGGTCTGGTAGCGGGCGACCAGGTCCTTGACGTAGCCGGTCAGAAGGTGGCCGTAGTGCGGCAGGCCGTTGGCGAATGGAGGGCCGTCGTAGAAGACGAATTCTTCGCCCTTGCGCTGGTCGATGGAGGCCTGGAAAGTGTTGTCGTTCTTCCAGTAGTCGAGTACGCGCTTCTCAATTTCTGGGAAACGCGGCGAAGCCGGGGTCGAACCGGTTGGGTCAGTAGTGACCTTCGGGTAGAAGCTCATCGCTTTGGCCGTCCTTCAAGCGTAGGGTCGATAAATCCTTGCCTACGAGGACGACGCATGCGCCGCGGTACCACCCCGCTTATCCCCCTCCTGGTGCTGTGGGCACTGGCGGAAAATCGCTTCTCTTCAGCTGTGACGGGCTGGACCCGGTCGGTTCTACTTGGCGTTCGGCGAACTTGATCGAAGAACGCTGTTCTTCCGACGACTCCCCGGTGATGGCCGGTTCAAAGTCATGGTTCATCTATCCTATCGCGACTTGGGCACTGTGAAAATTCCCGGCACCCAACAATCTGCCGAGTGAGCGCACTGTCACATTTCGGACACGATTGCATCTGGATCGATGTCTCGCGTTACTTCTGCGACTAGTTTCCAGTCAGTGGCGCCACGAATAATATGCGACAGCTCGGATGCAGACAACGGTATACGGCTCTGACCCGGTCCAGGAAAAGGCAGGACGAGGATACCCGCATATTGGCCCCTGTTATTGAAAGCTTGCCGAGTGTCTGGACGCGGGTGCTCGTCTTGTCGCATGGTCGGATATACGAGGAATGCCGGAACGCCCCACAAGTTGGCGTATGCGTAAATCTGGTATTGGTCACTCATTTGCGCAGATCCAAGCAAACCCGGAGACGGTTTGTATTTGGCGTCCAGCACCAATACCGTCCTGGATGCATCCGTAGAGTTCTCCTCCTCGCTATTAGGGAGCGATACAGCGATATCAACACTCTTGCGTTGACCTCCATGGAATAGACTCCGGCCTAATTCAGGCTTGGCGGCGCAGAAGTCACTAGTGCCCGCGATTGCCTGGATAATCAGGTCTTCCCACAAATCGCTGCTGGCAATTTTGAAAGTGAAGATCAGTCCGTCAAAAATCTCCCCAATTGGTTCGGCCAGCAGCACTTCACTCCTTAAAATACTCAGCGCCATGCGGTATAGCTTCTGCAAATCACGGTCGTGAATCGCGGGGTCGACCATCGGTTCCAACCTGAGTATCTCGTGGACCGGTTCCATTGACACGTCGCTCAATCTGGCGTCGATCTCCACCGCCAACTCAAGCACATCGGGAACACCGACCACCTCGTGAGAGCAATGAGCCACCGCTGCCCTTAAGGCCTGCCAGACACGAGTGTTGGCGTCCAGCGAATCGAATTCGCACCAGATTGCCACGCTGCGTCGCATCGCCCGTTCGACAAGCGAGTCAACTACTATCCGCCCCCTGACCGCATTCAAAGGTTCGCGTGTCGATAAAAAGTGCGGTCTACGACGAGCTACCTGCTCACCAAATAATCTGAGAAAAAGCTCCAGAAACAGTTTGCGGGCTGACGGTTCGTGCAGCATCAGTCGAGCGCCTGGAGGCGGATCCGAAATCAGCGGCACGACGCGTTCTCGAACCAGCTGCCAAAAACCGTCGACTGATTCGCGGCTACCGACCGGTTGCAAAGACATTGGGAAATCGCCACCGGAGTTCAAGGGAGAGACAATTTCCGCCCATAGCATGTCGCTGGCACCGGTGGAATGGTCCGTGTCGCCCCACGTTTCCCCGTTAGTCGGAGATGATTGCGGTGGTACGGGACTGAAGTCCTTCTCGTTGGAGAACGTCGCGCTACGCAGGCCTGCAGCCCATGTGGAAGGCACCCCGAGAGCGTCGCGCTCGAACAACACAAGAGTCACGCGCGGGTCAGGGAGGTCAGACTCGATCAGGGTGTACCTGCTGCAGGTTTCTTGCGTTCTCGATACTTCACGCCAGAACTTGGGCAGAATGTATATGAAAAGCACCTGATGCATGTCATAAGCACCATTGAAGACGCGAATTGCGGTCAAGCCGATGCCGTTACCCCGTCCACTTGCCTGAAACCACACCAGATCGACAGGCGTGAGCGAATCATGCAGAGTTTCAGCCATCTGCTGCAACTTTCGCAGAGACGTTCATGAATCTCTTGCCAAGGCCACGCCCATGTTGGTGCAGTTTCAACCCCTTGGGCAGCGTCGGGGCTTGCTCTCCGAATAGCTTCTGAATTAGTTGCTCATCGAAGTTGAACGTATGCGCCACTTCCGCAAGCTGATTCACCAACGCTTCCGCTACATCTTCGGCTGAAGAGTTGGCGGAGAAGAAATACGAATGGCCCAACATGGCGTCGGGCCCCACGTTCTCTCTTAACACCCGATTTGCCGACGCATGCCACTCGATGACCGTGTGAAGTTGTTCAGCGCGGTGTGGTCCCAACAACTGAGCCAGCTGCTGGCCGTACAAGACCTCCGCCGTGATCCAGCTAAATCTGCGTCGCAATGCCAGATCGATGGTTCCCACTGATCGATCCGTAGTATTCATCGTTCCGAGAATATGCAGGTTGGAAGGGACGATCAGATGTTTTCTGCCACCCAAGGCTCCGGTCGGCCCGTCCAGCGCGGTTTGCAATTGAACGCTACTGATTCGCCCGCGCACAGCCAGTTCCTGATCCGTCAAAACTGAACTGAAGTCCTCGGGGCGCCAAGTCCAAAACGGTGACTCATCGTTTCTGACGTTGTCTTGCGAGGACGACAACGCTTGGACACGTTTAGAGCTTTCGATAACCATCAAGAGGTCCCCGAGGACGCGCGCAGTGTTGGCCCGGTTGATCTCATCAATAAAAATCAGGTAATCATGATTCGGATCGCGGGTGGCGCGTTCACACATTAGAAGAAAAGAACCAGGTACCGCCGAAAACTCTGCGCCGATCGGTCGCAGGCCAACAACGAAGTCTTCATAGGAAGTAGACGGATGAAAGACCAGAACCGAGACACGATCATGATAGTGAACTTTTAACGCGTCCAAACTGTGGGTTTTGCCGCTTCCGGCCACGCCTTCCAATATGACATTCTTGTGCTTGCCCAATTGAATGACCAGCTGTTCGACCAGAGCATTACGTTCATCCCCGCTTCCGACCATGCCCGAACTTTGATTCGCGGATTCCGAAGCTCCGCGTTCTCGCCAACTGTTAAAGAGCCAGGTGCACGTATCAACGTCTTCTGCTGTGCCTTGCAATGCCGTCGGCGCATGCTGCAGCCACATGTAGGATGCAGACGATGGCACTGAGCCTGTGTTCTTTTCCTTGAGATCTTCAATGATCGCACCGGCCGCCAGCAAGACCGGCAAGCTAATTGTTGCCAACTCCCATAATTCACTGATGTCCTTAGGAGACTTCCGGTGTGGAGCGTCCCACTCCCGATTCGGGTCTAGATAGCGAAAGAACGCGCTGAGGTCTCCTCGAAGAATGAATAGGCTGCGTAATTCGTTACGAGGGTCGGCAACAAATTCGGCACGTGCGGGAGGGTACTCTGTGCAACGTGCAATGAAGTCTGCTTTTTCGCGCCCATCAGCAAATTGAAGCAACAGGAATACTGAAGCCCTCAACTGTTCGCGGAGTCCACCCTCCACTGTCAGTTGTGCATAACGGTCTCTAAGTGATTTTTCGTCAAGATCCAGAATCTCCATTGCATTCCTCCCACGTATCGTTAGCTCGATACTATGCACCAGACGCAGTCGGTTCTGGGGACACGCGTAGGAAAATGCTCAACCCGAAGAAACCATTAGCAATGAAGGTCATCCAAGTTGAGTGCGGTCATCGGATGTTGAAGCTTCTTGTCATGGGTCTGGCCAAGTATTGTTTGGGTCTGACCTGAGGCTGCAAGGTCGGCTTTTGTTCATCCCAACCCCAAGTGAATCACCATGACGCATTACCGCCATGGGCATTCCGATTTGATGTTCAAAAAGCATCACCCAAGCAATGCCTATCGTGGATGATGAAGGACTGGCCTGGCGCGGTTAGCTGTTCTGTCGCTGCAGCAAAGACAACGATTGCCAGCGAATACAGTTCGAAATTCTTTCTTGTGGCGCTTTCGCGCCTTAGACGACGCTGACCGGAGCTGAAATCATTCCCCGCATTTTCAGAATAGCCCACTGATACCCCCTTGCCGCAAGGCCCCGGGCAGGGCGCATAATCGATGTTTGCCCCGCCAGTTTGATGCAATTCCAGGAGTTCTTGTATGCCCTATTCCCCTTCAGCCGCCAGCGCGCCACTACCCGAGTTTTTCGCGCTGTCTGACACGCAGGCCGGCCACGTGCCTGCAGGGTCGCTCGACGCGGACAATGAGCGACTGCAGGAAATTTGGCAGCGTGTGGAGCACCTTCGAACCCAAACCCGGCACCGGCTCATCGAGCGTGGGTCCGACAGGGCAGGGGTACTGCAGCAATCCCTGGAACGGGACGTGGAAGTCAGCGAGCTGGGCGACCGGCTGGCGCAACTGAACCGTGTCGGCCCGCAGGCATGTTTGGGATTCATGCAGACCTCTTCCGGCGAGCGCCTTTTCATCGGACGCCTGGGCCTGAGCGACGAGCAGGGCAACCAGTTGATGGTCGATTGGCGGGCACCGGCGGCGGAACCGTTTTTCGCTGCAACCCATGCGAACCCGATGGGATTGGCCATGCGCCGGAGGTACCGCTGGCGCAAGCAGTTGATTGCCGGCTACTTCGACGAGGTATTCGACCTGGACCATCTGGGCGACAGCACCTCGCTGGATTACCATTCGGCTTTCCTTGCTTCGTTGGGTGAGCAGCGCACCGGGAAGATGCAGGATGTCCTGGCCACGATCCAAGGCGACCAGGACGCGATCATCCGACGTCCCTCGGCCGGGGCCCTCGTGGTGGATGGGGGCCCGGGGACGGGCAAGACCGTAGTAGCACTGCATCGCGCCGCTTATCTGCTGTATTCGGACGCTCGGATGAAAAGCCGGGGCGGACGGGTGCTCGTGGTGAGTCCGCATGATTCCTACACGGCCTACGTTTCCGACGTCTTGCCGAACCTGGGAGAGGACGAGGTCCTGGTTTCAATACTTTCGAACATGGTTTCGAATGCAGGTGTTGTCGGCGTGGATCCCGACCCTCATATTGGCAGGATTAAGTCCGACGCCGCCATGGTCGACGCCGTGGAACGAGCCGTGCAGGTGTTCGAGCAGCCTCCCGTGCTGCCGCTCGTCGTTGAAACCCCGTGGGATGATCTCACGCTCTCCCCTGCCCATTGGGCGGCTGCGGTGGATTCGCTTGAATCGGGTTTGGACCATAACGCCGCGCGCTCCCAGTTGCGCGAGATACTTGTCGACCAGTTGGCTGCGAGGCTATCCGGCGACGAGGTCAGCGTTTCGGAAGCCAGGCATGCAGTTGCTACCAGCGACCAGCTGGATGCCTGTCTGGCAGAGTACTGGCCTGTCTTGGATCCGGAGCATCTCCTGCGGACCCTGTATTCGAACGCACACTTGCTGCGCTATTGTGCCCGGCAGCTGAGTTTGGAGGACATCGACGCGCTGCTGGAAGCAGGGGCCGGGACTGCGTGGACCGAGTCTGATGTGCCGTTGCTGGATGCGGCACGGGCGCTGGTTGGCGACCCGCACGGTGAACAAGTCCGTTTGCGGCGTGCTGCCAAGTTCGCCTCGGAGCGCAGGCTGATGCGACAGGTCATTGACGACCTGATCGCTTCCGCCGACGACAAGGAAGACCTGTCCTCGCAGCTGATGAATACCGACTTGCAGGATCGTTTGGTCAGGCACCAAGCCGTCGAGGAGCCGGCTGGCGATGCCTTGGCAGGGCCTTTCTCCCACGTGATTGTCGATGAAGCCCAGGATCTGACCGATGCCCAGTGGGCCATGGTGCGCAGGCGCTGTCCCTCGGGCAGCCTGACGATTGTCGGCGATCGGGCGCAGGCAACTGGAGGTTTCCGCGGGAGCTGGGCAGGGCGCCTGGCCCGGGCAGGGATACGGGACGTCCATGTGGCACAGTTGAACATCAATTACCGCACCACCGCCCAGGTTATGGACGCCGCGGCAAGTGTCATCCGCCAGCAAATGCCTGAGGCGAATGTTCCCGTGTCCATTCGCTCCGATGGCGCACCGGTACGTTATGTGCACCCCGATGAACTGGAGCCGATTCTCGATGTCTGGCTGGAAAACCACGCTGAAGGTATCGCCGCGGTCATTGGCCACAATACGTTCGCGCCGCGGCCGAGGGTGGCCGTGTTGAGCCCTGAGCAGGCCAAGGGGCTGGAATTCGACCTTGTCCTGCTCTACCGGCCCGAGCGCTTCGGCTCAGGAGTGGAAGGTGCCGTGCGACGCTATGTCTCCATGACCCGAGCCACCTCGCAGCTTGTGGTGCTGTGCGATGCTGCTGGAACAGGCACCCTATGAACCGACGAGGCATCGAGAGAAGGCCGGCGGATTGCGGGAAACGATGACGAATGGCAGAAAATTCCTACGGCTCGATATCTTCCCATTCGAATCGGGTGACGGTTCCGCTGGACCAGTCGTCACGCAGGATCGAGTAGGCGATCGAGGCCATGGGTCGACCATCCGTCGTTGGCCATCCCATTCGGTAATGCGCCTCCTTAAGAAATCCAGAGCGAATAAAGGTCTTGCGCATGGCGATGTTGTCTTCCCTCGTCTGTCCTTCGAAGCGAAGAGTCTTCGGCATGGATTCGAAAACCAAGTCACATAGGGCCCGCAGTACTTTCACCCCGATGCCTTGCCCTCTACACGATTCGGCCAGACGCAGATCGAACAGCGGAGATTCGGCGTCCTGCAAGTCCTCCAAGACAACCATGCCAAGGCGTTGTTCCCCTTGTCTTACCCAGTAGCCTTGCCGATCCTCATTCCAGTAATAGCTGCTTCCGATTCTTGCCCGCACGTCTTCTTCGCGAGGTGTCTGCTGGACATGGAACGGAAATTGATTGGCGGTCAGGAACGTGAGCAGGTCGTCGGCATCACTGGCCGACATCTGGACGAAGGTTATGCACATGTACTGAGCATAGTTGGAGGTGTTTTTCCTATGTCCCCTTTTGCCTTGCCCCATTCGGGCAGCAACTTTGCCGAGGTATCAGACATCGGATTGGAGCCAGTGAAATCGGCGAGCGCACATACCTTCCCTTCCTCAGAAGAGGGACACGGCCAACCAAGGTTGTTAGGTAGTCTCAAGACATGAGTCTTTACCCGTCTTCAGCACCATATCTGGAATCAGGACACCAGCTGATCACTTCGCCGGCGATCCTGCGCTGGGGCCAGCACGTGGTCACTGCCATCCTTCTCGCGGTGGTGGTGCTGCGCGGCCTTTCCACGGAAGCCAGCCTCTGGCCGGTGCTCTTGGCGGCCACGCTATTTGCCGGGTGGTACGTAGCCGGCTTCGTCCGCATGGCGATGCGCGGGGAAGCCAAGCTTCCTTCCTGGTGGATTGCCGTGCTCCTGGCCATCTGGGTGGGAAGCCTGTGGACGACCCCGGAGTTCATGTGGCTGGCGTTCAGTCTGTGGCTGCTGCTGGGGCACCAGCTGCCCTTGCTTCCGTCCATCTTGTGGTCTCTGGTGCTTTACGCCTTCACCATCATGACCCCGTACCTGCACAACGGTCAGTCCTCCTTGGCGTCCGTCGTAGGGCCTTTGGTTGGCGGATTATTCGCCTGGGGCATCTCCCGCGGCTACCTGCAGCTTGAACGCGATGCGGAGATCCGCAGCAAGCTGGTTGATTCGCTGATGCGCGCCCAGCAGGAAATGGCGGACCTCCAGGAAGAACTGGCCCGCTCGCAGCATGAGGCGGGTATCGCTGCCGAGCGCACCCGCTTGGCGCGGGAGATCCACGACACCGTGGCCCAGCAGCTTTCCTCGATCGGGCTCCATGCCAAGGCGGCCACCGCAGCCGCGGATCCGCAGGCTGCCCTTGACGCGTTGGCGCGCATTGATGAGCTCTCAGGCCAGTCGCTCAACGACTTGCGCCGGATCATCGCTGCACTGGCCCCGGCGGAACTGGACGCCCAGGCGCTCGCCGGAGCCTTGGAACGTGTTCTGGCGTCATTCGAAACTGATTCGAAAGTCGCGACTCGCTTGAACATCGAGGAAGGCATACCCGCGCTGGATCCGGGCATCCAGATTGCGTTGCTGCGTACGGCGCAGTCAGCACTGTCCAACGTCAGGCGCCACGCGCAGGCCACGCGGGTCAGCCTGAACCTTGGGGTGCTTGCCAACGAGGTGCGCATGGATATCGTTGATGACGGCATAGGATTTGATGTCGAGTCACCGCGACACGGGGCAACACCAGCCGGCGGCTTTGGTTTGACCGCAATGACCCAGCGATTGGGCGAGCTCGGTGGCGGTCTGGACATTGAAAGCTCACCAGGTGAAGGCACCGCCCTGTGCGCGCACCTGCCAATGACTCCTCGGAAGGATGCACAGTGATCAAAGTGCTGCTGGTTGATGACCATCCCATTGTCCGCACCGGACTGCGGGCGCTGCTGGCCAATTACCCGGAAATCTCAGTGCTCGGGGAGGCCTCCAGCGGCGAGGAAGCGGTCGCGATCACCCAGAAGGATCCGGCGGATGTGGTGCTGTGCGATCTGCGCCTGGGCGACGGCATGAACGGCGTGGCGACCACTGCTGCGTTGCGGGCGATGCCTAATCCCCCGCAGGTGCTCATTCTGACCACCTTCGACAAGGATGCCGAGATCATCCAGTGCATCGAGGCCGGAGCGGCAGGCTACCTGCTGAAGGACGTCTCGTCCCAGACCATCATCGACTCGATCCGCCAGGCTGCGGCAGGGCAGCTGGTTTTGGCACCTGAAATGACGCAGCGGGTGCTGGCTGGGATGCGCCGTCCCAAGGTGGAACTCACCCAGCGAGAGTCCGAAGTGCTGCAGCAGCTGGCGACCGGTGCCAGCAACAAGCAGATCGCCAAGACCCTCTTCGTCTCGGAAGCGACAGTCAAAACCCACTTGGTGCATATTTTCGACAAGCTCCAGGCAAGCTCCCGCACGGGGGCAATCCATGCAGCCAAGGACCTCGGCCTGCTCTAACCAGGCGGAAGCCATGGCGACTCGCCCGAGGCCGGCTCAACCGTTCGGTTGATCTTTGAATCAGCACAAGCCACGATGGCAGACACGGTTATTCCGAGTTGACTGGAAGTATGAAAGTTCCAGTCATTTCCCGCGTCGCCAGTTCGCTGACTTCCCGGCGTTCAGCCCGTTGGTGGACCGTGGCCCTGCTCGCCGTGGTCGTGTTGCTCTTTGGCGCTTTGAGTGGGGTGGATGCCCCCAAGCGCGCAGACAGTTCGCTCGTTGCCGGCTCAGATTCCGCCAAGGTCGCCGAACTGCTGGCACAGAACAGCGACAGCACCACAACCTCCGCCATCCTTGTCGCCAATGGTTCCACTGGGCAAGCGTTGAGCAGCAGCCAAATCGATCAGGTCACCAAGCTCGCCCCGCAGATGGCTTCCGACCTGGCGGTCAAGGCAGGTCCAGCTCTTCCCAGCGAGGACGCCAAGGCCGTGATGGTTCCAGTTTCCTGGGACACCGTCGACCTGGACGCCGACAAGCAGACCCTGACCGAGATCCGCGACTGGCTGGGCGCGCACGAGTTGTCCGGCGTCCAGCTGCAGATGACTGGTTCAACCGCTTTCGCCACTGACGTCAGCCAGGCTTTCGCCGGCGCCGACTTCACCCTGCTGGCAGTCACCGTCGGCATTGTGGCGGTGCTGCTAATCGCCACCTACCGCTCCCCCATTCTCTGGCTGATTCCGCTGGCCGTGGTGGCACTGGCCGACCGCAGCGCCTCGATGGTCGCCAACGTCCTTGGCAACGCCTGGGACCTGCATTTCGATCCCGGCGTGCTCAGCGTGCTGGTCTTCGGCGCGGGCACCAACTACGCGCTGCTGCTGATCTCCCGCTACCGCGATGAACTGCAGAAGAACGAGGACCACCGCAAGGCGCTGGCCAAGGCCTGGGCCGCCAGCTTCGAAGCAATCCTCACTTCCAACCTCACCGTAGTCCTGGCTCTGCTGACCTTGTCTCTTGCCGTCATGGAAGACACCCGCGGCTTGGGCATCGTCTGCGCCGCCGGCTTGCTCATCGCAGCCTTGTTCGTTTTCCTGCTGCTGCCGCCGGTCCTCGCACTGTGCGGACGCAAGGTGTTCTGGCCGCTGGTTCCCAAGCCGGGCCAGCCGAACACCCGCGGCAAGTACTTCGGCAAGGCCGCCACCGCGGTCATGCGCAAACCGAGGGCCAACCTCGCAGCCCTGGTTGTGCTGCTGCTGGTCTTGGCGGGCGCGCTGACCGGAACCCGTCTCGGTCTGGACCAGACCCAGCAGTTCCGTACCCCGACCGAATCGGCGAGCGCCATGACCGTGCTCTCCGAGCACTACCCGGCCGGCGAAGCACAGCCAATCACCGTGCTGGTTGATGGATCCGACACCACTGTCCTGCAGGAGCGGCTCAAGGGCCTCGGCGGGGTGCTGCGCGTCGGCGAAGCCCGCGAACTCGGGGATTCCTCCTGGCAGCAGTTCTCCGTGATCTCCTCGGATGATCCTTCCGGCTCCGAGGCCATGGATCTAGTCGCCCAGATCCGTTCGACCGCCGACGAGGCAAGCACTGCCACGGTCTTGGTGGGCGGGCAGAGCGCATCGCAGTACGACTCGCATCAGGGCCACCTACGCGACCTGTATGTCATCGCTCCGATGATCATGATCATCTGCTTCGCCATGCTCGGCTGGCTGACCCGTTCCTGGCGTACGGCCCTGTCTCTGGGTTTGGTCAACCTGCTCAGCGCCGCGGCGGCCGTGGGACTCGGCTCCTTGATCTCGTCGATGGTCTTCGATGTCTCGGCATTGGACGTCCAGGTTCCGCTGCTGGCCTTCGTGTTCCTGGTCGCTCTGGGTGTTGACTACACGATCTTCTTCACCCAGCGAGTCCGCCAGAACTCCGCCACGTCCTCGCTGACAGATGCCGTGGCCAATGCGGCACGCAGCACCGGCTCGGTAATCACCAGCGCCGGCCTGGTCCTTGCCGGAGTCTTCGCAGCCCTGTCCGCCCTGCCGCTGATGGTTCTGGGACAGCTGGGACTCATCGTGGGCCTCGGCGTCCTGTTGGATACCGTCGTGGTCCGCACCCTGCTGCTGCCGGCACTGTTCGCAGTCCTCGGTTCCAACAACAAGCCGGTCTTCGGCAAGGGTTCAGGCGTCCAGTATGCCGTTGAATCCGAAACTTCACCTTCGACAGAAAGCTCCATCAATGCGTAAGCTCGTCAATCTTTCGTTCATCTACATGGCCGTCGGTGTGGCCTCCGGCTTGTTCTACCGCGAATTCACCAAAATGAACGACTTCCCGGAAGGCGGCTGGACCCAGCTGTCAGTCGTCCACACCCACCTGCTGGTGCTCGGATTCATGGTCCTGCTCATGGTCCTGTTGCTGGAGAAGGCGTTCAACATCAGCGCCCATGCCAAGCTCTACGCATGGTTCATGTGGACCTACAACATCGGTGTCGTCCTGACCGCGGCCATGCTCACCGTGCACGGATCGCTGACCGTATTGGGCAAGGAATCCAGCGCCATGATTGCAGGTATCGCCGGGCTGGGGCACATCGCGCTGACGGTCGGCATGGTTCTGCTGTTCGTCATGCTGCGCCGCAGCGTTCCTGCCGCCAAGGCTTCGAAGGCTGTTGGCGCCTAAGGGCCTAGCACCCGCCGACTAAATAACGCCGCGGCCGTTCCCCCGATTCAGCCGGGAACGGCCGCGGCGTTTGTTCGGCTCAGGAAGACTTGCCCCATGCCATGGCGGCGGCATAATGCCTTCGGTAGGCAACCGCCCCGCGGATGGCTGCGCGGTCCCGGGCCGCCCGCTTCTTGAGCAGCACCTCCATCGCATCGCCGTCGTATCGTCCCAGCGGCTGCGGAGGCAAGCTGCCCGGTGCAAGCCATCTGCGAACTAGCAGCAGCACCAGCACAAAAACCAGGAGCAATTCAATGCCAAGGAAGAGCAGGTACGCCAGCGACGTTTGCCGATTCTCTTCGTTCATCCACAGCGCCGGCAGCGCGGCCATGGCCGCGGTGGCGAGGACCTTGGCGCCCATGGCCATGAGCGCGAAATACGTTTCCGGATGCGAAACCCATCTGCTGTGACGGCTCCCCCTGGTGTGCCGTATCGCCAGCAGCGTCATAAGGACCGCGTCGATGATCAAGAGGTTCACCACCGACGCGGCAGCGGACAGGAACAGCACCGTCGCCCAGTGGCGGGCCAAGCCCGCGGTTCCGTGGACAATCGCAATGTAGGCCACGAGCACACCCAGATGAACCAGCATCATCAGCGCGATGATCCAGAGCTTGCGGCGAACCAGCGAAGCCCGGGCGCGGACCCGTCCACCGGCTCTTGGCCTCCCCCATTGCTTGGCATACCACTGGTCGTAGGCCTGCAGCGGTTCTTCCCCCAGAAGTCCAAGCACGGCGTCGGCCTGCGCCGCGTTGACCTCGTCAAGATGGCCCAATTGCAGCAGCACAGCGCCAATGGCAACACAGACGATGTGTTCAAGGCGCTCAATGCCGGAAGTAAAGAGCATCCCGATCGCGCCCATACCGATCATGCTGCCCAGGAAGAGCCGGCAATTGTGCAGGATGCGGATCTTCACCGGCCGCTCCACAGGGTAGGGCGCCAGCGGCGCAGTGGCGGCCAGGCCCGGAGCTGCCAGGGCCAACGCGATCACGATGGCAACAATCACCGCATAGCCTGCCAGAATCAGCCCGGGACCCGGTACCGTCACGGCTTCAACCCACGCGGAAAAGCCGATCCAGACTCCCTCGCGCAGCAGCGGCAGGGTCAAGGGAAGGTAAATGCTCAGGGCGAGAATGGCCGCCATCTGCCCTGGTTGGTCCCGGCCATACAGCCGTGTCCCCTCGGCGAGGTGGCGCAGGGATGAAGGAAAAGCGTTGCGCATAAACGGTACACCATCCATTTCATGCCGAGGCCTGGGGCGTCGGGATCGACCTGAACGAAAAAGCGACTGTGAACTGATCATATGTGAACCCCAGGGTTTCAGCCACGCGCATCCGGTGGGCAGAATGGGAGTTACCGGATTCAGCCGGAGAAAAGTACAGGGGGAAATATGAAAATGGCCAGCGGAGTCTTCTCCGTCCTCGACACCGAGACCACCGGGCTGTTCCCCGGCGGACATGACCGGATCGCGGAGATCGCCATCGTGAGAATGAACCGCGACGGCGAAGTGCTGGACCGCTGGGAAACGCTGGTCAACCCGCAGCGGGACCTGGGCAAGCAGTCGCTGCATGGAATCCGCAGCTGTGATCTGCTCGGTGCCCCGACGTTCAGCGACCTGGCCGCAGAACTGGCATGGCGGCTGTCAGGCACCGTGCTGGTGGCCCACAACCTCTCCTTCGATGCACGGTTCCTGGACGCGGAGTTCCGCCGGGCCGGCATGCCGGTGCCGGGGCACTTTCTAGAGCATGGGCTGTGCACCATGCGCATGTCCCATCAGTACCTGCACGGCGCCGGGCGCTCGCTGCAGGACTGCTGCGATTCCTTCGGCATCGAGCTCCTGGAAGCCCACAGCGCGGCCGGGGACGCGGCCGCCACCGCAGTCCTGCTCTCGCGCTACATGGAACTCGATGAGCAGAATCCCGAATGGGATCTGCGCCTTGGCCGGGCGGCGCAATCGGCGTGGATCAAGGCGTCCCCGGGAGGGCGCATCATTCCTGTGCGACGGGCCGCCGCCGACGCCGAACCGGCCCGCCACTTCCTGAACCGGCTGACCACCCGCTTGCCCCAGTTCACCGGCACCGAAGCCCAGGACGACTACCTGGCGATCCTCGACCGGGCGCTGATGGACCGGTACTTGTCGGCCCACGAGGAACAGCAGCTGATCTCGCTGGCCGCGGAGCTGGGACTCGACCGGGCCGGGGCGCTGGAACTCCACGAGCTGTATTTCCAGCAGCTGGTGCGCGCAGCCTGGGCCGACGGCACGCTGACCGAGGAAGAACTTCTGGATCTCAAGACGGTCGCCGGCCTGCTCGGGCTTGGGCAGCAAAGCGTGCAGGGAGCGCTGAGACCGCCTGCGGATATCGTACTAGCCACGGCTGAGGCGGTGCCATCAGCCGGAAAACTCGCTCCCGGATCTCTGGTGGTGCTCACCGGGGACATGTCCCGGGCCCGCGCGCAGATCGAGGAGGACCTCCGGGCCGCTGGTTATGTTCCGCATGGCGCCATCACCAAGAAGGTGAGCCTGCTGGTGGCCGCGGATCCGGATTCCCTGTCAGGCAAGGCCAAGAAGGCCCGGGACTACGGCATTCCAGTGGTGTCGGAGGACTACCTCTGGGACACGCTGCTCGCCTGAACCGCCCTCAGGACCGGTTCACTGCACAAACACCAAGGGATGGCCCCGCCGGCAGTGCGGCGGGACCATCCCTGAGATGTCAGAGTCTGGGGTGGAGCTTACAGACTCTCAGCTAGTTTTTTTGCGCGGGAGAATTCCAACATGTCTTCGCGCTCGACAACCTTGATGCGGTCGCGGGTGATGTCGCCGAAGCGGGTGGCCACGGTGCCTTCGGCAGCGCCCAGCTCCTTCTCGTGCGCGTCTAGGGACTTCCAGCCATCCCAGTCGGAGAACTGCACACCGCGCTCGTCCAGCAGATCCGCGATGGACTGCTCGATGGACGGCTGGGCCAGGGAGCCCAGGTCCTCCAAGAGGTGGTTGATGGTCTCCAGGGCGTCGCCCTTGGTGTGGCCGATCAGGCCTACCGGGCCGCGCTTGATCCAGCCGGTGGCGTACAGGCCGGGCACGTGGGTGCCGGTTGCGTCCAGGACACGGCCCTCGACGTTCGGCAGCACACCCTTGGCGCCGTCGTATTCGATCTCGCCGACGGCCGAGCCGAAGTAGCCCACCGCGCGGTAGAGCGCCTGGATCGGGTACTCGATGAATTCGCCGGTGCCGCGGGCGCCGCCGTTGCCGTCCAGCTCGTTGCGCTCGACCTTCAGGCCGGACACCTTGCCGTCTTCGCCCAGCACCTCGACCGGGGACTGCAGGAAGTGCAGGTGCAGGCGGCGCGAGGCGCTTGGAGCTTCTTCGCGCTCTTCCTGCTCGATCAGCCAGTTGGTCAGCGTGGAGACCATGGTCTTGGTCTGGTTGTTGGTCTTCATGGCCTCATCCGAGGCCTTGTCGAATTCGAAGTCCTCCGGGTAGAGCACGATGTCCACGTCCTTGGAGTGGGACAGCTCGCGCAGTTCCAGCGGGGTGAACTTCACCTGGGCCGGGCCTCGGCGCCCGAACACGTGCACGTCGGTGACGGCGGAGTCGTTCAGCTGCGCGTAGATGTGGGCGGGGATTTCGGTTTCCAACAGCTGGTCGGCGTGCTTGGACAGGATGCGGGCCACGTCCAGCGCCACGTTGCCGTTGCCGATGACGGCGACTTCGCGGGCCGACAGGTCCCAGTCCTTGTCTGCATCCGGGTGGGCGTCGTACCAGGACACGAAGTCAGCGCCGCCGTAGGAACCGTCCAGGTCGATGCCTGGAATGTTCAGGTCCGCGTCCTTCTGGGCGCCAGTGGCGATGATGATCGCGTCGTAGCGGGCGCGCAGGTCCTCAAGGGTGATGTCACGGCCCAGTCCGACGTTTCCGTAGAAGTCGATCCAGTCGTTGTCCAGCACCTTGTGCAGGGCGGTGATGATGCCCTTGATACGCGGGTGGTCCGGGGACACGCCGTAGCGGATCAGGCCGAACGGGGTTGGCAGCTCGTCGAACAGGTCTACCTTCAGGCTCAGCGCGCCGGAGGAGACCGGCTGGCTCTTGTTGAGCAGATCAGCGGCATAGATGCCTGCCGGGCCGGCGCCGACAATTGCCACGCGCAGGGCGCGGGCCGAAAGGTGCTCGGGGACGATCAGTTCACTCATCAAACAACATCTCTTTCTTAGTCAACGAATGTGGCCGCCGCAGGGGCGTCGGCGTTCTCTAGCGGCAGGAGGCCTGCCAGGCTGTCGGAGGCTTCCGGGGCTAGCCGAACGACATCACCAATCACGATGACGGCCGGATTCGCCACTGCGGCCTTGCGGGCTCGCATTACAATCCCTTCTAGCGTACCGATAGTTGTCCGCTGCGTCTGTGAGTAACCTCGCTCAACTATCGCAATTGGCGTACTTGACGGTAAACCGCGGGTAAGCAATGTCTCAACAATTTTCGGCAAATTCGAGACTCCCATCAGCACGGCGAGGGTGTGGTCGCTGCGGATGGGCACGTCCGCCAGCTCGGTATGGCCGCTGACCACAGTGAAACCTGCGGCCACCCCGCGGTGGGTCACCGGGATGCCGGCGGCCGCCGGAACCGAAATGGAGCTGGTGATGCCGGGGATCACCCGGGTGGGGATGTTGAACTTGGCCGCATAGAGCAGCTCTTCGCCGCCGCGGCCCAGCACGAACGGGTCCCCGCCCTTCAGGCGCACCACGTTCTTTCCCTCCAAAGCGTATTTGACCAGCAATTCATTGATCTCGTCCTGGGTTTTCACGTGGCAGCCCGGGGCCTTGCCCACGTCCACCACGATCACGTCGTCAGCCAGGTCCGCAAGCAGTTCGGTCGGCCCGAGCCGGTCTGCCAGCACCACGTCCGCGGCGAGCAGGGCCTTGTAGCCGGCGACCGTGATCAGTTCCGGGTCGCCCGGTCCCCCGCCGATGAGGGTGATATGTCCGTTAGCCATGGTTTTCTCCAGTTCGAGTCATTCCGCGGTCGCGCAGCAGTTTGCGTTCCAGCGGGGCAAAACACAGTAGTTCGATCAGCACGCCCACCAGCAGGATCACCAGTATGACCAACATCACCAGGGGCAGGTCGGCCAGATCCCGGCCGCGCTGCAGCAGCGAGCCGACGCCCAGGGCGAGTGAGCCGCCCACCGCGATCAGTTCCGCCGCCATCAGCGAGCGCCAGGCGAAAGCCCAGCCCTGGCGCAGTCCGGCCACGTAGCCGGGCAGCGCCGCGGGAAGCTCGACATGCACGATATGCTGGCGCCTGCTGGCACCGAGCACCCGGGACAGGGCCGAGTACTGGGCGGGGATCATGTCGATGCCTGAGAGCAGTCCGTTGATGATCGAGGGAATCGCCCCGAGCAGCAGCACGGTGTAGATGGTCGCGTCGCTCAGCCCGAAGAGGATGATCGCCGCCGGCACCCAGGCGATGGAGGGCAGCACCTGCATGGCCGAGACCAGCGGGCCCAGGCCCTTGCGCAGCAGCGGCAGGTGGGCCAGCAGCAGGGCCGCCGGGGTGGCGACCAGCACCGCGATCGCGAAGCCCGACAGCGCCCGGAACAGCGAGGTGCCCACCGCGGAAAGCAGGGTCCCGTCGGCCAGCAGCTCGGGCAGCTTGGCGGCCACGGCCGCCGGGCCGGGGAACAGGTCCTCGCGCAGCGGCGAAGCCCAGGCGGCGATCTGCCACAGGCTGACCAGCACCACCAGGGTGATCAGCGGGGCGATAAGCGCATCGGCGCGCCCGCGGCGGCGCAGCACGGCGGCCGGGCGGAGCGCGGCGGCGGCCCTAGTTTGCGTCAGTGCGCTCATGCTTGCGCTGCTCCTTTCGCAGGATGGTGGTCAGTTCGTCGGCCAGGGCGGCCGACTGCGCCGGGTTGCGGCGCAGGTCCTCGGTGATTCTCCGGGTTTCCAGGATGCGTCCGGGATGGGAGGAGAGGACCAGGATGCGCCCGGAGAGGCGGATGGCCTCGCGCACGTTGTGCGTCACGAAGATGATGGTTTTGCCTGTCTGCTCCCACAGCGAGCGCAGTTCCTCGTGCAGCAGGTCGCGGGTGATGGCGTCCAGGGCCGCGAAGGGCTCGTCCATCAGCAGCACCTGCCGGTCCTGGGCCAGCGCCCGGGCCAGCGCCACACGCTGGCGCATGCCGCCGGAGAGCTCGTGCGGTTTCTTGTGCACCGCGTGCCCCAGCTGGACCAGCTCCAGCAGCTGGTCCACCCGTGCCTGCCGGGTGTCCTTCGGATGCCCGGCCAGCTTCAGCGCCAGCTCCACGTTGCGGCCCGCGCTCAGCCAGGGCAGCAGGTTCGAATCCTGGAACATGAACGCCGCCCCGTCGTCCGGGACGTCCAGCCAGCCCTCGGTGGGGGCCAGCAGCCCGGCGATCAGGTTCAGCAGCGAGGACTTGCCGCAGCCCGAGGCGCCGAGCACTGCGATGAATTCGCCGTCCTCGATGCGGGCGCTGAGCCTGTCGATGACCAGCCCCGTGCCCGGGTAGCTCAGGGACACCTCGTTCAGCTGCACTCCCATTACTTCCCCTCCCCGGCGGCGAAGGAGTCATCCACCAGACCCTGCGTGCTGCCCGGTTCCCCGATGCCCACCGCGGCCGCATGGGCCACCAGGGTGTCGAAGGTTCCGCTCAGCGGCGTTTGGTCGAAGCTGATCTGGTCCAGCGCCGCGGAGATCACCTCATCGGACAGGGTGCCGCCGCCGTGCGCGGCCAGGGCCTGCTGCACGGTGTGAAGCTTCTGCTGCTCGCCGGTG
Organism: Arthrobacter sp. AG1021; assembly: GCF_003633665.1. Lineage (NCBI taxonomy): Bacteria > Bacillati > Actinomycetota > Actinomycetes > Micrococcales > Micrococcaceae > Arthrobacter > Arthrobacter sp. AG1021. The sequence goes on along the minus strand of NZ_RBLB01000006.1, from coordinate 800,549 downwards.
GTGTTCAGCCAGTTGATGGCCTGCGCGTTGGCCTGCACCAGCTCCCGCACGGTGTCCGGGTGCTTGGTGATGAACTCCTGCGAGGCCACCAGCACCGTGGTCGGGAACTTGCCTTCCGGCCACAACTGCGCCTCGTTGACCAGGCGGTGCGCCCCGTACTGCTTGACCAGCAGCGAGGCGTGCGGTTCGGGCAGCCAGGCCCCGTCGATGGAGCCGCGGGCGAACAGCTGCGGCACGGTGCCGTTGGTGCTCGGGGTGACGGTGACCGACTCATCCAGGCCCCGCTCCTTTAGGAAGCTGCGCAACGCCACGTCCTGGGTGCCGCCGTACTGCGGGGTGGCAAGTTCGGTGCCGGCCAGCTGGGACACCTCGGTGATGTCCTTGGAGACAACCAGGCTGGCCCCGCCGGAGGCGGCCCCGGCGATGACGCGCAGCGAGGTCCCCCCGCTGGACAGGTAGCTGTTCAGCGCAGGGCTGGGACCCAGGTAGGCAGCGTCGATGGCCCCGGAGTTCAGCGCCTCGATGGCCGCGGGGCCCGCGTTGAAGATTTGGGTTTCCACCGTGGTGCCGTCCGCGCCCACTGCCTTGTCCAGGATGCCCTTGGCTTCGGCCACCAGCGCCGGGGCGTGGGTGGCGTTCGCGAAGTAGCCCAGGCGCAAGGTGGCGGCCGGTCCCTGGTCGGCGGCCGTGCCGGCATTCTTGGCCGGGGCAGGGACGAAGGCGGTGAGCACCGCGGCCACCGCCAGCAGCCCCGCCGCGGCTGCCCCGAGGGCCCTACCGCGCCGGTTGGCGCGCGGGGCGTGCGCGGTCAGCCGGGTGCGTCCGGCGGCCGGCTGCTCAGGCGGCTGCATGCCCGGCTCCGATGATCCCGGCGGCCAGGGTGCGCCCGGTGGCCGGTTCGATGAGCAGGAAGCTGCCGCCGGTGCGCGAATCTCTGTATTCGGCAGGGCTCAGGGCCGCGGAGCTGCGCACCGTGAGCCGTCCCAGGTCGTTGAGCCCCAGGGTGTCGGCCTGCCGGCGCGAGTAGTCGGCTACGTCGAGCACGTGGCTGATCGGCCCGATCTTCGCGGCGGCGACCTTGGTGCCGTGCTTGAGCAGCACCCGCTGCCCCTCGGCCAGCGTGGCCGGGGCCAGGATGCACACCTCGGCGGCGAATTCGCGCACCGCCTGCGGCAGCTGACCTGCCACCACGGTGTCCCCGCGGGCGATGTCCACCTCGTCCTCAAGTTCAAGGACGATCGCATCCCCCGGCTGCGCGGTGCCCACCGGCCCGGCCGGGGTGCCGATGGCCTTGACCCGGCTGGTGGCCGGGTAGCCGTTGGACAGGATGCCCACCGTCTCTCCCACCGAGAGGCTGCCGTCGGCCAGGGTGCCTGCATAGCCGCGGAAGTCGCGGTACGCTTCCGGGTCCAGGCCTGGAGCCAGCGCTCCCTGCGGGCGGATCACGTACTGCACGTCCAGCCGGGCGGTCCCGGCGGGGCGCCCCGGAGCCAGCTCTTCGAGCAGCCCGAGCAGGGTGGGCCCGGCGTACCAGTGGCTGTGGGCGGAGGGATCCACCACGTTGTCCCCGTGCAGCGCGCTGACCGGGATGACGGTGGCGGCCTGCAGGCCCAGTTGCCCGGCCAGGTCCAGCACCTCGGTTTCGATGGCGCTGAAACGCTGCTCGTCCCAGTCGACCAGGTCCATCTTGTTGACCGCGAGCACCAGCTGCGGCACCCGCAGCAGGGCGAGCACCCCCAGGTGGCGGCGGGTCTGCTCAAGCACCCCGTGGCGGGCGTCCACCAGCACGATGGCGGCATCGGCGGTGGAGGCGCCGGTGACGGTGTTGCGGGTGTATTGCACGTGGCCCGGGCAGTCGGCCAGGATGAAGGATCGGCGGGCGGTGGAGAAGTAGCGGTAGGCCACGTCGATGGTGATGCCCTGTTCGCGTTCGGCGCGCAGCCCGTCGGTGACCAGCGCCAGGTCCAGGGCGCCGGCCTGTCCGCCGAAGCCGCGTTCGGCGCTGGTGCGGGCCAGGTCGTCCAGCGAGTCGGCGAGGATGGCCTTGGCGTCGTGCAGCAGCCGTCCCACGAGCGTGGACTTGCCGTCGTCCACGGATCCAGCGGTGGCGATGCGCAAAAGTGTGGTGGTCATCTTAGAAGTACCCTTCGGTCTTGCGGTCTTCCATGCCCGCGGCGGAAATTCTGTCGTCGGCGCGGGTGGCGCCGCGTTCGGTCAGCGTGGCCACGGCCAGCTCGTCCAGCACCTTCTCCACGGTGTCAGCGGCGGAAAGCACCGCGCCGGTGCAGCTGGCATCCCCCACGGTGCGGTAGCGCACCTGGCGGATAACGACCTGTTCGGCCGGTTCGGGCTGGCTGACCGCGGTGACCGCCCGCCACATGCCGTCGCGTTCGAAGACCTGGCGCTGGTGGGCGAAGTAGATGGAGGGAAGCGCGATGTTCTCGCGCTGGATGTAGGCCCAGATGTCCCGTTCGGTCCAGTTGGAGATCGGGAAGGCGCGCACGTGCCAGCCAGGCTCGTGGCGGCCGTTGTACAGGTTCCAGATTTCCGGGCGCTGGTTGCGCGGATCCCAGACGCCGAACTCGTCGCGCAGGGACAGGATGCGCTCCTTGGCGCGGGCCTTGTCCTCGTCGCGGCGGGCCCCGCCGAAGACCACGTCGAAGCCGTTGGATTCGATGGTGTCAAGCAGCACCCGGGTCTGCAGCCGGTTGCGGGTGCCGTCGGGCAGTTCGGCCAGCTCGCCGCGGTCGATGTACTCCTGCACGGAGCCGACCACCAGGTTCAGGCCGTATTTCTCGACCACGGCATCGCGGAAGTTCAGCACCTCGCCGAAGTTGTGGCCGGTGTCGATGTGCACCACGGGGATCGGCACGCGGCCCGGGTAGACGGCCTTGGCCAGCAGGTGCAGCACCACCACGGAGTCCTTGCCTCCGGAGAAGAGCAGTCCGGGCTTCTCGAATTCGGCGAGCACCTCGCGGATGATATGGATGGATTCGGCTTCCAGGGCGTCCAGGACGCTGCGCTGGGTGCCGGTCGGGGCGGTAGCGGTGAGGCTCATGGGGAGGTCCTTCAAAAGTTAGATGTGGATGCCGCATTCGGTTTTGGACAGGCCGGCCCAGCGTCCGGCGCGCGGGTCCTCTCCCTCGGCGACGGGCCGGGTGCAGGGCTCGCAGCCGATGGACGGGTAGCCGTGGGCCAGCAGCAGGTTCACCGGGACCTGGTGTTCGGTGGCGTAGCCGATCAGCTGATCGAAGCTCCAGGTCGCCACCGGGTTGAACTTGAGCAGCCCATGGGTTTCGTCGAAGGACACCAGCGGGGTGTTGCTGCGGGTGGGGGCCTCGTCGCGGCGGACCCCGGTGAACCAGGCGCCGTAGCCGGACAGGGCACGCTTTAGCGGGTCCATCTTGCGCAGCTTGCAGCAGGCGGCCGCGTCGCGGGCGAACAGGTCCTTGCCGTATTCTTCGTCCTGCTGCGCCACGGTGAGTTCGGGCAGCACGTCCACCACTCTGACCGGAAGCCTTTCGGCGACCTCGTCGCGGGTGATGCGTGTTTCAGTGAAGTGGTAGCCGGTGTCCAGGAAGAGCACGTCCACCCCGGGCAGCTGCCGGGCGACCAGGTGCGGCAGCACCGCGTCGGCCATGGAGCAGGCCACCGCGATCTCGGACACCTCCAGGTGGCGGGCGGCGAACTCGACCACCTGCGCGGCGCCGGCGTCCCAGCCCAGCTCCGTGGCTCCGAGCGCGGCGATGGCGCGCAGCTCGTCCTCGGTCTTCAGGGTTCGGGTGCTCATGACAGGTCCTCCTCGGCGGCCCGGTGCGCCCAGGCGGCGAAGGATTCGCCGTCTTCGGCCAGGGCGGAGTAGTTCTTCACCACGCGTTCGACGTAGTCGGGCAGCTCGTGGGCGGCGACCTTCAGGCCGCGCACGGTGCGGCCCAGGGTGGCTTCGCCGTTCTCGAACCCGGCCAGCGTGCCGCCCAGGTGCACCTGGAACCCGGAAACCTGTTCCCCGGCGTCGTTGGTGATCAGCTGGCCCTTGAAACCCAGGTCGGCGGTCTGCACCCGGGCGCAGGAGTTCGGGCAGCCGTTCACGTGCAGGGACAACGCCTTGGGCAGCTTGCCGTTGTGGTCGGCGAGCCGGGATTCGATCTCGCGCACCGCGTCGATGGTGGTGTTCTTGGTGTCCACGATGGCCAGCTTGCAGTATTCGATGCCGGTGCAGGCGATGGCCGAGCGGCGAAGCAGCCCCGGATAGGCTTCCAGGCCCAGCGTGCGGGCGCCGCCCACGAAGTCCTTGACCTGCTCCTCGGCGATGTCCAGGGCGATGACCTTCTGGTGCGGGGTGGTGCGCAGCCGGGTGGAGCCGTGGGCTTCGAGCAGGTCGGCCAGGGCGGTCAGCGTGGTGCCGGAGGAGCGTCCGGCTTCCGCGGTGAGCCCGATGAAGAACTTGCCGTCCTTCTGCGGGTGCACCCCCGAGTGGTCCCCGGCGGTGGCAGGCTGCGGGCCGGGTCCGATGTCCGGCAGCGCGTAGCCCAGGTATTCCTCCTCAAGGACCTGGCGGAACTTCTCGGTTCCCCAGTCGGCCAGCAGGAACTTCAGCCGGGCCCGGTTGCGCAGCCGGCGGTAGCCGTAGTCGCGGAAGATGGAGGTCACGCCCTCCCAGACGTCCGGGGCCTGCTCCTGGGTGACAAAGGCGCCCAGGCGTTCGCCCAGCCGCGGGTTGGAGGACAGTCCGCCGCCCACCCAGAGGTCGTAGCCCGGGCCCAGCTGCGGGTGCTCGATGCCGATCAGCGCGATGTCGTTGATTTCGTGCACGACGTCCTGGCTGGGGTGCCCGGAGATGGCGGTCTTGAACTTGCGCGGCAGATTCGCGAACTCCGGGTTGCCGATGTAGCGGCGGGAGATCTCGGCGATGACCGGGCTCGGGTCGATGATCTCCTCGGCGGCGATGCCCGCGACCGGGGAACCGAGGATGACGCGCGGCACGTCGCCGCAGGCCTCGGTGGTGTGCAGTCCGACGGATTCCAGCCGGCGCCAGATTTCCGGCACGTCCACCACGTCAACCCAGTGCAGCTGGATGTTCTGGCGGTCGGTGAAGTCTGCGGTGTCGCGGGCGAAGTCGGTGGAGATGCCCCCGATCACCCGCAGCTGCTGCGTGGTCAGCGCGCCGCCGTCGATGCGCACCCGCAGCATGAAGAAGCGGTCTTCGAGCTCTTCGGGGCTCAGCGTGGCGGTCTTTCCGCCCGGGATGCCCTGGGCGCGCTGGGTGTACAGGCCCCACCAGCGGAAGCGGCCGTGCAGGTCCTCGGGATCGATTGAATCGAAGCCCTGCACGGCGTAGATCTCTTCGATCCGCGCCCGGACGTTCAGGCCGTTGTCCGCGGCCTTCATTTCCTCGTTCGCGTTCAGCGGGGTGGTGCCGTCGATCTTCCATTGGCCATTGGGCTTGGCCGCCCGCTGGGGCCGGGCCGGTGTGGTTGTCTGCGTCATGTGATCCAGCGTAGAAAACCGCCCCCGGGCGCTGGCAACCGCCGGATGTCACATGAACACGCGAGGCCTAGAGAGGTCGAACTTCGTCATGCGGCGTCATGAAACCGGCGGTTTCAAGCGCAGATTTCAGTCGCACGAGGAAACATTCTGCGATCGTTACGTCCGGCAACAGCGGCCTTGTCACCACCGCGGCTCCCGTGCTAGCCAGCTTGTCCTGGAAGTAGCCGTCGGCCAGCAGGACGCTGAGCAGCAGCACCGGGCGGGTGCCCGCCTCGGCGACAGCCTGCAGGACGTTCGGCTGCGCCCCGGCGCAGTAGGCCACCTGGACTTCGCGCTCCAGCAGGTTCCCGAGCTGCCCGGCGAGCTCGACGACCTGCCGCTGGCCGACTTCCAGCCGGGTCCCGGCCGCGGCCAGGATCACCTGCGGGTTGTCATCCAGGTGACCCTGGGCGCGCTGTGCGAGCACCCGGGCGAGCTGCGGCAGCGGGCCCAGCGGCTTAGCGGCGACGGTGTGCTCCCGGGAGGCGACGGCCTGGGCGACATCCTGCGTGGTGTGCACGCCGTCGGCCACCAGCAGCGGCAGCACCACGGCAGGCTCGCCGGTGGGCAGGCCATCGAGGACCTCGGGCAGGGAAGGGCGCTGCACGTCCACATAGGCCTCGTGCCAGCGCAGCTCGGGCAGCCAGCCGGCGGCCAGCCCTTCGAGCTGGCCGCGCAGGTGGTTGATCAGCCGCTGGCCGTCGGGGTTGTCGGTTCCGTGGGAGGCGGCCACCACGTGGATGACCTCGGGAGTGCTGCTCATGGTGGCTCCTTGCCAGAAACGGCGGGCTGCTAGTTGCCCGTGCGGATCAGCTTGTGGTTGGCGGCCTGGGCCTGCGGACGGATGACGATCTGGTCCAGGTTCACGTGGGCCGGGGCGCTGACCGCGTAGCGGATCACCTCGGCCACGTCGTCGGCGGTGAGCGGCTGTTCGACCCCTGCATAGACGTTGTCCGCCGCCTGCTGGTTGCCCAGCCGGCGCAGCGAGAATTCCTCGGTCTGCACCAGGCCGGGAAGCACCTCGATGACGCGGATGCCGTGCTCTACCTCCTCCAGACGCAGGGCCTGGGTCATGGCGCTCTGCGCGGCCTTGGCCGCGTTGTAGCCGCTGCCGCCTTCATAGCTGGCCAGGGCTGCGGTGGAGGTCAGGTTCAGGACGGTGCCGTGCACCTTGCGCAGCGAGGGCAGCAGGGCGCGGGTCAGCCGCATGGTTCCCATGACATTTGACTGCAGCATGAACTCCCAGTCCTCGTCCACCGCGTCGGCCCAGTAGTCGGTGCCGCGGGCGCCGCCGGCCACGTTGATTAGGGTGTCAGCTCCCCCGTGCTCGGCCACGGCCAGAGCCAGCGAGTCGACGTCGGTCTGGTTGCTGACGTCTGCGGGAATGGCGATGGCGCCGGTTTCCTGGGCGAGCGCTTCCAGGCGTTCCGCGCGGCGGGCCACGGCGAAGACTGTCCATCCCTGCGCACGCAGTGCGCGGACGGTGGCCTGCCCGATGCCGGAGGATGCCCCGGTGACGACGGCCGAACGGTTGGACGAGGTGTTTTCCCAAATAGTCATGGGTTTAGTTTAGAACTTCGCGCCGAACCCGAGGTAAGCCGTGAATTTTTCTTTCCTCAGCCGGCCAGCGGCCGGGCGGCGAGTTCCTGGGCAGGATCGGCGAAACGGTAGCCGCCCTGGTACTCGTTGACCGTTGCGGGTTTCGTCATGGCATGGAACTGGGCCAGGAAGTCCTCCCCGCGGCTGAGCACGGCTGTTTCGACCAGGGATCGGTAGCTGTAGGGACGGTAGCTGGCCACCTGCGGGGTGTCCCGGCGGAATTCGTGGCGGCCCTGGAAGGCGAGGACCTTGGCACCGGGTGCCAGGGCCGGCTGGATCCGGGCGCCGACCTCGACGGCGTCGTATTGCGCCTCGCGGCGGCTGAGCATCTCCAGTTCCCCTTCGGTGACCGGGATCAGCACGCCGTTGACTGTCGCATCGGGCTGCGGGCTGATGTCCAGGAATTGGCCGTTGCAGGCGTGGCCGTCGTCGAAGACGATGGGCACCCTGATTTCCCAGTCGCGCGCGAAGCCATGCAGCAGTGCCAGCGGCATGTGCTGCTGCTGGATCTCGCGCCGGAGCGTGCGTGAAACCGAAGCGGATGAGACAAGCGATCCGTAGCCGAAGATGAACAGTTCGTGCCCAGACAGGCCGGTGAAAGGTGCCATACCCACATCATATGATCCGCGGACACCCGAATCACGCGGCTTGCGGCCGGTACGGGATTCAGCCGGCGATGCGCAACCGGTCGCGGCTGGCCAGCCAGATGAGGGTGGAAGGCAGCTGGATCCAGCGCGGGACGCGGTTCGTGTAGTCCGCATAGGCCTGGCCGAAGGTGGCCTGCAGCGCTTCCTCCTCGGCGGGGATCTGCAAGCGGTCCAGCCAGAGGGCGACGCCGACGGCAGGAAGCAGTGCGCGGAACGAACCGCGCCACAGCGCATGGGCTGTCACCGCGCCCACCATGCCCAGATACATCGGGTTGCGGCTGATGGAATTCGCGCCGGAGACGACCAGCGTGCTGCTCTTCTCGGGATGCAGGGGGTTGATGGAGGTCTTGGCGGCGCCGAACCCGAGATCCGCCCACACCGAAATGCCAGCGCTGGCGGCCAGCAGCACCCCGGCGGCCGTGGTGGACACCGGGCCGCCACGGCGTCGACCGGCCAACCGGCGCTGGGCCGCGAGGGCGGCGGCAACAACGACCGGCGGCGGAATCACGGGGGCGCGATGCTCGCTCATGGAACCGATGGTACGCCGTGCGCGCGGCGCTGCCTATGGGCATGCAGGCAAGCTTGTCGGTTCCCGCCCCTCGCCCGTCCGACGTGGGGCAAACCATGGACACGGATGAGCGCGGCCCGGATAAAACGTGAAAGAATGAAGCCATGGCAGAAGAAAACTTGGGCACAGACACGCCCGCAACGGTTTCCGTTCCTGACAAGCCGGCTTTGGAAGGCTTGGAAGAACGTCTCTCGTCCCGGTGGCGCACCGAGGGCACCTATCACTTCAACGAGGACACGACCCGCGAGGCCGTCTACTCCATCGACACTCCCCCGCCAACCGCGTCCGGTTCACTGCACGTAGGACACATGTTCTCCTACACGCAGACCGACGTGCTGGCCCGCTACCAGCGCATGAACGGCAAGAACGTTTTCTACCCGATGGGTTGGGACGACAACGGCTTGCCGACCGAGCGCCGCGTGCAGAACTACTTCGGCGTCCGCTGCGACCCGACCAAGCCGTACATCGAGGGCTACCGCCCGCCGGAGAAGCCGGCCAAGAACCAGCGCGACTGGGATGTCATCGGCCGCAAGAACTTCATCGAGATCTGCGAAGAGCTGGCCGTCGAGGACGAGAAGGTCTTCGAGCAGCTGTTCACCGCCCTGGGCCTGTCCGTTGACTGGCGCATGACCTACCGCACCATCGATGACAACTCGCGTGCGGTGTCGCAGCGCGGCTTCCTGGAGAACCTGGCCAAGGGCGACGCCTACATGGCCGAGGCCCCGACCCTGTGGGACGTCACCTTCCGCACCGCAGTGGCCCAGGCCGAGCTCGAGGACCGCGAGATGCCCGGCGCCTACTACCGCTACGGGTTCACCACCGAGTCCGGCGAGCAGGTCTTCATCGAGACCACCCGCCCCGAGCTGCTGGCGGCCTGCGCCGGCCTGGTCGCGCACCCTGATGACGAGCGCTACCAGCACCTGTTCGGCAAGACCGTCACCTCTCCGCTGTTCGGCGTTCCGGTCATCGTCTACCCGCACCCGCTGGCCCAGGCCGACAAGGGTTCGGGCATCGCGATGGTCTGCACCTTCGGCGACTTGACCGACGTGACCTGGTGGCGCGAGCTGCAGCTGCCGACCCGCCCGATCATCGGCCGCGACGGCCGCATCCTGGCCGACACCCCGGAATGGATCACCTCCGAGGCAGGCAAGGAAACCTACGCCAAGATCGCCGGCAAGACCTCGTTCTCCGCCAAGGAGGCCATGGTCGAGCTGCTGACCGAGGCGGGCCTGCTGGACGGCGAGCCGAAGAAGATCTCCCGCCCGGTGAACTTCTTCGAAAAGGGCGACAAGCCCCTGGAAATCGTCACCTCGCGCCAGTGGTACATCCGCAACGGCGGCCGCGACGAGGACCGCCGCGCCCGCATGATCGAGCGCGGCCAGCAGATCGACTTCCACCCGTCCTTCATGCGCTCGCGCTACGAGAACTGGGTTTCCGGCCTGAACGGCGACTGGCTGGTCTCCCGCCAGCGCTTCTTCGGCGTGCCGGTGCCGGTCTGGTACCCGGTCGACGAGCACGGCGAGCCGAACTACGACGCCCCGATCCTGCCCGAGGTCTCGCAGCTGCCGGTCGACCCGGCCGCCGACGCCCCGGCAGGCTACACCGAGGCGCAGCGCGGTCAGGCCAATGGCTTCATCGGCGACGCCGACGTGCTCGACACCTGGGCCACCAGCTCGCTGACCCCGCAGATTGTCGGCCGTTGGGGCCGCGACGACGAGTTCTTCTCGAAGGTCTACCCGTTCGACCTGCGCCCGCAGGGCCACGACATCATCCGCACCTGGCTGTTCTCCACCGCGGTCCGTGCCGATGCGCTGCACGGCGACATCCCGTGGAAGCACGCCGCGATCTCCGGCTGGATCCTGGATCCGGACCGCAAGAAGATGTCCAAGTCGAAGGGCAACGTGGTGGTCCCGAACGACGTGCTGGACAAGTTCGGCGCGGACGCCGTCCGCTACTGGGCCGCCAGCGCGAAGCTCGGCGCGGACACCGCGTATGAGATCAACCAGATGAAGATCGGCCGCCGCCTGGCCATCAAGATCCTGAACGCGTCGAAGTTCGTGCTGAACCTGGGCGCCACCGAGGCCAACGTGCTGACCGATGACGCCTCCGTGGTCATCAACGGCCTGGACCACTCGCTGCTGACCCGCCTGTCGACGGTGATCGGCGACGCCCAGCGTGCGTTCGAGAACTACGACTACGCCCGTGCCCTGGACATCACCGAGTCCTTCTTCTGGTCGTTCACCGACGACTACGTGGAACTGGTCAAGGACCGCGCCTACGGCGGACACGGCGAAGCGCAGCAGGCCAGCGTGCTGGCCACCTTGGCCACCACCTTGGATTCGGTGCTGCGTTTGTTCGCCCCGTTCCTGCCGTTCGCGACCGAAGAGGTCTGGGGCTGGTGGCGTGCCGGTTCGGTGCACCAGGCCCAGTGGCCGACCACCGGCCACCTGGCCGCGGCGATTGCCGATGCGGACGCAGAGGTGCTGCCGTTGGTGGGCACCGCCCTGTCAGGCATCCGCAAGGCCAAGTCGGACGCGAAGGTCAAGCAGCGCACCGAGGTGCTCTCCGGCGAGGTGCATGCTCCGGCTGCACAGATCGCTCAGCTGCGCGCAGGCTTCGAGGACCTGAAGTCCGCGGCCAACGCCCGCGAGCTGACCCTCGTGGAGGCCGACGGTGAACTGACCGTCGCCAACGTCGAGTTGGCGCCGGTCGAAGAAGCCTAGGCTCCGTAAGAATAAACGGCGGGCCGCCAGGAATTTTTCCCTGGCGGCCCGCCGTTTGTTTTGCCTGCTGTTACTGTCCGGCCAGGGTCCGGCTGACTTGCTCCCGCTGCGTCCCCTGCCGCCGGCGCAGGATCGTGGAGATCGGCCAGGAGGCCGCGCCCAGGATTCCCGCAACCACTGCAACTGTGGTCAGGGCGCCGGTCAGCGACCCGGTGGCCTGGTGGTAGATCAGGTCGGCGACCGCGGGGTCGAGATTCGAGAACAGGTGATCCCCCGTGTAGTCGGCAATCAGGGTCGCCATGGCCAGGGCGCTGACTCCGGTCACCAGCCCCAGGCCGATCAGCGCGCGGGTCACGTAGCGCGGATTCAGGATGACCGCGGCGATAAGCAAGCCCGCCGAAACGTAGACCAGCCAGGGCCCGTAGGTTTCGATGAGCGTATAGGCCCGTTGCACGGCCGGCAGCGCGTCGCTTTGGAAGATCTGCACATCCCACTCGAGATTCGTCGCCGCGCCGAGCCCCGGGATGCCCAGGTTCGTCAGCGAGGACACTACTTCGCCGAGCACGTCGCTGAGCTGGAAGGTCAGGGCGCCCGCGTCGTCAAGGGCCACGGAGGCGCTGTTGCCGGAGAGGATCGCCACGGTTTTCGCATGGCTTGCGCGCAGGGTGGATTCCCACAACGAGGCGAACTGATTGGATTGCACCAGGTTGTGCACGGCGCCGCCGACGATGCCGTCCACCTTTTCGGCGATCTGGCCGCTGGGCACCAGCTTCGAGATGAACCCGTCGCCGGTCAGCGAATCAATGCGTTCTTCAAGCTGCAGCTGGTTGGAAATCGCTTGGGAGATCTGTCCGGAGACATTCTCCTGCAGCTGCGGATTCTTGCCCAGCGGCGCCAGAGTCTGGGTGAAACCGTCGGTGTTGGTCACGTACTTGGTCGCCCACAAGCCGGCGATTGAGATCGGCGCGAGCACCAGGCCGATGATCAAGACTACGCCCGCGGCGACGGATCGCCAGCGGAAAATTGTTTCAGGCACGGTTTGTCCTTCCTGGAGCCGGCCAAAATCGGCCCTGACTACACCACCTTAGCAATCCTCTGTGTTTTCGCGTCGGGCATTGCCTGTGTGATCGGTATGGATCGGACGGGTTAAATGCTTCAGGGCCGTTCCGTAGCAGAACGTCCCTGAAGCAGCTGCATAAATTAGTCGAACACCGGGCTTTCGGTGCGCGAGCGCTTGAGTTCGAAGAAGTACGGGAAGGCGGCCAACTGGGCGGCCGCGTCGAACATCTTGCCGGCTTCTTCGCCCTTCGGAACCCGGGTGATGACAGGTCCGAAGAAGGCAACCCCGTCGACGGCGACGATCGGGGTTCCAACGTCCTGGCCGACCTTGCTGATGCCGACTTCATGGCTGGCGCGCAGCGCGTCGTCGTTCTGATCGGTGTGGGCTGCTGCAGCGAGCTCGGCCGGCAGGCCAGTCTGCTGCAGTGCCTTCGCAATGACTTCGTCGCGGTCGGTCAGGTTCTCGTAGTGGAAGAGCTCGCCCATGGCGGTGTAGAGCTGGTCCTTGACCTGGTCGCCGTGCTCCTGCGCGGCCTTCATGATGACCCGGACCGGGCCCCACGAGTCGTCCATCTTCGCGCGGTAGTCGGCAGGCAGGTCGCGTCCTTCGTTCAGCACCGAGAGACTCATGACATTCCAGAAAACCTCGATGTCGCGGACCTTTTCGACTTCCTTGATCCAGCGGCTCGTCGCCCAGGCGAACGGGCAGATTGGGTCAAACCAGAAATCGACATGCTGACGCGAAGCCATGAACTACCAACTTTCCTAGGGTGAACTGCCGGAACCCGGCAGGCTGATGATGGGCTGAACTATGCGGACTTCTTGTTGCGCTTGGCCACCACTGCGTGCGACAGCAGGGTTGGTTCGGCGCCGTCCATGACGGTTTCGCGGGTCACAACGACCTCGGCGACGTCCTCGCGGCTCGGCAGGTCGAACATGATCCCGGCCAGGGTTTCTTCCAGGATGGCGCGCAGGCCGCGCGCTCCGGTCTCGCGTTCGATGGCCAGTTCCGCGATGGCGTCGAGTGCCGGCTGTTCGAAGCTCAGCTGCACCCCGTCCATCTGGAACATCTTCTGGTACTGCTTGACCAGTGCGTTCTTCGGCTCGGTCAGCACGCGCACCAGCGCATCGCGGTCGAGGTGCTCGACGGTGGTGATGACCGGCAGGCGGCCGATAAACTCCGGAATCAGGCCGAATTTCAGCAGGTCTTCCGGCCGCACGTCGGAGTACGAGGCCACCTCGGACTTCAGCGCGGTCAACGGGGCGCCGAAGCCGATGCCCTTGCGACCTGCTCGCGAGGAGATGATCTCTTCCAGGCCCGCGAAGGCGCCGGCGACGATGAACAGGATGTTGGTGGTGTCCAGCTGCAGGAAATCCTGGTGCGGATGCTTGCGCCCGCCCTGCGGCGGTACCGCTGCGACCGTGCCTTCGAGGATCTTCAGCAGGGCCTGCTGCACGCCCTCGCCCGAGACGTCGCGGGTAATCGACGGGTTCTCGCTCTTGCGGGAGATCTTGTCGATTTCGTCGATGTAGATGATGCCGGTTTCGGCCTTCTTGACGTCGTAGTCCGCGGCCTGGATGAGCTTGAGCAGGATGTTCTCGACGTCTTCGCCCACATATCCGGCCTCGGTCAGGCTGGTGGCGTCGGCGACGGCGAACGGCACGTTAAGCTTCTTGGCCAGCGACTGGGCGAGGTAGGTCTTGCCGCAACCGGTAGGGCCGATGAGCATGATGTTGGACTTCGAGACCTCGACGTCGCCCAGCGGGTCGTCGTTGGTCAGGGCGGCTACCGGAGCAGGCTCCTGGTTGCCATGGATCCGCTTGTAGTGGTTGTATACGGCGACGGAGAGGGCGCGCTTGGCATTCTCCTGGCCGATCACGTATTCCTGCAGCGAATCGAAGATCTCACGCGGCTTGGGCAGGGAGAATTCCTCATTGACTTGCTCTTCGGCAAATTCTTCGGCAATGATCTCATTGCACAACTCAATGCACTCGGTGCAGATGTAGACGCCGTGCCCGGCAATCAGCTTCTTAACCTGCTTTTGACTCTTTCCGCAGAAAGAGCACTTCAACAGGTCCGAGCCCTCGCTCATACGTCCCATCGCACCATTCTCCCATTTGCCTTCAGTAGCTTTGGACTTACTTAATTCTAGGCTAGGTAGTCCCCGAAATAGCTGAACAAGGCGGCTTACCTGTCATGAGTCATTTTCGAGTGAAAGCCACATTTCAGGTAAACCGCCAGTATTCAACAATTATTCCCGGCTCGGACTAGTGCCCCAGCATCGCGCGGTTGATCTTGCGCGGGGTCAGGACCTCGTCCACGATGCCGTAGGCCTTCGCTTCTTCTGCCGTCATGAACAGGTCGCGCTCCACATCGTCGCGGACCTTCTCCACGGTCTGGCCCGAGTGCGATGCGATGGTGGTCTCCAGCCAGGAGCGCATGCGCATGACTTCTTCGGCCTGGATCTGCAGGTCGGTGGCGGTGCCACGCTCCCCGCCGCCCATGGCAGGCTGGTGGATCAGCACGCGGGCGTTCGGCAGGGCCAGGCGCTTGCCAGGGGTGCCGGCGGCCAGCAGCACGGCCGCGGCCGAGGCGGCCTGGCCGAGGCAGACGGTCTGCACCTCTGGGCGGATGAACTGGATGGTGTCGTAGATCGCGGTCATCGCGGTGAACGAACCGCCCGGGGAGTTGATGTACAGGGTGACATCGCGCTCCGGGTCCATCGATTCCAGGACGAGCAGCTGGGCCATCACGTCATCCGCGGAGGCGTCGTCGACCTGGGCGCCGAGGAAGATGATGCGGTCTTCGAACAGCTTGGCGTACGGGTCCTGGCGCTTGAAGCCGTATGGGGTACGCTCTTCGAACTGCGGCAGGATGTAGCGGGCCGAAGGCATCTGGCCGCTGGTGGCTTCAGGATTGAAGTGCATGGTGTTCTCCTAGGACAAGTCTGTGTGATTCAAGCAAGTGGGTGCGGCGCTTAGGATTCGACTCCGCCGCCACCGGTGACGGAACCGGCGTGCTTGGCGATCTTGTCGAAGAAGCCGTAGGCCAGCCCGTCCTCGGCGGTGAACCATTTGTCGCGCTGGTTGTCGATGAGGATCTGCTCCACGGTCTGGCCGGTCTGCTCGGCGGTCAGCTCGCTCATGACCTTCTTCATGTGCATGATCAGCTCAGCCTGGATCTTGATGTCCGAGGCAGTGCCGCCGATGCCGCCCGATGGCTGGTGCATCAGGATGCGGGCGTTCGGGGTGGCGAAGCGCTTGCCCGGGGTGCCGGAGGACAGCAGGAACTGGCCCATGGAGGCCGCCAGGCCGGTGGCCACGGTCACCACGTCGTTCGGGATGTACTGCATGGTGTCGTAGATCGCCATGCCCGCGGTGATGGAGCCGCCTGGCGAGTTGATGTACAGGTAGATGTCCTTCTCAGGGTCCTCCGCCGAGAGCAGCAGCAGCTGCGAGCAGATGGCGTTCGCATTGTCGTCGCGGACCTCGGAGCCCAGCCAGATGATGCGCTCCTTGAGGAGGCGGTTGTAAATGTAATCCTCACGGCCTGCCGGGTCAACGGTGGCCATGGTGGGAGTGCGCGAATCATTTGACATGTTCTCTACCTCTTCCAAACGTGTAGATCAGATTCTGGGATCCAAAGTCCGAATCCCAAAGCTGCAACTGGTTTACTTGCAGATTACTTACTTCAAGTCCTCGATGGGGCGATTCATGCCCCTGTTTCGCTCACGGCGCATGCTGCACGCCTGAAGCGAACAAAAATGGCCGTCAACCAGCGTGTTTGCACATGCTGGCCGACGGCCATCAATGATTTGGGTGAAGACTACTTGGCTTCGGTTACCTCGGACTCGGCCTCAGCCTCTGCTGCTTCGTCCTCGCCAGCTGGTTTCACGAAGGAGCTCAGATCCACAGCTGCACCGTTCGAGTCGGTGACCGTTGCGTACTCCAGGACCTTTGCCAGTGCCTTGCGGCGGCGAACCTCGCCCAGCAGCATTGGAACCTGGCCTGCGCCGTCCAGCATCTGAGCGAACTGGTTCGGCTCCATGCCGTACTGGCCTGCGGTCTGCACGATGTAGTCGATCAGCTCGGACTGCTCCACGCCAACCTCTTCGGCGTTGGCAACTGCGTCCAGGATGATTTCGTTCTTGAAGGCACGCTCGGTGTTCTCGCGAACTTCCGCACGGTGCTCTTCGGTGTCGTGGTCGTCCTCGGCGTTCGGCTGGTCGAAGTGCTGCTCGATCTGCTCGTTGATAACCGACTCAGGCACCGGAACCTCAACCAGTTCCAGCAGCTTGTCCAGGACCAGCTCGCGGGCCTCAACGCCCTGCTCGACGATCTTGCCTTCGGCGGCGGACTTGCTCAGGTCCTCGCGCAACTCGGCGATGGTGTCGAACTCGGAAGCCAGCTGCGCGAAATCATCGTTGGCTTCTGGCAGTTCGCGCTGCTTCACAGCGGTCACGACAACCTTGACGGTGGCAGGCTTGCCGGCGTACTCGCCGCCAGCCAGCTCGGTCTCGAAGGTTGCGTCTTCGCCAGCGGACAGGCCGGTGATGGCCTCGTCCATGCCCTCAAGCATGTTGCCCGAGCCGATCTGGTAGGACAGGCCCTGAGCCGAGTCGACCTCTTCGCCCTCGACCGAAGCGGTCAGGTCGATGGTGACGAAGGAATCGGCAGCTGCTGGAGCCTCGACGTCCTTCAGGGTGCCGAAGCGGCCGCGCAGGTCGTCAAGAGCCTTCTCGATGTCCTCGTCGGAAACTTCCTTGGCCTCAACGGAAACCTCGATGCCCTTGTAGTCAGGCAGCTCGACAGTCGGGCGGATGTCAACTTCCAGGGTGAAGACCAGCTGGCCTTCGCCTTCCTTCTCGATCGAAGGCAGCTCGGTGATGTCGACCTCTGGGCGCGACAGCGGGGTGAGCTCGTTCTCGACCATGGCGGCCTGGTAGTACTCGTTCAGACCCTCGTTCACCGCGGTCTCGATGACGTAGCCCCGGCCAACGCGCTGATCGATCAGGCGGGAAGGAACCTTGCCCTTGCGGAAGCCTGGGATCTGGATCTGCTGAGCGATAGTCTTGTACGCCTCATCGACGCGGGGCTTCAGCTCTGCGTAAGGAACTTCAACGGTCAGCTTAACCCGGGTCGGGTTGACGTTTTCGACGGCGCTCTTCACAGCGTTGTACTCCTGAGTTGTAATAATTAGGTCTAATCTGCAAAAAACCCCGCAACATGGTGGCGTTGCGGGGTTGTTCGACAGAGTCGGGGTGACAGGATTCGAACCTGCGACCTCACGCTCCCAAAGCGCGCGCTCTAGCCAAGCTGAGCTACACCCCGATTAGCAGTGATCAGTCTAACCGACGTTTTCCTGTATCCACTAATCGTTTGTGATGCAGTTCGGGTCTATTTCACTAGCATCCGAAGATCACAAGATCTAAATAATATTTAGCTCTCAAGTTTCATGTACATTCAGACCGGAATCCTTAGTTCATGAGTCGGGGTGACAGGATTCGAACCTGCGACCTCACGCTCCCAAAGCGCGCGCTCTAGCCAAGCTGAGCTACACCCCGTTGAATTCTTGTGAAAATCGCTTCTCACTTGAACCAACTCTTTGTGAATTCAGGTTTGGATTTGTTTATCCGCGCCTGACCACAAGAAATAAAGATACACGGGTTCGGGGTAAATGCAAAATCAGGATCCCTCTCCCAGCACCGCCGGGAAACCGCGTGTTTCCGGGGATTTTCCGAGAATTACCTTCGATTTTGACGCATATTCCACCCCGACGTGAGTTGAGTAACAGGAGATTTATTATTCGCGAGCCCCGGGAGGGCGACACCATAAGCCGTAGCCATCGACGCATCAACGGGCGAAAAGGCGCGGAATTCTCGACGCTAAAACTTCCCGTCGGGGCGTAGGGGCTGGAAACAACGGGAACCAGCGCAGGAAAGTTGACCGGCACACCTCAGCGGCTGGGGCCGTTCCCGGCGCCAGCGGCTCCGCGAACATCGCGGCTTCCCGCATTCGCAAGCCTTCCCCCTTGAACCCAACAGGCGGCAGCCCAAGCGCCAGCCACCGCCGCGGACTCTCCCATGACGCCCTGCGGCCACTGGGTCCGCGTTCCGGTGCAGTTCACTGCCAGCGGACCAGGCAGCATGCATCTTGCAGTGCCGTACTTCTCGTGGCATGACATCGTGCTGCTCGCGGAATCGGATTTCTGGGCACGCGACCCTGGCATCATCATCGCCCTCGGCCAGATTTTGCGGGCGACGCAGGTTTTCTCGATGCCAGGCAAGATCGAAGTCCCCTTGCCGGTCAGGCCGAATCAATGCGCGTGGGTTCCAGCGCAGAAATCCGATGCCCTACCGCGAAAGTCCTGGGAAGGCAGATGGCCAGCGATTCGGATTCCAGCCAGGGCCAGCAACGGGCGACACTTACTGGATAAACGAAAACCCCGCCGGAGCGGGGTTCCTCTGGAGGGGATGACGAGAATCGAACTCGCGTCATTAGTTTGGAAGACTAAGGCTTTACCATTAAGCTACATCCCCATTTCGAAGCTACTTCGCTTCGAACAAGTTCTAGTCTAGACCATAAAACTTGGGCATTGCAAATCGGGAAACCAGTCTCCGACTTGGGTGCATTCGCCTAGCACGGAGCGCCACCCAGAAAAGACAGTACACGCCGGGAATTTGAATTTAAAAGAATAAATCCGAATTCCCGGCGCAGCGCATGCTTATTTACCGGCGCGCTTGCGCGGCAGGCGCTGGCATTTGGGGCACCAGTACAGTTTCCTGGCGGCGACCTCAGCGAGGGAGATCGTCGCGGTGCATTTCCTGCATCCCATCCCCTGGCGCTGGTAAACGTAGTAGGCATTATCCGGCCAGAGAAGTCCTTCGGAATCACGGTCTTCGGGGCGGGTCGTGATGATCTTCCCGTCGCGCACGCCGTCCTCCATCGTCGCCACGATGTCGTTCCACAGTTTCTTGGCGGCCCGGGTCGAAAGCTCGTTGGCCGGAAGATCGGGAGAAATCCGGTTGCGGAACAGCGTTTCCGCGCGGTAGATATTTCCGACGCCGCTGATGAGGTTTTGGTTCATCAGCACGATGCCGATCGGCGACTTGGTGCGCAACAGGTTCGCGCGGAACAGCGCGTAGGCCTCATCCAGCCGTGCGTCCGCCTCGGCGGCATCCGCCTGGCCCTTGGCCGCCCGGAACCTGACGGCGGCACCGACTAACGGGTCCGGCCCCAATTTGGCCAACTGGGCCTGCACCTGTTCGTGGTCCAGCACCTCGCAGGCTGTTGGGCCGCGCAAGTCCGCCCAGCCGTGCTCGGACACGATGCGTGCGCGCACGGCGCCCACGGGAGCCGGCGGACCGGAGTACTCCCCCGCGTCCTGCGGCGAAGCGGTTTCGCGTTCACCGATCTTCCGCGGGGCGCCGATGGATGACGCGCCGGTGAAGTAGCTGTCTCCGCCGAAGCTGAAGGCTCCGTAGAGACCCAGGTGCACCCGCAGGTACAGGTCGTTGGAGAAATGGCAGAACAGCTGCTTGCCCTTGGCGAACGCGTATTCAAGTTCGCACCCGTCGATGCGCTGCGCGTCGACGGCGAAGCGGCCCTGCGGGGAAGAAACGTGGACCGTCTGGCCGCCGAATACGTCGTCGAATTGGCGGGCCAGACGGTGAAGGGAGTGTCCTTCGGGCACGGCTAGTCGATGACCTCGCCGGTGGTTTCATAGGTCGCGATCTTGCCGATGCGGCGAACGTGGCGCTCGGCTTCGCTGAACGGCTCGGCCAGGAATGCCTCGATCAGTTCGGCGGCTTCCTCCACAGTGTGCTGGCGGCCGCCCACGGCGATCACGTTGGCGTCGTTGTGCTCGCGGGCCAGCTTGGCGGTGTCCAGGTTCCAGGCCAGTGCGGCGCGGATGCCCTCGACCTTGTTGGCGGCGATCTGCTCGCCGTTGCCCGAACCGCCCAGTACGATGCCCAGCGCTTCGACGCCGGCACGCTGGTCGGCGACCACTGCCTTGGCCGCGTTGATGCAGAAGGCCGGGTAGTCGTCTTCCGCGTCATAGGCCTTCGGTCCATGGTTGACCATCTCGTAGCCCTTAGCGGTCAGGTGCTTGACCAAGTAGTCGCTGAGTTCAAGACCGGCATGGTCGGTGGCGATATGCACGCGCATCGTGTGGAGCCTCATTCATTGTGGACGGTTGTTGCTGTCTTTTCTAGCTTAGCGACCAACACGCGCGCCGCAGGCATTGCGTCGCGCTCCGGGTAATTGTGTGAAGTCACCGCCCGATTCGGGGAACTAAGAATGGTGACGCCGAAAAAACACGCGAAATATACGGATTCCCCCGGCCCGGGGGTTGCGGAGGGGCGGGTGGCGGGTGACACAATAGGCATAGATATTCAATATCCATTTCAGAACTTCGGGTGAGGTGATGCCTCACGAGAAATTGGAGCCCCCATGCCAGGAATGAACCTCACGCGCGCCGAGGCCGCCGAACGCGCCAGCGTGATCAACGTCGAGTCCTACGAGGTGAATCTCGACCTGACCCGCGGCGAGCGCGTGTTCACCTCGCAGACCACCGTGCGATTCACCGCGACCCCGGGAGCCGCGAGCTTCATCGACGCCGTGACCGACACCGTGCGTTCGGTGACCCTGAACGGCGTCGAGCTGGACCCGGCCGAGGTGGCCGACGGCATCCGCATCCAGTTGCCGAATCTGGCCGCTGAGAACGTCCTGGTGATCGACGCGGATGCGTTGTACATGAACACCGGCGAAGGCCTGCACCGCTTCGTGGACCCGGTGGATCAGGAGGTCTACCTCTACACCCAGTTCGAGGTCGCCGACTGCCGCCGCATGTTCGCCGTTTTCGAGCAGCCGGATTTGAAGGCCACCTTCCAGTTCTCGGTGACCGCGCCGAAGTACTGGAACGTCGTCTCCAACGCCCCGACCCCGCAACCGGTCGAGAAGGGCGAGGCCGCAACCTGGGACTTCGCGCCGACCCAGCGCATCTCCTGCTACATCACCGCGCTGATCGCCGGCCCCTACCAGGTGACCCGCGACTCGCTGGTCTCCTCCAGCGGCCGCACCGTGGAACTCGGCGTGTTCGCCCGCGCTTCGCTGATGGAGTACCTGGATGTCGAGAACATCGTGACCATCACCCGCCAGGGCTTCGAATTCTACGAGAAGAACTTCGGTACCCCGTACCCGTTCGAAAAGTACGACCAGCTGTTCGTGCCTGAGTTCAACGCCGGAGCGATGGAGAACGCGGGCGCGGTGACCTTCCTGGAAGAGTACGTCTTCCGCTCCCGGCCCACCGGCGCCATGGTTGAACGCCGCGCCATCACCATCCTGCACGAGCTGGCCCACATGTGGTTCGGCGACCTGGTCACCATGAAATGGTGGAACGACCTGTGGCTCAATGAATCCTTCGCCGAGTTCATGTCCACGCTGGCCGCCGCGCAGAACACCGAGTTCACCAGCGCCTGGACCACCTTCAACACACTGGAGAAGAACTGGGCCTACCGCCAGGACCAGCTGCCCTCCACCCACCCGATCGTGGCCCCGATCAACGACCTGGAAGACGTCGAGGTCAACTTCGACGGCATCACCTACGCCAAGGGCGCCTCGGTGCTCCGCCAGCTGGTGGCCTTCGTGGGCCAGGAGGAGTTCATGGCCGGCGTGCGCGAGTACTTTGCGAAGCATGCCTGGGGCAATACCGAGCTGCCCGACCTGCTGCGCGAGCTGGAAGCGGCCAGCGGCCGCGACCTGAGCCACTGGGGCGGATCCTGGCTGGAGACCGCCGGCGTGAACACCTTGACCGCCCAGATCTCCGAGGATGAGAACGGCGTGATCACCGACTTCGCCATCCACCAGAGCGCCGCCGCGGACTACCCGACCCTGCGCCAGCACCGCCTGGCCGTGGGCTTCTACTCGCTGGACGCCGGGGGCAAGTTGCAGCGTGTGCACCGCGAGGAGCTGGACATCGACGGCGAGCTCACCGAGGTGCCGGCGCTGGTCGGCCTGGCGCGCCCGGATCTGGTGCTGCTGAACGACGACGACCTGACCTACACCAAGATCCGCCTGGACGAGCGTTCGCTGGCCACCGCGACCGAGCACCTGAAGGACTTCGCGCAGTCGCTGCCGCGCACGCTGGTCTGGTCCGCCGCCTGGGATGCGGTCCGCGAAGCGGAGTCCCCGGCCCGCACCTACGTCCAGCTGCTGCTGAACAACATCGGCCACGAGGTCGATTCGACGGTGATCATGGTGCTGCTGCGCCAGCTGAACACCTCGCTGGATTCCTTCGTGGCCGCAGAGCACAGCCAGGAGCTCGGCATCCACGCCGCCGACCGGCTGTGGGAGCTGGCCACCGAGGCCGAAGCCGGATCCGACGCGCAGCTGCAGTTCGCCAAGGCCTTCGCCCACCGCTCGCGCACCGCCGCGCAGCTGGATACGGTGCAGGCGCTGTTCGACGGCTCCACCGCGCTCGACGGGCTAGCCGTCGATACCGATCTGCGCTGGGCGCTGGCCATCGCGCTGTCCGCCGGCGGCCGCATGGACGACGCGGGGCTGGACGCGGTGCTCGCCGCCGACGACACCGCCAAGGGCAAGGCCTCCTGGCACACCGCCCGCGCCGCGCGCCCCACTGCGGAAGCCAAGGCCGCCGCGTTCGCGGCCGCAACCAGCGGGGATTTGTCCAACGACCAGCAGAGCGCGGTCATCGCAGGCTTCAACACCACCCACGACTCCGAGCTGATTTCCGGATATGCGCAGCAGTACTTCGACCTGCTGGTCACCACGTGGGAGTCTTTCTCCCATGAAATGGCCAAGCAGATCGTGCTGGGCTTCTACCCCGGCTCGAACGTCTCCGAGCAGACGCTGGCGCAGACCGACAGCTTCCTGGCCTCGCTCGGCCAGAAGCACCCTGCCATGCGCCGACTGCTGGTGGAGTCCAAGGCAGACGTGGAGCGCGCCTTGGCCGCCCGCGCCGCTGACGCGCAGGCCTAGCCCATAACGATCCCGTGGTGTGCCACGCGCCGTGTGCGTGAAGGCACACCACGTTTCGTTTAAA
Organism: Arthrobacter sp. AG1021; assembly: GCF_003633665.1. Classification (NCBI taxonomy): domain Bacteria; kingdom Bacillati; phylum Actinomycetota; class Actinomycetes; order Micrococcales; family Micrococcaceae; genus Arthrobacter; species Arthrobacter sp. AG1021. The sequence goes on along the minus strand of NZ_RBLB01000006.1, from coordinate 777,362 downwards.
GGGTGGGAGAATGGGGTCATGGACCTCTCGCAGCACCGATACCAGGTGAGCATCGACTGGACCGGCAACCGCGGGTCCGGCACCGAGGGATACCGCAGCTACGGCCGGGACCACATCGTCCGGGCGCCGGGCCTGCCCGATCTTCCCGGGACCGCCGACCCCACTTTCCATGGCGACAAGGACCGGTGGAATCCCGAGCAGCTGCTGCTGGCGGCGCTGACCCAATGCCACATGCTCTCCTACCTGCATGTGGCGGTGACCCACGGCGTCGTGGTCACCGGCTACAGCGACCAGTCAACCGGCACCCTACGCCTGAACCGCGACAACAGCGGAGAATTCACCCAGGTGGTGCTGCATCCCCGCGTGGAACTCGCCGACGAGTCCCAGCGGGAACTGGCCGACTCGCTGCACCACGAGGCCAACAAGGTTTGTTTTATCGCGCGGTCCGTGAATTTCCCGGTCCTGCACGAGCCAGTCACCTTCCAACCGACAGATACCCGAGGACTTAGCCAATGAGCGAACCACAGTTCCTTCCGCAGGTCGCCCGACGCGACCCCATGAGCAACCCATTGGTGATGGGGAAATCCTCGCAGGAATTCCTCGACCTGGCGCAGGAGCCGGTGGATATCTCGCAGTACGTAGGAACCTTCTACGAGGAAGTCGGCGGCCGACCGGTTTTCGCCCAGCTGACCAAGAACTTCTACGCCTCCGTGGCCGAGGACGAGGACTTCCGCCGGATGTACCCCGAGCAAGACCTGCACCCGGCCCAGGTGCGCCTGCAGTTGTTCCTGGAGCAGTACTGGGGCGGCCCCACGACCTTCTCCGAGCATCGAGGCCACCCGCGCCTGCGCATGCGCCACCACAACTACCCGATCAACTCGCACTACCGCGACGTCTGGCTGGGGCACATGAACAAGGCCATCGACCAGCTCGAGCTTCCGATGCTCCAGGCCGAGACGCTGCGCGACTACTTCGAGCGCGCCGCGCACTCGCTGCAGAACACCCCGGACACCATGTAGCCTGCCGCAGAGAGCGAATGGGCTGGAACTCCCCCGAAGGAGTTCCAGCCCATGGTTCGCTTAACGCCCCGCGCTGCCGCCTAGCCCAGCAGCGAGGACCTGCGCAGCACCACGTGCCCGCGGCCGTTGCTGATCCGCACCCAGCTCCCGTTGCGGAAGACCCGGCTTTCGCTTCCCGGTGCCAGGAATCCCAGGGCCTGCATCGCGAAGGCTGCCCCCATGGGAAGCTCGTGCTCGGCACCGGCAATCGGCGATGACCAGATCCGCTGGCGGATCTGGGCGACCACTGGCTTTCCGGGATTCTCGGGAAGGGCCTTGGCCACGGCATCGATACCCGTTTGGGCCGCGCTGCGCAGCACGTCGTCGGCGATGGCGCCGCTATCGATCCATCCCGAAACCGGTACCGAGATCCCGGCCCAGCGGGGGTTCTCCTGCACCGGAGGAAGCGAGAACTCGACGGAGCCGTCCGTCATGCGGGCCAGGCGGTCCTGCATCGAAGCCAGGGAGTAGCTGCGCGTCAGCTCCGCCGGCTGGGCCAACCGGTGCACCCGCATGGCGAGGATCGTGTATTCGCCCTGGCCCAGGTCTGCGGGAACCAGTACCGGGACGTAGACTGCCAGCGCGGCACCCCGGGCCATGAGCAGCGCCGCATCGTCTTCCACAGTTTTGGCGCGGCTGATGAAGTTCGCCAGATCCGCCACGGAGGTATTGTCGTCAAAAACTAATGCGCTGCTTGCCATGCATTCATGGTCTCACGACTCACGTTCGGCAAATCCCAGCTTCCGCTAATGGCGTCATGAACTGCCATGAAACGTATAGTTGGACGATGAGACTGTGGATGGAAGACGTCATGTTACTTTGCGGTACACGGCGTTGCCCTTCCTCCGCATTATGTACCTGAAGGAGTCGAGATCGTGTCCGAAGAACTAGGCACAACACAAATGCTGCTGGATCTGCTCAATCTGGATGGCGATGACCATGCGCGAACCGACGAGGACATCTTCGTCGGACATACGCCGTCGCACACCTTGGGGCGCGTCTTCGGCGGCCAGGTGCTGGCGCAGTCCGTCGTCGCGGCAACGCGCACGGTCGAACCCAGCCGCGCTGTGCATTCGCTTCACGGCTATTTCCTGCGCCCCGGGGACCCCACCCAGAACATCACCTTCGGCGTCCAGCGCCTGCGCGACGGACGCTCGTTCTCGGCACGGCGTGTGCACGCCTACCAGAACGGCGAGCCGATCCTGTCGATGATCACCTCGTTCCAGGAACCGGCCCAGGGCATCGAGCACTACGATCCGCTGCCGATCTCGGCCCCGGACCCCGAGACGCTGCCGACCACGGCCGAGCTGATCGGGCACATCGACCACCCGGTGGCCCGCGAGTGGGCCTACCAGAGGCCGTTCGACGTCCGGCATGTCACCGACGCCATCTACCTTCCGCACAAGTTCGAGAAGTCCCCCGAGGCCGTCGTCTGGCTGCGCACCACCGCCAAGCTGCCCGACGACCCGGCGCTGCATCGCGCCGCCCTGGCCTACGCCAGCGACTACATGCTGCTGGAACCGGTGCTCCGCGCCCACGGCAAGACTTGGGTCCACCCGGGCTTGAGCGTCGCAAGCCTGGACCATGCAATGTGGTGGCACCGGGATTTCCGCGCCGATGAATGGCTGCTGTACGTCTTGCATTCGCCGTCGGCCTCATCGGCCCGCGGGCTGGGGACCGGGCAGTTCTTCAACCGAGAGGGAACGCTCGTGGCGACGGTGGCTCAGGAAGGAATGGTCAGGCTGCCGGAGGACTCGCTGTAGCGAGCCCATCGGCGGGCCGGGTCAGGTTGGGCGCAAGTCCTCGTCGTCGGCGGCTTCCAGGCGGCGCGCGCCCGAGCCTTCCTGGGCCAGCGCGTCGTCCGGGTTCAGCAACGTGCAGGCCTGCATTGAGAGGCAGCCGCAGCCGATGCAGCCCATCAAGCGGTCTTCGAGTTCCTCGATGGCCCTTCGGCGTGCTTCCAGGACCCGTTTCCATTCGGCTGTCGCCCGCAGCCAGTCGGCTTCGGAGGGCATGGTGCTCATCGGCACCGGTTCAAGCGCACGTTTGATGTCACTCAACGGAATACCCAGCTTGCTGCCAACGGTGATCAGCGAGATACGCCGCAACATGTGCCGCGGATACCGGCGCTGGTTGCCCGCCGACCGAAGCGACGCAATGAGTCCCACGTCTTCGTAATAGTGCAGGGCCGAACGGGCGACCCCGGTTCGCTCGCTCACCGAGCCGATGCTCAGCAGTTCCTGCCCGGGCATCTCGCGAGGCAGCTCTTCGCCGCTCATTGTGTCCATGATCACCACACCTCCGCTTGACCTCAAGTTTACTTGAAGTCTTAGTGTGGGGCGTATAGATGGTTTAGATTCAGGGCCAGCATCGGCCCTGACCAACACTGGACTGCCCCATACAGCCCAGCAGAAGGATCAGTGAATATGTCGACTTTGTCTGATGATTTCCGTACCGCATTCCGTCATCACCCCGCCGGCGTCGCGCTCATCACCGCAACGGTCGACGGCATTCCCTACGGCCTGACGGTGTCATCGCTGGCCTCGCTGTCCATAGAACCCGTCGCTGTGTCCTTTTCCCTGGCCAAGGAGTCCGGAGCCGCAGGAGCGGTCTTGTCCGCATCGAGCTTCATGATCCACCTGCTGGGCGAAGACCATCACGAACTGGCAACGAACTTTGCCAAGCCGGGAGCTCCCCGCTTCACCGAGGAACAGGGATTCCAGTTCCTGCCCACCGGTGAACCGTATTTCCCGCATGCTCCGGTGGCGCTTCGCGCGAGCCTCCACTCCTCGATCAGCATCGGCGGTTCCCGGCTGATCGCCGCCGAGGTCCACGAGATCCTGCACGGCACCCACCAGCAGCACCTGCTCCACCAAGACCGCCAGTACCTCCGGCTGTCCGGGCTCATGGCCGCCTCGCCAAACACCTAGGCGCTCACAGGAGCCCGCGCCGGGGTACGAAAAAAGCCGCCACTTTCGTGGCGGCTTTTCCCTTACCCGGAATCTTTAGTCGCGGGTCAAGCGGCGGTGGGTGACGCGGTGCGGCTTCGCTGCATCCGGGCCCAGGCGCTCAATCTTGTTGGCTTCGTAGGACTCGAAGTTGCCCTCGAACCAGTACCAGTTCGACGGGTTCTCTTCGGTGCCCTCGTAGGCCAGGATGTGGGTGGCCACGCGGTCCAGGAACCAACGGTCGTGGGAGACGACCACTGCACAGCCCGGGAACTCCAGAAGCGCGTTTTCCAGCGAGGACAGCGTTTCAACATCGAGGTCGTTGGTAGGCTCATCGAGCAGCAACAGGTTGCCGCCCTGCTTGAGGGTCAGTGCCAGGTTCAGGCGGTTGCGCTCACCACCGGAGAGCACACCTGCCTTCTTCTGCTGGTCCGGGCCCTTGAAGCCGAACGCCGAAACATAGGCGCGCGAAGGCATTTCGACCTGGCCGACCTGGATGTAGTCCAGTCCGTCCGAAACAACTTCCCACAGGCTCTTGTTCGGATCGATGTTTTCGCGGTTCTGGTCAACGTAGGAGATCTTGACGGTTTCGCCGACCTTCAGGTTGCCGCCGTCCAGCTGCTCCATGCCCACGATGGTCTTGAACAAGGTCGACTTACCGACACCGTTCGGACCGATAACGCCAACGATGCCGTTGCGCGGCAGCGAGAACGATAGGCCGTCGATGAGGACGCGGTCGCCGAAGCCCTTCTTCAGGTCCGTGGCCTCGATAACTACCTGGCCCAGGCGCGGGCCTGGCGGGATCTGGATCTCTTCGAAGTCAAGCTTGCGGGTGCGCTCGGCTTCGGCTGCCATTTCCTCGTAACGTGCCAGACGGGCCTTGGACTTGGTCTGGCGTCCCTTGGCGTTGGAGCGAACCCATTCGAGTTCCTCGGCCAGGCGCTTTGCCAGCTTCTGGTCCTTCTTGCCCTGGACCTCCATGCGTTCGCGCTTCTTCTCCAGGTAGGTGGAGTAGTTGCCCTCGTATGGGTGCAGACGACCGCGGTCGACTTCACAGATCCATTCGGCGACGTGATCGAGGAAGTAACGGTCGTGGGTCACGGCCAGTACGGCGCCCGGGTAGGCCGACAGGTGCTGCTCCAGCCACAGGACCGACTCGGCGTCCAAGTGGTTGGTGGGCTCATCGAGCAGCAGCAGGTCCGGCTTCTGCAGAAGCAGCTTGCACAGTGCTACACGACGGCGCTCACCACCGGAGAGGTGGGTGACCATTTCGTCGCCCGGCGGGCAGCGCAGGGCATCCATGGCCTGTTCAAGCTGGTTGTCGATGTCCCAAGCGTCGGCAGCGTCAATCGCTTCCTGCAGCTTGCCCATCTCTTCCAGCAGGGCATCGAAGTCGGCGCCGTCTTGGGCCATTTCTTCGGAGATTTCGTTGAAGCGCTGGATCTTTTCGTAGATCTCGCCAACGCCTTCCTGGACGTTGCCCAGGACAGTCTTTTCTTCGTTCAGCGGCGGTTCCTGCAGGAGGATGCCGACCGAGTAGCCTGGTGAGAGTCGAGCCTCACCGTTCGACGGGGTATCAATCCCCGCCATGATCTTCAGGATTGTTGACTTACCAGCACCGTTAGGGCCCACGACACCAATTTTGGCGCCCGGATAGAACGACATGCTGACATCGTCAAGAATGACTTTGTCACCAACGGCCTTGCGAGCCTTGGTCATCGTATAAATGAATTCCGCCATACCCTTAAGGCTAGTCTGTCGCAGGCTCCAAAACCCAATCCATGGGGCAGAATCTTCCTCTCACGGTGCCCGGATTCACAAAGTCCGCCCGGGCACCGAAGGTTTTGCGGGTTTCAGGCCGCGTCGGTGTCCTCGCTGGCCCACATGTTCTCTCCCCGCACTTCGCCCGAAGATCGAGAATTCCCCGCGGCCGAGGTGTGCGTCACGCGTTCGGCTTCGCCGCCGTCACTGCGAACCTTGGCGAATAGCGACGTGCCGAACCTGAGATCATGGCCCAGCGAATATGCCTCGAGGTCGGCGCTCATCCCCCGGGTGCCGTCGGGCCGGTCAAACTGTCGAATCTGCAGTTTTCCGAAGATCACCAAATGGTCTCCTTGGGCAATCGACTCCATCGCGTTTTCTGCCAGGGCGCGAAATGCCGAGATGGAAAACCAGCTGGTTGCGCCATCGACCCACTGCCCGGTTTCGCCGTCGCGTTTGCGTTCATGAGTCGCAACACGGAACTTGAGTACCGCGAGCCCCTTCGGGGTAATGCTCAATTGCGGTTCCGTACCGACAATCCCCCGGATGGTCATCAAATCGGTCATGGCCTGTTCTCCTTTGAACGTGGAACCAGCGAATGCCGGCTTCCACTCCATGTTCAGCCATGCTCCTTTTATTCAGGACCGAATCGGACGATCTGTGGATAATCGCGGTGTTGCCGGTTCGCCGAAGGCGCGGACGGACAGCATGACAACAATCAGAATTGCAGGAAGGATCCACCCGGACCATCCGAGGATCGAGGCCTTTTGCGTATCAAGGATTACGCCCATCACCATGAATAGCGATACGAGTCCCGCACTGGCGTTGAAGATCGCGTGGGCGAGGGCGGCAGGCCAGACCGACTGGGAGAAGGTCCGCAACCAGGCGAAGAATGCGCCCACCACAACGCACATTCCACACATGGACACTACGCCCCATGCTCCGTCGGCCAACGGGTAGTTGTAGCCGAGAAGGATTCGTGGTGCATGCCAAATTCCCCACACGATTCCGGAAATCAGAATGGCGGGAAGTTGGCCCATCGGCTGCAGGCGGGGCCACAACCAGCCACGCCAACCGACTTCTTCACCCAGAGCAGGAAGCAGGTTCATCAGTCCCGCAACAAGGATCAAACCACCCTGATCTGCGAGGTAGTGGCCGATACCATCCTCGCCTGAAACGATTTTCAAGATCGTGAAGTTCTGCAGATCCCCGGGAAAGACGCCGAGCCAGGACCCGACGAAGACCGCCTGGAGGATCAAGAACACCGGAATCAGTATTCCGAGCAGCATGGCGGTGATGAACCGCCAAGGACGGCGCACTGGCCACATGCCGACGTGCTCAAAAAATTTACCGAGCTTCCCTTCGAGGGACGCTACGATAACAGCCGCAATGCTCGGAGTGATCATCATCGCCAGCGCGATCCACCTGAATGATGGATGGGCAAGTCCCCCGCCAAGCCATAGCGGCATGGCGACGATCCACGCAAGAATCATGCTCAAGAGACAGAACAGCACAGTTCCTTGAACTCTCCCGATTTTCCATCGCTGCACGTTAACCTCGCCTAATCAGCAACTGTAAAACCACTGCCAATCCCACCCTGTCCGTTTCGAATCGCGTTCCATGCGAACCATAGGCTAAACTATTTTGGGTTCTGCCTCCGTAGCTCAGCTGGATAGAGCAAGAGCCTTCTAATCTCTAGGTCGTGGGTTCGAATCCCGCCGGGGGCGCAAAATAGGAACCGCCGTTCACTTGGTCAAACAGGTGCACGGCGGTTCTTTTCTTCGGTCAGAAACCTCTAGTCCAGTCCGCCGCAATCCCCGGATGCCAACATTGACAAGGCTCTTGTCACTGCAGGCGGTCCCTGAACCGGGCTGATCGATCGCGACTGGCATTGTGAGCCAGCGCGAGGGCGTGCTGCGGACCGCGCTTTCTCCACCATTAGATGACCTGCGAGCAAATGGCTCGACCTGCTTGGCGACCGGTGAAGAGACAACCGCCCAGAAAAGTTCCCTCAAGAGCGTTGTATCCGTGCATACCCCCGCCGCCGAAGCCTGAGGCTTCCCCCACGGCGTAGAGTCCATTCAGAAGCCTGCCTTCCGGAGACAGCACACGCCCCGAGAGGTCGGTTTGCAATCCGCCAAGCGACTTGCGGGTCAGCACATGCAACTTCACGGCGATCAGCGGCCCGGCGGCAGGGTCGAGGATCCGATGCGGCGCGACGACGCGCATGAGCCTGTCGCCCAGATACCTGCGCGCATTCCGGATGCTTTGCATCTGCGAGTCCTTGCTGAAGGCGTTCTCCACTTGGAGATCTCGTGATTCTATTTGCCGGCGCAGGAGTTCCGTGTCCAACTGTGCCTCTGGCGCAATCGCGTTCATTTTCGCGACCAGGCCTTCGAGAGTATCGGATGACACGAAATCCGCCCCATGCTCCAGGAACGCCGCGACGGGAGCCGGGGCGCCTTTGCCGAAAAGCCGGTCTTTGACCACTGCCTTGCGATCATGGTTGGTGAGGTCCGGATTCTGCTCGGAGCCGGAGAGCGCGAATTCTTTCTCGATGATCCGCTGGTTCAAGACGAACCACGAATGGTCAAACGCGGAAGAGCTCGGATCGGTTCTCAGATGACGGAGGGTACCGATGGTGTCGTGCCCCGGCAGACCGGGCGCAGGCAGGCGGTTGCCGTTTGCATCGAACCACATTGATGTGGGACCCGGGAGTATCCGGATGCCATGCAGTGGCCAAATCGGGTCCCAGTTTCTGATTCCTTCGGTGTAATGCCACATGCGATCGCGGTTCACGACGTTTGCCCCCGCAGCTTCGCCAAGTTCCAGTCCGCTACCATCAACGTACGCAGGCACCCCCGAAATCATGTGGGCTGGCGCATTGCCAAGGCGGTCCGGCCAGTATTTCCTGACCAAATCATGGTTGCCCCCGATCCCGCCGGTGGCCACGACCACTGCCTGCGAATGGATCTCGAACTCGCATTCGACGACCCGAGAGGATCTGACGCCACGGGCACTGGCATCCGGCTCCAGGACGCTGCCGCGCACCCCGGTGACGGTCCCATCAGTCACGACGAGTTCGGTCACCCGATGCCTGAAGCAGAGATCTGCTTTGCCGTCCCGGTGCGCTTGAAGAACTTTCTCTGCGAAGGGGCCGCTAACGCCAGTACCCGTTCCCCATGAAATGTGGAAGCGTGGAACGGAGTTCCCGTGGCTTCCCGCGGCGCCGCTACCCCGCTCGGCCCAGCCGACAACCGGAGTCAGCTCGATGCCCTGTTCGCGAATCCACGAGCGTTTTTCCTCAGCGGCGAATTCAACATAGGCCTTGGCCCACTTCACAGCCCAGGCGTCCTGATCTTCCAGCCGATCAAACTGTGCGCTGTCCCGCCAGTCGCTCCAAGCAAGCTCGAAGGAGTCCTTGACACGGAGGTGCCGTTGCTCGGGCGAGTCAACGATAAACAGCCCGCCGAATGACCAATATGCCTGCCCGCCGAGATTGTTCGAGTTTTCCTGGTCCAGGACGGTTACGTGCAGCCCGGCGTCTATGACCTCGGCCGCCGTAACCAGTCCAGACAACCCGGATCCGATGATCACCACATCAGTTTTCAGTGCCTTGGCTCCCACTACCATATCCCCGCTTCGTTGGAAGAGCTTCAGATAATGCTCAGAGCCTACGTGGCATCGGCAAATCACACCAGCCTTGCATTTGTTTGACTTGGGCAATAATTACAGAGCCCGAGGATCTAATCTCGACTGGACCAATCAGGCTGAGGCGGGCGCATTATCCGATTCTGTGAATGGCATACGAGCAAGCGCAACACCGACACTGAAAATCGCTCTAACGAGGGCATCACGCAAGGAAACTAACGCGGAATGAGATAAACTTTTAAGCAGTTTCACGTTGAAGGGCGAAAGGGTAAATGACACAGGCCACCAGCACAGCTTCTCGGAGAGTTCTCACCGAGCGGACTAGCATTAATCTCATTTTTCTAGCTGCTGGCATCTCTTTCGCATCGTGGGCCGGTCGCCTGACCGTCATTGATGAGGTCTTCAATTTTTCGGGCCTGACGTTCGGTTCATTCCTGCTGTGCATGACCGCGGGAACCCTATTGGGCATTTCGATAATTCCGATAATTAGTAGAAAAATAAATACTCGAAAACTACTTTTCTACTTCCCAATTCTACTCGCTGCGTGCCTTGTCGCCCTTGGTATTTCAATTTCAATTACGCGCACACCAATAACTGCGTTTATCTTCCTTTTTATTAATGGGATATTTTTCGGATGCCTGGATATCATGATGAATGTCAGCGGCGCTCGTGTTGAACGGCATCAAGGGCGAAGCCTCATGCCGATATTCCATGGATTCTTCAGTCTCGGAACGCTACTCGGCGCGGGGATCGCGACGGCAACAATTAGCCTCCGGATGCTGACCATCTGGCATTTCTCGATTGTCGCCGCCATGCTGGTGGCTATCGCCGTTCTGGCACAGGTGGGGCTAGTTGGCTGGGAACAAGAAAACTACGGAACTCGATCCAAACCGTCGAACAGGAGCAATACCGCGTCGAACCAAAAGTTGGGCCTGCTGCTCTTGCTCGGGCTCATGGTGGCCGGCCTAAGCTTCGCCGAAGGCGCGGCCAATGACTGGATTGCTCTGGCAACCGTCAATGGCCATGGCTTGCCCCATCACACCGGCGCGCTCATGTTCACCCTTTTCGTGGCAGCCATGACGGCCGGGCGGTTTGCTGGTGGCAAGATCGTGGACAGCGTCGGACCACGGCGCACCCTGCTGCTCATGGGCTCGATAGGGTTGGCCGGCATCTGCATATTCCTGATCGGCCACGGCCCTATCGTCCTTGGAATCGCAGCGGTCATGTGGGGCCTGGGAAGTTCATTGGGCTTCCCGGTGGGCATGACCATCGCCGCCTCGCAGGGCAGCAGACTTGGCCCCAACGCTGTAAGCATCATCAGCGCCTTCGGATACGGCGCGATGCTTTCCGGCCCACCACTGATCGGATTCGCCGTCGATCATACCGGCCTGCCGGAAGCCCTGTGGATCGCTTTCGGGGTCATGTTGATGTCCTTGCTGCTGACACCACGCGTAACCCGCGTGCCGGCAAAGATTACGAGTGTCGGCTAGACCGGCAGGACCGCCCTGCCCTTGATGTTTCGCATGACAATGGTGCTGGTCAACTTTTCAACCGCCGGCAAGTTCACCAGCACCTCGTCATAGACCCGCTGGTAGTGCGGCAGATCCTTGGCGAATACCCGCAGCAGGAAGTCGGGTTCGCCGAACAGGCGCTGCGCCTCCACGATGAGCTCCTCCGATTCGACGGCTGCCTCGAATTCCTTCAAATGCGAACGGTCCCTGAGCGTGACGAACACCAGCGCCTCGAATCCGAGCCCCAGTTGCCTCGGATCGACCACGGCTTGGTATCCGGTGATCACACCGGACCGTTCCAGCTCGCGCATCCGTCGGTGACATGGCGCAACCGATAGTCCGACGCGGGCGGCAACAGCAGTGGCGCTCATTCGCCCGTCCTGCTGCAGTTCAGCGATGATGGCGCGATCCAATTTATCCATAGCTTGATAGTACTGCACAAATATTTTGCTTAAGTTCTGAGTAAGAATGATTTATATTGCTCATGTGGTCCGTCAAGGCAAAGATTCGGCAAGCACATTTCCCGTTTTTTCTCCTAACGTTGTTCCCAGGTCATCAGATACACACTGGAGGAACAATGGAAATCAGTCAGCTGACGGGTTTTTTGCTGGTTTCAATTACCCTTGCCTGCACCCCTGGCGCCGACTGGGCCTACATCATCTCCTCCGCGCTGGGAAAGACCAGCTACCGCCCGGCAGTCTGGGGCCTGCTCTCCGGATACCTGTTCCACACCGCACTTCTGGTCTGCGGCATGGCCGCCCTGGTGGCAAGCTCCCCCAATCTCTTGATGGGCCTGACCATGGCCGGTTCGCTCTACCTGCTCTGGCTTGGCATCTCGACGTTGCGCAGCTGGAAGAAAGCCAAGTTCTATGACGGTTCCGCCGGCCCGGGACTCCAGGAAGTCGCCACCGACCCTACACCGGACGCCCCGCAGGCGTCGGCTTCGGTTGCCCTGCTGCAAAAGGCCCCGACCGAGGTGAAGTCCGCCGGCGCATGGCGCGCCCCGTTCTTCAAGGGTCTGCTCACCAGCGGCACCAACCCCAAGGCCTTGCTTCTTTATGTCGCACTGATCCCCCAGTTCCTCGATAGCGCGCAGCCCATGCCGATGACGGTGCAAACGGCCATTCTCGGCCTCGGGCACTTCGTGGTATCGATCGCCGTGTACTTCTCCGTGGCCAAGGCCGCCCGGGTCCTGCTTCGCTCCAGGCCCGTGGCCGCCCGCATGGTGACCTTCAGCTCCGGAATCATCATGATCGGCCTCGCTCTGGGTTTGATTTACGAGCAGTTTTTCGTCGTATAGCTACTTTCTTGAACAGTGATCAAGAAAATTGAACGGTGATCAAGTATCCTCTTAATTGTGGCCACCCAAGCCATGAACTAAGAGCATGACTGATCGAACTGCACCCAGCAGATCTCATCGGCCTTGCATGAGTGACCTGCTGGAGCATTGTGAACTTACCTCAGATTCAACTGGAGAACGTGACGGTCAGCTACGACGACCGTGACGTGCTGACCAATCTCACGCTCGCACTCAACGAACAGCGCATCGGAATCATCGGTGCCAATGGTGCGGGAAAGAGCACCCTGTCCCGTCTGCTGAACGGATTGGTCCTGCCTACCACGGGCACCGTCCGCGTCGGCGAGCTCACCACGGCCAAGCATGCAAAGCAGATCCGGCGCGATGTGGGGTTCGTTTTCCAGAACCCTGCAAACCAGATCATCATGCCGCTGGTGGCCGAAGACATCGCCTTCGGATTGAAAAATCTCGGACTCGGAAAGCAGGAACGCCAGTTCCGCGTCGCCGACACCCTGGCGCAGCTGAACATCACGCATCTCGCGGAGCGTGAAAGCCACACCCTCTCCGGTGGAGAGCAACAGATGGTCGCGCTGGCCGCTGTCATCGCGATGCAGCCGCGAACGATTGTCTTCGACGAACCGACCACCATGCTGGACTTGAAGAACCGGCTGGCATTCCAACGAGAAATCGCCCGGCTGGACCAGCGGGCCATCGTGGTCACCCATGACTTGGAGATCCTCGAGGACTTCGACCGGGTCGTGGTGGTCACCGACGGCGGCATCGGATTCGACGGGGCTCCGGACCAGGCCATTGCCCACTACCGTCAGTGGAGCCACGCATGATCGCGGCGAAAAATACGTCGTGGCTGTCCAGAATCCCAGCGGGATGGAAGTTCGGAACCCTGCTGGCGATCAGCATCAGCCTGTATCTGATCTCCTTCTGGCAAGTGCTGCTGGCCTTGTTGCTCGTGAGCATCGCCACGCTGGTATCGGCCCGGGTGGACTTCAAGCAGCTTCGCATGCCGCTGGTAACGCTGTCCGCCATCCTCGCTGTGGTGCTGATCCTGCTGGGAATCCAAACAGGCTGGCTCAACGCAACCATCGCGGTGCTGCGCTTGCTCACCATGTGCATATTCGCCTATTCGGTCAGCCTGACCACGAGTTTCGACGCCATGCTGGAGCTGTTCCAGAAGGTCGCTTCTCCCCTGCGCGTTCTCGGCGCCAATCCGGCGCAGATCGCGTTGGCCCTGTCCATGGCCATCCGGTTCATCCCGGAGCTCAAACGCGTTTATCTTGAGGTCCGCGAGGCGCAGCACGCCCGCGGTCTGGGCAACAACCCGCTCGCGGTAAGCGTCCCGCTGGTCATTCGATCCCTGAAAATCGCGGACGAGACCGCCGAAGCGCTCGACGCCCGCGGCTATGATTCCGCACCGGCACGGCACCACCGGCTCTAGCCGCCCCACCACCCTTCATCGCCTTCACCCGTCTCTAGGAGTACCCATGTCCACCACCACCGCCCCCTCCCAAACACGCAATACCGTGTACGTCGCAGTCTTCGCGGCGATGATCGCCGCAATGGGACTGGTTCCGCCCATCACCCTGGGCGTCATCCCGGTGCCGATCACCCTGCAGACCCTGGGCGTCATGCTCGCCGGCGCCATGCTGGGCCCTTGGCGCGGTTCCTTGGCGTCGCTGGTCGTGATCGTGCTCTCCGTGGCCGGACTGCCGCTGCTGGCCGGAGGCCGCGGCGGGTTGGGTGTGCTGTTGGGCCCAACCGGCGGCTACCTGGTCGGATGGTTCTTCGGCTCGCTGGTCATCGGTGCGCTGTTCAAGTACTGGGTGATCCGCATGCAGTCCAAGCTCCTGCAGCTGGTGTCCGGCCTGGTTGCCACCATCCTCGGCGGCATCGTGGTGATCTACCTGTTCGGCGTCCCGTGGACCGCGGTTGTCACCGGTCTCGACCTGAAGACCTCGCTGGTCGGCTCCCTCGCATTCCTGCCCGGTGACCTGCTCAAGGCAGTGGTGGCCACGCTCGTCGCCCTGACCGTCCACCGCAGCTACCGCGGACTGCTGAAGTAACCTCGTGGATCTCTCGCTTGCCGTGGAGCATTGGGCTCGAAGCACGCCGGACCGGATCGCAGTGGCCTCCGCCAAGGAGGAACTGACCTTCGGCCAGCTGATGCTTCGGGCCCAAGGTCTATCCACGCGCCTTCGCCGGCACCCGGGCCTGCGCGTGGGCATCCATACCCAGGACCCGGTGGCCATGGCGGTCGGGTTCCATGCGGCGGTTCTGGCCGGAAAGTCGCTGGTTGTCCTCGATCCAGCCTGGCCGCAGGAACAGCTAGCAGCAACCGCCCGACGGCTCCGAGCCTCCTTGGTGGTCACCGCCCCGGAGCACGCAGCTGTGCTCCAAAACCTTGGTTTCTCCACCCATTCGGTTCCAGTTGACGGCGCAGGTCCCCTGCACCCGGTCCGGCCGGCCTCTGCAGAGCGCGAACTGCTGGTCATCTGCACCTCCGGATCCAGCGGCGAGCCCAAGGCGATCGTGCGCAGCCAGGGCTCATGGCAGCAGTCGCTGTCCTCGGGCGCCGCGATCCTCGGCGCAGTTCCCGCCGCGCTCACCCTATGCCCCGGGCCGATATCCCATGGGCTCGGACTGTACGCGCTGGTCGAATCGCTGCATACCGGTGGAACCCTGCTGGCCAGCGGACGCTGGAACACCGATACGGCCCGCACCCTGCTTGGAAGGTACGCCTGCACCCGCATCGTCTCGGTCCCGACGATCATCCAGCGGCTGCTCGATGCGTCCCCCGACGGCGCACTGGACTCGCTTAACACGGTGGTCAGCGGCGGTGAACCGCTGCCCGCCCCCACGGTGGAGACGATTTTCACCGATACCCCTGCGACGGCCTGCACCGAATACTACGGCAGCTCGGAGCACAGCCTGATTGCCTACCGCCACCGCGAACCAGGCGAAGAGCCCGCCGGAAACTTCATTGGCATTCCGTTCCCCGGGGTGAAGGTGCACATCCACCGTGAGGAGGGGGCTTCGCCCGGGGGCGCGATCTTCGTAGACAGCCCGTTCAACGCCGAAGGCTACGATTCTTCCGGCGCCGTGTGCATCAACCGGTGCGGAGCCTCCACCAGCGTCGGCGACCTCGGGCGGCTGCTCGACGATGGCCGATTGGAACTTCACGGACGCGGCGGAGCGATGCTCAACCTCAACGGCAATAACGTGCATCCGGGTGAAATCGCGCAGGCCTTCGCACGGCTTGGCCTGGCGGACGTGCGGATCCGCATGTCCTTGCGCGGCGGCAGCAAAACGCTGCTGGCCTACACCTGCACGGAACCGCAGCCGGGCCCGGAGCTTGCCGGCCGGCTGCGCGAGCTGCTGCCGAGCTACAAGATCCCCCGCGAACTGGTATTTCTTGAACGCTGGCCGATGACTTCCAGCGGAAAGATCGCCGACGCCGAACTTCCCGATTCGAGTATTCCCGACCTAGCGAAGGTGGCCCTGAGATGAATCACGCCTACATTATCGGCGCCGCGCGCACTCCGATTGTCCGCGCAGGCAAGGAGTTCACCCGGATCACCGCGGACAGGTTGCTCGGGACCGTGGTCGATGCGCTGCTGCAACGCACGGGCATTGCACCCCAGGCCGTGGACCATGTTTATGCCGGCAACGCCGCCGGACCGGGCGGGAACATTGCCCGGGTTGCGGCTCTCGCCTCGGCGCTGCCGCAGACGGTTCCGGCCACCAGCGTGGATGCGCAGTGCGCCAGCGGATTGGAATCCATCGCGGCGGCGGCGCGCATGATCCGCTGCGGCGAAGCGGACCTAGTGATTGCCGGAGGTGTTGAATCCGCGAGCACCGCGCCGTGGCGCGTGGAGAAGCAGACCGATCCCATGATGCAGCCGCGGCTCTATTCGCGGGCGCGCTTCACGCCAGTTCCCGATCCGGACCCGGACATGGGAGTCGCGGCGGAGAATATCGCGCAGCGCTACGGCATCAGCCGGCAGCGGCAGGACAAGTTCGCGTTGGACAGCCACCGCAAGGCGCTGCAGGCCATGGAATCCGGGGCATTCAGCGCCGAGCTGGTGGGCATCCCGACTTCAGACGGGCTGGTCGAGGCCGACACCTGCCCGCGCCCGGGGCTCACCCCGCGCAAGCTCGCAGCGCTCAAGCCGGCCTTCGTGCCTGGAGGCAGCGTCACAGCGGGCAACGCCTGCCCGATCAACGACGGCGCGGCCGCGGTCGTGCTGGCCAGCGAGCGGATGCTCGAACAGCTGGAACCTGACTTTGCCCTGCGCTACCTCGGCGCGGCCTCCGGAGCGAGCGATCCGGAAATCCTCGGCATGGCGGCGACGCCCGCCTACCGGAATCTGGTCCGCCTGCTCGGCGAGGATCCCACGCGCAGCGACGCGCTGATTGAATTCAATGAGGCGTTCGCGGTGCAGGCGCTGGCCTGCCTGGACGAATTGGGCATTGGCGAACACCGGGTGAACCGCCAAGGCGGAGCCTTGGCCCTCGGGCATCCCTACGGGGCCAGCGGAGCGGTCCTGGTCACCCGTTTATTCTGGCAGGCCCAGCAGGCCCGCACCCCGGGCCAGCGTGCCGTCGCGTTGATGGCCGCCGCAGGAGGCACCGGAAGCGCAGTCGCCTTCGAATCGATGCCCAGTAAGCAGGATTAGAGGTTGAAGCCCAGCGCGCGCATCTGGTCGCGGCCGTCTTCGGTGATGTGTTCGGGGCTCCATGGCGGCATCCAGACCCAGTTCAGGCGGTAGGCCTCGACGAGGCTCTGCAAGGCGTTTTCCACCTGGTCCTCGATGACCGGGGTCAGCGGGCAAGCCGCGCTGGTCAGCGTGATGTCGATGTCCAGGGCACCGTCCTCGGCGAAGCGCAACCCGTACACGAGGCCCAGGTCAACGATGTTCACACCGAGTTCCGGGTCAATGACATCCCGCAACGCTTCTTCAATGTCCTCAATGGGCTTGGCAACCAGCTTGGCGGTTGCGTGCGTCGTTTCTGTCACGATTCTCTCCCCTGTCGCACTCTATGTGAGCTAGCCCTCACTGGAATACAGGGAACTATACGCACGGCTTCGCGCCGCCTGCCACCGCCAGTCCCACTGAGTCGAAATGGGCAGAGATTTTGCCCCTGCAGCCGTACCGCGAGCCGACAGCAGATGGCAAAAGGCGCCGCACGAAACGAAATTCGTGCGGCGCCTTTGTGGCTCAGCCGTGACTAGATGTTGAACCCGAGGGCTCGCATCTGGTCGCGTCCGTCATCGGTGATCCGTTCAGGACCCCAAGGCGGCATCCAGACCCAGTTCAACCGGTGATCGTCGACGACGCTCTCCAGCGCGGAGGCTACCTGCTCCTCGATGATGTCGGTCAGCGGGCAGGCGGCGGTGGTCAGGGTGAGGTCCAGGACCAGCGCGCCGTCTTCGGCGTACTTCAATCCGTAGAGCAGCCCCAGGTCGACAATGTTGACTCCGAGTTCCGGGTCAATGACGTCCTTCAGTGCTTCTTCGACGTCCTCCAGCGGAGTAGTCGTGGAGCCCTTGCTCTGTTCCGTAGCTTCGCTCATGGGAACTTTCCTAACTAGGCGTTGACGTTCAGGTAACGGTCGTAGCCTTCTTCTTCCAGGCGGTCGGCAAGCTCCGGGCCGCCCTGTTCAGCGATCTTGCCATCCACGAACACGTGCACGAAGTCCGGCTTGATGTAGCGCAGGATGCGGGTGTAGTGGGTGATCAGCAGGGTGCCCATCTGGTTCTCCTCCTGGGCACGGTTGACGCCCTCGGAGACGATCTTCAGTGCGTCGACGTCCAGGCCGGAGTCGGTCTCGTCCAGCACGGCGAACTTCGGCTTGAACAGTTCCAGCTGCAGGATCTCGACGCGCTTCTTCTCGCCGCCCGAGAAGCCCTCGTTCACGTTGCGCTGTGCGAAGTCGGCATCGATCTTCAGCTTGCCCATGGCTTCCTTGACGTCCTTGGTCCAGGTACGCAGCTTCGGGGCTTCGCCGTCGATAGCGGTCTTGGCGGTGCGCAGGAAGTTGGTCATGGTCACGCCCGGAACCTCGACCGGGTACTGCATGGCCAGGAACAGGCCTGCCTTGGCGCGCTCGTCAACGCTCATCTCCAGCACGTCTTCGCCGTCCAGGGTGATCGAACCGCTGGTGACGTTGTAGCGCGGGTGACCGGCGATGGTCGACGCCAGGGTCGACTTGCCCGAACCGTTGGGGCCCATGATTGCGTGGGTCTCATTGGTGTTGATGGTCAGGGTAACACCCTTGAGGATTTCCTTGGAGCCCTGCTCGGTGTCGATCGAGACGTGCAGGTCCTTGATTTCCAGAGTAGACATACGTCGTTCCGTTTCTTTCTAAAAGCTGATGAAGACAGGCACTGACTAGTTGTCAGTTGCAGCCAGTTCGGATTCGATGGTCTCGGTCAGACGCTCCTGCAGAGCTTCGTCGCCGATCTGCTGAACGATTTCGTTCAGGAAGCCGCGAACCACCAGGCGGCGTGCGGTCTTCTCGTCGATGCCGCGGGCCATCAGGTAGAACAGGTGCTCGTCGTCGAAACGGCCGGTGGTCGATGCGTGTCCCGCACCGTCGATCAGGCCGGTTTCGATTTCCAGGTTCGGCACCGAGTCGGCGCGTGCGCCGTCGGTCAGCACCAGGTTGCGGTTCGCTTCGTAGGAGTCGGTGCCCACGGCGGCCTTCTGGATCAGCACGTCGCCGACCCATACGGTGTGCGCGTCCTTGCCCTGCAGCGCACCCTTGTAGAGCACGTTGGACTTGCAGTTGGCCACGGCGTGGTCAACGAACAGGCGGTGCTCCTGGTGCTGGCCGGCATCGGCGAAGTACAGGCCGTACAGCTCGATCTCGGCGCGTTCGCCGGTGAAGCGTGCCGACGGGTTCACGCGCACCAGGTCGCCACCGAAGGTGACGGCGATGTGCTTGAACGATGCACCGGCGGCAACCAGCGCCTGCTGCGAGGAAGCATGGACGGCGTCGTTCTCCCAGGCCTGCAGCGAGATCACGGTCAGGCGGGCGTCGGCACGGACATCGAATTCGATGTTCTGCGCCAGCACGGCGGAGCCGACGTGGTCCAGGATGATGGTTGCTTCGGTGTTCTCCTCGGCAACCACGATGATGTGCTGGGCGGCGGCATCCAGCGACTCGCCGGTGATGCGCAGGGTGGCCTGCACGCCTTCGGCGCCCTTCGGAACGGTGACGACCTGCGAGCTGGAAGCGTACTTCCAGGCGTTGGCCGAGACGCGGTCATCCGGGGTGTGGGCGATGCCGTTGAGCACGTCATCGGCGGCGACCTCGGTCAGCACGACTGCATCGCTGCCGGTCAGCTCGACCTTCGGGGCGGCACCGGTCAGCTCGTCGGTGTGCAGGCCCTTCAGGCGCTTGAGCGGGGTGAAGCGCCAGTCCTCTTCGCGGCCGGTCAGCTTGGCGAAGTCCTCGACGTTGTAGCTGGTCAGACGGCCTGCACGCGAGGAGTCCGGAACGCCTACGCCGCCGCCGTGGCTGTGCGCCTTCGATGAAGCGCCGCCCAGCGGGGAGCCGTTGGAGTCGTTGATCGGCGAAAGGTTTTCGCCCTCTTCGGTGAAACCGGGAATCGATGGTGCGCCGATGCGCGACTTCTCTTCCGGGATATGGGTGGTGGTCTCCGACATTCTTAGCCGACCGATCCTTCCATCTGAAGTTCAATAAGGCGGTTCAGTTCCAGCGCGTATTCCATTGGCAGTTCGCGCGCGATCGGCTCGACGAAGCCGCGCACGATCATTGCCATGGCCTCGTCCTCGGCCAGGCCGCGGGACTGCAGGTAGAACAGCTGTTCCTCGGAAACGCGGGAAACGGTTGCCTCATGGCCCATGGTCACGTCGTCCTCGCGGACGTCGATGTACGGGTAGGTATCCGAACGCGAAATCTGGTCAACCAGCAGCGCGTCGCAGACGACCGAGTTCTTGGTGCCCTTGGCGCCTTCCTGCACCTGGACCAGGCCGCGGTACGCCGAGCGGCCGCCGTTGCGGGCTACCGACTTGGCCACGATGGCGCTGGAGGTGTTCGGGGCGATGTGGACCATCTTCGAACCGGTGTCCTGGTGCTGGCCCTCGCCGGCGAAGGCGATGGACAGGGTCTCGCCCTTGGCGTGCTCGCCGACCAGATAGACGGCCGGGTACTTCATGGTGACCTTGGAACCGATGTTGCCATCGACCCATTCCATGGTGGCGCCCTCTTCGCAGACGGCGCGCTTGGTCACCAGGTTGTACACGTTGTTCGACCAGTTCTGGATCGTGGTGTAGCGAACGCGGGCGTTCTTCTTCACGACGATCTCGACCACTGCGGAGTGCAGCGAGTCGGACTGGTAGATCGGGGCGGTACAACCCTCGATGTAGTGGACGTAGGAGCCCTCGTCGGCGATGATCAGGGTGCGCTCGAACTGACCCATGTTTTCCGTGTTGATGCGGAAGTAGGCCTGCAGCGGGATCTCCACGTGGACGCCCTTCGGGACGTACACGAAGGAACCGCCCGACCAGGTCGCGGTGTTCAGCGAAGCGAACTTGTTGTCGCCAGCCGGAATAACCGAACCGAAGTACTCCTTGAAGATATCTTCGTGTTCCTTCAGGCCGGTGTCGGTGTCAAGGAAGATGACACCCTGGGCCTCAAGGTCCTCACGCAGCTGGTGGTAGACGACCTCGGACTCGTACTGCGCGGCAACACCAGAAACCAGACGCTGCTTCTCAGCCTCCGGGATACCCAGCTTGTCGTAGGTGTTCTTGATGTCCTCGGGCAGGTCGTCCCAGCTGGTGGCCTGCTTCTCGGTGGAACGCACGAAGTACTTGATGTTGTCGAAGTCGATGCCCGAGAGGTCTGGACCCCAGGTAGGCATCGGCTTGCGGTCGAAGTACTTCAGTGCCTTCTGGCGGAGGTTCAGCATCCATTCCGGCTCGTTCTTCAGAGCGGAGATGTTAGCTACTACATCCTTGTCGACACCGCGGCGCGCGTTGGCTCCGGCGTCATTCTTATCGGCCCAGCCGAATTCGTAATTACCGATTCCCTGGAGTTCAGGGTTCTTTTCCAGAATCTCGGAAATTACACCTGGGTCTGCAGACTCCTGTGCAATCTGATCCGTCATCGCGGCCTCTCCTGCTTCGTGAACTGAATTCGAGTTCTCTTCTCGGCGCGCATTGGCGCCTTTTCACGCCCCACAGGGATGTGGGTCGTGCACACGTGTCCGCCTCCGGCCAAGGTTGAGAGCCTACGCACATCAACCCCGATCAAGCGGGCGAACATTTCGGTTTCCATGTCGCAAAACACCGGAAACTCCCGTGCCAAGTCTTGTATTGGGCAGTGCCCCTGGCAAAGCTGGACGCTATGCATCAGGGCCGTAGCCACCTTGGTGTCGACCTTGCGGGTGTACCCGACAAAGCCGTCCGTGCTGAGCAGTTCGCTCAAAACGTCAGCCCGGGCTTCCAGGCCTTCCACGCCGGCCAGGGCCTTGGCGTAGCGGTCTTCCATCGCCGCAAACCGATCGCGGGCAAACTTGCGGATCGCATCCTCGCCGGCTGCCTCACCGAGCACCTTCAGTGCATCGGTGGCGATTTCCAAGTAATCGTTGCCAAGCTTGGCCTGCCCTCGGTGCGAGAGCACGTATCTGCGGGACGGGCGGCCAGCACCCGTCTTCTGGTTGGCCACGAGCTTTACCTCGACGAGCCCTGCCTTGGACAGGGCGTCAAGATGACGGCGGACCGCCGCGGGTGTGAAGCCAAGCTTGCTGCCAAGCTCGGCTGCACTGACCGGCCCATCTTCGAGAACAGCGTTCAGGACCCGGTCGCGCGTGCGTTCCTCTGTATCACCCGCAGCGCCGGCGACGACGCTGGTCGAGCTACTCACTGAGTTTGAATTAGATGAATACACAACACAATCATGCGTATATTTTCGCGATCAGTCTAGTAAGGAAGGACTTACTAAGGACGGGCTTTCCCGCCTAGAAGATACGCGGTTTTCGAACTGCTTCTAACATCTTCAATTCTCTCGCGTTGGCGCCGACAACTCGAGTGATGGTGACCAACCACTCAGGCTGGAGAGTTCGACATGACGTAGAATGCTGTGGTGTCTTCTGTAACCCCCAGCCTCGTCATTAATGAGCTGGCCAAAGATTTAGGTCCAGTTCCGGCCCTGGATAATCGCATGCTGCGAGTCCTGGAATCGGTCTCGCTCAAGGCCTACCCGGGGCAAATCACCACGCTGCTGGGCTCCAACGGCGCCGGCAAGTCCACGACCCTGGCCTGCGCCCAGGGACTGATGCGTCCGGATGGCGGTTCCATCGAACTGCTGGGCCAGGACCCCTACGGCGACAACCCGGAACTTCGGGCACGCGTCGGCGTCATGCTGCAGGACGGCGGGCTCCCCCCGTCGATGCGGCCGGTGCCGCTGCTGCGCCATGTCGCTTCGCTCTACCGGAACCCGGTGGACATCGACGCGTTGATCCAACGCCTGGATCTGGAATCCTTCGGATCGCGTAATATTCGCCGCCTCTCGGGCGGCCAGAAGCAGCGGGTGGCATTGGCTCTGGCCCTGGCCGGAGATCCGGAAGTGCTGTTCCTCGACGAACCGAGCGCCGGACTCGATCCGCAGTCCCGGCAAGTCGTTTTCGACCTGATCTCGGAGCTGCGCGACGCCGGCAAGGCGATCGTGCTGACCACGCACCTCATGGATGACGCGCAGCGCCTAAGCGATTACGTGTACATCATCGACAAGGGCTGCACCGTTGCGCAGGGCACCGTCTCGGAGCTCATCGCCAGGGCGGAAGAGGGCCACGATGCACGTCCGGTCTCATTCAGCGCCACTGCAGGGCTCGCACTCCCCCAACCACCGCTTGGCCTGTACCTTGCGGAGACCTCGGCCGGACAGTACCGCTTGGACGGCGTGACGACCCCCGAACACCTGAACTGGCTGACCAGCTGGTGGGCCAGGGAATCGATCCTGCCGACCCAATTGAACTTGCAGTCACGCAGCTTGGAAGATGTTTTCCTCGAGTTTGCGCAGAAGGAGGAACAGGCATGACCCAGGTCAGCACCGAGTCCAACGCGGTTTCACCGCTCAAGCGCATCCTGATCCAGGGCAAGTACGAAGCGCTCCAGATGCTCAGCAACGGCGAGCAGCTGATCCTGGCCGTGGTCATGCCGATGATCGCCCTCTTTGTCCTGACGTTCACGGATCTGATTTCGGATATCGCCGAGCGCACCATTGATGCAGCGGTGCCCGGAGTCCTGGCGTTGTGCGTCATTTCCACCGCATTCACCGGCCAGGGCATCGGCACCGGGTTCGACCGCCGCTACGGGGTGCTGAGAATGTTCTCCACCACCCCGCTGGGCAAAACAGGACTCATTTTCGGCAAGGTCATCGCCGTGCTGACCGTGCTGGTGATTCAGGCGGTCCTGATCAGCGCCGTGGCGCTGCTGATGGGCTGGCAGCCGAATCCCTGGGGCATTATTCCCGGGATCCTCTTCCTGCTCCTGGGCGCCGCGGCCTTCACCTCCCTGGGTTTGCTGATCGCCGGAACCGTCCGCCCGGAAGCGACGCTGGCCATCACCAACCTGGCCTGGATCCTGCTCGCAGGCGCCGGCGGCGTCCTCTATCCGCTGAGCATGGCCCCGGAATGGCTGCAGCCCACCTTGAGCGCACTGCCGTCGGCAGCTTTGGGCGATGCCATGCGCGATGCACTGATCAACGGGCACTTCAATTTTCCCGGACTGATCTTCCTGGTGCTGTGGGCCGCTGCCGGCTCATTCGCTGCTATCAAGAAGTTCAAATGGAACTAACCACCACACCAAGCCAAAAGGGATGATTCTCATGTCTTCAGACCTAGCCGCAAAGAGCTGGGCCGATAAGCTG
Source organism: Arthrobacter sp. AG1021 (assembly GCF_003633665.1). NCBI lineage: Bacteria > Bacillati > Actinomycetota > Actinomycetes > Micrococcales > Micrococcaceae > Arthrobacter > Arthrobacter sp. AG1021. The sequence goes on along the minus strand of NZ_RBLB01000006.1, from coordinate 753,223 downwards.
CCGACGAAGGTAACCCGCCTCGTTCACGGTCTGGCGATCGCATCACTGATCTCCCAGATTGGCATCATCGTCACCGGTGGCGCAGTACGCCTGACCAAGTCAGGCTTGGGCTGCTCGCAGTGGCCGAACTGCGTGCCCGGTTCCATGACCCCGGTCCCAGAGATGGGTATCCACGGCCTGATCGAGTTCGGCAACCGACTGCTGACCTTTGTCCTTCTGGTCATTGCCATCGCTTTCCTGGTTTCGATCTGGAATATGCGCAAGACCCACTCCACCTTGTACAAGCTGGGACTGGTGCTGCTAATCGGCATTCCTGGCCAGGGTGTCATCGGCGGCATCACCGTGCTGACCGGCCTAAACCCGTGGGTTGTCTCGCTGCACTTCCTGCTCTCGGCATCGCTGGTCGCTTTGGCCACCATCCTGGTCAACCGCACCCGCCGCGAACTCAAGCGTGACGAAGCGCCGGCCACGACCAAGGCCATCGCGCAGGTCGGCACCCTGGTGCTGCTTCTGGCGAGCATCGCCATCATCATGGGCACCATCGTCACCGGCACCGGCCCGCACGCGGGGGACGCCGATGCACCGCGCCACCTGTTTGATCCGCGCATCGTCACCCCGCTGCATACCGGTCCGGTGTACCTGCTGATCCTCGCGACCATCGCCTTCATGGTGCTCGCCTACCGCACGTCCAACAATCCGAAGCTTCGTGCGGCCGGCTGGTGGATGGTTGTTGTCATCCTGGTCCAGGGAGCCATCGGCTACATCCAGCACTTCAACGGCCTGCCGGTCGTCCTGGTGCTGCTGCACATGCTCGGAGCCAGCATGCTCATGGTCGCAGCGACCAACGTCTGGGATCGTTCGAGCCTGATGCCGAAGTCCGCGCGCATCGACCAGGACTAGTTCCCTTCCCCTACGACGACGGGCGGCTCCCAACGTATTGTTGGGAGCCGCCCGTTGTTTATGCGCAACTTTTCCTAGGCCTTTGGCGCGGGTTGGAGCCGCAGCAACCCTGCCAGCCCAGCAAAGAAATAGATCGTCCCCGCGATCCAGAAGCCGAGCACCAGCATACCCATGTCGAAGACCGACGCGACCAGCAACAGCGCACCGCACGCCGCCAAGACCCAGTAGGCTGCGCGCAGGCCCAGAATCGCTCCCACGGCGGCCAGGACCAAAACCGCCAGCACTGCAATCCCCAGCACCCCGGTCTCCACGGTTCCGGTGGCCAGGCCGGCCAGCAGCGCCGCGGCAGGGACTCCCGCTGCTAGCCCGGCAGTCATCCGCAAGGGCAGGTGCCTGCGGCCCTGAGCCCGCTGTTGCCGAGGGTAGGATACTCCAACGATCATCCACGCGGCCACGATCAGCGGCAGGTAGAAGACTCCGAGGTTGAAGCCGATCACGAAGGGCAATGCCGTCACGATCACCGCAGCGACCGTCCTGCAGATGCGCGCAGCTGGAGATTTCATCATGGATCCCGCCGCAACCATGAGGCCTGGAAGCAGGAAGAGCAGCATCAAACCCGCTCCGAATCGGGTGCTCGCATCGTAGTTAATCGCGCTCGAATGCAACCAATCCGGCCAGAATTCATCAACATTCAAGGACGGGTAGATCCACGTGTCGACCACTGCGGCCAGCACTCCCGCCGCAAGTGCAATGAAGCCCAGAACCTTGCGCTTCGCGCGTTGCTCCATTTCCACGGCTCCATCGGCGAAGTCCGCCTGGACCTCGGCGGCGATGGCCTGAACCGGCCCGAGGCCGGCGATGATCTGGTCATCGCTGCGGCCGCGTTCCCTGGCTTCGTCGATATGCTCCGCAAGGTCGGCGACGACTGCTTCGCGCCGCGCTGGAGGAACCTTCCGCAACTCGTGGTCGAGCGCTTCCAGATACTTGCCTACAGCACCATGGTTCTCAGTCATGTTCATGTCGTCTCCCGAGTAGTTCGCCTACTTGCCCAGATATTTCGTTCCATACCGCATCGAATTGACGCAGGTGCGATGCTCCCCGATCGGTCATCGCGTAATACTTCCTCCGCCGGCCGGTATCGCTTTCCTCCCACCGAGTGGTCACCAGGTCCGCAGTTTTCATCCGCGCCAGCAAGGGATAGAGGCTTCCCTCGCTGGCCGTCAGATTGCGCTCTACCAGCTCATCGGCGAGCTCAAGGCCGTACTTGTCTCCTTGCGCCAGCAAAGCCAGCACGCAGTATTCCAAGACGCCCTTGCGGATATTCGTCGCAATCTTCTCGCCCTGTTCTTCCATGCTTGGAACCTTACCTTGCATAACAAGACTTGCATAGTAGGGCAAGGTTCGTTTCTGTTGCGAATCGGCGTTAAACAAGCATCCGGCACTGAATCAAATGATTCAGCACCGGATGCTTGAAGCGCGGGAGAAGTCCTAGTCGAAAAGCGGGCTTCCCACGAACGGGTCGATGGCCAAGGCCAGGAACACGATCGAAAGGTAGGTGATCGAGATGTGGAAGACCTTCATGGCCTTGCGGTTGACCTCGGCTGGCTTGTGGTCGCGCTGCGCCTCGCGGTAGAGCACATGGGATTCGTAGACGAACCACGCGCCGGCGCCGCCAGCGATCGCCGTGTAGACGATTCCCGCGTCACCCAGCGGCACGAGCAGCAGCGAGCACACCACGGTGGCCCATGCGTAGAGCACAACCTGAACGGAAACGCGGCGCGCATTGGCGATGGCACCCAGCATTGGAACCGATGCCGCGTTGTAGTCGTCCGCGTACTTCATGGACAGCGGCCAGTAGTGCGGCGGGGTCCACAGGAAGATCACCAGGAACAGGATGATCGCAGGCCATTCGATGGTTTCCTTGACGGCCGCCCAAGCGATGAGCACAGGCATGCACCCGGCAATACCGCCCCAGACGATGTTCTGCGCGGTGCGGCGCTTGAGAATCATGGTGTACAGAACGACGTACAGCAGGATCGCCGCAAGCCCCAGCGCGGTGGTCAGCGGGTTGGTTCCCACCCAGAGCACCACCAGCGAAGCGATAGCCAGGGTCCACGAGAAGATCAGCGCTTCCTTGGGCGTCAGGTCGCCGGTAACCAGCGGACGGCCCTTGGTTCGCTTCATGAGCTTGTCCATGTCGCGATCGATGTAGCAGTTGAATGCGCCCGAAGCGCCAGCGGCCATGGCACCGCCAACAATGGTGGAAACCATGAGCCAGACCGGAGGGAATCCGCGCTGGGCAAAGATCATGGTTGGAAGCGTGCTCACCAACAGCAACTCGATCACGCGAGGCTTGGTCAGTGCGAGGTAGGCACTGGCCTTGCGCTTCAGAAAGTCGCCGGTGGATTCATCAGGCTGGCGCGATGCGCGTGGCACTGACAAGTCGGCGACACTTTGAGTCTTCAATTAAACGCACTCAGTTCTTCGCAGGGTACAAGGACAGACACAACCATTCTACGTGTTATAGAAATTGAAAGAAACTCTCCCCAATCAGGGATTCGGCCGAAACAAGGTGATTTGAGTCAACATGGCGTCTCATGCAGGCCGAGCGCGCGCCCACTGGCACACGATCAACAGACCATCGCTGAACGCAAAGTCCATGCCGCAACATTGCTGGCGAACCCAAGCGCTTCAACAAATGGATTCGCCCCGCGCAACGGATCCGCCGCCGCGCGACGCCAAAGCAGGTCATGAAATCCGCCCATCGACATCATCCCGCCCGCACCCAGCCACCCGATGGGCCGGAAAATCATTGGAACCCGATCGCATTGGCCATTAACCAACAAAATTCAAACATAGTGGGCTGTTCACGCACAAATTATAGATCTTGTTCAAAGGTTCCCGTTCCTTGGTATGGAGACGATGCGGCACGCCGCTGCCGTACGCTGACCAAACCGCTCGCCACGTCTTCCCGGACACGATTCGTCCAGTCCGATCAGCCCGACGAGCCGCTCCTGAACTGCCGGCAACGGGCACAAAACGCGCCGGCAAACGCAACGAGTTGCTCGCGGTTACAAATCTTTGGGTGTCATCTTGCTTAACCCGCGCATCAAATGGGCGTTTCGCGATAGAGTTGAACCTGATTGCGCCGTCGCGACCAATGACCCCTCTAAGCTCGAACACCGGGTACATAGGACCGACGGCGTATTGCGTGTCAGCGGGAGTATTTCTCCCGTCCAAGCCTGAATGGAAGGAACGCCGCAGTGGCGACTGAATCCTTAGTAGAAGAGTTCTCCCTCACCGAGTTGGACCGTAAAGCCATTGACACCACCCGTGTCCTGGCGGCAGATGCTGTTGAAAAAGTAGGCAACGGCCACCCCGGCACCGCCATCAGCTTGGCCCCTGCTGCCTATCTGATCTTCCAGAAGCACCTGCGCCACGATCCAAAGGACCCGAACTGGATCGGCCGCGACCGCTTCATCCTTTCCCCAGGCCATACCTCGCTGACCCTGTACCTGCAGCTGTTCCTCTCCGGCTACGGCCTGGAAATGGAAGACATCGCCGCCCTGCGCACCTGGGGCGCCAAGACCCCCGGCCACCCGGAGTTCGGCTACACCGCCGGCGTCGAGATCACCACCGGCCCGCTGGGCCAGGGCCTTGCCTCCGCCGTGGGCTTCGCCTACTCCCAGCGCCGCATGCGCGGGTTGCTGGATCCCGACGCACCGGCCGGCACCAGCCCGTTCGACCACACCATCTACGTCATTGCCTCGGACGGCGACCTCCAGGAAGGCGTCACCTCCGAAGCCTCCTCGCTGGCAGGCCACCAGGAACTGGGCAACCTCGTCGTCATCTACGACGACAACAAGATCTCCATCGAAGACGACACCGACATCGCCTTCACCGAAGACGTCCTGGGCCGCTACGCAGCCTACGGCTGGCACACCCAGCGCGTGGACTGGACCGAAACCGGCGAATACGTCGAAGACGTCGCCGCCCTGGATGCAGCCATCCGCGCCGCCAAGGCAGAGACCGGCCGCCCGTCGATCATCTCGCTGCGCACCATCATCGGCTGGCCATCGCCGACCAAGCAGAACACCGGCGGAATCCACGGTTCCAAGCTCGGTGGCGAAGAAGTCGCCGGCCTGAAGAAGGCCCTGGGCTTCGACACCGAGAAGACCTTCGCCATCGAGGACGAGGTGCTGGCCCACGCGCGCCAGACCGTCGTCCGCGGCGCCGCCGCCCACGAAGCCTGGAACAAGGAATTCGACGCATGGAAGACAGCCAACCCGGAAAGCGCCGCGCTGCTGGCCCGCCTGGAATCCGGCCAGCTGCCTGAGGGCTGGACCGAGAAGCTGCCGGTCTTCGAACCCGGTTCCACCATGGCCACCCGCGCCGCCTCCGGCAAGGTCATCAACGCGATCGCCGATGAGCTGCCCGAGCTGTGGGGCGGCTCGGCCGACCTGGCCGGCTCGAACAACACCACCATCGACACCGCCAAGTCCTTCGCGCCCGAACGCCGCTCGACCGACTCCTGGTCGGCCAGCCCGTACGGCCGCGTGCTGCACTTCGGCATCCGCGAGCACGCCGCAGCGTCGATCGTCAATGGCATCGTGCTCTCCAGCCCAACCCGCGCGTTCTCCGGCACCTTCCTGATCTTCTCGGACTACCAGCGCCCGGCCATCCGCCTGGCCGCGCTGATGGGCGTCCCGTCGATCTTCGTATGGACCCACGACTCGATCGGCCTCGGCGAAGACGGCCCGACCCACCAGCCGGTGGAGCAGCTGGCCAGCCTGCGCGCCATCCCGAACTTCGACGTGATCCGCCCGGCGGACGCCAACGAGGTCGCCTACGCCTGGCGCGGCATGCTGGAGCTGACCGGCACCCCGTCCGGCATCGTGCTCTCCCGCCAGAACCTGCCGATCTACGACCGTTCGGCCGCCGGCTTCCGCTCCGCCGAAGGCACCCTGAAGGGCGGCTACGTGCTGGCCGAGGCGGTGCGCGACGGCGCCGAGGTCACCCCCGACGTCATCCTGATCGCCACCGGCTCCGAGGTCGAGCTGGCAGTGGAGGCCCGCGGGGAGCTGGCAGCCAAGAACATCGCCGCGCGCGTCGTCTCGCTGCCGAGCCACGAATGGTTCGCCAAGCAGGATGCCGCCTACCGCGAATCGGTGCTTCCCGCAGCCGTCGCCGCCCGCGTCTCGGTCGAGGCCGGCGTGGCCCAGGGCTGGCGCGAACTGGTCGGCGCCCACGGCGAAATCGTCTCGCTGGACCACTTCGGCGCCTCCGCCGACTACAAGAAGCTCTACTCGGAGTTCGGCATCACCACCGCAGCCGTGGTGGCCGCCGCCGAAACCTCCGTCCAGAACGCCGCCAACTAAGGAACTCAAGCACACATCATGAGCAACCCCAACACCCAGGCACTGTCCGACGCCGGAGTATCCATCTGGCTCGATGACCTGTCCCGCGAACGGCTCACCAGCGGATCGCTGGCTGCGCTGATCGAAGAGAAGAACGTCGTCGGCGTGACCACCAACCCCGCGATCTTCGCCGCCGCGCTGTCCAACGCCGAGGTCTACGGCGATGCCATCGCCGCGCAGCGCCACCACTCGGTGGAAGACGCGATCACCGAGATCACCAGCGACGACGTCGCCGCCGCCTGCGACCTGTTCAAGGGCGTCTACGAGTCGAGCAAGGGCTTCGACGGCCGCGTGTCCATCGAGGTGGACCCTCGCCTGGCCCACGAGACCGCACCGACCATCGCGCAGGCCAAGGCCCTGTACGAGCGCGTGGGCCGCGAGAACGTGCTGATCAAGATCCCCGCCACCGTTCAGGGCCTGGAAGCCATCAGTGAGACCATCGCCGAGGGCATCAGCGTGAACGTCACCCTGATCTTCTCGCTGGAACGCTACCGCGAGGTCATCAACGCCTACCTGATCGGCCTGGAGAAGGCCCACGCCAAGGGCCTGGACCTGTCCAAGATCCACTCGGTCGCCTCCTTCTTCGTCTCCCGCGTGGACACCGAGATCGACAAGCGCCTGGACGCCCTGGGCACCGAGGCCGCCGCGGCGGTCCGCGGCCAGGCCGGCGTGGCCAATGCCCGCCTGGCCTACCAGGTCTTCGAGGAATCCTTCACCTCGGCCCGCTACGAGGTGCTGGCCAACGCCGGCGCCAACGTGCAGCGCCCGCTGTGGGCCTCCACCGGCGTGAAGGACCCCGCCTACCCGTCCACCCTGTACGTCACCGAGCTGGTGGCGCCGCAGACCGTGAACACCATGCCGGAGAAGACCCTGGACGCCACCGCGGCCGAGGCCGAGGTGCGCGGCAACGCGATCGCCGGCACCTACGACGCCGCCAACCGCGTGCTGGACAAGCTCGCGGCCCTGGGCATCGACTACAACGAGATCGTGGACCTGCTGGAGGTCGAGGGCGTGAAGAAGTTCGAGGACGCCTGGAACGAGCTGCTCGAGGACATGTCGGTGGCCCTGAAGGGAGCAAAGTAGATGGAACTGGGTCTGGTCACCTCCGGCGACGCCCTGAAGTCAGTCGACGAGCTGCTTCCGCAGCTGATCGAGGCCCGCATCGGCAGCCGCATCGCGGCGCAGGAACCCACCATCTGGGGCCCGGCCGCGGAAGCCGAATCCGCCATCCGCCTGGGCTGGGTCAACCCCTTCGAGGCCGCCGAGCAGCTGCTCCCGGCCATCCTCCAGCTGCGCGAGCAGCTGCAGTCCGAGGGCCTGACCCGCATCGTGCTGTGCGGCATGGGCGGCTCCTCGCTGGCCCCCGAGGTCATCGCCGCGCACGACGAGGTGGACCTGGTCATCTGCGACACCACCGACCCGGCCATGCTGCGCCCGATCCTCGCAACTGACCTGGAGCGCACCGTGGTGGTCGTGGCCTCGAAGTCCGGCTCCACCGTGGAGACCGACTCGCAGCGTCGCGCCTTCACCGCCGCCTTCCAGGCCGCCGGCATCGACCCGGCAACCCGCCTGGTGCTGGTCACCGACCCGGGTTCCCCGATGGACAACCCCGAGGGTGTGCGCGCGGTCTTCAACGCCGACCCGAACGTGGGCGGGCGCTACTCCGCGCTGACCGCCTTCGGCCTGGTGCCTTCGGGCCTGGCCGGCGCCGACATCGAGGCGCTGATCGAGGAAGCCGGCCTGCTGCACGACGTGCTGGCAACCGACGACGAGGACAACCTGGCCCTGCACCTGGGCGCGGCCATGGCCACCGCCGGGCGCGACAAGCTGGTCATTGCCGGCGTGGGCGACGCGCTGCCGGGCTTCGGCGACTGGGCCGAGCAGCTCATCGCCGAATCCACCGGCAAGGACTCCAAGGGCGTGCTGCCGGTGGTGGCGCACCCCGGGGCCCCGGAGCTGCGCGAGCCGGCCGCCGACGTGCTGCCGCTCTACGTCTACGATCAGCTGCCCGAGGACATCGACGAGGAGGCCACTGCGGTGCACTTCAGCGCCCCGCTGGGCACCTCCTTCATGATCTTCGAGTATGCCACCGCCGTGGCCGGCTACCTGCTGGGCATCAGCCCCTTCGACCAGCCGGACGTGGAAGCCGCCAAGGTCGCCGCCCGTTCGCTGCTCGACGCCCCGGCCGCGTCCGCCCCGGATGCAGTGGACGGCTCCGTTGAGCTGTTCGGCACCTCGGCCGCCACCCTGGCCGGCGCGCTGGACGAGCTTACCGCCGCGCTGCCGGACGACGGCTACCTCGCGGTGCAGGCCTACCTCGACCGCAATGGCGACGCGGATCTCGAAGGCCTGCGCGACGCGCTGGCCGCCAAGACCGGCCGCCCGGTGACCTTCGGCTGGGGCCCGCGCTTCTTGCACTCCACCGGCCAGTACCACAAGGGCGGACCTGCCCAGGGCGTGTTCCTGCAGGTCACCGCGGACCACCACGAGGACCTGGAAATCCCGGGCCGCCCCTACAGCTTCGGCGGGCTTATCACCGCCCAGGCCAGCGGCGACGCCGGGGTGCTCTCCGATGCGGCGCACAACCGCCCGGTGCTGCGCGTGAACCTCACCGACCGCAAGGCCGGCATCGCGGCCCTGCTCGAGGCGGCGAAGTAGCCGCAGATGAACAATCCACTACGCGACGCCCGCGACCGGCGGCTTAACCGCATCGCCGGTCCGGGCGCGCTGGTGTTCTTCGGAATCACCGGCGACCTTGCCCGCAAGAAGCTGATGCCGGCGGTCTACGACCTCGCCAGCCGCGGCCTGCTGCCCCCGAACTTCGCCATCGTCGGCTTCGGCCGCCGCGACTGGTCCGCGCAGGACTTCGCCGCCCAGGCGCGCGAATGGATCCTGGCCAGCTCCCGCACCCCGTTCAACGAGACGGTGTTCGCGCAACTGGCCTCCGGCATGCGCTTCATCTCCGGCGCCTTCGACGACGACGACGCCTACGAGCAGCTCTCCGCCACCCTGGACGAGCTGGCAGAGACCCGCTCCACCGGACGCAACCACGCGTTCTACCTGTCCATCCCGCCCAGCTGGTTCGACGTGGTCTGCGAAAAGCTCTCCGAGCACAAGCTGGCCAACGACGCCAACGAGGGCTGGGAGCGCGTGGTCATCGAGAAGCCCTTCGGCCACGACCTGGCCAGCGCGCGCGAGCTGAACGAGATCGTCGAGTCGGTGTTCCCGCCGGACGCCGTATTCCGCATCGACCACTACCTGGGCAAGGAGACGGTGCAGAACCTGCTGGCGCTGCGCTTCGGCAACCAGATGTTCGAGCCTTTGTGGAACAACAAGTACGTGGACCACGTGCAGATCACCATGGCCGAGGACATCGGCATCGGCGGGCGCGCGAGCTACTACGACGGCGTGGGCGCGGCCCGCGACGTGATCCAGAACCACCTGTTGCAGCTGCTGGCGCTGACTGCGATGGAGGAGCCCATCAGCTTCGACGCGGACCACCTGCGCAGCGAGAAGGAAAAGGTGCTCGCAGCGGTCAAGCTGCCGCAGGACCTGGGCGCGGCTTCGGCGCGCGGCCAGTACACCTCCGGCTGGCAGGGCGGCGAGGAGGTTGTCGGCTTCCTTGACGAGGAGGGCTTCAATCCCAAGTCCAAGACCGAGACCTACGCGGCGATCAGGCTGAACATCAACACCCGCCGCTGGGACGGGGTGCCGTTCTACCTGCGCGCCGGCAAGCGCCTGGGACGGCGCGTCACCGAGATCGCGGTGGTGTTCAAGAAGGCCCCGAACCTGCTGTTCACCGACCACAAGGACGACGAGTTCGGGCAGAACGCGTTCGTGATCCGGGTGCAGCCAGACGAAGGCGCGACCATCCGCTTCTCCTCCAAGGTGCCCGGCACCCAGATGGAGATCCGCGACGTGACCATGGACTTCGGCTACGGCAACGCGTTCACCGAGTCTTCCCCGGAGGCCTACGAGCGCCTGATCCTGGACGTGTTGCTGGGCGAGCCTCCGCTGTTCCCGCGCCATGAAGAGGTCGAGCAGTCCTGGCGCATCCTGGATCCCTTCGAGGAGTATTGGGCGGCCCAGCCCGAGCAGCCGGACCCCTACGCCCCTGGTTCCTGGGGCCCCGCCAGCAGCGACGAACTGATGGCCAAGGATGGAAGGACGTGGCGACGCCCATGATGATCGAACTTCCCAACACGACCACTTCCAAGGTCGCCAAGAAGCTGATCTCCTCGCGCCGCACCCACGGCGTGGTGGCGCTCTCCCGCGTGCTGACCCTGGTGGTCATCACCCGCGAGGGCTTCGCGGAGAACGCCATCGAGGCCGCCAACCTCGCAAGCCGCGAGCACCCCTGCCGCATCATCGTGGTGGTGCGCGGCTCCGCGCAGGGCGAGAACCGCCTGGACGTGCAGATCCGCGTGGGCGGCGACGCCGGCGCCTCGGAGGTCATCGTGATGCGCACGCACGGCCCGGACATGGAGGCCGACGAGGCGCTGATCTCCGCGCTGCTGCTGCCCGACGCGCCGATCGTGGCCTGGTGGCCGCACGGTGTGCCGGTCGACCCGGCCGCCACCGCGCTGGGCAAGATCGCGCACCGCCGCATCACCGACTCCGGCGAGACGAAGGACCCCACCGCGGCGCTGTTCAGCCGCGTGGCGACCTACCGCGCCGGCGACACCGACCTGGCCTGGACCCGCCTGACCCTGTGGCGCGCCCAGCTGGCGAGCATCATCGATCTGGTGGGCACCGAGGGCCTGACCAGCATCACCGTGAAGGGTTCGGAGAACTCCCCCTCCACCACGCTGCTGGCAGCCTGGCTGACCATGTGCCTCGACGTGCCGGTCACCATCGCCGCTGACAAGTCCACCGCGGGCCTGTCCTCGGTGCGGCTCTCCCGCGAGGGCGGCGACGTGGAACTCTCCCGCCCCTCGGGTCCCGTGGCTCATCTGTACCTGCCGGGCTCCGCTCCGCAGCGCATCTCGCTGCCGCGCCGCTCGGTGGCCGAATGCCTGGCCGAGGAGATGCGCCGCCTGGATGCGGACGACGTCTTCGGCGAGGTCATCACCCGCGGCCTGGCCCTGACCAACCTGAGGAGCATCCGTTCAAGTGATCGCTAGACAGATCGTCATCCACGAGGACCTGGCAGCCACCGCGCACGGCATCGCCGCCCGGCTGGTCACCTCGATCGCCGACGCCATTGCCGCCCGCGGGGTGGCGCACGTGGTGCTGACCGGCGGCTCGCTGGGCATCGCCGCGCTGGCCGCCGTGGCGGAGAATCCCGCCCGCGTGAGCGTGGACTGGTCGAAGGTGCACTTCTGGTGGGGCGACGAGCGCTTTGTCCCCGCCGATTCGGCGGACCGCAATGCCGGACAGGCGGAGGTGCTGTTCGCGGCTCTTGACCAGCTGGGACTGGACCGCGAGACCGTGCACGCCATGGGCTCCACCGACCAGTACGACTGCGCCGAGGACGCGGCGGCCGCCTACACGGCCCTGCTGGCCCAGGAGGCTCCGGAAGGCGCCGCCAGCCCCGCCTTCGACGTGCTGATGCTGGGCATGGGCCCGGATTCGCACGTGGCATCCCTGTTCCCGAACCACACCAGGTCTGCCGAGCTGGGAGCGATTGCGATCCACGACTCCCCCAAGCCGCCGCCGCACCGCGTGTCGCTGACCATGGGCACCATCAACTCGGCCCGCGAGGTCTGGCTGCTGGTGGCCGGGGCGGAGAAGGCTCCGGCCTTGGCCGCCGCGCAGCACGAGGTCAACGAAGCCGCCGTGCCCGCCAGCGCGGTGCAGGGAACGCAGGCCACCCGCTGGCTTGTGGACCGCTCCGCCGCCACGCTGCTCTAAAACGCGTTATCCGCCGATGCCGCCAACACCAGCTGTTGGCGGCATCGGCCTTTGCTTTTCCCGAAAGGACTCCCCCATGCCCAGCACTGCCCTGAGCATCACCGTGATCGGCGCCGGCGTCATCGGCCTGTCCGCGGCCCACGAGCTGGCCGCCGCCGGGCACCAGGTCACCGTCGCCTACGACCAGGAACTGCACGAGTGCGTCTCCTCGGTCGCCGCGGCCATCTGGTTCCCCTACCACTCGGAGAACTCCCCGGCCGCCGACCAGCTGCTGGCGGATTCGCTGGCCCGCTTCGAGCAGCTCTCGGAAAACCCCGAGACCGGCATCGACTTGCGCCGCGGCCTGAACGTGGACCACTTGCCGGGCGCGGACCGCAGCTGGACCCGCATCGTCGCCGGCACCGAGGAAGCATCCCCAGCGGATCTGCCGGACGGTGCCCACGCGGGCGTCTGGGCGACGGTGCCGATCATCACCATGAGCACCTACCTCGGCTGGCTGCGCGGCCAGGTCGAAGCGCTGGGCGTGAAGTTCGAAAAGCGCACCGTTGGCGATCTGGCGGAGCTCAAGGACGAAGCGGATCTGGTGGTGCTGGCTGCGGGCCTGCGCGGCGGCGAGCTGCTGGGCGACGATGAGACCGTCTACCCGATCCGCGGGCAGGTGGTGCGCCTGGCCAACACGAAGAAATTGACGCAGTGGCTGTGCGACGACGACTACCCGCAAGGCGTCAGCTACATCATCCCCCGGCGCGAGGACATCATCGTCGGCGGCACCGACACCGCGAACGACTGGAACCGCGAGGTCGAGCCGCAGACCTCCGTCGACATCCTGGAGCGCGCTGCCAAGCTGGTGCCGGAGCTGGAAGGCCTGGAGGTCCTGGAGCACAAGGTCGGTCTGCGCCCGGCGCGAGAGACCATCCGGCTGGAGCACGTTGCAGACCACCCGCTGCCGGTGATCGCGGCCTACGGGCACGGCGGCGCCGGAGTCACGCTGTCCTGGGGCACCGCGCAGCGCGTCGTGGAGCTGGCCGAGGCGCTTCGCGCAGGCACGAACTAGCAGCTACCGCTGCTGCAGATCGGCAGGCGGCGCGGCGGCCATGTTCTTGGCCGCGGCATTCGCCCTGCTCGCAGAGAGCAAGGCCAGGCAGGTGACTGCAAAATAGCCGATGGCCGTCACGGCGAAGGCCCACCCGGCCAGCTGCAGCAGGCACAATGCTGCACCGGTGAGCAGCACCGCCCAGCCGCAGCGGGCAGCTGCCTTCAGCACCGGCGCGCCGGCTGCATGGCCGCGCAGCCACGCCGCATCGCTGGCGAGCGTATGCCTCGTCTTGATTCCGATCGCGGTGTTCCGCGGCAGTCGGCCCTCGCGCATCGAGGGCGCTAGAACGGCTGCAACCACGGTGACGACCAGGAGCCCCGCCATGAACGGGATGACGCTGATGAGTTCCACGTGGTCCTGTCTTGAAGTCCTAGAAGAGCCCGGGGATCTTGCGTGCAAAGAGCGACGAGGACATGACCAACGCCAGGCCGCTGAAAATAAGCAGCGGGGCGATGATGCTTGCCAGCAGCGGGCCCAAGGATTCGGTCCGGGTGGCGTTTGCAACAGCGAGCGTGCCGTCGGCCGTCAGGGAGTCCCGCTCCGTGAACAGCATCACCAAAGCCACCCCGAGCGCCATGGCGACGATTCCGAAACCGGCCATCCAGCCGGCGTTGGCGCGATCGGCGGGTTCGGTCTCCAGCTGCTGGTCCGAACTCATGCTGGTCCTCGGGCGATTAAAAAATCGGTAGGCATCTTCCACAAGTATGCGGAAGATGCCCACCGATTGCACGCGATGCGATGCCGAAGACTATGCCTCGATATTGAATCTCATCACCAGGGCCAAGCCAATGATGACTGCGCCCCAGATCAGGCCAAGGATGATGGTGATGCGGTTCAGGTTTCGCTCTGCGACCCCCGAAGAACCCATCGAACTGGTCATGCCGCCGCCGAACATGTCGGACATACCGCCACCCTTACCCTTGTGAAGGAGAATCAGGAGGGTCAGCAAGACACTGGTAATGCCCAGCAGGACCTGCAAAATGATCTTGATAATATCCAAGACGACGGTTCCTTAGTTAGATTCAGTCGGTAACGAGATGATGCTCGAACCGTACAATATTAGCAAATTCTTCGGCGTCGAGGCTGGCTCCGCCAACCAACACGCCGTCGACGTCGCGTTCACGCATGATCGCAGCCGCATTCGAGGCCTTGACGCTGCCGCCGTAGAGCAGTCGGGTCTTTTGCGCGATGTCCTCGCCGAAGCGCTCGGCCAGTGCCCCGCGGATCGCCGCGCACAGTTCCTGCGCGTCAGCCGGTCCCGCGACCTCGCCGGTGCCGATGGCCCAGACCGGCTCGTAGGCGATGACCAGGTTTTCGGCCTGCTCGGCGCTCACGCCCGCCAGGGATTCGTTCAGCTGCTCAAGGGTGAAGGCTACATGCTCTCCTGCCTTGCGGACTTCCAGGCCTTCGCCCACGCAGAGAACCGGGGTCACTTCGTGGCGGTAGGCCGCCGCGAGCTTCGAGGCGATGACCTCGTTGGTTTCGTTGTGGTACTCGCGTCGTTCCGAGTGGCCGACCAGCACGTAGGTGCAGCCCAGCTTCTTCAGGAACTGCCCGGAAATCTCGCCGGTGTAGGCGCCCGAATCGTGAGCGGACAGATCCTGCGCACCGTAGACAAGATCCAGCTTGTCGCCCAGGGTCAGGGTCTGCACACCGCGGATGTCGGTGAAGGGCGGGAAGACCGCAACCTCTGCACGATCGTAGTCGTGCTCGTGGTCCTTCAGCGTCCACGCCAGCTTCTGGACAAGGGTGATGCCCTGGACATGGTCCATGTTCATCTTCCAGTTGCCGGCGATCAGCGGCTGGCGCACAAAGGCGCCGTTCTGCGAAATGGTCATTAATTAGCCTTCCAGTGCGGCAACACCCGGGAGGGTCTTGCCTTCAAGGTACTCCAGGGAGGCGCCGCCGCCGGTGGAGATATGTCCGAAGTCGTCCTCGGAGAAGCCCAGCGCGCGCACGGCCGCGGCAGAGTCGCCGCCGCCTACCACGCTGAACGCCTCCGAACCGGCCAGTGCCTGCGCGACGGTACGGGTGCCCTCGGCGAACGCAGGGATCTCAAAGACACCCATCGGGCCGTTCCAGAACACGGTGTTGGCGCCGGTGATGTAGCTGGCGAACTTCTCCGCGGACTTCGGGCCGATGTCCAGGCCCAGGCCGTTGGAGCCGAAGCTGGCTTCCTCGATCTTGTCGGCGTCCAGCACCTCGTGGGCTGCGTCGGCGCCGAACTTGTCGGCCACCACGACGTCAACCGGGAGGATGATGTCGCAGACGAGCTTCTCGGCGCGCTGCAGGTACTCCTGGCACACGGCGATCTGGTCTTCTTCAAGCAGCGAGCCGCCGATGTTATGACCCTGGGCCTTAAGGAAGGTGAACGCCATGCCGCCGCCGATGAGCAGCTGGTCGGCTTTGCCGATCAGGTTGTCGATGACCGCCAGCTTGTCCGAGACCTTCGAACCGCCCAACACGACCACGTAGGGGCGCTTGGGTGCTTCGGTCAGGGTCTTGAGGACCTGGACCTCGGTCGCGACCAGGTCGCCCTGGTAGCTCGGCAGCAGTGCGGCGATGTCGTACACCGAAGCGTGCTTGCGGTGCACTGCACCGAAGGCGTCGTTGACGTAGGCGCCGTCGGGGCCGGTCAGCGCGGCCAGTTCCTTGGCCAGCTCGACACGCTCCGCGTCGATCTTGGAGGTCTCGCGGGCGTCGAAGCGGACGTTTTCCAGCACCAGGACCGAGCCGTCGGCCAGTCCGGCAGCCGCCTCGCGGGCCGAGGGGCCCACGACGTCGGATGCCACGGTGACGTCGAAGTCAGCCAGCTCGTTCAGGCGCTTGGCCGCCGGAGCGATGGAGTATTTCGGGTCGAACTGGCCCTTCGGACGGCCCAGGTGGGCCATCACGATGACCTTGGCGCCGGCATCGGCCAGCTTGGAAATGACCGGCAGCGAAGCGCGGACACGGCCGTCATCGGTCACGGTGGCTCCGTCGAGCGGTACGTTCAGGTCGCTGCGGACCAGTACGTAGCGTCCGCGGACACCGTTGTCAGCGAGCAATTCGTCGAGAGTATGTGAAGTCATGTCTCTAGGTTATCGACTAGAGGCTGGAACCCACGAATTCGACAAGGTCAACAAGGCGTGAGGTGTATCCCCACTCGTTGTCGTACCAAGCCACAACCTTCACGCTGTTGCCGATCACGGTGGTCAGCCCGGAATCGAAAATCGCCGAATGCGGGTTCGTCACAATGTCGGTGGAAACCAGCGGGTCGGTCGAGTATTCGAGGTACTTGGACAGCTTGCCCTCGCTGGCCGCCTTTTCGAAGGCCGCGTTGACCTCTTCCACGGTGGCGGTGCGGGCCAGGTTGACGGTCAGGTCGGTGGCCGAGCCGGTGGGAACCGGCACGCGCATGGCGTAGCCGTTGAGCTTGCCCTTCAGCTCCGGAAGCACCACGCCGATGGCCTTGGCGGCGCCGGTGGAGGTCGGGATCATGTTCAGCGCCGCGGCACGGGCGCGACGAGGGTCGCGGTGCGGGGCGTCCTGCAGCCGCTGGTCGGCGGTGTAGGCGTGGATGGTGGTCATCAAGCCGTCGACAATGCCGAATTCGTCGTTGAGCACCTTGGCCACCGGGGCCAGGCAGTTCGTGGTGCACGAAGCGTTCGAGATGATGGCGTGGCTGGCCGGATCGTACTTGTCCTGGTTGACACCCATCACGATGGTGATGTCCTCATGCTTGGCGGGGGCAGAGATGATGACCTTCTTGGCGCCGGCTTCGATGTGGTGGCGGGCGTCGTCGGCCTTGGTGAACAGGCCGGTGGACTCGATGACGATGTCTACGTTCAGGTCGCGCCATGGCAGGTTGCCTGGCTTGCGCTCGGACAGGACCTTGATGCGGCGTTCGCCGATGACGATCTCGTCGCCGTAGACGGAAACCGGCTCGCCCAGCGGGCCGAGGACGGAATCGAACTTCACCAGGTGAGCAAGCGAATCGATTGAACCAAGGTCGTTCACGGCGACGATATCGATGTCCGCCTTGTGGGCAAGGACCGCACGCAGGAAGTTGCGTCCGATACGACCGAAACCATTGATTCCAACACGGGTTGTCACGTGACTATCTCCTCTAAATGGGAAAATGATGCCACGACCGCAATCTTACGGAAGTGGCCTACTTTAAAGAGGACACTCCGTTGTGCCGTGCATGCGGATCCCGGCTGATGCCGGGATCCACCACACACTTAAACATCCTACGCCATCTCAGCGCTGAATGTGAGCTAACTTACCGAATAAGTCAGTTTACTTGCCTGGAACGATCAGCCCGGCGGCGCCGTTGCGGGCAGCCTCGAAGCGAGCCTGGACGTCGGCCCAGTTCACGATGTTCCAGAAGGCCTTGACGTAGTCGGCCTTGACGTTGACGTAGTCCAGGTAGAAGGCGTGCTCCCACATGTCCAGCATCAGCAGCGGGATGGTTGCCACTGGGACGTTGCCCTGCTGATCGTAGAGCTGCTCGATGACCAGCTGGCCGCCGATTGCATCGTATGCCAGGACTGCCCAGCCGGAGCCCTGCAGGCTCATGGCCGACGCGGTGAAGTGACCGCGGAATGCATCGAAGGAACCGAAGAAGTCGTCGATCGCGGCAGCCAGCTCGCCCTCAGGCTTGTCGCCGCCTTCTGGGGACAGGTTGTTCCAGAAGATCGAGTGGTTGGTGTGGCCGCCGAGGTGGAAGGCCAGATCCTTGGACAGCTTTGGGATGTTGCCGAACTCGCCCTTTTCGCGAGCCTCAGCCAGCTGCTGCAGTGCCGAGTTGGCGCCGGCAACGTAGGTTGCGTGGTGCTTCGAGTGGTGCAGCTCCATGATGCGAGCCGAGATGTTCGGCTCAAGGGCAGCGTAGTCGTACTGCAGTTCTGGCAGCGAATAGACAGCCATGATTCTCCTCAATCTGTTCAATTGGATGAATCTCCGCGGAAAGGATTACCGCGGGGACACTTTACTGTTCCAGTTCATCTACTGGAACGCTGGACTCGGTGCCGGGTATTCCCAGATCACTGGCTTTTTTATCGGCCATCGCCAAAAGGCGGCGGATCCGGCCGGCAATCGCGTCCTTGGTCATGGGTGGTTCAGCCATGCGGCCGAGCTCATCCAGCGACGCCTGTTTGTGCTCCAGGCGCAGCAGTCCGGCGTAACGCAGGTGCTCTGGCACCTCGTCACCCAGAATCTCGATGGCGCGCTCAACTCGCGCACCGGCGGCCACCGCGGCCTGCGCGCTGCGGCGCAGGTTGGCGTCGTCGAAGTTCGCCAGGCGGTTGGCCGTGGCGCGCACTTCCTTGCGCATGCGGCGCTCTTCCCAGACCATGAGCGCATCGTGCGCGCCCATGCGGGTCAGCAGCTGGGCGATGGCGTCGCCGTCGCGGATCACCACGCGGTCCACGCCGCGCACCTCGCGGGCCTTGACGGTCAGCCCCAGGCGGCGCGCCGCGCCCACTAGGGCCAGCGCTGCTTCGGGGCCCGGGCAGGTGATTTCCAGGGCGGAACTGCGTCCGGGTTCGGTGAGCGAACCGTGGGACAGGAACGCACCGCGCCACACGGCCTCGGCGTCTGCCGTCGAGCCGTTGACGATCACCGAGGGCAGGCCACGCACCGGGCGGCCGCGCTGGTCGAGCAAGCCGGTCTGGCGGGCCAGGACTTCGCCGTCCTTGGAAACGCGCACGATGTAGCGGCTGCCCTTGCGGATCCCCGATCCGGACACCATGACGATCTCGGCATCGTGGCCGTACAGCTCGCCAATGGCAATCTTCAAGCGGCGGGCGGTCGCAGCCAGGTCCACTTCAGCTTCGATGACAATTCGCCCGGAGACGATATGCAATCCTCCGCTGAAGCGCAGCATGGTAGAGACTTCGGCCTTGCGGACCGAAGGCTTGCGAATTTCCACCCGCGACAGCTCGTCTTTGACGGAAGCCGTCAATGCCATGAATCAAACTCCCTTACATGGATCCTTCCTAGGATCCGATTGCGGTAAACACCTCGTGATAGGCCGCCGCTAGACGCAACGGGTCGTGCACTGCACGACCGTCAGATACTCCTACTCTACTAAAAAAGGTCCGGGCACCGAGTTTTTGCGCTGCCAGCTCAAATCGCTCCTTGTTGTTCACCAGCGATTCGTCGGCCAGAATGGCGTCGAATTTCACCTCCGGGGCGTAGCGGCTGAGCACCTCCAGGTGCGCCGCGGCATCCAGTCCGGAAGTTTCGGCGGTTTCCAGGTCCAGGTTCATGGTCAGCAGCCGCTTGGCAGTGGTGCTGGCAATGGCCTGGCGCATGTCGGGAAGCAGCAGGTGCGGCAGCACCGAGGTGTACCAGGAGCCGGGGCCCAGGACCACCCAGTCGGCCAGTTCGATGGCTTCCAGGGCTTCGGCGCAGGCCGGCGCATCGGGCGGATCAAGGCTCACGTTGGTGACCAGTCCCCCGTGCCCCGCCTTGGCGATCTTCGCCTGGCCTTCGATGCGTCGGCGCACCAGCGTATCGGTGGCCGAGTCGGCCTCCAGCACCTCGCCGTGGATGGACAGCGGCACCGTGCTCATCGGCAGCACCTGGCCGCGAGCCCCGAGCAGGGCGCCAGCCCAACGCAGGCCCGCCACCGGGCTGTCCAGCAGCTCCCAGAGCGCCAGGATCAGCAGATTGCCCACGGCGTGGCCGTTGAGCGGCTCGTCAGCGTTCTCCAGCGACTCGAAGCGGTGCTGCATGACATCGCGCCAGGTGCGGCCCCAGTCGTTGTCGTCGCACAAGGCGGCCAGCGCCATGCGCAAGTCGCCCGGGGGCAGCACGTCGAAGGAATTGCGCAGGCGTCCGGAGCTGCCGCCGTCGTCGGCGACGGTCACCACGGCAGTGAGGTCGGTGGACAGCCGGCGCAGCGCGGACAACGACGCGGACAGGCCGTGTCCGCCGCCCAGGGCGACGACCGACGGGTTGCGGTAGTCGTCGCTGCGGTTCAGGCCCTGGATCGGGATGGGGCCGGTAGCGAAAGCCATAACCCCTACTCGCGTCCCAGGTCTCGGTGGCTGACGTTGACGCGGACGTTGGGCAGCTGGGCAAGCCGGCGGCCTAGCTCGATGCTGGTGGCCACCGAACGGTGCTTGCCGCCGGTGCAGCCCACGGCGATCGTCGCGTAGTGCTTGTTCTCACGGCGGTAGCCTTCGAAGACGGGCTCCAGCGCCTTGAGGTAGTTCTCGATGAATTCGCTGGTTCCGGTCTGCGAGAGCACGTAGTCCGAGACTTCCTTGTCGCGGCCGGTCTGCGGGCGCAGCTCCGGCACCCAGTGCGGGTTCGGGATGAAGCGCACGTCGGCCACGTAGTTGGCGTCGGTGGGCAGGCCGTACTTGAAGCCGAAGCTCATCACGTTGATACGCAGGATGATCGGTCCGGACTCGCTGAACAGCTCGTTGACCGAGCGGGCCAGGTCGTGCACCGACATGGAGGAGGAATCCAGGATGATCTCCGCGGCGTCGCGCAGCTCGCGGGTGATTTCGCGTTCGCGCTGGATGCCGTCGACGATGCGCCCGTCGCCCTGCAGCGGGTGCGGGCGTCGTCCCTGCTCGAAGCGGCGCACCAGCACCTCATCGCTGGCGTCGAGGTAGACCAGGCGGTACTTGACGCCGCTGGCCGTCAGATTGGCCAGCGCGTCGCGGATCTCCGGGAACATGTCCTTGGAGCGCACGTCCATCACCACGGCCATGCGCGGGATGGATCCCTGCGAGCGGCTCATCAGCTCGGTCAGGGGTCCGAGCATGGCCGGCGGCAGGTTCTCCACCACATACCAGTCCTGGTCCTCCAGGGCGTGGGCAACAGTCGTGCGACCGGCACCTGACATGCCGGTAACGATCACCAGCTCGGACTCCGGGGGCTTTACGGCTTCATACTCAGCGCTCATACTTCAAGGCTAGTCCAGAATTTCTCCGGTAGTCATGTTTACCGCGCCCGGTGACGCGCCTTGAAGCGAATCCTTGATGGTTTGCGCCAGCTTCGGGCCCACACCCGGCACTTCGAGCAGCTCCTCCACGCTGGCGGCGCGGATCTTCTTCATGGAGCCGAAATGCTTGCGCAGCGCTTCCTGCTTGGCCTTGCCCAGCCCCGGCACGGCATCCAGCTCGGATGCGAGCATCGACTTGCCGCGCTTGGCCCGGTGGAAGGTGATCGCGAAGCGGTGCGCCTCGTCGCGCAGCCGCTGCACCAGGTACAGGGCGGCGGAGGCACGCGGCAGGATCAGCGGGAACGGGTCATCCGGCAGCCACAGCTCTTCCAGGCGCTTGGCCAGGCCGACGACGGGGATGTCGTCGATGCCCAGGTCGTCCAGGGCCTTCTGGGCGGCGGCGACCTGGGGCGGGCCGCCGTCGACGATCACCAGCGAGGGCGGGTAGGCGAACTTCTTCACCTCGGCGGTGCCGGGCTCCACCTCGCCGCCGGCGAGCACCAGCGGGTCCACCTTTTCCTTCAGGTAGCGGCTGAAGCGGCGGTGGATCACGTCGTACATGCTGGCGGTATCGTCGCGCGCGGCTTCCCCGGTGATGGAGAACTTGCGGTATTCGCTCTTCTTGGGCAGTCCGTCCTCGAACACGACCATCGAGGCGACCACGTTGGTGCCCTGGGTGTGCGAGGCGTCGTAGCATTCGATGCGCAGCAGCGCCTGCTCGGCGCCCAGCGCGTCCTGCAGCTCCTGCATGGCCAGCGAGCGGGTGGTGATGTCGCCTGCGCGCTTGGACTTGTGCAGGCGCAGCGCCTGCTCGGCGTTTTCCACCACAGTGCCGGCCAGCGCGGCCTTGTCCCCGCGCTGGGCCACGCGCAGCGAGACCCGCGAGCCGCGCAGCTCGGAGAGCCACTGCGTGACGTCGTCCACGTCCTCGGGCAGCGTCGGCACCAGGATCTCGCGCGGGATGCGGTCGGCGTGGTCCGCGTAGACCTGGGTGAGCAGCTGCTCGACGAATTCCCCGTCGGTAGTGTCGGTGACCTTCTCCACGACCCAGCCGCGCTGGGAGCGGATGCGCCCGTCGCGCACGTGGAACACCTGCACCGCGGCTTCCAGCTCGTCCCCGTGGATGCCGAAGATGTCCGCGTCGGTGTTGTCCGCCAGCACCACCGCATTGCGCTCGAAGACCTTGTTCAGCGCCGCGATGTCGTCGCGGTAGCGGGCCGCCTGCTCGTATTCGAGCTGGGCTACGGCTTCCTGCATCTTGGCGGTCAGCGCCTTGGTGAAGCGGGTGGCCTCCCCGCCCATGAAGGTGCACAGGTCATCGGCCAGCGCCCGGTGGTCTTCCTCGCTGATGCGCCCTACGCAGGGCGCGGCGCACTTGTCGATGTATCCCAGCAGGCACGGGCGGCCCGAGGCCTGCGCGCGCTTGAACACCCCGGGGGCGCAGCTGCGCACCGGGAAGACGCGCAGCAGCGTGTCAAGGGTTTCGCGGATGGCCTTGGCCGGGTAGAACGGGCCGAAGTACTTCACGCCCTTGCGCTTGTCCCCGCGCATCACCAAGGCGCGCGGGAACTTCTCGTCCATGGTCACGGCCAGGTAGGGGTAGGACTTGTCGTCGCGGAAGACGATGTTGAAGCGCGGGTTGTACTCCTTGATCCAGGTGTACTCCAGCTGCAGCGCCTCCAGCTCCGAGCCCACCACGGTCCACTCGACGCTCGCGGCGGTGAACACCATGGTGCGGGTCTTGGGCGTGAGCCGCTCGGGCTTGGCGAAGTAGGACAGCAGCCGGCTGCGCAGGATCTTGGCCTTGCCCACGTAGATGACCCGGCCGTGCTCGTCGCGGAAGCGATACACGCCCGGCCTGGTGGGGATGTCCGAGGTTTTCGGACGGTAGCTGGCGGGATCGGCCATGGCTTACTTGGCGTCCGGGGGCAGCTGGTTGTAGGAGTCCACGCGGTCCTGGCCGGAAAGCTCGGCAATCGCGTCGACGATCCTATCGGTGGCCAGGCGGCGCTGCGGCAGCGGGTGCTTGCGTCCGAGCTTGTCGAAGTACAGCGGCTCGCCGTAGTGGATGTGGAACTTGGCCGGGCGGAAGCCCTTGGTGCCCGCGGGCTGCAGCTTCTCGGTGCCGATCAGCCCGACCGGGACCACCGGCACGCCGGTGGTCAGCGCCAGCCAACCCACCCCGGTGCGGCCGCGGTACAGCCTGCCGTCGCGCGAACGGGTGCCCTCCGGGTAGATGCCGATGCCGGAACCGCCCTCGATGATCTCCACCAGCGAATCCAGGGCCGCCACGGAGGCGGCCTGCTCGCCGCGCTGGACCGGGATGGATCCTACCGACTCGAAGAAGGACTTCATCAGCTTGCCCTTCACTCCGGGCGTGGTGAAGTATTCGGCCTTCGCGAAGAATGCGACATCGCGCGGCGTCAGCGCCTGGATGATCAGCGAGTCGAAGAAGGACAAGTGGTTGGAGGCGACGATGAAGCCGCCCTCCTTGGGCACGTTCTCCAGGCCGGTGACCTCGGCGCGGCAGATGCCGTGGATGATGCCGCGGATCGAGGATCGCGTCATGGTGTAGATGCTCATCTACCGTGCACCTTCCTGCATCAGTTCTTCAAAGTTCAATTCGGCCGCGCCGTCCCTGCCCAGCAGCAGCTGCGCCAGTTCGACCGCGGTGGAGACCCGGTAGTCGGCGGCGTCCAGCTCGTCGCCCTGGGCGAAGCCCCAGCGCACGCCGATGGACTTCACGCCGTTCGCGCGCGCGGCGTCCAGGTCGTAGTGCCGGTCCCCCACCACCACGCTACGCGACGGATCCAGATCCGCGTGCTTCAACGCGGCGGCCACGATGTGCGCCTTGCTCGATCCGTGGGATCCGCCTTCGCTGGTGTTCCCGTGCACCGCATCCAAGCTGCCGGCCAGGGACTGCGCCTCGATCAGCTCGCGGGCGATGGGCAGCGGCTTGGCGGTGGTGACCGCGGTGTGGATGCCGGCGGCGCGAAGCCCGTCCAGCAGCGTACGCATGCCCGGGTAGACCACCGACTGACGCATGCCGACCTCCGAGTATCGGGCCCGGTAGGCGGCGATCACCGAGTCGATATTCGCGTCGGTGACACCGTCCAGGGTGCGCAGCCCGATCTGCAGCGGCGGGCCGACCAACGCTTCGATTTTTTCCTCGCCGGGATCCGGAAGCCCATGGGCTACCAGGGCATGGCGGATTCCCGAGGTTATGGACCCTGCAGGGTCCACGAGGGTCCCGTCCAGATCAAAGAGCACGCTGGTTACCGACATATTCACTAGGACATCATCCCATGAAGCGGACGCGGGTAAATAATCCATAACTGAAATCGAATATACCCGCGCCCGTTCCCCCCGGGTTCGCCGCTCGCGGCGCCCCCGGGCTAGAGGATTTCGGCCAGGAACCGTCCGGTGTGCGATTCGGCGACCTTCGCGACCTTCTCCGGGGTGCCGGTGGCCATGATGGTGCCGCCGCCCGAACCGCCTTCCGGTCCCAGATCGATGACCCAGTCGGCGGACTTGATGACATCCAGGTTGTGCTCGATGGTCAGCACGGTGTTGCCCTTGTCCACCAGCCCCTGCAGCACCAGCAGCAGCTTGCGGATGTCCTCGAAGTGCAGGCCGGTGGTCGGCTCGTCCAGCACGTAGATGGAGCGGCCGTTGGAGCGTTTCTGCAGCTCCGCGGCAAGCTTCACGCGCTGCGCTTCGCCACCGGAGAGCGTGGTGGCCGGCTGGCCCAGGCGGACATAGCCCAGGCCCACGTCCACCAGGGTTTTCAGATGGCGGGCGATCGGGGTGAAGGCGCTGAAGAACTCGGCGCCCTCCGCAATCGGCATGTCCAGCACGTCCGCGATGTTCTTGCCCTTGTAGAGCACCTGCAGGGTTTCGCGGTTGTAGCGCGCCCCGTGGCAAACCTCGCAGGGCACGTAGACGTCCGGCAGGAAGTTCATCTCGATCTTCAGCGTGCCGTCGCCCGAGCAGGCCTCGCAGCGTCCGCCCTTGACGTTGAAGGAGAAGCGGCCCGGCTGGTAGCCGCGAAGCTTCGCCTCGTTGGTCTCCGCGAACAGCTTGCGGATGTTGTCGAACACGCCGGTGTAGGTGGCAGGGTTGGAGCGCGGGGTGCGGCCGATCGGCGACTGGTCCACGTGGACCACCTTGTCCAGGTGCTCCAAGCCCTGCACGCGGGTGTGCCGGCCGGGGACCTGCTTCGCGCCGTTGAGCTTGTTCGCCAGCACCTTGTAGAGGATGTCGTTGACCAGGGTCGACTTGCCCGAGCCGGACACGCCGGTCACCGCGGTCAGCACGCCCAGAGGGAACTCGACGCTGACGTTCTGCAGGTTGTTCTCGCTGGCGCCGACGACCTTGAGCTTGCGGTCCTTGTCCACCTTGCGGCGCTTGGACGGGATCTCGATCTGCTTGCGGCCCGAAAGGTAGTCGCCGGTCAGCGAACGGGTGTTCTCCTTCAGCCCCTCCACGGAGCCGGAGTGCACCACTTCGCCGCCGTGCTCGCCCGCGCCAGGGCCGATGTCAACGATCCAGTCCGCCTCGGCGATGGTGTCCTCGTCGTGCTCCACCACGATCAGGGTGTTGCCCAGCGAACGCAGGTGCAGCAGGGTCTCGATCAGCCGTCGGTTGTCGCGCTGGTGCAGGCCGATGGACGGCTCGTCGAGCACGTAGAGCACACCCACCAGGCCGGAGCCGATCTGGGTGGCCAGGCGGATGCGCTGGGCTTCGCCGCCGGACAGCGTGCCGGCCGCGCGTTCAAGGGTCAGGTATTCCAGGCCCACGTCCAGCAGGAACTTCATGCGGGCGCCGATTTCCTTGAGCACCTGCACCGCGATCTGCGCCTCGCGGTTGCTCAGTTCCAGGGTGGTCAGGAACTCGGCGGCGCTGCGCAGGTCCATGGCGGAGACCTCGGCGATGGACTTGCCGCCCACCAGCACCGACAGCGAGGCCGGGTTCAGCCGGGCGCCGCCGCAGGTCGGGCACGGGATCTGGCGCATGTACTGCTCGTAGCGGTCGCGTGCGTGGTCCGATTCGGTTTCCTGGTGCTTGCGGTGCACGTAGGAGATGACGCCCTCGAAGCCGGTCGAGTACTTGCGTTCGCGGCCGAAGCGGTTCTTGTACTGCACCACGACCTTGTGGTCCTTGCCGTTCAGGATGGCCTGGCGGGCTGCGGCGGGAAGGTCTTTCCAGCGGGTGTCCATGCTGAAGCCCAGGTCCTTGCCCAAGCCCTCGATCAGCCGGTTCCAGTACTCGGTGGTGGCCTTGCCCAGCGACCACGGGGCGATTGCGCCCTCACTGAGGGTCACCTCGTCGTCGGGGACGATCAGGTGCTCGTCCACCTCCAGCTTGGTGCCGATGCCGGAGCAGGCGGCGCAGGCGCCGAAGGGGTTGTTGAAGGAGAAGGTGCGCGGCTCGATCTCGTCGATGGCCAGCGGGTGCTCGTTCGGGCAGGCGAGGTTCTCGGAGAAAGAGCGGATGCGCTTCGGGTCGTCGTCCTCCAGGTCCACGAAGTCGGCCAGCACGCGGCCGTCGGCGATGCCCAGCGCGGTCTCGATGGAGTCGGTCAGCCGCTGGCGGACCTCCTCCTTCATGGCCAGGCGGTCGACAACCACCTCGATGGTGTGCTTGACCTGCTTGGCCAGCTTCGGCGGATCGGTCAGCTGGATGGTCTGCCCGTCCACGCGGGCGCGGGAGAAGCCCTTGGCTGACAGCTCCGCGAACAGGTCGACGAATTCGCCCTTGCGGGCGCGGACCACGGGAGCCAGGATCTGGAAGCGGGTTCGCTCGGGCAGCTCCATGAGCTGGTCCACGATCTGCTGCGGGGTCTGCTTGGAAATCGGCTCGCCGCATTCCGGGCAGTGCGGCCGGCCCACGCGCGCCCAGAGCAGACGCATGTAGTCGTAGACCTCGGTGATGGTGCCGACAGTGGAACGCGGGTTGCGGCTAGTGGACTTCTGGTCGATGGACACCGCCGGGGACAGGCCCTCGATGAAGTCCACGTCCGGCTTGTCGACCTGGCCCAGGAACATTCGCGCGTAGGCAGAGAGCGACTCGACATAACGTCGCTGGCCCTCGGCGAAGATGGTGTCGAACGCGAGGGAGGACTTGCCGGACCCGGACAGGCCGGTGAAGACAATCATCGCGTCGCGCGGCAGATCGATGTCCACGTTCTTCAGGTTGTGCTCGCGCGCGCCCTTCACGACCAGGCGCGTCAGATCAGTTTTCTTGCTCTCTGCAGTAATAGCCACGAAGCAATACTAATCGAAAATTGCTTCGAATGAGTGTGAACTCTGACGCAACTCACATGCAAATCGCCAAAGGCCGCACCGTCGACCGGCGAGCGCCGTGCGATCCCCCGCACCGGGCGGGCTCAGTGCCCGCCGGCCTGCTGGGCGATCCGCGCGGTTCCGGGCAGGCGACGGACAAGTCGCGGGAGGAAATTGAACACAACGAGGACCACCAGCATGCCCAGGCCAAGACCGAACAGCACGTCGTGCGGGTAGTGCGCGCCGACTCCCACCCGCGCCACAGCGATGAGCAGGGCCGTGGCGGCCAGGTACCAGCGCAGCCGCACGATGGCCAAGGCGCAGGCGGTCGCGAAGGCGGCGGCGAGCACCGAGTGGTTCGAAGGCCAGGACCAGTCCCCGTGCGGCGGGCAGGTTTCCGCAATGGCCACGTGAATGCTCTGGCAGGGCCGCGCCTCGGTCAGGATCAGCTTGAGCGTGCTGCTTGCGGCGTAGGCGAGGATCACTCCCAGGCCTCCCAGCACCAGCCTCGCGAACGCCGCCCGGTCCCTGAACCATGACCATACGGCCAGCCCGGCGGTGAACAAGACCAGCAGCAGCAACGCCGCGTCGGCGAAGAACACCGCCAGCAGGGTGAGTGCCGGGGAGGAACCGGCCGCCGCGGTGACCGCTGTGTACAGCTGTTCGCGGACTATAAATGCCGGCAGTGACAGCGCCATGAGGCCCAGGGCGATGAGCACTGGGATGGCAGGCCGCGTTGAGGCGACCCGAGCGGATTCTGTAGTCATGAGACGTGATTCTAGGCCTGGTTTCTGGGAGGGCATCCCAGCTGGCACAGGGTTTGCTCTCAGAAAAACGTCCCTCGGAGTTGGTCGCCCAGAGAACTATTCCTCGGGCATGCGGTACGCGACCATGCCCGTACGCTCCGGGAGCACCGCGATCCGCTGCTGGTCCTTGCCTGTGCGCTGGAACTCCGCATACAGCGGAAGGTCCTTCGTGGCCTTCTGCGTGTCACGGGTGCATGGTTGCCCGTCTGCGGCACCCCCAGGTAGGCCGTCTGCTCGTATCCGTCAATGCGCCTGACTTCCACCGAATCGCGGTCGCTGGTGCACAATACGGTGTCACCAAGGACGTGGGAGAGTTCGAGCTTTTCTCCGGTCGAGCTGTCCACGGCGGCGAATCCCGACGCCAGGGGGACGATCACGTATTTCTGGTCGCCGAGGATCCTGTTGTTGGCCTCGGCCAGTTCCACAGCTTTCTCGTATCCGGGCATGTCATACGCCCAGCGCTCCTTGCCGGTGGCCGCGTCGATGCCTGCAACGTCCCATTCGAGCCCAGTGAGCGCCCCGCGCTTGCCGGTGGACGGATGCACCGTGACCAACGCCTGGTGGAATCTGCAGGTGACAAAGGTGCTGCGCGTCTGGGCTTGGCGGGTCTCGACGATTCCGGAGCAGTCCTGATCCGCGCCGGGCACCGCCCACCGGCGTTTTCCGGTGGCTGGGTCGATCCCGACCATCATGGCGTCCTTGTTCCAATCCTGCACGTAGTCATCGCCTTCGGGGTGGTATTGGTAGTCCATCCGGGAACCATGGCCGACGAAGATCTGTTGCGGTTCCTCGAATGTAGTCCATTCCCACCCGTTGTCCGTGGAGTAGTACGAGTCGAAGACCTGTTCGTAGGGCACGCTCCACAGGATCTTGCCGTCCCGCGCGTAGCTGAGCATTTCCTCCCCGGGCCCGCGCTGCGACGACGACGAGAGGCCCTCGCCGACGAAGCGGTCGTCCGGATTCTCTTTCGGTGTGGGAAGGTCCTCCCGGTGAGCTGCTTCCAGCGGCCCTTCTCCATGTCGTAGCGCATGTTCACCGGTTCTCCGGATTTCCTGTCACCTTCGACGCACCAGGTCCCGTCGCATTCATCGGGTCGGTTAGCCATGAAGTCAACCTCAATACTCGCCGAGGTGTTCTTCCCGGTAGCGAGGTCAATGACCGCCAGCCGTTCGGATTTCCCCTTCACCGATTCAACAAACGCCGCCATCCGGAGTCCGTTGTGCTCGAACACCGGCAGCCTCATCCTCATGCCCCCGGGGTTGTGCCCCACCGATGCCTCGCGCTTCCAGCGCAACGAACCGTCCGCGAGCTCCCGGGCCACCAGCGTCAGCTGGCGCTGGCGTTCAACATAGGCGATGGCCAAACCAAGCTGCTCTTCGACCTGGATTTCCGAGACGACGTTCTCCTTGCTGCTCCAGGCGAGGGAGACCGGTTGCGCACTGCGGTCGACCGCCGGGGGCTCGGGCTGCGCAGGCGGTGCCGTGCAACCGGCCAGCAGGCCGACCAGCAGGTAGGCTGCGACGGCGGTGGGCAGTTTCAACCGGATTTCAGCAGTGTGGTTCATGGTGTGCTCCCGAATCTTCCGTTGGGTTGGTTCGCACAGCCTATGGGCTGCAGAAAATTCCGTGGAGGGTTTTCCACAGCCGGAAAACATTGGTGAGAGGTACCCAGTAATACGTGGGTAATGGACTGCCACGCATCATGAGTTCCAGGAGTGCCGCAGCAACTCCCGCGGATAGCGCTTTGCGCAGCCCGCCCACTTCGAAAACCAGGAGACTGCGATGGAACGACTGAACCGATCGGTATTGCTGGATGACAAAACCATCAGGGTGACGGTTCCCGCCACGGCGATGTACGACTTGGACCAGATGCAGAAAATCCAGCGCGAGGTGCTGGGACGGCTCGGCTGCCCCGCCTGCTGCTCGGGCTTCGACATCCGTTTCGATCTCGCCCGGAGGTTCATGGTCGATGAGGATCTTGTTGTCCGCCCGATGGACGAGCTGGCTTGATTCCGCTCACCGCTCTGCCCGAGCTCGGCGTCGGAGTGATCTACTGGCCTGCCCTCGACGGGGTGCTCTCCCGGACGGACAACGGCGTGGACGTGCTCGAACTGGAACCGCAGGCCTTCTGGTTCCAGCCCGGGCCCGACACGCATGGGTACATGCTGGATGAAGCGGTGTTCAGCCACCTCGCCGAGGCTCCGCAGACCTGCCTGGCCCACGGTGTCGGCTTCCCCGTCGGAGGAACCTGCCCACCGGACCCTGACCAGGTTGATGCATTCGTGCGCAGCATTATCCGATTGGGCGCCCCGTGGGCCAGCGAGCACCTGAGTTTCAATCGGCTGCGGCAAGCCGGCGGCGAGATCGACATGGGTTTCCTGCTTCCTCCGATCCAGTCCCCCGAGTCGGTGGCTTGCGCGGTGGACAACATCCGCTTCCTGAAGCGCCACCTGCCGGTGCCGCTCGCCGTCGAAACCGGGGTCAACTATCTCAAGCCCTTGCCCGGCGAAATGCCGGACGGCGAGTTCTTCCGCTCCGTCGCCGATCAGGCCGATTGCGGGATCCTCCTGGACCTGCACAATCTCTGGGCCAACGAACGCAATGGCCGCCAGCCCATCTGCGAGGTGGTCAACCAGCTGCCGCTGGAGCGGGTCATCGAAATGCACCTGGCAGGCGGACAGGAATACGGCGGGTACTGGGTCGACGCGCATAGCGGGCTCGTCGACCCGGAACTGATGGACATTGCCCGGCAGGTGGTGCCCCGGCTGCCGAATCTGAAGGCCATCACCTTCGAGATCATGCCCCAGTTTCTGCTGGCCTACGGCATCACCGATGATGCGCTGATCGACCAGTTCGCGCAATTGCGGAAACTGTGGCAGCTGCGCGGCACGGCGGTTTCCGAGGCACCGGTTCCGGGTCCGCGCCGAGCGGGAGCCCGTCCGGGCCCGGTGCTGCCTGCGCCCGGCCAATGGGAGGAAGCGCTGGCTTCGGTCCTGCTGCCGCACCAACACACCGCTCCGGGTTTCGCCGAATCACTGGCCGGGGATGACGGCGCCGGGGTCATCCGCAAGTTGATTTCCGCCGCCAGGGCCGGAAAGGTCGCCGACGCACTGCCCCTGACCACGCGCCTGCTGCTGCTCACGCTCGGCGCCGCCCGCGTGGATCAGGTGCTGGATGACTTCTGGGCATGCACCCCGTCGGAGCAGATGGCTTCGAATGAGGCGCGCAAATTCATCGAATGGGCGCTGTCCGGTTCGCTCGGGTCCGAGGTACCGCATCTTGCCCAGGTCTCGGCATTCGAGCTGGCCGCCAACCAGGCGATCATGACCGGCCGCGAGCAACTGGTCGACTTCACCATGGACCCCGTCGAGCTGCTCGGCGCGCTGCGTGCGGGACGGATGCCGTCGAAGCTTCCCGCAGGCAGATATTCGTTGACGGTGACTCCACCCGCAGCGCCATCCGCCTGAAGGGACCGGGCCGAGAATTCCGCGGCACTTCGCGGGTGCGGATTATTTGGGCAGCGAGCTGAAGGCGGCGCGCAGGTACTTCACCGCGGTCTCCTCGTCCACGTTCCACATCTGCGAGATCCGCGCCAGGTCGGCGGCGGCGTCGCTGACTTCCTGGTCCCCGCGGTCCTCCGCGGCCTGGACTACCGTCCCGTGCCTGCCGCGGGTGGCGACCGCACCCTGCAGCTCCAGCTCCTTGTAGACCTTGGCGACAGTGTTCACTGCAAGGCCCAGCGATCCGGCGAGCGCGCGCACCGAGGGAAGCTTGGTTCCCGGGGCGAGCCTGCCATCGGAGATGGCCGTCAGAATCTGCTCGCGCACCTGCTGATATGGAGCTACCGTTGATTTCTGGTCGAGGCTGACAAAATCCAGGTCGGTCATGCAACGCTCCGTTTCATAGATTGGATGTCGTATTCCGAGCCTATCGTGTACGCACCTGGTTTCCCCGTAGTCTGGGGACATGAATGAACTTCTTCTGGACGATGTAAGCATCCGCTGGATCTCCGTATCCGAGATGAGCAACAACGTGTACCTGATCACCGAGAGGGCCAGCGGCAAGCAGCTGCTGGTTGATGCGGCCGATGATTTCCCCGCCATTGAAGAGTTGATCTCCGCCGCGTCCGAGGACGGACCGGACACCGAGATCGTTGCCATCGCGACAACCCACCAGCATTGGGACCATGTGCGCGCGCTGGCCGCGGCGGTCGAGAAGTACCCGGTCACCACCTATGCGGGGGCCGACGACAGGCAGGGCATCGCCGACGAGTCGGGTGTGAAGATCAGCCATCCGCTCTCCCATGGAGAGAAGATCCAGCTGGGCGACGTGGTCATCGAGGCGATCCACCTGCGCGGCCACACCCCGGGATCCATCGCCTACGCGCTGGTGGATTCCTCGGGCCAGCCGGTGATCCTCAGCGGCGACAGCCTGTTCCCGGGCGGGGTGGGCAACACCTGGAAGGATCCGCAGCGCTTCAGCTCGCTGATCGCCGACGTCACCGAACGCATCTTCGACCGCTTCCCCGACGAGACCAAGGTCCTCCCCGGCCATGGCGGTACCACGGATCTGGGCACCGAGCGTCCGCACCTGGATGAATGGCGCGAACGCGGCTGGTAGGAACCCTGAGGCGGCTGCCGCAGGTTATCCGGCTGGCGGCAGCTCCTGGTAGTACAGCAGCATGCGCCACTCGCTGCCCGGCTCGCGATTGGCGAAGCCGTGGCGCTCATAAAAGCGCCGCGTTCCGGTGTCGTCCTCGTCCACGTTGATATGCAGCTCCAGGCTGCCGCGCCGCTTCAGTTCCTGGAGCAGGCAGCTGACCAGGGCTGACCCGATGCCCCGGCCGCGTAGGGCGGGTTGCACGTAGAGTTCGTCGAGCACCGCCAGCGGCCCGTCGAAATAGATGGTGGGCCGCAGGGTGAGCAGCGCGTGCCCCACGAGGCCGTGCCCATTTTGGGCGGCGACGGCGAAACACTGCGCGCTGGCCAGCATGGACTCCAGACGCCGCGCGAGCACCTCAACCGGCGGACACGGCGAATCGAACTCTCGATTGAAGTCGGCTTGCAGCCGGGCCAGATTCAGGCTGTGCTCCGGTGCCGCAAGAAAGGCATCGTACGCGTCCATGCACACAGTATGCTCCGCTTGGCCCGGTCGCGCCAGAGCCGGTGGCCTGCCGGGTGGCAGGACGCGCGTCGTCAGCCGAGCTTGCGGCCGATCATGAAGATGCGGCGGAACGGGAAGTTCGTGACTTTCGTTCCGTCAGGTCCGGCGAACGAGGGATAGTGTGCCGAGATCTGCACCCGGTAGTCATCCTCGAAGCGCTGGTAGTCCTCGGCGCTCAGCGCGGCCTTGATCGGCAGCAGCGCGGTGCCCCGCACCCAGTCGAGGATCGGGTCCTCGGCGATCATCACCTGCTGGTAGGTGGTCTCCCAGACGTTCGCCTGGAACCCAGCCTGCAGCAAGATGCGCTGGTACTCGTCAGGTTCCCCCACCACGTCGTCGTGGCGCAGCACCCCGGCCAGCTTGTCCGCCCAGGCGGCGCTGTCGGCGACCTGGCGCATCACCGCATGGGACGGGGAGCCGAAGTTCCCCGGCACCTGGATGGCCACATAGGCTCCGGGTTTCAGCTCATCGAGCCACACCCTGAGCAGCTCGCAGTGCCCGGGCAGCCACTGCAGCATGGCGTTGGAGAACAACAGGTCAGTGTCCGGGTCCGGATGCCAGTGCATGGCGTCGGCCAGCGCGAATCCCAGATTCGGCTCGTGCTCGCTGCCAGAGGCGCGCTGGATCATTTCCGGCGAGGAGTCCAGGCCCGTGACCTGCGCCTGCGGCCAGCGCTGGGCCAGCAGCCGGGTCATGTTTCCCGGCCCGCAGCCCAGGTCGACAACCTTCGCTGGGTCCAGCTCGCCCAGCTGGCCGAGCAGGTCCTTGTAGGGGCGGCCGCGGTAGTCGGCGAATTCGGTGTACTTTGTCGGGTCCCACTTCATATTCCAGAGCATATTCGCGCGGCGCGTCATCGCCTAGCCCGTGGTCACAGTTCGCAAAGGATAGGCTTGGAGCATCATGTTGCTCACCGATTACCTGCCTGCAGACGCGAAAAACGTATCCGACGACGAAATCTACGAGGCCTTCGGCCGCTGGGTGTCCACCCGCGGCATCGAGTTGTACCCGGCCCAGGACGAAGCGTCGATGGCCCTGGCCGGCGGCAGCAATGTCATCCTGGCCACGCCGACCGGCTCCGGGAAGTCGATGGTCGCGATCGCCGCGCACTTCTACGCCATGGCCCGCGACCAGATCAGCTTCTACACCGCGCCGATCAAGGCGCTGGTCTCGGAGAAGTTCTTCGATTTGTGCAAGATCTTCGGCGCGGAGAACGTCGGCATGGTCACCGGCGACTCGTCGGTGAATGCGGATGCCCCGATCATCTGCTGCACCGCGGAGATCCTGGCGAACATCGCGTTGCGCGAAGGCTCGCGGGCCGACGTGGGCTGCGTGATCATGGACGAATTCCACTTCTACGCCGACCCGCAGCGCGGCTGGGCCTGGCAGGTGCCGCTGATCGAGCTGCCGCAGGCGCAGTTCCTGCTGATGAGCGCGACCCTGGGCGACGTGTCCCGCTTCGAGAAGGAGCTTGAGGAGCGCACCGGCAAGACCACCGTCACCGTCGCGCACACCCAGCGTCCGATTCCGCTGCACTTCTACTACTCCATGGACCCGGTGCAGGAAGCCGTGGAGGAGCTGATCAAGACCCGCCAGGTGCCGATCTACATCGTGCACTTCTCCCAGCTGGACGCGATCGACCGCGCCACCGGGCTGATGAGCATCAACGTGGCCACCCGCGAGGAAAAGGACCGCATCGCGGAGCTGATAGCCGGGTTCCGCTTCGCCGCGGGCTTCGGCAAGACGCTGAACCGCCTGGTCCGCCACGGCATCGGCGTGCACCACGCAGGCATGCTGCCCAAGTACCGCCGCCTGGTCGAGCAGCTGGCGCAGGCAGGGCTGCTGAAGGTCATCTGCGGCACCGACACCCTTGGTGTGGGCATCAACGTGCCGATCCGCACCGTGGTGATCACCGCGCTGTCGAAGTTCGACGGCACCCGCACCCGCATCCTGAACGCCCGCGAATTCCACCAGATCGCGGGACGCGCCGGACGCGCAGGCTTCGATACCGCCGGCACCGTGCTGGTGCAGGCCCCGGAGCACGCGATCGAGAACCATAAGGCCATGGAAAAGGCCCTGAAGAAGCACGGCGAGGGCTCGACCAAGCTCAAGCAGATCCCCAAGAAGAAGCCGCCGCAGGGCTTCGTGACCTGGGGCGAGAAGACCTTCGAGAAGATCGTGGACGCCGCCCCCGAGACGCTGAAGTCCTCCTTCCAGGTCTCGCACTCGATGCTGCTGAACCTCCTGGAGCGCCAGGACAACGCCTTCGAGGCCGCCGTGCGCCTGCTCACCGAGAACCACGAGACCCCCTCCGCGCAGCGCAAGCTGAAGCTGCGCGCCATCGGCATCCTGCGTGAGCTGATCGCCACAGGCGTGGTGGTGCGCCGCGAGCAGCCCGA
The DNA here is from genome assembly GCF_003633665.1 of Arthrobacter sp. AG1021. Lineage (NCBI taxonomy): Bacteria > Bacillati > Actinomycetota > Actinomycetes > Micrococcales > Micrococcaceae > Arthrobacter > Arthrobacter sp. AG1021. The sequence continues at coordinate 717,364 of NZ_RBLB01000006.1, read as the reverse complement.
TGAGTACGGCAACTACTATGAGCTGACCGTGCACCTGCAGCAGAACTTCGCGCTGAACCAGCCGCTGTCCCCGTTCGCGCTGGCGGCCCTGGAGCTGCTTGACCCCGACTCTGCCAGCTACGCGCTGGATGTGGTCTCCACCATCGAGGCCACCTTGGAAAAGCCGCGCCAGGTGCTCTCCGGGCAGGAGAAGAAGGCGCGCGGCGAGGCGATCGCCGCGATGAAGGCCGAGGGGATGGACTACGACGCGCGCATGACCGCGCTGGAAGAGGTCACCTACCCGATGCCGCTGGCCGAGAAGCTGGAGGCGGCGTTCGAGCAGTACCGTGCCGGCGCCCCGTGGCTAGCCGACTTCGAGCTGCAGCCCAAGTCCGTGGTGCGCGATATGTACGAACGCGCCATGGGCTTCTCCGACTTCGTGCAGTACTACCAGCTGGCCCGCTCCGAGGGCGTGCTGCTGCGCTACCTGACCGACGCCTACAAGGCGCTGCGCCAGAGTGTGCCGCAGGACGCGCTGCGCGAGGACCTGGAAGACTTGATCGAGTGGCTGGGCGAAATGATCCGCCAGATCGACTCCTCGCTGCTGGACGAGTGGGAGGAACTCTCCCGCGGCGAGCTGCACGACGAGTCCGAGGAGATCACTCCGCCGGCCCCGGAAAAGCTCACCAGCAACGTGCGCGCCTTCCGCGTGATGGTCCGCAACGAGATGTTCCGCCGCGTCAAGCTCTTCGCCGACGAGCAGGACAAGGCGCTGGGCGAGCTGGACGAGCACAACGGCTTCGACGCGGACACCTGGGCCGACGCCATGGACGACTACTTCGACGAGCACGAGGACATCGACGACGGCCCGACCGGGCGCAGCTCCAAGCTGTTCATCGTCACCGAGAAGCCCGGCCGGATCTGGGAGGTCCGGCAGATCTTCGCCGACCCGGAGGAAAACCACGACTGGGGCATCAACGCCACCATCTCGCTGGACGACTCCGACGCGGTGGGCGAGCCGGTGGTCACGGTCACCGCCGTGGGACGCCTGGACTCCTGAGTCCCTCCCACTGCCCCGCACCTGCGTGCTTTCTACGGCCCGCGGCAGCGCCAGCAGCTCTGGCCTTGCCGCGGGCCGTGTCGTAGGATTTGGCCATGAACGGTCCGCGGCTGCGCCTGTGCGGCGCATTGATCCTCCTGCCGACCCTGGTGCTGCTGCTCAGCGGCTGGTCGGTGCTGTTCTCCGCCGACGGCGCGGTGGTCACCATCGTGCAGTTCGCCCTGCTCGCCGCAGGCCTGGCCATGGTGTACCGGGGCGAGAATCCCCCGGCCAAAAAAGCCGACGGGTAATGCTCCGGTAACGCTACAGCGCCCATCCTTTGTCCCAACACCGCGTTCGCGGCACCGCAAAGGAGCACCCCATGACATTGCTGAGCCTGCAGCCGGCCGAACCGGCGACGCTGCATTCGCTGCCGCCCACCTTGGACCTGGAGGCCCTGCGCCCGCACCTGGTCAACCTCTCCAACGGGCAGTTCTCCGACGACGGCGCCCTGGTCACCAGCGCCGAGGACGTGGACGCGATCTTCGCCGAGCACCTGCCCCGCTACATGGAGCAGCACGAGGGTCCGCTGCGGCTGCTCTTCTGGGCGCACGGCGGGCTGGTCAGCGAGGCGCGCGGCATCATCGGCGCTTCCCGCCTGCTGCCGCACTGGCTGGAACACGGCATCTACCCTATCTTCTTCATCTGGGAGACCGGGCTGCTCGACGCCCTGTGCTCGCTGCTGCCGCGCAGCGGCGCCCGCGAGCTGCAGGAACAGGGCCGGGCCCGCAACCTCGTCGAGGACCTGTGGAGCGCCGGGGTGGAACGGGCAGTGCGCCCGCTGGGCCAGAAGGTCTGGGCGCAAATGAAGGTCGGCGCGGACCAGGCCGTGGCCGCGGACGGAGGCGCCGCCTACGTGGCGCAGCGGCTAGCCGAATTCACCGCCCGGAATCCCGGCGCCGTCCAGGTGCACGCGGCAGGGCATTCGGCCGGCGCGATCTTCCACTCACGCTTCCTGCCGCTGTACCTGCAGCACGGCTCGGGCACCGGCGTCAGTTCGCTGAACCTGCTGGCAGCGGCCCTTTCCATCGCCGACTTCAACCGGCTGCTGCGCCCGCTCGTCGGCTCGCCGCAGGGCATCGAACAGCTGCACCTGTTCGGCCTGCACCGGCAGCTGGAAGAAGACGACAGCGTGCTGTGGCTTTACCCGCGCTCGCTGCTCTGCCTGATCAGCTCCGCGCTGGAAGCCGAACGCGGCGTCGGCCTGCTCGGCCTGGAACGCTCGGTCGCCGCGGATGCGGACCTGACCGGCTTCCTGGGCACCGCCGCGGCGGACGCGACCTGGTCCAAGACCCAAGTCGGCGCCCCGGGCCGGCGCTGCCTGGCCTCCGCGCATGGCACCTTCGACGAGGACCCGGCCACCTTGAACAGCGTCGCCTACCGGGTGTCCACCGGATGATCCCGGCGCGTAACGCCGGGGTAATAACCGGGTAACGACGCTCCGGCTACGCTGGAGCCTCCACGCGGCCGACGCGCCCGAACCCGGGCGGCCGACCCGGTATCCACCGGCTACGGCACGGGCGTTGGCCTCAGCATGAGGGGGAAAAATCATGGCGGATATCAATGAGGGGACCGATCTGGTCTTCGACCGGCTGCTAGCGGCCCGGCGCGAAGAGGTCGTCGCCCTGCAGAAGGCGCAGGCCGACCGGCTGGCCGACGTCGAGACGCGCGGGCAGCGCAGCCTGGCCGCGCTGCAGGACTCGCTGCCGGAATCCCTGGCCTCGTACCTGGGCAGCGATTCCTCCGCAGAGGAAGCAGCGGCGAAGGACATGAAGTCCTGCGCGGCAACGCTGGCCGAGCAGGCGCCGCGCGAATCTACGGCGCTCTCCGCGGTCATGGGCAACGGGCCTTCCGCGGCGGCGGTGGGCTGGCTGACCCCGTACTACGGCACGCTACACGGTTCCAACGGGGCCATCGCCTGGCAGGGCTACAACCCCGGCAACATCGACGCGTCCTGCTGGGCCAGCGGCGCCGGCTCGGGGCTCTTCGGCACCGGCGCCGGCTCGTTCACCCTGTACATGGACTGGTGGTTCACCTTCCGCGCCCCGGAGAACCGCAACTATGCCCAGACCATCTACGTCCCGTTCAACGGCTTCTACATCGTGCGGGCGGACGACGGATGGTTCGACTCCAAGGAGGCGAAGGTCAACATCTCGATGACCGCCCGCGGCTACCAGTACAACTACAAGCCGGCCGGCAGCGTGAACGTGCTGTCGACCGGGGATGACAACATCAACGTCAACGACCGCTTCGACGGCTGGCGCACGATGTACTATTCGGACCTGCTCGGTGCCGACCAGGCCTACCTGCTGCTGTCCGTCGCGCTCTACGTCTACGCGCGCGGCGGAGGCTCCAACGCCCAGCTGAACTTCGCCGACGGCAACGCCAACTACCTCGGCGTTCCGCTCGTCTACGTCAGCTAGGCAGACCGCGCGCCGCACCGCACCCGGTGCGGCGCGCACCCTCGAAACTCCAGGAAACCTGAACCCAGGGAGCAGGATATGAGCAATGAAAACCGGCCGCTGTGCCTGACCAAGCCGATCGTCCAACGCGAGCTTCCGGCCGGTCTGCCGGACCTGCGGATGCGCCTCATACGGGTGCTGTCCAAGGTCTGGGTCAATGAGACCGAGCTGCACTACTTCTTCATCGACGGGCCCGAAGCGCAGCGCGAAGCCGTGCGCCAGGCCTTCGCCGAGTGGAAGGCCCTGCCGCTGGGCCTGAAGTTCACCGAGACCACCGACCGCGGATCCTCTGAAATCCGCATCGCCTTCGACCAGGCTGACGGATCCTGGTCCTATGTGGGACGCGACCTGCTGGGCATACCCGCCACCGAAACCACCATGAATTTCGGCTGGGACCTGACCGACGACTACGGGCACACCACCGCCTTGCATGAGATCGGGCACAGCCTGGGCCTGCCGCACGAGCACCAGAACCCGTTCTCCGGCATCGTGTGGGACGAGGACGCGGTCTACAAGTTCTTCACCGGGTCCCCGAACTTCTGGACGCGGGCGCAGACCGAGCAGAACGTGCTGCACAAGTTCAGCGCGCAGGAGGTGGACGGCTCCCCGTGGGATCCGAACTCTGTCATGGAGTACTGGTTCCCCGCAGGCCTGATCGTGCAGCCCGCCCAGTATTCCGGCGGCCTGGAACCTGCCGGAGGGCTCTCGGACCAGGACAAGGAGTGGGCCAAGAAGTTCTACCCGGCCACCACCGCCGCCGTCACCGAGCTGAAAGCCTTTGAATCCAAGGTGCTGCAGCTGTCCGCCGGGCAGCAGGCGGACTTCACCATCGTCCCGGACGCCTCGCAGGACTACACGATCGCCACGTTCGGCCAATCCGACATGGTGCTGGTGCTCTTCGAGGACGATAACGGCTCGCTGCGCTACCTGGGCGGCGACGACGACAGCGGCACCGGGCTGAACGCCCAGCTGAAGACCCGCCTGCTGGCCGGGCGCCGCTACGTGGTGCGGCTGCGCCTGTACTGGGCAGGCGGCAGCGGCAAGTCAAGCATCATGTACTGGTAGCCGCGCGCGGCATCGCGCCCCGGACCGTCGGATCCCGGACGGTCCGGGGCGCCCTTGCGCCCTGGGCTGTACACCTAGGCCGGACGGCCCGTCTGATCGGTCTTGAACGACTGGGTCTGGAACTTGTTCAGGAATCCCAGCAGACTCCCGTCTGGCTTGAGCACGATGGTGCCGCCATCCTGCCAGATCCAGTTCTCCGCATCGTGCCCGCCGCCCACCGGGTCGCCCTGGTTCTGGTGCACGTTGTGCACTCCCAGCCCGCTGGAGAACGGCTCGCCGAACACGAAGAACCGGGTGCCCGCATCAATCACGCTTTCCAGCTCGGTCAGCGCATGGAACCCTGTGCCGCTCTTCCACGGCGGGTTCCAGCGCAGCCAGGCCAGCAGCCGGTTCAGGCAGCTTGAAAAGCGCAGCAGGTGGACGATGACCGGCGGGTGCAGCACCGCGGCGCGGATGTAGTCCAGCGCCCCGGAGGACGGATCGGAGGCCAGCGGGTGCCAGCCGTCGGCTAGGGAAGACAGCGCCGCGAAGTCCAGCGCGCGCAGCCGCACGGTGCGCCACTGCACGCCGTCGGGCATGTTCTTCGGATCCACGTCGATGGCGCACTTGTAGTTGCCGGCCGGCGCGTGGATCACCAAGTTGCCGTGGTAGTAGCGCCCGAAGTCATCCGGCGGGTCCCGGTAGTAGTCGTGCAGGGTCCCGATCAGCACCCCGTACCCGTTCGCCAATGGCATGTCCTTGTCCTTTCCCCGACGCCGCTCATTCGTTCGGCGCTTCCACCACCTCGCCGACCTGGTCCTGCACGCGCTTGGCCTGCTGGTCGACCATCACGGTGAACAGCTGCTGGGCGGCGCCGAAAATCACCGCCCAGGCAAGGATCTGCGGGGCGCTGTCCAGGTCGGAAAGACCAGGGAAGAATCCGCCGCGGATCAGCAACAGCCCGAACACCGCGATCAGCGCCCCGAGCGGCAGCTTCAGCAGGGCCATGGCGATGGCCAGGTTGAACGGGGTCGCTGTGCCGCCGACGCTGCGGAAGGACCCGGCGGCCGACACCGCGGCCCCGGCCATGCCGACGAAGAGCAGCAGGGCGATATCGGTGGGCCGCACGGTGCCGGCGATGACCTCGTCGCGCCGCTGCTCGCCGGAGGACACCTGGGCGGAGTTCTCGGTGTTGTCCGCGCTGCCGGCCGGCGCCGCCGACTGTCCCGCGGCATAGGGGCTTTCTCGGGTCGGGCAGACCACGGTGCCCTGGCCCTGCGGGGTGAAGCAGATCGCCAGGTCGGTCGGGCGCACCGCGCCCCAGAAGGCCAGGCCGGCGGCCAGGACCAGCAGGATCACGGTCCACGCAGTCAGCCCGCGGTGGAAGCTGAGCATGCGCGCGTACTCGCGCCGGTACGCCATGTTCGCCGCGGTGCCGGCGTTGATGATCTCCTCGCGCACGTGGCCGGAGGCGATCACTTCGCGTTTGGCCGGCGCGTTGGCGCCAAGCTTGTCCAGATCCCGCATGAGTTGTTCGAAGCCGATACGCTGAGGGTCCTTGAGCCTCAGGTGGTTGCGCACGTCGGACTGGATCTTGGGCAGCTTGCCCATCAGGTAGTCGATGTCGCCGCGGCGCAGCATCAGCGATTCGGCGGCGTGCACGTGGGCCATGACGCTGCCGATCAGCGTGGTGCCCAGCATCATCTTGAACCGCGGTCTGGTCAGCCGTGCCTGCGCCGCGTCCAGATGGTGCTTGATGGCCTGGTCCAGCTCGTCAGCTGTCTGCTGCGTCCCATCGGGGTTTGCCGCGGTGGGCGGCAACTGGGCGAGGTAGCGCGCCTCGTCCTGCCAGGCAGTGAGGTCCGATACGGCGATAGGGAAACGGCGCTGGGCCATGTTGGCGGTGAATTGCGGATGCGCGTCGGCGTTCGCCATAGCTGATCCCTCGATTGCTGCCCGTGGTTCTGCGGAAAGAGAATCGGTACGGGCCGCCGGCAGCCCCGAACAGCGGGTCACCGGCGGGAAACAAGAAGCCTGCCAAGCTTGGTCTGGGCAGGCCCACGAGGCCCGGTCGGCCGGGGCGATGCGCCAGCACCCGGGTAGGCCAAGTATCCGCCGGCGCCCGTTACACGAGCATTACCAGGATCTGCCGCGTCCCCGGTCCTCCCGGCGCGGTCATGCGACGATCAGTGCGACCCCCACGTACACGGTGAGCAGCGAGGCCAGAGTCCATTCGGCGGCGGACCCGGTTGCGGCCAGAACCGGCACGGCAACCCGCCCGTTGGCCTTCCACACCGAGCCGATGACCGGCAGGCGCCGGAACCAGCGCGGGGAGCGGATCTTGATCGGCCAGATCAGGTTGCAGCCACCGATCGTGAGCATGTCCCCCAGCACGTGCGCCGCCACGCCGACGGCGACCGCCAGCAGGAACCACTGGTTCTCCTCGGGCGTATTCATGCCGACAAACGCCCCGGCCGCCAGCGCGATGACCCAGCACAGGGCCGGGGGCATGAACTTCACCGACTTCACGGCGAAGGAGATCAGCAACACCGCGAACAGCGCGGCGGCCGGATACACGATGCCCAGCGCTGCGGTCTGCACCGCCCAGCCGTTGGCCAGCCAGGCCAGCAGGATGAAAAACGCCATGCCTAGGATGGAATGGGTGCCATTGCGGTGTCCGCCGGAGACCTTGCCAATGATGCGGGTGAAGATGCTTGAAATGGGCGGCAGCGACCTGGCGATAGTGGCGCCGTGGTGGTCCGCGTCGGGCAGCAGCGCGGCGCCCGCGCACACGATCGCCCCAGCCAGCGTTTCCCACCGGTCCATCTGCAGCGCGCCGAAGCCGAGGTCTACGGAGCCAATGCTCACCGGAGTCGTAATTGCTAGCCATGCGGCAGCGCCGCTCATGGCGTGGTGTCCACCCATCATGGATTCAACCTTAAGACTGGTCACCGACGAATTGGCGGCGCGGCGGCGGTAAGCTTGAGCACATGAGTAATGTGCGCGAAGCAACACCGGCTGACTGCCCGCAGATTCTGGAGCTGATCCACGAACTTGCAGTGTACGAGAAGGAGCCGGACGCGGTGCGCAACACCGTGCAGGACCTGCAGAGCCACCTTTTCGGCGCGGACCCCAAGGTCTTCGCCCACGTGGCCGAGGACGAGTCCGGCACCGTGATCGGCGTGGCGATCTGGTTCCTGACCTACTCCACCTGGGAGGGCCGCCACGGCATCCACCTGGAAGACCTGTATGTGCGCTCCGCCCGGCGCGGATCGGGCACCGGCACCGCGCTGCTGCAAACGCTTGCGCAGATCTGCGTCGAGCGCGGCTACAAGCGCCTGGAATGGGCGGTGCTGGACTGGAACGAGCCGGCCATCAAGTTCTACGATTCGATCGGTTCGTCCTCCATGGACGGCTGGACCACCCGCCGCCTGGACGGCGACGCATTGACCGCCCTGGGCACCAAAGGAGCAGCACGATGAACCACTACCGCGGCATGGACGTCACCGAGCACCGCATCGAGGTCCCGCTGGACTACGCGCGCCCGGCCGGCGAGAAGATCAGCGTGTTCGCCCGCGAGATCAGCACCGATGCGACCCTGCCCTGGCTGCTGTTCCTGCAGGGCGGACCGGGCGGGAAGTCCCCGCGTCCCGGATCCCTGTCCGGTTGGCTGGCCGAGGCGGTCAAGCACTTCCGCGTGCTGCTGCTGGACCAGCGCGGCACCGGGTTGTCCACCCCTGCCACCCGGAAGTCCCTGCCGCTGCGCGGCGACTTCGCCGCCCAGGCCCGCTACCTGGAGCACTTCCGCGCGGACTCGATCGTGCGCGATGCCGAGGCGCTGCGCGAGCACCTGGGCATCGACATGTGGAGCACCCTGGGCCAGAGCTACGGCGGGTTCTGCACGCTCACCTACCTGTCGCTGTTCCCGCAGTCCCTCGAACGCTGCCTGGTCACCGGCGGCCTGGCCTCCCTGGATGCCGATCCGCGGGATGTCTACCGGGCGACCTACCAGCGCATGGCCGAACGCAATACCGAGTACTTCTCCTGGTATCCGCAGGACTTCGAGGTCCTGGGCCGGATCTACGAGCACGTGCGCCACGGCGGCGACGAGGTGCTGCCCAACGGGCAGCGCGTCACCGTGCCGCTGGTGCAGATGCTGGGCATGTACCTAGGTGGCAACAGCCGGGTGCACCTGCTGCACCATGTGTTCGAGGAAGCGTTCATCGACACCCCCGGCGGCCCGCGCCTGTCGGACACCTTCCTGGAGGCGCTCTACGCGCAGTCATCCTTCGCCGCCAACCCGCTGTATGCGCTGATGCACGAGAGCATCTACGCCCAGGGCTCGGCGACGAACTTCGCGGCCGAGGCGGTGCTGCCGGAGTTCCCGCAGTTCACCTCGCATGCGAAAACCCCGTTGCTGACCGGGGAGATGATCTTCCGCTGGCACTTCGCCGAGGACCCGGCCCTGCGCCCGCTGGAGGACGTGGCCCGGATCCTGGCCGAGCACGAGCACTTCGGCCCGCTCTACGACCTGGGTGTGCTGGCCGAGAACACCGTGCCGGTGGCCGCGGCGGTCTACCACGACGACGTCTACGTGGACCGCGAACTGTCGCTGGAAACCGCCTCGCGAGTCAAGGGCCTGCAGGCCTGGGTGACCGAGGACTTCCACCACGACGGGCTGGGCGACGAGGGTCCGGCGATCTTCCGCCGACTGCTGGCCATGACAAATGGCGAGGACCCGGAAGCCGCCGCGAAGGGCCTTTCCGGGTCCTAGGCCTGGCTGGCGCGTTCAGGCCGTTCAGCCGTCCAGCTGGGCGGCCAGTTCATCGCACAGCTTCTGCAGCAACGGCGCGGCGGTGCCCAGGATCTGCTGGTCGGCTTCGGGCAGCGTCTGGATGCCGCCGGCCAGCGCCGTGTAGGCGCGCAACCGGTAGGCTTCGACCTCGTTCCTGCCCTGCCCGGTCAATTCGACCAGGCTGGCGCGGCCGTCGTGGGGATCGGGACGGCGGGCGACCAGGCCGTCCTGTTCCAGCCTGATGACCAGTCCGGTCATGGTCGGCTGCGCGACGCGCTGCTGGAGCGCAAGATCCCCCACGCGCTGCGCCCCGTCCCGGTCCAGCCCGGAGAGCACGCGCCAGGCGGTGACGGATCGCCCCTGCCCGGCGGCATGCCCCAGCAGTCGGGAGAGGGTGCCGGAGGCCACCGCAATTCCTGCGGCGGTTTCGGTGACGGCGGACGGTGTGGTGCTCATGATGTGTACCCTAGCAGAATGCGTCAATGGTGGATTCCGGACAGCGAAAAGCCCGCCTGACCGGCCCTGGTCGGGCAGGCGGCGGGCAGTTCGCCTGACGTTGCTACTTGCCGTCGTTGGCCTCGGCCGCGGCCTTGGCTGCCGCGGAAATCGCCTCGGCTTCCTCGGCTTTTTCGGCGGCTCGGCGGCCCATCGGGGTCCACAGCGACAGCACGGTGGCGACGACAATCGCGCCGAGGATCACCAGCAGGGAGATGCCCACCGGAATGTCCAGCCAGGCGAACTGGTGCAGCGGCTCGCCGCCGTTGATGAATGGCACCTGGTTCTCATACAGGGCGTGGAAGACCAGCTTGACGCCAATGAACGCAAGGATGAAGCTCAGTGCGTGCTTCAGGAACACCAGTCGGTTCATCAGGCCGCCGAGCAGGAAGTACAGCTGGCGCAGGCCCATCAGGGCGAAGATGTTCGCGGTGAACACGATGAACGCCGACTGGGTCAGCCCGAAGATCGCGGGGATCGAGTCGAAGGCGAACAGCAGGTCGGTCATGCCGATGGTGATGAACACCATCACCATCGGGGTGAACAGCTTCTTGCCGTCGACCACGGTGCGCAGCCTGTTTCCGTCGAAGCTGTCGGAGATCGGCAGCTTGCTGGTCAGCTTCTTGACCAGGCCGCTTTCCTCGTCTTCGTCGCCCTCGTCCTTCAGCTGGTTCCATGCGGTCCACAGCAAGAAGGCTCCGAAGATGTAGAAGACCCACGACCACTGCTCGATGATGGCTGCGCCGGCCACGATGAAGATCGCGCGCAGGATCAGCGCGATGATGATGCCGAACATCAGCACTTCCTGCTGGTACTTTCGCGGTACCGAGAAGCGGGCCATGATGATGATGAACACGAACAGGTTGTCCACGGACAGTGCGTATTCGGTAACCCAGCCGGCGTAGAATTCCTGGCCGAGCTGCGGGCCTGCCTGCCACCAGAGCACGCCGCCGAAGGCCAGCGCCAGGCCGATGTAGATGACGACGAAGATGCCAGCTTCCTTCATGGAAGGAATGTGCGGACGCTTGGTCACATAAAGTAGATCGGCGACGAGCACCGCGCACAGCACGATCAGTGCGATGGTTTCAAATTGAAGTGTTAACCCGGAAATGCCCACGGAAGAGCGACCTTTCATTGCAGGGTATGGCTGATATTCGCAAGTCTCTCCGCCGGCCGCACCGCGATCCGGCGGTGCGAAATTCGGCTGCTGCGCCCGGCGAATCGCCGTTGATTCGCGTGCTGACGTTCACAGCATTTGGGATACTCCCCTACGTCCAATCAACCATTGTATCCCACAGCGAAATCACAGCCCCGGGTGGGGCGTCCTACGCCAAGTCAGACATCCGGGCGCGCGAAACCCCGTCCCGGCGGGGATTTTTGTCCGGACGGGGTTGACGTTTTCCCGAAGGCAGTGCCGCTCAGGCGTGGCCGGCGGCCTTCATCTGCCGCAGCTCCTTCTTCAGCTCCGCCACCTCGTCACGCAGCCGGGCCGCCAGCTCGAACTGCAGCTCGGCCGCCGCCGCGTGCATCTGTCCGGTCATCTCTTCGATCTGGCCCAGCAGGTCTTCGGCCGGCGCGGCGGCCAGGCCGTCCTTGCGCACTGTCGACGACGCCGAGGTGCGCTTGGCGCCCTTGGCCAACCGGTTGTTGTTCAGCAGCTCCTGGGTGTCGGCGTCCTCCCTGGCCAGCTGGTCGGTGATGTCCGCGATCTTCTTGCGCAGCGGCATCGGGTCGATGCCGTGCTTCTCGTTGTGCGCCCGCTGGATCTGCCGGCGGCGGTTGGTCTCCTCGATCGCCTGGCTCATGGCGTCGGTGATCTTGTCCGCGTACATGACCACCTGGCCGGACACGTTGCGGGCTGCGCGGCCGATGGTCTGGATCAGCGAAGTCGCCGAGCGCAGGAAGCCTTGCTTGTCGGCATCCAGGATCGCCACAAGCGACACCTCGGGCAGGTCAAGGCCCTCGCGCAGCAGGTTGATTCCCACCAGCACATCGAAGGAGCCCATGCGCAGTTCGCGCAGCAACTCCACGCGCCGGATCGTGTCCACGTCCGAGTGCAGGTACTGCACGCGCACCTGGTGCTCGGTCAGGTAGTCGGTCAGGTCTTCCGCCATGCGCTTGGTCAGGGTGGTGACCAGCACGCGTTCGTCGCGATCCACGCGGGTGCGGATCTCGTCCAGCAGGTCGTCGATCTGGCCCTTGGTCGGCTTGACGATGATTTCCGGGTCGATCAAGCCGGTAGGGCGGATGATCTGCTCCACGAAGCCGTCGGACTTGCCCAGCTCGTACTTTCCCGGGGTAGCCGACAGGTACACCGTCTGCCCGATGCGCTCCAGGAACTCATCCCATTTCAGCGGACGGTTGTCCATCGCGCTGGGCAGGCGGAACCCGTGCTCCACCAGCGTGCGCTTGCGCGACATGTCGCCCTCGTACATGGCTCCGATCTGCGGTACGGTCACGTGGGATTCGTCGATGACCAGCAGGAAGTCGTCTGGGAAGTAATCCAGCAGGCAGTGCGGGGCGGAACCCGGCGCACGACCGTCGATGTGCCGCGAATAGTTCTCGATGCCATTGCAGAAGCCCATCTGCTCCATCATTTCCAGGTCGTAGGTGGTGCGCATGCGCAGCCGCTGGGCCTCGACGAGCTTGTTCTGCGACTCCAGTTCCTTCAGCCGCGTTGCCAGCTCGTCCTCGATGGACTTGATCGCCTTGTGCATGCGCTCGGCTCCCGCCACGTAATGGCTGGCCGGGAAGATGTACATCTCGGTTTCCTCGCGGATCACCTCGCCGGTGACCGGATGCAGCGTGTAGATCGCTTCCACCTCGTCGCCGAAGAACTCGATGCGCACCGCCTGCTCCTCGTACATCGGGATGATCTCCACGGTGTCCCCGCGCACCCGGAAGGTGCCGCGGTGGAAGTCCATGTCGTTGCGGGTGTACTGCATGGCCACGAACTGGCGCAGCATCGCGTCGCGGTTCAGCTCCTCGCCTTGGCGCACCGTCACCATCCCGGCGACATACTCCTCCGGGGTGCCCAGGCCGTAGATGCAGGAGACCGTAGCGACCACGATGGTGTCGCGGCGGGTCAGCAGCGAGTTGGTGGCCGAGTGGCGCAGCCTTTCGACCTCCTCGTTGATCGAGGAGTCCTTCTCAATGAAGGTATCGGTCTGCGGCACGTAGGCCTCGGGCTGGTAGTAGTCGTAGTAGGACACGAAGTACTCGACCGCGTTGTTCGGCATCAGCTCGCGGAACTCGTTGGCCAACTGGGCGGCCAGGGTCTTGTTCTGCACCAGTACCAGGGTGGGGCGCTGCACCTGCTCGACCAGCCAGGCGGTGGTCGCGGATTTGCCGGTACCGGTCGCGCCGAGCAGCACGATGTCCTTCTCACCGGCCTGGATCCGCTGCGTCAGCTCCGCGATGGCCTGCGGCTGGTCGCCAGCAGGCTCGTATTCGCTGATGACCTCGAAGGGGGCGACAACTCGTTTGATGGGCTGTGCAAGACTCATACATCTAGGCTACGCCCTGGGTCCCGACTCTTTGCGCGCTGCTGGCGATTGGCTGAAAGAATCCAGCAATCGGTTAATCGCCTCGATGCGCTCGGGGTCTCGGGATGGGGCGGCGCGCCATGGCATCGGCCCAGTCGAAGTAGCGCTTTGCCCCATCAAGCACGGCGGGCATGAGAACCGGCGACCCGATGCGATCCGGTACCCCGCCCAGCGAAAACCCGCGGCGTACAGGTTCCCCGCAAGAGAGATTTCCGCGCAGAATGAGCCGCGGCCGGTGCCCATCGACATGGATCCTTCCAGCGCTTCAAACAGCGCAGGCCAGATTGCCACCGTGTCGCTCCGCAAACAGGGCAGCCCAAGTAGCCTGCCAACATGGTGTACCTGCACGATCGGCTCACCGCAGCAGGAGTTATTCCACGTGATCGGTGAGGCCACCAAGAATTCCATCCGTAGACCATCTTGTTCGACGGTGCCCAGTCCGCGTCGATTGGGTGCTTGGCCAATAGATGGCGGCCGGTAATCACTTCGTTCTGCCCTGCGGCCAAGGTTGATGCGAACCTCAGGATCGTGGCCCGCCGGGTTCCGGGCACATCGTCGATCATCACTGCGAGGGGCAGCTGCAGCAAGGGGTGACACGGCCGGAGGCTTCCTCCTGCTCCGTCCAGCAGGCTCGCGCGATCGAGACCTTGCTGGAACGGGACCAGGTATTCGCCGATGCCGCTTTTCGACGAGTTGAGCCTGATTGATTCGGGGGGGCAGATGTTGCTTGGGCGGCGGCAAGTACCGGGTACCTGCGTGAACCAGGGCCAAGGTTGCTACCGCCCAGACTCTCCACCCGGCCATAGAGCAACCACACCCCCGCAAAGACGCCGTATCCCGCTCTCGGGTGCTCCTCGCTCTGCTCCAAGCTGCGATCCGCCCTCCGTTTCGGGCATGGAACGATCGCCGTGGCCAACGGGGTGCCGCAGCGGTAATGCCGGGGTAACACCGCAGTAATTTCTCCGCGCGATAGTAGGGGCAGCACGTTCGCCGCCGGATCATCCGGGGACGGGCGAGTCCTGGGGCGAACCGGTGCATGTATTGCCGCCCGGTCCCCTTGGCCGTTGACACGCACACCCGGGGGCCGGCTTTCTCGAACCTCCCCTCGCTGTGCCCTTGCGGGTCCCGTCTGCCGCCGCTTCGCCGCGGCCGGCGCGGGATCCATTCCAATCCACGCCACCCAAGGGAGGAAGGCACCCGAATGCCAGTCCCATTCCAAGGCGAATTATTCACCTTTCAGAACCCCGACGGATCCGAGTTGACGCTCAAGGGCTGGGGCAACCAGTTCCACGCGGTCTTCGAAACCCTGGACGGCTACACCGTCGTCAAGGGCGAGGACGGCTTCTACCAGTACGCGGCGCTCGCCGAGAACGGCGAATCGTTGCAGCCCACCGGCGAGCGCGTAGACACCGCCGATCCGCAAACACTCAACCTGCCGCAGCATCTGCGCATCACCCGCGAATCCAGCGCCATGCAGGCCCGCGAGACGCGCGAATCCCTAGGGCCGGTGCCGCGCTGGATGCAGCGCCGCACCGGAGCCCAGGCGCAGCTGAAGGCGCAGTCGGCCTCCCCTGATGCGGCGCCGCCGGCGAACCCGACCACCGGAAATTTCCGGGGGCTGGTGCTGCTCATTGATTTCAGCGACTTCCCGGCCACGATCAGCCGGCAGGAGGTCGACGACTTCTGCAACTTGGCGGGCTACACCGGCTTCGGCAACAACGGATCGGCGTTCGACTACTTCCGCGACGTCTCGGACGGCAAGCTGTCCTACAAGAACCTCGTGGCCGCCTACTACCGGGCGGCGCATCCGCGCACCTATTACACGGACCCCGCCATCAGCTACGGCACCCGGGCCCAGGAGCTGATCCGCGAGGCGCTGGACAGCCTGGTCGCGGCCGGCTTCGACTTCTCCTCGCTGACGGCCGACGCGGGCGGCTACATCAAGGCGCTGAGCGTCTTCTACGCCGGGGTGCGCTCGAACGCGTGGAGCGAAGGGTTATGGCCGCACAGCTGGGCGCTGGCCTCGCCGTACGTGCTCAGCGCGACGCGCCGCTTCTCCGACTACCAGATCACGGATTTGGGCAACCAGCTCACGCTGCGCACGTTCTGCCACGAGAACGGGCACATGGTGTGCGACTTCCCGGACCTGTACGACTACGACAGCGTCGGGGTTGGCCTGGGCGTCGGGCATTATTCGCTGATGTGCTACGGCGGCAACGACAAGAACCCGACCCAGGTCGACGCCTACCTGAAGCATGCGGCGGGCTGGTCCTCGGCGGCCACCACCATGGCTTCCGGGCAGAGCTACACCATCGCGGCAGGGCGCAACGAGTTCCTGCTGCATCCGCGCAGCGCCACGGAGTACTTCATCGTGGAGAACCGCGAGCAGGCCGGCAGGGACGCCTCGCTGCCTGATTCGGGTGTGGCGATCTGGCATGTGGACACCACCGGCAACAACAGCAACCAGGAGATGACCCCGGCCAAGCACTACGAACTGTCATTGGAGCAGGCGGACAACCGCTTCGATCTGGAGCGGCGGGTGAACTACGGCGACGCCACCGACCTCTACGGAGGGTCGGGCTCCAGCTTCGGCCCTTCCTCGGCACCGAACAGCAACTGGTGGGACGGCAGCGGCTCGGGACTGGACATCGAGTCCGTCTCCGCCGTCGCCCATTCGATGACGGTGGCCACCCGGAACACCGGTCCGGCCACCTACTACAACATCTCGGTCAACCAGGTCTTCGCAACCGTCAATGCGCAGAACGCATGGGCGCACGTGGGAACCCTGGGATGGCGCAAGATCACCACCGGCGCCCCGGACGGCATCACCAACATGCTGGCCATGCTCGCGCTGGCGCAGGCCAAGGGCCTGAAGGTCACCGTCGTCGCCGACGCGTCAAACATCTCGCAGTGCTACCTGTGAAACCGTGAACGAGCAACGTGAAAGAAGGATCAACCATGTGGACCACCATCAACCAGATCTTCACCTCGAACCATTCGCAGAACGCCTGGGCCCATCTGGCCTCGGACAACGCCTGGCACAAGGTGCTGACCGGAGCGACCGACGGGGTGACCAACGTCCACCTGGTGCTCTCGGTGGCCAAGGCCACCGGCAAGCAGGTGTACATCGTGCTGGATGCGGCGAAGAACATCACCCAGGTCTACCTCTAGCACGACGGTCCAAGAAAGGGGTGCAAACGCACATGAGCAAGGACTACGAGATCAAGATCAGTGTTGCCGGCACCGGCGGGGACGGTTCCCGAGGCGGAGCGGATTCCTCGGCCCCGTCTCCGATGCCGCTGGAACAGCTGGCGGCTTCCGCAGCCGGACAGGGCGCAACGGGGTCGGCGCCCACGCCGATGGCGCTGGGCCAGATGGCCGCCGGAGGGCCGGACGCTGCGCCAGAACCCATGGTGCTGGACCGACTGCCCGATCCGGGCGGTTCCTGATCCGGTGCCCGATTCCGCACCGGGATAGTGCATGATGCGCGGCGGGCCACGTGGCCTGCCGCGCCTCGCTGCGTCTCAGGCTTCCTAGCGTCCACGCTTCATGCCGTAGCGGATGGAATTGCGCGCCACGGTGCGGCGGATGGCCCCTCCGAAGAACCCGACCGTTAGCCAGGTCGCGGCCACCAGCCCGAGAAGGGCCAGCCAGCCGCTGATATATACCACCGGCGAGTAGGGCCCGTCGGAGGCGACGAATTCGCTGCGCCCACCGAATCCCAGCCAGAGCACCAGCGCGGCGGCGAAGCTGGCGAGCATGATCCACTTGGCGGTTTTCAGCATCAGCGCACCAGCTCCTGCCGGTAGAGCTCCTCGACCCGGGCCAGCAGCTGTTCCCGGGTGCCGTCGTTGACCAGCAGGTAGTCGGCGATCTCGGCGCGCTGCTCGTCGGTGGCCTGCGCGGCCATGCGCGCCTCGGCGTCCTGCCGGGTCCAGCCGCGGTCCTCGACCATGCGGCGGATGCGCTCCTCGCGCGGGGCCTGCACGACGATGACCACGTCGTAGGCCCCGGCCTGCCCGGATTCGGCCAGCAGCGGCACGTCCTCGACCACCAGCGCCCCGGGGGCCGCGGCCTGGCGCAGGCGGGCGGCTTCCTCGCGGATCAGCGGGTGCACGATCGCGTTGAGTTTTTCGCGGGCGCCGTCGTCGGAGAACACCAGAGCGCCCAGCGCCGCGCGGTCCAGCGTCCCGTCGGCCTGCAGCATGTGCTCGCCGAAGGTTTCGCGGATCGCCGCCAGCCCGGGGGTGCCCGGCTCGACGACCACCCGCGCGAGCGCGTCGGCGTCGATCACCACCGCCCCGAGCTGTGCCAATTTCGCCGCCACTACTGATTTACCGGATGCCACCCCACCGGTCAGGCCCACATGCATCATGGGTTCCAGCCTAGTACGGGGCCGGCCTGCACCGGGTTTACGGCGCACCGCGGCCTGGCGCACCGTCCGTGCCGCGGCGGCCGGGCGGCTAGGCGGCCGGGCGGCTAGGCGGCTAGGCGGCTAGGCGGCTACGCGCCGCGCAGCTGGGTGAGTGTGTGCAGCAGCTCGGGACCCGGTTCCACCCCGAGTTCGGTCTTCAGCCGCCCGATGAATTGCAGCAGCCCCGCGGTGGCCGAGGCGTTGTTGCCCTGCCCGGATTCGGCGCGGGCGCATAGGCTCGCAGCCGATTCGCGCATCGGATCCAGCCGCAGCGCGCTCTGCGCCAGCTGCCAGGCCCGATGCTGCAGCCCCAGGTTCAGCAGCTGCGCCGACGCGGTCTCCAGCGCGCGCAGCTGCAGCTGGCGCAGCGCCTCCTGCTCCTCGAACAGCCACGGCTCGTCCCAGTCGGGCAGCAGCTGGCGGGTGTTCAGGAAAATGTCCTCCTGCAGGCTGTCGGCGTCCGGGGCCAGCAACAAGTGCTGCAGCCGGTGGCGTAGGGTGTGCAGGTCCACGGATACCGCAGGGTCGATTTCCACCCACCCGTCGTCGCAGCGGATCGCCCCGGGGCACTGCTGGTGGATGTGGCACAGGCTTACGCGCAGGCTGTCGGCCGCGCGCATTTCGGTGGTTTCAGGCCAGAGCATTCCGGCCATCCGGCGCCGCGAGACCGGTCCATGGACCGCCAGCAGGGTCAGCACCCGCTGTTCACGCAAACGCAGTTTAACCGGCTGGCAGTCAGCAATCAGACGCCATCGGTCAAGCAGCTCAATTTCATACGATGCAGCCATTGGCAACTCCCCCAGCAATGCAAAACCAGCCCCAGTAGATGCCCCATGTGGAGAATATTTTCCCACCCCCAAGGCCTAGCGTCAATGCTGAAACCACGGATAAATCAACCTGAAAAACCGTTGCGAGGTGCACACATCGTGTTAAATCGTGCAGCGCGGACTATTGCCGCGGCCCGGCTTCCGGACCGGCTTCCGGACCGCTTGGCGCGCCGCGCGATAAACTGGTGATAATGAACTCCACCGATTCTCGCGCGTCGGCCTACACCATCCTGAGCCGCGACAGCGTCCACGAGGTCGAGATCAAGCGCTCCCGCTTCATCACCTACCTCTTCCGGGTCGAATCCGAGGCGCAGGCCCGCGAGCACATCGCCGCGCTGCGCAAAACGCACTTCGACGCCCGCCACCACTGCAGCGCCTTCATCCTGGGCCCGGACCGGATGATCCAGCGCTCGAACGACGACGGCGAGCCCTCGGGCACCGCCGGCATCCCGATGCTCGAAGCCCTCGCCAAGCGCGACACCGGGCACGGCACCGACCTGTCCGACGTGCTGGCAGTGTGCGTGCGCTACTTCGGCGGCATCAAGCTCGGCGCCGGCGGCCTGGTCCGCGCCTACTCCGATTCGGTCTCACAGGCCCTGGAGCATTCGACCCTGCATGTGCGCCAGCGCCTGCGCATCTTCACGCTGCCCGCCCCGCACGCGCTGGCCGCGCGCTGGGAGAACGAGCTGCGTGCCGCCGGCTACCAGCTCGAACCCAGCGTCTGGGAAGCGGCGCACGCCGTGCTGCACATCGGGATCGACGACACCGAGCACGACGCCGGCCAACTGGCAGCCTTCACCGCCGCGCTGACTTCCGGCGCGGGCCGGCTGCAGCCCTTCGACACCAAATGGGTGGACCTTCCATGAGCACCGAGCATGACCCGGCCGGCATCCCGGCCCCCGCGCCGACCCCCGCCGACCCTGCCCGGGCCCTGCTCGCGCAGCTGAGCCGCTGGCCCGACGTGCAGGCGGAAAACCTGTTCGCGGTCGACGCCGCCGACCGGCTGGTGCTTGACACCTGCGCCGCAGCGCTGGCGCAGCTCGGCGCCCCCTGGCCCGGCACGCTCGCCGTGATCGGCGACCACTACGGGGCGCTCACCCTCGGGGCGCTGGCCCGCGGGGCCGGAACAGTGCATGTATTCACCGACGCGCTGACCTCCCGCCGCGCCATCGAGAACAACCTCGAATCCCTGGCCCCGCAGTGGGCCGAGCGGGTCGCGTTCACCTCGCTGGACGAGGCGGCCCGCGGCGCGCGCCTCGTGCTGATGAACCTGCCGCGCGGGCTGGACGTGCTGGCCGAGCAGGCCGACGCCATCGCCGCAACGGCGGACCCGGCGGTGCAGGTGTTCGCCGGCGGGCGCATCAAGCACATGAACCGCTCGATGAACCAGGTGCTCGACGAGCGCTTCTCGCGCGTCGACGTCTCGCTGGCCAGGCAGAAGTCCCGGGTGCTCACCGCCTGCGGGGTGCGCGAAACCCGCCCCGCCAGCCGTTTCCCGCAGCTTGCCGAGCACCAGGTCAACGGCACCGCCTTCACGCTGGCCGCGGGCGCCGCGACCTTCGGGGCAGCCCGGCTGGACCCGGGCACCCGGCTGCTGCTGGAGCACCTGCCCGACCTCTCCGCGCACCGGACGCTGGTGGACCTGGCCTGCGGCAACGGCTCCATCGGCATCTATGCGGCGCTCACCCACCCGCAGCTGCGCATCGCCGCCTGTGACCACTCGGCCTCCGCCGTCGCCTCCACGCTGGCCGCCGCTCGCGCCAACCAGCTGGCGGAGCGGATCGACGCGGTGCAGGACGACGCCCTGTCCCGGCTGCCGGAGGCCAGCGCCACGCTGATCACGCTGAACCCGCCGTTCCACATCGGCAATGCGGTCACCGCGGACATCGCCTTCAAGCTGATCGACGACGCCGCCCGCGTGCTGGCCGACGGCGGCGAGCTGCTCTGCGTGTTCAATTCGCACCTGCGCTACCGCGGCGAGCTGGCCCGGCGCATCGGCCCCACCCGCCAGCTCGCGCGCGACAAGACCTTCACCGTCACCGCCTCCACCCGCCGCCGGGGCTGACCCCGCAGGGCATCCCTCAAAAATAGTTATCCACATTTTCGCCGGCCCCTCACCGAGGCCGGCGGCGCGGGGGCATGCTGGGTCCATGAGCACACCACTGACGCAGGTCCTCGAGGACCTGTCCCGCAGGCTGGAGCAGCCGGATCTGGGCACCGGAGACGCGTTGGCCCTCGCCGCGCTCATCCCCGCGCTCCTGCGCCGGGTGCGCTCCGCCAGCGGCCCCTCGTCGTCCGCCGATCCGCGTTTCGCGCTGGCCCTGGCCGCCGCGGCGGAGGAAACCGCCGACGAATCCGTGCGCGCCCAGATCCACGCTGCGCACCTGATCGAGGCAAGCGCCGCCCATGGCCTGTCGGTGCTTGAGCTAGACGCCCTGCGCGAGACCGAACCCGACTTGGCGCTGCCGCCGCAGTTGTGCGAGGGCCGCCCCAGCTTCACCTCCCCCGAGGAACTGGCCGCCGCCTGGCTGGATGTGGACTTCTTCGAGGCGCGGCGCCGGATGGCCGACGCCCACCACGTCATCGCCCAGTTCGACTACCAGCACCAGCAGCACCCGCCGCAGTTCACCCGGCTGGCCGCCAGGTTCGCGGATCCCGGCCAGCACCCGCGCGAAATCCTCTCCGCCGCCCGCCGGCTGGAGAAGTTCGAGGAACCTGCCGCCGAATTCGCGGCCCCCCGCACCGCTTCCGCGCAGGATGCCTCCGGCGCGCTGCTGGAGCAGCTTATCGACGACGCCCTGGACGAACCGCAGTCGACCTCGCGGCAGCGGCGGGTGAACAAGATCTTCAAGCAGGCCCGCACCCAGACCGAAGAGGAGGATCCCGCCGCGTTGGCGGGCCTGTTCCGTCGCGGCACCCGCCACGGGTTGACCTGCATCGAGCTGCTGCTGGACCCGCTGGGCGCGGAGCTGTTCGACTCCATTGTCGCGCAGGCGGACAATCCGCGCACCCAAGCCGGCCAACAGGCGCGCGAAGGTCAGTCAAACGTCGTTTTCGGCACGTTCGGGCGTCAGGAATCCGCCGCCCCCATCCCCGAACACCCTGATTTCGTGACCGACGAGGAAGCCGCCTCCTGTACCGAGCCCGACCCGGTCCCCGAGCCCTCCGTGGCGCTGCGCCGGCTGAACGCCCTGCTCGGCTTCCTGCGCATCAATTCGCAGCGGCTGCGCAAGCTGGTGGAACCCGGCGGGCAGGACCCGCTGCCCGGGATCGGGGATACCGACGGGGCGCAGGGCGTGGCCACGGTGGCGCCGCAGGTCGTCGTCACCCTCACGCTGGCCGAGCTTGAGGAGCGTGCCGCCACCCACGGCATCACCCTGCACGGGCATCAGCTGTCCGCCGCGCAGCTGCGCCGCACACTGGCCGAGGCGAAAATCATCCCGCTGGTGCTCGGCGGCAAGAGCCAGGTCCTGGACCTGGGCCGGGCCGCGCGGTACCACACCGAGCCGATGCGCCTGGCGATCACGGTGCGCGACGGAGGCTGCATCGTGCCCGGGTGCACCCGCGATCCGGAGTCCTGCAACATCCACCACATCTGGCTTTGGTCCGAAGGTGGCGTGACCTCCGTATACTGGGGCGCAATGCTGTGCGAGAAGCACCACCACGATGTGCACGCGGGGTTGATCAAGGTCATTGCGAACGGCGGGGTGCCACAGGTGATCATGCCCCGCTTCATGGACCCGGACCAGCGTCCGGTGCGCAACACCGTCAACCAGCACCGCGCCGCCTAGCCTCGGCCCCGGCGCCGGAGTCGGTGCCGGGCTTACAGCCCTTCGAACCGGTCGGTCAACAACGGTGCGCCGGGTGGGCGCGGCGGCCAGGCGAGCACCGCTGGTTCCCGCCCCACGATGCGCTCCCACCCGGCTTCGCCGCCCGGGTAGGTCAGCACCGGGCGCTGGCCGCGTGTTCATGCAGCCCGGCGAGGATCCGTCCGGCGACCTGCGTGGTGTCCACCTCAATGTCGATCAGGCTGTCTGGCACCGGCCGCAGCTGGTATTCGACCGCCGGGTCGAAGGGCGGCAGCCCGCGACGTTCGCGCGAGGCGTTCCAGCGCTGGAAGGTCGATTCCCGCACCTCCCCGTGGAGCAGCCGGCGCAGCCCCGGCCCGGGGACCTCCCTGGCCTGGTGGAAGGCGTCGGCGATCAGTCCCGCCCCGCCATCGGTCGCGATCACCAGGATGAACTTGAAGCCGGGGTTGGTTTCGTGCAGGGCGCTCGATCCCGCACACCCATAGGCATCGTCGTCCGGGTGGGCGACGATCACGGCGATCGAATGCGGTTCGCTCATGCAAGCATGATAAATCCGCGCGGGATCACGATGCTAGGATCTCGCGGCGTCCCGTTCAGCCGGCATCCGGGCATCGGCCGCCTCGAAGCGGACCCGTTGGCCTGCTACGCGCACGGCATGCCCGCGCAGGCCCACCGGCGCCAGATTGATCCGGTCGATGACCTGTTCCGAAGCGGCATCGATCGCTTCCGGGGCCAGGGCGTTGCCCCTCGGATCCACCCACCTGATGCTGCGCGTGGCGCGGCGCAGCGGTTCGCGCGCCATGCCGGGCAGCAGATGCGCCCCGGTCTGGAGGCCGCCGCTGAAGAAGCTGCGAACGCCCAGCCGGACCGGCTTCGCGCCCCAGCCGTACAACCCGGAGATGACCATACGCCCGGTGCCCGCGCACGGCAGTGCCTCCACATTCGCTCCGTACACCCACGGATCCTGCGCGATCTCCAGGAATTGCCCTGCGGAAAGCTCGTTGACGGCGCGGATGCCGTGGACCGCGCACTGGTCGGACACCAGAAACCAGCCGGGATGCTTGAAGTCCTCGGCCTGGTTGTTGGCCTCATCCTGGGCGCAGGTGCACTGCGCGGGCTGTACCTGGGACGCCGGCAGCCCATTGCCCACGCCGCTGAAGCCCAGCGGCCCGGTTTCGGGTGCCACCGGGATCTCCAGCGCCATCAGCGGAACACTACGGGATTCGAACCACTTGAAGAGGCCGACCAACTGGACCAGGGCCATCACCCCGAGCCCCACGCCTAGTTCGTAGTACAGCTCAGAGTCAACCGCGGCGAAGTCCATGTCGGCGACGGTGAAGAATTTCCAGCCTGCCTTGAGCAGCGGCCAAACTACGATGGCACTGGTCAGGCCCCACATCCAAGTGGGGATCAGCTGGCTGTAGCCCAGCGGCTTGAGCGCGTTCGAGGGTACCTGCACGCTTCCATGCGCTTGCCGGTGCCAGGTCGTCAGCAATGCCGCAAATCTCAGCTGGCCGATCAGTCCCGTGATCGCCAGCAGGCCGAAGTAGCCCATGGCGGCATACAGCACCTGCTGCTCGGTTCCTGTCGGATCCAGCAGCGCATCGAACCAGATGGCGGCCGCCAGCCCGATCCACGCCGCGTGCCGGCCGGCCCCGCCGAGCAGCACGATGACCCCGATGAAAAACGAGTAACTCAGCAGGATTGGCGCCCAGCTGCCCAAAACCAGGGGCTGCGGCGCGAAGCGGATGAGGTAGAGCAGCAGGGCCCCCAGCGGGACCCAGACGCCGCCGCCCAGCCACAGGTCCGGGATGGTACGCGGTACCTGCGCCCACTCGTCCTCGCGCAGCGAACAGAACGGGGTGTCCTTGTGCGACGTGGACCCGGACGCGGCCTGGTTCTCCATCTGCATTTTGCGCACTCCTTCGGACCGGCGATCCGGCCGTTGCCGGAGTCGGGAAACCGCTCTTGGGTTTAGACTACCGAACGGATCTATTATCGGGAGTCCACCGCGGGAGCGATCTGGAAGTGCGCGGATCAGCACTAATGATGACGCGGTCTGGGCCGGCCGGGCGGAGCCGGCGGTTAAATGGGGCAAGGCCCAACCCGAAACGGGTTGGGCCTTGCACAGCAAACGCTTTCGTTCACCCCGCCGCAGCGGGAGAAGCGAAATTAGTTGCCGGTCAGCTTCTCGCGCAGAGCAGCCAGTGCTTCGTCGGAAGCCAGGGTGCCGGCGTCGGTGGCTGGAGCCTCCGACGAGTACGATGCTGGGGCAGCCTCGCCGGCAGCAGCAGGCTCTGCTTCTGCATCGGCGGTGATTGCGGCAGCAACCTGCTTCTTGTGAGCTTCCCAACGCTCCTGGGCAGCAGCGTACTGTGCTTCCCATGCAGCGCGCTGGGTCTCGAAACCTTCAAGCCATTCGTTCGACTCCGGGTCGAAGCCCTCTGGGTACTTGTAGTTGCCGGCCTCGTCGTACTCTGCAGCCATGCCGTAGAGTGCTGGGTCGAACTCGGTGCCCTCTGGGTCCACGCCTTCATTGGCCTGCTTGAGCGACAGCGAGATGCGGCGGCGCTCCAGGTCGATGTCGATGACCTTGACGAACAGCTCGTCTCCCACGGAGACAACCTGCTCGGCCAGCTCAACGTGGCGAACCGCCAGCTCGGAGATGTGAACCAGGCCTTCGATGCCGTCTTCGACGCGAACGAACGCACCGAATGGAACCAGCTTGGTGACCTTGCCCGGTACAACCTGACCCAGTGCGTGGGTGCGGGCGAAGGTCTGCCATGGATCTTCCTGGGTAGCCTTCAGCGACAGGGAAACGCGCTCGCGGTCCAGATCGACTTCCAGAACCTCGACGGTGACTTCCTGGCCAACCTCGACAACCTCGGATGGGTGGTCGATGTGCTTCCAGGACAGCTCGGAAACGTGTACCAGGCCGTCTACGCCGCCCAGGTCCACGAACGCACCGAAGTTGACGATGGAGGAAACGACGCCCGGACGAACCTGGCCCTTTTCCAGCTTGTTGAGGAAGGTCGAGCGGACCTCGGACTGGGTCTGCTCGAGCCATGCACGACGGGACAGCACAACGTTGTTGCGGTTCTTGTCCAGCTCGATGATCTTGGCTTCGATTTCCTGGCCGATGTATGGGGCCAGGTCGCGAACGCGACGCATCTCGACCAGCGACGCAGGCAGGAAGCCGCGCAGGCCGATGTCCAGGATGAGGCCACCCTTGACAACCTCGATGACGGTACCGGTAACGACGCCGTCCTCTTCCTTGATCTTTTCGATGTCGCCCCAAGCGCGCTCGTACTGTGCACGCTTCTTGGACAGGATCAGGCGGCCTTCCTTGTCTTCCTTGGTCAGGACCAAGGCCTCGACGTTGTCACCAACGGTGACAACGTCACCCGGGTCAACATCGTGCTTGATGGAAAGCTCGCGGGAAGGGATGACACCTTCGGTCTTGTAACCGATGTCGAGCAGAACTTCGTCGTGGTCAACCTTGACGACGGTGCCTTCGACGAGGTCACCATCGTTGAAGTACTTGATGGTGGCATCGACTGCGGCCAAGAAGTCCTCAGCGGATCCAATGTCGTTGATTGCGACGACTGGTGCGCTGTTGTTCTCGTTCGAGGTGATGGTCATGTAGTAGGGACTCCGATGTGGATAGATTTGATCAGTCGAAACCCCGGAAGTCCCGGAATTTCGAGCGGGTAAAACAATTTGCGGACATGGCATGGCCACGGCACGCTGTTCAAGTCTACGCGCTGGGCTTTGCCGAGGCAAAGCAGATCACCCCAACATCCGCAGCTCTGCTTTGTGAGGTTCGCTACATTTGGGTTCCTCGGGCGGGGCCCGAGCAGCCGTTCACCAGCCCTGGGAAAGCCGTACGAGCTCGACTCCGGCATCCTGCAAGGTTTTGAGCCCTTGGCGAACCCCGGCGGCCGTGCCGGAATCCGGGCGGTTGAAATGGCCGATCCCGACGTCGCCGGCGCGCAGGCCGCCGACCTGCGCCGCGACGGTGGAGGCCGGGAAGGTCGCCCCGGCATCCAGATTGACCGTGAAGTTCATCGGCACGAGCCCCAGGTCGCGGCACAGCGCGGCGCCGACCTGGTCCATGTGGGCGGTGCCGGATCGGAAGAACTTCGCGGTGAGGCCGAATTCCTCCTGCAGGTAGCGCTGGTTGCCCATGATCTCGTCGTAGGCCTGCCCCACCGACGCGGTGCCCGGGATGCCATAGGCCATCTGCCCGGCGGTGCCCAGCGGCGCATGGCTGGTTCCGTGATTGGCAATCTCGAACAAAGGATCGGCGGCAAGCTCCGCGGCCAGGGACCGGTTGGCCCGCGCCCAGCGCTGGTTTACGAACAGCGTGGCCGGCGCCTCGGCGTCGCGCAGCGCCGTGATCAGCGCCGGGTCGAAAAACGCTCCGCCCGGTCCCCCGCAGGCATCGAAGGTCAGCGCCGCGGTTTTGCTCCCGCGGGGCAGCCCGAGCTGGATCCCCGGGACGTCCAGTCCGAACGTGCCGGGCTTCCGTCCGTGGTACTTCGCGACCGCCTCGGCGCGCGACATGACCGCCGCGGCTCTTGGCTGCGGCGTCGCGGATGGGCCGGCGGAGGCGCTTCGCGAGGGTTCGGGCGCGGGTGGGGCGTCCGTCCCGCTGGGACCGCCGCGGGTCGGGTCCGGTGCTTCGGGATTGGGTGCGCACCCGGTGAGTGCGGCGATTGCAAGTGTTCCCAGACCCAGCGCACCGCGCAGGACCCCGCGCCGGGTGGGAGCGGGTGATCGTTCGAAGGTCGGCATCGGGTCTAGAAGTCCGCCTGGCAGTACGGGGTGCGCGGACCGGTGAACATCGCATCCAGGTCATCGAGGGCGCCGGCCCGGTGCTCGGCGAGCAGCCCGGCGCCAGCCAGATGGGTGGCGCTGCGCGTGCCCAGGTAGAGCGTGGCCAGATCCCGGGCGTCCAGCCGGGCGTCGGCGGCGGGCCCGTCCGCGCGCTGCACCGACATCACTCCCCCGGCAGTTTCCAGCACCCAGGTGCCCGCGGCGTAGCCCAGATCGTCGTCGACCTGCAGGACCACGCGCGCATCACGCTGGTAGCTCCGGGCGCCCAGCGCTGCGGGCACGTCAAGGATGCGCACCCACAGGTGGTCCCCGCGCGCGGTGGTTTTGTAGTCGCGGGTATTGCGCAGCGCGGTGGGCAGCACGTCGTCCACCGGGCCGCGCCCGGTGACGCGTTCGATCAGGTCGTGGTCGCACAGGTAGGCGACAAGTTCGCGGCGCGCGGTCTCGTTCACCGTGCACAGGGTGCCGATGGACATCGCCGGCTCCTCTTGCTTCCACCCCTCGAAGGTGTAGGTGATGAACCCGTCCAGGGTGCCATTCGCGTCGTAGTGCAGGGCGCCGCGCAGTTTCGCGGCCGGCTTGAGGTTGTCGTAGCTTTCCCAACGGCCGGTGGCCCTGCCCAGGTCGAAGGAGTTGTTACTCACCGAGCCGAGCGTGGCCAGGTGGTGCTCGCGGTAGAGCTGCGCCACCTGCTCGGCCATCGCCGAGGGGGCCACGGCCTGCACGGTGCCGGAGGCCGGGGCGCGGAACTGCGCGCCCTGCCCGGACTTCAGCTCGAAGCGGCAGCGTTCGGCGGCCACCCCGAATCCGAAGCGGCCATAGATGGTGGCTTCCGAGGCGGTCAGCACCGCCACCGGGACGCCGTCGGCCGCGGCGCGGTCCAGGTGGGTGGTGATCATCGAGCGCAGGATGCCGCGGCGGCGGTGGGTCGGGCTGACGGTGACCGAGGTGATCTCGTGCACCTCCAGCAGCTGCGGCCCGCCGACGTTCAGCGTGCCGGCAAAATACGAATAGGTGCCTACGGGATCGGCGGCATGCAGGCTGGGCGCGGCCGCCGTGCGGTCAAAGGCGAGGATGGACTGCACTTCGTCCTGCTCGTCAAGCTCCGCCAGGATCTTGCGGCCATCGGCGTCCGCGCTGGATTCATGGAAGCCGCGGGCGATGGCGCGTTCGAGCAGCAGCCAGGACGCGGAGGGCTGGCCGTCGACGAGGCCGGACCCGATGAATTCCAGTTCGATCCCTTCGGGGGTTGCAGGGTTCATGGTGTCGGGCCTTTCGCTGGTGGACGTTTTGTGGGCTGGTGCCGAAACCGCCGGGCCGCACCGGTGGAAGGTGCGGCCCGGCGGACCGGAATCGGGTGGCGGCCGGGGGCTAGTGCGCCGCCTCGTGCCAGGTGGCGCCGACGCCGGGCTGGACGTCCAGCGGGACCAGCAGGTCCGCGGCGCGGCCCATTTCCAGGGTCACCAATTCGCGTACCGCATCCAGCTCGCCCGGGGCGATTTCCAGCACGAGTTCATCGTGCACCTGCAGCAGCATGCGCGAGGCGTAGCCGCCGGAGGCCAGGCCGTCGGCGATCTTGAGCATCGCGACCTTCACCAGGTCGGCGGCCGAACCCTGGATCGGGGCGTTGAGCGCGGCGCGTTCGGCGATGTCGCGCAGGCGGCGGTCGGAGCTGTTCAGCTCAGGCAGGTAGCGGCGGCGCCCGAAGATGGTCTCGGTGTAGCCGTCCTTGCGCGCCTGCTCGACGACCGAACGCAGGTAGGTGCGCACGGCGCCGAAGCGGTCGAAGTAGTCCTTCATGAGCTTGCGGGCCTCGTCGACGCCGATCTTCAGCTGCTTGGACAGCCCGAAGCTGCTCAGCCCGTAGGCCAGGCCGTAGCTCATCGCCTTCACCTTGGAGCGCATCTCGGAAGTGACCTCGGCCGGTTCGACGTTGAACACACGTGAGCCGACGTAGCGGTGCAGGTCCTCACCGTTGCGGTAGGCCTCGATCAGGCCCTCGTCCTCGGAGAGGTGCGCCATGATGCGCATTTCGATCTGCGAGTAGTCAACGGTCAGCAGGGTGTCGTAGCCCTCCCCGACGGTGAAGACGTCGCGGACGCGCCGCCCCTCCTCCGAACGCACCGGGATGTTCTGCAGGTTCGGGTTCAGGCTGGACAGGCGGCCGGTGGCGGCGACGGTCTGCGCGTAGGTGGTGTGGATGCGGCCGTCCGGCTGCACGGACTTCAGCAGCCCGTCCACGGTCTGGCGCAGCTTGATCGCGTCGCGGTAGGCCATCAGCGCAACCAGGAATGGGTGCCCGGTCTTGACCAGCAGGTCCTGCAGCGACTCGGCATCGGTGGTGTAGCCGGTCTTGATCTTCTTCGTCCGCGGCAGGTCCAGCTCCTCGAAGAGCACCACCTGCAGCTGCTTGGGGCTGGAGAGGTTGACCTCATGGCCGATCGCGGCGAACGCCTCATTGGTCGCCTGGTCCACCTGGGTGGTGAAGTGGGCGCGCAGCTCATCGAGGCGGGCGCGGTTCACCGCCACGCCGGCGCGCTCCATCGCGAAGAGCACCGGGATCAGCGGCAGCTCCATGTCGCGGGCGAGCTTGTCCGCATGCTTCTCCACCAGCTTGGTGTCCAGGTAGGCCGACAGGTCGAAGATCGCCTGCGCCTGGGCCAGGGTCGGTTCGGCCAGTTCTCCGGCCAGCCCCAGATCCAGTTCGCCCTTCTTCGCCTGGTACACCGGCACCTGGTACTTCATGTGGTACTGCACCAGGTCGACCAGTTCGTGGCTGCGCCGGTCCGGCTGGATCAGGTAGGCGCTGATCAGGGTGTCATCGGCGATCCCGTCCACGCCCAGCCCGCGCTCGGCCAGCAGGTGCATGGCGGCCTTCGCGTCGTGGAAGATCTTCGGGGCGTCGGCATCCTTCAGGAAGTCCGCTAGCACGGTTTCGGTGGCCTCGTCCAGGGAGGAGAGCTCCACCCAGGCGGCTTCGTTGCCGCGGAACAGGCCCAGGCCCACGGCTTCGCCGTTGGCGACGCCGGGCTGCACTGCGACCGGCGCACCTTCTCCGGCGGCCAGGAATGCTGCCAGCGATTCGGCGTTGTCGGTGATCACGCGCGCGAACTCGGCGACCTCCGGAGCGGTGTCCTCCTCCTGCGCGGCGAACAGGTCGAACAGGCGCTTGCGCAGCGTGTTGAATTCCAGCGCGTCGAAGAGGTTCTCGATCTCCTCGCGGTTCGGAGCCACCAGCTCCATCTCGTCCAGCGTCACCGGCAGGTCCAGGTCGTGGCGCAGCTGGTTCAGGCGGCGGTTGCGGGTCACGTTGTCCACGTGGGCGCGCAGCGATTCGCCGACCTTGCCCTTGATCTCGTGGACGTGCTCCAGGATGCCGGCCAGGTCGCCGTACTGGTTGATCCATTTGGCCGCGGTCTTGGGGCCGACCCCGGGCACGCCGGGCAGGTTGTCGGCGGATTCGCCGACCAGTGCGGCCAAATCCGAGTAGCGCTCGGGGCGCACGAAGTACTTGGCTTCCACCGCGTCGGCGTCCATCGGCGGGATGTCACTGATGCCCTTTTTCGGGTACAAAACCAGGGTCTTGTCGGTGATCAGCTGGAAGGCGTCGCGGTCGCCGGAAACAACCAGGACCTTGAAGCCGGCTTCCTCGCCCCGCGTGGACAGGGTGGCCAGGACATCGTCGGCTTCGAACGGGTCGAGGCTCACCGTGGGGATGTTCATCCCGTGCATGACCTGCTGGATCAGCTCGATCTGCCCGTAGAACTCTTCGGGGGTCTTGTTGCGTCCGCCCTTGTATTCGCTGTATTCCTGCACGCGGAAGGTCGGGGTGTCCAAGTCGAAGGCCACCGCGACATGGGTGGGCTTCTGCTGGCGGATCATCGTCAGCAGCATCGAGACGAAGCCGTGCACGGCGTTGGTGTGCTGACCGGTGCTCGTGGCGAAGTTCTCCGCGGGCAGCGCGTAGAACGCGCGGAAGGCCATGGAGTGTCCGTCGATGATCAGCAGGGTCTTGTCCGACGTGGGCGTCGGTTTGGTAGTTTCGCTCACACCTGAAAGCCTAGTTGGCATGAGCGACAATTTCACTTCCAGAACCGCGCAATCTTCAGCACACCCGTTTGCCCAGCAGCTGGCCGCCCACGGGGTCCCCGAATCAATGTGGCCTTTCCTGTCCCGCCATGGGGTGGGCACCCTGGTGGAAAAGCTGGGCATTGTATTCACCGAGTTCTCGGTGGACCGGCTCTGCGCCACCATGCCGGTGGAGGGCAACACCCAGGTGATGGGTATCCTGCACGGCGGCGCGTCGGCGGCGCTGGCCGAAACCCTGGGTTCTTTCGCCGCGGCCCTGCACGGGGCAGGCAAGGCCAACCCGGTAGGTGTGGACCTGAACATCACCCATCACCGCGCCGGGCGCGCCGGGCTGGTCAGCGCCGGCTGCACCCCGCTGCACTTGGGCCGGCGCAGCACCACGCATGAGATCGTGATCAGCGACGCGGACGGCAAACGGGTGGCCACCGCGCGCATCACCAACATGCTGCTGCCCATCGAGCCCTAAGTCACGTCCCGGTCAGAAAAAAGCGCCCGTCCCGGATGGACCCGGGGCGGGCGTTGTCATGCCGCAGGAAGTCAGCCTGGCGCGGGCGGATCAGGTGATGGCGTAGCGCGAGGCGAAGACGTTGCCGCCCAGGTCCTTGAGCTCCAGCCCGTCCAGCTCCATGTTCACGCCGCGGCCGAAGATGTTCGCCCCGCCGCCCAGCAGCACCGGCACGGTGATCAGCAGCAGCTCGTCAAGCATGCCCGCTTCGACGAAGCCGCCGGCCAGGTCGGCGCCGCCGACCACCCAGACGTCCCCCACCGAGGCGCTGCGCGCGATGTCGCGGCTCCAGAAGCCGATTTCTCCGCGGATGAAGGTCAGGTCCGCCCCCGGCACCGTCGGCAGCTCATGGTGCGTGAACACCCACACCGGCTTGTCGCCGTAGACCCATTCCAGCTTGCCCTCGGCCACATCGCGGGCGATGTTCTCATAGGTTTTGCCGCCGATCACGATGGCGCCGACGCCGGCGAAGAATTCGTCAAAATGCTCGCGGACTCCGGCCAGCTTGGAGAAGGGCTGGAGCCAATGCGCATCCCCGGCGCGATCTGCGATGAAACCGTCGATGGAGGCACCCACGTAGTACTTGAAGCTTGTCATGGCTCTAGTCTATGGGTGCCTCCGTCGAAGGCAATATTCAGTTGTCCGCCGGGCCCCGGCACGTCAGGCCGGTGGCCCTAGGAGATCCCCAGGATCGCCTCGCTCAGCTGCGGCACGATCAGGACCACGCCGAAGGCGACGATCAGCCCGCACAGCGTGAAGCAGGCGTAGGCGCCGGACTTGTTCAGTCCCACGTTGGCGCCCTTGTCCTTGGCCACGGCCAGCAATCGCACACCCATCGAGTATGCGGCCACGATCAGCAGGGCGGCGGCCCAGGTGACGACGGCAACGATCAGAAATGCTGTCCAGTCGATCATGCTTTGTCAACTTTCTCTTCTTCAGCTTCCTCGCGTTCGGCCTTGGCGCGCAAGGCAGCCTGCTTCGCCTTGGCTTCGGCCTTGGCCTTCGCGCGGCGTTCCTTCTTGCTCAGGATGTTCACTGCGGCGCCCGAGTTGTCGATGTCGGACATCGCCGTCTCGTGGGTGTGCGGATTCTTGCGCGACAGCACCCAGATGGCGAGCATCGAAACCAAACCGGCAACTGCGACGATGATGACTCCGACGGTGCCCGCGTGGGTGATCCACGCGGCCAGGCCGCCGACGATTGCCGCTGCCGGCAGGGTGAACAGCCAGCCCAGGGCGATACGCCCGGCGGTGCCCCAGCGGACCTCGGCGCCCTTGCGCCCGAGTCCCGAACCGATGACGGAGCCGGAAGCGACCTGGGTGGTCGACAGGGCGAAGCCCAGGTGCGAGGAGGTCAGGATGGCCGACGCGGTCGACATCTCGGCCGCGAAGCCCTGTGCGGGCTTGACGTCGGTCAGGCCCGAGCCCATGGTCTGGATAATGCGCCAGCCTCCGGTGTAGGTACCCAGCGCGATCGCGAACGCACAGGCCGCGACAACCCAGAAGTGCACCGGAGTGCCGGCGTCCTGCAGGCCGGAGGCCACCAGGGTCAGGGTGATGACGCCCATGGTCTTCTGCGCATCATTGGTACCGTGCGACAGCGCGACCAGCGAGGAGGAGAAGATCTGGCCGTAGCGGAAACCGCCGCGCTTGGGCGAGGTTCCCGACTGGCGCTTGGTGATCGCATAGGCCAGCTTGGTGCAAAGGTACGCGGAGATACCCGCGATCAACGGGGCCACGATGGCCGGCAGCAGCACCTTGGACAGCAATACGCCGTAGTTCACGGCGCCGAATCCGGCGCCGACGATTGCCGCGCCCACCAGGCCGCCGAACAACGCGTGGGAGGAGCTGGATGGCAGGCCGAGCAGCCAGGTCAGCAGGTTCCAGATCACCGCACCCATCAGACCAGCGAAAATCATGGCCGGGCCGATGGCGACCCCGGTCGTGGGGTCCTCGTTGATGATGCCTCCGGAGATCGTTTTGGCGACCTCGGTGGAAAGGAACGCGCCGACGAGGTTCAAAATTGCGGCGAGGGCTACTGCTTTTTTGGGCGAGATTGCCCCGGTTGCGATTGGGGTGGCCATCGCATTGGCCGTGTCATGGAAACCGTTGGTGAAGTCGAAAAACAACGCCAAGGCAATGACCAGGACGACGATAAGCGTCAAATCCATTGAATACCAGCCTGAGGGGTCGAACGGCAAGGAAAATTACGTGGACCGCGGACGATCCGTGTTGCGAGTTTGAGGGCGCGCCAAACCAAGGGTCAGCGCGTAATTTCAATCTTATGCCCATGTAATGGTTCGTCAACATGTCCACCATGGCAACGCAAGGTTAACGGAAGGTGAACAACCGGCAACTTCCTGTGCAAACACCGGAATCGAGAATTCCGCGGCTGACGCGGAAAATAAAAAATGTGCGTCAAACCACAGGTGGTCTGACACACATTTCGATGGTTTATGGGCCTACGGCCGGTTACTTCACCTGATCGATGACGGTTTCGGCGACCTGACGCATGCTCAGGCGGCGGTCCATGGAGGTCTTCTGGATCCAGCGGAAGGCCTCGGGCTCGCTCAATCCCATCTTGGTGATCAGCAGGCTCTTGGCGCGGTCCACGAGCTTGCGGGTTTCGAACTGCTCGGCCAGGCTGGAAACTTCTTCCTCCAGCGCGCGCAGCTCGTCGTTGCGGGAGATGGCGATTTCGATCGCGGGGGTCAGATCGGCCGGGGTGAACGGCTTGACCACATAGGCCATGGCACCGGCCTCGCGGGCGCGCTCCACGAGCTCCTTCTGGCTGAATGCGGTCAGCAGTACCACCGGGGCGATACGCTCCTTCACGATGGCTTCGGCCGCGGTGATGCCATCCATGACCGGCATCTTGACATCCATCAGCACCAGATCAGGCTTCAGCTCGCGGGCTTTCTCCAACGCGCTCTGGCCGTTGTCCGCCTCGGCGACGACGTCGTAGCCTTCGGAACGCAGAATTTCGACGATGTCCAGGCGAATCAGGGTCTCGTCTTCGGCCACGATGACGCGGCGCGGCGCGCTGCTCGCCTCGGAGGGGATTCTGGTGATTTCTGGTAGCTCGCTCATTCGGCGCCGTCCTTCGTATTAAGAATGCCTGCCATCATGATCGGCAGATGTCGGTGGTTTCAGTACGTGAAGCCCCGTTGCCTCAGTGTCACCTCTAAGCCTACTGGTTTGCGCACGGAACAGGGCTGATATCGACCACGAACTCAATTAGGAATTCCGCGAACGCTCAAGTAGGATATTCTTTGTGCTCGCCCAAGTGGCGGAATCGGTAGACGCGCCGCACTCAAAATGCGGTATCGAAAGATGTGTGGGTTCGAGTCCCACCTTGGGCACCAAAGCAGATCCGCTGGCAGCAGTTTTCCAACTGCCGCCAGCGGATTTTTTGCGTCACCGCCCACCAAGGCAGCTGCGCTCATCTTCGCCGGACGACACCCGGTGGAGGAAGGCGAAGGACCCATCCGCTCTTCGATGGAGATCGAAGCGCGGACGGGTCCTTGGGTTTCAGCCTGCCAGCCGAGGCCGAAGCGCTAGAGCGACTTGGGCACCGAGACGTTTTCCTCGGCCCACGGCCCGACCTTCTCGCGGGCCGGCATCGGCTTGCCGTTGACCAGCTGGCCGGCGTCGGCGAGGTCTCCGACCTTGTGCACGCGCAGCGAGTTGGTCGAGCCTGCCTGCCCCGGAGGGGAACCGGCGGCGATGCAAACGATGTCGTTCAGCTCGGCCAGCCCCTCGGAGAGCAGTGCCTCGTCGACTTGGGCGGTCATCTTGTCGGTGTGGTCCGCGTAGGCGACCAGGCGGGCCTGCACGCCCCACATCAGGGTCATGATGTTGTAGGTCTGCTGCAGCGGGGTGAAAGCCAGCACCGGCTTCTTCGGCCGCAGGCGCGATAAGCGCCGGGCCGAGTCGCCGGACTGGGTGAAGGCCACGATGTACTTCGCGTCGAGCTGGTCGGCGATCTCCACCGCGGCACGGGTGATCGCGCCGCCGCGGGTCTTGGGCTTGGAGCCCAGGCGCGGGATGCGGTCCAGGCCGTGCTGCTCGGTGGAGGCGATGATGCGGGACATGGTCTCCACGGTCTCCACCGGGTAGGCGCCCACCGAGGTCTCCCCCGAGAGCATGACCGCATCAGCGCCGTCGAGCACCGCGTTGGCGCAGTCCGAGGCCTCGGCGCGGGTCGGGGTCGGCGATTCGATCATGGATTCGAGCACCTGGGTGGCGACGATGACCGGCTTCGCCCAGCGGCGGGCCAGCTCCACGGCGCGCTTCTGCACCACGGGCACGTCTTCCAGCGGCAGTTCCACACCCAGGTCGCCGCGGGCGACCATGATGGCGTCGAACGCGTTGATGATTTCCTCCAGCGCGTCCACTGCCTGCGGCTTCTCGATCTTGGCGATGACCGGCACGCGGCGGCCTTCCTCGTCCATGATCTCGTGCACGCGCTCGATGTCGCTGGCATTGCGCACGAAGGACAGCGCGACCATGTCGATGCCGGCGCGCAGCGCCCACCGCAGGTCGTCTTCATCCTTGTCGCTCAGCGCAGGCACGTTCACGGCTACGCCGGGCAGGTTGATGCCCTTGTTGTTGGACACCTCGCCTCCGACGACGACCTCCGAGCGCACCTCGGTGTCGGTGACCTCGACGGCCTTGAGCTTGACCTTGCCGTCGTTGACCAGCAGGAAGTCGCCCACCTGCACATCGGAGGGCAGTCCCTTGAAGGTGGTGCCGCACAGGTTGCGGGTGCCTTCGACCTCCTCGATGGTGATGGTGAATTCCTCGCCGGCCTCCAGGATGTACTTCGCGTTGTCCTTGAAGCGGCCCAGGCGGATCTTCGGGCCCTGCAGGTCGGCGAAGACGCCGACCGCGCGGCCGATCTCGGCCGCCGCGTTGCGCACGTTCGCCAGGGATTGCGCGTGCATCGAGTGGTCCCCGTGGCTCATGTTCAGGCGGGCCACGTCGACGCCCGCCTTCAGTACCGCTACGGTGTTTTCATAGCTCGCCAGGGAGGGGCCCCAGGTAGCAACAATCTTTGCGCGTCTCATTCCGTCAGCCATATGCCTTTCATGTAAACCGTAGGCAAAATGCGGCCCACCCCGGGCGGGGTGTGCCGCATTCAAGCCTGTGACTCTCAAATGATGCTGATGGCCCTATCGGTTGGAGCTACGGGCGCGGGAAGCGTGGTCGAGCCCATGAGGAACTTGTCCACCGAGGCTGCGCAGGCACGCCCTTCGGCGATTGCCCACACGATCAGCGACTGCCCCCGACCGGAGTCTCCGGCGGCGAACACCCCGTCGGCGTTCGTCATGTAGTAGCCATCTCGGGCGACGTTGCCCCGGTTGTCGAATTCGGTACTGACCTGTTCGACCAACCCGGAATCTTCCGGACCGGTGAACCCGAGGGCAAGCAAAACCAGATCCGCCTTGATGACGCGTTCGGTTCCAGGCTTCGGGAGGCGCTTGCCAGCAACAAATTCTGTCTCTGCCACTGTAACACCGATCACGGTGTTCTGCTTACTTCCCTCGCCGCCGACGAAGTTGACGGTCGATGCCAGGTAGGTGCGTTCGCCGCCCTCCTCGTGGGAGGACTGCACCTCGAAGAGCACCGGCATCATCGGCCACGGGTGGTTCTCGCTGCGTTCGGTGCCCGGCTGCTTGCCGATGGCCAGCGTGGTGACGCTGGCCGCGCCCTGGCGCAGCGCGGTGCCGATGCAGTCCGAGCCGGTGTCGCCGCCGCCGAGCACGATCACATGCTTGCCCGCCGCGTCGATGCCGCGCTCGGACTTCAGGCCGGCGACCACGCGGTTGTTCTCCGTGAGGAATTCCATCGCGTGGTGCACCCCGCCCAGCTCGCGCCCCGGTACCGGCAGCTCGCGCGGCACGGTGGCGCCGGTGGCGACGATGACCGCGTCGTAGTCGCGGCGCAGCTGGGTCCAGGTGATGTCCTTGCCGATCTCGATGCCGGTGCGGAAGATCGTGCCCTCGGCGCGCATCTGCTCCAGCCGGCGGTCGATCACGTGCTTTTCGAGCTTGAAGTCGGGGATGCCGAAGCGCAGCAGCCCGCCGATGGCCTCGTCGCGCTCGTAGACGGCCACGGTGTGCCCGGCGCGGGTCAGCTGCTGGGCGGCGGCCAGGCCGGCCGGGCCGGAGCCGACGATCGCCACGCGGAACTCGGTGTGGCGCGCCGGCGGGGCGGGGGTGAAGTCCCCGCCGTCCATCAGGTGCTCGGCCAGCTCGGCCTCCACCTGCTTGATGGTCACCGCCGGCTGGTTGATGCCCAGCACGCAGGAGGCCTCGCAGGGGGCCGGGCACAGCTTCCCGGTGAGCTCCGGGAAGTTGTTGGTGCTCAGCAGCCGGGCGGCGGCGTCGTCCATCCGGTCCTTGTAGACCAGGTCGTTGAACTCCGGAATGAGGTTGCCCAGCGGGCAGCCGTTGTGGCAGAACGGCACACCGCAGTCCATGCAGCGCCCGGCCTGCGACTTCAGGGTGCCGGCCGCCTGGCGTTCGGTCACTTCCTTGTAGTCCATGAGCCGGATCGGCACCGGCCGCTTGGGCTGGGTGACCCGTTCGGTCACCGTCAAGAATCCGCGTGGATCAGCCACGGGTCACCTCCAGAATTTTGGTCCAGACCTCCGGCGAGTCGGGGTTGTCCCCGGCCGCGACGGCGTCGGTTCGCAGTTGCTGCACGGCCGCGAAGCCGCGCGGGATGATGCTGGTGAACCGGGCGCGGGTGCGCTCCCAGTCCAGCACCAGGCGCTGGGCCAGCGGCGAGGCGGTCAGCGCGATGTGCTCGGTGAGCAGCTCGAAGATGCGCTGGGCTTCCTCGTCGTCGATCCCGCGGATCAGCAGGTCGCCGTCCGCGGCGGCCAGCGGGTTCAGCGTGGCCGCATCGAAGTCCAGCACCCAGGCGGTGCCTCCGGAGAAGCCGGCGCCGAAGTTGCGCCCGGTGGGACCCAGGATGAGCACCTGGCCGCCGGTCATGTACTCGCAGCCGTGCTCGCCGATGCCCTCCACGAGCAGGGTCGCCCCGGAGTTGCGCACCGCGAAGCGTTCGCCCACGCAGCCGTTGATGAACAGCTGCCCGCTGGTGGCGCCGTAGCCCACCACGTTGCCGGCGATGACCTGCTCCTCCGGCGCGGATTCGGTGCGCTGCGGCGGGTGGATGGCGATCCGCCCTCCAGACAGGCCCTTGCCGACGTAGTCGTTCGCGTCCCCGGCCAGCGCGAGGGTGATGCCGGCGGGCAGGAACGCGCCCAGCGACTGCCCGGCGCGGCCGGACAGGTTCACCTTGATGGTGTCCGCATCCAGCTCGTCCAGCCCGAAGGTCTTGGTCACATGGTGGCCCAGCAGCGTGCCCACCGACCGGTCGGTGTTCACGATGTCCGCCTCGATGGACACCGGCAGCCGGTCGGCCAGGGCCGGCTGCGCGGCGGCCAGCAGGCGCTGGTCCAGGTGCGCTTCCAGCCCGTGGTCCTGACAGATCCGGCGGCTGCGGGCGGCCAGCGGCACCTCGGGCACGTGGGTGATGGCCTCCAGCGCCAGGCCGGCGACCTTCTGGTGCGCGGCCAGCTGCTGCTGGCTGACCTTGAGCAGCTCGACGCGGCCGACGACCTCGGCCAGGGTGCGTGCCCCGAGGCTGGCGAGCAGCTCGCGCACCTCCTGGGCCAGGAACTCGAAGAAGTTCACTACGAACTCGGCCTTGCCGGAGAAGCGCTCGCGCAGCACCGGGTTCTGCGTGGCCACGCCCACCGGGCAGGTGTCCAGGTGGCACACGCGCATCATGATGCAGCCCGAGACCACCAGCGGGGCGGTCGCGAAACCGAACTCCTCGGCCCCCAGCAGGGCACCGATCAGCACGTCGCGCCCGGTCTTCAGCTGGCCGTCGACCTGCACGGTCACGCGGTCGCGCAGCCCGTTGAGGATCAGCGTCTGCTGCGCCTCGGCCAGGCCCAGCTCCCAGGGGGTGCCGGCGTGCTTGAGCGAGTTGATCGGCGAGGCGCCGGTGCCGCCGTCGTGCCCGGAGACCAGCACCACGTCGGCCTTCGCCTTGGCCACGCCGGCCGCGACGGTGCCGATGCCGGACTCGGAGACCAGCTTCACGTGCACGCGGGCTGACGGGTTGGCGCACTTGGCGTCGTGGATCAGCTGGGCCAGGTCCTCGATCGAGTAGATGTCGTGGTGCGGCGGCGGGGAGATCAGGCCCACGCCCGGGGTGGAGTGCCGGGTCTTGGCGATCCACGGGTAGAGCTTCTGGCTCATCAGCTGGCCGCCCTCGCCGGGCTTGGCGCCCTGGGCCATCTTGATCTGGATGTCGTCAGCGTTGGTCAGGTACAGGCTGGTCACGCCGAAGCGCCCGGAGGCGATCTGCTTGACCGCGCTGCGCCGCTCGGGG
Organism: Arthrobacter sp. AG1021; assembly: GCF_003633665.1. Lineage (NCBI taxonomy): Bacteria > Bacillati > Actinomycetota > Actinomycetes > Micrococcales > Micrococcaceae > Arthrobacter > Arthrobacter sp. AG1021. Next base: position 677,048 of record NZ_RBLB01000006.1, on the reverse strand, counting down.
TCCAGCAGGCGCTCGGGGTCCTCGCCGCCCTCGCCGGTGTTGGACTTGGCGCCCAGCCGGTTCATCGCGATGGCAAGGGTCTCGTGAGCCTCGGCGGAGATCGAGCCGTAGCTCATCGCGCCGGTGGCGAACCGCTTGACGATTTCGCTCACCGGCTCAACCTCGTCGATGTCGATCGGGGTGATGCCGGCGGTGTCGAATTCCAGCAGCCCGCGCAGGGTCTTCAGCTCCTTGGCCTGGTCGTCGACGGCCTTGGTGTACTCCTTGAACACGTCGTAGCGGCGGGTGCGGGTGGAGTGCTGCAGCCGGAAGACGGTTTCCGGGTTGAACAGGTGCGGCGGGCCTTCGCGGCGCCACTGGTACTCTCCCCCGGTCTCCAGCTCGGCCGGCTGCGCGCCGCCGTCGATCTGCGGGTAGGCGCGGGAGTGCCGGGCGGCGGCTTCGGCGGCCACCACGTCCAGCTCGATGCCCGAGAGCTTGGTGGCGGTGCCGGTGAAGTACTGGTCCACCACACGCTGGGACAGTCCGACGGCCTCGAAGGTCTGCGCCCCGCAGTAGGAGGAAACCGTGGAGATGCCCATCTTGCTCATGATCTTCAGCAGCCCCTTGCCCAGGGCCTTGATCAGGTTGGCGCTGGCCTTCCCCGGGCCGACGCCGGGCAGCTCGCCGTGCTCCGCCATCTGCTCCACCGACTCCAGGGCCAGGTAGGGGTTGATGGCGCTGGCGCCGTAGCCGACCAGCGCGGCGATGTGGTGCACCTCGCGGGCGTCGCCGGATTCGATGATCAGCGACACGCGGGTGCGGGTGGAGCTCTTGAGCAGGTGGTGGTGCACCGCGGAGGTGAGCAGCAGCGATGGGATCGGCGCCCAGGCGGCCGAGGAGTCGCGGTCGGAGAGCACGATGTAGCGCACACCGCGGTTCACGGCGGCGGAGACCTTCTCGCAGATTTCCTGCAGCCGGGCGCGCAGCTCGGACTCGCCGCCGGTGGGGCGGTAGAGCCCGCGGACCTTCAGCGAGTACTTGGCGCCGGATTCGTCGCGCAGGTTCACGATCTTGGCCAGCTGGTCGTTGGAGAGCACCGGGTAGTCCAGCGCCAGCTGGGTCTGCGGCACCCGTCCGGTGGCCAGCAGGTTGCCGTCGGGCCCGATGGAGGTGCCCAGCGAGGTGACCAGCTCCTCGCGGATGGCGTCCAGCGGCGGGTTGGTGACCTGGGCGAAGGACTGGGTGAAGTAGTCGAACAGCAGGCGCGGGCGGTCGGCCAGCGCGGCGATCGGGGTGTCAGTGCCCATGGCGGCCAGCGGCTCGGCGCCGTTCGCGGCCATCGGGGCCAGGATGATGCGCAGCTCCTCGGTGGTGTAGCCGAAGGTCAGCTGGCGCTGCAGCACGGAGGCCGAGTTGTGGCGCACATGCTCCAGATCCGGGAAGTCGTCCAGCGACTTCAGGTTCTGCGACACCCACTCGCGCCACGGCTTGGCGGCGGCGACCTGCGCCTTGATCTCGTGATCCTGCACGATGCGCCCGGCGTCCAGGTCGATCGCGAACATCTTGCCCGGGGCGACGCGCCCCTTGGCCAGGATGTGCTCCTCGGCGACGTCGATCACGCCGACCTCGCTGGCCAGCACCACCAGGTCGTCGTCGGTGACCCACCAGCGGGCAGGACGCAGGCCGTTGCGGTCCAGCACGGCGCCTGCCATCTTCCCGTCGGTGAAGCACACGGCGGCCGGGCCGTCCCACGGCTCGATGAGCATCGAGTGGTACTGGTAGAAGGCGCGCAGGTCCGCGTCCATGGCGGTGTCGTTCTCCCACGGCTGCGGAATCATCATCATGATCGCCTCGGCGACGTCGCGACCGGAGAGCATGAGCATCTCGGCGACCTCGTCGAAGGAGGCGGAGTCCGAGGCGCCGGCGGTGCAGATCGGGAACAGCTCCTCGGGCACTTCGCCGAGCAGGTCGGAGGCCAGCGTGGACTGCCGGGCGCGCATCCAGTTGCGGTTGCCCTTGACCGTGTTGATCTCGCCGTTGTGCGCGATGGTGCGGAAGGGCTGGGCCAGCGGCCAGGAGGGGAAGGTGTTGGTGGAGAAGCGCGAGTGCACGATCGCGCAGCGGCTGGCGAAGCCGGCGTCGGACAGATCCGGGTAGAACGGCTCGAGCTGGGCGGTGGAGACCATGCCCTTGTAGACGATGCTCTGCGAGGAGAACGAGGCGAAGTACACACCCAGCTTGTTGTGGGCGCGGCGGCGGATGCGCCAGGCGGCGGCGTCCAGCTCGCGCGAGGCGGCGGCGGACGCGGCGCCGCTGCGGGCGGCGACGAAGAACTGGGTGATGTGCGGCATCACGGCGCGGGCCGAGGCGCCCAGCACTGAGGCGTCCACTGGCACGTCGCGCCAGCCGAGCACGGTGAGGTTTTCCTCTTCGGCCAGGGCTTCGAGCTCTTCGCGGGCCAGCTGCAGTTCGGCGGCCTGGGCGGGCAGGAAGCCCATGCCGACGGCGTAGCTGCCGGGGGCGGGGAGGGCGAATTCGGCGACGCTGCGCAGGAAGGCGTCGGGCAGGTGGAGCAGGATGCCGGCGCCGTCGCCGGTGCCTTCGTCGGCGCCGATCGCGCCGCGGTGCTCCAGGCGGCGCAGGGCGGTCAGCGCGTGGGAGACGATCTGGTGGGATGCGGAATTCTTGAGCGATGCGATCATCGCCAGGCCGCAGGCGTCTTTCTCTGCGGCGGGGTCGTACAGGCCTTGCGCGGGTGGCACGGCGGAGAATCGGGTATAGGGCGAGGGGCGTCCCCCGCCAAAGCCTGGCGAGGCGTTCAACTGGACTCCGGTCATGCTCATGAGCGTGCCTTTCTATGGTTCAAGCAGGAAAGGCGGTCGGGCTGGCGAGGCTGCGCTGCGCGGCAGCAATGCTCGGTGCAGGGATCCATCGGCTGCCGGCCACCTGTGTTTCATCATCGTTCCCCAACACATCGAACGGGGAGCGCCGGTGGGCTCTACGGTCGAGGTCATGAGGGACGAACGGTTCCCACCTCGTTGTGGTTCACGCGCCGCCGGGCCTCCGCGGGGTGGGGAGGCTTGCAGTGCGGTGCGTGGGATCCAGACTACGCACGGTTTGTTTCTTTCGTGCGCACGGTTGTGTTTCCGGAATGTTAAAAGCACCTATGAACTTTCTGCGCTCCCCTGCCCGCTTCGCCGCCGAGGCTGGGCGCGAACCCCGCCGTTCTGCCCGAAACCGGCAGCCGCGCCATGTTTCGAAAATGTTGCGCGCGCAACGCCGCCGCGTTCGGCGCGCGGGCGAATGTTTCGCCCGATTGCGGGTTTTTGACGCGGGGTTTCGAGCAGGACGCGCGTTGTCGACGATTCGGGCCCTGCTGGCGGGCATGTCAAAGGGGGCCATCCTTGATGGATGGCCCCCTTGCCGGAGTTGCTTGATGCGGTGCGCTCAGCCCTTGGCCTCGGGGCCCTCGGGGCCCTCGGGCGAGCCCGAGTCGGCAGGCTTGTCGAAGTCGGCAGGCGTGTTCGAGGCGGAGGCGTCGTCGGCCCTCGCGTCCTGGCCCGCGTCCACGGCCGCCGGTTCGCGGCCCGGCAGGAAGATCGAGTCCTGGTGCTGCGGGCGCAGCTTGGCCAGCACGTAGATCAGCGCGACGGTGCCCAGCACGATCAGGCCGATGGCCAGCCACTGGTGGATGCGCAGGGACAGCGGGCCGATGGTGATGACTTCGGCCGGGTCCAGGCGCAGCGACTCGGTGAAGGTGCGGCCGATGCCATACCAGATCACGTAGCACCAGAACAGCGCGCCGCGGCGCAGCTGGAACTTGCGGTCCAGCCCGATCAGCACGAAGAAGCCCAGCAGGTTCCAGACCGATTCGTACAGGAAGGTCGGGTGGAACAGCGTGTCCGCCGGCAGCCCGGGCGGGAAGTTGTGGTTGCCCGGGTCGATCTCCAGGCCCCAGGGCAGGGTGGTCGGGGCGCCGAAGAGCTCCTGGTTGAACCAGTTGCCCCAGCGTCCGGCCATCTGCGCGAGCAGCACGCCCGGGGCGGCCGCGTCGGCGAACGCCGAGAGCCGGATCCCGGTGCGGCGGCAGCCGATCAGCGCGCCGACCGCGCCGAGCGAGATCGCGCCCATGATGCCCAGCCCGCCCAGCCACAGCTGCGGGATCTCAGCCCAGTGGGACTGCTGCCCGCCCAGGCCGAAGTAGTAGCCGGGGTCGGTGATCAGCACGTGGTAGAGCCGCCCGCCGACGATGCCGAACGGGATCGCCCAGATGACGATGTCCCAGAGCATGTCCGAATTGCCGCCGCGCGCCGTCAGCCGGCGGTTGGTCACCCACAGGGCGATCAGGATGCCGGCCAGGATGCACAGCGCGTAGGCGTGGATGGTCAGCGGGCCGATGGAGAACTTGGAGAACTCCGGCGGCGGGGACGGGATGGAGGCGGGCAGGGCCAGGGCAAGCTGTGCGGACAGGTTCATCCTAGGCGTGCTCCTTGGCGGCCGCGCCGCTCAGCTCCGCGGCCAGCGCTGCGACCGCTGCGACTCCCCCGTCGCGCAGCGCGGCAACCAGGGCGGTGCCCACGATCACCCCGTCCGCGTAGGCGCCGATTTCCTGCACGTGCTCGCGGCGCGAGACGCCCAGGCCCACGCAGGCGTTTTCCGCGCCGGCGGCATGGGCCGCGTCGACCACTGCCTGCGCCGCGGAGGACACCTCGGCGCGGGCGCCGGTAACGCCCATCAGCGAAACGCAGTAGATGAAGCCGGAGGAGGCGTCGACGGTGCGCTGCACACGCTGGGCCGTGGAGGACGGCGCGATCAGGAACACGCGCTCCAGCTCGTGCTTTTCGCTGGCCTCGATCCATTCGGCCGCTTCCTCCGGCACCAGGTCCGGGGTGATCAGCCCGGAGCCTCCGGCTTGCGCGAAGCGGCGGGCGAACTCGTCCACGCCCATGCGCAGCACCGGATTCCAGTAGGTCATGACCATCACCGCGGCGTCGGTGCGCGAGGTGATGCCGCGCACGATCTCGAACACGTCGGCCACGCGGAAGCCATTGGCCAGCGCCTGCACGGTGGCGGCCTGGATGACCTCGCCGTCCATCACGGGGTCCGAATACGGAATGCCGATCTCGATGATGTCCACGCCATTCTCGGCCAGCGCGACGGCAGCCTCGATGCTGGTGGGCACGTCGGGGAAGCCTGCGGGCAAATAGCCGATCAGGGCAGGGCGCCCCTCGGCGCGGGCCGCGGCGATCTTCTGGGCGCTGGTCACGCGGGTCATTTACTTCTCCTCGTCATCCGCTGCGGAGCGCTCGGCGGCCGCCGCGGCGCCGCTGATTTCCGCGTCTGCGTCTTTTTCGTCGATCATGTTGAACCAGGCGGCGGCGGTGCCCACGTCCTTGTCACCGCGGCCGGAGAGGTTCACGATGATGATGGTCTCTTCCGGCGTCGCGCCGTCGGCGACCAGCTTCTTGGCCAGCCGCATGGTGCCGGCCAGCGCATGGGAGGACTCGATCGCCGGCAGGATGCCCTCGGTGCGGCACAGCGCCTTGAACGCGTCCATCGCCTCGGTGTCGGTGACCGGTTCGTAGTTCACGCGGCCGATGTCCGCCAGGAAGGCGTGCTCGGGACCGACCCCCGGGTAGTCCAGGCCGGCGGAGATCGAGTGCGACTCGATGGTCTGCCCGTCCTCGTCCTGCATCAGGTAGCTCTTCGCGCCGTGCAGCACCCCCGGGCGGCCCAGGGTGATGGTCGCGGCGTGGCGGTCGGTGTCCACGCCGTCGCCGCCGGCCTCGAAGCCGTACAACGCCACGTCCTTGTCATCGAGGAAGCCGTGGAAGATGCCGATGGCGTTCGAGCCGCCGCCGATGCACGCGGTGACCGCGTCGGGCAGGCGTCCGGCCTGGGCCAGGATCTGCTCGCGGGCCTCCTCGCCGATGACCTCGTGGAAGTAGCGGACCATCGCCGGGAAAGGTGCGCCGCCGGCGGCGGTGCCCAGCAGGTAGTGGGTGGTCTGAACGTTGGCGACCCAGTCGCGCAGCGCCTCGTTGATCGCGTCTTTCAGCGTCTGGGAGCCGACGGTCACCGGGATCACGGTGGCGCCCAGCAGGCGCATGCGCGCGACGTTCAGCGCCTGGCGGCGGCAGTCCTCGGCGCCCATGTAGACCACGCACTCCAGACCCATCAGAGCCGCGGCGGTGGCCGAGGCGACGCCGTGCTGGCCCGCTCCGGTCTCCGCGATGATGCGGGTCTTGCCCATGCGCTTGGCCAGCAGGGCCTGGCCGAGCACGTTGTTGATCTTGTGACTGCCGGTATGGTTCAGGTCCTCGCGCTTGAGGAAGATGCGCACGCCGTCGCAGTACTGCTGTGAGAAGCGCTTGGCCTCGGTCAGCAGCGAGGGGCGCCCGGAGTAGTTGGTGTTCAAGTCGCGTACCTGGGCGACGAACTCGGGGTCGTTCTTGGCCGCTTCGAAGGTCTCGTTCAGCTCGTCCATGGCGGCCATGAGGGATTCTGGCATCCATCGTCCGCCGTAGGCACCGAAGTACGGGCCGCTGGCGTGCTTAAGCGACTGCTGGTCGATCGAGTCGGCGTGCTCGGAGTGCTCCGGTGTGCTCATCGATTCCCTCTTTCCTTCAACGAAACGTCAATCGTGGTAGATTTCGTGCCCCGCCGGAAGCTTCCTGCGGGGCACGATCAGTTTGGTGGGCTGCGCCGTGGTCGGGGTCGTCCGCCTCAGCGCTGCGGCTTGGCCGCGGTTCCTGCCTGGATGAACTCCTGCACCGAGGTGCGCGGGTCGGCGTGCTTGACCAGCGCCTCGCCGACCAGGATGGCGTCGGCGCCGTCCGCGGCGTACTGGCGCACCTGCACGGTGGACTCCACGCCGGATTCGGCGACGATGACCGCGTCGGCCGGCAGCAGGTGGGCGAGCTTGCCGAAGTTCGCCGGATCAACGTCCAGCGTCTTCAGGTTGCGCACGTTCACGCCGATGATCTTCGCGCCCGCGGCGATCGCGCGCGCGATCTCCTCTTCGGTGTGCGTCTCCACCAGCGCGTTCATTCCCAAGTCATGGGTCAATTCTAGAAAGGTTCGCAGTCTCTGGTCATCCAGCGCCGCAACAATGAGCAACACGAGGTCGGCGCCGTGGGCGCGGGCCTCGTAGATCTGGTACTCGTCGACAGTGAAGTCCTTGCGCAGCACCGGGATGCTCACGGCCTGGCGCACGGCGTCCAGATCGTCCAGCGAGCCGCCGAAGCGCCGGGCCTCGGTCAGCACGGAGATCACCGAGGCGCCGCCGGCCTCGTACTCGCCGGCCAGCACTGCCGGCTCCGGGATGTCGGCCAGCGCGCCCTTGGACGGGGACTTGCGCTTGACCTCGGAGATCACCCGCAGGACGGTGTCGCGCTGCGCGGGGTCGGCATGGCCCCCCAGGGCGGCGTAGGCGTCGAGCGCCGCCGGGGCCTGCGCGGCGCGCTGCTTGACCACGTCAAGGCTCTGAAGCGCGCGACGGGCGTCCAGGTCTTCCCGGACGCCCGCGATGATGTCATCAAGAACAGTCAACTTAGTGCGCTGCTCCGCTGCGCGAACCGCCCACGCCGAAGCCCGCGGCCTTCAGCACGCCGCCGAGGACCAGGCCCAGGACGACGACGCCCATGGAGATCCAGAAGAAGGTCCAGTTCAGGTTCGCGAAGGCGATGCCGCCGGCAATCGCGCCGACCATCATGGTCAGGACGCAAGCCCAGGCTGCGACGGAGTTACCGTGGCCAATCTGCTCGGTGTATACCGGATCGATCTCGGTTTTCTGCGACATTGCTCGATGTCTCCTTGGTTGTTGTGGTGCGTGCGCCTGCCCGGTAGCCGGGCCTGCACGGTGATCTGCTTGCTTCCATTCTGCCATCTGAGTTCGCTTCAGTCCTATTCCTGCGGCGAACGTGTCGACCAGGTGGCCGGAATCACGTTCAGCGCGGGTCCTCGGTGGGGTCTTCGCCGTCGGAAAGCTGCTCCCAGCTGGAGATGTTCCGCGAGGAGGCGTCCTTGGGTTCAGCCGCGGTTTTCCCCGCCGACCGGGAATACTTGTCCGCCTTGACCGCCCAGCTGCGGGCGACGGCCAGCACCAGCACCGCCTGCACGCAGATCAGCGCACCGCCGGCGATGGCCACCGCCGGCCAGGCGCTCACGGAGTACTCGGCGGCGTTCTGCGCCAGGCCGGTCGCGGTGGACACCGCGGTGAAGGCGGCGGCCTGCGGATCGGCCAGCGTGGCCACGCCGGCGGAGATGATCGCGAGGCCTGCCAGCAGGCAGATGGCGGCGATGATGTAGCGGGAGATCTTGCCGGCGATCAGCACGGCCAGTGAGCCGGCGAGCACCGCGATGGACAGCGCGGTGGTGGCGGACGCCGCGGCGGCGCCGTCGACCACGATCTGCGGGATCTGCACGGTGCCGGACTGCACATCGACGGTGATCCAGGTGCGGGTGGCGGACCACAGCACGATCACGGCGCCCAGCGCACCGAGGAAGGCCAGATTGCGGGCAGTCAGTTTCTGCTTCACTTGCTCTCATCCGATTCGGTGGTGGTGTGCGCGGCATGCATGGACTGCGCGGCCCAGACGGCCCGCAGCGGCGCGGCCGCCTTGTTCACGGTTTCCAGGGCCTCGTCGGCGAACCTCGAGTCGTTCACGATGCCGCCGCCTGCCTGCACGTAGGCGCGCCCGCCCTTGAGCAGGGCGGAGCGGATGGCAATGGCCATGTCCATGTCCCCGGCGAAGTCCAGGTAGCCCACGACGCCGCCGTAGATGCCGCGGCGGTAGGGCTCGTACTGATCCAGCAGCTGCAGGGCGCGCGGCTTGGGCGCCCCGGACAGCGTGCCGGCAGGGAAGGTCGCGGCGAGCACGTCGTACGCGTCCACGTCCTCGCGCGCCTTGCCCACGACGTTTGAGACCAGGTGCATGATGTGGCTGAAGCGCTCGACCTCCATGAACTGGGTGACCTCCACGCTGCCGGCCTGGCAGACCTTCGAGAGGTCGTTGCGCGAGAGGTCCACCAGCATCAGGTGCTCGGCGCGTTCCTTCTGGTCGTTGACCAGCGACTTCTCATGCAGCTGGTCTTCCTCGTAGTTCGCCCCGCGCGGCCGGGAGCCGGCGATCGGGTGGGTGACGACGTGGCCGTCGTTGACGGTGACCAGCGCTTCCGGGGAGGAGCCGACGATCTGGAATGGCTCGCCGTGCTCGTTCACGAAGTTGAACAGGTACATGTAGGGGCTGGGGTTGGTGGCGCGCAGCACGCGGTAGACGTCCAGCGCGTCGGCCTGGGTTTCCAGCTCGAAGCGGCGCGAGACCACGATCTGGAAGACCTCCCCGTCCACGATCGCCGTCTTGGACTTGGCCAGCGCATCCAGGTAGCCGGATTCCTCCCAGGAGTGCGTGACGGAGGACATCAGCTGCTGAGCGGGCACGTCGGTGCCGGACAGCGCCGCGGCGGTGCCCGGCAGCGGGGCGTCGAGCTTTTCAAGCATGCCCTGCAGGCGCGTCACGGCGGCGTCGTAGGCCGCCTCGGCGCGTTCGTCGCTGTCATCGAAGTTGATGGCGTTGGCGATCAGCGTCAGCGTGCCCTCGGTGGCGTCGTGCACCGCCATGTCGCCGACCAGGTTCATGCTCAGCTCGGGCAGGTTCAGGTCGTCGGCCGGCGGGTGGGGCAGCTTCTCCCAGTGGCGCACGCAGTCCCAGCCGATGAAGCCGACCATGCCGCCGGTCAGCGGGGGCATGCCGGGGATCGGCTCGGTGTGCAGGGCGCGCACGGTGTCGCGCAGCACCTCGACGCCGACGCCGCCGGTGGGCAGGCCGGCCGGGGCGTTGCCCTGCCAGTAGGCCTGGCCGCCGCGGGTGCTCAGGGTGGCAGGCGAGTTCACGCCGATGAAGGAGTAGCGGCTCCAGACGCCGCCGGCCGCGGCCGACTCCATCAGGAAGGTGCCCGGGCGGCCGCCGGCCAGGGTGCGGTACAGGCCGATCGGGGTGAGCGAGTCGGCCAGCACCGAGACCGTCACCGGGATGACGCGGCGGGTGGCGGCCATGGCGAGGAATGCCTCGCGGGTGGGGGTAATCGTGCCGAGGGTTTTCATCTGTTTCTTCTTCTACGCGCTGATCGATGCTCTGGTCGTCCGGCCCGTGCGCGGGCCTTGGTGCGGGCGATGCCTGGGCAGTGCGGCCGGATCCGGTGCGGCCTAGGCCGGGCGGTGGCCGACGACGGCCGGCAGCTCGCGGCCGGTGAAGCAGGATTCGGTGCCGGTGTGGCATGCGGCGCCCACCTGGTCGACCTGCAGCAGCAGCGCATCGCCGTCGCAGTCCAGCGCCGCGGACTTGAGGAACTGGAAATGTCCGGAGGTATCGCCCTTGCGCCAGTACTCCTGGCGGGAGCGGGAGAAGAAGGTCACCCGGCCGGTGCCCAGCGTGCGGCGCAGGGCCTCGTCGTCCATCCAGCCGAGCATCAGCACCTTGCCGGTGTCGTGCTGCTGCACGATGGCGGCGAACAGGCCGTTGGCATCGCGCTTGAGACGCTGCGCGATCGCAGGGTCGAGTTCCGGGGATTCGGGGTCCGGGCGCGGACCCTCATGAGAAGTAGCCATCCCCTACAGCATACTGCGTGCGCGCCCGATCCCGTGCCCCGTGACCTGCGGGTTGACGCCGGCCGGGCCCGGAGGTGCCCGACACCCGCCGCGCATTGCGCGCACGGCACCGCGAAGCGTGCTAGTTTCAGAGGTGATGCACTTAGTTCACGCTTCCCGATTGGCGTTGGCCGAGACGCTGCTGGCCGCAGGTCCCACCGCCGAAACCCTGTGCGCCGGCTGGCAGACCCGCCACCTGGCCGCGCACCTCGTCCTGCGCGAGAATTCGTTGCTCTCCGCCGGCACGGTGTTCAAGCCGCTGTCCGGGAAACTGGAAGAGAAGCTGCGGCAGACCGCCGCCGAGGCGCAATCCCCCGAGCGCTACGCCGCGCTGGTGCGCCGCTTCCGCTCGGGGCCGGCGAAGTACTCGCCGTTCGCCATCGACAAGGTCGACCAGGCCGCGAACCTGAGCGAATACTTCGTCCACACCGAGGACGTGCGCCGCGCCCGCGGGCAGTGGGCCCCGCGCGTGCTGGACAAGGAGTACACCGAGATGCTCTGGCAGTCGCTGACCCGGATGTCCCGGCTGCTGTTCCGCAAGGCCCCGGTCGGCATCATCCTCACCCGCCCGGACGGCCAGCGCCACGTGGCGAAGAAGGCCCGCAACGCGGTGTCGATCAGCGGCCCGGTGCCGGAGCTGATGCTCTATGCGTTCGGGCGCACCGAGCACTGCCTGGTCACCTTCGAGGGCGGGGACACCGCGCTGGAAATCATCAAGCGCTACAAGCCCTCGCTCTAGTCCCCGCCGCCTGGACCCTCAGTCCGCAGGCGTTCGCGACGGCGCAAAAAGTGCCGGCCCCCTGGCGGAAGGGGCCGGCGCTTTTCTGCCTGCGGCGTTAGCGGACCGGGTAGCCGGCCTCGCGGATCTTCTGCTTGACGCGGGCGATCATGTCGATCGGGCCGAAGTGGAAGATCGAGGCGGCCAGCACCGCGTCGGCGCCCGCCTCGATGGCCGGCGGGAAGTCCTCCGGGCGCCCGGCACCGCCAGAGGCGATCAGCGGGACGCTGACCTCGGCGCGCACGGCGCGGATCATTTCCAGGTCGAAGCCGTCCTTGGTGCCGTCGGCGTCGATGGAGTTCAGCAGGATCTCCCCCACGCCCCGCTCGGCCGCTTCCTTCGCCCAGGCCACCGCGCACATGCCGGTGCCCTGGCGGCCGCCGTGGGTGGTCACCTCGTAGCCGGAGGCGATCGACGGGTCGGTGGTGCGGCGCGCGTCCAGGGACAGCACCAGCACCTGCGAGCCGAAGCGCTCGGTGATCTCGTTGATCACCTCGGGTCGGGAGACGGCGGCGGTGTTGATCGAGGCCTTGTCGGCGCCGTTGCGCAGCAGCCGGTCCACGTCTTCCACTGCGCGCACGCCGCCGCCGACGGTCAGCGGGATGAACACCTCTTCGGCGGTCTGGCGGACCACCTCGTAGGTGGTTTCGCGGTCCGAGCTGGACGCGGTGACGTCCAGGAAGGTCAGCTCGTCGGCGCCGGCCAGGTTGTAGCGGCGGGCGAGCTCCACCGGGTCCCCGGCGTCGCGCAGGCCTTCGAAATTCACGCCCTTGACCACGCGGCCGGCATCGACGTCGAGGCAGGGAATCACTCGAATTGCAACGCTCATCGCGTATTGCTCCTTGGGTGCGGGCCGGCTAGATGCGGCAGGCGTGGATCTGGCTGACCAGGATGGCGCGGGCGCCCACGTCGTACAGCTCGTCCATGATGTTGTTGGTCTGCGACTTCTTGACCATGGCGCGCACCGCGCACCATTCGGAGTTCGCCAAATCAGAGACGGTCGGCGACTCCAGGCCCGGGGTGAGCGCGCAGGCCTGCTCCACCAGGTCGCGGCGCACGTCGTAGTCCAGCATCACGTACTGGCGGGCGACGAGCACGCCGCTCAGGCGCCGGGTGAGCACGTCTAGGCCAGCAGGTTGGTGGCCGATGCGGCCGATCAGCACGGCCTCGGAGGCCAGCAGCGTCTCGCCGAAGATCTCCATGCCGGCGGCCTTGATGGTGTTGCCGGTTTCCACCACGTCGGCGATCGCGTCGGCCACGCCCAGGCGGACCGAGGACTCGACGGCGCCGTCCAGGCGGACGACGGAGGCGTCGATGCCCGACTTCTCAAGGTAGTGGCGCAGCAGCACGTCGTAGCTAGTGGCGATGCGCTTGCCGTTCAGCTGGCTGGCGTCGGTGTAGGCGCCGACCGGGGCGGCGAAGCGGAACGCCGACTTGCCGATGCCCAGCGGGATCAGCTCCTCGACGTCGTCGTCGACATCCGCGTCCAGGTACAGGTCGCGGCCGGTGATGCCGACGTCCAGGATGCCGCGGCCGACGTAGACGGCGATGTCGCGGGGACGCAGGTAGAAGAATTCAACGTGGTTATCCTCGTCCACCATGACCAGTTCGCGCGAATCGCGGCGCTGGAGGTAGCCGGCCTCCTTGAACATGGTGGAGGCGATATCGGACAGGGCACCCTTGTTGGGCAGGGCTACGCGGAGCATAAGGTGACTCGTTTCAGGAGTGTGGCGCTGCGGCGTGGTGCCAAGAACAAGCGCCAAGGAGTGGTTTCGTTGGCCGTTGCTACTGCCGCCGTGCGTAGGCGCGGTGCGGATCGCCGGACAGGGATCCGACCGCGGCCCGCGCGACGGCTAGAGATGCTTGTAAACGTCGGCCAGGGACATTCCCTTGGCGATCATGAGGACCTGCACGTGGTAGAGCAGCTGCGAGATTTCCTCGGCGGCTTCCTGGTCCGATTCGTACTCGGCGGCCATCCACACTTCGGCGGCTTCCTCGACGATTTTCTTGCCGATGCCGTGGACACCGGAGTCGAGTTCGGTGACGGTACGAGAGCCTTCCGGGCGGGTTTGGGCCTTGAGCGACAGTTCGCTGAAGAGCTCCTCAAAAGTTTTCACATCCACCAGTCTAGCGTTTCGCGCGGTCGGGGCCGAACTCGGGGCCTGCTTTGTGACGGCTCGGCCCCGGGCCCGGACCCGGCCGCGCGGCGGTGCTCCGGCCGGCGGCTCAGGCCAGCGCCGCGACGGTCATGACCGCGGCGCTGTAGGCCTCGTAGCCCTTGTCTTCGCTGGAGTTCTCCAGTCCCGCGCGGTCCAGGCCCTGCTGCTCGGTGTCGCAGGTCAACACGCCGAACCCGATCGGGGTCTTGGTGTCCACGCTCACATTGGTTAAGCCGTTGGTCGCGGCCAGGCAGACGTAGTCGAAGTGCGGGGTGCCGCCGCGGATGACCACGCCCAGGGCGATGACCGCGTCGTAGTCCCCGGCCAGGGCGGCGGCGGCGACCGGCAGCTCGAAGGTGCCCGGGACGCGGATCAGCGTGGTGGACGCTTCAAGCCCGGCGTCCTTCGCTGCGCGCTGGGCGCCGTCGATCAGCCCGTTCATGATGACCTCGTGCCAGCTGGCCGCGAGGATGGCGACCTTCAGCTGGGAGAAGGCGTCGCCGGCGGCCAGCGCCTTCAACTCCTCGGCGACGTTGGCGGGTGCTCCGTGCTTGCTCATGGTGGGATGTCCTTTGTTCGTGTCGGTGTCGGCGCTCAGGCGCCGTGGTAGGTTTGCGCCTGCGCCTCGTCCTGGGCGGAGTCCTGCGGCAGGCCCAGCTGGTGGCCGAAGCGGGACTGCTTGGTGCGCAGGTAGGCTTCGTTCTCGCGGCGCGGCGGCACCAGGCTGGGCACCAGCTCGGCGACCTGGATGCCGGCCTCGGTGAGCTTGTCCCGCTTGTCCGGGTTGTTGCTCAGCAGCCGGATGGATTGCAGGCCCAGCTTGGCCAGGATCGCGGCGACCGCGAAGTACTCGCGCGCGTCGGCCGGGAAGCCAAGGTGCAGGTTCGCATCCAGCGTGTCCAGCCCGCGCTCCTGCAGCGCGTAGGCGCGCAGCTTGTTGACCAGCCCGATGCCGCGGCCCTCGTGGCCGCGGATGTAGACCAGATGCCCGCCCTCGGCGGCGATCCGGGTCATCGCGGCCTGCAGCTGCTCGCCGCAGTCGCAGCGGTAGGAGCCGAGCACGTCGCCGGTGAGGCACTCGGAATGGATGCGCACCAGGTTGCCGGGCTCGGCGCCGTCCGGGCCCGGATGGCTGAGCACCAGGTGCTCGTGGCCCTCGACCAGCGCGGCGCGGGCGGTGAATTCGCCGAAGCCGGTGGGCAGCGCGACCGGGTCGGTGAGCTCGATTGCGTCGTTGATGCGGCGCCAGCGGGCCAGGTCGTCGATCGTGATCAGCGGCAGGCTGTGCTCGGCGGCGAAGACGCGCAGCGCGTCCAGCCGCATCATTTCGCCGTTGTCGTGGGTGATTTCGCCGATCACGCCCACCGGGGACAGGCCTGCGGCGCGGCACAGGTCCACGGCGGCTTCGGTGTGGCCGCGGCGCTCGAGCACCCCGCCGGCGGCGGCGCGCAGCGGGAAGATGTGCCCGGGGCGGTGCAGCTGCTCCGGGACGGTGTCCGGGTCGGCGAGCAGCCGGCTGGTCAGCGCGCGGTCGGCGGCGCTGATGCCGGTGCTGATGCCGCTGGCGGCGTCGCAGCTGACGGTGAAGGCGGTGCCCTTGGCGTCCTGGTTGATGCCGACCATCGGGGCCAGGCGCAGCGCGTCGGCGCGTTCGGCATCCAGCGGAACGCAGATGACCCCGGAGGTGTAGCGGATGGTGAAGGCCATCAGCTGCGCGGTGGCGTGCTCGGCGGCGAAGATGATGTCGCCCTCGTTTTCGCGGTCTTCGTCGTCGACGACCACTACGGCGCGGCCGGCGGCCAGCGCGGCCAGGGCGGCGGGGATGGAATCAAAGGATGCGGCAGCCATTAGTTTCGACCTCCAAAAGCGTTCAGGCGGGCGACGTACTTGGCCAGGACGTCGACCTCGATGTTGATGCGGTCCCCGACCTGGCGGGAGCCCATGGTGGTTTCGGCCAGGGTGATGGGGATGATGCCGACCTCCACCCAGTGCCCGCCGGCAGGCGTATCGGCCGGGGAGACGGCGGTGAGCGTCAGCGAGATCCCGTCCAGCGCGATCGAGCCCTTTTCCGCGGTCAGCGGGGCGTACTGATCGGGCACCGAGACGCGGAAGGTGGTCCACTGCCCGTGGTCCTCGCGGGCCAGCACGGCGCCGACCGCGTCGACGTGGCCCTGCACGACGTGGCCGTCGAGCCGGGCCCCGGCCGGGGTGCAGCGTTCGAGGTTCACGATGGAGCCCTCGGCCAGCTGGCCGGTGGTGGTGCGGTTCAGCGTTTCGCCCATGACGTCGACGCTGAGCGTGTCCCCGTCCAGCGCGGTGGCGGTCAGGCAGACGCCATTGACTGCCAGCGAGCCGCCCAGGCCCAGGTCCTCGGTGTGCCCGGGGGCCTTCAGGGTGAGGACCGCAAGGTCCTTGCGCGGATCGGTGGTGATGCCGGTGATGGTGCCGGTTCCGGTGACGATTCCGGTGAACATGGTTGGTGGTTTCCTTAGTCTGAAGTGCGTGGGACCGCTGGTTTTCGGGTGCGGCAAAGCCGCCGCTCGGGCCGCGGTGGTGGTGCGGGAGTGCTGGATGGCGCCTAGTTGTCCGGCAGCGGTTCCAGGTGCAGCATGATGTCGGGGCCGAGCCGGGCCAGCGTTTCGCCGCTGAAGGCGTCGATCCGGTAGGCGCGCGCGTCACTCAAGGTGCGGGTGGCGGCGATGTTCACCGAACAGTCCCCGGCGCCGATGATGACCGGTGCCTGGTAGCAGTAGATCTCGTCCGCGAGGTCGGCGGCGATGAAGGCCGAGGCGACGGTGGCGCCGCCCTCGATCAGCAGGTGCCCGTAGCCCAGCTCGCTCGCGCGGGCGATCAGCTCGTGCACCTCGCGGGTGCGCACCTGTTCCCAGTGCTCGTCGTAGGCCAGGGCCAGGGTTCCGGGCAGTTCACGGCGGCCCATGACCAGACGGTGCGGCTGGCGCGGCAGCGCGGTGCCGTCGGCGGCGCGGGCGTTCAGCCGCGGGTCGTCGTGCACCACGGTGTTGGTGCCGACCACGATCGCGTCCACCCGGGCGCGCAGCGCGTGGGCGTGCGCCCGGGACTGCGCTGAGGTGATCCACTGGCTGGTGCCGTCCGGAGCGTTGATGCGCCCGTCCAGGGACTGGGCGGTCTTGACCGTGATGAACGGGCGGCCCTGTTCCTTGGCGCGGATCCAGCGGTGGTTCAGCTCGCGGATCGCGGAGGCCTCGCGCGCCTGGCTGACCTTCACGCCGGCGGCGGAAAGGTAGTCCGCTCCCCCGCTGGCGGCGGTGTCGTCGGCCTGCCCGTAGTGCACCGCGCCGAGGCCCGCCTGGGCGATGGCCGCCGCGCAGGGACCGGTGCGCCCGGTGTGGTTGCACGGCTCCAGGGTGACGACCATGGTCAGCGTGGCGGCGCGTTCGCGGGAGATCCGGCCCAGGCGGCGCAGCGCGTCGATCTCCGCGTGCGGGCTGCCGGCGCCCTGGTGGTAGCCGGTGGCGATCAGCGAACCGTTCTCGTCCAGGATGCAGGCGCCGACCAGCGGGTTGGCGCCGCGGTGTCCCCGGCGGGCGGTTTCCAGCGCGGTTTCAAGTGCCGCGTCGAGCTGCTGTTCGGTGGCCATGGCGGTTACCGCTTGGACTGCAGGGTCGGGTCGGGCAGCTCGGTTTCCACCGCCGGCTTGTCGCCCTTCTTGGCCCGGGCCCAGACGAAGAAGCCGATCAGCGTGAAGGCGCCGTAGAACAGGTACATGAACGCGCTGGCGTAGTAGCCGGCGGAGAACAGCAGCGGCACGCCGACCGCGTCGACCGCGACCCAGATCAGCCAGAACTCGACCCAGCCCTTGGCCATGCCGAAGGTCGCCAGCAGCGATCCGACGAAGGTCCACGCGTCGGCCCAGACCGGCTCGTAGGAGCCGAGGATGCGGAACAGCGGGGTGAGCGCCACGGTGCCCAGCACCAGCGTGGCGGCCAGGCCAAGGCGGATCTTGTTCGAGGCCCAGACGGGGGTGACGGCGCTGCCGCTGCCGTCGCGGGCCTGCTTCCAGCGGTACCAGCCGAAGATCGAGACCGAGATGAACATGATCTGGCGGCCAGCCTGGCCCCAGAGGTTCGCGGCGTAGTCGGTGTCGAACAGGCTGCCGAGGAATACTGTCAGCAGCAGCAGGTTGCCGACGATGCCGACCGGCCAGGCCCAGACCTTGCGGCGCATGCCGCCCACGGCGCTGGCCAAGCCGAAGATGTTGCCGACAACCTCGCGCACCAGCAGTGCCGAGGAACCTACCGCAATTTGTGAATTAAAAGCTTCAATGAGCCACCGCAGGAAATCCATCTTTCCACCCTTCTCGAAGCGGCGGCTCCGGGGGGGGTGTGCATTTGATGGACCTGCGGCATGGGCCGAAGAATACGGCTCCGCTCAGGGAACCGCCGGCACTACCGCAAGGCAAATCAAATTCGTGCTTCTCCCATCCAGACTTTAACTGTCGGTACCGGAATTCCACCGGCTCAACCGCTTCCTCGGCTTGTGGCCTTGGACGCGGGTCGCGGACTATCACCGCCGGTTCGGACTTTCACCGACCCCGGAGCACGTATTTACGTTTACATTCGTTATTGTTGCATACTTTGTGGCGCTTCAGTGCGCACCCAGCGCAAGATTGCGTAATACGTCGATTTCCACCGACGGCTCCGGCGAAGCGTACACCGCGGACCCGGCGACGAACACGTCGGCCCCGGCTTCCGCGGCGCGCAGGATGGTGTCGCGCGAGACGCCGCCGTCGATCTGCAGGGCGATGGGTTTACCGGAGCCGTCGATGGCGGCGCGGGCGCGGCGGATCTTGGGCAGCACCAGGTCCAGGAACTTCTGGCCGCCGAAACCCGGTTCGACGGTCATCAGCAGCAGCATGTCCAGCTCGCCGAGCATGTCCAGGTAGGGCTCGATCGACGTGGCCGGGCGCAGCGCCATGGCGGCCTTGGAACCGGCGGCGCGCAGCTCGCGGGCCAGCCGGATCGGCGCAGCGGAGGCCTCCACGTGGAAGGTCACCGAGTCAACACCCAGCTGAGCGTATTCCGGGGCCCAGCGGTCGGCGTCCTCGATCATCAGGTGCACGTCGATGGGCAGCTCGCTGACCTTGTGCAGCGCCTCGACCACCGGCTTGCCCAGGGTCAGGTTGGGCACGAAGTGGTTGTCCATGACATCCACGTGCACGCCGTCGGCGGTGTGGATGCGCTGCAGCTCGCGCTCCAGGTTGGCGAAGTCGGCGGAGAGGATCGAGGGGTGGATGCGCGCGGTGCTCAACGGTGGCTCCTTGGGTTCGGGCAGGGGCTGGATACTTCTCAAGCCAATACTGCCAGCGTCCGGGCGGACGCTGGCAGTTGGTGACGCGGCGCGGCCTTATTCGGCCGGGGCGGCCTTGGTCAGCAGCGCCATGAACATCGCGTCGGTGCCGTGCAGGTGCGGCCACAGCTGCGCGGTGGAGCCCTCGCCCAGCGCGTGGCCGGCGGCCGGTGCGTCCTGGTACATCACCTTGGCGACCTCGGCGCCGGTGTCCAGCAGCTTGGCCTGCGGGGTGCGCTTGAGGAAGTCCTCCACCACCAGGCGGGTTTCGGCCTGGTGCGGCGAGCAGGTCACGAAGCCGACTACCCCGCCCACGCGCACGGCGCGGAAGGCGGCGTCCAGCAGCTCGCCCTGCAGGGCGGTGAGCTCCGGGATATCGCGCGGGGCCTTGCGCCAGCGCGATTCGGGGCGGCGGCGCAGCGCGCCCAGGCCGGAGCAGGGGGCGTCGACCATGATGCGGTCGTAGTCCCCGGCGTAGTCTTCCCCGCCGTAGGCGCGGCCGTCCTGCTGGGTGACCATCCAGTAGTCGTGCGGCACCGCGTCCATGGAGTTCTCCACCAGGCGGGCTCGGTGGGCGGTGGGCTCGTTGGCGGTCAGCCGGGCGTCGCGCTGCACGGCCAGCGCGCCGAGCAGGGCCGCCTTGCCGCCGGGGCCGGCGCACAGATCCAGCCAGTAGCGGTCGTCGCCGGCTTCCGGCAGCTCCACGTTGGCCAGGGCGCGGGCCATGACCTGGCTTCCGGCGTCCTGCACGCGCACGGTGCCTTCGCGCACCCCGGGGACCCGGGCCACGTCGCCGTGCTTGTAGGTGGCCGAATCGGCCAGCAGGGTGCCGGGTTCCGCGCCGGATTCCAGCGCGCCGGACAGGTCGCCGAGCCCAGGCAGGGCCACCAGGTTGACCACCGGGGCGGCGTTGTCGGCTTCCAGCAGCGCTGCCAGCTCGCCGGCGTCGCGGCCGTGGGCGATCAGCGCGCCGCGCAGCGCGCGCACGATCCAGTCCGGGTGGGAGTGCTCGATGGCCAGCTTCGCGGCGTCGCCCTCCGCGGCGGCGGTGAGCTGCTCGATCCATTCGCCGGCCTCGCGTTCGCTCACGCGGCGCAGCACGGCGTTGATCAGCCCCGAGGGGCCGGCGCCGATCTGCGCGCGGGCCAGGGACACGGTCTCGTCCAGGGCGGCGTGCTTCGGCACGCGCATGGCAAGCAGCTGGTGGGCGCCCAGGCGCAGCGCGTCCAGGATCGCCGGGTCCAGCTCGGCCAGCGGGCGGTCGACCAGCGTGGTGAGGATCGCGTCGTACAGCCCCTGGCCGCGCAGCGCGCCGTAAGCCAGTTCGGTGGCGAAGCCCGCGTCGCGGCGGTCCAGCTGGTATTCGCGGATCAGCTTGGGCAGCACCAGGTTGGCGTAGGCATCCGCGCCGGACACCTCGCGCAGGGTCTTGAAAGCGACCAGGCGGGCCGGGTCGGCGCTGCGCTTGCGCTGGCCGGGGGCGGCTTGCGAGTACTGGCGCGGGCGCCCGCCCTGGCCGCGGTTGCGGGTGCGCCCGGCCTCGTTGCGGCGCTGGCCGTCGCCGTGCTCCGCGCCGCGGCGCCCTGGGCGGGAATTCCCGCGCTGTTCGTTCGCGCTCATGCGAAGCTCACTTCCGTTCCCTGGGTCAGCATGCCGCGGGCCCAGTCTGAGGCGTTCATCATCTTCTTGCCCGGGGGCTGGATCATTGTCGGTTCAAGGGCCCAGGTGGCGGTGCCGATGAGCACTGTGGGCTGCTTGCCCGGTTCGATGCGCAGCTGCCCGGGAGCCAGGCCGGCCACGTCGCGGCGTTCGCGCAGCGGGCCGAACTTGTAGCGCTGGCCCCCCACCGCGCACCAGGCGCCGGGGAACGGGGTGGTGCCGTGGGCGCGGCGGCGGATCTCGGTGGCCGGGCGGGTGAAGTCCAGCTGCGCGTCCTCGTCGGTGATCTTCGGCGCGTAGGTGTGCGACCCGGTCTGAGGGACCGCGACTGCCTGGCCGGCGTCCAGCGCCTGCAGGGTCTGCACCAGCAGCATCGAGCCGGAGGCGCTGAGCCGTTCCAGCATCACTCCGGCGGTATCCAGCTCGTTGACCACCTCGGTGACCTGGCCGAAGACCGGGCCGGTGTCCAGCCCGGTTTCCAGCTGGAAGGTCACCGCGCCGATGATGTCGTCGCCGTTGATGATGGAGTGCTGCACCGGGGCGGCGCCGCGCCAGTTCGGCAGCAGCGAGAAGTGCAGGTTGATCCAGCCGTGGCGCGGGACCAAGAGCGCGGCTTCCGGGACCAGCCCGCCGAAGGCGACGATGGCGGCGGCGTCCAGATCCAGGCCCTGCAGCTGCTCGGTGACCTCGGCGGTGATCTTGGAGGCCTTGATGACCGGCAGGCCGAGCTCCGCGGCGCGGGCGGCAACCGGCGAAGGGGTCAGCACGCGCTTGCGGCCCAGCGGGGCGTCGGGGCGGGTGAGCACGGCGGCGATGTCGAATCCTGCCGCGTGCAGCGAGTCAAGGGAGGTGACGGCGACCTGCGGGGTGCCGGCGAAGAGGATGCGCACGGGCTACTTCCCCAATCCTGCGCCGAAGCTGGAGCCCAGCGATCCGGAGCGCTTGGCGATGGTCTGGTTGGCGGTCTGCGAGTAGCTGGTGGCGCGCAGCTTGCGCCAGGCCGCCTTCTTCTCGTCGGCGGGCAGGCGGTCAAGGAAGAGGATGCCGTCCAGGTGGTCGGTTTCGTGCTGCACGCAGCGCGAGAGCATGCCTTCGCCTTCGAGCACCAGCGGGGTGCCGAACTTGTCGAAGCCGGTGGCGCGCACATGGCGGCGGCGCGGGACCGGGGCAGCGATGCCGGGGATGGACAGGCAGCCTTCGACCTGGTCCTCCTGGAAGTCATCGCTCAGCTCGAGCACCGGGTTGATGATGTGCCCGCGCTCCTCGCCGATCTGGTAGGTGAAGACGCGCAGCGATACGCCGACCTGCGGCGCGGCCAGGCCGGCGCCGTCGACGTTTTCCATGGTCTGGTCCATGTCCTCGACCAGCTTTTGGATTTCCGGTCCGAACTCGGTCACCTCCTGCGCTGGGGTGCGAAGGACGGGATCACCGATGATCCGAATTCCCAAAATTGCCATAGTTCTTCAAACTGCCTTCTGTTGTTTTCAGCGGATCGCCCGGTCCAGCCGCGCCAGACCCAAGCCCATCCAGTCTACGCGGTCGATCACGGCTGGCGCTGAGGTGGTGGAGTGATTTCCACCAGCGTGGCCCGTGACCTGGCGATCCTGTAGGACGCCTCCCAGTTGCGGCGCAGCGCGTAGAACTTGGCCCAGTAGTCGGGCATGGCGGCCGCAGGCGCCATGAAGGTGCGGCTGCCGGTGGGGCCCAGGGCCACCGCCAGCAGCATGGTGTCAGCACCATACGGCCACGGCTCCCACTGCCCGGCCTCCGCGTCGGCGACCCGCTCCTCGGCCTTGCAGGCGGCGGCAAGCTGCATGATCACCTTGTCGTCGGGCCGCTTGACGAAGCCGTCGCGGTCGCTGGTCTTTGTTTTGTAGTCGACCAGGCAGTCCCTTCCGCCGATCTTCGCGACCAGGTCGATGGTCCCGGCGTAGCCGATGCTCTCGTTCCACACGGTCACCTCCGCGGCCACCGGCTCCACCCGGTAGTCGCGCCACCAGGATTCAAAGTGGGCGGCGTAGTCCTGTTCGCCATGGGCCTGCAGCAGTTGGCGCGCCGAATCCAGTTCGTGCGGCTGGCCTAGTTCCGCCAGCGCCCACTGCTCTGCATAGTTGTGCACCCGGTCGCCACGTGCGGCCGCCGCATCACGGTAGGACTCCGCCGCGGTAGCCGAATCACGCACGAGCGACCTCATACGGCCGAGCTCGGAGATGGACGCGGCAAGCCGGGCATCCTCGGATAAGGACTTGGCTGCCATGTAGCCCGCCCAACCGGTGAGGTCGACATGGTCCATACCAATGATTGTCGTAATCGATGGAACCGTTGCCTCGCCGCCGACCCGGCGGCTGTACATGCGGCCATGATCGGTCTGAATCGCTAGTTTCGGTGACGTCATATACACGATGATTGCACCGCAGGTGGACACTTCGCCCCTAGTCGCCGCGCGTTTAGGAATTATTCCCCGTAATTCCGCGGGTTTTGGGCTTTGTGAACCAGATCTCAGCCTTTCGATTTGGAAGCTTGGGAAAACTCGTATAGAGTTTTTACTCGTTGGAAAGAACGAAAACGTTCCAACAACAACCATTTTGCGGACATAGCTCAGCTGGTAGAGCGCAACCTTGCCAAGGTTGAGGTCGCGAGTTCGAACCTCGTTGTCCGCTCGCAAAAAGATGCACCGACTAGGTAAAACTAGTGACCTGGCTTCGGCCGGATTTGGTGGGGTGGCCGAGAGGCGAGGCAGCGGCCTGCAAAGCCGTATACGCGGGTTCGAATCCCGTCCCCACCTCGCAATGAAGATTGCTCATCTTTTTTGCGCGATTGGCGCAGCGGTAGCGCGCTTCCCTGACACGGAAGAGGTCACTGGTTCGATCCCAGTATCGCGCACGGAACTCGTAGTCCACCAGATTACGGATTTCATAACTAAATATATGCGGTCATAGCTCAGCTGGTAGAGCGCAACCTTGCCAAGGTTGAGGTCGCGAGTTCGAACCTCGTTGACCGCTCCAAGAATTCATCGGTAAAATGATAATTCTGTCGGGATTCTTCATTGAATCTTCGGCGCGATTGGCGCAGCGGTAGCGCGCTTCCCTGACACGGAAGAGGTCACTGGTTCGATCCCAGTATCGCGCACTGGATACAGTTCAGTGTCCATGCGGTCATAGCTCAGCTGGTAGAGCGCAACCTTGCCAAGGTTGAGGTCGCGAGTTCGAACCTCGTTGACCGCTCCATAACTTCATATAGATCCTGCGGTCATAGCTCAGCTGGTAGAGCGCAACCTTGCCAAGGTTGAGGTCGCGAGTTCGAACCTCGTTGACCGCTCCGAAAAACTTGGGACCCACACATCAGTGTGGGTCCCAAGTTTCTTTCTCAGCTAAAACTGTTAGTAGTTTCCTGCTCAGCGGGCACTTCCGTGGCTTCGATCTGGCCCTGAAACATATTTGTTCGCCGTGTGAACTACCCAACGCGAAGGCTGCACCCTATGATGGGACGCAGGAGTTGAGGGCAAGAGGCCCTCCGTGTTGAAGGGAGGTGTCCATTGGCAGGTTTTAACGAGCTAAAGGGCAAGGTCGAAGGACTGGCACTGAAAGCCGGAGAATTCGCGAGCCAGAACTCTGACAAGATTTCAGACGGCATCGACAAGGCCGGGGACTTCATCGACCGCAAGACCGGCGGCAAGTACGCCGACAAGGTCGATGGCGTTCAGGATGGAGCCAAGAACTTCCTGGGCAACCTCGGAAACAAGGATCAGGCCTAACGTCCAGTCGTTAGAGCTTTGGCCTTACCCTAGGCACGTAGGAAAGCGCCACCCCAGCGGGTGGCGCTTTTCTACGTTTCCGGGCAGGTTGCCCGCTCCTGCCGATCCCACATCTTGGTCGGCGGATCGCCGCAATTTCCCACCCGGCTCGCGAACCGATAGAAACTAAGCATGGAAAGCAACATCATCAGCCGTCCGCGTCTGCCACGCGAAGCCGTGCTCGCCGGGTTCATCACCACCATGGTCGGGTTCACGTCGTCTTTCGCAGTGGTCATCACCGGGCTGCTGCAGGCGGGAGCAAGCCCCTCACAGGCATCCTCCGGCCTGCTCGCGCTGACTTTCCTAGTGGGAGTAGCCTCTCTGGTACTGTCCCTGAAGCACCGGCTGCCGATCACCGTTGCCTGGTCCACACCGGGCGCGGCGCTGCTGGCAAGCCTGGCTGCGGGCAGTTTCAGTTTCGCCGAATCCGTCGGCGCATTCATTATCAGCGGCGTGCTGATCATGCTCACCGGGCTCATCCCGGTGCTGCACCGGCTGCTGACTTCGATTCCCGTGCCGATCGCCCAGGGAATGCTGGCCGGCGTGCTGATTCCGCTGTGCCTCAAGCCCTTCACCGCGCTGGGCAGCATCCCGGTGGCGGCGGTGCTGATCCTGGCGGTGTTCCTGGCGGGGCTGCGTTTCCTGCCGCGTTATGCGGTGGCCCTGAGCATGCTCGGCGCTGTGGGGTGCGGACTGTTCTCGATCGGCGCTTCCCATTCCTGGGCGCAGATCGAGGTACTTCCGACGCTGGAATTCGTGGCGCCGGAGTTTTCCTGGCAGGCGGTGGCGAGCATCAGCCTGCCGCTGTTCATCGTGACCATGGCCTCGCAGAACATCCCGGGCGTGGCAGTGATGTCGTCCTTCGGGTTCCGCACCCCGTGGCGTTCGAGCATGCTGTCCACCGGGTTCGGGAGCGCCGCCGGCGCCTTCTTCGGCGGCCATGCGATTAATCTGGCGGCGATTTCCGCCGCCCTGTCCGCCGGCGAGTCCGGTGGCAAGGATCCCGGGCAGCGGTGGAAGGCCTCGGCCTCCTCCGGGGTGTTCTACCTGGTGTTCGCGCTGGGATCGGCGCTGGTCGCCTCGCTGGCGACGCTCTCCCCCGCCGGGTTGTTCGAGGCCGCTGCGGGCCTGGCCCTGCTGGCGACCTTGGCCAATGCGATGCTCGGGGCCATGAAGGAGCCTCGCTGGCAGCTCAGCGCCCTGGCCACGATGCTCGTGGCCGCGGCGAACGTGACGCTGTTCGGTATCGGCGGGGCGTTCTGGGCGTTGGTGATCGGCCTGTTAATACACGTCATCGCCGAGCAGGTGACTGCCCGGCGATGAGCTGGAAGTGCGGGGCGCGGTTTAGAGCGCCGCTTCGCCGATCTGGCCTTCGCGGGCCAGCGCGGTGAGGCGCGAGACAGCGCGGAAGTACTTCTTCTGGTAGCCGCCGGCCATCATTTCCGGGGTGAACAGCTCGCTGAACGGCTTGCCCGAGGCAACGATCGGCACATCCTTGTCGTAGAGGCGGTCGGCGAGCACCACGAAGCGCAGCGCGATGGCCTGGTCCGTGATGGTGTCGACGTTGTGCAGCACCAGCACGTCGGTTTCCGAGAGCAGCTGCCGGTAGCGCGAGGGGTGGACCTTGGACAGGTGGGCCACCAGGTCCGCGAAGTTGTCCACGGCCAGGGTCTTATCCGGGTAGCGTTCGGCGGCGAAGGATTCGATGGCGGAGTCCTCCAGCGGCTGCGGGGCTTCGGGCAGGCCGCGGTGGCGGAAGTCCTCGCCCTCCACGCGGTGCACGTCGAACTGCTCGGAGAGGGTCTTGATTTCGCGCTGGAAGTCCACCGCGGCGAAGCGGCCCTCGCCCAGCGCGCCGGGCAGGGTGTTGGAGGTCGCGGCAAGCTTCACCCCGGCGTCGGACAGCTCGCGCATGAGGCGGGACATCAGCACGGTGTCCCCCGGGTCGTCAAGCTCGAATTCGTCGATGCAGACCAGCGAGTACTGGCTGAGCACGTCGACTGTCTGGCGGAAGGACAGCGCGCCGACCAGGTTGGTGTACTCCACGAAGGTGCCGAAGGCCTTGCGGCCGGGAGCGGCGTGCCACAGCGAGGCGAGCAGGTGGGTCTTGCCCACGCCGAAGCCGCCGTCGAGGTAGATGCCGTTCTTGGTTTCCTTCTTCTTCCCGAACAGCTTGCCCAGGAAGGAGCCCGAGGAGCTCTTGCCCACCGATTCGGCGAAGCTGGTGAGCTTGTGGACCGCCTCGGTCTGCGAAGGCTGGTTCGGGTCCGGGCGGTAGGTATTGAAGGACACCTCACCGAAGCGGTATGACGGATGGAATCCGGCGAGCAGCTCGTCGATCGACAGCTGCGGGATGGTTTCGCTCAGGTGGGTGATCGTCGCCATGGGCTTCGGGGATCCTTCGGTTGAATGCGGTGATGTGCGGGCGGCCCGCGGGCGGCCCGTCGGCCAGTTTACCTTGAATGACCCGCAGAAACGGTGAAATGTCGCACCCCACACAGTGCCGGGGCGCTCGGAGCACTAGGCTAGAAGCAGAGCAAGCGATCGGCGGGGGTCTCCCGCCGCCCCGATACCGTCAAGGAACGTGATAGAAAATGCCTTTGCCCGTTGAGTCCAACGAGAAGTATGCAGCGTATGCCCATCCTGAACGGCTGGTCTCCACGCAGTGGGTCGCGGACAACCTGGGCGCCGAGAACCTGGTGGTGCTGGAGTCCGACGAGGACATCCTGCTGTACTCCACCGGGCATGTGCCGGGCGCGCTGAAGATCGACTGGCACACCGAGCTGAATGACGAGGTCACCCGCGACTACGTCGACGGCGAGGGCTTCGCGGCGCTGATGCAGGCCAAGGGCATCAGCCGTGAGAGCACCGTGGTGATCTACGGCGACAAGTCGAACTGGTGGGCTGCCTACGCGCTGTGGGTCTTCACCCTGTTCGGCCACGAAGATGTGCGCCTGATGGACGGCGGACGCGACAAGTGGATCGCCGAGGGCCGCGAGCTGAGCACGCAGAAGCCGACGGTCTCCCCGTCGCAGTACCCGGTGATCGAGCGTTCGGACGAGGCAATCCGCGCCTTCCTGCCGCAGGTGCTGGAGCACCTGGGCAACCCGCTGATCGACGTGCGCTCCGCCGAGGAGTACACCGGCGAACGCACCCACATGCCGAACTACCCGGAGGAGGGCGCGCTGCGCGGCGGGCACATCCCGAGCGCCGCGTCGGTGCCGTGGGCCCGCGCCGCCGCCGAGGACGGCACCTTCCGCTCCCGCGCCGAGCTCGAAGCGATCTACCTGGACGAGGCCGGGCTGAAGCCGGGCGACGACGTGGTGGCGTACTGCCGCATCGGCGAACGCTCAAGCCACACCTGGTTCGTGCTCAAGCACCTGCTGGGCTTCGAGTCCGTGCGCAACTACGACGGCTCGTGGACCGAATGGGGCAACGCCGTGGGCGTGCCGATCGTCCGCGGCGCCGAGCAGGGCGAGGTTCCAGCCAAGCGCGGGGTGCGCGCATGAGCACGATTCCCGCAGAACTGGCCGAAATCATCGAGGAATTCACCGAGGTGCCCGAGGCCGACCGTCTGGAGCTGCTGCTGGAGTACTCCCGCGAGCTGCCCGAGCTGCCCGAGCGCCTGGTCGAGCACCCGGAGCTGTTCGAGCAGGTGGTCGAATGCCAGTCGCCGCTGTTCCTGGTGGTGGAGGTATCCGCCGCGGACGCGAACCCGGTGAGCCTGTTCTTCTCCGCTCCTCCCGAGGCGCCGACCACCCGTGGTTTCGCCTCGGTGCTGGCCGCCGGGCTGGACGGCAAGGACGCCGCCGCGATCCTGGCGGTGCCCGACGACATGCCGCAGCAGCTGGGACTGACCCGCGCGCTCTCGCCGCTGCGCATGCGCGGCATGACCGCCATGCTGGGCCGCATCAAGCGCCAGATCGCCGAACAGCTCGCCGCCTAGGCGCGGCGCAACATACCGCGCAGGAAGGTTCAAACGCCCGTGGGCAAGAAGAAACACGCCGCCTCCACCCCGGCCACCGCGGCCCTGGATGCCGCCGGGATCGGCTACGTGGCGCACAGCTACACGCACAGCGACTCGGCAGAAAGCTACGGCGGCGAAGCGGCCGAACAGCTCGGGGTGCCCGGCGCCCGGGTGTTCAAGACGCTGATGGTCGCCACCGGCGCCACCGCGGCCCAGGACCTGGCCGTCGCGGTGGTGCCGGTGGACAGCATGCTGGATCTCAAGGCGGTCGGCGCGGCGCTGGGCACCAAGAAGGTGCAGATGGCCGACAAGGCCGCCGCCCAGCGGCGCAGCGGCTATGTGCTGGGCGGGATCTCCCCGTTCGGGCAGCGCCAGCACTCCAGCACCGTGATCGACGACAGCGCACTGCAGTTCGAGACGGTGTTCATCTCCGGCGGGCGCCGCGGCTTCAGCCTGGAGATCGCCCCGCAGGATGCCGCGAAGGCCACCGGCGCCATCTGGGCGTCGATCGCCGCCGGCTAGGCGGTCCGGCGCGGCGGTCGGCTACCTCGCCGTATATGCGTTGATCCGCGCGGCGAGGAAGTCACTGACCGCTTGCGTGAATCCGTCCGGATCCACGTTCGGCTCCCTGGTATGCCCGGCCAGGGTGAAGGTCTTCAGGCTGACCAGGTCCGGGCGCAGCGCGGCGAGCTTCAGGCTCGGCCCGTTGGGCACGAACTGGTCGTCCCTGCTATGCATGAGCAGGATCGGGTGGGACAGCTCCTCGGCCCGGTCCACCCAATTCAGCCGCTTCAGGTTCACCGGGGCGGCCTGGCCGGTGATCCAGCGCCCGGCCTCGTTGGACAGCAGCCACTGGCCGAAGCGCCCGACCGACTGCGGGATCTTGTTCGCCCGCGCCTGGTGGGAGAGCACGTCGACCCAGTTGATCACCGGGCCTACCAGCATCAGCGAATCCACCCGGTCGGCCAAGTCCGAGCGGTCGGCCATCTGCAGACTGATCGCCCCGCCCATCGACCAGCCCAGCAAGATGACCTGCCGCGCGCCGCGCGAGGTCGCGAAGTGGACCGCGGCTTCGACATCCAGCCATTCGGTGTCTCCCAGCCCGTAGCGCCCATCGGGGGCGGTCGGTGCCAGTCCGTCGTTGCGGTAGCTCATCAACAAGGTGCTCACCCCGGCCTTGGCCAGAGCGGGCAGCGCGCGGATGGATTCGGTGCGGCGGGCCCCGCGCCCGTGCACCCCGATCACCCAGACGTCCTGGTGGCTGGTCCCGGGCACCAGCCAGGCCGGTCCGTCGCCCACGTCGAGGCTGACGCTCACGTCCTCGGCCTCGAAGCCCAGGTCCGAGGGGTGCTCGTACATCGCCCCGGAGAGGTAGCCGCGCTTGACCCCGTCCAGGGTGCCGCGGTAGACCTGCTCGATCTGCCGGGCCACGATCTTCGGTTTGCCCGCGACATCCTGCGGAGCCGACAAACGCACCGCGCAGGCATCGAATTCGGCCAGGAAGGTGCACCCGCCGGGTTCGGCGGTCTCCGCGTCGCGGGCCAGATGCATCCACAATTTGCCCTGCGCGTCGGTGGTAATCTCGCGGATGACCGCGTTCGAGGCGCGCCGCTCCTCCGGGGTGACCACGCGCCGGGCGAAGTACCCGGCCAGCGCGGAAACGCTGGCGGCCACCAGCGAACCTGCCGCGACTCCCAGACCGGCGCCGATCAGGGTCGCGGGAACTGTCTTGCGTGGTTCGAGCTTGTCGACGATTTTCCGAGCCATGTTTTCATCTTTGCAGATGGCGTGTTGGGAATCATCACGCCCCGGAGGTAGTTTCCTAAGTATGAACGAAAACCAGAACACCGAAGACCGGAACCCCGCCGAGATCGATTGGCGCCAGGTTCTCTCCCCCGAAGAATTCCACGTCCTGCGGCAGGCCGGCACCGAACGCCCGTTCACCGGCGAATACTGGGACACGACGACCGAGGGCGTGTATTCCTGCCGTGCCTGCGGCTCCGAACTGTTCGCCAGCACCACCAAGTTCGACGCCGGCTGCGGCTGGCCCTCGTTCTTCGCACCGCTGGCCGAAGACCGCGTCCGCTACATCACCGACGAGTCGATGGGGATGAAGCGTGTGGAGGTGCGCTGCGCCAACTGCGATTCGCACATGGGCCACGTGTTCGAGGGCGAGGGCTTCGGAACCCCGACCGACCTGCGGTACTGCATGAATTCGCTGAGCTTGAAGCTGCGCGAAACGCAGGGCTAAACAGTGCTCAGCGTGAAGCAACGCAAGTCACCCCAAGAATAAGCATTACTTATTCACCGAGGAGTCAGGATTACTTTTCCTTTCGATGGGCGTAGCGTTCTAGTCAAGCAACTGAACGCTGCCCTACCGAAGAAGAAGGTGTATCTCAATGACCCAGATTTCCGCAGAACCACGGCCAACCAGCCCCTCCGACGCCCGCCGCATCGCCGAGTCCGACGCATGGCTTGGACTCAAGGCCGCCGCCAGTGAATTCCAGGGTCTGCAGCTCAAGGACGGCTCCGTGGCCGAGCCCGAGCAGCGCGTCCGCGCCGGCGAGCTGGTCGACACGATCGTCGACTCCATCCAGACCCTGCGCGGCTTCTTCGCCCACGAGGCCGACTACCTGGACAAGCTCGTCGCAGACCTGAGGCGCTGGGCCGAGCAGGGCTTCGGCGTGCCGGACTTCCTCGATTCGCTCATGGAATTCCAGCCGCAGACCCAGCGCGTGGACGGGCTGATGCACCTGGTGCTCTTCCCGATGTACACCCAGAACGGATCCACCAACCGCCACCTCGAAGCGGTGCTGGTCCAGGTGATCTGGCCCGAGTTCATTTCGCAGCTCGAGGCCGGCGAGTACTCGAACAAGCTGTTCGTGCCGCTGCGCTTCATCGACTTCACCGCCGGCTACGACACCAACTCCGCGGTGCTCTTCCCGGAGTCGGTCGCGATCCGCGAGACCCCGTCGTTCACCTGGGGCGCGATCTTCCAGGACCGCGAGGCCGCGCGCTTCCGCAAGGTACTCAAGGCCGCCGCGCAGATCACCAACCTCGAACTGCCGGACGACGCCGCGGCGCTGCTCGAAGACCAGCAGCTGGCCGAAGAGGCGTTCATCATGTGGGACCTGATCCACGACCGCACCCACATGCGCGGGGACCTGCCCTTCGACCCGTTCATGATCAAGCAGCGCATGCCATTCTTCCTGTACTCGCTCGAGGAGCTGCGCTGCGATTTGACCGCGTTCCGCGAATGCATGAAGATCGCCGCCGATCCGAAGGCGGACGACAAGACCGCGAAGATGGCCAAGCTGGTGCAATACGCGGTGATCTTCGACCGGATCTTCCGCTTCGCGATCACCGGTTCGCGCGTGCGCAACTACGACGGCCTGGGCGGCCAGCTGCTGTTCGCCTGGATGCACCAGCACCACGTGCTGCATTGGACCGATACCAAGCTGCGCATCGACTGGGCCGAGGTGCCCGCGGTGGTCGCCGCGCTGGGCGACTCGATCGACGAACTGTACTGGAAGTCCATCGACCGCCCGAAGCTGGCCCACTGGCTGGCCGCCTACGAGCTGGTGTCCGCCACCGTCACCCCGCACCCGGCCTCGGTCTGGGCCAAGGGCCCTCAGGCGCTGCCGCTGACCGCGCCGCTGCGCGAGATCACCGACCAGGTGATGGACGACGAGTTCCCGCTGTCCATGTTCTACGAGGCGCTGTCCAAGAAGATGACCGCGGTCATCGAGTCCACTCGCGGCATGACCGGCGCTGACCGCATCTAGTCGGCCCTTTTCAGGCCCGCTTGATTTAGGCTAGGTACGTGAGCGAACAAACATTGGACCAGAAGCAGCAAGGCCGCAAGGCCCCGGTGGTTCTCATCGCCGGGGCCACCTCGGCATCCGGCATCGCC
This sequence comes from Arthrobacter sp. AG1021, assembly GCF_003633665.1. Classification (NCBI taxonomy): domain Bacteria; kingdom Bacillati; phylum Actinomycetota; class Actinomycetes; order Micrococcales; family Micrococcaceae; genus Arthrobacter; species Arthrobacter sp. AG1021. Next base: position 644,821 of record NZ_RBLB01000006.1, on the reverse strand, counting down.
TGCGCGAAAGCGCTGATGGAGGCGGGAGCCAAGGTGCTGGCCATCGGCAGCGATGCGGATCGGCTGGTGGAGCGCATGCCGCGCGGCGTGCTGCGCTACCAGTGCGATCTTGCCTACCACCCGGCGGTCGAGCACCTGCGCGACACCATCCACGGCCTGCACGGCCCGATCGACGTGCTGCTGCACCTGGTCGGCGGCTGGCGCGGCGGCAAGTCGATCGCCGGGCAGAGCGACGAGGACTGGGATTTCCTGCACGAGTCGGTCATGACCACGCTGCGCAACACGAGCCGCGTGTTCGTCGACGACCTGGTGGCCTCCGAGGCCGGCCGGCTGGCGATCGTCAGCTCCGAATCGGTGCTGAACCCGACCCCCTCCAACGCGAACTACGGCGCCGTCAAGGCCGCCGCGGAGCACTGGGTCAACGCCGTGGCCCGGCTGTTCACCAAGCAGGCTCCGCAGGCCGCGGCCTTCAGCTGGGTGGTCAAGGCGCTCAGCGACAAACCGGCCGACCAGGCGCCCGAGGGGCACACCCCGGTCGAATTCCTGGCCAAGGCCGCGGTGGACGCGCTGCGGACAGACGCCGCGAAGCTCAACGGCACCCGCGTCGCGCTGCCCAAGGCCGGCGCGAAGGCCACGCCTGCGGCGCCCGAGGCCTAGCCCGCGCACGCCTGCCCGCAACCGCTCCCGGCGACGGGCAGGCGTCGTGCCGCCACCGGCGCGGAACACGGCCCACCGGCCGATGCGCCGCGCCCACCATTTTCCCCGGCCCACCGGCCGGCCCCGACCTGCAAAGGACCTCACCCATCATGACCTTCAGCCACGACACGGCACTGCGCGGATTCGCCTCGGACAACTACTCGGGCGTGCACCCGCGGATCCTGGCGGCCATCGAGCGCGCCAACGGCGGCCACCAGATCTCCTACGGCGAGGACCAGTACACCGAGCAGCTCGATGCGCTGGCGCGCGAATTGTTCGGCGAGCAGGCGGCGATCTTCCCTGTGTTCAACGGCACCGGCGCCAATGTCACCGCGCTGCAGTCGCTGCTGCCGCGCTGGGGTGCTGTCATCTGCGCCTCCAGCGCCCACATCAACGTGGACGAGAACGGCGCCCCGGAACGCGTGGGCGGCTTCAAGCTGCTGCAGGTGGACACCCCGGACGGCAAGCTGACCCCTGAATTGATCGACCAGCAGGCCTGGGGCTGGGGCGACGAGCACCGCGCGCAGCCGCTGGCCGTGTCGATCACCCAGGCCACCGAGCTGGGCACGCTGTACACCCCCGAAGAGCTCAAGGCGATCACCGCGCATGCGCACCAGCTGGGCATGAAGGTGCACCTGGACGGCTCGCGGCTGTCCAACGCCGCCGCCTCGCTGGGCGTCCAGCTGCGCGAGCTGACCACCGACGCCGGGGTGGACATCGTCTCGCTGGGCGGCACCAAGAACGGCATGCTGCTGGGCGAGGGCATCCTGACGCTGCGCAGCGAGCTGGCCGCCGACATGAAGTACCTGCGCAAGATGAACATGCAGCTGGGCAGCAAGATGCGCTTCATCTCCGCGCAGCTGATCGAGCTCTACGGCACCGGGCTGTGGCGCGAGCTGGCCGGGCATTCGAACGCCATGGCCGCAAAGCTGGCCGCCGCAGTGCAGCGCATCGACGGCGTGGAACTGGTCTACCCGACCCAGGCCAACGGCGTGTTCGCGCAGCTGCCCACATTGGTCAGCGACGAGCTGCGCCAGCACTTCCGCTTCTACGACTGGGACCGCGCCGCCGGGCAGGTGCGCTGGATGTGCTCCTTCGACACCACCGAGGCCGACGTGGACGCCTTCACCGCGAAGCTCGAAGAACTGATGGGCCAGTTCGCGACCGCCTAGCTTCGAACTCCAGTTGGCCGCGGGCCGACCGGCGCGCCGTACCGCACCAGCGGTGCGGCGCGTTTTAGACTCTGACTGTGACCAATGAACGCCCTGCCGCCGCCACCCCGCCGGCCTTCGCCAAGGCCCTGGACGAGTTGTCCCGCGCCACGGTGCGCAAAGAGCTTCAGTTCACCGAAATCCCGGCCCCCGGACGCCTCGCGCCCTTCGCCCTGGCCCTGAGCGGGGACGTGCTGGAGCACGCCGGCCCCAGCCACGGTCGCCTCGGCAAGGAATTGGGCCGCACCCCGTTCCTGCAGCCGGCCGAGCAGCTGGCCACCGGCCGCTTCATCCTGCTCTACGACCCTGCCGGGCAGCAGCTGTGGAACGGCAAGTTCCGCATCGTCACCTACATCCGCGCCCGGCTCGAGAACGACATGGGGCAGGACTCCATGCTCGCCTCGGTCGCCTGGAGCTGGCTGGAGGACGCGTTGTGCGAACGCGGCGCGGCCTATCATTCGGCCGGCGGCACCGCCACGCGCGTGATCTCCGAATCCTTCGGCAACATGGCCGGGGAGCAGGACCACATCGACATCGAGCTGCGCGCCTCCTGGTCCCCCGAATCCGAAGACCTGGGGGTGCACCTGAGCGCCTGGGCGGACATGGTCTGCACCTTCGCCGGGCTGCCTCCGCTGCCCGAGGGCGTGCAGCAGCTGCCGCGCCGCCGCCTGAGCTAGCGCCGAAGTTCCCCGCGCGGTCTTAGAATGGAATCACCATGAGCAATTCCCAGCCGACCGCACCGTTATCCGCCTCCGACGACTCGCAGCCTTCCGCGCCGCCGCTGATCCCGCTCACCGCGCCGCGCGACGGCGTGCCCGAAGTCATCGACACCCCGCCGGCGCTGCGCCGCGCGGTGCGCGCCCTGCGCGCGGGAACCGGAGACCTGGCGGTGGACACCGAACGCGCCAGCGGCTTCCGCTACGGCCAGCGCGCCTTCCTGATCCAGATCCGCCGCGAAGGCGCCGGCACCTGGTTGATCGATCCGGAAACCCTGGAGGACCTGTCCCCGCTGGTCGAGTTCGCCAACGAGCAGCCATGGATCCTGCACGCCGCCACCCAGGACCTGCCCTGCCTGAACGAGCTGGGCCTGGCCCCGGCCTCGCTGTTCGACACCGAGCTGGCCGGGCGCCTGGCCGGATTCCCGCGCGTCTCGCTGGGCACCATGGTTGCCGAGCTGCTGGGCCTGGCGCTGGCCAAGGAGCACTCCGCCGCCGACTGGTCCACGCGCCCGCTGCCCGAATCCTGGCTGACCTACGCGGCGCTGGACGTCGAGGTGCTCGAAGAGCTGCGCCAGGAGGTCACCGGCGTGCTCGAGGAGCAGGGCAAGCTGGAGTTCGCCCGGCAGGAATTCGCCTTCGAGCTGATTCCGCCGCAGGTCGCCGAGGTGGCCGAGCCGTGGCGCAAGCTCTCGGGCATCCACAAGATCAAGAGCAAACGCAACCTGGCAGTGGCCCGCGAGCTGTGGCTTTCGCGCGAATCGCTGGCCAAGAGCCGCGATGTCGCCCCGGGCAGGCTGCTGCCGGACCGCGCCATCATGGCGGCGATCGAGCACCGGGCCAACTCGGTGCCGGCGCTGCTGCAGATCCCCGGTTTCCACGGGCGCAGCGTGAAGCGCGACGCCCCGCGCTGGCTGGATGCGGTGCGGCGCGGCCGCAGCACCCGCGACCTGCCCGAGCTGCGCACTGATAAGACCGGGCTGCCCAACCCGCGCGCCTGGAGCGAGAAGAACCCGAAGGCCGCGGACCGGCTGGCCGCCGCCAAGCTGGTGGTGACCGAGGTCAGCGAGGCCTGGAACATCCCCGCCGAAAACCTGCTGACCCCCAAGTTCCTGCGCGAACTGTGCTGGACTCCCCCGGAGGTGCTCAGCGAGGGCTCCATCGACGAGGCCCTGAGCGCGCTGGGCGCCCGCCCGTGGCAGCGCGAGCTGCTGGCCGGCAAGCTGGCCGCCGCGATGAAGGCCTAGCCGAAATTCGGGTTCACCTTCGCCCGGCCTGTGAACCGCACCGTTGCATACCGCTGCCGCATGCAGCACCCTGCCGCCGAGCCCTCGGCGCGGGTGCCGCATGCGGCTTTTGCGTCCCCTGCGGCCCCGATGCCGGCCAGCCGGCGGGATCTCCACTTGCGCTAAAAGTTACTCATGAGTAACGTATGAGGCAGGTCACTGTGACGGTGGCCACTGCCGGGCCCCTCCGGCAGGCAGAACCTACCCCGCAAGGAGCCCGCCGGTGAGTGCCAACACCACGACCGAGCACGAGAACGCAAGCAGAATGCTCGATGACCGCGACGTCGTCTTCATCGACGGGGTCCGCACCCCGTTCGGCCGCGCCGGCGAGAAGGGCATCTACCACGGCACCCGCGCCGACGACCTGGCAGTGAAGGCCGTGCGCGGCCTGCTGGAGCGCAACCCGCAGGTGCCGGCCGAGAAGATCGACGAGGTCTCGCTGGCGGCCACCACGCAGACCGGCGACCAGGGCCTGACCATCGGGCGCACCGTGGCGCTGCTCTCCGGCATCCCGCAGTCGGTGCCCGGCTACGCGATCGACCGCATGTGCGCCGGCGCGATGACCGCGGTGACCTCCACGGCCGGCGGCATCGCCTTCGGTGCCTACGACCTGGTCATCGCCGGCGGCGTGGAGCACATGGGCAACCACCCGATGGGCGCCGGGGCCGATCCGAACCCGCGCTTCGTATCCGAGCGCATCGTCGACCCGCAGGCGCTGAACATGGGCAACACCGCGGAGAACCTCCACGACCGCTTCCCCGCGATCACCAAGGAACGCGCCGACCGCTACGCGGTGGCCTCGCAGGCCAAGCTCGCCGCCGCCTACCAGAACCAGCAGATCCAGCCTGACCTGGTCTCCGTGGCCGCCAAGCGCCCGGGCGAAGGCTGGGCGGTGCACCGCGTGGACGAGCCGCCGCGCCCGGGAACCACCATGGAATCGCTGAGCGAACTGCGCACCCCCTTCCGCGCCCACGGCCGGGTCACCGCCGGCAATGCGGCAGGCCTGAACGACGGCGCCACCGCCGCGCTGCTGGCCAGCGGCCAAGCCGTGCGCGAGCTGGGGCTGGCCCCGAAGATGCGCCTGGTCTCCTTCGCCTTCGCCGGCGTCGCGCCGGACGTGATGGGCTACGGCCCGGTCCCCGCCACCGAGAAGGCACTGGCCAAGGCCGGGCTGGAGATTCAGGACATCGGATTATTCGAGATCAACGAGGCCTTCGCCGTGCAGGTGCTCTCCTTCCTTGACTACTACGGCATCGACCAGGAGGACCCGCGGGTGAACCGCTACGGCGGCGCCATCGCCGTCGGCCACCCGCTGGCCTCCTCCGGGGTGCGGCTGATGACCCAGCTGGCCCGCCAGTTCTCCGAGGACCACTCGGTACGCTACGGGATCACCACCATGTGCATCGGCCTGGGCATGGGCGGCACCGTCATCTGGGAAAACCCGAACCACCCCGACTTCGGCAGCAAGGCCTAAAGGAGCAGAACCATGACCGCAGCAACTTCACAGAACTTCTCGGACGTCGCCGAGCTCATGCGCGACGAGACCGTCACCCACTCGCTGGTCTCCGACGTCCTGCTGCCCAGCGGCAAGGTGCTGGCCCTGCTGACCCTGGACAACGGGCTGGACCACCGCAAGCCGACCACGCTGGGCCCCAACGGGCTGATCGAGCTGCGCGCCGCGCTGGAAACCCAGGCCGAGCGCGCCAAGGCCGGGGCGATCCACGCGCTGGCCATCACCGGCAAGCCGCACTTCCTGATCGCCGGCGCGGATTTGTCCGCGGTCACCCGGCTGCGCTCCCCCGAGCAGGGCAGCGCCATGGCCTCCCTGGGCCACCACGCCTACGACCTGCTAGCCGACCTGGGTGTGCCGACCTTCGCCTTCGTCAACGGACTGGCCCTGGGCGGAGGCCTGGAGATTGCGCTGGCCTGCACCTACCGCACCGTCAGCACCGCCGCCGGCGCGCTGGGCCTGCCCGAGGCGTTCCTCGGACTGATTCCGGGCTGGGCCGGCGTCTACCGCCTGCCGCGCCTGGTGGGCCCGGAGAACGCACTGAAGGTCATGATCGAGAACCCGCTGAACAACAACAAGACCCTCTCCGGGCCTGCCGCCTACAAGATGGGTGTAGCCGATGCCCTGTTCGAGCCGGCGGACTTCATCGAGCATTCGGTCGCGTTCGTCGACAGCGTGCTCACCGGAGAGAGCGAGGTGCGACGCCCCAACGCGGTGGACCCGCGCGATCCCGAGGTGGCCCGTCGCTGGCTGGAGGCCGCGGATGCCGCACAGGCGTTCGTCGACGCGAAGCTGCACGGCGCCGCCCCCGCCCCGTCCAAGGTGCTGGAGGTCTTCCGCCAGGGCCTGACCCTGACCCAGCCCGAATCGGCGCAGCTGGAAATCCAGGCGCTGACCGAGCTGATGGGCAGCAGGCAGTTCCAGAACACCGTCTACGCCTTCTTCGACCTGGTGCAGAAGCGCGGCAAGCGCCCGGCCGGAGCGCCCGACGCCAAGCTGGCCCGCCCGGTGACCAAGGTCGGCATCGTCGGAGCCGGGCTGATGGCCAGCCAGCTGGCGCTGCTGTTCGTGCGCCGGCTGAACGTGCCGGTGGTCATCACCGACCTTGACCATTCGCGCATCGACAAGGGACTGGGCTACATCCACGGCGAGATCGACAAGCTGCATGCCAAGGGCCGGATGAGCCAGGACGCGGTCAACCGCGCCAAGGCGCTGGTCTCCGGCTCGGTCTCCAAGGAGGGCTTCGCCGACGCGGACTTCGTCATCGAGGCGGTCTTCGAGGAGCTGGGCGTGAAGAAGCAGGTCTTCGCCGAGGTCGAGGCGGTCGTCTCCCCCGAGTGCGTGCTGGCCACCAATACCTCCTCGCTCTCGGTCACCGAGATGGGCCGGGACCTGATGCACCCCGAACGCCTGGTGGGCTTCCACTTCTTCAACCCGGTGGCTCTCATGCCGCTGCTGGAGATCGCCGCCACCGAATGGACCAGCGACACCGCGCTGTCCACCGCGTTCGTGCTGGGCAAGGCGCTGAGGAAAACCACCGTGCTCGCCCAGGATGCGGCGGCGTTTGTGGTCAACCGCGTGCTGCTGCGCCTGCTCAGCGAGGTCCAGGCGGCCTTTGACGAAGGCACAGACGCCAAGACCGCGGACAACGCCCTGTCCAGCATGGGCCTGCCGATGACCCCGTTCACCCTGCTGTCGATGGTCGGGCTGCCTGTGGCCCAGCATGTCACCGAATCCCTGCACGCCGCCTTCGGCGACCGTTTCGCGGTGTCGCAGAACCTGCAGAAGCTGATCGACGCGAAGGTCACCTCGCTGTGGGTCTCCGACGAGCAGGGCGGCCAGGTGCTGAACCCGGCAGCGGCGCAGGTCATCATGCAAGGAAGCAACCCGTCAAGTGCGGAGCAGATCCTGGCTCGGGTCCAGGACGCGCTGGCCCAGGAGATCGGCTTGCTGATCTCCGAGGGTGTGGTGGCCGAAGCGGCCGACGTGGACCTGTGCATGATCACCGGCGCGGGCTGGCCGATGCACCTGGGCGGCATCACTCCGTACCTCGACCAGGTCGGCGCCTCCGAACGCGTCAACGGAGCAAAGTTCAACAACTGACCAGGCGCATCACGGCGGGGTCCTCGGCGGCGGCATGCGCCGGCCGAGGGCCCCGCCGTCGTGTTCTGCAACTGGAGGGAAGCGCTAGGCCCGCTCGTACTGCGCCAGCACGACCCCGGATTCGAAGGCCTGCACGGAGGTGCTGCGCCAGGGCTGCGGCTGGTAGGAGCGGTCGCCGAACAGCCGGATGCCGCCGCCGAAGGTCACCGGGTTGATCTTCAGCGCCAGCTGGTCGATCTCCTCGGCCAGTGCGGCGGCCAGCGAGCCGCCGCCGCACAGCCAGATGTCCTTGCCGTCTTCCTTTTTCAGTTCGCGCACCAGCTGCACCGGATCCCGGTCCGTGAACAGCACGTCCTGGCTGCCTTCCGGGCCCTGCCGTCCGTGCGTGAACACGACCTGGCGAAGGTGGGCGTAGGGGCTGGCCAGATGCTGGTCGGGCATCCCGACCGCGTAGGTGTTCCATCCCATCAGCACGGTGTCGAAGGGCCCGTCCTGGATTGGGATACCCACGGCTTCGGCCAGGACGGTGGGCACGGTGCCGCGGAACTGCTCGCCGATGGCTTGCATGTGGTCCCCCTCGGCGAGGAACGCGTCGAATTCCCCTGCCGGTCCGGCGATGAATCCATCCAGGCTTACCGCCACGTAGTAGGTCAAGGTGCGCATGGGTTCTCCTCGGCTCGGGGTCCTTCTCCGCTGGCATTGGCGAATTCGCCCACTCTACAGAGATACGGCGTCCGGAAACAGGGTATGGTGCGCCTTCTTGGCGACGTCACAGATAATTCTGCAACAATGAAGCCATGACTGACTTCGCCCGACCAGCCCGCCGCACGTTCATGTGCGCCTCCGCCGCGATCGGTTCGGCAGCCCTGCTGACCGCCTGCGGCAACGGAGAATCAGCGGTTGAAACCCCAGAGGCCAATTCCATCCCCGAACCGAGCGGCGAAGGCCAGGTGCTGATGCCGGTCTCGGACCTGCCGGTCGGCTCGCGCGCCTCGGCGCCGGCCACCTACCCGGACGGCAGCGCGACCGCGGTCATGGTGTTCCGCCCGGATGAGAAGACCGTGCTGGCCTACTCGAACAAGTGCACCCACCAGGGCTGCGCGCTGACGCCGAAGTCGCAGGACGAGAACTTCTACTGCGGCTGCCATGGCTCGAAGTTCGCCCCGAAAGACGGCACCGTGGTGGCCGGCCCGGCCAAGGCGGCGCTGCCGCGCTACGCCGCGGAAATCAAGGACAAGAACATCGTCGTCTACGTCACCGCCGACGCATAGATCCCTGCTGGTTTGCTGTCGCTTAAAGCGCCATGCGGCGGACTCCCCGATTCAGGGGTTCCGCCGCATGGTGTTTTTAAGCTCCGTTTAGAACGGCGCGATCTTCTCCGGGGCCGGGAAGATCTCGTCCAGCTCCGCGCGCTCGGCCGGGGTCGGCACCCAGCTGACTGCCTGCGCGTTGGCCGTGATCTGCTCGGGACGGGTGGCTCCGGCGATCACCGAGGCGACCGGTTGCTGGGCCGCCAGCCAGGAGAAGGCCAGCTGGATCTCGGCGAGCCCGCGCGCTGCGGCGAAGTCGGCGAACTTCTGCAGCTGCTCGAAGTTGCTGGATTCCACCAGGTACTGCCGTGAATGCGTCAGGCGGCTTCCTTCGGGCGCGTGGCCCTTGGAGTACTTGCCGGTGAGCAGCCCGTTGGCCAGCGGGAAGTAGGGAAGCACGCCGAGCCCGAATTCCCTCGCAGCCGGAAGCACCTCCAGCTCTGCGCGGCGGTCGATGAGGTTGTAGTGGTTCTGGGCGGAGATGAAGCGTTCGGTGCCAAGCTCCCGGGCCACGTACTCGGCCTGCGCGATCTGCCAGCCGGACCGGTTTGAATGCCCGATGTAGCGGACCTTCCCGCTGGCCACCAGGTCGTCCAGCACCCGCAGGGTCTCCTCGATCGGGGTATTCGGATCCGGGGTGTGGAACTGGAACAGGTCGATGTAGTCGGTGCCCAGACGCTTCAGCGAGGCCTCGACCGCCTTGACGACATAGCGGCGCGATCCGCGCGCCGAGAAGTCTGGCCCATTGACCCCGCGCATGTCCATGCCGAATTTGGTGGCGAGGATGATGTCCCCGCGGGCGCTGCCCAGCGCGGCGCCCAGGCGGATTTCGGAAAGGCCCGGTTCACGCCCGTAGGTGTCGGCCACGTCGAACAGCGTGATTCCTGCCTTCAGCGCGGCGTGGACGACCGCGTTGGTCCCCTCCTGGGACTCGGTGGCGGTACCGGTCCGCCCCAGGTTGTTGCAGCCCAGACCGACGACGGAAACACTCAGGCCGCTGCGGCCAAGTTGGCGGAATTCCATGGACACCTCTTCACTTCATAGTTGTGCTCCGCTTCACTGGAGCGTCGTATACCCATAGGCTATCTGCTAGGTCTCCGCGCCCCGGCATTCAGTCTCAATTCACTACAATGCATATTTATCCATTAGGATGGAAACATGTCTAAAGTTCTTACCAATCTCCCAGTAGGCGAGCGCGTCGGTATCGCGTTCTCCGGTGGCCTCGACACCTCCGTTGCCGTCGCCTGGATGCGCCACAACGGCGCCATCCCGTACACCTACACCGGCGATCTCGGCCAGTACGACGAGCCGGACATCGACGCCGTTCCGGGCCGTGCCCTGGAGTACGGTGCCGAGGCTTCGCGCCTGGTCGACTGCAAGCCGGGCCTGGTCGAAGAGGGATTCGCCGCCCTGGCCTGCGGCGCCTTCCACATCCGCTCGGGCGGAAAGTCGTACTTCAACACGACCCCGCTGGGCCGCGTGGTCACCGGCACCCTGCTGGTGCGCGCCATGCGCGAGGACGGCGTGGACGTCTGGGGCGATGGTTCGACCTACAAGGGCAACGACATCGAGCGCTTCTACCGCTACGGCCTGATGGCCAACCCGAAGCTGCGCATCTACAAGCCGTGGCTCGACCCGCAGTTCGTCGCTGAACTGGGCGGTCGCCAGGAGATGAGCGAGTGGATGGTCGCCCACGGCTTCCCCTACCGCGACTCGGCTGAGAAGGCCTACTCCACCGACGCCAACATCTGGGGCGCCACCCACGAGGCGAAGACCCTGGAGCTGCTGAACAGCTCGATCGAGAACGTCGAGCCGATCATGGGCGTGAAGTACTGGGACGAAAGCGTTGAGATCACCTCGGAAGATGTTTCCGTCACCTTCTCCGCCGGCCGCCCGGTCGCCATCAACGGCAAGGAATACGTCGACCCGGTAGCCCTGGTCAACGAGGCGAACATCATCGGCGGACGCCACGGCCTGGGCATGAGCGACCAGATCGAGAACCGCATCATCGAAGCCAAGTCCCGCGGCATCTACGAGGCTCCGGGCATGGCGCTGCTGTTCATCGCCTACGAGCGCCTGGTCAACGCGATCCACAACGAAGACACCGTGGCCAGCTACCACAACGAAGGCCGCCGTCTGGGCCGCCTGATGTACGAAGGCCGCTGGCTGGATCCGCAGGCCCTGATGCTGCGCGAGTCCCTGCAGCGCTGGGTCGGCTCGGCCATCACCGGCACCGTGACCATCCGCCTGCGCCGCGGCGACGACTACACCATCGTCGACACCACCGGCGAGAACCTGAGCTACCACCCGGACAAGCTGTCCATGGAGCGCGTGGGCGACGCCGCCTTCGGCCCGGTGGACCGCATCGGCCAGCTGACCATGCGCAACCTGGACATCGCCGATTCCCGCGGCCGCCTGGAGCAGTACGCTGCCATGGGCCTGGTCGGCGGCACCACCGCCAAGCTGGTGGGCTCGCTAGAGGCCGGCGGCGCCGACGCGATCGTCGACGCCACCCCGGTGGACAGCGACGAGCTGGCTACCGACCGCGCCAACGAGCTGGCCGCCTTCGATTCAGGCACCGACTAGGCTCCGACGCCCCGGCGTTGAACGCTAAGAGCTCGGGCGGATGCTTCCTTGATTGGAAGCATCCGCCCGAGCTTTTTTGTTGCCTGGACCGCTGCGCGGCCTGCGCGCAGGGTTGCAGCGCGGCGGGGTTTAGGAGGTCAGCCCGTTGAGCGCCGCCAGGGACTGCAGGGCCATGATGAATCCGACCAGCGCGAGGAACCTGAGGGTGCCGTGCAAGGCCGCCCCGAGCCGGGTGTCCTTCGCCGGGAGCGTGACCGCTTCGTCCGCCAGCCAGGTGACCAGCGTGATCACGGTGCCGATCAACGCGATCTGCTCCTCGGGAAGCGACATCGTCTTGGCCAGCGCGAGCCCCGCGGAAAAGCCGACCAGCACCTGGGCGGCCGGCCACAGCATCGCTTTCAGGGTGCGGCGGGGCTTGGCCCGCTCGACGGCCACAGCTAGGCTTCGATCAGCTGCAGCAGCGGGCTGACCGCGATGGTGAAGCCGACCAGCGAGACGATGCGCAGCACCAGCCGGATGCGGGCGCCGGAGGTGGTGTTGGGTTCCGGAAGGCGGAATCCCTGCTCGACGATCCAGGCGGCGATCACCACGATCACGCCGGCCAGCGCCAGCTGCGCGTGGTCGACGCCGGAGAACAGCGAGGTGATGCCGATGCCGATGATGACGCCCACGCAGGCCTGGAACACCAGATGCAGCGGCACCCGGGTGGCCCCCAGGTGGGTTGGCTTGCGCTTGGCGCCGGCGGTGTCGTCCCGGTCTTCTTGAGGAATCATGAGTCCCTACTTCTGCTTGTCGTTGTGCGCGCCGTCGCCGGGCGCGAAATCTTGAAGTGTCCGGCACAGCAGCACTCCGGCTCCCCCGGTGAAGTGGACCGTGCCGAATCCGGCGGCCCGCGCCCCGAGGGTGAATCCCAGCGAACGCTGCAGCGCCAGCGAGGCGGTGTTCCGCGCATTCACCACGCACCAGGCGGCATCCGCCCGCTGCGCCACCCAGCTCAGCCTGGCCAGGCCCAAGGCCGTGGCCACTCCGCGGCGCTGCCAGCCGGGGTCGATCTCGACCCCGCCCAGGTAGTAGCCCGCCGGGGCCACCGGGTCCTGCGGATCCCACCACTGCGCCTTGGCCCAGCCGACCAGGCGCCCGTCCTCGGACATGGCGGCCAGCAGGCACCCGCCGGGAGCGAAGCGCTCCGGGGCGCTGGTGCGGCCCAGGCTGCGCGACAGCTCGCGCACGGCGCGGTAGTCCTGCGGAACCAGGGGCCGGATGCCCACCATGGATGCGCGCCGCGGAGCCTAGTCGAGGCTGAACGGCTTGGGCGGCATCGGGTAGGCCATGCGCGCCTGATCCAGGCCGTCGTACGGGGCGGTGGCGATGACCATCTTAGTGAAGTCCAGCTTGGCTTCGCGGATGCAGACCTTGATGGCGTTGACCGCGAGCTTCGGGGCTGGCGAGAGGATGCGGATGTTCAGCTTGCGGTTGCCGAAGTCGCTGGATTCCACGGTGCCCAGGCCGCGCCAGGCCAGGTGACCGGCCAGCGCCTCGGTGGCCTTGTTCTGCAGGTACTTGTCGCGCGCGGTGCCCTCGGCGGTCTTCAGCGCGTACTGCACGATGACCCAGGACTGCTCCTGGTCGGAGAGCTCCTTGTAGCCCTCGGCGGCGCAGGCCTCGACGAAACCGGCGAACAGCTCGTCGGCGCGGTCGGCGGTGACGTCCTGCACCTCGCTGGTCTGCGACATGTGGCCCACCGGACCGTGGTTGACCACGAACTGGCCCAGCTCTTCGTCCTCGAACTGCTGGAACCACGCTTCGCGGAACTGCAGTTCGTTCTTCTCGTTCATCCGGTAGGTGCGAATGATCGCCATCGGTCTCCCCCAGGGGTTGGTTTCTCGGTGTTTTGTCTCAAAGTGCGTGGTGTTGCCGGCTCAGCCGACGTGCTGCAGGCTGCGGGCCCGGACCAGCCAGCGCCTCCGGTGCTCGGCGTTGAATGGTGCCGCGTCAGCGCGGACCGCATCGAGCAGCACCTTGCTTTCGGCGCGGATCGAGCGCTGCAGGGCCTCGGGATAGCCCATGCTCAGGCGGTGCTGGTCGAACTCGTCCTCGTCGTCCAGGAAGGTGCCGCGGCTGTGCGAGCGGATCACATCGAGGTCCAGGTCGATGGAGTTCACTTCCCAGGCCCCGCGCTTCATCCGCCGCCAGCCGATGCTGCCGGCCAGGTCGATGTAGATGTCGAAGTCCTCGTCCGGATCGTCGTACAGCGTGGCGATCCACTGGCCTTCGGAGGGGAACAGGCACAGCGCGTCGCAGGCGGCCAGGTGCGCGGTTCCCGGACGGGAGACCAGCGATCCGGCCGGCTGGTGCACCCAGTGGCCGTACTCGTCGGAGCCGAGGTAGAAGCCGGGCACCACCCAGTGCGGGCTGGCGTCGTACTTCCAGGCGCGGGCCACCACCAGCGCGCCGGCGGCGACGCTCGCAGGGTTGCGGGGCAGCCCTTCGGGGCAGCCGGGCTGGGCGCTCACAGCTTGGGGATCTGTCCGGTGGGCAGGTCCTGGCCGGGCAGCGGCCGGGCGAAGGGGACCTTGGTGCCCAGCACCTGGGCCAGCGTGTCCCGGGCGACCTGCTGGGCGGTCAGGCCGACGCGCTCCAGCACCTCGGCACGGGTGCCGTGGGCCAGGAACTTGGTGGGCAGGCCCACTTCGTTCAGCGCGGTGTCCACCCCGGCGGCGCGCATCTCGGTGCGCAGGCGCGAACCGACGCCGCCGGCGCGCACCCCGTCCTCGATGCAGACCACGATGCGGTGGCGGGCGGCCAGCGAAATCACGGAGGACGGCATGGGCAGCACCCAGCGGGGGTCGACCACCGTCACCGAGACGCCCTGGCTGTTCAGCCGCTGGGCCACGTCCAGGGACAGCTCGCTCATCGCTCCGACGGAGACGATCAGCACGTCCGGCGCGGCGCGGTCGCCCAGCCGGGCCAGCACGTCCACGCCGTCGGGCAGCCGGTCGATGGACTCGACCTCTTCGCCCACGGAGCCCTTGGAGAAGCGCACCACGCTCGGGGCGTCGTTGATGTCCATGGCTTCGCGCAGTTCCTCGCGCAGGCGGGTGGCGTCGCGCGGGGCCGCCAGGTGCAGGTTCGGGATGATCTGGGTCAGCGCCATGTCCCACATGCCATGGTGGCTGGCGCCGTCCGGGCCGGTCACGCCGGCGCGGTCAAGCACGATGGTGACCCCTGCCTTGTGCAGCGCGACGTCCATCAGCAGCTGGTCGAAGGCGCGGTTCAGGAAGGTTGCGTAGACGCACACCACCGGGTGCAGGCCGCCGAAGGCCAGGCCGGCCGCGGTGGTCATCGCATGCTGCTCGGCGATGCCCACGTCCAGCACGCGGTCCGGGTGGGCGTCGGACATCTTTTTCAGGCCCACCGGCAGCAGCATGGCGCCGGTGATCGCCACAACGTCCTCGCGCTCGTCGGCGATCTTGGCGATCTCGTCGCCGAAGACGCTGGTCCAGCTCTGCGCGCTGGGCTTGGCGACCGGGGCGCCGGTGGCAGGGTCGATGACGCCCACCGCGTGGAACTGGTCGGCCTCGTCGGCCAAGGCCGGCGCGTAGCCGTGGCCCTTCTCGGTCAGCGCGTGCACCAGCACGGGGCCGCCGTACTGCTTGGCCTGCTGGAGCGCTTCCTCCACTGCGGCGAGATTGTGGCCGTCGATCGGGCCGATGTACTTCAGGCCAAGGTCCTCGAAGAGCCCCTGCGGGGCCCACCAGTCCTTGATGCCCTTCTTGGTGGCATGCAGCGACTTGTAGGTGAAGCTGCCGACCGGGCCGGAATCCTTCAGCCGGCCCTTGAGCTTGTCCATGGCGGACTCGTAGGCGGGGTGGGTGCGGAACTTGTCCAGCTGCTGGCGCAGTCCCGCGAGCTGGTCGGCCAAGCCGCCGATGGTTGGGGCGTAGGAGCGGCCGTTATCGTTGACCACGATCACCGCCTTGCGTTCCTTGTCAGCGGCGATGTTGTTCACCGCTTCCCAGACCATGCCGCCGGTCAGCGCGCCGTCGCCCACCAGGCCCACGGCATAGCTTTCGGTGCGGCCGGTCAGCTTATTGGCCCGGGAGATGCCGTCGATCCAGGACAGCGAGGACGAGGCGTGGGAGGACTCGACGATGTCGTGCTCGGATTCGCCGCGGTCGGGGTATCCTGACAGGCCGCCCTGCTGGCGCAGCGTTTCGAAGTTCTGGCGCCCGGTGAGCAGCTTGTGCACGTAGGACTGGTGGCCGGTGTCGAACACGATGGAATCGGTCGGCGAATCGAACACGCGGTGCATGGCGATGGTCAGTTCCACCACGCCGAGGTTCGGCCCCAGGTGGCCGCCGGTGCGGGCGACGTTGTCGATGAGGAAGGCGCGGATCTCCTGCGCAAGTTGGGTGAGCTGATCCAGGGTAAGCGCCCGCAGGTCGCTTGGTTTTTTAATGGTCTCGAGTAAAGACACAGTCATCCCCTTCACATTTCTGCCCATGCGGGCACCGCAAGTCCGTGCGAAACAACTAGTCTATCGCGCACTTGACTGCTCCCATTATCCGCCACCTTTTGGGCTGGAACCAATTTTTTGATGATGATGTTGGCTACGCCCAGCTTGGCCGCGGTCGCGACGACGGAAAAGAAACTAGAAGCTGTCGAATTTCCCTCTTTCCACCCTCGCGCCGCGTAGGTAAAATGAGCCTAATTCTGGACACGGGGCTTTCCACCTCGCGAATCTGCTAAGTCTTCCCAGGAGGGGGACATGGGGGAAATTCGTGCCGGCCAAGTGCCGACGGAATATGTAGATGCAGTTGTGGTCGGTTCGGGGTTCGGCGGTTCGGTGGCAACCTACCGCCTGGCCGACGCCGGCAAGCAAGTGGTCCTGATGGAACGCGGCCGGTCATACGGGCCCGGCGATTTCGCCCGCTCTCCGTCGGAGCTGTCCACCGCCTTCTGGGATCCCAGCGAAAAACTCTACGGACTGTTCGACGCGTGGACCCTGCGGGGCCTGGAGGGGCTGGTCTCCAGCGGCCTGGGCGGCGGCTCGCTGATCTACGCCAACGTGCTGCTGCGCAAGGACGAAAAGTGGTTCGTCAACGAATCCCCGCTGCCCGGCGGCGGGTACGAATCCTGGCCCATCGGATACCGCGATCTCGAACAGCACTACCAGCGCGTCGAGGACATGATCGGGGTGGACCGCTACCCCTACCAGGACACCGCCAAAACCAACGCCTTCGAGCAGGCCGCCCAGGCCGGCGGCCACACGGTGTTCCGTCCCCCGCTGGCGGTGAGCTTCTCCACCGATGCGGACTCCCCCGCCCAGCCGGGCCGGATGCTGCCCTTGGCGGACTACGGCAACCTCCACGGCAAGCCGCGCACCACCTGCACGCTGTGCGGCGAATGCGATCTGGGCTGCAACTCGGGCGCCAAGAACACCCTTGACCACAACTACCTCTCAGCTGCGGCGGCCACCGGCAACGCCGACATCCGCACGCTGCACGAGGTGCGCGGCTTCTCCCGCGCGTCGGACGGCAGCTGGCTGGTGCGCTACGTGATCCACGACCCTCAGCACCCCTCCTCAACCGGCGACCTTCCCGAACGGCTGATCCGCTGCGCCAAGCTGCTGCTGGCCGCCGGCACCTTCGGCACCAGCTACCTGCTGCTGCGCAACCGGATGACCTTGCCCGGGATCAGCCCGGCGCTGGGCACCCGCTTCAGCAGCAACGGAGACCTGCTCGGACTGCTGTTCAATGCCAGCGAGCAGGTCGAAGGGCGCACCGTGCCGCGCCAGCTGTACGGGAACCGCGGTCCGGTCATCACCAGCACCGTGCGCGTCGCGGACGCGCTGGACGGCAACGGCGCCACCGGCCGCGGCTACTACCTGCAGGACGCCGGCTATCCGGCGTTCTTCAACTGGCTCATGGAACTCTCGCAGTTCCGCGAGGCTCTGCCCCGGGCCGGCAAGGTAGCCGCCAAGATCATCGAGAACCGGCTGTTCCAGCGAAATCGCAGCAGCATATCTGCCGATCTGGCCATGGCGCTGGGCCCTGGACGCTTTTCCAGCACGGCGCTGCCCCTGCTGGGCATGGGCCGGGACGTGCCCGACGGGCGCATGTACCTGCGCGAGGGCCGGCTGGCAGCCGACTGGACGCTGTCCACCTCGCAGGAGTTCTTCGAATCCGTGCGCGGTGCCATGCGCGGCATCGGCGACCAACTGGGTGCTGCTTTCAACGACAACCCGCTGTGGAAGGCCCAGCGTGTGGTCACGGTGCATCCGCTGGGCGGGGCGCCGATCGGCGCCAACGACCAGGTCGGCGTCTGCGACCCGTGGTCGGAGGTGTACGGCCAGCCGGGCCTGTACGTGGTGGACGGCGCCGCCATGCCCGGCCCGGTCGGCCCGAATCCGTCGCTGACCATCGCCGCGATGGCGGACCGGGCCTGCGAGCACCTGCTCGAGCAGTCGTGGGCCTCCCCCGTCGTCGCGGCCGGCTCTTCCCTAGCCGGTGCGGCGCCGGAGGGCGGACCTGTTGACGCGCATACCGCGCAGGACCCGGCCGCCCCGGTCGAGCCACTGAATCCCCGGGCCACCTCGGTGGCGTTCACCGAAACCATGCGCGGGCATTTCACGCTGGGCGTGGGCGAGCCGGCCTCGGGCCTGGCACAGGCCTCGCTGCGCCACGAACGCATGATGTTCACCCTGACCATCACGGCCAAGGACATCGACCGCTTCACCGCCGATCCGCGCCACCCGGCGAGCGCCGAGGGCTTCCTCGACGCGGATGTGCTCGGCGGGCACTGCCCGGTGCTACGCGGCTGGTTCAACCTGTTCGTGCCGGATGAACAGGAACGCCGGCTGATGCTCTACCGCCTGCATGTCCAGTCCCCGGGCGGGCGGCAGCTGACCCTGGTGGGTTTCAAGGACATCCATGACGGGCCGGGCGTGGACCTCTGGCCGGATACCACAACCCTGTTCGTGCAGCTGCTGGAAGGCCACGTCTTCCCGCCGGCACCGGAACACCCTGCGGCCTCCGGGCTGCTGGCGGCCGAGGACCCGGCGGTGCTGGGATCCGGCATCCTGTATATCGAGCCGCTGGACTTCGCGCGCCAGCTCACGACCTTCAGGGCGCAGGGGCCGCGCAAGGTCCAGGCGCTGTCGGCCTTTGGCGGGCTGTTCCTGGGGTCGCTGTACCGCAGCTACCTTGCGCCGCGCCGTGTCCGGAAGAACGATCATGAACCAGCATGAGTTGGAGCAGTTCGAGCATGAACTGGGGTTCCGCCCGCGGCCGGCGGCGCGCTGGCTGTCCCCGCCCGAGCTGGTGCGCACCGGAATCAAGGCGCTGGCCGCCCAGGTCTTCCTGGGGTTCATGGACAACCGGGAGATGCAGAGCATTTTCCCGCAGCGAGCCATGGACCTGGCCGAATTCCCGCCGCAGGAGCAGGGCCGCTGGATCGACTTCATCGCGGATCTCGGCGATGGTTTCGACGCGACCTACACCATGGCCTGGGCGCTGGCCCAGCCCGAGCTGCAGGTCCAGGCCGCGCAGCCCGGCCAGCCGCCGGTAAGGCTGCCCAAGTCGCAGCTGCTGGTCATGGGCGGGGACGAGGTCTACCCGGCGGCCTCCGAACGCGCCTACGAGGACCGGCTGGTGCGACCCTACCGTGCCGCTTCGCTTCCGGGGCCGGCGGCCGCGCTGCTGGCCCTGCCCGGGAACCACGACTGGTACGACGGGCTGACGGCCTTCGAACGCATCTTCTGCCAGCAGGCGAAGATCGGCGGGTGGCAGACCCTGCAGTCCCGTGGCTACTTCGCCGCGCGGCTGACCAACCTGGAAGCCAACACGGTGCTGAAGACCTGGTGGCTGGTCGCGCTGGACAGCGAGCTGGGCAGCTACATCGACCGGCCGCAGCTGCAGTACTTCGAGGCGGAGGTGACGCGGCACCTGAAGCCGGGCGATGCGATCATCCTGTGCGCCTCCTCCCCCACTTGGGAGGTCACCGGCACGTTGCCGGACGGCGACCCGAACGCGAACAACGCGTTGCGCTACTTCGAGAACCACTACCTGCTGCAGTGCACGGACCCGGCGACCGGGGAATCGACGCCTACCGGGGCGCAGATCCGGGTGCGGCTGAGCGGGGACAAGCACCACTACGCACGCTACGCCCAGCTGCACGAGCAGGCCGGACCCGAGGACCCGCGCCGCGAGCAGCTGCTGACCTGCGGCCTGGGTGGCGCCTTCCTTTCGGGTGCCCGGCACCTGTCGCCCGAGCTGCTGTTGCCGCCCACCGGTTCGCGGGAGATGGTGAATCCGGCTGAGCGCCAGCGGTATGCGCTGGCCGAGACCGTGTTCCCGACCCCGACGCAGGAGCGGGCGCTGCACTGGCAGCTGGCCAACCCGTTCAGCGCGTTTTTCCTGCCTTGGCGCAACCCCTGGTTCAGTACCGGGCTGGGCGTGGTGCACCTGGCCTGCTTCATGTTCTTGTGCACCGTCTTCTCCGGAATCACCGGCGACTCGTATCCCGAGGCGCTGGGTTCGGGCGACTGGGTCCACGCCGTGGGCATCGTGGTGTTCCTGTTCGTGGTGCCGCTGCTGATCGCCCTGCTGCTGTGGCTGGCGCGCAATGCCCGGGGGCTGTTCCAGGACGGGTCTGAGGCCTCCGGGAAATCCAATCCGATGGTGCAGCCGCTGCTGATCGTGGGCCTGCAGCTGTTGTTGGCCTCGGCCATTTTCACCGGGCTCATCGCCCTGCCCTGGCAGCGGAACTGGAGCGCAGGGTGGATCACCGTGCTGCTGGCGGCGGTCTACGCCACGGTGCTGGGCGCCGCCGTAGGCACGATGGTCTTCGCCCTGCACCTGGTGTTCGCCCCGCCCGGGGCTGTGGGCAGGTTGAAAATGACGGCGCTGGCCTACGAGGACGGCAAGGGCTTCTTGCGGATGCACCTGCGCGACGACGGCACCTTGGTGATCTACCCGGTGATTGCCGATACCGTCGTCCACGACTGGGATACCGGACCCAGCACCCAGAACCAGATGCGCCCGGTGCCCGCCGACGGGCTGCCGCCGCTGCGGCTACTGGAAAACCCGATCACCGTGAGCATCAACGGCTTCAGCACCCCGGGAGGTGTCCAATGACCACCATGCAGACTACCCGCGCCGATCATGCGACCGAGGTGGTGCAGTTCCGCGCCGACGACGGGCTGCCGCTGACACTGGTGCATGTCGCCTCGCTGCGCCGCCCGGACGCCCCGCGCGGGCCGGTGCTGCTGGTGCACGGGGCCGGGGTGCGCGCCGAGCTGTTCCGCCCGCCGATCGCGCGCACCCTGGTGGACGCCCTGCTGGATGAGGGCTGGGACGTGTGGATGCTGAACTGGCGTGCGTCCATCGACCTGCCGCCGGTGGCCTGGACGCTGGACGACGCGGCGGTGTTCGACCATCCTGCGGCGGTGCGCGAGGTGCTGGCGCGCACCGGGGCGGATTCGCTGGCCGCGTTCGTGCACTGCCAGGGCTCGACCTCCTTCACCATGGCCGCGGTGGCAGGGCTGCTACCGCAGGTGCGCACCATCGTCTCCAACGCCTGTTCGCTGTTCGTGGATGTCCCGTGGGTATCCCGGCAGAAAATCACCCACCTGCTGCCGCTGCTGGGCGGGTTCACCCCGATGCTCTCCCCGCGCTGGGGCTACAAGTCCCAGGGCTACTTCTCGCGCATCGTGCGTTCGGGGGTGAAGCTGACCCACCACGAATGCGACAACACCGTGTGCCGGCTGGTGTCCTTCACCTACGGGGCGGGGCACCCGGCCCTGTGGTCCCACGCGAACCTGGACGATGCCACGCACCGCTGGATCATCGGGGAGTTCGCCGGCGCCCCGCTGTCTTTCTTCCGCCAGATGGCCGGGTGCGTGAAGGCCGGATACCTGGTGCCCACCGGGCAGCACAGCCAGCTTCCCGACTCGCTGGTGGACGGGCCGCCGCGCACCGAGGCACGGTTCTCCTTTATCGCCGGGGCGGACAACCGGTGCTTCCTGCCGCAGGGGCAACGGCGCACCTACGAATTCTTCGACTATTACGCCCCCGGGGAGCACTCGCTGCACGTGATTCCCGGCTACGGACATCTGGATCTTATTTTCGGCAGGGATGCCTGGCGCGACAGCTATCCCTTGATCCTTCAGGAGCTTGCATCATGAATCTTCTACCCCCGCTGCGCTCGGCGCTGCGCCTGCTGCCCTCGGCACTGCCGGCTCGGCAGCGGCAACTGTCCGGGCAGAAGGCCACCGTGGACGGCATCAGCTACGTGCTGCCGGTCAATTCCGAACCCTCGCCGGTGCTGATGACCGCGTTTCCCATTGACGCCCGTGCCGCCGCGAAGCTGATCCCGGGCGAAGAGCTGCATCCGTTCAGGCTGCCAGGCGGACGCTCGCTGCTGGTGGTCACCGTGATCAACTACCTTGCCACGGACATCGGCGCCTACATCGAATACTCGCTGGCGCTGGCTGTCACCCGTGGCATGCGCCCGGCACCGCCGCTGCTGCCCATGCTGTTCCAGAAAACCCTGAACCTGGGGCAGTACGTGGTGGATTTGCCGGTGAGCACTGAAATTTCGGTCAAGGGCGGCAAGGGCATCTGGGGCATGCCGAAGCACCAGGCCAGCTTGGACTTCAAGGTGACGGATCGGACGGTGTCCAGCGCCTATGAGCTGGACGGGGTGAAGGGCGCGCTGGTGGAGATCGACCGCCCGGCGCCCACCGCGCTGCCGCTCAAGGTCGGTGCGGTGAACTATTGCTCGTTCCGCGGCATGCTCTACAAGTCGAGCATCTACTTCCAGGGCACCGCCGACGTGTCGATCGGCAGGCAAGCCAAGGCGCGGCTGGAGTTCGGAGACCTGCCGCAGGTGGCCGGGCTGGCGGGACTGGATTTCGACCCGCAGCCGGTGTTCACCCTGTATATTCCCGATTCCCACGGGGTGCTCGATGACCACTACGAGGCGTGGTTCCAGTACGGCCGGGACCGCGCCCCCTACGGCGGGGACGGCATGGATTCGGTGGTCGGGCTGGGACTGGGCGAAGAATGGCCCGATCCGCCGCGGCGGGGCGAAAGCCGCGTCCAATGAGTACTGCCCTGGCTTGGACCGCACTGATTTCGGCACTGGTGACGGTCTTCGGCGCATCGTTGTATCTCGGATTCATGACGGTGGCGCAGTTCTTCCTGCGCCCGGTATTCCTCGGCTTGCGGCTCGATGAGCTGTCAACGGTCTTCGCCGTGCCCATCACTGCAATCACCCGCTTTCTGGGGATCATGTTCCTTCCCTTGTTGGTCGCCCCGCTGATCCAAATATGGCTGGGACGCACCCACGTGTGGACGCTGGTATTCTCTATCGCCGCCGCCGCGTCGTACATTTTCCTGGCCTTGTGGTACGCACTGTCCATGCGTCCGGTTAACCAGCAGCTGCTCACTGGAGCGGTGTCCGAAGAGCCGGAGTTGCGTGCCAAGATGCACCAGTGGGTCTCGCGCAACTGGGCGAGATTCTATGCAGCACTGATTTACTGGGCGGCCGCGGTCGGCTATCTGCTGGCAGGCCATGAACTGTGGGAGACACTGCCATGAAACGCACACACGTCGAATCCGGCCCCGCGTCCATGCTGGCTCGCGCGGCACTGGGGATCGGAGCGTTGACAGTGGTGTCCGGCGCAAGCCAGGCAGCAGCTCCGGGACTCGTGCTGAAGCTCGTGGGAGCCGAGAATTCGCCGGCGACCCGCCAGCTGTTCGGAACGGTCGGGATGTTCATGACGATCACCGGCGGGCTGTTGACCCATTCGATGCTTTGCCGCAAGTCGATGCGCCTGACGCTGTTCTGGTCCGTGGTCCAGAAGGCCGGCGCGGTCGGCGCGGTGGCGATCGGGGTGCACCGCGGCGTGTTCGCCCGCCGGGCGCTGGCCGTCGCGGCGTTCGACCTGCTCTCGGCCGCGGTGCTGGCTGCTGGCTTGGGCGCGACGATGCTCCCGAAGCATGAACGGACGCAGCAGTGAAACGCTCGCTGGTGCTCGCCGGGGGCGGCATGCGCGTGGCCTGGCAAGCCGGCGTATTGAAGGCCCTTGAGGAAGCGGGCCTGGAATTCACCCACGTGGACGGGACTTCCGGCGGAATCCTGAACACCGCCATGATGCTCTCCGGCCAGGATGCCGAGCAGATCATGAAGCACTGGGCCTCGGTCAAGGTCTCCAACTTCTCCTCGCCGCTGCCGCTCCGAGACTACCTGCGAGGGCCTTGGAACCTGCCGGCGTTTTCCAGCCCCGAGGCCATGATCACCAAGCTCTTCCCTTCCATGGGGGTGGATGTGGACGCCATCCGGAAAAGCAGGATCCCGGGAACGTTCAACATCGCGAACTTCACCGAGAAGCGTAGCATCGCGGTCTCATCCAAAGACGTGGACCCGCAGCTGCTGGCGGCGGGCATGAGCTTGCCGATTTTCACCGCGCCGCTGCATCGCGACGGGGCCACCTGGACCGATGCGGCGTGGATCCGGGATGCGAATATCACCGCTGCGCTGGATCATGGCGCCAGGGAAATCTGGCTGCTCTGGTGCGTGGGCAACTCCCCGTACTGGGGCAAAGGCCCGCTGGAACAGTATGTGCACATGATCGAGATGAGCGCCACCGGCGGATTGCTCGCTGATTTCGAGCAGGCCAAGGCCGCCGGACGTGAATTCGTCCTGCATGTCATCAAACCGGAGCATCCGCTGCCGCTGGACCCGGTCTTCTATCTGGGGCGGATCAGCGCGTCCACGCTGATGTCCATGGGCTACCGGGACGCGGTCGCCTATCTTGAGCGGTCTCGGCCGGAAGGGGTTCGGGCCGATTACCGATGCACCGCCATGACCGATGGGCCGGTTGGCGTCAGTTGGAGCGAGCGCCTTTCCGGGCATGGGTTCGGGCTGAACTTGACCGTGTGGCTGCCGCTGGATGATGCGGTACCCGGAGCAGTCACCGGTTTCCTCGCCAAGCGGCGCGTGAAACACCTGGTTCCGTTGGCCGACGGCAGCATCGTGCGCACCGCCAGCAGCTGGGAGTACCGGGCGCGGGCCCGGATCGATGGCGACTGGGTGCCAGTGGCCATCCGCCGCGAAGTTCCTGCCGGGGAATCGATCTTCGACCAGCTCCCCCGGGCCGAGGCCGACATCGGCACCCAGCATCCGAACCTGCGGATGGGATTGTGCGGACGGATCCGCATGCTCATCTCGCTGGAGCCCTTCGGTGCCCACGGACTTCGACAGCGCATCTTCGCCGCCAGGGACGTCTTGAAGATGCTGCGCACCGCACGTTCCGGCTAGGGCTGCCGCCGCAGCGGAAGTCCGGAGAGAGACCTGAACCAGTCCAGGGTCTTCAGCACCCGGCGAGCTGCAAGGCCCGGCCGAGCATACGATGGCCCTGGGCTTCGAAGTCCTCGGCGCCGAGGCGGTAGGCATAGATGACCGTGCCGATGGCTTCATGCAGGCATTCGATCGGCCAGCTGCGTGCCTGCCGCGGGTCTCCGCCGTAACCCTGCAGGAAGGCCGATTCAAGTTCGGGATGCCCCAGCCATTGCTGGTTGGCCAGCCGCGCCAGGTCCGTGGACGGTGCACGGTAGTCGAAACGGCCGAAATCGATGACCTTCAATTTTCCATGGTCGCTTAACCAGTTGCGCGGCTGCCAGTCTCCGTGGGTTGGTACCAGCCGGACCGGCCGTGGCTGATAGGCCCGCAGGACCTCGTACGCCCGGCGCTCGTTCTCCGGATCGATCCGGTGCTCTTGGCTGAGCCGTTTAAGGCTCATCGCCAGCAGCTTGGATTCATATGATGAGTCAAGATGCCCCTCGCCCTGATGCAGGGTTCGCAGGGCGTCTCCAGCTTGCCGGTGGAATTCCGGGTCCAGTTCCCGTGCGGTGTGCTCGCTGAGGCCTCCGGGAAGATATTCAAGGATCATGAGCCTGGCCGAGGAATCGGCGAAAAGCAGCGCAGCGCCGTACCCCGACTCGACCAATGCCGCCGTCGGCCCTTGGTGAGCTGCAAGTTCACGCTCGAAATGATGGTTCGAAGATCCGGCGCTTTTCAGGATGTAGTCGCTACCCGCCGTGCGCAGGTGCAGGACCAGGGTATCGGTTTCGTGCCAGGAAAGGTCGGCGGTCATGGTGCAGCCCGGAAGCCAGCGTTCGACAGCATCGAGTTGTGCGGGATCAAGGAATTGATCAAGAAGGAGTTTTCGAGTCGTCATCTCGCGCATCGCTGTTTTCATCATGGCAGGGCTGGTTGGCGGTCCGGGTGGATCCGGGCAGCTACTTGGTGCCCGAACATTCTTGCACGATTAAAACGTGAGACCCAAGGCCGGGGCCTTGGGTCTCACGGTGTTCCGGTGATGCGGAACTACCTAGGGTTCACGTCGATCAGTGATCTAAGCAGAGTCCTTAGTTGGCGGCTGCGATCTGGCGCAGCACGTACTGCAGGATGCCACCGTTGCGGTAGTAGTCTGCTTCACCCGGGGTGTCGATACGCAGGACTGCGTCGAACTCGACGACCTTGCCGTCTTCAGCGGTTGCGGTGACCTTCAGGGTCTTCGGGGTGACACCGTTGTTCAGTTCGGTGACGCCGGAGACTGCGAAGGTTTCGGTACCGGTCAGGCCCAGCGAGTCAGCCGACTCGCCTTCTGGGAACTGCAGCGGCAGAACGCCCATGCCGATCAGGTTCGAGCGGTGGATGCGCTCGAAGGACTCGGTGATGACGGCCTTGACACCCAGCAGCGCGGTGCCCTTGGCAGCCCAGTCACGCGAGGAGCCCGAACCGTATTCCTTGCCGCCCAGAACGACCAGCGGGGTGCCGGCAGCCTTGTAGTTCTCTGCAGCGTCGTACACGTACGACTGCGGAGCGCCTTCCTGGGTGAAGTCGCGGGTGAAGCCACCCTCGACGCCGTCCAGCAGCTGGTTCTTGATGCGGATGTTCGCGAAGGTACCGCGGATCATGACTTCGTGGTTGCCACGGCGCGAGCCGTAGGAGTTGAAGTCCTTGCGATCCACGCCGTTCTCGATCAGGTAGCGACCAGCCGGGGTGTCCGACTTGAAGGAACCTGCAGGCGAGATGTGGTCGGTGGTGACCGAGTCGCCCAGCTTCAACAGCACGCGAGCGCCCTCGATGTCCTGGACCGGCTGCGGCTCGGCGGTCATGCCCTCGAAGTATGGCGCCTTGCGGGCATAGGTCGACTTCTCGTCCCATGCGAAGGTGTCGCCCTCAGGGGTGTCCAGTGCCTTCCAGCGGGCGTCGCCCTCGAAGACTCCGTCGTAGCCCTTGGCGAACATGTCCTTGTCGATCGACGAGTCGATGATCTGCTGGACCTCGACAGGCGATGGCCAGATGTCCTTCAGGAAGACGTCGTTGCCCTCGGTGTCCTTGCCCAGCGAATCGGTCTCGAAGTCGAAGTCCATGGTGCCGGCCAGGGCGTAGGCGATGACCAGTGGCGGGGAAGCCAGGTAGTTCATCTTCACGTCCGGGTTGATGCGGCCTTCGAAGTTGCGGTTGCCCGAGAGCACCGCGGTGGCGGCGAGGTCGTTGGCCTGAATGGCCTCGGAGATCTCGGTATCCAGCGGACCGGAGTTGCCGATGCAGGTGGCGCAGCCGTAGCCGACCACGAAGAAGCCGAGCTTCTCCAGGTATGGCAGCAGGCCGGAAGCCTCGTAGTATTCGGTGACGACCTTCGAGCCCGGTGCGACCGAAGTCTTGACCCATGGCTTGGAGGACAGGCCCTTTTCGGCGGCGTTGCGAGCGAGCACTGCTGCTGCAAGCATCACCGAAGGGTTGGAGGTATTGGTGCACGAGGTGATCGATGCGATCGAGACCATGCCGTGGTCGATGGTGAACTTCTGTCCATCTTCCTTGGTGACCTCGACGGCTACCGATGGACGGCCGACGCCCTGGGTGTCCTCGGTGACCGACACGTAGTTGTGCAGGTCCTTGCGGAACTGCTCCTTCGAGCTCGACAGCTCGATGCGGTCCTGTGGACGCTTCGGGCCGGCGATCGATGGAACCACGGTGGACAGGTCCAGTTCCATGTACTCCGAAAAACGGATCTCGCGGCTTGGATCGTGCCACATGCCCTGTTCCTTGGCATAAGCCTCGACCAGTGCGATGTTCTCTTCGCTGCGGCCGGTCAGGCGCAGGTAGTCGAGGGTGACATCGTCGATCGGGAACATGGCGGCGGTCGAACCGAACTCAGGGGACATGTTGCCGATGGTTGCACGGTTGGCCAGCGGCACTGCTGCCACGCCCTCGCCGTAGAACTCAACGAACTTGCCCACAACACCGTGCTTGCGCAGCATTTCGGTGATGGTCAGCACCACGTCGGTTGCGGTTGCTCCGGCAGGGATCGAGCCGGAAAGCTTGAAGCCGACAACGCGTGGGATCAGCATGGAGACAGGCTGGCCGAGCATTGCTGCCTCGGCCTCGATGCCGCCAACGCCCCAACCCAGCACGCCCAGGCCGTTGACCATGGTGGTGTGCGAGTCGGTGCCGACGCAGGTGTCAGGGTAGGCACGCAGCACGCCGTCGACCTCGCGGGTCATGATGGTGCGCGCCAGGTACTCGATGTTGACCTGGTGCACGATGCCGGTTCCCGGCGGGACGACCTTGAAGTCGTCAAACGCGGTCTGGCCCCAGCGCAGGAACTGGTAGCGCTCGCCGTTGCGCTGGTACTCGATCTCCATGTTGCGCTCGACGGCGCCTTCGAAACCGAAGGTGTCGATCTGCACCGAGTGGTCGATGACCATTTCGGCAGGAGCCAGTGGGTTCACACGGGTTGGGTCGCCGCCCAGTTCCTTGACGGCCTCGCGCATGGTGGCAAGGTCGACGACACATGGAACGCCGGTGAAGTCCTGCATGATCACACGGGCCGGGGTGAACTGGATTTCGGTGTTCGGCTGTGCCGAAGCATCCCACTGTCCCAGCGCCTTGATGTGCTCGCCGGTAACGTTCGCACCATCTTCGGTGCGAAGCAGGTTCTCCAGAAGAACCTTAAGGCTGTAAGGAAGGCTTTCTGCGCCTTCGACCGTATTCAGTCGGTAAATTTCGTATTCGGTTCCATTGACGTCAAGTACGCCCTTGGCACCGAAGCTGTCCACATTGCTCACGTGGGACTCCTCTCGCCAGACACTCATTCTGTTGCACGCACACACTCGCATTCCAGTTAGGAGTTCCTAACTGAGATTCTCATGCTTGTATCGTTGCAGAGCTAAAAACAGTCTATCGCCAACTAGGACAAAAAGAATGAACGGGGATAATTTTCCGCCAAATTCGTGTCCAAACGGCAATATTCGATGGTCTAACGGCGCACGAAGAGCCCAATCGACTCCATATGGTGGGTGTGCGGGTACAAATCGTGAATCTCCATGTGCGCTAATTCGTAGCCGCGCGAGGTCAAACGAGCGGTGTCCCGGGCGAAAGATGCGGGGTCGCAGGAGACGTAACAAATGCGCGAAACGCCGCTGGAACCCAATTCGGCGGCCACCTGCTTGTCGATTCCGGCCCGCGGCGGGTCGAGCACCACCGCATCGAGCTGGGCGTCGCGCGCGACCTGGCGCAGCACGCGCTCCACGCGTCCGCGGATGACGCTGGCCTGGCGCAGCTCGCGCAGGTTCTTCTTGGCATCCGCGTGGGTGCCGGGGGCGCCCTCGATGGAGAACACGCGCCCCTCAGGGCCCACCGCCTTCGCCAGCGGCAGCGAGAACAGGCCCGCCCCGGCGTACAGGTCCGCGATTTGCTCGCCGCGCGCCGGCTCGGTCAGCTCCATGACCCGCTCGCTGAGCACGGTGGCCGCCGCGCGGTGCACCTGCCAGAAGCCTTCGCCGGTGATCCGGAAGCTCTCCCCCAGCACCGACTCCTGCAGCCAGCTGCGCCCGGTCAGGGCCTGCAGCTCGCCGCGGCCGTCGGCGGCCGAGCCGCCCTGCTGGCTGAAGGCCGCCACGTTCACGCCCTCGGGGAACTGGCGGGCCGCCTTGCGGGCGGCGCCGGGGCGGGATTCGGCCAACAGGATCAGCACCGTGGAATCGTCGCTGCTGGAAACCGCGGCCTCCACCCGCTCGATGCCGGAGAAGTCCATCGTGTACAACCCGGTGCGCTCGATGGCCGGGTGGGCCAACGGCATGGAGTCGATAGCTGTGAGCGTATTGCTGCGGAAGCCGCTCATGGCCAGTTTGCCTTCGGCGTCCACCGAGTAGGACATGCGGGTGCGCCAGCCCAGGCCGTCGTCCTGTCCGGCCACCGCCTGCACGGCCGGGAAGTTGCAGTCCTCGGCCTTCATCCCACCCAGCCGGGTCAGCTGCTCGGCGGCCACCGCGGCCTTCAGCTCGCGCTGGTGCTCCAGAGTGATGTGGCCGAATTCTGCGCCGCCCACCGGGTCGCGGTGGCGCAATGCGTCGGCCGCCTCCCAGAAATGCGGCACGCGGTGCTCACTGGCCTCGTGCACCTCGACGACATCCGCGCGCCAGAACTTCGCGTTCTCGCCGCTGTCGGTCAGCCGGACTGTGACCAGCTCGCCGGGGATGCCGTGGCGGACGAAGATGACCCGCCCCTCGTGGCGGGCCACGGTGTGTCCGCCGTGGGCGATGGCGCCCAGACGCAGTTTCAGGGTGGGTGATTCGGTCACGACGGTTAGTCCTTCGGCAGGGGGTTCGATTCGCGGTGGGCCGAGGATTCCTCGGTCGGCCCTCCGCCCAGGGCGTTCTTGGCGCTCAGCAGGCGCCAGGGCACGGAGGCGATGAGCACTCCGGGTTCGTAGTGCAGCCGGTTCTTCACCCGCAGGGCGGTCTGGTTGTGCACCAGCTGCTCCCACCAGTGGCCGACCACGTATTCGGGAATGTAGACCACGATCAGATCCCGCGGGGATTCGCGCTTGATCGAGCGGATGTGCTCGATCAGCGCCCCGGGGATGTCGCGGTAGGGCGAGGCCAGCGCCGTGATGGGCACCGGGATGCGCAGCCGCTCCCAGTCCTCCAAGGTGCGCTGGGTCTTCTGCGGCTCCACGTCCACGATGATCGCCTCGAGCTTCGAGGGACGGCTGGCCCGGGCGAAGGCCAGGGCGCGCAGCACCGGCTTGCGGACCGTGGAAACCAGCACCAGGGCGTGCACTCGCGCCGGCAGCGCGGTGGCCTGGCCGCCGTCCTCGATGGACAGCTCGGCATCCACCTGCTGGTAGTGGCGGTGCAGCGAATTCATGACGAGCATCAGCAACACGATGCCCAGCACCGCGATCCACGCGCCGTGCACAAAGCGGGTGGCCAGCACGATCAGCAGCACCAGCCCGGAGAGCACCAGGCCCACCAGGTTCAGCAGGCGCTGGCGTTTTATCGCGGCGCGGATGCGCCGGTCCGCGACCGGCACCAGTTCGCGGTGCCAGTGCTTGAGCATGCCAAGCTGGCTGAGCGTGAAGGAGACGAACACTCCCACCACGTACAGCTGGATCAGGATGGTGACATCGCCTTGGAACACCAGGACCAGCAGCACCGCGGCGACGCCCAGTGACAGGATGCCGTTGGAGAAGCCCAGCCGGTCGCCGCGCGTGCGCAGCTGGCGCGGCAGGTAGCCGTCCGTGGCCAGGTGGCTGGCCAGCGACGGGAAGGAGTTGAAGGCCTGGTTGCCTGCCAGCAGCAGCACCAGGATGGTCAGCACCGAGACGACCACGGTGCCCAGCATGAAGTTGCCGAACACCGCCTGCGCCAACTGGCCGAGCACCGGCACCTGGACGTAGTCTGCGGAAACCGGCTGCCCGTCCAGCAGCAGGGACTTCTGCGGGTCGGCGACAATCTTCAGGCCGCTGGCCCGTGCCAGCATCAGCGTGCCCAGGGTCAGCACGCCCGAAAGCAAGCCGACCACCAGCAGGATGCGTCCGGCGTTGCGGGCGCGCGGCTTGGTCAGGTACTGGACGTTGGAGATCGGCACCTCGATGCCGGTCAGCACCGCGGAGCCGGTGGAGAAGGCGCGCAGGATCAGCAGCGCGCCCACCACGCCGTGCAACCCGTTGGAGAACTGCTCCTCGGGCACGATGGTGAACTCGGCGCTGGGCGCCAGTCCCAGGTTGCCGGTGGCCGCAAGCAGCCCGCCGATCGCGATCAGCGCCAGCATGCCGAAGACGAACAGGTACACCGGCACGGCCAGCGTCCAGCGGCTCTGCCCGCGCCCGCGCAGGTTCGCCACCACTAGGAAGACCACGATGCCCGCCGCCACCAGGCCGCGGTGCTCCCCCAGCGCAGGGACGATGCCGCTGAGGTACTGGGCGGCCGAGGAACTGGAGACCGCGACGGTGAGCACGAAGTCCACCAGCAGGGCCGCGGCCACCGCGGTGCCCGGCCGGGCGCCGAGGTTCTTGCGGACGATCTCATAGTCGCCGCCGCCGGAAGGGTAGGCCTTGATGGACTGCCGGTAGGACAGCACCAGCACCACGAGCACCACCAGCACTGCCACGCCCACCGCCGGGGAGAGCATGGTCGCCGCCACACCGGCCATGGCCAGGGTCAGCAGGATTTCGTCCGGGGCGTAGGCCAGCGAGGACAGGGCGCTGGAGGAGAAAATCGGCAGCGCAATTTTCGGTGGGAGCGGCTTCTTTTTCAGCTGTTCGGTGCTGAAGGGCCGGCCCACGAGGATCCGTTTCAGACCATCAAATAAAGCAGGCACGAGACAACGTTATCGCAGGCTCCGCGCGGCATGCCGCCTTCGTTGGACCCAACGCGGGCCCGATCAGCGCTATTGTTGCATTCGTGGCACCAGCAGCGGTGCCGCGGCGAAGTTCATCCGGACGCTGGACCCCGAGGAGTTTTTGGTGGCGCACTTTGTGATCATGGGCTGCGGTCGAGTGGGGGTGGCGCTGGCCCATACGCTGGATTCCGCCGGGCATTCGGTGGCGGTCATCGACCAGAACCCGGAGGCCTTCCGCCGGCTCAGCGCCGACTTCTCCGGCAGCACCGTCACCGGCCTGGGTTTCGACAAGGACACCTTGGAGCAGGCGAAGATCGATCAGGCCTACGCCTTCGCGGCCGTCTCCAGCGGTGATAATTCCAACATTCTGGCCACCCGCGTCGCCCGCGAAACCTACAACGTGCCGCATGTGGTCGCCCGGATCTACGACCCGGGCCGCGCCGAGATCTACCAGCGGCTGGGCATCCCCACGGTCGCTGCGGTGCGCTGGAGCACCGACCAGGTGCTGCGCCGCATCCTGCCGGACTACTCGATGCGCGGGGACTTCCGCGAGCCCTCGGGACGCCTGGTGCTGACCGAGGTGGCGCTGCACCGCGAATGGTACGGCCGCCTGGTCAAGGACCTGGAGGCCGCCGCCGGGGTGCGCGTGGCCTACCTGACCCGCTTTGGCGAGGGAACCATTCCGGAAAACCGCACCAGGCTGCAGGGCGGGGACCTGATCCACGTCATGATGCACCTGGACCGCAGCCAGGAAGTGGAAAAGATCCTGGCCAGCGCCCCCAAGCCAGCCCCCGCAGACTAAGCGAAAGGCCTGTTAATGAAGGTAATGATCGCCGGAGCCGGCTCGGTCGGGTCCTCCATCGCCCGCGAGCTGGTGGCCAACCACCACGAGGTGCTGCTCGTGGACCTCAAGGCCGAAATGGAGCAGCGCGCCGACCTTGAAGGCGTCAAGTGGCTGATCGGCGACGCCTGCGAGCTCGCCGTGCTGCAGCGCGTGCAGCTGGAGGACTACGACGTGGTCGTCTCCGCCACGGGTGACGACAAGGTCAACCTGGTGGTCTCGCTGCTGGCCAAGAGCGAGTTCGGGGTGCGCCGCACCGTGGGCCGCGTGAACAACCCGAAAAACGAGTGGATGTTCGACGACGCCTGGGGCGTGGACGTCGCGGTGAGCACCCCGCGCCTGATGACCGCGCTGGTCGAGGAGGCCGTGGAGGTCGGCGACCTGGTGCGCCTGCTGACGCTGAAGGCCGGCGAGGTCTACATGGTGGAGTTCACCGTGCCGCATGACTCGGGCATGATCGGGCGCACCATCGGGCGCGTGCCCTGGCCGGAGGAAACCACGCTCATGGCCGTGGTGCGCGACAAGACCCCGTTCCCGCCCAGCGACGACGACGTCATCGAGGGCGGCGACGAGATCTTCTTCATCACCACCCCGCAGGCCGAACCGCTGCTGCGCCGGGTGCTGCAGGCAGCCACCCGGTAGCCGGCAGCCCCGCCCCGGGCAGCGAAAACCCTGGCATCGCGCAATTGGGATGCCAGGGTTTTTTCGCGTACGGGGCCGCTGCGCGCGGCTAGGAGGCCAGGTCCTCGGGCGTCGGGGCGTGCCCGGCGGTGGCGGGGCGGGAGACCAGCCAGGCGAACCACAGGCCAGCCGCGTAGAGCGGCACACCCATCAGCGCGCGGGCGATGCCCAGCGAGACCACCTGGTCGGTGAAGTACATCGGCAGCTGCACCGCCAGGCGCAATGCGAACACCGCGCAGATGATCCAGGTCGCGATGCCGTAGCGGCGCAACCGGTCCGGCTGCTGGCGCCAGGCCACGCCCTCGTTGCGGATGAAGCCGAAGAGCAGGCCGATCAGCGGCCATTTCACGAAGATCGAAATTATCAATCCCAGCAGGTAGCCGCCGCTGATCAGGAAGCCGGGCACGTAGTAGTCGCGGGCGTTGCCCGAGGTGCGGGCCACCAGCGCGCAGATCAGGATGCCGACCAGGCCGCTGGCCGACTGCACCAGCGTTGACTTGTTCAGCAGCCGCAGCACCATGAAAACCACACCCAGCCCGATCGAGGACAGCAGCGCCCAGGACAGCTCGTTGGTCAGCGCGTAGACCAGCACGAACACGAAGCCCGGGACCACGGTTTCCAGGATGCCGCGCACCCCGCCCACGGTGGAGAGCACGTCGATGCCGCCGTCGGCGTTCTGCGCGACCTTGGCGCTGGAGCCGATCGCCTCGGCCAGGCTCGGCTTCTTCTCCGGCTTAGGCTGCTCGCCGGCTGGTGGATTCTCGTTCACGGTATTCTCGCTTCTGCCCGGTGCGGGCTCATCCGGCAGGCGCTGCGGCCGGCGGCGTTCGGCGTTCACCCGCGGGGAACGGGAACGATGACGTAACGCGGATTATAGATGGTGGGGATCTGGTCGACAGGCGCGACCATTCCCGCGTATTGGATCTTCACCCCGGGCTTGATGCCCGGGACGTTCTTCTGGCCCATGAACCGCAGCCGCACGTGCGGCACGGTGCCCCGGCGCGGAGCCCCGGTTCCCAGCCGGTCGACCACCACCGCGGTCAGCAGCGGCGCCTGGTGGGGCGCCGAATAGCTGACCGACTGGATGTAGCCGGTGTGCTCCACCCTGCCCTTGGCCGGCAGCTGCGCCAGCGACTTCAGCCGGGTGAAGCTGCGCGCCGCTTGCGTGCCCTCGATTTTCGGGGTGACCGGCTTGGATTCGAGGGGCATCCGGCTAGCCGATCTGGGTGATTTCCGGTCCGCGTTCCGGACGCTGCGGCGCCTGGCCGGCGGCCTCGGTCTCGCCCTGCGCCTCGGCGTCCGGGCGCGTCTGGGCGTTGCGCGGGACGTTCAGCGGCAGCAATTCCTGCGGAGGCAGCGGCTTGTCGCCGCGGTTCACCACGACGCCTCGCACCAGGTCGTCGATGGCCTTGGAGGCCTCCTCGTCGCCGATGGCGGCGCCCCCGATGACGGCGCGCAGGAACCAGCGCGGACCGTCGATGCCCACGAAGCGCAGCGCAACATGCCCGGCGCGGCCGTCGGGCAGCTGCTGCGGAACCTGGGCCAGCAGCTCCTGGCCGTATTCGCCGTCGCGCTGGTAGATCTCGCCGTTCTGGCTGGCGATGTCCTCGCGGATCTTGTCGCTGATGCCCGGCCACAGCGAGGTGGACTTGGAGGCGGAGAATGCCATCAGCTGGACGCGAGACTCGGCCAGTTCCAGGGAGACGGCGATGACGCGCTGGTTGGACTGTTCGACGTCCATGCGCACCTTCAGTCCGGCGACCGGCTTGACCAGGATGGAGCCGAAGTCGAGGTATTCGTCGGTGTTCTCGATGTCCGCGTAGTCGAACGGGCCGTTGAGCACCGGCTTCTTGGCTGGTTGCTGCTCGGCGGAAGTCCCGGTCGCCTGCTCGGTGGGGGTTTCGGCCACCGGTTCGGTGGCGCCGGCAGCCTGCTCGGCTGCTGGCTCGGCGTTCGCCTTCTTGCGCTTGAAAATCATGATGTCCTTAGAGAGTTTCGCTTGGCGCCAAGCGTGCTTAGTTGGCGCTGAATCCACCGGTCGAGCCGAAGCCGCCGGTTCCGCGGGCCGAGTCCTCCAGGGAGTCAACCTGAACGAATGCCGCCTGTTCGACCTTCTGGATCACCAGCTGCGCGATGCGGTCGCCTCGGGTGATTTCGAATGCCTGGTCCCTGTCGGTATTCAGCAGGGTGACCATGATCTCACCACGATATCCGGCATCGACGGTTCCCGGGGCATTAACGATGGTGATGCCGTGCTTGGTGGCCAAGCCGCTGCGCGGGTGCACCAGCCCGACATAGCCGTGCGGCAACGCCAGGGCGATGCCGGTCGGCACCAGGGCGCGCTGGCCCGGTTCGAGCACCAGCGAGGTGCGTGCATGCAGGTCAGCACCCGCATCCGAAGGATGGGCATAGCTTGGAACGGGCAGTTCGCTATCGAGCATCTTGATGGAGATTGAGATCGTAGGCTCGCTCATCGTGGTTTGGTCATCCCCCGGAACTCTAGGAAGTTGCAGCTGGTCTGCATTTACCTGCACAACTCTATCGCGCCCGGCCCGTCTGCGGACCCACAGCCGACCCACAGCCGGCCGTTCGGCGCCTACCGAAAGATTGCCTAGACTAGGACTCATGAGTAATACCAGCCCAGAGGCTTCCAACGTCCTGTTCCGCGAAAAGATCTGGCCATCGTTCGGATCATGGATGTGGCCGCTGCTGATTGCCATCACCGCTGGTATCGCCGTGGCCCCGATCAATATCGCTGCGGGCTACGCCACCGGCATCATCGTGCTGCTGGCTCTGGCAGTCATCATGCTCTTGCGTGTGCCGGTCATCGAAGTCACTGACAAGACCCTCACCGTCGGCCGCGCCACCATCGAGCGCCGCTACATCGGGCAGGTTGTCGGCTACCGCGGTGAGGAAGCGTTCAAGCAGCGCGGGCAGAAGCTGCACGGGATGGCCTTCATGCTGCTGCGCGGCTACCTCGACGCAGTGGTCCGCATGGAGGTCACCGACGAGCGCGACGCCACCCCGTACTGGTTGGCTTCGACCCGACGCCCCGAGGAACTGACCGCCGCGCTGGGCGGCATCATGTACGAGTTCACCGATGAAGGCCGCCAGGCGACTGCCGAGGCGGACGAGGAGCACCCCCAGGAGCCCTAGTCTCCTCCGGAACGAATCAAACCCCGGAACCTGCCGCACGGCGGGTTCCGGGGTTCTTTCATGCGCTGCAGGTTGCGGCGCCCAGGGGGCAGAGCCCGGCCGGTCAGCCTTCGCATTCGGCGCAGAACTTCTGCCCGCCCGCTTCGCGCACCAGCTGGGTGCGGTGGCGCACCATGAAGCAGGAGGCGCAGGTGAATTCGTCGGCCTGCTCCGGCACGAAGTCGACGCTGGCCTCTTCGGCCTGGGCTTCTCCCCCGGGCAGGATGAACAGCTCGGCCAGCTCGGATTCCGACTCATCGATCAGGTTCGCCATTGCCGCGGTTTTCCCGGCTTTGAGCGCGGCGATTTCCCGGGCTCGGGCCTTCTCGGCTTCGCTCGGGTGGACGGCGGCAGACTGTGTGGCCATGGTGGTTGTCAGCTCTTTTCTGCAGGCGATGAAGTGGGTGGAAATCCGCGCAGGGGATTTTCATTCCGGCATAGAAGTATAACGTCCGGCGGACCCGGATTCTGCCCGAGCCCGGCGCGCTATGCCCACGGCGGAAGCCCGAAGGCAACTTTCTGGGTGAGCTTGACGACTAATCTTGCGCCACGCCCCGCCCGGTGGTAGGAAAATCGGGCGACAAGTGGCAAAGTTTTATTCAGTAAATGAACCGTGTGGAGGGTAGTAATGCGTCAGCTGAGACTGGTAGGAATTCATGAAAATGGTTCCAGTCTGCAGGTCAGCAGCGACGACGGGATGAGCTTCGAGCTGCCCGTTGACGATGCCCTGCGCAGTGCCATGGCCGAAATCGCGCGCTCCCGCGCGCCGCGCAACCGCGACGAGTCCTCGGTTCACACTCCCCGGGAGATCCAGGCCCGCGTGCGCGCCGGTGCTTCAGCCTACGATTTGGCGCTGGAGTGGGACGTCCCGGTCGAGTCGATCGTCAAGTACGAGGGGCCAGTGCTGGCCGAGCGCGAGCACATCGCCGAGCTCGCCCGCCGCGTAGAGGTCTCCGGACCGCAGACCGACGCCGAGTACCGCGAAGTCTTCGGCGAGGAACCCGCAGACCTGGGCTCGATGGTCGCCCACCGCCTGCACCAGCTGAACATCGATCCGCTCACGGCCCGCTGGAACTCGTGGAAGGATCCCGAGGGCCAGTGGATCGTCACCGTCGAATTCGATTCGCCACTGCCGGCCGAGAACGTGGAAAAGCTGGACAGCTCCCTGCCGCAGCCGGATAACGTGGCCCGTTGGTCCTTCTCCCCGGCCCGCAAGACCCTGAGCAACCTGAACCGCTGGGCGCAGACGCTCAGCGAGCAGGTCGCGCCCGAATACTTCCGACCAGTCTCGGCCATCTCGCAGGTTGAGGAACCTGCGGCCCCGGCCGCCCCGGAACCCGATGAGACCGAAGAACTGGTCTCCCTGCTGAACGCACGCCGCGGCCAGCGTCCCCAGGACCAGGATCCGGATCGCGAGGCCCGCTACAACGAGATCATCGAGCGCGGCATGAGCAAGTACGACGCCGAAGAGGACGAGTCGCTGCCGCATCTGCCGCAAGGCATCTCGCCGCGCACCTCGCAGCTGGTGGTCGTCACCGATGCCGAGAAGTCCTCCGGCACCTCCGCGAAGCCTGCCGACGAGCCCGCCGAGGACGGCTCCGGCCGCAAGGCCAAGCGCTCCTCCGTGCCGAGCTGGGACGACATCATGTTCGGCAAGCGCAAAAAGGACACCGACTCCTAATCCAGCCTCCGAACGGAACTTGATCAAAAAATCCGGGGGCAGCCAGCTGGCTGCCCCCGGATTTTCTGCTTGCGGCTGCGCGCTAGGCGGTGCGGTGCACGAACAGCGGCACGAAACGCTCCGCCGCGGTAAGCGAGCCGTGCTGCCCTACCATCTCGAAGGCCATGGGCTTGACCCGGCGGCCGTCGTAGAACGCGATGGCCTCGGCGGCCAGGATCATCAGATCACCAAGCCGCGGCAGGAATTCGGGACGGACCGCACCGAAGTAGCCGAGCTCCACGGCTTCCTCGCGGCTCAGGATCCACGCCTTGGACCCGTAGGCGCGCTGCCAGGCTTCGCGGACCTTGGCCCGCTGGGCCGCATCGGTGCCCTCGGCGAAGGTCAGCTGCACACCGCGCGGCTCGCCACTGGTCAGTTCAACCCCCTCGATGAGTTCGGGCTGCAGGCTGTAGTCGATGCGCTGCGAGGCGGGCACGTCCACCATGCCGTGATCACCGGTGATCAGGACCGTGGTCTGCTCCGGAAGGCGCGAGACCAGGGTCTTGATGACGTAGTCAAGCTCTTCGAGCGTGTCCCGCCACTGCGGGGAATCGACGCCGAACTTGTGCCCGGCCTTGTCCAGCTCGTTGAAGTAGGTGTAGACCAGCGCGTTGCGCTGCGCGGCGAACACCTCGGCGGTGGCGCGGGCGCGGGCCGCCGGCTGGCGCGCGGCGACGAACTTCGGTCCGCGCAGCGCCGCGCGGGTCAGCGAGGAGTCGGAGAACTGGGCGATGGACACCGTCGCGGTGTGGATGCCGTGCTCCGCGGCCTTCTCGAAGACCGTGGGCAGCGGCTGCCACGAGAGCGGGTCCAGGTCGCCGGGCCATCCGCCCAGCTGGTTGACCACGCGCCGGCGGGCGGGGTCGATGACGTCGTAGCCGAGCATCCCGTGCTCGCCAGGCGCCGCGCCAATGGCGAGGCTGGACAGCGAGGTCGCGGTGGTGGACGGGAAGCCGGTGCCCAGCTTCTGCGCGCGCTCGAACAGCGGGCGCAGGAACGGCGCGTGCCCGAGGTGGGATTTGAGCTGGTTCCAGCCCAGGCCGTCGACCATGATCACGGCGACGCGCTTGGTTGGCGCCAGGCCCAGCGGGTTCGCGTAGCCGGGGATCCCCAGCGCGTGGGCCGCCGAGGGTAGGATCTCGGACAGGGTGGCCGCTCCGTAGGCCGGCGCGGCGGGGATTTTCTGGCTGGGGACGGGCAGCGAAGAGTCAGTCACGTTGGCTTGGCGTCCCTAGGCGATCGTCGCCAGGCGCAGGCGCACCGCGAATTCGCGGGCCTTGTCCACCGCTCGCTGGCCGTCGGCCTCGGAGCTGACGCGCAGCACCAGGTCCTCGGGCTGCGAGGTGCCGTTCAGGCCGTGGTCGGCGTCGCACTGCGGGTCGGCACATTCGGCCGGGGCCAGGTCGATGCGCTTGGTGCCGTCCCAGGACATGCCGAAGGTCAGCTCGCGCACCAGATCGGTGCCGCTGTAGTGCTGCGGCTGGTGGTAGACGTAGCTGGTGGCCACCGACTCGATCCGCGCCAGGCTGACCATTTCCACCGAAACCTGGGCCATCACGTCGTGGCCGTGGTCGTCCAGCTGCTGGTCGTCGACGTGCACGATGAACAGCACCTTCTCGCTGCGGACCATGACGGTGATGTGGCGGTGGACCTCGGTGTGGTCGAAATGGGTCTCCAGATGCAGGAAGTGGTCAACTACCGGCAGATCCAGCATCGCTTCGGCCAGCACGTCCTGGACCATTTGCGGGTAGAATCCCGCGCGGACCAGGTCATGCTGGAGGTCGGCACCGGCAGTCGTCGAATACGTTGCAGAGCTCATGATCCAATTCTACCCAGTGCGCCGCCGTCTTTCAGGTTTCGTGTCCTTGGGCTCAGCCGCGCAGCGCCCGGCGGATGCTGTCGGTGCGCCGTTCGGCATTGCCGATGCTCAGCTTGACCCCGAGCACGCTGAGCGAATCGGTGGACACCGACACCGGGGCGAACTGCGCAATGGTGACTTCCGGGTGGTTGTCCTTGAACAGCGAGACCCGGGTGATGAAGTCCCGCAACGCGTCCAGGTCCACCGCCGGCAGTCCCTGGTAGCCGAAGAGCCGTGCGCTGCTGCGCGGCCGGTGCATCAGCCGGGCCAGGTCCGTGGCGGAGAACGGGGCGACCCCGTGCGCCCAGTCGTCGAGCAGGTTCACCGCGTCCCCGCTGAGCCCGAAGGAGACCACCGGGCCCAGCAGCGGGTCCTCCATGGCCTTCACCACGCAGGCCTGCCCGGCCGAAGCCATGGACTGCACCTCCAGCGAGTTGACGCCGTACTGCCGCATCAGCGCGCTCATGTGGGTGAAGTCAGCGCGCAGGGATTCGGCATCGGGGATGTTCAGGCGCACCCCGCCCAGGTCCAGGCGTTGGCGCAGGTCCGGGTCGTTGGCCTTGAGCACCACCGGCCAGCCCAGCTCGTCGGCGGCGTCGACCGCCTCCTGCGCGGTATGCACCACCTGGGAGGGGAAGATGTTGATGCCGTAGAAGCCCAGCAGCTTCGTGGTCTGCTCGGTGCTCAGCTGGCGCAGCTCCGTGCCGGGGATCCCGGCGGAGAGCTCGTGCAGGTAGTCCGCGGCGGCCTCGACCTGCAGCCCCTCGGGCTCGACCAGCGGCTCGAAGGGGATGTCGAGCCATTGGCGATAGCCGTGGGCCTTGCCCAGCGCCCCGGCGGCGGAGGTCGGCGAGGTGTAGACCGGCACCCCGTGGTGCACTCCCCCGGCGATCTTCCGGTCGATCTGCCCAGGCAGCACGGTGATGACCGGCTTGGGCTGGGTGGAGAATTCCCTGAGCACCTCAAGCACCGCGTCGGTGGAGATGCCCGAGTAGGACAGGTGGGCGAGGATCACCGAGTGCACGTCGGGATTCGCGACCAATTCGGCGACCCGTTCGCGCAGCTTCGGCAGCACCCGCGACTGGCCCAGCGTGTAGTCCAGTTCCCGGGGTTCGGCGGTGGCATTCAAATTGCAGGCCTCCGCGACGTCGCAGACCACCTCGGCCAAGGTCAGCGAGTTGGAGAGCACCGCGACATTCGGCCCGGCCGGTGCCTTGTAGACCGAGAGCAGGCCGGCCACGTCCATGAGCTCTTCCACCGACTGCACGCGAATCACCCCGGATTGGCGCAGCATCGCGTTCAGGGCGCCAGGCGGAGCCTGGCCCACGCGCACCGAGTGCCCCGGCGGCAGGCGGCGGCCCAGCAGGTCCGACTTGGCCACGATGACCGGCTTGCTGCGGGCCAGGCGACGGGCGATGCGGGCGAACTTGCGCGGGTTGCCGAAGGATTCAAGGTGCATGGCGACCAGGTCGGTGCGCGGGTCGTCCTCGAAGTACTGCATGGCGTCGTTGCCGGAGACATCGGCGCGCAGCCCGGCTGAGATGGAGCTGCTCACGCCCACTCCGTGCTGCACGCTGACCCCCTGGAGGATCGCGCCCATGGAGGCGGACTGGCTGAACAGGCCCACGTTGCCGGCGGTGGGCTGCACCGTGGTGCCGGTGATGGCCATGCGGACCTCGGGGGCCGTGTTTATCAGGCCCAGCGAGGCCGGGCCCACCACACGCATGCCGTTGGCGCGCGCCAGCGAAACCAGCTCGCGCTGGGCGGCCAGCCCGTCGGCGTTCTCGTAGCCTGCGGTCATCAGCACCAGGCCCTTGACCCCGTGGGCGCCGCAGTCCTCGATGACGCCGGTGACCTGGTCGCGCGGCACGCAGATGACGGCCAGGTCCACCGGACCGGGGATCTCGCTGACCTTGCCGTAGGCCATGTGCCCGCCGACTTCCAGCGCGGCGTCGTTCACCGCGTAGGTGGCCCCGGTGTAGCCGCCCTCGACCAGGCGGTCCAGCACGCTGTGCCCCAGCTTGCCCCAGGTCCGGCTGGCGCCGACCACCGCGATGGACTTCGGGGCCAGCAGGCCTGCCACCGAGCTGGCCTCGGCGCGGTGCTCGCGGGCCTCGGTCACCTCCCGGGAGCGTTCGGTCGGGTTGATCGGGAATTCGAGCATGACCACGCCGTCTTCGAAGTGGCGGGCCACCGCGTAGCCGGCCTCGGAGAAGACCGTAAGCATCTTGCGGTTCTCCGGGAGCACCTCGGCGGTGAAGCGGGTGATGTCGTTCTCGCGGGCCGCTGCGGCCAGGTGCTCAAGCAGGATCGATCCGATGCCGGTGCCTTGGTAGGCGTCGGACACGTTGAACGC
This sequence comes from Arthrobacter sp. AG1021, assembly GCF_003633665.1. Taxonomy (NCBI): domain Bacteria; kingdom Bacillati; phylum Actinomycetota; class Actinomycetes; order Micrococcales; family Micrococcaceae; genus Arthrobacter; species Arthrobacter sp. AG1021. The sequence continues at coordinate 602,049 of NZ_RBLB01000006.1, read as the reverse complement.
GACTTCGGCTTCGGTGGGGTCGTCGAGCCGGTCGTAGCGGCCCACGCCGATGATGTTGCTGCCGCGGAAAACCGTGAAGGCGACGCGGTTCACATGGTCGACATTCGTGAACCGCTCAAGCTCTTTCGCGGTGAGCGCTGACTTGTACGTAAAATAGCGTAGGTAAACCGAGGTTTCGGATTGCTTTTGATGCATGTCCTGCAAGGCCTGCGCATCAGCCGGGGTTATGGGCCGAAGATGTGCCGTAGTGCCATCCCGGAGCACCACGTCTGCTTCCCAATGGGCCGGATATGCCACCGAAAGTTTACGATCCACCATAGGCTTAGGATAGTCGCGACTTCGACGTTGTGCCCAGCAGGAACACGAACAGCCGGCGACTTAAGCAAAAAGTTATGCAGATGAAGGAATTACAGGTTCATGGCTCGAAAGAAGTCTGAAGATCTCCCCGCGGATTTCGTGGAGAACATTGTCGACATCGATGTCACCAGCGAAATGGAATCCTCGTTCCTGGAGTACGCCTACTCCGTCATCTATTCGCGCGCGCTGCCCGATGCCCGCGACGGCCTGAAGCCGGTGCAGCGGCGCATCCTGTTCCAGATGGCGCAGATGGGCCTGCGCCCGGAAAAGGGCCACGTGAAGTCGGCCCGCGTGGTCGGCGAAGTGATGGGCAAGCTGCACCCGCACGGCGACACCGCCATCTACGACGCGATGGTGCGCCTGTCCCAGGACTTCGCCCTGCGTCTGCCGCTGATCGACGGCCACGGCAACTTCGGTTCGCTGGATGACGGTCCGGCCGCGGCCCGCTACACCGAGGCCCGGCTGGCAGCCTCCGCCGTGGCCATGACGGCGAACCTCGACGAGGACGTGGTCAACTTCGTCCCCAACTACGACAACCAGTTCATGCAGCCCGAGGTGCTCCCCGCGGCTTTCCCGAACCTGCTGGTCAACGGCACCACCGGCATCGCCGTGGGCATGGCCACCAACATGGCCCCGCACAACCTGGGCGAGGTCGTCGCCGCGGCGCAGCACCTGCTGGTGCAGCCGGACGCCACCGTCGAGGACCTGATGAAGTTCGTGCCCGGCCCGGATTTGCCCTCCGGCGGCACCATCGTGGGCCTGGACGGCATCAAGGACGCCTACCGCACCGGCCGCGGCCTATTCCGCACCCGTGCCACCGTGGCCTTGGAGAAGGTCTCCGCGCGCAAGTCCGCGCTGGTGGTCACCGAGCTTCCCTACGGCGTGGGCCCGGAGAAGATCATCGAGAAGATCAAGGACGGGGTCAACAACAAGAAGATCTCCGGCATCTCCGACGTCGTGGACCTGACCGACCGCCACAACGGCCTGAAGCTGGTCATCGAGCTGAAGAACGGCTTCAACCCGAACGCGGTGCTCGCCAGCCTCTACAAGCACACCCCGCTGGAGGACTCCTTCGGCATCAACAACGTGGCGTTGGTCAACGGGCAGCCGCAGACCCTGGGCCTGCGCGAACTGCTGACGGTCTACGTGGACCACCGCGTGGACGTGGTCCGCCGCCGCACCGCCTTCCGCCTGGCCAAGCGCGAGGACCGCCTGCACCTGGTCGAAGGCCTGCTGATCGCGATCGTGGACATCGACGACGTCATTGCGATCATCCGCTCCTCCGAGCAGACCGCCGAGGCGCGCGAACGGCTGATGACGGTCTTCGACCTCTCCGAGCCCCAAGCCAACCACATCCTGGAGCTGCGCCTGCGCCAGCTGACCAAGTACTCCCGCCTGGAGCTGGAGACCGAGGCCGAGCAGTTGCGCAAGGAGATCGAGGAACTGCGCGCCATCCTAGAATCGGAAACGCTGCTGCGCGAACTGGTGTCCAGCGAGCTGGGCGAGATGGCCGAGACCTTCGGCACTCCGCGCCGCACCAAGCTGTCCAAGAGCGCCCAGCTGCAGCCGCTGAAGGGCACCGCCCTGCCGGAGGCCGTCGGGTCGGGCAAGAAGGCCACCTTGGCCATGGAAGTGGCCGACAGCCCCTGCTGGGTCCTGCTCTCGGCCACCGGGCAGATCGCCCGCACCCACGACCGCACCGCGCTGGACTTCTCCGCGGCCCGCATCAAGCACGACGTGCTGGTCTCCCAGGTCGCCTCCAGCGCGCGCGGCGAGATCGGCGCGCTGACCTCCACCGGCCGGATGATCCGCATCTCGTTGATCGACGTGCCGGTGCTGCCCGAGATGCACGGCTTCCCACAGCTGGCCCAGGGCGTGGCCGTGGCCGACTTCCTGAAGCTGCCCAAGGGCGAGGAGGCGGTGGCGCTGCTGCCGTTGAACAAGGTCATCGCCATCGGCACCGAGCGGGGTGTGGTCAAGCGCGTCACCCCTGACTACCCGCTGAACCGCGACGAATTCGAGGCCATCACCTTGAAGGACGGGGACAAGGTCATTGCCGCGGCCCCGGCCGAGGACGAGGACGAATTGGTATTCCTCACCCGCCAGGCGCAGCTGCTGCACTTCGGCGCCTCCGCCGTGCGCGCGCAGGGCCGCACCGGCCGAGGCATGGCGGGCATCAAGCTCGGTGCCGAGGACAAGGTCATCTACTTCGGCGTGGTGCGCGCCGGCGTGCAGGACGCGGTGGTGGCAACCATCGCCGCCGGTTCGCAGACGCTGCCGGGCACTTCCGGCCAGTCGGTGAAGCTGACCGAGTTCAGCGAATTCCCGGCCAAGGGCCGTGCCACCGCCGGCGTGCGTGCCCACCGCTTCGTCAAGGGCGAGGACTACCTGGTGCTTGGCTACGCCGGGCAGGGTCCGGCCCGCGCCAGCTCGGCGGCCGGCGTGGTGCGCGCCCTGCCGACCGAATTCGGCAAGCGCGACGGCTCCGGCGCCCCGCTGGCGCAGAGCATCAACATCCTCGGCGGCTCGCTGAGCGTCGCTACCGGCACCGGCGAAGCCCCGGCCCGCACGGCCTCCGCGGCCACGGCAGGCGCGGAGCTTCCCCCGGTGGTTCCGTCCTCCCGCCCGTCGGTGCAGCCAGGCGAGGACACCTTGCCGTTCGACGACGGCGGGGTCGTGCTCTAGCAGTTTCCGCCGGCCAACTGCGGTTGGCCCCCGGCAGCAGTCAAGCCCGGGACCAGTTCGCACTGAACCGGTCCCGGGCTTGTCCGCGTTGTGGCTGGCCACTCGGAGCCGCGAGCCGTCAGCTGGCGGGAGCCAGCTTGGCCTGCAGCCGGATCTGTCCTTGGCATTCGCGGGCGAGCTGCTCGTCATGAGTGATCAGCACGACGGTGCGCCCTTCGAGCGCGCCGCGCAGGGTCTGCATCAATTCCACGGATTCGTCTTGGCCCAGGTGCGCGGTGGGCTCGTCCAGCAGGATCACCTGGTGCCCGCCCACCAGAGCGCGGGCCACGGCGAGCTTGCAGCGCTGGCCGCCGGAAAGCCGGTGGCCCCCGGAGCCGATACGCGTGTCCAGTCCCCCGGGCTGCTCGGCAAGCCAGCCGCCCAGGCCCACCTGCTGCAGCACGTCCTGGAGCTGGTCGTCGGAAACCTGCACCTCGTCCGCGGCGCCCAAGAGCAGGTTGCGGCGCAGCGTGGAGTCGAACAGGTGCGCTTCCTGCGGGCACCAGGCCACCGAATCCAGGTTCGCCGCGGCGAACTGGTGTTCCCGGCCGTCCGCATCCAGCGCGGCCAGGCGCCCGCCCTCCAGCGGCAGCGCCCCGAGCAGCGCGGTTAGCACCGTGGACTTGCCCGAGCCGGACGGCCCGGTCAGCGCGGTCCACTGGCCCGGTTCGATGCGGGCGGTCAGCTGCTCGATCACCGGGGCCTGCGGCCCGTAACCGAGCGACACGTCCTCCAGCACGAAACCGCGGACAGCTGGCGCGCCGGCCGGGGAGGTCTCCCGCAGCCCGGCCTGGCCTTCGGCTGTGCTGCCCCCGACTCCGCGCGAGGCGAGGGTCGTGGTCAGTTCCTTCAGCGCCCTGCCCTGCTGCACGGCGCTCAGCGCGGCGGTGGCGGATTCGCCCAGGGCCAGGGCCATGAGCACGGCGAGCGCGGTGAAGGAGGCCGAGCTGGTGGATAGCTCCGCGAAGGCGACGGCCAGCGCGCCGGTCAGCAGCGCACCCAGGGCCGGGGCGAGGCCCTGGCCGAGCGCGTGGCGCCGGGCAGCCGAGGTGTTCTCGGATTCGGCGATGGCAAGCTTGTCCAGCACCCGGGCCAGCGACCCATAGGCGCGAAGCGCGCCCTGGTTGCGCAGGATGCCCAGCACGGCTTGGTTCACATTCAGCCGGTGGGCCAGCTGCCGGGCCAGGTGCAGGCCTTCGACTCGGCGCACGAGCCAGCGGCCTGGGAAGGCCAGCAGCAGTCCGGCGGCCAGCGCGGCCCAGCCGAAGGCGGGCTGGATGTAGAACAGCACGGCGATGCCGGCGGCCCAGACGGCGACGGCCTGGATCGGCGGGAAGAGCACGCGGGCCAGCAGGTCGCGCAGCTCGTCGACCTCAGCCAGCAGGAAGCGCAGCACCACCGAGGAGCGGCTTACCAGTCCCCAGCGGGCGGGGTTGGCGACCATGGAGGTCCAGATCTTCTCACGCAGCGCCCCGGCGTAGCCGAGCACGGCGTCGTGGATGGCCAGCTGTTCCAGGTAGCGGAAGGCGGCGCGGCCGATGCCCAGGGTGCGGACCATGACGAAGGCGACGGTCAAGTGCAAGATGGCCGGCTGGTAGCTGGATTCGACGATCAGCCATCCACTCAGTGCGGACAGGGCCACGGCGCACAGGATGCCGAGGGTGCCGTAGACCGCCGCCTTGCGGGCCGGGACGTAGCCGGAGAACAGCTCGCGCAGCGGGTTGAAGCGCGGCGCGGGGCCGGCTGAAGCCGTTGGCGCAGCGGACGCCTGGGCTGACGGGGCCGCAGCATGCCGGCTCGCGAAGTCCCGGGCAGGCTGCGAAGCCTGCGGCGCGCCCTTCTCGCCGGCCTGCGACGGATTGGCGGCCAGCAGCGGGTCGTGGCTGGCAACCAGCACGGCGGTGCCGGCCGGAAGCTCGGCCAGCACCTGGCGTACGGCAGCGGCGTTGGCCATATCCAGATGGGCGGTGGGCTCGTCGGCCAGCAGCAGGCGGCAGTCTGGCACGCTGTGCAGGCGCAGCACGGCGCGCAGCACCTCCAGCCGGCGCAGCTCGCCCGGCGAGTATTCGCCGATCTGCCGCGGCAGCATGGTCTCCAGTTCCAGCCGGGCCGCCAGCTCGGCGACCAGCCGCTCCTCGGCGTCCGGGACGTCCTGGGCCAGCTGGGCCTCGCCGGTGGCGGCGTTGAACTGCGGGTGCTGGCTGATGACTGCCAGCTGGCTGCCCACATAGACCTGGCCGCTGACGCGGGCCGCATCGAAGCTGTTGTCGCTAGTGGAGGCCTCGGCGACCAGGCGCAGCACGGTGGTCTTGCCGGTGCCGCTGGCGGTGGACAGCAGCTTGCGCTCCCCCGGCATCAGGGTGAGGTCCAGGTGCTCGTGCACCGGTTCTCCCGCGCGGTAGCCGATGGACACGTCGCGCAGTTCCAGCAGGCTGCCCGGGGTCGCGGGGACCAGCGAGAGGATCTGGTGGTTTTCCTGTTCGGCGGTGATGGCCTGGTAGCGCTGGTAGGAGGCCAGCCCGTCGTCGGCGGCGTGGTAGGCGGAGCCGACCTCGCGCAGCGCGGAAAACAGCTCCGGGGCGAGGATCAGGATGATCAGGCCCGGAGCCAGGTCCATGCTGCCGCCGACCAGGCGCACGCCGATCATCACTGCCAGCACCGCCACTGACAGGGTGGAGATCAGTTCCAGCCAGAAGCTGGAGAGGAACACGGTTTTGAGATTGGCCATGGTGGCCTGGCGGTACTTTTCGCTGACCGCGGCGATGGCGTTGCCGTGGCGGCGGGCGCGGCCCAGGCCCAGCAGGGCGGGCAGGCCCTGGGCCAGCTCGTACATCTGGTGGGCCAGCGCGTCGAGCTTGGACTGCGAGGCGGCCAGGGTGTCCTGGGTGTGCAGGCCGATCAGGGCCATGAACACCGGGACCAGCGGGATGGTCAGCAGCAGCACCACCGCGCTGATCCAGTCCAGGGACAGGATGTAGATGCCCAGCAGCGCCGGGAGCACCATGGCTCCGATGAGCGCCGGGATGAATTTGGTGAAGTAGTCGTCGAGCTTGTCGATGCCGTGGCTTGCCAGGGTTGCGGTGACCGGCACCGAGTGGTCGGCCGAGTCGGCCGGGACGATGCCCGGCCGGCTCGCCGCGGTGCGCACCAAGGTGGCGCGCATCCGCTCCTTGGCACCCAGCCCCATGCGCCGCGCCCCGGTGTTCAGGCCCCATACCCCGGCGGCGCGGCCCAGCACGCCGGCGGCGGCCAGGACCAGCAGCGCCGGGGTATTGCCGGTTCCGGAGGCCATGTTCGCGATCCACTGGCCCAGGCCGTACGCGGCGAGCACCAGTCCGGCGGTCTTGAGCACCGAGAACACGGTGAGGACCACGATCTGGCGTGGAGCGATCAGCTCTCGGGGCAGGAAGCGCGGTGTGCGCATGGGGTGCGTTCCTTTCGGTCGCCGCGGTGGGGTGTGCTACTTGACGATCGGTTCCGGGTGGTGCGCCTCGGGGATGTGCTCCTCCTTGACGCGCTTGCGGAAGACCCAGTAGCTCCAGGACTGGTAGGCCAGCACCAGCGGGACGCCGAAGGCCGCCACGATGCTCATCAGCTTCAGCGTGTAGGCCGAGCTGGAGGCCGTGTAGATCGTCAGGTCGAAGGCCGGGTCCAGGGTGGAGGGCAGCACGACGGGGAACGCCGCAGTGAAGATCGCCGCCACCCCGGCGGCGAGCATCACGCCCAAGGCGATGAACGAGACGCCTTCGCGTCCGGCGCGGGCGGTGACGATGCTGACGACCAGGGCTAGCGCCGCGGCGGCCAGCAGGGCCCAAGCCACTGCCGAGTCATTGTCCAGCAGCACCATCAATACCCAGGCCACCAGCGGCAGCACGGCCAGCGGCAGCCAGCGGGTGAACAGCCTGCCGGCGCGTTCGCGGACCGGGCCGTCGGTCTTCAGCCGGACGAAGGCCAGCGCGTGGATCCAGCAGAAGGCCACGACCGCCACGCCGCCGAGCACTGCGTACCAGGTCAACCACGCGAACGGTCCGCCCACGCGGTCGCCGTTCTCGTTCAGCGGCAGGCCCAGGGTGGTCAGCGCCAGCATGGCGCCCACGCCGAAGGCCGCGACCAGCGAGCCGTAGCCCAGGGCTGCGTCCCACAGCTTGCGCGAGCGTTCGGTCTTCGCCTTGCCGCGGTACTCGATGGACACGGCGCGGAAGATCAGCGCCACGAGCACGAGCGTCAGCGGGATGTACAGCGCCGAGAACAGCGAGGCGTACCAGTGAGGGAAGGCAGCGAAGGTGGCGCCGCCGGCGGTGAGCAGCCAGACTTCGTTGCCGTCCCAGACCGGGCCGATGGTGTTCAGCAGGACGCGCTTGCGCTTCTCGCTGTTCCTGCCCAGGCCGATGAGCATGCCCACGCCCAGGTCGAAGCCTTCCAGGAAGAGGTAGCCGCACCAGAGCACAGCGATGAGGATGAACCAGAGAGCTGGTAGCCAATCCATGGTGTTTCTCCTATGTTCTGTGCGGGTCTAGTAGGCGAAGGCGAGCACGTCGCCGTCGTCGTTCTTGTCGTGTCCCGGGCCGTCGGCGTCATCCTTGTCAGAGGCCGCGTTCAGCTCCGGCATGGCCGAGCCGATGCCGCCCCGGATGTACCGGGTGAGCAGGACCAGTTCAACTACCAGCAGCACGCCGTAGACGAGGGTCAGGGTGATCAGCGAGAAGAGCATCTCCCCGGCGCTGACCGTCGGCGAAACCGAGGCCGCGGTGTACATGAAGACCTGGTCGATGCCGCCCATCTGCGGGTTCGGCGCCACGGTGAAGGGCTGGCGTCCCATTTCGGTGAAGATCCAGCCTGCCGAGTTCGCACCGAACGGGGCCGCGATGCTCAGCAGCGCCAGGCGGGAGAGCCACTTGCTCTGCGGCACGGTGCCCTTGCGGGTCAGCCACAGGGCCAGAGCCGCGGTGAGCGCGGACAGACCGCCCAGGGTGATCATCAGACGGAAGCCCCAGTAGGTGACTTCCATGACCGGCAGGTAGTTGATCTCCTGGCCTGCGTACGGGCCGAAGTTCGGGTCCTCCGGATAGTACTTGCCGTATTTCTCCTGGTATTCGGGGATCAGGGTGTTCACGCCCTTGACCTCAGTGGTGAAGTCGCCGTTGGCCAGGAAGGACAGCAGGCCAGGCAGTTCAAAGGTGGCCACGATGTCTGCACAGTTGGTGGAGCCCGGAGAGGTGATATCTCCCAGGGTGAGCACCGAGAAGCCGGTGCCGTCATGGCAGGCTGCTTCGGCGGAAGCCATCTTCATTGGCTGCTGCTCGAACATGAGCTTGGCCTGTTCGTGGCCGGTCAGTGCCACGCCGAGGAACGAGACCATGGCGACGACGGCGCCGATGCGCAGCGACTTGATCCACACGTGGTAGTCGGTCTTGTCGCGGCTCTTGCCCTTGCTCAGGTCCTGCCCGACGACAACGCGCCCCTGGGAGTCGACGGAATCGATGCCTTCCTTGCGGCGGCGGTAGAGGTGGAACCAGGAGATGCCCAGCAGGAAACCGCCGGCGACGGCGAATGCGCCGAAGAGCGTGTGCGGGAAGGTGATCAGCGCGGTGTTGTTGGTGAAGACCGCCCAGGCGTCGGTCATGACGGCCTTGCCGTCGATGATCTCAGCGCCGACCGGGTGCTGCATCCACGAGTTGGCGACCAGGATGAAGTAGGCCGAGAGCAGCGAAGCCAGCGCCGCGGCCCAGATCGTGGCAAGGTGGGCCAGCTTGGGAAGCTTCTTCCAGCCGAAGATCCATAACCCGAGGAAGGTCGATTCGACGAAGAAAGCCAGCAGGGCTTCCATGGCCAGCGGAGCGCCGAACACGTCGCCGACATAGCGGCTGTATTCGCTCCAGGCCATGCCGAACTGGAATTCCTGGACGATGCCGGTGGCAACGCCCATGATGAAGTTGATCAGGAACAGCTTGCCCCAGAACTTGGTCATGCGCAGCCACTGCTCGTTGCCCGTGCGGTACCAGACGGTTTGAAGCACCGCCACGGTCAAGCCCAGGCCCAGCGTCAAGGGCACCATCAAGAAGTGGTACACGGTTGTAATGCCAAATTGCCACCGGGCAATCTCTAATGCATCCATCGGGTCCTCTGTATATATGTGTCGCGAGTTGGTTGATTGCCAACTTCTACGCCCCGTAGAAATTAGCTCCCGTGATCACCATAGTTCAATTTCGACAACATGTAGAAATCGCGTCGGCCATGTCACTCGCGCGGCCCGGAAATCTGGGAAGCAGCCCTTAAAAATCAGGTTCGGGCGATTCTAAACCCGTAAACCGTTTCACGTCCACGGAAATTAAATTCCCCAAGTCAGCAAAAAGTACCCTTCATAACTTCAGCCGGAACGCCGCAAATAGGAAACGGCGTGCTCACAGAGCTCTTTTACGGTACGTAGAAATATTGGTCAAATGCCGCTACAATGAGATTTCCAAGCACCAGATTTCACGTCGTTACGACGGGAGGCCTGGTGCGCAGCAACTAAAGCAAGTGAGGTACTACCTAGTGGCCAGCCTTGGCGATCTGGAACGCTCCGTCATGGACCTGCTGTGGGATTCCGCAGAACCACTCACCGCAAACGACCTCCGGGACGATCTTGCGGCACTTGGTACCGATGCAAAGGAACTCGCAGTCACCACGGTTCTCACCGTGTTGGCACGACTGGAGAAGAAGGGCCTCGTGATACGCGAACGTACCACCCGCCCTCACCGTTACACCGCGTCCTCCACCCGCGAGGATCACACTGTGGGATTGCTCAACGACGCCCTGGGGACCGCCCAGGACCGCGAAGCAGTTCTCGCCCGCTTTATCGGCGGCATTTCAGCAGATGAAGCAGCATCCCTTCGTGCTATCTTGGACACTGTAAAGTCCGCCTAATTTACACGAACTTCGGGGACTGAGTGCTTCTCACCTCATATTTCCTAGCGGCGTTGGCTATCGCATTGGCGTGGCCAACGCCGCTGGCGTTGTCCAAGGCAAAATGGACCTCCCGTGCTCCCGTGCAAGCTGTCCTGCTCTGGCAGGCCATCGCACTTGGCGGTGGCTTGTCCATGATCGGCTCCATGCTGGTCTGGGGCCTGGCGCCACTGGGGAACGACCTGATCTCGGCGCTGATTGCCGGCTGGGGCTTGATCACCGGCGAACCCGGTGTCGCCTATCCCGGCGTCGTGCACCTTTTCGCCTTGAGCACCGCCCTGCTGTTCGGCTTCCATCTGGTGCTCACCCTGGCCCGCGCCGCATGGCGCACCACCAGACAGCGCGCCAAGCATCGGCAGCTGCTCCGCCTGCTAAGCAACCCTTCCGAGACCCGGCCCAATACCCTGGTGCTGGATCACGACATGCCGGTCGCCTATTGCGTACCGGGGATCGCCCAATCCGTCACCGTGCTCTCCCGCGGGCTGCTCACCAAGCTCTCCCCCGAGGAACAGGCTGCGGTGATCGCCCATGAAAGCTCGCATCTGGACCAGCGGCACGATCTGCTGATCCTGGCGTTCACCGCATGGAACGAGGCGCTGCCCTGGCTTCCGACGTCCCGACTGTCGCTGGACGCGGTGCGCCAGCTGATCGAGATGCTGGCCGATGACAAGGCTCTGGAACAGGTCAGACGCCAAACCCTGCTCAAGGCCATCGTGACCGTCGCGGCGGCCGCCGCCCCCGAGGCTCCGGGCTCCGCCGCCGCAGGTTCATCCAACGCGCAGCAGGTAGGGATGCCCGGCGGCGAAGTCTCCTCCCGTCGCCTGCAACGGCTGCTCACCCCCGAGGAACCGCTGGCTAAACCGCAGCGCGGCCTGGTCCTTGCCTGCACCGTGCTGCTCATGGTGTGCCCGACCGTCCTGCTGATCGCTCCGCGCCTGCTGGCTTGGTAGCCGCCGGCCCCGCCAACAACGAAGTCCGCCACCGCCAGCCCACGATACGTGGGCTGGCGGCGGCGGACTCGGTTTTCGCTGGTTTTACACGTCGATGCGTTCGCGCTCCAGGTCTTCGGCTCCGGCGATGATGAAGCTTTTGCGCGGCGCGACGTCCGAACCCATCAGCAGGTCGAAGATCTCCTCTGCCTGCTGGGCGTGCTCGATGTTCACGCGGCGCAGCATGCGGTGGCGCGGATCCATGGTGGTTTCGGCCAACTGGTCCGCATCCATCTCACCCAGGCCCTTATAGCGCTGGATCGGTTCCTTGTAGCGCCGCCCCTCGGCTTCGATCTTGGCCAGCAGGCGCTGCATCTCGGCTTCGGAATAGGTGTACACCACTTCGTTCTGCTTGGATCCGGGGTTGATGATCTCGATGCGGTGCAGCGGGGGAACCGCCGCGTACACGCGCCCGTGCTCGATCATCGGCCGCATGTAGCGGTAGAACAAGGTCAGCAGCAGGGTTCGGATGTGCGCGCCGTCGACGTCGGCATCGGTCATCAGGATGATCTTGCCGTAGCGGGCCTGCTCGATGTCGAAGCTGCGGCCCGACCCTGCGCCGATCACCTGGATCATCGCCGCGCATTCGGCGTTCGAGAGCATGTCGGAGACCGAGGCCTTCTGCACGTTCAGGATCTTGCCGCGGATCGGCAGCAGCGCCTGGAATTCGCTGGAGCGAGCCAAGCGGGCGGTGCCCAGGGCGCTATCGCCCTCGACGATGAACATTTCGGAACGGCCGACTTCCTTGCTGCGGCAGTCCAGCAGCTTGGTTGGCAGCGACGAGGATTCCAGCGCGGTCTTGCGCCGTTGGGTTTCCTTGTGCATGCGGGCCGAGACGCGGGATTTCATCTCGTTGACGACCTTCTCCAGCAAGGAGGAGGCCTCGGCCTTCTCACTGCGCTTGCTGGAGCCGAGGCGTTCGTTCATGGCCTTTTCCAGAACCTTGGAAACCACCTGGCGCACCTGGGGCGTGCCCAGGATTTCCTTGGTCTGGCCCTCGAACTGCGGCTCGGCCAGGCGCACGGTGAGCACTGCGGTCATGCCGGCCAGGACGTCATCCTTCTCCAGCTTGTCCTTCTGGCCGAACTTCAGCTTGCGGGCGTTGGCCTCGACGTTCTTGCGGAACGACTTCAGCAGGGCCTGCTCGAAACCGGTCGTATGGGTTCCGCCCTTGGGGGTGGCGATGATGTTGACGAAGCTGCGCAGCGTGGTGTCGTAGCCAATCCCCCAGCGCAGCGCGACGTCGACTTCGCACACGCGCTGCACGTCCTCGATGTGGCTGCGGCCGTTCTCGTCGATCACCGGGACCTTCTCGTGGAAGGAGCCGCTGCCGTGGAAACGCCAGATATCAGTCACCGGCGAATCGCTGCTCAAGAAGTCGACGAACTCGCTGATGCCGCCGTCATGCTGGAAGACCTCTTCGTGAGGCCCTTCGGCCCCGGGGGTGCCGGGCAGGCCGCGCTCGTCGCGCAGGGTGATGCGCAGTCCTGGAACCAGGAACGACGTCTGGCGCGCCCGGTCCTGGAGGTCGGTATAGGAAAATTTCGCGTCCGGAGTGAAAATGTAGTTATCCGCCCAGTAGCGAATGCGCGTTCCGGTGACTCCGCGTTTAGCCTTGCCGATGACCTCCGGCGGGGTGGCCTTTTCGTGCGGGATGAATTCCGCATCGAACTTCTTGCGGCCCTTGTCCACGAAGGCTCCAGGCTCGCCACGGCGGAACTGCATGGCGTAGGTCTTGCCGCCGCGGTCCACTTCGACATCGAGCCGGGAGGATAGCGCGTTGACCACCGAGGCGCCCACGCCGTGCAGGCCGCCGGAGGCGCTGTAGGAACCGCCGCCGAACTTGCCACCGGCGTGCAGCTTGGTGAAAACGACCTCTAGGCCGCTCAATCCGGTTTTTGGTTCAACGTCTACCGGAATGCCTCGGCCGTCATCCTGGACCTCGACCGATCCGTCGCTATGCAGGATCACGTTGATCGATTGGCCGAAGCCGCCCAGGGCTTCGTCAACCGAGTTGTCGATGATTTCCCACAGGCAATGCATCAGGCCGCGGGAATCGGTGGAACCGATGTACATACCCGGCCGCTTGCGCACGGCCTCCAGGCCTTCAAGAACCGAGAGGTGGCGGGCGTTGTAATTTTCGGATGAGGCCACTGGGCTGCTGTCTCCTACTGACGCGAGAAAAGAACTACTTTGCATTCCATTCTAATCGTTACTTTGTTCGAATTGGCGGCATTTGGCGGTAATGCGGTTGCCGGTCCGGCCGTGAGAGCTTATCCACACTCGCTACGCGGTGAGCGAAAGCGCGGCCCTTTCGGGATAAAGTCAGGGGCAAAGCTGGTTGTATAGAGTAACCATCTATTTAGGGAGGCTGGCGATGACTACTACAACACCTAGTCGTGAACTCAACGCCCTCGACCGGTGCGACCGCTGCGGTGCACAGGCCTACGTACGGGCTGTGCTGGCTTCTACCGGCGGCGAGCTGCTCTTCTGCGCTCACCATGCACGGGACGTGGAACCAAAACTGCGCCCACAGACTTCCGTGTGGCATGACGAGTCCTCGCGGCTCCACGAAAAGCCGAAGGTCGACATCAACGACTGATCGTAACTTGTCCCGCGAGGGATGCACCGCAGGCGGTCCCATCACTGGATGGGACCGCCTGCGGTTTTTTGTGCCGCCAAGCTGCCGGCGGAGCCAGTCGCGCTGGCCGCGCTTGGGTGATTAAGCAGCTGTGGCCGGGACGATCCTTGCGGATCGGCCCGGCCACAGCTCACTAAAGACTTAGTCGAGGTAGTCCCGAAGCACCTGTGAACGCGACGGGTGGCGCAGCTTCGACATGGTCTTCGACTCGATCTGGCGGATACGCTCACGGGTCACGCCGTAGACCTTGCCGATTTCGTCCAGGGTCTTGGGCTGTCCGTCGGTCAGGCCGAAGCGCATGGCGACAACGCCGGCCTCGCGCTCAGATAGGGTGTCGAGCACCGAGTGCAGCTGCTCCTGCAGCAGGGTGAAGGAAACCGCATCGGCTGGCACGACGGCCTCGGAGTCTTCGATCAGGTCGCCGAACTCGGAATCGCCGTCCTCGCCCAACGGGGTGTGCAGCGAAATCGGTTCGCGGCCGTACTTCTGGACCTCGACCACCTTTTCCGGGGTCATGTCCAGTTCCTTGGCCAGCTCTTCCGGGGTTGGTTCGCGGCCCAGGTCCTGCAGCATCTGGCGCTGGACGCGTGCCAGCTTGTTGATCACTTCAACCATGTGGACCGGGATGCGAATGGTACGCGCCTGGTCAGCCATGGCACGGGTAATCGCCTGGCGGATCCACCAGGTCGCGTAGGTGGAGAACTTGAAGCCCTTGGTGTAGTCGAACTTCTCCACGGCGCGGATCAGGCCCAAGTTGCCTTCCTGGATCAGGTCCAGGAAAAGCATGCCGCGGCCGGTGTAGCGCTTGGCCAGCGAGACCACAAGGCGGAGGTTGGCCTCCAAAAGGTGGTTCTTGGCGATCTTGCCGTCGTGGATGATCTGCTCGTAGTCCCAGCGCAGTCGCTGGTCGATGCCTTCGCTGTGGTGATCCAGCTTGTCCTGCGCGAACAGGCCGGCTTCGATACGCAGCGCGAGATCGACTTCCTGTTCCGCGTTCAGCAGGGCAACCTTGCCAATCTGCTTCAGGTAGTCCTTAACCGGGTCCGCGGTAGCGCCGGCAACCATGACCTGTTGCTGCGGGGCGTCGTCGTCGGTGGTCGAGAGGGTGAAGCCCTTGGACTCTTCCTCTGGCTTCTCGCCGGCCTTTGCTTCGGCGTTTGCCTCGGCATCGTCGTCGAGTTCCTCGGGCTCGGTGGCCTCTTCGGTCTGATCTACGGAGTCGGCTGCTGCCTTCTTGGTACGGGCCTTGGTAGCGCGCTTCTTCGCTACAGGCTTGGATACCGATTCCTCGGCGACGTCGACCTCAGCCTCGGTTGCCTTGCGATTAGCGTTCGTCTCAGAAGATGACACGAATAACCTTTCTAACGATGCGTTCCGGATGCACCTGCCGGTAACACCACTATGACCCTGTCAAGTCCGATAGCAATTCGTACACGACGAATCACCGTAAGTTGGCGCATCCTTTACAACGCACCAGCTCCGCCAAATGTTCCCAAAATCAGTGACTTTGAGGCATAGGCGCTTTCGAACCTAACCGGGTCTGTGGAACCATTATCCATGAATTGATGCCCGGACACCACTTGGAGGGCGCAAAGGCGCATCGTGTCATGCGAAATGGGCCCTCCAAGCCCTCAGCTGGTCGGTGGCCCAATGCGGCATGATGCCCTGATTGAGCATTTCCTTCAGCAGCTTCGCCAGATTGTAGTCCGGGCATTCGCGAAACACCTGGTCCAACAGCGTCATGGCCAGGGATCCCCTTCCCTTGGCCCATTCAATCCAGCCGAGCACACACATCAGCGCGTAGCGCTGGTGGTTCTGCGCAATGCCCAGCAGATCGCGGGCCAGGTACCACAACCTCTCGGTGCGCTCCCAATCGGGACTGCGCCACCCTTGGCCCAGCAGGAACTGGCCCAGTTCCGGCACTTCCTCCCCCGGTTCGCGTTCGGACAACTTGACCAGAACATCAACCGTTTCCCCATGGCTGGTACCGGCAAGATAGGGAAGGATGTCGCGCACGACTTTCCAACGCAACGAGTCGATCAGTTCGGCCGCGCAGGTTGGGTCCTCATGGATTTCCCGGGCAGCAAGTTCCGGCGGCAACTCCAGTAGCTTCGCCCAGCGGGCGATTCCTTCGACAGAATTCCCTCTGAGCGCGTCCGCCAGCTCCCTGACGTTCTCCGCGTTGGGCCATGGCTCCATGCCGCACCCGTCCCAGGGCTTGTCCAGCGGCGCCGATCCTGCCAGCACCATCGACAGGTGCGTCTCGTTTCCGTCGGTCTCCGGCCTTGGCAGCCAGGCCTCGACGCTTTCCGCATGGTAGTCCCAGATGCACCGGGGCCCCAGGCACCAGGCATGGCGCAGCTCGATGCCCCGCAGCTGCAGCCGGTCGCGGAGTTTCTCGTGCATCGCCCGGTAGGGAATTTCGCGGCAACTTCCGAGCCCTGACGGCGCGTAGACCACGGCGACAACACTGCGCACTTCGGGCATCCGGCGCAGGAGGTTTGTCACCTGCAACACCCAGGCATTCAGCCCTTCCTCCGGTTGCATGGCGGGCAGGTCGACGCGCAGCGTTGCTTCCAGCCGTTGTTCCTGGACCAGCAGGAGCACCACCGAATCGACGGGGTGGAATCCCAAAGCGTGCGGGATGTAGGCGAGGATGTCTTCAACATCCGCGAGGGACAGCGGGTGGCGTTCAGGTGTAGTAGTCATGAACCCACGGTGAAGCACCGGGCCTGTGTCCTTTCCCGATGCCTGGCGAACTGTGGAGAACCAAAGGGGCAGGCCGGCGAAGGACGCGGAGCTAGCCGTTTTCGGCCAGGAATCGCCTGGCCTTACCCCGTTCAATCAGCATGAAGGACACCCCGATGACCATCATGACGAACTGGAAGGACAGCGCGACGCGGAATGCCGGGAGGTTGTAGAGCTCCCCGGTCGAGCCGCCGGCTTTGTAGGCCCAGTCCATGATGAATCCGATGACGTAGATCGTGATGAAGGCGCCGATGAAGCCGCCGGTGTTCACCACGCCGGTTGCGGTTCCCTGCAGGTGGGGCGGATTGAACGTGCGGGCGAAGTCGAAGCCGATCACCGACGCCGGGCCACCGGCGGCGACTGCAACCATGAGGATGATCAGCACCCACATCGGCGCCTGTCCCGGCCACAGCAGCACGATAGCCCACATCACGACCATCCCGGCGATGATTCCCAGCGCGAAGAAGGAGCGCTTGCCCGGATGCCGAGATGTCAAGGCGCCAAGCAGCGGACCGACCAGCACTGCGACCACGACGAACACCGACATCAGGCTCGAAGCCAGTGCGCTGTCGATCCCTTGGCCTTGGACCAGGAACGGGTAGCCCCAGGTCATCATGAACGTATTGATCATGAATGCGGTGGAGAAGTGGGTCCAGAATCCGAGCCTGGTGCCGGGCTGCCGCAAGGCCGCCAGTAGGCGCGATCCCTGGTGCGTTCCGGCGCCCTGCTTGGCGTGCGCCCAGCTGTCGCCGTTGCGGACAAAGGCGATGGTGGTAATCAGCGTCGCGAAGGCAAAGGCCGAGAGGACCGAGAAGGCGGGAGTCCATCCGCGGGCCACGAGGATCATGTGGAACGGGAAGATGCTGATCAGCTGCCCCAACTGGCCGAACGTTCCCGTCAGCTGGGTCAGGATGGGGATCCGCGATCCGGAGAACCACAGCGGCAGCAGCTTCAGCACCGAGACGAAAACCATGGCATCACCCATGCCGACCATGACACGGCCGACAAGTCCCATGGGGACGTTGGCTGAAATGGCGAGGAACGCTTGGCCGGCGGTCATCAGCATCGCGCCGGTGGTAATCAGGATGCGCGGGCCGAAACGGTCCAAGAGCAACCCGACCGGGACTTGCGCCCCGGCATAGACCACCAGCTGGACCACCGAGAAGGTGGCCATGATCTGCGCGTTGGCGTCGAAGCGCTCGGTGGCTTCAAGTCCGGCCACGCCGAAGCTGGTGCGCTGCGCAATGGCCGAAATGTAGGTAAGTATTGCGAAACCGTAGACGAGCCACGATTTTTTCGAGTTCAGGTGGGAAGTGCTCACTGTTCCGTTTCACCCGGGAACGGGTCATTCTCGGAATTGTTCAGCCAGTCCTGCGTGTCTTCGATCGTCGCCAGGAAGTCTTCAACGCGGGTGCCCAGTTCCTCGGCATCCGGCATGTCTTCCCCCTCGTCGAGCAGCAGCGAACGGCGCTCGTGCTCCTGGGCGTGCGCGTCGAATCGCTGTTCGAAGCCGTCGACCATCTGGCGCACGTCGGTGCTGCTTTCGAGCTGCTCGGCCAGTTGCGTGTCGACCAGCCGGCCCGCTTCGCGCAGGTTGTCCGTCGGCAGGGCGAGCTTCAGCGCGGCGCCGACATGCTCCAAGGCGGCCACCGCCACCGCCGGGTACTCAGATTCGGCGAGGTAGTGCGGGGTGTGCAGCGAATAGCCGACCACGTCGCGCCCTGCGTCGTTGAGGCGGATCTCCATCAGCGAGGTCAGTCCCGCCGGGGATTCCACGGTGGGGCTCCAGGTCGAGATGTTTTCGATCAGGTCCTTGCGGTTGCCGTGGGCGGTGACCCCGACCGGGCGGGTGTGCGGCACCGGCATCGGCAGGGACGCGGTGCTGACCACGAGGCAGATGTTGAACGCCTCGATGAAGCCGAGCAGCTCGGCAACCAGCCGCTCCCATTTCAGGTCCGGTTCCACGCCGGTCAGCAGCCAGAACTTGCGTTCAAGCTCGTCGGTCATGAGATACATCTCCAAGCGCGGGGCCTGGTAGCCGGCGAAATGGTCGCCCAGGAAGGTCACCCGCGGCCGCTGGGAGGTGTAGGCCACCAACTCGTCGGCGTCGAAGGTCGCGAACAACTCGGAGTCCAGGCGGCCGAACAGCTCGTTGGCCACCTGCGAGTGGGCATGGCCTGCATCTGACATTCCGCGCAGCGCCACGTACATGCCCAGGCCCTGAAGTCGGGCGTCGTCCACCTCGGACGCGACCAACGTCATCAACGGTTCCCTGGACATGTCCACCTCTCTACTGACCACACTGGAAAGAATTCCTGCCCCGCCACGATGCTCCTGGCACACGGCATCCGGACACAGCTCAATCATCAATCCTAGCGCGTGCGGGCTTTCGCTCGCTGTGAAGTATCGCACGCCGACGCCGGACCTCGGATAACATCGTCTATGGGAGATACGCAGCCCACCGGCATCACCGTTTCCGGCATTGAACTCTGGGCTGTCTCGTCCTTAGACCCTACAAAGGCATAGAAGGAATGATTTTGTGATCAACTCCAGTGATCTCACACTGACTGCCATCGGCACCGACATCAAGCGCAAGAGCGCCGATACCCTGGTGCTGGGCGTACTGAAGAACGGCGACAAGGTGTCAATTGCCGCGTCCCCGTTCTCCGCGGACGTCACCACCGAACTTGAGAAGTCGCTGACCCTGATCGGCGTCGGCGGCAAGGCCGACGAGGTGGCGCTGCTGCCAGCCGTCGAGGAGACCAAGGCCAAGGTCCTGATGTTCATCGGCCTAGGCGTCAAACAACTGTCGGAGCTGGATGCAGAGACCCTGCGCCGCGCCGCCGGTTCGGCCGCCCGCCAGATGTCCAACGCCAAGAGCGCGATCTACGCGCTGCCTGCCGACACCACCGAACGCGTCGCGGCGATCGCCGAGGGCATCGCCCTGGGCTCCTACCGCTACGAGAACCTGCGCACCGCCGCCAACGACAAGCCGGTGCTCGCCGAAGCCATGGTCGCCACCGACGCAGCGACCTCCAAGGACTTGCCGGATGCCCTCAAGCGCGCCGCGATCCTCGGCCGCGCCGTGCGCGCTACCCGCGATTTGATCAACACCCCGGCGAACCTGCTTTACCCGGAGTCCTTCGCCCAGGCGGTCAAGGACTACACCAAGCCGCTGCCGCTGAAGGTCACCGTCATGGACGAGAAGCGCCTGGCCAAGGACGGCTTCGGCGGCCTGATCGGCGTGGGCGGCGGCTCAGCCCGCCAGCCGCGCATGGTCAAGGTGGAGTACTCGCCGGCCAAGGCCCCGAAGCACCTGGCGCTGATCGGCAAGGGCATCACCTTCGACACCGGCGGCATCTCGCTGAAGCCGCCTGCAGGCATGCACGCCATGAAGTCGGACATGTCCGGCGCCGCCGCGATGTTCCAGACCATCTGCGCCGTGGCCGAGCTGGGCCTGGACCTGAAGGTCACCGCATGGCTGTGCCTGGCCGAGAACATGCCAGGCGGGGCCTCGACCCGTCCGGGCGACGTCATCACCATGTTCGGCGGCAAGACCGTCGAGGTGCTGAACACCGACGCCGAGGGCCGCCTGGTGATGGCCGACGGCCTGGCCGCAGCCAGCGAGGAAAAGCCTGACGTGATGATCGACATGGCCACCCTGACCGGCGCGCAGATGCTGGCACTTGGCCTGCGCACCGCCGGCATCATGGGCAACGAGCAGGTCCGCGACGACCTGGTCGCCGCGTCCGACGAAGCCGGCGAGCTGGCCTGGGCCATGCCGCTGCCCGAGGAGCTGCGCCCGAGCATCGACTCGCAGGTGGCAGACCTGGCGAACATCGGCGAACGCATGGGCGGCATGATGACCGCCGCCGTCTTCCTGGAGGAGTTCGTCGGAGAGGTCGACGGCGCCAAGATCCCTTGGGCCCACATCGACTTCGCCGGTCCCGCCTTCAACGAGGGCAAGGCCTGGGGCTACACCCCGAAGAACGGCACCGGCTCGCAGGTCCGCACGCTGGTTGCCTACGCTGAAAAGCTGGCCGGCACCCGCTAGGACTATCCGTGGCGCATGGAATTTATCAATTTCATGCGCCACGGCCGGTTCAGGGCAACGAGACATACCCTACTTTTGGGCGCGCGAAGGTGACTGCACCGCGCCGACGGTACTAAGGTAAGTTTTGAAACATCACTGCGGATTGCTGGCGCGCGCCTACCAGCACAAACCATCGATCCGCGACCCGATCCCCTGGCCGACCAAAGTCGGCCTCACTAAGCTAATAACGAGGGAGCGTTCACGTGGCCGATTCGGCAGCAACGCAAGAATTTGATGTCCTCATCCTCGGCGGTGGATCCGCTGGATACTCGGCAGCATTGCGCGCCATCCAGCTGGGCTACACCGTCGGTCTGATCGAGAAGGAGAAGCTGGGCGGCACCTGCCTGCACACCGGCTGCATCCCGACCAAGGCTTACCTGCATGCCGCAGAACTTGCCGAGAACGCACGTGAGGGTGCCAAGTACGGTATCAACTCCTCGCTGCAGTCGATCGACCTGGCTGGCGTCCGCACCTACAAGGACGGCATCGTCGCCGGCAAGCATAAGGGCCTGCAGGGCCTGCTGAAGATGAAGAAGGTCAACGTTATCACCGGTAACGGCCGCCTCGTCTCGCAGGATTCCATCGATGTTGATGGCACCGTTTACAAGGGCAAGTACATCGTGCTCGCCACCGGTTCCGAGTCCAAGACCTTCGGCCTGGAAATCGGCGGCCGCGTCCTGACCAGCACCGAAGCCCTGAACATGGAAGACCTGCCGAAGAGCGCCATCGTCCTTGGCGGCGGCGTCATCGGCGTCGAGTTCGCCTCGGTCTGGAAGTCCTTCGGCGTGGACGTCACCATCGTCGAGGGCCTGCCGTCGCTGGTTCCGAACGAGGATCCTGCCATCATCAAGAACCTGGAGCGCGCATTCAAGAAGCGCGGCATCAAGTTCAACACCGGTGTCTTCTTCGAAAAGGTCGAGCAGGATGCCAACGGCGTCAAGGTCTCCCTGGCCGACGGCAAGACCCTGGAAGCAGAAATCGTCCTGGTTGCAGTAGGCCGCGGTCCGGTCACCGCGAACCTGGGCTACGAGGAGCAGGGCATCACCATCGATCGCGGTTTCGTGATCACCGATGAGCGCCTGCACACCGGCGTTGGAAACATCTACGCCATCGGCGATATCGTGCCAGGCCTCCAGCTGGCGCACCGCGGCTACCAGCATGGCCGCTTCGTCGCCGAGGAAATCGCCGGCAAGAAGCCGACCATCATCGAGGACATCAACATCCCGAAGGTGACCTACTGCGAGCCAGAGATCGCCTCCGTCGGCTACACGGAGCCCAAGGCCAAGGAGAAGTTCGGCGCCGATTCGATCGAGACCACCGAGTACAACCTGGCCGGCAACGGCAAGTCCTCGATCCTGGGCACCAGCGGCATCATCAAGATGGTCCGTGTCAAGAACGGCCCTATCGTCGGCGTGCACGGCATCGGTGGCCGCATTGGCGAGCAGATCGGCGAAGCACAGCTCATCGTGAACTGGGAAGCCTACCCAGAGGACGTTGCACAGCTGATCCACGCGCACCCGACCCAGAACGAAGCCCTGGGCGAAGCCGCAATGGCTCTGGCCGGCGCTCCTCTGCACGGCTAACAGCGCATCAAGTCATGCGGGCGGCGCAGGTTTCGGCCGCGCCGCCCGCATGGTCTAGGCTCGGAGGCAACGCCTCCTACAAAATTCAAGTTTTATAAACGAGGAGATACGGGAAGATGTCTGAAACCGTAAACCTGCCCGCACTGGGTGAAAGTGTTACCGAAGGTACGGTAACCCGCTGGCTGAAGCAGGTCGGCGACCGCGTAGAGGTCGACGAGCCATTGGTGGAAGTTTCCACCGACAAGGTTGATACCGAGGTTCCTTCGCCTGTTGCCGGAGTCATCGAGGAAATTTTTGTCGCCGAGGACGAGGAAGCCGAAGTCGGCGCTCCCCTGGTCCGCATTGGCGACGGATCGGGTGCCGGCGAGTCTGCTGCCCCTGCTGCTCCTGCCGCCGAAGAGGCATCCGCAGAGGCGCCTGCCGCTGAAGAAGCACCAGCACCTGCCGAGTCTGCTCCTGCGGCTCCTGCCGCTGGCTCCGCTTCCGGCACCGAGGTCACCCTGCCTGCCCTGGGCGAGTCGGTCACCGAGGGTACCGTCACCCGCTGGCTGAAGGAAGTCGGCGAGGAAGTCGCCGTCGACGAGCCGCTGCTGGAAGTTTCCACCGACAAGGTCGACACCGAGGTTCCGTCCCCAGTGGCCGGCACCCTGCTGGAAATCCGCGTTCCGGAAGACGAGACCGCTGAGGTCGGCGCAGTCCTGGCCGTCATCGGTTCGGCAGATGCAGCTCCTGCTGCTCCAGCCGAGCCAGCTCCGGAAGCCAAGGAAGAAGCTCCGGCCACCAAGGAGGAAGCACCGGCTGCCAAGGAAGAAGCTCCGGCCCCCGCTCCTGCAGCCCCGGCCGCTCCGGCACCTGCTGCCGCTCCGGCTCCGGCCGCACCAGCTGCTCCAGCCGCCGAGTCGAACGATTCGGGTTATGTCACCCCACTGGTTCGCCGCCTGGCTAACCAGCACGGCATCGACATCGCCTCGGTCAAGGGCACCGGTGTTGGCGGACGCATCCGCAAGCAGGACGTGCTTGACGCAGTTGCCGCCAAGGAAGCAGCTGCTCCAGCCGCTGCCGCCGCTCCTGCTGCCGCCAAGCCAGCCGCCCCGGCAGTGGAGGCTTCGAGCCTGCGCGGCACCACCGAGAAGGCTCCGCGCATCCGCCAGGTCATCGCCCGCCGCATGCGCGAATCGCTGGACGTTTCGACTCAGCTGACCCAGGTCCACGAGATCGACATGACCCGCATCGTGAAGCTGCGCGGCTCGGCCAAGAGCAACTTCAAGGCAGTCAACGGTGTGAACCTGACCTACCTGCCGTTCATCGCCAAGGCTGTTGCCGAGGCTCTGAAGGCCCACCCGAAGCTGAACGCCGAGTACAACGAAGAGACTCAGCAGATCACCTACCACAATGCCGAGCACCTGGCATTCGCGGTGGATACCGACAAGGGACTGCTGGTTCCTGTGGTTTCCAACGCTGGCGATCTGAACCTTGCTGGTCTGGCCAACAAGATCGCTGATGTCGCTGCCCGTACCCGCAGCAACAAGATCGGTCCGGACGAGCTGTCCGGTGGCACCTTCTCGATCACTAACATCGGTTCGGTTGGCGCCCTGTTCGACACCCCGATCATCAACCAGCCACAGGTTGCCATCCTCGGCACCGGTGCAATCGTCAAGCGCCCAATGGTCGTCACCGACGCCGAGGGTAATGACTCGATTGCGATCCGCCACATGATGTACCTGTGCCTGACCTACGATCACCGTCTGGTAGACGGTGCCGATGCCGGTCGCTTCCTGCAGACCGTCAAGGCACGTCTTGAAGGCGGCGCATTCGAGGGCGATCTGGGCCTGTAAGGCCGGGACGCTTCAGCGCTTCTAGCAAGGGGAAGCTTTCACGTTGGTTCGCCGGCGGTGGAAGCTTCCCCTTGTCGTTTCTACAATGCGTCGAACCTCGACTACTCTGGAGATATGACTTTTGCAATCTCTTTCCTCGTATTCCTGCACATCCTGGGTGCGGCAGCGATCTTCGGCGGCTGGCTGGCCAACTTCAAGACCCCTACTGTCAACGTGTGGCAGTGGTACGGCGCGCTGCTGCAGGTGATCACCGGCCTGGCTCTGGTAGGCATCTACGAAGCGCAGGACGCTGACGTCAACCACATCAAGATCGGTGTGAAGGTCGTCATCGCCCTGGGCATCGCCGTGGCCGCCTTCATCGGCCGCAAAAAGGTCAAGGCAGGCCAAGAAGTCTCCACCGGCATCGCCCACGCAGTCGGTGGGCTGGCACTGGTCAACATTGCCGTCGCAGTGCTCTGGAGCTAATCGCCCAACACGCTGTTGCGTCCGCTCACCGGCCGTTCTCCCTGATTCCTGGGAGAACGGCCGTTTGCAGTTTAACGGGCGCTGATTCTCAGTCGCTGCGACTGAGCACCGTCCCGAGGAACCACTGGCCGTCAACAAGCTCGACCTCGACCTGGATCCGTTCGGGGTCGCCCGCGGCCACCTGGTGCCGCAACGTGCCGGCTGCATCAACGTAGGTATAGGAACTGTGCGTCGAAAGGGCCTGAAGGATCACGGTGTCTGCGGAGCCGCGAGCCTGGATCGAGACATCCTCCAATTTCGTTTCGAGGCCATTGAACCGCAATTTCAGCTTGCGCATCGAGTCCAGGGTTTCACGGTCCCTCTGCAGTTGCTCCGAGTCCTCGACGTAGATTTTTCGCAGCGCCGAGGAATCGCCTGAGTTCATGGCCCGGTCACGCGCGGCGGACAGTGCCAGGAAGCTTGCAATGACTGTATCGGCTTCGAAGGAGCAGGCTGGGACCTCCCCGACGTCCAGGATCCGGCAGCCTGGCGTCTCGCCCGGTACTGCGCCCTGTGCCGCCGGGTCCGGCGGTTGGCCGGGCAACAGGTATTTCACCCCTAGGAAGCTGGCCGCAATCGCGATGCCTCCGATCGCGAGCGCGGCAACGACCTTCGCGCCTCCGGGGGTGCGGCGTAGACGGTGCCCGTGCCAGCTGCCACTATCTCCCGGAATGACGGTGCTGGTCTTTCCTGCTTTCCGACGTGACCCGGCTCGACGGTGTTGCGTCCGTGCCGCCACGTCAGGGTGGATCGTATCCATCAGCTGGTTGCTGTCAGTGTCGATGAACCCTTCCCAGTGGATCGGCGCGGCCGGAATGCTGGAGAACAGCGTCCGGGCGAATTGGTCCGCGGTGGGGCGCTGCAGCGGATCTTCGTCCAACGAGTCGGCCAGGAGCTCCTGGATGATCTCGGGAACGCCGGGAAACTGGACCCTGACCGGCGGGCGGTAATGCGGCTCGTCCGGTGGTTCGCCGTCCAGAAGGTACCAGAGGCAGCTTCCCAGCGCGAAGACGTCCCGGGCGCCGAGCTCCTCCTCCCCTGCGCCTGTGAACGTCTCGGGTGCGATGAATCCGGGCGTCCCGGCGACTTCAGCCGCATCCTGGCTCAAAGAGGCTTCCTGGAAGTCGATGATCTTCGGCATGCCCTGTGCCGTGAGCATGATGTTGGACGGCGAAATGTCCCCGTGCCGCATCCCTGCTGCATGAAGTCCCGCAATGGCCTGGGCGATGGGGGCCAGAGCTGTCACGCATTCGGCGAGCGTGAAGTTCGAGCGCCGAGCCATGAGCGCAGCGAGGCTGCCACCCGGGCAGTACTCCATCAGCAACCCGTCGCCTAGCTGGGTGCTGAGCATGCCGTAAGAATCGACGACATATTTCCTCGCGGCATTGACATTGTGAAGCCTCTGCGATGCCACATTTTCCATAGTCAGACTAAGTTTCAGCACCATATATTGCTGGTCCGACTCTCGTCGAATGAGCCAAACTTTGCATGGTGACTTGGTACTTAAGGGTTTCACTGTCATGTAACCGGGGCACGTTGGCCAGGCCAGCACATTCGTTGATTCATCCATGGTTCCGTTCTACCGAATAATCCCGAATTGCAAATTCGTTATCCACATGTACAGCGGGTGGTGGCGAATTAGCGACCGCCGGTTCAACGGCGTAGGGTAACCCCCATGGCGATCGAATTCGAAAGAGTCGGACTCGGCACAGAATACATTCCGTACATGCAGGCTTGGGACTACCAGATCCAGCTGCATGATGCGGTGGCCGCGGACGAACAAACCCCAAAAGTCCTCTTCCTCGAACATGCAGCCGTTTACACGGCTGGCAAACGAACTGAACCCGAAGATCTTCCCCTCGACGGCACCCCCGTTGTTGACGTTGACCGCGGAGGCAAACTCACCTGGCACGGCCCAGGACAACTCATTGGCTATCCCATCGTCAAGCTGCGCAAGATCAGCGCAATCAGGCTATACGTGGAAACCCTCGAACAAGCGCTGATCAACGTGGTCGACGAGTACGGCATCCCCACCGCGCAGGTGAAGGGACGCTCCGGGGTGTGGGTTCCAGGTGCGGAGGGCGAGCAGGACCGCAAGATCGCCGCCATCGGAATTCGAATCAACCACGGCGTGACCATGCACGGTTTCGCCTTGAATTGCTCGAATGATCTCAACGCCTATGACCAGATCATCCCGTGCGGCATCACGGATGCCGGCGTCACCACGATTTCCAAGGAACTGGGCCGCGAAATCTCCCCCAGCGACGTGGTCGATCGCGTCCAGCAGGAGCTTGAGCGTCTCCTCACCCCTCAAGTCGTCTAGACAACCACTCCCTTCCTTTAGAAAGAGCAGTCAATGAGCATCGAGCCAGAAGGCCGTCGACTACTGCGCGTTGAAAAGCGCAACGCCGCCGTACCCGTGGAGCGCAAGCCCGAGTGGATCAAGGCGAAACTCAACATCGGTCCTGAATACGTGGGGCTGAAAAACCTGGTGCAGTCCGAGGGACTGCACACCGTCTGCGAAGAAGCCGGCTGCCCGAACATCTTCGAGTGCTGGGAAGACCGCGAGGCCTCATTCCTCATCGGCGGTTCCGAGTGCACCCGCCGCTGCGACTTCTGCCAGATCGACACAGGCAAGCCGGCGGCGCTGGACCGCTCCGAGCCGTTCAAGGTCGCCATGAGCGTGAAGAAGATGGACCTGCGCTACGCCACCGTGACTGGAGTCGCCCGCGACGATCTCGAAGACGAGGGTGTCTGGCTGTACGCGGAAACCGTGCGCCGCATCCACCAATTCAACGAAAACACCGGCGTGGAACTGCTGATCCCGGACTTCTCCGGCAAGCCGGAGAACCTGGACGCGATCTGCGACTCTGCTCCGGAGGTCTTCGCGCACAACGTGGAAACCGTGCCGCGCATCTTCAAGCGCATCCGCCCGGCGTTCCGCTACGAGCGCTCTCTGGGCGTCATCACCCATGGCCACCAGCGCGGCATGATCACCAAGTCGAACCTGATCCTGGGCATGGGCGAGACCCGCGAGGAAATCTCGGAGGCCATGCGCGACCTGCACGAGGCTGGCTGCGACCTGCTGACCATTACCCAGTATCTGCGCCCGACCGAACGTCACCTGCCTGTTGACCGCTGGGTGAAGCCGCAGGAATTCCTGGAGCTGCAGCAGGAAGCCGAAGAGCTCGGCTTCGCCGGGGTCATGTCCGGGCCGCTGGTGCGCTCGTCGTACCGGGCCGGGCGACTGTGGGCAGGAGCCATGCGCAAGAAGGGCCGCGAGATCCCCGAGGCGCTCGCGCACATCGAATCCTCCGGCGACACCCGTCAGGAAGCTGCCTCGCTGATCGGAAGCTAGGCAACGCCGCCGGAAATGTCCCGGCCCGAATGGTACACTCCGGACCATTCGGGCCGGGACATCGTGCGTTGGCCCTCCCCCGCAGCCGTACGGGACTGGCAATTTCCCGCACTGGATTAGATCTCATAGATTCATCGCGTAGAATTGAGGCACTATGGCCAAAAACTCCGACAACGACGCTGCCTCGCAATCAAAGCGTGGGCTTTTTTCGCGTAAACCAAAAGCTGAGAAGCAGAACAAAGAGCCCGGTCGCCTAAAGCAGATCGGCCAGGTCTTCCAGATGACCCGCCGCCACGACCCGATGGTCGTCTGGTGGATGGCTCTGGCTGCCTTGGGAATCATCGCCGTGGGCCTGGTCATCGGCTTGCTGATCCGCAACTGGGTCACCATGCTGATCATCTCGATCCCGCTGGCCCTGCTCGCTGCTATGTACATCATGTCCCGCCGCGCCGAGAAGGCCGCCTTCTCGCAGCTGGTCGGACGACCGGGTGCTGTCGGCGCAGCGATGAGCGTACTGCGTCGCGGTTGGATCCTGAAAGAGGAACCGGTTGCCTACAACCGCCACCAGGACCTCGTGTTCATGGCCATTGGCCGCGCCGGCGTGGTGCTGGTCTCCGAAGGCCCCAAGTCCCGCGTGCGCGATCTGGTGATCTCCGAGCGCAAACGAGTCGGCCGCGTACTGCCGAACGTTCCGATCCACGTGATCAACGCCGGCCAGGACGAAGACCAGGTGGCCTTGGAAGACGTCGCCAAGAAGATGAAGAAGCTTCCGAAGTCGATCACCAAGCTTGAGGTCAGCGCAGTCGAGAAGCGTCTGAGCACCCTGACCGCGAATCGCCTGCCGATCCCCAAGGGCATCGACCCGAACCGCGTTCGCCCGAACCGCCGCGCCATGCGAGGCTAGGACCGGATAAAAAGAAACCGCATCGTTCGATGCGGTTTCTTTTTTGTCTTGATTCTGTGCAGCGCCAGGGACCTCGTGCCCGGGCCGAGGGAGCCTGCTCTTGCTAGCGGATGTTGACTAGGATGCTCTTGGCCAGTCGGTCGTGCAGTCCGCGCTGGTCCTTGTCGGCAATCAGTACCGGGATGAAAAGGCAGAGCAGCACCGAGCGAATCAGTCCCTGCAACGGCGTAACCGCAGTGCCGTCCATCGACTGGACCTGCATCCTGAAGACCCGATGGCCGATGGTATGCCCGGTGATGCCTACTCCGATGATCTGGCCCAGACCGAACAGCGCCAACGTTGCCCAGTCGTTCAGGTCGAAAAGCCACCAGCTGAGCAGCATCGACAGCCCCCAGTCGATGCTGATTGCCCCGAGCCGGCGCGGCAGGCGCCCAATCGAGCCGGGGCCCTTCTCCGGACGGCCCATGTGCTCCCCCGGCCAATGCTGGGAATTAAGCTGGGGCGGGCCTTCAAGCCACGAACTAAAGTCTTTGCGTTCCACCCCTCTAGTCTATCCGCGCACCCTGTGTAAACATTTTTCACTGATTTTCCGCACGGATTTGTTTGTTACACCCGTGCTTTCACACTGATCAGAGACGTACGACACGCCCTAACATGTTGTTTGTAACGCGGACGAAACAATAGAGACACCAATAAGAAACGGATCCTAGGTAAGCTTGATGGGTAAGCAAGAGAACAGCTCAGATCATTTCGTGTGATCGTTCCGTTTACCAAACCTAAATCTCACCAGGGAGTAACCTGCACATGTTTAAGAGTCCAGAAGAAGCTTTGGCCTACATTGCCGAAGAGGACGTCAAGTTCGTCGACATTCGATTCACTGACCTTCCAGGTGTCCAGCAGCACTTCAATGTTCCAGCCAAGTCGGTCGACGCGGACTTCTTCGTCAACGGCCAGCTCTTCGATGGTTCCTCCATTCGCGGATTCGCAGGTGTCTCTGATTCCGACATGCAGCTTATCCCGGATGTCAGCACCGCGTTCATCGATCCATTCCGTATCGAGAAGACCCTGGCCATGAACTTCTCGATCATCAACCCCCGCACCGGCGAGCCGTACCACCGCGATCCGCGTGGCGTGGCCGAGCGTGCCGAGGCCTACCTGGAATCGACCGGCATCGCCGACACCGCATTCTTCGCTCCGGAAGCAGAATTCTTCATCTTCGAAGACGTCCGCTACGAGTCCAAGCCGCAGGGTGCGT
This sequence comes from Arthrobacter sp. AG1021, assembly GCF_003633665.1. Taxonomy (NCBI): domain Bacteria; kingdom Bacillati; phylum Actinomycetota; class Actinomycetes; order Micrococcales; family Micrococcaceae; genus Arthrobacter; species Arthrobacter sp. AG1021. The sequence continues at coordinate 572,113 of NZ_RBLB01000006.1, read as the reverse complement.
TCTACAAGATCGACTCTGACGAAGCGCCATGGAACACCGGTCGCAAGGAAGAGGGCGGAAACCAGGGTTACAAGACCCCGTTCAAGGGCGGCTATTTCCCTGTCTCCCCAACCGACAAGCAGGCTGACCTGCGCGATGCCATCTGCGTCGAGCTGGATGCAGCAGGCTTAGAAGTCGAGCGCAGCCACCACGAGGTTGGCGCTGCCGGCCAGGCTGAAATCAACTACAAGTTCAACACCATGGTGCATGCCGCCGATGAACTGATGCTGTTCAAGTACATCGTGAAGAACGTGGCCGATGCCTGGGGCAAGTCCGCAACCTTCATGCCGAAGCCGGTCTTCGGCGACAATGGCTCGGGCATGCACGTGCACCAGTCGCTGTGGAGCAACGGCGATCCGCTGTTCTACGACGAGAAGGGCTACGCCGGCCTGTCCGACACCGCCCGCTGGTACATCGGCGGCCTGCTGAAGCACGCAGATGCGGTGCTTGCCTTCACCAACCCGACCGTGAACTCCTACCGCCGCCTGGTCAAGGGCTTCGAGGCACCGGTCAACATGGTGTACTCGCAGGGCAACCGCTCGGCCGGTATCCGCATCCCGATCACCGGTTCGAACCCGAAGGCAAAGCGCATCGAGTTCCGCGCTCCAGACGCTTCCTCGAACCCGTACCTGGCCTTCGCAGCCCAGCTGATGGCTGGCCTGGATGGCATCAAGAACCGCATCGAGCCTGCAGACCCGATCGACAAGGACCTCTACGAGCTTCCTGCCGAAGAGGCCAAGGACATCCAGCGCGCCCCTGAAACCCTTGAGGAGGCGCTCAAGGCCTTGGAAGCCGACCATGAGTTCCTGCTCGAGGGCGGCGTGTTCACCGAGGACCTGATCCAGACCTGGATCGAGTACAAGCGCGAATACGAAATCAAGCCACTGAGCCTGCGCCCGAACCCATACGAGTTCGAGCTGTACTACGGCTGCTAATCCCCGCCCTGCGGGGTGACAGCACTACGCCGGGTTCCACCAACGGGTGGAACCCGGCGTTGTTTCGTTCCGGGGTACGCTGGCGTCATGGACTTTTCCACCCGGGTCGGCGTGCAGCGCGAAGACGGCGAAACCGTGGGTCATCTCGACCCTGCGGATCCCGACTACAAACTGGTGACCCCGCGCAACGTCCTGGGCCACGCACTGGCGGATGCCTGCGGATACGTGGACGGCGAGCAGCTGCTGGTGGATCGCGGCATCAGCGAGGTGATGACCACCTGGGTGCTGGATGCCGGCTCCCGCGATGCCGCCGAGGTGCTGAACATACTGGAAGTCTCACCCCACGGCATCGTCCTGGCCAATGCGCTGCGCACCAAGGCCCTGCAGCCCACCGAACGCTTCCGCGTGGCTTGGCCGGTCGTGGAACACCGCTAGGCGCCAAGCCAACCCTGAATCAGCGGCGGCTAGTATTCCTGCTTGTCTACCTTGGCGGTCCACGCTTCGAAGGCCCCCAGAGCCGAGGCCAGCTCGACCTTGGTGAACGGGATGCGCCGTTCGCTCATGGGAAGCTCCAGTTCGGTGTAGATGAAGTTGTCGTCGAAGCCGATGTTCGCCGCGTCCTGCCGGTCGTTCGCGTAGTAGACGTGCTTGAATCGCGCCCAGTAGATGGCGCCGAGGCACATGGGGCACGGCTCGCAGCTGGTGTAGAGCTCGCACTGTGACAGGTCGAAGGTTCCCAGAGCCTGTCCGGCCTTGCGGATCACGTTGACCTCCGCGTGGGCCGTCGGATCGGAATCATGCACCACGGTGTTGTATCCGGTGGCAATGACCTTGCCGTCCAGTACCACCACCGCCCCGAACGGGCCGCTGTCGTTGCTTTCCAGCGCCAGTACCGACTGGTCGACCGCTGCCTGCATTAACTGCGGATCCATGTCCTTTTCCCCCTCAAACCATCGGCGCTGCCGGGCAATCCGGGGGCGCCGAACCGAAATTTGGAACTGCCTGCCCAGCCTATCGTCTGATGAGGCGCGGGTGCGAGGGTCGAAATGAAATTCATGGTCTTGCCGCCGTCCCGCCGATGCAGATGCAGGTCAGGACGTGCGCTGGCGCATCACCCGCAGATAGCGCCACCGGATGAACCGCTGCGCTCCGAGCAGCAGCCAGAAGACCGAACGCCAGATCCTGCGGTCCGAAGCGGCCGTGAGCGAGCGGATCTCCAGGAACACCGCTGGCCCCATCCGGCGCAGGATGAAGGCTTCCTCGCCGCAGACCGGGTGTCCCGGCAGGGTCCGATAGGCGAATCCGGCCAGGTTGCCGCATTCAACGACATCCACCACCTCGACGGGTTCGTGGATTGACACCGGTCCCACGGGGACGATGATTAGCGGCTTGGCGCCGCTGCAGACTTTGTCCTGCGTGCTGATGCGAAATCCGCTGCGGGTTTTCACTTCCCAACGCAGCAGCGCTGCCGCCGACTGCTCCCAGAACGCGTTGCCCGAGCCGAGGTAGACTTGGCGCCTCCACACACGCCAGCCTCCGGGCTCCGGGCTCCAGCGCTCCTCGCGGATCTGCGTCCGGGACATCAAGGCTAGTCTTCGAAGCCGTAGAACAGCTGCTCGAACAACGCCCGGGAGTGCCGGGTGGCGCGCAGGTAGTCTTCTTCCAGTTCCATGCCGGTGTTCGCCTCGTAGCCGCACCAGCGGGCCACGGCTTCCATGTCCCTCGCGGAACCGGGCAGCACGTCGCTGGAACGACCCGAGGTGATGATCTCGGCGGAACGGATGCGGGTGGCCAGGCGCCAGGCGATGTCCAGCACCTCGGCCTGCTCTTCCGTGATGATTTCCAAGGCCGCCAGCTGGTCCAGCGCGACGAGCGTGGACGGCGTGCGCAGCTCATGGTGTTTCCAGGCGTAGCGCAGCTGATAGAACTGCACCAGCCATTCGACGTCGGACAGCGATCCCCGGCCGAGTTTCAGATGCCGGTTCGGATCCGCTCCGCGCGGCAGCCGTTCTGCCTCTACGCGCGCCTTGATCTTGCGGATCTCCTTGATCTCCGCCTCGTCCAGGCCGCGGCCGTAGCGGATCGGCTCGATCAGCTCCATGAAGTCCTGACCCAGCTGCTCGTCGCCGGCGAACGGCCGGGCGCGCTGCAGCGCCTGCCGTTCCCAGACTTCCACCCAGCGCTCATAATAGGCGGCATAGGAATCGAAGGAGCGCACCAGAGCGCCCTGGCGCCCCTCGGGGCGCAGGTCCGAGTCGATCTTCAACTTCACCTCGGCCGGGATGGCCGGCTTCAACGGCTTGGAGCTCCACGACATCAGCTCGGTGACCACACGCGAGGCCTGCTCCTGGGCCTGCTGGTCGGTCGCGCCTGCAACCGGGCGCTGGACATAGAGCACGTCCGCGTCGGAGCCGTAGCCGATCTCCTGCCCGCCTTGGCGGCCCATGGCGATCACCGCGATGCGCGCCTGCTCCCCGTGAACCGCCTGGTCGGCGGCCAGCAGCACGGTGAGGATCCCGTCGATCATGACCCCGTCGATGTCCGACAGGGCCCGGCCCACCTGGTCCACCCGCAGCAGGCCCGCGCCGTCGGCGAGCGCGACGCGCAGGATCTCGCGGCGGCGCACGAGCCTGATCTGCCGGATGGCGGCTTCGGGTGCCTTGGTGCGCTGGATGATGGAGGTGTTCTGCTGCGCCAGGCTTTCTCGGCTCAGCGGCATCAACGAGCTGTCGGTGCCCAGCCAGGCGGCGGCGGCCGGCTCATTGGCCAGCAGGTCGGTGAGGAAGCGCGTATTGGACAGCAGGTGGCTCAGGCGCTCGGCGGCGGCGTTGGTGTCGCGCAGCATGCCCAGGAACCAGTGGGTCTTGCCCAGGGACTCGCTGAGGCGGCGGAAGCCGAGCAGCCCGGCGTCCGGGTCGACGCCGCGGGCGAACCAGTCAAGCAACACCGGCAGCAGCTGGCGTTGCAGGGCCGCGCGGCGGGAGACTCCCCCGGTAAGCGCCTCGATGTGGCGCATCGCGGCCTTGGGGTCCAGATAGCCCAGGGCGCGCAGCCGGGCCTGCGCGGATTCCGCGGTGAGCCGGACGTCGTCCGCCGAGAGATTGGAGCTGCTGACGAGCAGCGGGCGGTAGAAGATGCGTTCGTGCAGCGAGCGGACCAGGCGCTTGGTTTCGTTCCAGCGGCGCAGCAGCTTTTCCGGGCTGGTGGCTTGCAGGTCCCCGGCGCCGCGGATGGCGCGGGCCAGCACGCGCTGGGCGTTTTCGTTGCGCGGCATCAGGTGCGTGCGGCGCAGCTGGCTGAGCTGGATGCGGTGCTCCAGCAGGCGCAGGAAACGGTAGGAGCCATCGAAGTTGGTTGCGTCCTCGCGGCCGATGTAGCCGGTCTCGCTCATCGCGTGGATGGCCTGGGTGGTGGTGGGCACCTGGATGGAAGGCTCCACCCGTCCGTGGACCAGCTGCAGCAGCTGCACGGTGAACTCCACGTCGCGCAGCCCGCCCGGGCCCAGCTTGATCTGCCAGGGCACGTCGTCCTTGGAGATGTTGTCGCTCACCCGCCGGCGCATGGCCTGCACGGATTCCACGAATCCGTCGCGTTCGGAGCTGGACCAGACCATGGGCGAGACCATGCGCTCGTAGGCTGCGCCCAGGTCCTTGTCGCCGGCGATGGCGCGGGCCTTGAGCAGCGCCTGGAACTCCCATGAGTGCGCCCAGCGCCGGTAATAGGCCTCATGCGAGGACAGGGTGCGGGTCAGCGCGCCGTCCTTGCCTTCGGGGCGAAGGTTGGCGTCCACTTCCCAGAGCATCGGCTCGGGGCCGGGAACCATCAGCGCGCGGGCGGCGTTGCCGCACAGCACCGTGGCGACGGCGCCGGCCAGATCTTCCTCGATGCCCGGCAGCGAACCATGCACGTAGATCACGTCCACGTCGGAGATGTAGTTCAGCTCGCGGGCGCCGCACTTGCCCATACCGATCACGGCCAGCTTCACCTGGTCGACCTGTTCGGGGGTGTACTGTTCGCCGGCTTCGGCGCGGGCCACGGCCAGGGCGCCTTCCAGGGCTGCCGCGGCCATGTCAGCCAGTTCGGCGGCGACCTGCGGCATGACCCATTGCGGCTGGGCCGATCCCAGATCGCGGTAGGCCAGCGAGAGCAACGCCAGCCGGTAGCTGACGCGCAGCTTCTGACGCGCCTCGGCCCCCGTGCACGAGGCGACCCAGTGGCCGTTCGGAGTCTGCACCGCGCCGACCGCTGCAAGCATGTCGTTGCGCAGCTGGTCTGCGGGCACATTGGTGAAGCTGGTGGACGGTGCCTGCGCAACGACCTGCAGCGCCTCCTCGCATCGGATCAGGAATTCGCCCAGTGCCGCGGAACTGCCCAGCAGCCGGATCAGCGCCTGGCAGCTCTCGGCCTGCAGGAAGATCTCCGCCGCCTGCGGGTGGCGGTCCACCAAGCGCAGGGCAAGCAGCAGGGCTTGGTCGGGGTCCGGCGCGTGCGCCATCATCTTCACGATCAGTTCCGGGTCCAAGGTGGACAGTTCCGTGGAATCGAGGAACTTCTTGGCCCGTTCAACGTCGGAGAACCCGGCGTTGATCAGGGATCGCGAGGAAATTTCTGTCATGGCGTGAACGTCGGCTCCTGACTGTGTGACGCGCGTCGGCGCGCCGGGGTCCTCCTAGAGGATCCCCAGGTATTTATCCAGCTCGTACGGGGTGATGATCTGTCGGTACTCTTCCCATTCGGCGCGCTTGTTGGCCAAGAACGAGTTGAACACCTGCTCGCCGAGGATCTCGGCCATGAGCTCGGACTCCTCCATGGCGCGCAGGGCGTCATGCAGGCTGCCCGGCAACGGCACGTGGCCCGAAGCCCGGCGCTCGGCGGTGGACAGGCTCCAGACGTCGTCCTCGGTCGGGTCTTCCAGCTCGTAGCCTTCGCGAATGCCCTTCAGGCCGGCGCCCAGCAGGCAGGCGTAGGCGAGGTACGGGTTGGCGGCTGAATCGATGCCGCGGTACTCCACACGCGCGCTTTGGCCCTTGCCCGGCTTGTACAGCGGCACGCGCACCAGGGCGGAGCGGTTGTTGTGCCCCCATGACCGGTGGCTCGGGGCTTCTCCCCCGCCCCACAGGCGCTTGTAGGAGTTCACGAACTGGTTGGTGATCGCGGTCATTTCCTGCGCATGGTGCAGGATGCCGGCAATGAACGACCTGGCGACGTCGGAGAGCTGGTACTCGCGGCCGGCCTCGAAGAATGCGTTGACATCGCCTTCGAACAAGGAGAAGTGGGTGTGCATGCCGCTGCCCGGATGCTCGGCGAAGGGCTTGGGCATGAAGGTGGCGTGGATGCCCTTCTGCATGGCCATTTCCTTGATGACGGTGCGGAAGGTCATGATGTTGTCCGCAGTCTGCAGGGCATCGGCGTAGCGCAGGTCGATTTCGTTCTGGCCCGGTCCGGTCTCGTGGTGGGAGAACTCCACCGAGATGCCCAGGGCTTCGAGCGTGGTGACCGAGGCGCGGCGGAAGTCCTGGCCGACGCCGTCCGGCACATGGTCGAAGTACCCGCCGTTGTCAATCGGCTGCGGACGCCCTTCGGCATCCAGCTCGGAGTTCTTCAACAGGTAGAACTCGATCTCCGGGTGGGTGTAGCAGGTGAAGCCCATATTGGCCGCTTCGGTGAGCTGGCGCTTGAGCACCTGGCGCGGGTCGGCGTTCGAGGGCTGGCCTTCGGGGGTGAGGATGTCGCAGAACATGCGGGAGGTCGGCTCGACCTCACCGCGCCACGGAAGCAGCTGGAAGGTGGCCGGATCGGGTTGCAGGAGCATGTCTGATTCGGAGATCCGGGACAGGCCGTCGATCGAGGAACCGTCGAAGCCAAGACCTTCTTCAAAGGCGTCCTCGACTTCTGCGGGTGCCAGCGCCACAGATTTCAGTGAACCAACCACATCGGTAAACCACATGCGCACAAATCGAACGTCACGTTCTTCAATGGTGCGCAGCACGAATTCCTGCTGACGATCCATATTCCACCGCCTTATAAATGCTAGAGTCCGGCGCCCATCAGGCCCGTAGTTATGTTGACCTGTTGCAAGACTATAACGTTTCGACCTCTTTAGCCGTGCAAGCACCGCCTGCGCCAAGTGCGATAAAGTCGTTTCATGCCTCAACCATACGTAGCGAACCCTGAAAAAGGCCCGTCCCGCATCCGGGTTCACCATCTACAGCAAGCCAAAGAACAAGGCGAAAAATTCGCCATGTTAACCGCATATGACGTCATGATGGCCGAAATTTTCGATGAAGCGGGAATCGAGGTCCTGCTCGTGGGCGATTCAGCCGCCAACACCGTCATCGGTTACGAATCCACGCTTCCCATCAGCATCGATGAAATGATCATCTTCACCAAGGCCGTTGCCAACGGAAGCAAGCGCGCCATGGTTGTCGCCGACCTCCCGTTCGGCAGCTACGAGCAGTCCCCTGCCCAGGCCGTGGACACCGCTGTCCGTCTGATGAAGGAGGGACATGCGCACGCCGTGAAGATGGAAGGCACCGCCGCCTACGCCGACCACGTGCGCGCCATGGTCCTGGCCGGGGTTCCGGTCATCGGGCACATCGGCTTCACCCCGCAGTCCGAGCACGCCCTGGGCGGCTACCGCATCCAGGGCCGCGGCGACGCCGTGGAGGGCATGAAAGCCGATGCGCTGGCCCTGCAGGACGCCGGCGCGTTCTGCATCCTGATGGAAATGGTTCCGAGCCCTGCCGCCAAGCTGATCGACGAGGCACTGGTGGTGCCGACCATCGGCATCGGCGCCGGGGCCTCGACCACCGGCCAGGTGCTGGTCTGGCAGGATATGCTGGGACTGGGGGGACGCCGCACCCCGAAGTTCGTCAAGAAGTACGCCGATTTGCGCACGACGGTCTCCGAGGCGGTCAGCGCCTACCACCAGGACGTCTTGGCCGGCACCTTCCCGTCGGCCGAGTACGAGTTCGACAAGTAGCGTTTCGTCGGCCCACGCCGCGGCAAAGAGGAAACCGGTGCCAGCGGCCCCGTGCAGGGGCTGCTCGCACCGGTTTTCTTGTGCGCGGACGCAGGAGAACTAGTCGTCTTCTTCGTCTTCCGCATCCCAGGCGTCGTTGCGCGCCTGCACTTTTTCCAGCGCGGTGCGGGCTTCAGCCTCGGTGTCGTACGGGCCCAGCAGCTGGGACCAGTCCGACTGCGCGCCCTTCTCGATGCTCTTCGTGTTCACGTTGTACCAGTACTTCCCCTCACCGGGGGTTCCTTCTGAGCTCATCGCCTGCTCCTTCAGATGGTTCTATGGCTGCCTAGCTCAACGCTAGCGCACCGGGATAGTTTTCGGTGTGAAATGCGTTCGGCTCTCAGCTCATCCACAAATCCGGGGGCCAGCCGGGCGATAGAATATCTTCATGGCTACTGTTGCAACTGCACCAATCGGAAATCTCACCGCGGGCGTGGTCTCCCCCCAGCTCCCGGTGCCCAAGAACATTGAACGTCCGGAGTACGTGGGCAAGCGCGAACCGGCCAAGAACACCGCATCCGAGGTCAAGAGCCCCGAGGTCATCGAACGCATCCGCATTGCCTCACGCATCGCGGCGCAGGCGCTGGCCGAAGTCGGCAAGGCCTGCCAGCCAGGGATCACCACCGACGAGCTGGACCGCATCGGCCACGAGTTCCTCCTGGACCACAACGCCTACCCGTCCACCCTGGGCTACCGCGGCTTCCCGAAGTCGTTGTGCACCTCGCTGAACGAAGTGATCTGCCACGGCATCCCCGACTCCACGGTCCTGCAGGACGGGGACATCATCAACATCGACATCACCGCCTTCATCGGAGGGGTGCACGGCGACAACAACGCCACCTTCCTGGTGGGCGACGTGGACGAGGAATCCCGCCTGCTGGTCGAGCGCACCGAGAACTCGCTCAAGCGCGCTATCAAGGCGGTCATGCCGGGCCGCGAGATCAACGTCATCGGCCGCACCATCGAAAGCTACGCCAAGCGCTTCGGCTACGGCGTGGTCCGCGACTTCACCGGCCACGGCGTGGGCGAGGCCTTCCACTCGGGCTTGATCATCCCCCACTACGATGCGGCGCCGGGCTACAACACGCTGATCCAGACGGGCATGGTCTTCACCATCGAGCCGATGCTCACCCTGGGCACCGTTGAATGGGACATGTGGGCCGACGACTGGACTGTCACCACGCGGGACAAGAAGCGCACCGCGCAGTTCGAGCACACTTTGCTGGTCACCGACTCGGGCGCCGAGATCCTCACCCTGCCATAGGGCGCGGCGCCGACGCGGCGCGCAAAAACCAGAGGCGTTGGCCTGGTCCCTGAAAAGAGCCGGGCCAACGCCTCTGGTGTATCCCGAAGGGTCAGTCTGCGGTCAGTGGTCGTTGGGTCCCCTGCGGAGCCTTGCCGCGCTGTTCGCGCAGCTTCTCCATCGCCGCCTCGAAATCCTGCAGCGACTGGAAATTGTGGTAGACACTGGCAAAACGCAAGTATGCCACCTCGTCCAGGCGCGAGAGCGGGTCGAGGATTGCCAGTCCCACCTGGTGCGCCGGGATCTCCGCGGCGCCCGAGGTACGCACGGCTTCCTCGACTTCCTGCGCCAGAATAGCCAGGTCGTGGTCTGTGACCGGCCGTCCCTGGCAGGCCTTGCGCACGCCGTTGATCACCTTGTTGCGGGAGAACGGTTCAACCGCACCGGACTGCTTCAAGACGCTCAGGCTTGCGGTTTCGATCGTCGTGAAACGACGGGAGCACGCGGTGCACTGCCGGCGCCGGCGGATGGAGACGCCATCATCAGCAACTCGGCTATCGACCACACGCGAATCGGGGTTGCGGCAATAAGGGCAGTTCATGACACCTCCAACTCAGTGCTAAAACTGGATTCCACAAAGCGTACCTTCCGAAATCCACACATGTCATGTATTAGTTTAGCGCTTTGTGCGCCTTTCGCACGGCGACCGCGTCGCCGTGGGCCGGAAGGTCCTCGGCAGTCGCCAGATTAATCACGTGCGCCGCGACATCGCCCAACGCCGACTTGTCGTAGCTGATGACCTGCACGGCCTTCAGGAACGTGTTCACGTTCAGCCCCGAGGCGTGCAACGCGGTGCCGCTGGTCGGCAGCACGTGGTTGGACCCGGCGCAGTAGTCGCCAAGCGACACCGGGGCATAGTCGCCCACGAAAATCGCGCCGGCGGCGGTGATGCGGGCGGCGTCCTGCGCGGCGTTGCCGGTCATGATTTCCAGGTGCTCCGCCGCATAGGCGTTGCAGACATCCACGCCCTGGTCCAGGTCCTTGACCAGGATGATCGCGGACTGGCTGCCGCTCAGCGCCTCGCGGACGCGTTCGCTGTGCTTGGTGGCCGCGACCTGGACGTCCAGCTGCTCGCGCACGGCCTGAGCCAGTGCCGGCGAGTCGGTGACCAGCACCGCGGCGGCGTTGGCATCATGCTCGGCCTGCGAGATCATGTCGGCGGCCACGAAGTCCGCCTTTGCCGTGCTGTCGGCCAGGATCGCGATCTCGGTGGGCCCTGCCTCGGCGTCGATGCCCACGACGCCCTTGACCAGCCGCTTGGCGGTAGCGACGAAGACGTTGCCCGGACCGGAGATCACGTCCACCGGCTCGATGCCGCCGCGCGAGTCCCCCGGCACGTCCACGCCATAGGCGAAGGCCGCCACGGCCTGGGCGCCGCCCATGGCGTGCACCTCCTCGATGCCCAGCAGCTTCGCGGCAGCCAGGATGGTGGGGTGCGGCAGTCCGCCGAACTCCTTCTGCGGCGGGCTGGCCAAGGCCAGGGACTTCACGCCCGCGGCCTGGGCCGGGACGGTGTTCATGATGACCGAGGACGGGTAGACGGCCAGTCCACCAGGCACGTAGAGGCCCACGCGGCGCACCGGCACCCAGCGCTGGGTGACGGATCCGCCGTTGCTGTAGTCGACCACGGCGTCGGCCGGCACCTGGGCGGCGGCGAAGAGCCGAGCGCGGGAGATCGATTCCTCCAGCGCCAAGCGGACCGCGGGATCAAGTTCGGCCAGCGCCTTGTCCAGTTCCGCCTGCGCAACCCTTGTATGATCCAGCTCCACCTGGTCGAATCGCTGGGCCAGGTCCTTGAGCGTGCCCATGCCGTGGGCACGCACATCATCGATAATCTGCTGCACGGTTTCAGCGGCGGTCTGCGAGTTCATGGCAGGGCGCGGCAGGTTGGCCTTGAGCTGGGCGTAGCTGAAGTCCTCGGCGCGCCAGTCGAGGGTTGCGAGTTCGGAAAAGACGGTTACTGGATTGGAAGTCACGTACCCATTTTAACGCCGAAGACCGGGTGCGGCACCCATTGGTTACCTCACCCGGTCATCTGCGGCTGCGCCGCAATGCTCCGGAGCGCTACACGTCCAGGCAATTGGGGCCGAGCAGGACCTTCAGGTCGCCGAACAAGGCGGGGTTAGGGTTCACCCGGAAGTTCATGCCCAGGCGTAGCAGCGAGGTGCCGCGGCTGCCGGTGAGCTTCACCCGGACCTCGGTGTTGCCGCTGTGGGTGCGCAGCACGTCGCCGAGTTTCTGCACCAGGGATTCGGTGGCCTTGTGAGTCGGGATGCCGATGACCACCGGGCCGCCGTTGGCGTCCTCGGACAATTCGGGGATCATCATTTCCTGGGCGTTCAGGGTGATGGACCCGTCGTCGCGGCGCTGTACGCGCCCCTTGATGACCACGATCAGGTCGTCGGCCAGCACCTCGGCGATCGGCTGGTAGGCCTGTCCGAAGAACATGACCTCCATGGAACCGGAGAGGTCCTCCACCTCGCAGCGCGCGTACGGGTTGCCGCTCTTCTTGGCGATGCGCCGCTGCAACCCGGAGATCATGCCTGCGATGGAGATGATATGCCCGTCCTGCGGCCCGTCGTCGGACAGCACATGGGTCACGGACATGTCGGCATACTGCTCCAGCGCGGAACCCAGGCCCTGCAGCGGGTGGTCGGAAACGTACAGCCCGAGCATGTCCCGCTCGTAGGCCAGCTTTTCCTTCTTGTCCCAGTCCGGGAGGTCCGGGATGGCCACGGTCATGGCATCCGAGGCCTCGGAGGGATCCAGGGCGCTGAACAGGTCGAACTGGTTGGCCGCCTCGTTGCGCTTGAGCTGGATGACCGAGTCCACGGCTTCTTCGTGGATCGCGACCAGCGCGCGGCGGGGGTGGCCCATGGAGTCGAAGGCTCCGGCCTTGATCAGCGATTCGATGGTGCGCTTGTTGCAGACCACCGCGGGGACCTTGTTCAGGAAGTCGCTGAAGTCGGTGTAGGCACCCTTTTCCTGGCGCGCCTGCACCATGCCGTCCACGACGTTGGAGCCGACGTTGCGGATGGCGCCCATGCCGAAGCGGATATCGTTGCCCACAGGGGTGAAGGTCAGGGCCGATTCGTTGACGTCCGGAGGCAGCACGGTGATGCCCAGGTGGCGGCACTCGTTGAGGTACAGCGCGAGCTTGTCCTTGTCGTCGCCCACCGAGGTGAGCAGCGCGGCCATGTACTCGGCCGTGTAGTGCTCCTTGAGGTAGGCGGTCCAGTAGGACACCACGCCGTAGGCCGCCGAGTGGGCCTTGTTGAACGCGTAGTCGGAGAAGGGCAGCAGGATGTCCCAGAGGGCCTGCACGGCTTCCATCGTGAAGCCGTTGTCCATCATGCCCTTGGAGAAGCCGGCGAACTGCTTGTCCAGCTCGGACTTCTTCTTCTTGCCCATGGCGCGGCGCAGGATGTCCGCCTGGCCCAGCGAGAAGCCTGCAAGCTTCTGCGCGATGGACATGACCTGTTCCTGGTACACGATCAGGCCGAAGGTCCCCCCGAGGATCTCCCGCAGCGGCTCTTCCAGTGTCGGGTGGATCGGGGTTTCTTCCTGCAGCTTATTCTTGCGCAACGCGTAGTTGGTGTGCGAGTTCGCGCCCATGGGGCCCGGGCGGTAGAGCGCGAGCACCGCGGAAATGTCTTCGAAGTTATCCGGGCGCATCATCTTCAGCAGCGAGCGCATCGGACCGCCATCGAGCTGGAATACGCCCAGCGTGTCGCCGCGGGCCAGCAGCTGGTAGGTTGCCGCGTCGTCCAGCGGCAGGGTCTCCAGGTCCAGCTCCACGCCCTTGTTGGCCTTCACATTGGCCAGGGCGTCGGAGATGATGGTGAGGTTTCGCAGACCGAGGAAGTCCATCTTGATCAGCCCCAGGCCTTCACAGGTCGGGTAGTCGAACTGGGTGATGACCTGCCCGTCCTGGATGCGCCGCATGATCGGCACGACATCGATGATCGGGTCCGAGCTCATGATCACGCCGGCGGCGTGCACGCCCCACTGGCGCTTCAAGCCTTCGAGCCCCTTGGCGGTTTCGAAGACACGCTTGGCCTCGGGGTCGTTAGCCACGAGGTTGCGGAAGTCCCCGGCCTCCGAGTAGCGCTTGGACTCCGGGTTCTCGATGTCGTTGAGCGGGATGTCCTTGGCCATGACTGCCGGCGGCAGCGCCTTGGTGAGGGACTCGCCCATGGAGAAGGGGTAGCCCAGCACGCGTGAGGAGTCCTTCAGCGCCTGCTTCGTCTTGATCGATCCATAGGTAACGATCATTGCCACACGCTCATCGCCGTACTTCTCGGTGACGTAGTGGATCACTTCGGAGCGGCGGCGATCATCGAAGTCGACGTCGAAGTCGGGCATGGAAACACGTTCCGGGTTCAGGAAGCGCTCGAAGATCAGGCCATGAACCAGCGGGTCCAGGTCGGTAATGCGCATGGCGTAGGCAACCATGGAGCCTGCGCCGGAACCGCGGCCCGGGCCGACGCGGATGCCGTGGTCCTTGGACCAGTTGATGAAGTCCGCCACGACTAGGAAGTAGCCGGGGAAACCCATCTTGATGATGACGTCCAGCTCGAAGTCCGCCTGCTTGCGCGAAGCCTCCGGGATGCCGTTCGGGTAGCGGTAGTGCAGACCCTTGTCGACTTCCTTGATCAGCCAGCTCGTCTCGTCCTCGCCGGGAGGGCAGGGGAACTTCGGCATGTAGTTGGCGCTGGTGTCGAAGGTGAGGTCCACGCGGTCCGCAATATGCAGCGTGTTGTCGCAGGCCTCGGGGAGTTCCTTGAACAACTCGCGCATTTCGCGCGAGCTCTTCAGGTAGTAGCCGGTGCCGCTGAAGGCGAAGCGGCTGCCGCCCTGGTCGTAGGTCGGCTCATCCAGCGTGGAGCCCGAGTTGATGGCCAGCAGCGCTTCGTGGGCCTTGGCATCGGCCTCGTGGGTGTAGTGCAGGTCATTGGTGGCGACCAGCGGAATGGCAAGTTCCTTGGCCAGCCGCAGCAGGTCCTTGGTGATTCGGCGTTCGATTTCCAGGCCGTGGTCCATGATTTCGCAGAAGTAGTTCTCCTTGCCGAACAGGTCCTGGAATTCGGCGGCTGCGGCCTTCGCGGCATCGTACTGCCCCAAGCGCAGCTTGGTCTGCACCTCGCCCGAGGGGCAGCCGGTGGTGGCGATCAGGCCCTCGTGGTGGTCGTTGAGCAGCTCGCGGTCCCAGCGCGGGTACTTGCCGAACACGGAGTCCAGCGAGGCGCGCGAGGAGCCCTTGAAGAGGTTGTCCATGCCCTTGTTGTTGTAGGACAACAGGGTCATGTGGTTGTACAGGCCGCCGCCCGAGACGTCGTCGCCCTTCTGGCGTTCCTCGGTGCGCCACTTGACGCGGGTCTTGTCGGTGCGGTGGGTACCCGGGGTGACATAGGCTTCCACGCCGATGATCGGCTTGATGCCGGCACCGGTGGCTTGGCGCCAGAAGTCGAAGGCTCCGAAGAGGTAGCCATGGTCGGTGATCGCCATGGCTTCCATGCCCTGCCGGTTGGCCTCGGCGAACAGTTCGCCTAGCCGGGCCGCCCCGTCCAGCATGGAGTATTCGGTGTGTGTATGAAGATGGACAAATCCGTCACGTGTCGCGCTCACCAAACCAGTCTAGCGACAGCCGGCACGGAAGTCCTCGAGCCTGAACCAGGTGTGGGAAGAGATACAGCCGCCCGGAAAATTTCCGGGCCGCGCCGGCGCTTACAGGTGCACCCCGTTCCATGGTGTTCCTAGAAGGTTCCCTCGCGCAGCAGCTCCAGCGCGCCGGACAGGTCCGAGGGGTATTCGCTCTCGTATTCCATCCACTGCCCGGTGACCGGGTGTTCGAAGCCCAGGCGCTTGGCGTGCAGCCACTGCCTGGTCAGCCCAAGCGCGGCCCCCAGCTTCGGGTCGGCGCCGTAGGTCTGGTCGCCGGCACAGGGATGGCCGAATGCGGAGAAGTGCACGCGGATCTGGTGGGTGCGCCCGGTTTCCAGGTGCACCTCCACCAAGCTGGCGCGGCCGAAGGCCTCGATGACCTTGTAGTGGGTGACCGAGTTTCGTCCGCCGTCCAGCACGGCGAATTTCCAGTCGTGCCCTGGATGCCTGCCGATGGGTGCGTCGATGGTGCCTTCCAGCGGATCGGGCAGGCCTTGGACGACTGCGTGGTAGATCTTCTTCGGAGTGCGTTCCTTGAAGGCGCGCTTCAGGGCGGTGTAGGCGCGTTCGGACTTCGCCACCACCATCAGTCCGCTGGTGCCCACGTCGAGCCGGTGCACGATGCCCTGACGCTCGGAAGCTCCGGAGGTGGAGATCGTGTAGCCTTCGGCCATCAGCGCCCCGACCACGGTCGGACCGACCCAGCCCGGCGACGGGTGGGCGGCGACGCCCACGGGCTTGTCGATGACAACGTAGTCGTCATCGTCGGCGATGATCTTCAGGTCTTTCACGGCTTCCACCCTGATTTCCAGCGGGTCGGCTTGGGCCGGTATGGTCACCGACAGCCTGTCCCCCGCTTTGAGCTTTAGTGACTTGGCAATAGTTTTCCCGTTGACCTGCACCTGTGAGTCCTTGCACAGGCTGGAGGCCAGGGTGCGGGGAATCTGCAGTACGCGCGCCAGGTAAGCATCCAGCCGGGATCCGGCGTCGGCCTCGTCGACCGAGAGGGCATGGTGCGATGCGTCCATCAGGGGGCTCATGAAGCAGGCTTCTGCGGGTCGTCGCCCTGGGCTGCGGAGCCGCTGTCCTTCGGCTTGTCCCCGACGGTGCCGTCCAGATTGATGCCGCGGATGAGCATGTAGGCGACCACGATCATGGAGCACACGATGAACGAATCGGCGACGTTGAAGATCGCGAAGTTCGTCACCGAGAACATGTCGACCACGTGGCCGAAACCGAAGGCAGGTTCGCGGAACAATCGGTCGCCCAGGTTGCCGAGCACGCCGCCCAGCAGGCAGCCGAGGACAATGGACCAACTGCGGATCTTGACCCGGCGGAACAACAGGTAGGTGACGACCACGGCCACCGTGGCCTGCAGGATGGTGAACACAACGGTGAAGTTCTCGCCCATGGAGAACGCGGCGCCCGGGTTCAGGATGTAGTGGATGTCGAAGAACCCCGGGATCACCTCGAAGGACTCTCCCAGCTCCATGCTGTTTTCGACCCAGAGCTTCACGCCCTGGTCAAGGACCAGGGCAATCAGGGCGATGATCAGGCCGAGTCCGGTGTAGCGTTTGGCCTTCGCGGCGGCGCTGCCCGCTTGTGGTTCACTCACGGTGTTACCCATTAATTCCTTTTAAACGTCATCGGTGGTGCCGGAAAGAATCCGTGCACCACCGATGATCTTACTTTATGACCAGTTCAAGCGTTGAACCGCAGGCAGCTAGTTGGCCTTGCCTGCTGCGCCATCGATCGAACCCTGCGACTCGAGGTCGCGCAGCTGTCCTTCGATGTAGGTCTTCAGGCGAGCACGGTAGTCGCGCTCGAAGCCGCGCAGCTGCTCGAGCTTGCGTTCGAGGACGGACTTCTGCTGCTCCAGGGCAGACAGGGTCTTGCGGCTCTTCTCTTCTGCCGAGGTGACCAAGGAGTTTGCCTCGGTCTTGGCATCGGAGATGATCTTGTCGCGCTGCTCAACACCGGATGCGACGTATTCGTCGTGCAGGCGCTGGGCCATGGCAAGAACGTTGGCAGCCGATTCGGCGGAAGGAGCGACGGCCGGTGCTGCTGCAGGAGCTGCTTCGACCTTCTTCTCGGCAGGCTTGGCAGCCGGAGCTGGCTCGGCCTTCTTCTCTTCTGCCGGCTTGGCAGCTGGAGCCGGAGCAGCCTTGGCTTCTTCGGCAGGCTTGGTTTCAGCCTTCTTATCCTCGGCTGGCTTGGCAGCCGGAGCAGCGGATACTGGAGCCGGAACAGCCTGTTCCTTGGCTACAACGTTTGCGTCTTCGCCAAGTTCGCTCAGACGGCGGCGGAGAGTCTCGTTTTCACCGGTTAGGCGACGCAGCTCCACCACGATCTCGTCGAGGAAGTCATCTACCTCGTCCTGGTCGTAGCCTTCACGGAACTTGGTCGGCTGAAAGCGCTTATTGACTACGTCTTCTGGCGTCAAAGCCATTGGGTCACCTCAATGCTGGGATCATTTCCGCAAGGCCTTTGGTTGCCCTGCGAAACACTTACCGTTCTTCAGTGTCGCGACCGGTGAAGTCGGAGCACTATTTCCTAAAGGATATAACGATTTGGACACTAAATACGAAATCGGGTCTTCACCCGAGTCTCTTTTTCTTTGAATCTACCTTGTAGGCGCTATGCCTACAATCCCCTAGCTGGAGGAGAAACTCCTACTCAGATACCTGTGCTCGCCCCCAGATTGCCGACGATGACCTTCGCGATCATGACGACGATGAAGAAAATCAAAAAGGACAGGTCAAGGCGGATTCCGCCGAGATCCAGGGGTTTGATTTTCCCGCGGAGCCACCGCAGCGGCGGATCGGTGATCGACACGACAAACGACGCTACGACCAGCGCGATGCCCTTGGGACGCCAGTGGCGGGCAAAGTTTTCAGTTATATCCAGCACAATTCGCATCAGAAGCAGAATTTGCAGGATCGCTAAGGCGAGATAAATAATCCCGAACACCATTTTTGTGCGCTCGCTCCTGGCGTCTTAGCTCTGGTTGAAGAAGGTTGCCTGGGCTTCGGACTGCTTGCGGTCCTCGCCCAGCACCTCGACGGTGGACGGCGAGAGCAGGAACACCTTGTTGGTGACTCGCTCAATCGATCCGTGCAGCGCGAAGACGAGGCCAGCGGAGAAGTCCACCAAACGCTTGGCGTCGGTTTCACCCATGTCGGTGACGTTCATAATCACCGGAATGCCGTCACGGAAGTTCTCACCGATGATTTTGGCATCGTTGTAAGAACGAGGGTGCACGGTTGTAATCTGACGCAATTCGGAATCCTCATCCCTCACTGAAGGGGCACGCTTGATGGGGGTTACCGGTGCACGGTATTCGGCATCCGGTTCTGTGGCTGTTGGTTGCGGAGCGGCCGCGCGAACGACTGGCTGCGGGCGCGGGGATTCGGCGGGACGCTTCGGAGCAGGGTCTTCGACGACGCGAACCGGAGGTTTCGGTTCTGCCTTATCTACCACAGCCTCTTCGTGCTCGACGGCGTCCGCCAAGCCGAGATAGACCATTGCTTTGCGCAGTCCGTCAGCCACGATAATTCTCCTAATTTGTCCCGTTCATGCACCCCATGCATGATTCCGCTACTTCGACGCTACCGCACAGAATTCAGGTAGCAATGTTCATTCGAGATTTTCTCACCGGTGTGTCGCACACGGGTGTTACTCGCGCCAAATAAGTCCTGCAAGTCGGCCCGAGTCAGTAGATCTGCGGTATGAAAAAAATCGTTCATCTTCCAAGGTGCAGAGATCGCTGGGCTGGACTTGGACGTCCAGTTCCGCCAGCTCCCGGGCCGCGGAGGCCGGAAGATCCAGCGCCTCGGTTCCCCAGGAAGTCCGGGTGCGGATTCCCGGACGAAGCTGCTCGGATTCCTCGGCCATCTGCTGCGGCACTTCGTAGCAGTTGCCGCAGATCGAAGGGCCGATGACGGCCTCGATCTGCACCGCGCCGTGGGAACGCAGCTGGTGTACGGTCTTGGACAGTATTCCGTCCAGCAGTCCGCGGCGTCCGGCGTGGGCAGCGGCCGTGAGGCTGCCGCCGGATTCCGGATTGCGCCCCACGAAAAGCACCGGCAGGCAGTCCGCGACCATGACCGCCAGCGGTTCAAGCCCTGAGGGGTCGACCAGCGCATCGCAGGTCGGCGCCTCCGGGTCGCTCCACGAGGTGCGTTGCGCACCGTCGACCGCATGGATCAGCGTGGAGTGGATCTGGTTCATGAAATTAAGGGAAAAACGTCGAACCCCGATCGAGTCCTCCAGCCTGGTACGATTCTCCGCCACGAGGCGGGGATCGTCATTCACATGCAGGGCGAGGTTTCCCTCGGCCTGCGTCGTGAAGGCCAGCTGGATGCTCGGATCGAGGTTCGACGCGAAATGTAGCACTGCTCAGCTTCCTGCTGTTCTTACTTCAGGAAGTCCGGGACGTCGAGGTCGTCGTTGGAGCCGTTCAGGTCCGAATCGACAACGTCTGGCAGGTCCTGGAAAGGGTTCTGCTCTGCGGCAGGCTTCTCTGCAGGTGCCGGGGCGGCCGGCGGGACAACGGCGGGAGCAGCAGGCGCGGCAGGTGCAGCTGGCTCTGCTGCACGGCTGACGGCTGGCTTGGACACGGCCGGTGCGGACATCGGCTTGCTGGTCACGTCCGGCTCGTCGAAGCCGGCGGCGATCACGGTCACGCGGGCTTCATCACCCAGTGCGTCGTCGATGACGGCGCCGAAGATGATATTTGCTTCCGGGTGGGCGACTTCCTGGACCAGGCGGGCGGCTTCGTTGATCTCGAACAGGCCGAGATCCGAACCACCCTGGATGGACAGCAGCACACCGTGCGCGCCGTCGATGGAGGCTTCCAGCAGCGGCGAGGCGATGGCCAGTTCGGCCGCCTTCACCGCGCGGTCCTCGCCGCGGGCCGAGCCGATGCCCATCAGTGCGGAGCCAGCGCCCTGCATGACGGACTTCACGTCGGCGAAGTCGAGGTTGATCAAGCCCGAGGTGGTGATCAGGTCGGTGATGCCCTGGACACCGGAGAGCAGGACCTGGTCGGCCTGGCGGAATGCGTCCAGAACGGACACGTTGCGGTCCGAAATGGACAGCAGACGATCGTTAGGGATGACGATCAGGGTGTCGACCTCGTCGCGCAGCGCCTCGATGCCGGACTCTGCCGAGTTGGCACGGCGGCGGCCTTCGAAGGTGAACGGGCGGGTGACCACACCAATGGTCAGCGCGCCCAGGGAGCGTGCGATGCGGGCAACGACAGGGGCGCCACCGGTACCGGTGCCGCCGCCTTCGCCTGCGGTGACGAAGACCATGTCGGCGCCGCGCAGGACGTCCTCGATCTCCTCGACGTGGTCCTCGGCTGCCTGGCGTCCAACTTCAGGGTTGGCGCCTGCACCCAGACCGCGAGTCAGCTCACGTCCAACATCCAACTTGACGTCGGCGTCGCTCATGAGCAGTGCCTGAGCGTCGGTGTTGATGGCGATAAATTCAACGCCCTTCAAACCGACTTCGATCATACGATTGACTGCGTTTACACCGCCACCGCCGATACCGACGACTTTAATGACCGCGAGGTAGTTCTGTGGAGCTGCCACGTCCCGCTTCCCTTGTTAGATGTGCTACATGAATCCGACCCATGCCGAAACCTTCACCCTTAGCCTGAAGGTCAGGTTTCTGTCAAGCGATCGTTATTAAGAACGCTATGAGTCGTATGGTCTTTGTGCAACGACCGCCTAGGCGTGTCGCTACTTCAAACCTATCTTTCCAGAATTTTGGCTCAGAATGTTCATCCCGCGCCCAAGTCTGACGTACTTAATAGGTCACCGGATTTTCCGGATTGGAGACGTCGATGGTCTTCTTCGCCTCCGCGCTGTCCTTTGAATTATTCAGGAAAATCTGTGTCACCTGATTTTTCAACGCCGCCTTCTCCCCGTTGCCCCAAATCAGTGTACGCTTCTGCGGCAAAGCAAGTTCCATGAATCCCGCTTCGGTCAACGAAGCGGTGGAAACCTGCTCCAGCACCTTGGCGTCGACCCCGCTGAGAATCGAGGTCAGCAACTTGAACTGCTCTGGATCCTTGGTGGCATCCGAGGCCTTGATCTTCGGCAACTTGGTTTTGTCCTTGGCGCCGAGCTTCTTCAGCTTGGCGCCGGTGTCGGACACCAGGAAGTTGGATTTGCCGTCCACCAGGATCGCCACCGGAACCTCCTCATGGATCTCCACCACCAGGGTGTTGGGCATCTGGGCCCGAACCACGACGCTGTCGATCGCCGGCTGCTCACCGAGCAGCTCTTCGACCTTGGCTTCGGAAATCCGCGGAAGCGGCGTGCCTTCCAAGGGCGCCAGCGACTCGAGCAGCTGCTTTTCGCTCAGCAGCTTGGTCCCGGTCACCTCGATCTTCTTGGCTGCCAGCACCGGGGAAAAACTCAGCACCAAGACCACGACCAGGCTGAGCACCACGATGGCGGCTGCGCCGATGAGCATGATCTTGCGCCGCCTCTTCTCCGGGCTGGGCGGAAGTTCAACGACCTTGGCTTTTTCGTCCATTGGTTCCTAGGGTTGCGTTCGTCGAGCGGGTCTCAGGACAAAGCGTCGAGCAGCCGGCCGCCGAGGTAGGTGACGTCTCCTGCTCCCACGGTCATGATCACGTCGCCGGGCTCGGCGTTTTCCACCACATGGGCCACCGCGGCCTCCGGCGCGAACACATGGGCCGGCACTTCGACGCGTTCGGCGATCAGCTCGCTGGCGACACCCTCGATGGGCTCCTCGCGGGCGGGATAGATCTCCAGCAGGGTCACCGTGTCCGCGAGCGAGAGCGCGCTGGCGAACTGGCGGTAGAACTCCTTGGTGCGGGAGAACAGGTGCGGCTGGAAGAGCACGTGCAGCTTGCCCTCCCCCGCCATCACGCGGCCGGCCTTCAGCGCGGCGGTGACTTCGGTGGGATGGTGGGCGTAGTCGTCGTACACCCGCACACCGTCGGCTTCGCCCTTGAACTCGAAGCGGCGGGCCGCGCCGGTGAAGCCGGCCAGGGCTTCGAGCGCGTCGTCCACGTCCACGCCGGCGTCGATGCCCACCGAGAGCGCCGCGGCGGCGTTAAGCAGGTTGTGCTGGCCGGGCACCGCGAGGTTCAGGATGTGCTCCTGTCCGCTGCCCCATTCGATGGTGGCGGCAAAGCGGCCGTTGTCCAGGGCGCGGGCATCGCTCAGCCGGCGGTCTGCATGATCGGAGAAACCGTAGGTCTGCACCCGCAGGTCGCTGCGGCTCTGGCGCATCTTGTGCGCGAGCTCGTTGGCGCCGGGATCGTCGGCGCAGCAGATCAGCAGCCCGTCCTCGGGCAGCAGCTGGGCGAAGTCGACGAAGGCCTGGTGCACTGCTTCGGCGGTGCCGTAGTGATCAAGGTGGTCCGCCTCGACGTTGGTCACGATGATGACGTCCGGGCGGTAGTTCAGGAACGATGCGTCGGATTCGTCGGCCTCGGCCACGAAGTAGCCTCCGTTGCCCAGTTCCGCGTTGGTGCCCAGGCTCGGGATGTTGGCGCCCACCGCGAAGCTCGGCACGGCCCCGACGGACTTGAGCATGTGGGCGGTCAGCGAGGTGGTGGTGGTCTTGCCGTGGGTTCCGGCGATCGCCACGACGCGGTCATGGCCGCGCATGGTCGCTTCAAGCCCCTGGGAGCGGTGCAGGATGCGCAGTCCGCGGCGCACTGCCTCGTCGTATTCGGGATTGCCCGGCTTGATGATCGAGGAGATCACCACGGTGTCCGCGTCGCCCAGGTTCTCCGGCGCATAGCCGACATGAACGCGGGCCCCGCGTTCGCGCAACCCGTCCATCACCGGCAGGTCCTTGGCGTCGGATCCCGAAACGCTCAGCCCGTAGTCCAGCATGAGCCGGGCCACGGCCGAGACTCCGACACCGCCAACACCCATGAGGTGTACCTTGCCCAATTCGGCCTTGAGCTCGTCGGCTCGCTTCGACATGTTCTAGCCTTCCTGTCCCGGCAGTGCCCGGGATGAAACTTCGGTGATGATCTTCCGTGCCATGATCTGCGCGGCGTCGCGCCGTCCCAGTGAGGAGGCGGCCTGCGACATCCCTTCCAGTTTATGCCGATCGCCCAGCAATGGGATGACATGCTCGGCGATGTAGCCGGCGGAGAAGTCCTTGTCCTCGACCAGCAGCGCGCCGCCGGCCTGGACCAGTTCGCGGGCGTTGAGCTTCTGCTCGCCGTTGCCGATCGGCAGCGGGACCAGCACCGAGGGGGTGCCTGCCACTTCGAGTTCGCAGACGGTTCCGGCGCCCGAGCGGCAGACCATCAGGTCCGCCGCGGCGTAGGCGTAGTCCATGCGGTCAACGTATTCGACCTGGGTATAGCCCTCGTGGGCCAGCAGCGCGCCGGAGTCGTCGGTGAGCTGCTTGCCGCGGCCGGTGATATGCACGGTGCGGATGCCGGCGGCGTTCAGCTGCTGGAGGGACTGGGCGACGGCGTTGTTCAGGCTCAGCGCGCCCGAGGAGCCGCCGGTGACCAGCAGCACCGGGCGGTCGTCGGTCAGCCCGAAGTGGGCCCGGGCCTCGTCGCGCAGCGCGGCGCGGTCCATGGTGGCCACGTTGGAGCGCATGGGCATGCCGACCTGTTCCTCGCCGGGCAGCCCGGTGCCGGCGAAGGTGGTACCCACGGCGGCAGCGTGCTTGGCGCCGAGCTTGTTGGCCATGCCGGCCTTCGAGTTCGCTTCGTGCACGAAGATCGGGACACCGAGCTTCCTGGCGGCCAGGTAGGCCGGGGTGCAGACGTAGCCGCCAACTCCCAGCAGCGCCTGCGCGTTGCTCCGGCGCAGCACCGCCTTGGCCTGGTTCACTGCCTTGGCGAAGCGGAAGGGGAACTTCAGCAGGTCGAGATTGATGCTGCGCGGCATCGGGGCCTTGGGAATCAGTTCCAGCGGGTAGCCGGCTTCCGGCACCAGCCGGGTTTCCAGTCCCCCGGGCGAGCCCAGCGCGGTGATCTGCGCGGCCGGGTTTTCGTCCTTCACCGCGTCGGCGATCGCCAGCATGGGCGAGATGTGCCCGGCCGTGCCGCCGCCGGCGACTACCAGTCGAATCGGTTCGCTCATGGTGCTGGTGTACTCCTTGGGTTGGTCGGCAGCGGGTGCCGTTGGTAATTCTGTGGTGCGCTCGGTGAGAACCGTCCGCGGGGGTGCCGGGCCCGGTCCGTGGGCTCAGCGCTTGGGCTTGGGTTTGGCCGCCGGCTTGGTGGAAGGAACGACGGAGACCACTTGGTCTTGCTTCTGCTGGCGGGCCGAGGAGAGCACGAAGCCCATGGCAAGCATGACCGCGAGCATCGCGGAACCGCCGGAGGAAATGAAAGGCAGCGGCACGCCGATGACCGGCAGCACGCCGGAAACGGTGCCCAGGTTCACGAAGGTCTGGCCGATGATCCAGGACATCAGGCAGCCCATGAGGACGCGGGTGTACAGGTCGGTGGCGCGCATGGCGATGCGGTACATGGCCAGGGCGAGGATGGCGAACAAGGCGAGCACGAAGATCACGCCGATGAAGCCGAACTCTTCACCGAGGATGGAGAAGATGAAGTCGTTCTGCGCTTCGGGTACGTAGGACCATTTCATGCGGGACTGGCCTGGGCCGACGCCGAACCAGCCGCCGGAGGCGAAGGCGTGCATACCCATGTTCGACTGGTAGCACTGGTCTCCGCTGCCGCAGTCGATGCCCAGCCATGCCTTGATGCGTCCGCGGCGGTTGGCCGAGGCCATGACCAGGACGGTCAGCAGCGCGAACCCTGCGGCGCCCAAGCCCAGCAGCCATTTCATGCGCAGGCCGCCCAGGAACATCGCGGTGGCCAGGATCATGATGAGCACCAGGGCGGTGCCCACGTCCTTGCCGAGCACCACAAGCAAAAGAATGATGGCGCCGACCGGTGCCAGGATCGGAATCATCAGGTGCTTCATGTCGCCCAGCAGGTGCTGCTTCTTCTCGAGCATGAAGGCGGAGAACACCGCCAAGGCGAGCTTGGCGAATTCGCTGGGCTGCAGGCCGAATCCACCGATCTTGATCCAGTTGCGGTTGCCGAGGACTTCATGTCCCAGCGGCGTGAACGCCACCAGGAACAGCAGCGCCATCGCGGCACCCACGGCGATCCACGCGAGGCGTTTGAGCTTGGAGGGGTGGATGAACTGCATGATCAGCATGCAGACGATGCCGACCCCTGCGAACATCGCCTGGGACAGGGCCACGGTGAAACCGTTGCGTCCGGCCGCGATTGCTTCGACGGAGGCGGAGGACTGCACCATGATGACGCCGAACACCGACAGGAAGATCGAGGTCACCAGCACCAGCCAGTAGTCGGTCGAGGCCAGGCGTGCGCTGGCCTTCTCGACTCCGCTGAAGATCCCGCCCTGCGGGCGCAGGCCGGGCTTCTTGCCGGAGGCGGCGGTCTTCCCGGTTTCGGCCTTGGCGCCCTGCGGCTGCTTGCGCTCCTTGGTCACCACCAATGCCCCCGTCTGTTGTTGCTTTCCGGCACTGGCCGGGTTCTCTTGCGTGCTGCTAGTCGTCGGAATTCTGTTCCGTGGAACCACTATCCATCAGATCACTGACCGCGCTGATAAAGGCGTTGCCACGCTGGGCGTAGGAACTGAACTGGTCCATGGACGCGGCGGCCGGTGCCATCAGCACCGTGTCCCCCGCCTGGGCAAGTTTCCCTGCGGTGTGCACGGCGCGGGCCATGACCTGGGCGCCGCTGGGCAGGGTGCCGGTTTCATCGTGCACCGCGGCGGTGATGTCGATGACCTCGACCTTCGGCGCGTGCTCGGCCAGCGCTTCGCGCAGCCCCTGGATGTCGGTGCCGATCAGCAGCACGGTGCGCAGCCGGGCCGCGTGCTTGGCCACCAGCTCGTGGTAGTCCACGCCCTTGGACAGGCCGCCGGCAATCCAGACGACCTTGGTGAAGGCCGCCAGGGAGGCGTCGGCCGCGTGCGGGTTGGTGGCCTTGGAGTCGTTGATCCACAGGATGTCGTCGCGGCGGGCGACAGCCTGGATTCGGTGGGCGCCGGCGTCGAAGCCGCTCAGGCCGCGGTGCACGGCTTCCGGCTGAACGCCGAAGGCGCGGGTCAGCGCGGCGGCGGCCGCTGCGTTCGCAGCGGTGTGGCGCGGGACGATCTCGCCGATGTCCTTCAACGCGATCAGTTCCACCGCATTGGTGCGGCGGTCCTCGATGAATGCGCGGTCCACCAGCAGGTCCTCGACCACTCCGACCATGGACACCGACGGGGTGTTGGTGGTGAAGCCGATGGCGCGGCAGCCCTCGATGACCTCTGCGTTCTCCACCATGTCGAGGGTGACCTCGTCGGCGACGTTGAAGATCGCGGCAATCTGCGTGCGCTCGTAGATCTTGGCCTTGTCGGCCTTGTAGTTCTCGAACCCATCATGCCAGTCCACGTGGTCCTCGGCGATGTTCAGCACCACGGAAGCGACCGGGGAAATGCTGTGGGTGTAGTGCAGCTGGAAGCTGGACAGCTCCACGGCGAACACGTCGTAGTCCACCGGCTCGCGCACGGCGTCCAGGATCGGGGTGCCGACGTTGCCCACGGCGATGGCCTTCAGGCCAGCGGCCTGCAGGATCGCTTCGGTCATGCCCACGGTGGTGGTCTTGCCGTTGGTGCCGGTGATGGCCAGCCACTTCGGCGCCGTGCGCCCCGCGCGGTTCTGCACGCGCCAAGCCAGCTCGATGTCGCTCCAGACCGGGATGCCTGCCTCGGTGGCTTCGGCGATGACCGGGTGGCGCGGGTTCCAGCCTGGCGAGGCGAGCACCAGCTGCGGCTGCTGGTCCTGCACCTGCGGCAGGTGCGTGACGTGCTCGGCGCCCAGCAGCACCTGGTGCGCGCCGACGATCATCAGGGTTTCCCCGCGCTGCTGGTTCAGCTCGTCGTCGCGGCCGTCCAGGACGGTGACGACGGCTCCGAGCTCGATTAGCGTGTCGGCGGCGGAGAAGCCAGACAGGCCCAGGCCCGCCACGAGAACGCGCAGGCCTTTCCAGTTCGAATCCCAGCTTGTCAGTTCGGCCAGTGCGGCATTGGCGTTTGCGCTCACAGTGCGACAACCCATTCAGAGTAGAAGATGCCCAGACCTGCGGCCACGAACAGGCCTGCCAGGATCCAGAAGCGGATGACGACGTTTTCCTCGGACCAACCCGACAGCTCGAAGTGGTGCTGCAGCGGGGCCATCTTGAACACGCGCTTGCCGCCGGAGATCTTGAAGTAGCCCACCTGGATGATCACGGACAGCGAGATGATGACGAACAGGCCGGCGATGATGACCAGCAGCAACTGGGTGCGGGAGAGGATCGCGAAGGCCGCGACGGCGCCGCCGATGGCCAGCGAGCCGGTGTCGCCCATGAAGATCTTGGCCGGCTTGGCGTTGAACCACAGGAAGCCGATCAGCGCGCCGGAGAGGATGGCGCCGAGCATGGCCAGGTCCTGCGGGTCGCGCACCGAATAGCACACGTCCAGCGCGTTCGCGTTGCTGCAGGCCTGGTTCTGCTGCCAGATGCCCATCAGCGTGTAGGCGCCGAAGACCATGATGGAGGCGCCGGTGGCCAGGCCGTCCAGGCCGTCGGTGAGGTTCACGCCGTTGGTGGTGCCGGTGACGATGAAGTTGGCCCAGAGGACGAACAGGATCAGGCCGACCATCGGTCCGGCGAAGGCCAAGTCGATGTTGGTGTCGCGCAGGAAGGAGATCGCGGTGGAGCCAGGGGTCAGCCCCTGGTCATTGGGGAACTGCAGCGCCAGCACGGCGAAGCTGATGCCCACCACTGCCTGCAGCACGATCTTCTGCCAGGCGCGCAGGCCCAGCGAACGCTTCTTGAAGATCTTGATGAAGTCGTCCAGGAAGCCGACCAGGCCCATGCCGCCGAAGAGCAGCAGCACCAGCAGGCCGCTGGCCGTGATGCCCGCGCTGACCCGGCCCATCATGCCCAGGATGGCGTGGGTCAGGAAGTAGGCGATGAAGACCGCCAGCACGAAGACCACGCCGCCCATGGTGGGCGTTCCGGACTTCACCGCGTGGGACATCGGCCCGTCGTCGCGGACCACCTGTCCGTACTGCTTCTTCGTGAGCAGCTTGATGTACAGCGGCATGAACACCACGGTCAGCAGCAGGGCGATGCCCGCTCCTACGATTAATGCGATCATGCGTTCTCGCCTTCCTTCACGAATGCTGCGATGTCATCACCCAGATGGCGCAGGCCGGCGCCGTTGGAGGACTTGAACAGGACGATGTCCCCCGGCTCCAGCTGCTCCTGCAGCAGGGTGCGGGCTTCGTCCACGTTCTCCACGAAAAACGCCTCGTCGCCCCAGCTGCCTTCCAGCACCGCGGAGTTGTAGGCCGCCTTCGCGCCGCGGCCGACGACCACGAGCTTCTTGATGTTCATCCGCACCGCCAGGCGGCCCAGCAGGTCGTGCTGGTGGATTGACTCGTCGCCCAGCTCCAGCATTTCACCGAGCACCGCCCAGGTGCGCCGCCCCGGAGTCTCGCCGCTGGGCAGGCCCAGCTCGGCCAGGGTCACCAGTGCGGCGCGCATGGATTCGGGATTCGCGTTGTAGGCGTCGTTGATGATGCTCACGCCGTCGGCGCGCTCGACGCGCTCCATGCGCCAGCGGCTTCCTGCCTTCCGACCGTTGAGCACGCGGGCAATCAGCGCGGGATCGATGTCCAGGGCGTAGGCGGCGTTGGCAGCTGCCAGGATGTTCGCCACGTGGTGGCGGCCGAGCAGGCCGGAGGTGATGCGCTGGGAGTAGCCGTCGGGGAACTGCAGGGTCATTTCGGGCTGGCCCTGGGAGTTGACCTCCACGTCGGCGCCCCAGACCCCGGCGCCCTCCACCGGCTTGCTCCCGGTGCCGAAGAAGCGGACCGCTCCCCCGGAGCGCGAGGCCATGCGCGCCACGCGCGGGTCCTCGGCGTTCAGGATGGCGATGCCGTCGGCGTCCAGCGCCTCGACCAGCTCGCCCTTGGCCTTCTCGATGTTCTCCACGCCGCCGAATTCGCCGGCGTGCGCGGTGCCCACGCAGAGCACCACGCCGATCTTCGGGTGGACCATGTCGGTCAGGTAGGTCAGGTGACCGATACCGGTGGCACCCATCTCGATCACGAAGTACTTGGTGTCCTCGGTGGCATTGAAGACGGTCAGCGGCACGCCGACCTCGCCGTTGTAGGAGCCGATTGGCGAGACGGTCGGCGCGACCTCGGAGAGGATTGCCGCCAGCAGGTCCTTGGTGGTGGTCTTGCCGGCCGAGCCGGTGATGCCCACAACCACCGCATCGTTCTTCTGCTTCAGGTAGGCGACGATGTGGGCCGCGATCTTGCCCATGGCTTCCACGGCATCCGGGACGATGACCGCCGGGTGCTCGCGGCGCTGCTCGTCGAGCGTGACACGCTCGGCCAGCGCCAGTACGGCCCCGGAGGACAGCGCGGCGTCGATGAAGGCGTGGCCGTCGGAGAACTCTCCGGGCTTGGCGACAAAAAGCGAGCCTGGTACGACGTCGCGGGAATCGGTGGTCGCCGAGGTCACCACGGTGCCGGGGGCGACGGTATTCGTCGCTTTCCCTCCGGTGATGCTCAGCAGGTCGGTCAAAGACAGTTCAATCATGGCAATAAGGACTTTACACTCGGGCGATGACGTTGGTGGACTTGGGCGTGCTAGGGAATGGTCACAAAACCATGAAGTTTCAGGGCATTGGCCAGTTCCACTCGATCGTCAAGTTCGACGTCCATTCCCGCGACGTCTTGGCTGACTTCGTGCCCGCGGCCTGCCACGAGGATCGCGTCGTTGGCTCCCGCCAAACTCACAGCAAACTCCACGGCTTTGGCGCGTGGCGCGATGTTGTGCAGCTGCACCTCGGGGCGTTCGGCCTCGATGGCGCGGGCGGCGCCGGCGGCCACCTGCTCGCGGATCGGGGCCGGGTCTTCCCCGTGCGGGTCGTCGTCGGTGACGATCACGATATCCGCGTGGCGTACCGCCACCGCGCCCATGTCCGGGCGCTTGGTGGTGTCGCGGTCGCCGGTAGCACCGAAGACGATGATGCGCCGTCCCCCGGGGCCCGGGCGCACCGAGTCCAGGGCCTTGGCCAGCGCGTCCGAATTGTGCGCGAAGTCAACCACTGCCACCGGCGACTCGCCGACCACCTGCATGCGTCCGGGCACCGCGACCGACAGCGGGTCGCTGGCGTCCAGCGCCTGCTGCAGCGCGTGAAGCGGCACCCCGCTGGCCAGCACCATCAGCGCCGCCAGCGCCGCGTTGGCCACGTTGAACATGCCAGGCAGCCCGGTGCGGGTGCTCAGGGTGCGTCCGTCGCGGTGGGTGATGTTGAAGCTGTGGCCCAGGCCCGAGTGCTCCAGGTTCTCCACACGCCAGTCGGCGCCCGGGTGACCGGCATCCAGGCTCAGCGATTCCGTGGGGACCAGCGCGCGGTCGGCCAGCTGCTGGCCGTACGCGTCGTCGACCATCACCACGGCGCGTCGGCTTCGCTCGGGGGTGAACAGCTGGGCCTTGGTCTCGAAGTACTCCTGCATGGTCCCGTGCAGGTCCAGGTGGTCCTGGGTGAGGTTGGTGTAGCCGGCGACCGCGAAGGACAGGGCGTCCACCCGACCGTAGCTCAGCGAGTGGCTGGAGACCTCCATGGCCACCGCGTCGACCTGCTGCTCGGCCATGCTGGCCAGCACCCCGTGCAGCTGGGTGGATTCCGGGGTGGTGAGCACGCTGGGAATGATCTGCCCGCGCGCGGACATCTCGATGGTGCCGACCAGACCGGTCTCCGTGCCCAAGGCCTCCAGGATGGAGCGGATCATGAAGGTGGTGGTGGTCTTGCCGTTGGTGCCGGTCACGCCGAACAGCTGCGGGCAGCGGGTGGCGGTGCCGTAGATGCGCTGGGCCGCGGCGGCGGCGACGGCCCGCACGTTCTCCACGGTCGCCACCGGCAGCTGGAAGTCCGCCGGCAGATGGGCCAGGCCCTGGGCGTCGGTGATCAGTGCAAGTGCCCCGTTGGCCACCGCGGTGGCGGCGAACTCCGCCCCATGGCGGCGCGCGCCGGAGATCGCCAGGAAGACATCCCCGGGCTGCACCACCTGCGGGTTCAGGCTGACCCCGCGAACCAAGGGGTTCGCCGCCGGGTTCAGCGAACCGCGCACGGCGCCGAGCGCCGCGCACAGTTCCTCGAAGCTGGTTTCCGCAACTGACTGCGGACGCAAATGACGTTCCAGCGCGCGCGGCGTGCCGGGTTCCTGGACTACCAAGGTTTCTTTTGTTCCTCACCTACAAAGACGTCGTACGCCTCTGAATCGCTTGTGCTCGGTGGCACGTTGTACGTATTCAACGTATGGCTCATCACTTCGGTGAACGTGTCCGCCACCGTGAAGTTGCGCCAATTGCCCTGCGGCCGGTACATCGTGGCTACGACCACGTACTGCGGGTCGTCCAGCGGGGCGACGCCGGCGAAGGAGTACGTGTAACCGTCATAGCCCTTCGCGCTGGCGGCCTGGCCGGTTCCGGACTTACCGCCAACGCGGTAGCCCGGTATCTTCATTTTAGTACCGGTTCCCGACTCAACGACCGATTCCATGAGTTTGAGCATCTCGGATGATGTTGATTCCTTCACAACCCGGGTTTCCTTGCGCTCGGCCGGTTCGGAGATCGAGCCGTCCTCGTTGCGGTACCCGTCGATCAGGCTGGGCTGGATGCGCACGCCCCCGTTGGCCAACGTCTGGAAGATGGATGCGGTGTGCAGGGCGGTCTGCGAGTAGCCCTGCCCGAACATCGTGGTGTACTGCTGGCGGCGGTCCCAGGTTTCCGGGGCGGCCAGCTGTCCGGCGCTAGCGCCGTTCAGTCCGACGTCGATCGGGGTTCCCAGGCCGAAGGCACGCATGTAGTCGTAGCGGGTCTGCTTGCTGACCTGATTGCCCACCATCACCGTGCCGGTGTTGTAGGAGCGGGCGAAGATGCCAGCCGCCGTCATGTCGTAGGTGGCGTGCGGCAGCGAGTCGTTGATGGTCTCCTTGGTGAACGTCTTCTTGTTCGGGACCTTGAACTCGTCCAGGGGCTTGACCTTGCCCTGGTCGATGGCCGCGGCGAAGATCGCCGCCTTGCCCGTGGAGCCCGGCTCGAAGGCGCGGGTGATGGAGACCGAGCGGCGGAATTCAGGTTCGGTGGCGCCCGGGTTGTTGGGGTCCAGCTCTGCCGAGTCGCCGATGGCCAGCAGCTTGCCGGTCTTGACCTCCTGCACGATGACGGTGGCCCACTCGGCGTTGAACTGCTTCTGCTTGGCTTCCGCGGCGCGCTGGGCCACGTACTGGATGTCGTTGTCGATGCTCAGCAGCACGTCCTGGCCGTTGACTGCGGGGGTCTCTTCCAGTTCGGTGGTCGGGATGCGCACGCCGTCGGCGCTGACCTCGAACTTGCGTTTGCCGGCGGTGCCGGCGAGATGGTCTTCCTGGCTCAGTTCAAGGCCTTCGGCGCCGACGACGCCCTTCTGGTCCTCGGAGTTCCGTACGAAGCCCAGCAGCGGGCCGGCGATGACGCCCTGCGGGTACTGGCGTTCGCTGCGCAGCACCGAGTTCAGTCGCGGAATGCCGATTTCCATGACCTCGTTGCGAACCTCGGGGGTGACGCTCTTGGCGATCATGACGTAGCCCTTGGGCTTTGCGCCGTCCTGCGGGCGGATGGCCTTGGTCAGCTCGTCGACATCCTGGTCGAGCACCTCGGCCAGTTCCTTGATTGCTTGTTCCCAGGAAATCCGCTCGCGGGAGTTGGAGCCGTCGCGCGCCTTGCGCCGGATGGTGTCCTTCTGGTCCCGCTGGTCGACAACCAGGTCGTAGCGGTCCACCGACACGGCGAGGACGTTGCCGTTCTTGTCCAGGATGGATCCGCGGGTGGGCGCGATGGTCTCCACGCGGTTGCGCGTATCGGCCGCTTCCTTGGCCGCCGCCGCGGGGTTGATGCCCTGCACCCAGAAGAGTCGACCGGCGATGATGACCAGCAGCAGGATGGACAGCAGCAAGACGAAGCGCATGCGTTTCTTCGCGGTATCAGCGACAGTCGAACTCACGGTGAACCCAACTTTCCTTCATCGTGGATTGGTGACAGCCAACTTGCCGCCCTGTGTTCAAGCTTAGGAAGCGAACCTTAGTCCGTCGGGGATTTCATGGTCGGCGCCGGAATCGTGCCGCCGTTGAGCTCGCCTTCGGTGAATACGGGGCGTCCGTCGTCCCCGACCTTGCGTTCGACCGTCTCCGGCTTGGTCTCTGCTGCCGCGGCCTTCTCAGGCTTTTCGGAAGTCTGCTTGCCAACCGTGGTTTCGGGCGTCGTGGACTTCGCTTTCTCTTCAGCGGCCTTGGCCTTCTTGCTGCCGTTGATGCTTTCGCCCGGTAGCGGCAGAGTGTCGTAATTCGTCGCGTTCTTGTCGCCCTTGACCGCTTCTTCAGCTGGCTGGGTGATCTTTCCCTCAGAGAGGTCAATCAGTCCGGGCGCACCCGGGGCGACGAGTCCGAGGTCGGAAGCCTTGCGAGCCAGTGCCTGCGGTGCCGAGAGCGACTGGGCGTCCTTGAGCAACGCCTGGTTCTCCTGGGAGAGGGCGCGTTCCTGATTGCGCAGGGAAACGATGTCGTACTGGCGCTGGGCCACCGAGGTGTTCATCAGGACCAGGGCCACGATGACCGCGACGAATAACATGACCATGACCACCGAGGTGACGACCATGGATCGCTTGTTCGTCTCGTTGATCCGTGGGACCAACGAAAGAGTCACGCGCTGAGGCGTGTCAGCAAACTTGAGATCGCTAGCGGAAACGGGCTCGGGGCGCACGGCGCGGGCAGCACTGCCGTCAACAACTGGTTGGGCAGTCATGGCTGCGTTCTTTTGCACTCGGCGCTGGGCTCGTTGGCTCATACTAGCTCCTCTTCAGAACTCGTTCCACGGCCCGCAGGCGGGCTGAGGCGGCACGTGAATTTTCTGCAATTTCAGCTTCGCTGGGCTTTTCGGTTCCCTTGGTGAGAACCTTGAACTCAGCTTTGTGTTCCTCCAGCTCAACCGGGAATCCCGGAGGGGCCGAGGAGGTCGATCCCTGGACGAAGTGTCGTTTGGTGATCTTGTCTTCCAGCGAGTGGTAGCTCATGACCACCACTCGGCCTCCGATGTTCAGTGCGCCCATGGCGGCCGGGATGGCTCGCTCCAGGACGTCCAGTTCTTCGTTCACGGCGATGCGCAGTGCCTGGAAGGTTCGCTTGGCCGGATGCCCGTGGTTGCGGGCCGCCGCGGCGGGAACAACGGATCGAATGACGTCCACCAGCTGGGCGGTGGTGGTGATCCGTGCCTTGGCCCGGGCTTCGACAATCGCAGTGGAGATCCTGCCGGCGAATTTCTCTTCGCCCCATTGGCGGATGATCCGCAGCAGTTCCTCGCGTTCAAGGTCGTTGACCAGATCTTCAGCGGTAGGTCGGGCCGAGGTATCCATACGCATGTCCAGCGGAGCATCATAGGAGTAGGCGAACCCCCGTTCACGCTCATCTAGCTGGAGGGAGGAGACGCCGAGGTCGAACAGCACGCCGTCGACGCCGGGGAAACCGAGATCGGCTACAACGTCGGCGATCTCGTCGTAGACCGCGTGGACGAGGTCGATGCGGTCCTCGAAGGGACGCAGACGGGCCCCGGCAAGCTCGTGGGCTTGCTCGTCGCGGTCCAGGCCGATCAGGTGGAGATTCTCGAACCGCTGGAGGATGGCCTCCGAATGGCCGCCCATGCCCAGGGTGCAGTCGACGACGATTGCCCGACGTCCCTCTGCATTGGCTCGTTCAATACCCGGAGCCAGCAGATTGACGCAACGATCCAGAAGTACCGGAACATGTCGTTCTGATGCTGGTCGCTGGGAATCCTGATTCGTCACTGCGCCCCCTTTCGCGTTCAAATCGGTGCTGAGATCAGATCCCCCTCCAACCGTTGACGGCGAGACATTCTGGCTCCGGGGAAGTGAAGCCAGAAGATTTCGCCTTCAAGGTGGCTGGAGATCTCATCCCAGCTGCTTGGTTGACCTGAGTGGCCGCCCCTGATCGGACGACTAATCCTCGTCGGTCTCGGAAAACACTTCTTCCTGTTCCTGCAGGTACTGCTGCCACGCTGCGGAATCCCAGATCTCGATGCGGTTACCCGCACCAATCACCGTTACCTCGCGGTCGAGACCGCCATAGGTGCGAAGCACCTGCGGGATTGTGACTCGCCCCTGCTTGTCGGGAACTTCATCAGACGCACCGGAAAGGAACACGCGGGCATAGTCTCTGGCCTTGCGGGACGTCAGCGAAGCCTGAGCAAGTTGCTCATGTTGCTTCTCGAACTCTCGTTGGCTGAAGACATAGATACAGCGTTCCTGTCCCCGGGTCAAGACCAGCCCATAAGCTAACTCGTCACGGTATTTGGCAGGCAGAATCAGGCGCCCCTTTTCGTCGAGTCGCGGCGTGTAAGTTCCAAGGAACATGCACACCGCCTTTCTCCGCGAAGTGGTCAGAATCCCCGATTCCCTCTACTGCACTCCACTTTACTCCACAACCCTCCACTGTCAACGCACCTACCTGGGTTTGCCGAAGGTTTAGACATAAAAAATAGCTTATTTCCGCGTGTTTAAAGGAGAAAATGCAGTGGAGGCTCCAGGGGCACCTGTGGACCGAAAGGTGCGGAAGAATCCCTATAAGGCGCGAAAATGCCCGTGTTTTCGGGATTTGGGCCCTCAGTGGTGGAAGGTGGAGGGGCTTGGGGAGGGAAGTGGAGTCGGTGGTTCGACAACCGGAAATGGTTCCCTAGGAAATTGCCGAGAATCGCAATCCCGGCCATGTCGGCGGCGAGGCACCGCGCGGGACCTTCCGGCCGCCCAAAGCGCCATCATGCCGCACGGCTTGTGGAATGGCCCAAAAGACAATTTAAAAAACAAAGAGGTGCAACCCTCGGGTTACACCTCTAAATGCGATCAGCTCTAGCCGTCAGACTGGTCCCGCTTGCGCTGGTTCCACTTTTCTTCGAGTCCACTCATGAACTGAGAATTGTTCTTGGCATTGGATCCTGCGCGGGGCTTGGCGCCCTGGCCGATTTTTCCTGCTGCCGACTTCTTCAACGCCAACATGACTCCACCGAACATCACCGCGAATCCGATGACACCAACAACGATGATCTGCTGGGAGATACCGAAAATCAAACCGGCCAGCCCGAGAATGACCAAGAGGATACCCAGCGCGATGTTGCGGGTTGAAAGCCGCCCCGTGCTTGATGGGGCTTTCATGTTGGAGGCAAAGCGACGGTCTTCGTGCAGCTGCTTTTCCAACTGCTCCAACAGACGCTGCTCGTGTTCCGATAGCGGCATCGCCTTCTCCTTCCAATGACTTTCAGACGATCATGCACCGTCTACAGGTTCAACGCCTCATGCTCGGGAAAAGTTCCCAGTCATAATTCGAACCCACTTCTAGGATAGTCTCTTTTGACGTCGCCCTGCTAGTTGATCTTAACCACTGTTAACTTAGGCATTGGTAGGCAAAACATGCTCTTTACTCCTTGGGTCGCAGAAAACGCGCCGGACCGGTGGAGGACGTCGGGAATTTCTGGCTGATCAGGTCGGCGATCCGCTCGGCCTCCCGTGTTTTTTCGTCTTTGGGATCCAGGCTCAGCTGAATCCCCTGTGCCGAGTCTTCAAGCCGTTCGGCTCTGACCCCAAGCAGCCTGATGGGCTGGGCCAGCGGCCACAGGTTGCGGAACAGGCTAATCGCTTCGGAACTGATCATCGAAGATGAATCTGTTGCGGCGGCGAGGGTCTTGGACCTGTTGATCCCACTGAAATCCTGGTACTTCAACTTGATTCCCACGCCGCGAGCCACTTTGTCCTGGGCGCGCAACCGCTGGCCGACCCGGTGCCCGAGCCTCAGCAGTTCGCGCTCCAGTACGTCCTTGTCCCGGATATCCGTGGAAAATGTATATTCGGCGGAAAGGCTCTTCTCCTCCCGCACGGGTTGCACCGGGCGGTTATCTATGCCCTG
This sequence comes from Arthrobacter sp. AG1021, assembly GCF_003633665.1. Lineage (NCBI taxonomy): Bacteria > Bacillati > Actinomycetota > Actinomycetes > Micrococcales > Micrococcaceae > Arthrobacter > Arthrobacter sp. AG1021. Next base: position 535,092 of record NZ_RBLB01000006.1, on the reverse strand, counting down.
GGACAGCAAATACAGAGCCCGGCCATGCTCCCCGAATTTCTGCACGAGCCGCGATTCAGGTTCGGTCGCGAGCTGGGCCACGGTGTCGATGCCCAGCGAGTGGAGCTGGTCTGCCGTTCGTTTGCCCACTCCCCACATCTTGGTGACCGGAAGCTGATGCAGGAATTCCAGGGTGCGTTCCGGCGCGACGACCGTCATCCCGTTCGGCTTGGCATACGTCGAAGCCAACTTGGCCACGAACTTGTTGCGGGCGATGCCAACGCTGGAAGGCAGGCCGAATTCGCTCTGGATGTGCTCTCGAATTCGCCGGCCGATGGCAACCGGCCCTCCGAGCATCCTCATGCTCCCGGTAACGTCGAGGAATGCCTCATCGACGCTGACCTGTTCCACCACCGGGGTCACGGTGTGCAGGTAAGCCATGATCCGTTCGGAAATGGCGTTGTACTTGCCGTGGACCGGCTCAACAATGTTTGCTTCGGGCATCAGCGCAATCGCCTGGCTCATCGGCATGGCCGAATGAACTCCCCTGGCCCGGCAGTCGTAGGAGGCCGACAGGACCACACTGCGCCCACCCGGGAATCCGACAATCACTGGCTCGCCGAGAAGTTCGGGATGGTCGATAAGTTCCACCGAGACGAAAAAGGCATCCATGTCCACGTGCAGGATCGCGCGATGCTCTTTGTCATTCATGACAGCTATATTAGTGCGCGCTCCCGACAGTGCGCTGGCGGCCGAACACCCCGGAACTGCATTTGCACTTGCCCATGGCATCCGGGAAATTTCCTCCCGGATTCCCGGTAGAGTTGATCCTAGCCATCTGCCCCTTCACGCGGAGAATTGATTTTGCATGTCGTTGCCTGAAACCGTCTCGGCCTTTGAGCCTGAAGTCCAGGAGCTGAGCCGGAGCTATACGGACGCCGTTGCCGCAAAGCTTGAGGACTTCCTTTCCGACAAGAATGATGAAGTCTCGTCAATTACCACCAGCGCAACTGAAATCGTCAACGCGATTCGGGATCTGACACGGGGCGGCAAGCGGCTCCGTCCGCTATTCGCCTACTGGGGATTCCTGGGCGCAGGCGGCGCCAGGGATTCTGCAGAGGTCATCCAGCTGGGCGCCGCGCTGGAGCTTTTCCAAGCCGCGGCGTTGATCCACGACGACATCATCGACAATTCGGATACCCGCCGCGGGCGTCCGAGTGTGCACAAGCACTTTGAAGCGCAGCACAAGTCGCTGGGCTTGTCCGGCAGCGCCGCGAACTACGGCATGGCCAGCGCCATCCTGACCGGCGATTTGTGCCTTTCATTGAGTGAAGAGCTTTTCGCGGCGATTCCAAGCGTTGACGCCGCTACGCGCACCATCTTCAATCGCATGCGGACCCAGGTCATGGCCGGGCAGTATCTCGACGTACTCGAAGAGTCGGCCGGCCCCGCCTACGATCCGGCCGAAGCCGTGAAGCGCGCCCGGACCATCGTCCGCTACAAGTCGGCCAAGTACTCCGCCGAGAATCCGATTCTGCTCGGCGGTGCGCTCGGCCGCGCGAACGTTGAGCTGCTCGATAGCTACAGCGCGTTCGCACTGCCCTTGGGCGAGGCATTCCAGCTTCGAGACGACGTGCTGGGAGTCTTCGGCGATCCCGAGATCACCGGCAAGCCGGCCGGGGACGACCTGCGTGAAGGCAAGCGGACCGAACTCATCGCCCACGCACTGCTGCTGACGTCCCCTGAGGAACAGGACTTCATCCAGAACAGGCTCGGCGCCCTGGACTTGTCCGACGCTGAAGTGCAGAAGCTCAGTACTATCCTGCAGGGCAGCGGTGCGTTGCAGGAGACCGAACGCAGCATCAGCGAACTAACTGTCCAGTCCTTGCAGGCTCTGGGAGAAATCCAGACCCACGACCTCGCGCTGGCCGGCATGAAGTTCCTCAGCGATGCAGTCACCAAACGCAGTAGCTAGCCCTGCGCAACATCACCGATAGATAACAATAGGTCTCGACTTTCCTTCCAAATAAAGGAATGTCGAGACCTATTCTTTATACAAAGCTTTGTGTATCTACCAAGCCAATGCTTGCGCGCGACGGCGAATCTCGGTCTTGCGGCCCGAGCGCAGCGCGTTCATCGGGGTGCCCGGAAGCGACTCGTCCTCGGTGAAGAGCCACTTGACGCTCTCTTCATCGGAGTAGCCCGAGTCCTTCAACACCGACAAGGTACCCTTGAGGCTCTCGACAACCGTGCCATCCTGAACGAATTCCGCAGGAACCGAACGAACCTTGCGCTCGCCGATGCGTAGAGCCACGATCGCACGCTCATCAAGCATGCGATGCACGCGGCGAATATCAATGTCTAGTTCTTCGGCCAGATCGGGCAGGGTCAGCCACTGGCCAACAAGTTCTTGAATGTCATTCACCCCTTAAGGTTCCCATAAATTGCGATTCACCGCAGAAACTTTGTTCAAACCAGTCACAGCTGTTTCCATGCGTCACACAAGTAGTGTAAATTTTCATGTATCACTTTGATAACAATTGCAACACAAACAACTCCTGAAGCAGCCGGTTCAGGTGCACTTGTGACTGTTCGCGATTATCGCAACCGTACAAATGAGGAATGACTCTATGCCCCACAAAGCGACCCATGTCTCCACGCATGCGCTAGGTGTTGTCGCAGGTGCAGCGATCCCCGCTGCTGTCATCGGCAGCCTCGCCTTGGCCCCGGCTGCGTACGCAGCGCCAGCAGTATCGGTAAACACCCCAGGCTCGGCCGCGAAGTCGGTAACACCCGAAAACATCAAGATCGCTGAAGATCAGATCAAGGCACACCTGATTGCTTCCCGCGTGCCTTCCCTGGGCCTGCCTGCCAAGGCCAGCACCAAGGAAATCAAGATCCCGGCAGGCGCCAGCTTGTCCAGCTTGGCGGTGGAGTACAAGACCACCGTTTCCAAGCTGAAAGACCTGAACGACCTCAAGAGCGACTTCATCGTCGCTGGCAAGACCTTGAAGGTGCCAGGCCACGGTTCCTCGTCGTCGAAGTCCTCGAAGTCTTCGAACACATCCGCAACCAGCAGCTACACCGTAAAGTCCGGCGACACGCTCAGCGCGATCGCGGCCAAGCACAAGATGAGCCTGTCCGACCTGCTGAAGAAAAACGACATCTCCTCCAGCACGAGGATCTTCCCGGGCGACAAGGTCAAGGTCGATGGCGGATCAGCCGAAAGCTCCAGCAAGCGGTCATCGTCGAGCAAGTCCTCGTCGACCAGTTCCGGCTCGGCCAGCTACACTGTGAAGGCCGGAGACACCCTCGGCGGCATTGCCATCAAGCACAACATGAGCCTCTCGGCTCTGCTGAGCAAGAACGGCATCTCGGCCAGCAAGCCGATCTTCCCGGGCGACAAGCTCACCATCAACGGCTCGGCCAACCCCTCCAGCTCCTCGGGCAAGTCCTCGTCTTCCTCGAAGCCTTCCGGCGGAGCGAGCTACACCGTGAAGTCGGGCGACACCCTCAGCGGCATCGCGTCCAAGAACGGCATGAAGCTGGGCACCCTGTTGAGCCTGAACGGCATTTCGGCTTCCAAGCCGATCTTCCCGGGCGACAAGATCAAGGTCTCGGGCAGCGCTTCGTCGTCCTCTTCGTCCTCCTCGTCGTCCAAGCCTTCGGGCGGATCGTCCAAGGCTTCGAGCTACGCGGTGAAGTCCGGCGACACCCTCGGCGGCATTGCGGCCAAGCACGGAATGAAGCTGTCAGACCTGCTGGACAAGAACCCGCAGCTGAGCACCTCGACCCCGCTGCAGATCGGGACCAAGGTCAAGGTCAGCGGCTCCTCGGTGTCCTCGACCTCCACCGGTGGATCCAAGAAGAAGATCGGCAATACCTTCCTCGGCCGCACCTATGCCGACCACGTGGTCAGCAGCGCGAACGAGAACAAGGACTACCTGGACTCGATCTCGGTGCCGAGCCGCAGCGAGATGCAAAGCATTATCGTGTCCACCGCCAACCGCATGGGCGTTGACCCGGCGCTGGCGCTGGCGCACTCCATGCAGGAGTCGGGATTCAACATGCGTGCGGTCTCCCCCGCCAACGCCCTGGGCGCCATGCAGGTGATCCCGAGCACCGGCGAATGGATGTCCTCCCGCCTGGGCAAGAAGCTGAACCTGCTCAACCCGCAGGACAACGTGACCGCAGGTGTTGCAGTCATCCGCTACAACCTCGACAACACCGACAACCTGGACGATGCCATCGCCGCGTACTACCAGGGCCTCGGCGGCGTGAGGAAGTACGGCATGTACGACGACACCAAACGCTACGTGGCCAGCGTAAAGTCGTTGATGAAGCAGTACCGCTAAATACTGCGCAAGGGGCGGCCCGGAGAAGTTTCCACTTCTCCGGGCCGCCCCTTGCTTTGCGTCCGGCGTGCGCGCACCAGCTGGACGTTTCGCGGTCCTGCGGCGCTAGGCCCGCCGATCCAGGGTCAGCGGCATTTCGATGACTACCCGCGTTCCCCCCTCGTCACCGGGCAGCCAGCGGATTTCCCCAGACAGCTCGCTGGTCACCAGGGTGCGCACGATCTGCAGGCCGAGACCTTCACGGCGCTCCCCTTCCGGCAGCCCGTGGCCGTCGTCCTCGATGGTCACCCTGAGCCAGTCCTTGGAGTCGGTGCCGAGATAGCGTTCGGCGATCAGTGCCACCTGTCCGTCGCGGTTGGCCAAGCCGTGCTCCACGGCATTGGTCACCAGTTCATTGATCACCAACGACAGCGGGGTGGCCAAGTCGGCGTCGAGCATGCCGAACTCCCCTTCGCGGCACGTGGAGATCTTCTGCCCCGGCGAAGCGATTTCAACGATCAGGCGGAACTGGCGGTCCATCAGGTCGTCAAACTTCACGGTTTCGTTCAGTCCCTTGGACAGGAACTCGTGGACCGAAGCAATCGTGGATACCCGGCGCATGGCCTGTTCCAGACCCTGTTTGCCCTCGTCCGAGCTCATGCGCCGCGACTGCATGCGCAACAGCGCCGCCACGGTCTGCAGGTTGTTCTTCACCCGGTGGTGGATCTCGCGAATGGTCGCGTCCTTGGTCACCAGCTCCTTTTCACGCCGGCGCAGTTCCGAGACGTCCCGGCACAGGACCAGTGCGCCCCAGCGCTTGGATTCATCGCGCAGCGGGATGGCGCGCAGGGAGAGGGTGACGCCGCGGTACTCGACTTCAGTGCGCCACGGCATCTTGCCCTGGAGGACCAATGGGAGGGTTTCATCGACCACACGGCGGTCGCGAACCAGCGCCATGGTCAGGTCGGCCAGCGGCTGGCCCTGCAGCACGTCGGCGGCGCCGAGGCGGCGGAAAGCCGAGACCGCGTTGGGGCTGGCGAATTCCACCGTCCCTTCCACACTCAAGCGGATGAAGCCGTCGCCCACGCGGGGCGCACCGCGGCGCGAGCCGGTGGGGCTGGCGAAGTCGGGCCACAGCCCCTTGGTGCCCATAGCCAGCAAGTCGTCTGCGCTTTGCCGGTAGACGAGCTCCAAGTTCGAGGGGGTGCGCGACTGGTTGCGGTCGAAGTGCGAGGTGATCACCGCGACGGTCCGGTTCTGGCGAACCAGCGGGACAGCCTGAACGGTGGTCAGTCCAGGAATCAAATCGGCGCCGGGATGCTCGGCCGAACGCTGGATGGTTCGGCTGTCCCAGGCGCGGTCCACCATGATGCGCAGATCCTTGCGGATGCGCTCACCGACGAAGTCGGTGTGGAAGGTCGTGTGCGAGGTGGACGGGCGCACATGCGCCAAGGCGACATAGGATCCATCGCCGGTGGGGAACCAGAGCACCAGGTCTGCGAACGCGAGGTCCGCGACCAGCTGCCAGTCCCCCACCAGCAGGTGGAGCCAGTCCTCATCACCGGGGCCGAGGTCGGCTTTTCGACGTAGATCTTCGGTGATGAGGGCCATTAGGGGTGATTACCTCCGGACGATGGAACGCAGCAGGCGAAGGGCCACGGACAGCGATGCCATGTCATCGCGTTCCAGGCTGTTCACTTCAGCGAACATTGCCTTCGCACGATCCAGATTAGCCGCGTTTGCCTCTTCCCACGCCGCAACACGCTCTGCCACGTCGGTGATCTGGCCCGAGGATTCCAGAACGTCGTTGGTCAGGTCGATGATCGTGCTGTACAGGTCATCTCGCATGGCCGCGCGGGCCAGCGCCTGCCAGCGGTCGGATCGCGGCAGGTTGGTGATGCGGTTCAGCAGCGTGTCGACGTTGAACAGGTTGTAGAGCATGAAGTAGGTCTGCGAGACCTTCTCCACGTCCTCCTGGGTGCGGTGCACCAGATCCGCCACGTCCAGCAGCGCGAAGGATTCGAACTGCGAGGCCCACATGCTGGCGCGGCGTTCGCCGATGCCGTTGGCCAACGCATCCGCATGCCACTGCTGGAAACGTTCCTGGTCGTCGCCGCGCAGCAGCTGCGGCAGCTCTTCGCGCAGCTGGGTCACGATCGACTCGTAGCGCTCCACCGCCTGGCCGACCAGCAGTTCCTGGTCGACGCGGTTGATGAACCAGCGGGTGGCCCGGTCCAGCAGGCGGCGCATGTCGTGGTGCTGGCGTCCCCAATAGTCCACGTCGGTGCCGGCAGGCTGGGAGTTGATCGCGTCGAATTGAGCGTCGAAGCGGTAGACCTCGCGCAGGGCGCAGAAGACCTTGGCGATGTGCACTTCGCTGGCGCTGGTTTCCTCCATCGCGCGGAACACATAGGTGATGCCGCCGATGTTCACCATGTCGTTGGCGATCACCGTGGCGATGATCTCCTTGCGCAGCGGATGGGACTGCAGCTGGTCTCCGAATCGCTCCACCAGGTGCTCCGGGAAGTACCGGCGCATGGTCTGCGCGAAGTACGGGTCATCGGCCAGGTCGGATTCGGACAAGGCGTGGGCCAGCTGGATCTTCGCGTAGGCGGCCAGCACCGACAGCTCCGGTGCGGTCATGACGCCGCCGGCGGCACGGCGCGCTTCCAGCTCCTCGGAGCTGGGCAGGAACTCCAATTCCCGGTTCAGGTCCGCGTGCACCTCGAGCCACTGCATCAGGCGCTCGTAGGCCGGAGCCCAGGTCTGCGCGGCATGCTTTTCGTTCAGCAGCAGCACGTTCTGGTTGAAGTTGGTCTGCAGCACCAGGTCGCCCACGTTGTCGGTCATCGACAGCAGGAATTCCTTGCGCTCGGCTGGATCGATGTTGCCGGCCTTGATCTGGCGGTCAACGAAGATCTTGATGTTCACCTCGCGGTCGGAGGTGTCCACGCCGGCCGAGTTGTCAATGGCATCGGTGTTCAGGATGACCCCGTTCAGCGCCGCCTCGATGCGGCCCAGCTGGGTCATGCCCAAGTTGCCGCCTTCGCCGACGACCTTCACCCGCAGGTCCGCACCGTCCACGCGGATCGAGTCGTTGGCGCGGTCGCCGACCTGGCCGTGGCTCTCCGCGGAGGACTTCACGTAGGTGCCGATGCCGCCGTTGTACAGCAGGTCGACCGGGGCCGAGAGGATGGCCTTGAGCAGCTCGTTCGGCGACATGGCCGTGACCGAGGCGTCCAGACCCAGGACCTCGCGGACCTCCGGGCTGACCGGCACCGACTTCAGGCTGCGCGAGTAGACGCCACCGCCGGCGGAGATCAGCTCGCGGTTGTAGTCCGCCCAGCTGGAACGCGGCAAGTGGTAGAGGCGCTCGCGCTCCTCGAAGGCTGCTTCCGGGTTCGGGGTCGGGTCCAGGAAGATGTCGCGGTGGTCGAATGCGGCGACCAGCTTGATCGTCTTGGTGCGTCGCAGGCCGTTGCCGAACACGTCACCGGACATGTCGCCCACGCCCACCGCGGTGAACTCCTGGGTCTGGGTGTCGATGCCCAGCTCGAAGAAGTGGCGCTTGACCGATTCCCAGGCGCCGCGGGCGGTGATGCCCATGCCCTTGTGGTCGTAGCCCACCGAGCCGCCGGACGCGAAGGCGTCGCCCAGCCAGTGGCCCTTTTCCTCGGAGATCTCGTTCGCGGTATCGGAGAAGCTCGCGGTTCCCTTGTCGGCGGCGACCACCAGGTAGGTATCGTCCCCGTCTCGGCGCACCACGTTCGGCGGGGCCACGACGTGCTCGCCGTTCTCGTCGGACACCAGGTTGTCGGTCAGCTCCAGCAGGGTGCGGATGAAGACGCGGTACGCGCCCTTGCCTTCCTCCATCCAGGCGCCGCGGTCAACGGCCGGGTTGGGCAGCTGCTTGGCGTAGAAGCCGCCCTTCGCGCCGGTCGGCACGATCACGGAGTTCTTCACCATCTGCGCCTTGACCAGCCCCAGCACCTCGGTGCGGAAATCCTCTCGGCGATCCGACCAGCGCAGGCCGCCGCGGGCGACGGCGCCGAAGCGGAAGTGGGTTCCTTCAACACGCGGCGAGTAGACCCACAGCTCGTGCTTCGGACGCGGGAACGGAGCGAAGTCGATTTCCTCCGGAGCCAGCTTGAAGGCCAGCGCCTGCTGGTTCTCGGCGTAGTAATTGGTGCGCTTGGTGGCCTCGATGACCTTGACGAAACGGCGCAGCAGGGTGTCGGCGTCCAGCGTCGGCACGGCCTCCAGGGCTTCGGTGATCTTCTCATGGGCGGAGGCGCGCAGCGCCTGCGACTGCTCGGCGCTCAGCTTCGGGTCGAAGGTGGCGTGGAACAGTTCCACGATGCCGTGGGTGACTGCGGCGTTGCTGACCAAGGCGTTGGCGATGAAGCCGGTCGAGTTCGGCACACCCAGCTGCAGCAGGTAGTGGGCGTAGCCGCGCAGCATCGCGACTTCCTGCCAGTCCAGGCCTTCGCGCAGCACCAGGGCGTTGAGGCTGTCGGATTCGGCGTCGTTGCGGACCACCGCGGCGTAGGCGGCGGCCAGCTTGTCCTGGATGGCGGAGAAGTCGACGGACTCGTCGACCTTCAGGCCCATGTCGTAGATGAAGCGCTGGCCGATGCCCTCCGGGTTCAGCTCGTACGGACGCTCGTCAACGACGTCCAGGCCGAGGTCCTGCAGCACCGGCAGGATGCGCGAAAGCAGCAGCGGGCGGTCGACGTAGATCTTCATGCGCTTGGTGACCAGCGCGTCTTCGTCGTCGGTCTTCGGGTCGTAGAAGGAGACGACCGGGCCGGCGGCGGCCGCAGGCTCCTGCAGCTCGGCGAGCAGCTCGATGTCGTTCAGCGCGTCGTCGATTTCGAACTGGACCTTGTAGGAGGCGGGGAACGCCTCGGCCCAGGTGTTGGACAGCTGGTTGGCCACGCCGGCTTCCAGGCTGTCGCGGGCGGCGTCGACGATGGCGTCGGACCAGGAGCGCACTGCCATGGCGATGCGGTTCTCCAGGGCCTTGCGGTCGACGACCGGGGCCAGGCCGTGGCGCTGCAGGCGCAGGCGGTAGAACAGGCGCACCAGCGCGCCGGAACCCAGCTGGGCCTCGTATTCCACGGAGTCGGCGTTGAAGGAGGTCTGCAGTTCATGCTCCACGCGGTGGCGGACCATGGTGGAGAAGCGGTCGCGCGGAATGTAGACCATGGCGGTGACGAAGCGGCCGTAGTCGTCGGTGCGGATGAATACCGAGGTGCGGCGGCGCTCCTGCAGGCGCAGGATGCCCAGGGCGGTGGAGGTCAGGTCTTCCACGGAGATTTGGAACATCTCATCGCGCGGGTAGGTCTCCAGGATGGTGGTGATGTCCTTGCCCGAATGCGAGTTGCGGGCGAATCCGGTATTCTTCAGCACGGCCTTGACCTTTTCGCGCACGACCGGGACGGACTTCACGCTGGAGGTGTACATGCTGGAGGAGAACAGGCCGATAAAGCGGCGTTCGCCGTTGACCTCGCCGTTGGCGTCGAAGCTCTTGACGCCCACGTAGTCCAGGTAGACGCCGCGGTGCACGGTCGAGCGGGCATTGGCCTTGGTGACGATCAGCGCGCGCTTGTCGCGGGCGGTGATGCGGCCTCGCTTGGTCAGGTGCTGCGGGCCCTGGTTTTCCAGTTCGCGCATCAGGCCCAGGCCGGTGCCGGGGCGGGCCACCAGGACGTCTTCGCCGTTCACGGTGTCCAGGTCGTATTCGCGGTAGCCCAGGAAGGTGAACTTGTCGTCAGCCATCCAGTTCAGCAGCTCCACGGCTTGCTCCAGCTCGGCGATCTGGCCGGCGTTGGTGGTCTGCGGCAGGCTCTCGGCGATGGCCTTGGCCTGGTCCAGCATGGCCGGCCAGTCCTTCACGGCGACGCGCACGTCACCCAGGACGTGGTAGAGGTCGGTGATGATGGCTTCGGCCTGCTCGTCGCTCAGCTCGCGGGCAAGCTCCACCGAGATCCACGATTCGATCTTGGTCAGCGAGTCGGAGGAGACCAATGTGCTCAAATCCGACAGCGCAGCGGTGTCGCCGCTGGCCATGTGCTGGGTGCCGGTGTGGCGTAGGTTCTGGATCTGACCGTTGGTGCGGTCGCGGGAAACCACGAAGGTCGGGTGGACCACAAGCTGGATGGGTGCTTCTCGTTTGACGAGCGCCGCGGTGACCGAGTCCACCAGGAACGGCATGTCGTCGGTGACGATGTTGACCACCGAGATGCCCGCATTGCGGGTGATGGCGACGTTGGCGTGATCAGCTTCGCGCTGATAGCCGATTTCCAGATGGGCGGCAACACGCGATTCGAGTTCGTTGGGCCTGTAGGCCGCAACATCCTCTTTCGCGATCTGGCCGTAGTACTCGCTCACCAGGGTTGGGGTGAGAGTCTCCTCCATGAATGATTCAGTCATGCTGGAATCCGACGAGTTCAAGTGAACGCCTCCAAGAACGGTTCGATTGGTCCGCGCCTTTGCGGACCCGTAGTTTTACCCACATTACATGTTTCCAGCGCTTCGGGCTCACAGGTTCTTTGCCAATCGACGAGTCTTCCCCTTAGCCGGGGAATCCGAAGATTTAATGCCAGCCAACGACCGGATTTCTGAACGTAATGAACTTTTGGGAGCTATTTCCACTAATGGGCTTCCAGCCAAGATTGCAGCATGGCAATTTGGGTTGTCATTGGGCAGAAATCCAACGACGGGGTGCGTTGGTCCAAAACGCTCCCAGGCCTCCAGAATACGGCGCTTGGGTCCGTGTCCGGAATTACCCGAGGATACTTTGTTGAAGATGATTTTCACCTCGATTCCCGGGACTTTTTCCTCGAGTTCGTCAATGGCCCGCAATGCCCGGGGAATGCCCAGGCTGTCGGCGGCGACCACCATAAAAACTTCATCGGCGCACTGCAGCATTTCCACGGTGACCGCGTTGCGCTGGGGCGCCTGGGTGTCGAAGCTGAGTTGCTCGTCCAGCTCGATGTAGGGCGCCACGTCGAGCACCACCAGATCATGGTGGGCGCGAAGGGTCAGCGCGGCCCTGCGCAGGGCCGCGGCACGGACCTCGGGCCAGCGGCTGGCCCGAGGGATGCCGGTGGCGACCATCAGCGTGGATTCTGCGACCTCGACGGCCAGGCAGGCGGAGCGGAGGCGGGCCGGGTCGCGGGAGCCTGAGTCGACCACACGGCACATCTGGGCGATCGAGGCCGATTCGTCCATCAGGCCGAGCTGGATTGCCAGGGAGGCGGCATAGGTGTCGGCGTCCAGGAGCACCACAGAGAGCCCGGCCACCGCGGCTTCGACCGCGTAGTTCAGCGCGACGGTGCTGCGCCCCGGGGAGCCCGGGGAGCCCCAGAAGCAGACGATGCTGCCCTCGCGTCCCGCCCCGCTGCCCTGAGCTGTCGTGGATCCGGGTTCCCGCTCCGTTGCCTCCTGGCTAAGGCCGACCAGTGCCTGGGTGATGAGCGCTTCAAGCTCGACCATGCCGACGGTGTCCTGGATTTCCACAAGTCCCGGGACGGCGGCGGTGCGCTCGGGTTTCGGATCCAGCAGCGCAACCATGGTGCGCTGTACGGTCAGCTGGTCGACTTGCTCCATCGGCGGCATGAGAGCCCGCTCGGAAACCAGCAAGACATCGACCGCACCGGCGGTGCAGGCAGCGATGGCCTCCGCCGCGTCGTCGCAGACCCTGACCACGATCAGCTCTCCGCGATACCCCTCGATCTGGCGCACCAGATGCTCGTCGCGCCCGAGCACCACTACCGAAATGCTCATTGCTGCCCGCCTGCAGGGTTGTAGATCACGGTGATCCGCGCATCGTTGGCCAGAGCCTGCAGGAAAGCCTCCAGCTTGTCGGATTCAACCAGCAGCTCCAGGTTCGTTCCGTTGTTACCGACCAGCCCGCCGGCGTGGGCGACGCGGGCCGAGACCTCGACCATTACCGCCAGCTGTTCGGGCACGCCGTAGCTGGTGCCGCCTGCTTCGCGCCGGGCGACCCAGACATCCACGAAGCTTCCAGGCGTAATCGCATCGCTCAGGTCTGCCGGCAGCTCCAGGTTCACTGGGCGGCGCGAACCGAGCTCGCTGCTGGTGATCGATGACAGCGGGATGAGCTCGCCGGCGCCGATGAAGGTGTTGGCCCGCGCATTGCCCAGATCCAGGGTGTCTTCTTCCAGGTACTTGGCCAGCGAATCGCCGAGCTGGACTTCCTGCGGCTTGAGGTTGCGGCTGGTGAGCTGCTCGCCCAGGGTGATATTCGCACCGGCCACGTACACGGTGGTCGTTTCGTTCATGCCGCGCACCAGGTAGACCGTGCCGATGACCGATGCGGTCACCAGCACCGCGCCGAGAGCCAACCGGGGATCCTTCCAGCTGGGCCGCTTGATCCTCGCCGCGGCGGCAGGATGGGACTCGTTCGCACGTCGTTCTGCTGGCACGGCACGCACCTCCAACACATGGATATATGTGAGCCGAGCCTACGACAAGTTGGTGGAGCGCGAAAGGCCGAAGTTGAAAACTGTGGATTAGTAACCCCGGGGAATCGAGATCCACCCGATGGCGGCAAGAGGCACGATCGAATGTTCAGTAATGCTGGATTCCCGGGGGAACTCGTCTCGCGGATGGGCGGCGATCACCAAGAAGTCCTGGCCGATTTGGGTGGGTGTGCCTTCGGCCAGCAGCTCGCCATGCCCGTCGTGGATCCGCATCCGACTCCGGTCTCGCAGCAGCCCGCGCAATAGAGCCGGCAGCTTGACGGGCGAGGGCTCGGGTCTTGGCAGGGCCGTGGGCCTTGACGAGCGGGGCACGGTGATCCGCCGGATGGCTCGCAGGGTGACGAGCAGGTTGGAGGCCTCGGCGTCCACGCAGAGGTAGTCCTCCCCCATCGGCCCTACCGTACCCACTGCTTCGACAGAGCCTGGCAGCTGCAGCTGCACGGTGCTACCGGTCAACGCCCTGAGTTTTCCCGCCAGGTTTTCGGTAGCGCGTTCAATGCGGATGTTTTCGGCGACCTCGTCGCGGAATTGCGCCTCAAGCTGCGCTTGAAGCTGTGATTCGAGGTCCTCGAAAAGTGAATCCCAACGCATGTGCCCACTGTACGAGCGAAAACTTGTTGGCGAAACCCTCTTCACAAAATAGATCCAAGCTGTCATCATGTGAGTCAAACTTCATCAAATCGCGTCAAATGAGATGAAAAGAGTTCTAACTATGGATGGCTTGCGACGAATGATTCTCCTGACGCTGCTGGCGTTGGGGAGCGGCATCATCCTGGCAGGACTTGCGTTCTGGATCTGGCAAGAACGCCCGGTCTTCGATTCCGCGAACCCGGGTCCAGGCACCGTCGCCCTCCCCGCGCTCTACGCCGCGGCGCTTTTCCTAGGGCTCTACACCCTGCGCACCGTCACGGCCCGCGCCATCACCTGGGCCGCGGCCCGGCAGCATCAACGCACCCTGCGGCTGTTGCAACGGGTGGCCCCTCGGCTGGCGCGCAGCGTGCTGGGCACGGCCTTGGGCGCGTCGCTGACGTTGTCCTCCACGGCTGTTGCCGCCGCTTGGGCAGCTCCGGATCCCGCCCAACACGCCCTCGCGGCCTCGCAGTCCGCGGCGTCGTCAGGCGCGCGCACCAGCATGACCTCCGAGCCAGGCACCCCCGTTGACCGACTGCCCTCGCCGCGCTGGTCCGCCGAACCCGTCAATGTGCCCATGGCCCGGATCGTCGGCGGGCAGAAGCAATCCTCTGAGCCGCCCCGGGACGCGCGGCAGAAGGTGGTGGTCGCCGAGGGGCAGACGCTGTGGAGCATCGCCGGGCACATGCTCGGTCGGCAGGCGACCATCGCGGAAATCTCCGCCTTGTGGCCCCGCATCTACGAGCTGAACCGCACGGTCATCGGCGCGGACCCGGACCTGCTCCAGGTCGGAGCGGTTCTCGTGCTTCCACCCCTGCAGTGAACCGGGCGGCGCATCCTGCCGCCGCACGTCATCCAGCACACAACGAGGAGTCCCCCATGAGCATCGATACTGGCTTCCAGGACCTGGCGTACACGGTCAGGGAAAGCGAAGCACGCAGAGAAGTCCTGAACCAGCACAAGAGTTCCCGCGGCCGCTGCCAGCTGCCGTTGGCGTCAGCCGAAGGCAGAACCCCTTCAGCCATCGCGGTGCCGATGGACCACATTTTCCACCGCGGTCCCGGCTTTCCTCGCGAACGAATCGACGTGGTCAGGCTCTCGCATGCGGTGTCCCGAGCGGTCTTCGAGATCATTGCCGGCTATCGCACGGTCTCTCAACTGAACTTCGTGATGAACCCGGACTGCATCCGCAAGCTCCGGGACCAGGCGCTCATCGAGACCGACGGCTACAAGACCGCCCCTGAACCGGGCACCAGCCATGGGCAGGTGCAGTCCATGCGGCTGCGCAGCACCCTGGGCGGCGGATGGGAATGTACGGTGATCCTGGGCTTTAAATACCGCGTCCGCGCCGTGGCTCTTCGTGTAGAGCCATGGCACGGACGGTGGCAGGTCACAAGCGTGGAAATGCTTTAGCGCCTGTTCTTGGTCTTCTTCTTGTTGGCCTTCTTCTCCGACTTGCCTTCGGCCTTGGCGGCCTGGGCACGGGTCGTGCTCGCATGGCCTTCCTCATCCGGGCCGGTGAACTGCAGGTTCGTCGGCTGGTTCGCCGGCTCCCCCTGCGCTTGGCTGGATTCCTCGGAACCGCTCGGGATCTCCAGGTTGAACAGGGTGCCGATGCTTTCCTCGCGGATGGATTCCATCATGGTCAGGAACATGGTGTAGCCCTCGCGCTGGTATTCAACCAGCGGGTCGCGCTGCGCCATCGCCCGCAGGCCGATGCCTTCCTTGAGGTAGTCCATCTCGTACAGGTGTTCCTGCCACTTGCGGCCGATGGTCGACAGCACTACGCGGCGCTCCAGATCGCGCATGACCCCGGAGCCCACGCGATTCTCGCGCAGCTCGTACTGGTACTGCGCGTCGGAGAGGATCTCGCGTTCAAGGAACTGGGCGGAGAGGCGGCCCAAGCCGCCGGCTTCCTCGATGACCTCGGTCATGGTGATGCCGATCGGGTACAGCTGCTTCAGGTTGGTCCACAGCTGCTTCAGATCCCAGTCGTCCGCGTCGCCGACCTGGGTGGCCTCGGTGACCATGGCCTTCACGACGTCTTCCAGGAAGTGGCCGACCTTCTCTTGGAGGTCGTCTCCTTCCAGGATGGCGCGGCGGTCGGTGTAGATGGCCTCGCGCTGGCGGTTCATGACGTCGTCGTACTTCAGCACGTTCTTGCGCTGCTCGGCGTTGACGCCTTCCACCTGGGCCTGCGCGGATTCGATGGCGCGGGATACGATCTTGGATTCCAGGGCCACGTCATCGGGCATCGACGGGTTGTTCATGATGCGCTCGGCCATGCCGGAGTTGAAGCGGCGCATTAGGTCGTCGGTCATCGACAGGTAGAAACGGGATTCGCCCGGGTCGCCCTGGCGACCGGCACGGCCGCGCAGCTGGTTGTCGATGCGGCGCGATTCGTGGCGTTCGGTGCCCAGCACGTACAGGCCGCCGAGCTTGGTGACTTCCTCGGCTTCGGCGGCTACGGTCTTCTTGGCCGCTTCGAAGACGTCGTCCCACTGCTTGTTGTATTCGTCGGCGTGGTTTTCCGGATCCAGGCCGCGGCGTTCCATTTCCGCCACCGCGAGGAATTCGGCGTTGCCGCCGAGCATGATGTCGGTACCGCGGCCGGCCATGTTGGTCGAGACGGTCACGGCGTTCTTGCGGCCGGCCATGGCGACCACGGCGGCTTCACGAGCGTGTTGCTTGGCGTTCAGCACTTCGTGGCGGATGCCCTTCTTGGCCAGCAGCCGGGAGAGGTATTCGCTCTTCTCCACGCTGGTGGTGCCCACGAGGATCGGCTGGCCGGTCTTGTGGCGCTCTTCGATGTCTTCGACAACCGCGTTGAACTTGGAAATCTCGTTCTTGTAGATCAGATCCGGCTGGTCCTGGCGGATCGCCGGCTTGTTGGTCGGGATCTCCACGACGCCAAGCTTGTAGGTTCCGTAGAACTCCGCGGCTTCGGTCTGGGCGGTACCGGTCATGCCCGAGATCTTCTCGTACATGCGGAAGTAGTTCTGCAAGGTGACGGTGGCGAGGGTCTGGTTCTCGGCCTTGATTTCCACGCTTTCCTTGGCCTCGATGGCCTGGTGCATGCCCTCGGAGTAGCGGCGACCCTGCAGCGCACGGCCGGTGTGCTCGTCGACGATCATGACTTCGCCGTTGACCACAACGTAGTCCTTGTCCTTCTTGAACAGCTCCTTGGCCTTGATGGCGTTGTTCAGGAAGCCGATCAGCGGGGTGTTGTTGGACTCGTAGAGGTTGTCGATGCCCAGGTAGTCTTCGACCTTCTCGATGCCGCTCTCAAGCACGCCGATGGTGCGCTTCTTTTCGTCGACCTCGTAGTCGTCCTCGCGGGTCAGTCGGGCCACGATCTTGGAGAACTCGACATACCAGCGGTTCACGTCGCCCGAGGCCTGCCCGGAGATGATCAGCGGGGTACGGGCTTCGTCGATGAGAATCGAGTCGACCTCATCGACGATAACGAAGTGGTGGCCGCGCTGGACGAGCTCGTCCTTGCTCCAGGCCATGTTGTCGCGCAGGTAGTCGAAACCGAATTCGTTGTTGGTTCCGTACGTGATGTCGGCGGCGTACTGCTTGCGGCGGGTGGCCGGATCCATGTTCGCCAGGATGCAGCCGCAACTCAGACCAAGGAAGCGGAATACGCGGCCCATCAGGTCGGACTGGTACTGCGCGAGGAAGTCGTTGGTGGTCACCACGTGCACACCCTTGCCGGTCAGGGCATTGAGGTAGGCCGGTGCGGTCGCGACCAAGGTCTTGCCTTCACCGGTGCGCATTTCGGCGATATTGCCCATATGCAGCGCAGCGCCGCCCATGAGCTGGACGTCGAAGTGGCGCATGCCCAGCACGCGGTCCGCGGCTTCGCGCACGACGGCGAATGCTTCGGGAAGCAGGGCGTCCAGCGATTCACCATCTGCCAGTCGGGCCCGGAACTTTTCGGTCTCCCGCTGGAGTTCTTCATCCGAAAGTTCGCGAATCTCGTCTTCCAACGTATTGATCGTGTCGGCGTACTTACGAAGGACCTTGAGGGTCTTCTTGTCGCCGGTACGCAAAATACGTTCTAGCAATGATGCCACGTGGTAGCTCCCAATATCTCAAGCACAGTAAATCTGGCGTAATTAGTCTACGTGAGGAAAACGTCGTCAAACGCTATTTCGATAGTCTCTGCGGTGTTCTTATGGTGAACGGCAACGCACCAAACAGGCAGTTCACAGTCAACGTTCAACCGCGGCCAACCCGAGCCACCGCGCCATTCGCCCCAGTTCGCGATCCAGCTCGCCCGAAACTTCCGGGCAAACTCCGGGTTCGTAATGCACCGACTTGGCTTGCAGCACTCCGTTTTTCCGGTCGGCTTTCAGGTCCACCCTGCCAACGAAGTCCTCGCCGTAGAGCATCGGAAAAACGTAGTACCCGTAGCGCCGCTTGGCCTGCGGAACATAGATTTCCACCCGGTATTCGAAGCCGAAGAAGCGCTCCAGCCTGCGTCTGTTGAAGACCATCGAGTCGAAGGGCGAGAGCAGGCGCAGATCGGGTTGGACGCTGCGCGGAATGACGGTTCCGGGCAGCTGGTAACAGTTTTCGGCGAGGCCGGCGACCTCAACTTGCTCAATCAGCCGCTCTGCGGCCAGTTCGCGCAGAAGTGCGGCGACCTGGGTGGCGGGCAGCCGGAAGTATTCGGCGATGCAGTGGGCGGTGCCCACGCCCAGTGCGCGCATCGCCCGCAGCACCAGCCGGCGAAGGGCGGACCGCTTGTCGCCCGGGACAGGAGCCCGTTGCAGGTCGATCACGTCCTCGGCCAGCGCGAAGCGGCGTTCGAACTGGCTGCTGCGGCCCAGCGCAAGGATCCGGCCCTGGGCAAACAGCGCTTCGGTGACGAACTTCGTATCGTTCCAGTTCCAGCCCCAGTGCTGCTTCTCCCCGACCGGCTGGATGTCCAGCGCGGCGCTGAGCTCGCGGGCGGTGGTGCCCGGATGCGTGGCGAGATAGGACAGCACGTTGTCGGTCAGTTCGCGGTGCTCACTGGTGAACAGGTCCGAACGGTCGATCCAGCCGCGCCGCTGCCAGGTGATCAGGTCCGCGACGAGCTCGCTGCGCACATAGCTGGCTTCGTGCGCCCAGTATTCGGTCATCGGGCCGCGTTTGCGCGCCACCAGCCTGTCCAGCGCACCGATGTCGTAGGCACCAAGCCGCGCGAAAAGCGGCATGTAGTGGGCTCGTTGGACAACGTTGATCGAATCGATCTGCAGCTGGGCGATGGACTCCAGCGTCGAGTTCATCCGCCGGAGAGTCACGGGCTTGTCCGGGCGGGCCCGGGACAAGCCTTGGGCGGCCAGCGCAACCCGTCGAGCCTGTGACAGGCTCAGGGTGCGCCGACCGCCCTTGTTTGCTGGATCGCTAATGGCTAACCCTCGGTCGCCATTGCCTTGTCGCGGTAGCCGCGAGTCTCGGTGGTCGACTCGGTTTCGTCACTGAGCGAAGCATCCAGGGTGATGACACCGTACTGGTATTGGGTGCGGCCGTAGACCACGGAGTGCTCGCCGGTGGCTTCATCGACGAAGAGGTAGAACGGGTGCCCCACCAGCTCCATGCGGTCCACTGCGTCGTCAACGCTCATGACTTCGGCAGGGAAGGACTTCCGGCGGATCACGACCGGCGAGTACTCGGCGTTCGCTTCAGCTTCTTCCGCTTCGGCGGCGGCCTGGGCTGCGAGAGTTTCCTCAACGAGGGACTTGTCCGTCGGAACAACCGGCAGCGCGCTGGTGGCCTGATGGACTGCCACCGGGGCATGGTTTCCGCGATGCACCTTGCGCTTGTCGCGGGCCTTGCGCAGACGCTCAAGCAGCTTGGCGAATGCGACATCGAAGGCTGCAAACTTGTCAGCCCCACGGGCTTCTGCACGGATTGCCGGTCCCCGACCGACAACCGTCAGTTCCACGGAGAGTGCGGTGCTCTGGTCACGGGCGTGAGTTTCCTTGACGACCTTGACGTCAATGCGCTGGATCTTGGTGGCCAGCTGGTCGACCTTGGTGATTTTCTCATCAACATACTCCCGGAAACGGTCCGAGATGGTGATGTTGCGTCCGCTGTAGTTCAGCTCCATGGTGTCCTCCAAAATAGAGTCGGGTGACACAACAGTTCGGAAGTTTGATCTCTTCGAACTGAAGATGGGCTTCGCTGCATCTGTGTGATGCAACCCATACTTCACCTTAGGCCACGGCGGCCCAGATTCAAGTACCGAACGCGGACATTTCCTATCGCGGTCAGCGTAATTGTCCACCCCGGTCATCGCCCGGCGGTCGAGTGAGTGCCAGCACTACCCCTCCGAGCACGTCGTATCCCGCGTTATTACAGGTAATTGCGGCATTTCGAAGGGTGGAACCGGTGGTCATCACGTCATCGACAAGCAGGATCGGCTGTTGGCGAACACGCGGGATCTCGGCAATCAGCTGCGCGCGCTGCCCGCGCCGGTCCGAGCCGGATTTGCGCTTCTGGGCCCCGCTGAACACCTGGCCCATCCGGTAGTGCAGCACCGGTGACAGTTCCAGCCCTGCGTCGAGCAGTCCGAGGCGCTCGGCCGACTGTAGCATGGCTTCCACCGGCCGGTATCCCCTGCGCGCAATCGCCTTCAGCGAGGTGGGCATGGGAACGACCAGTGTGCGCCGGGCGCGGGACTGCGGAACAAGCGAGGCATTCAGGGCGGCGGCGAGGTAGGGCGAAAACAGCTCTTTCAGGAAATACCGCTGGTGGTCCTTGTAGGACAGGATGGCTCGGGCCAGCTCGTTGCCGTAGACGCCGCAAGCCGCCACGGGGATCTGTCCGGCCAGCGCCGGCAGTTCAAGGTAGCGGCTCTGGCTGTCGGGAAGCGGCGGGAGGCAGAGCTGGCGGCGCACCGCGCCGCGGCAGGTGGGGCACAGCCGGTCATCGGCCCTGCCGCAGACCGCACAGCTGGCAGGCAGCAGGAAGTTGGCAGTTTCGCGCAGCGCGAAGCGCACCCATTGCGGAACCCGCTGGCCATACAGCTGGTCCAGGTCCCGCAGGATTTCCCGGTCGTTGGAGCCCATGCTCCAAGATGGGCGCGGCCGCGGCATGGCCGCCGGCGCTGGACGCCGATTGTGGATGCCGCGGTGCGCTCCGGTCAGCCCGGGTAGGAGATGTCCTTGGCGTAGTCGTCCAGCACATGCCAGGAGTTGCCCACCAGGCTGAACAGCTGGTCCTGGGATTCGGCGTAGACTTCCCGCTGCTTTCCGGTGCCGGCGGCGATGCCCACCATGCCCAGCAGCACCTGCAGGTGCTTACTGCCACCTTGGAAGGTGATCTGCTCGGCCAGCACCGGCTCGGTAAGGCTCAGCTCGGCGACGATGATCGAACGATCGGATTCCCAGACCGCGGTGTTCACCGGGACGTCGGGGTAGATCTTCATCGGCGTCTTGCTCAGGCCTCGCGGCACCCCGTCGGAATCGCGGATCACTCCGGAGACGTACACGGTGGTTGCCGAGTCCTTGGTGGCGACGATCAGCGCCCGGGCCCCGTCGCGGGAAATGCGCAGCGAGCTGACGCTGGAGCCTTCCAGCCACGGCACGCTGATCGTGCGGGCTTCGCCCTTGCCCGCGATGCTGTCGGGCACCGCGCGCAGCGGGTTCTTGTCGTGGTTGTCCGCCGTCCAGGTCCAGCCGGCCAAGTCCATGGACGGCTGGATCAGTGATTCGCCTTCAAGGCCCAGGTCCAGCGAGCCGTCCTCGCCGATGGTCCACAGCTGCTTGCGCGATCCGTTCAGGAAGGCGTAGCGGTTGCCGATGGGCGACATGGCGGGTTCGCGCGGATTGTAGCGCGAGATATCCGGCAGCCCGCCGACGGGGATGACCGAGAGCCCCTTGACGTAGACCAGCGACTTGTCCGCGATGCCGATCAGCGTATCCGGGGTGCTGGGGTCCACCTGCGCCGGCTCGATGGTGATGCTCTGGTCGGCCAGCGTGATCTCGGTTTCCTCCTGCAGCATCTGCACTTTCGTCACGCTGCTCAAGGGGATCAAGGTGGCTTCCAGCTGCTGGTCCATGAGCAGCAGCATCTGGTCGGTGGCGTCCTGGAAGGTCGCCTTGCTCAGGTCGACGGTCGCGGTGCCGTCGCGCACCGGGACCGCGGAGCGCACCAGGGATCCGGCGGAGCTGAAAGCGGAGACCACGGCATTTTCCAGGTACGGCGCTGGGCCCTCCAGCAGCGCTTCGACCATCGAGGTTGCGGTGCCGCTGCCGGTGGCGAACCAGCGGATGTCAGGCACCAGATAGCGGTAGGTGGCGTTGTAGAAGTACAGGGTCTGGGCGGAGAAGATCTTGTTGAAGGTGGAGGCTTCCAGCATCACGCCGTTGGGCGCGTCGGAGATGCGCCACTGGTCGTCGACCTTGGACACGGCGACGTCCACCGCGCGGGTTGAATGGTCGGGGTACATGGTGCGCACGCCCTGGGCATCCACCGCCCCGATGATCTCCAGCTGGATCGTGTACTGGTTGGTCTCGGCGCCGTTGACCACGTTGACAGCCTCGTAGATCAGCGTGCTGGTGTCCCCGCGCCACTGCCGGCTCAGCTCCGGGGTGAGGAACTCGCGGGCGACTGCGTAGTCCTCCGCCACCGAACGGCCGGCGGCCACGAAACCGTCGACGATCGCCCTGGCATCCGCGCCGTCGGCGGGCCCGTCCGCGGCGTAGCTGTAGGACTCCGACTCGGAGTCCTCCGAATGCGCCTCGATCTGCTTGACCGGGGAGGAGCGCGGGATGGAGGCGCAGCCGGTGGCGGTGAGCGCCACTCCCAGCAGCATGGCCAGCAGCGAAATCAGCGTGCGTCGCATTATTTCTCCTCCGACGAGGCGGGCGGAATCGGCGCGCCCGGATCGGCGATGTCGTCGTCCAGATCGTCGTCCTCGGGCAGCACCAGCGGGGTGTAGCCGATCTTGGGGACTTCGCCGGTCAGCGGGAAGCTGTCACCCTGCGGCTCGTCCAGGGTCTGCACGGCGGCCGGTTCCAGCGGCAGCGGCGAGGAGTCGATGGTGTCCGCGGCGGTGCGCGGCAGGGTGACGCGGAAGACCGAGCCGATGCCCAGTTCGCCCCAGGCCTCCAGCCGGCCCTCGTGCAGCCTGATGTCCTCCATCGCGATGGACAGGCCCAGGCCCGAGCCTCCGGTGGTGCGGGCGCGAGCCGGGTCGGCGCGCCAGAAGCGGTCGAAGACGTGCTTGCAGGATTCCTCGGACATGCCGATGCCGTAGTCGCGCACGGTGACCGCCACGGCTGATTCGTTGGCGCCGATGGTCACGTCGATCGGCTGCGCCTCGCCGTGCTCCACGGCGTTGAGCACCAGGTTGCGGATGACGCGTTCCAGGCGGCGCGGGTCGACTTCCGCCACGCATCCCTCGGGCGGGGAGTTCAGCCGGATGACGGTGCCGTATTCGTCGGCCACCGGGGTGGCGGTGACGATGACCTTCCCGACAATCACGTTCAGGTCGGTGGATTCGCGGTCCAGCACTGCCACGCCGGCGTCGAAGCGCGAGACCTCCAGCAGGTCGTTGAGCAGGTTCTGGAAGCGCTCGATCTGGTTGTACATCAGCTCGGCGGAGCGCGCGGTCAGCGGGTCGAAGTTCTCGCGGGCGTCGTGGATCAGCTCGGCGGCCATGCGCACGGTGGTCAGCGGGGTGCGCAGCTCGTGGGAGACGTCGGAGACGAAACGCTGCTGCATGGCCGAGAGGTTGTTCAGGGCGGTGATCTGCTCCTGCAGGGAGGCGGCCATGTGGTTGAAGGCGGTGCCCAGGCGCGCCACCTCGTCGCGGCCGGAGACCTTCATGCGGCGGTCCAGATCGCCGGCGGCGATGCGCTCGGACACGTAGGCGGCGTCGGCCACCGGGCGCACCACGGTGCGGGCCACGGACCAGGCGACGAAGCCAACCACTGCCAGCAGCACCAGCCCGGTGAAGGTCATGGCGCGGTTGATGAAGGCCAGGGTGTCCTGCACGCTGGACAGGTCGTAGACCAGGTAGAGACCGTATTCTCGGCCCGGCGGGATCAGCACCTTGGTTCCGATGATCAGCCCGGGATACTGGTCGCCCTCGACGCCCAGCTCGATGGAACGCCAATAGATGCCCTGTTCCCCCGCCACGCTTTCGGCGAGGTCCTCGGGCACCACGCGGGTAGTCAGCGAACCGGAGGCCATGGGGCCGACGTAGAGGTTCTCGTCCCCGGCGATGGGCATCAGCACGAAGTCTCGGATGACGGTGGCGCCGTCGCCCTCCAGGGTGGCCAAGGTGGAGTTCACCAGGGCCTGGGTGGAGGCGCGGTCGGTGGTGGCGGCGGATTCGAGGATGGAGCGCGCCTGCGTCAGGCCGCGCTCGGATTCCTTCTCGATCTGGTTGAAGCGTTCCTGGAACAGCGTGGAGGCGATCTGGTTGGAGAGGAACGCGCCGGCGGCCAGCAGCGCCAGCGAGGTGAACAGCAGCGTGGAGATCACGGTGCGGAACAGCAGATGGCGCTGCCAGCGGTTGCGCACCGCTTCCACGGGACGGCGGATCCAGTGCTTCAGCCGGTAGAACCGCGGGGCCTGGGGAATGCCATGGACACGCACATCGACCGGGACAAGTTCTTTTCCGGTCGGCGCGTGCGTGTTCAACTTGCCGATCCAGCCTTGTATCCGACACCGCGCACGGTCTGGATGATCTGCGGCTTCTCGGGGTCGACCTCGATCTTGGAGCGCAGGCGCTGCACGTGCACGTTCACCAGCCGGGTATCGGCCGCGTGTCGGTAGCCCCAGACCGCTTCGAGCAGCTGCTCGCGGCTGAAGACCTGCCACGGCTTGCGCGCCATGGTCACCAGCAGGTCGAATTCCAGCGGGGTCAGCGACACCACGGTGCCGCCGCGGGTCACCCGGTGGCCGGCCACGTCGATGGCGACCTCGCCGACCTGCAGGGTCTCGGCCGCATGGGTTTCGTTCGGGCGCAGGCGGGCGCGCACGCGGGCCACCAGCTCGGCTGGCTTGAAGGGCTTGGGGACGTAGTCGTCCGCGCCGGACT
The DNA here is from genome assembly GCF_003633665.1 of Arthrobacter sp. AG1021. NCBI lineage: Bacteria > Bacillati > Actinomycetota > Actinomycetes > Micrococcales > Micrococcaceae > Arthrobacter > Arthrobacter sp. AG1021. The sequence goes on along the minus strand of NZ_RBLB01000006.1, from coordinate 510,592 downwards.
CCAGGCCGCGGACCACGTCGGCGGTGTCCGACTTGGCGGTGAGCATGACCACCGGGACGTCGGATTCGGCGCGGATCTGCTTGCAGACCTCGATTCCGTCGATGCCCGGAAGCATCAGGTCCAGCAGCACCAGATCGGGGTTTGACTCGCGGAAGGCTTCCAGCGCCCCGGAACCGTCATAGCAGAAGGAGGCCTCGAAGCCGTCGTTCTGCAGGACGATGCCGATCATTTCCGACAACGCCTCGTCATCGTCGACAACAAGAATTCGTGCCTTCATCCAATTTCCCCCTGAAATGCTAGGACAGCCGCGGGCGGCCTGCCGGCAGGGGCAGGACTGCACGGCCCCGCCCAACCGGCTGGTCACCAGTGCGCAGCTAAGCTACCGCCATTGTTTCTAAGATACATGACCAGCCCCCGATTCAGCCGGTTGACTGGCGCAAAGCCCCGCCATTGGAGGCAGATCCCCCAGCTAGGCGTCGACCCGGGTCTGTTCCAGGGCTTGGGCGTAGCCGGTCAGGTGCCCCAGGCAGTCCACGACCTCGGCCGCGCTGCTGGAGGCGAAGGAACCGGCGGGCATCAGCGTCAGGGCCGAAAGGCTGGACAGCGGCAGGCCCAACTGCCGCCAGGGGCGCAGGATGGTTTTCACGCCCTGCACCACACCCGGGGCGCGGCCGCCGGGCTGCAGCAGCTGCAGGAACAGCTGGGCGCCGGTTTCGACCAGGCCCGCAGCGCGTTCCCAATGCCGGTGGCCCATCGCGGCCGGGTCCAGCAGCCATCCGTCGATGCCCGCCTGGTGCAGCAGGTCGACCCGCTCAATCCACGAGACGTCGGCCGTGGGAAGGTTCACCGTCACGCGCAGCGGCGAGGGGTCCTGCCCGCCGGACAGCACGGCCAGGAAGCCGGAATAGCTGGTGCGCACCTCGCTGCGCGGGATGGAGCGCAAGGTGCGGTAGCCGCTGGCGGTGGGCACGGTGCCGTCCAGTGCGGCGGGAAGCTGCGGCTCGTCGAGCTGCAGGGTGAACCCGGTAATGCCGGTGGCGCGGGTGATCCGATCCAGGTGCTCGCGCACCCCGTGGGCGTAGGCCTCGATGACGTCGCGCCGCGCCCCGTGGTCGGACAGCACCTTTTCGCCGCTGGCCAGGTGCAGGCCGGCGGCAAGGCTCCAGGGCCCGAGCACATCGACCAGCAGCCGGGTCGGGCGCTTCTTCTCGGCACCTGCCACGTCGGCCAGCAGGTTCTCATCGCTGCGCAGCAGGCTGCGGGCGCGCCGGGCATCCATGCCATCGGGCACCCCGATGCGCCAGCCGTGCGGCTGCAGATCGAAACCCAGCTCGGCGGCCATGGTGGCGCTGCGGCCCAGGGCGTCGGCCCCGACGCCGCGGTCAGGCAGCTGCGGCAGCACGGCGAGGTTCGGTTCGCCCAGCTCCCCGCGGATGACCCGGTGGATCTCCAGCGGATCGGTGCCCGGGAATTGGCAGAAGGAGGTGACGTGGACATCCTGGCGGCGTGCCGGAACGGCCGAGAGGTCCTGCGTTTCAGGCATCGGCGGCGGGGCCCCGGTGGTTGTCGGAGATGTGCTGGTGGTGGCGGATGACCTCGGAAATGATGAAATTCATGAATTTCTCGGCGAATTCCGGATCCAGGTGCGCCTCGTGGGCCAGCCGGCGCAAGCGCTCGATCTGGGCCTTTTCCCGGTTGGGGTCGCTGGCGGGCAGCTGATGCGTGGCCTTCAGGTGCCCCACGCGCTGGGTCGCCTTGAAGCGTTCGGCCAGCAGGTAAACCAGCTGGGCGTCGAAGTTGTCGATGCTCCCGCGGATCGCATACAGCTCGTCCAGCACCTCCTGCTGGACTTCGCCCTGCAGGGAACTCGCGTGCGGGTCGAAGGAGTTCTTCTCTTCGGTCAGGTTCGGCTCGCTCATGATTTTCAGTTTACGTGGTCACCGAGCGCTTCACCCAGAAGGTGACGCCGGACACCGGCGAACGCCGAACGCCCGCGCAGCGCACGCTCCCGGGACGGGGAGGCGCGCTGCGCGGGCGTTCAGGCGGGGCCGGAAGCCGGCTCAGCCCTTGGCGTTCAGCTCCTCGATGCGGGCGCGGCGCTGGGCCTGCTCGCGCGGGTCGGGAACCGGCAGCGAGGCGATCAGTCGCTGGGTGTAGTCGTTGCGCGGGTTGGCCAGCACCTGCGAGCCCAGACCTTCCTCCAGCAGCGTGCCGCGGAACAGCACGCCCACCCAGGTCGCCAACTGGTCCACCACCGCCAGGTCGTGGGAGACGAACAGGGCGGCGAAGCCCAGCTCGGCCTGCAGCTCGCGGAACAGCTGAAGCACCTTGGCCTGCACCGAGACGTCCAGCGCGCTGGTCGGTTCGTCGGCGATCAGCAGCTTGGGCTCCAGCGCCAGGGCGCGGGCCAGCGAGGCGCGCTGGCGCTGGCCGCCGGACAGCTCATGCGGGTAGCGGTTGGCGAAGCCTGAGGGCAGCTGCACCGCTTCAAGCAGCTGGGCCACCTTGGCGCGGGTGGCCGAGGCGCCGAGTTCGCGGTGCACCATCAGCGGTTCGGCGACGCATTCGCCGATGGTCAGGTGCGGGTTGAAGCTGGCGGCCGGGTCCTGGAACACGAAGCCGATCTGCTCGCGCAGCGGCTTGAAGCTGCGTTCCTTGAACTGCGCCATTTCATAGCCCAGCACCTTCAGCGAGCCGGAGGTCATCCGGTTCAGGCCGGCGATGGTTCGCCCGATGGTGGTCTTGCCGGAGCCGGACTCGCCGACCAGGCCGTAGACTTCCCCGGCGTGGATCTTCAAATCGACCTTGTCCACGGCGGTGAAGCCGGGGGTGCCGAGGCGTCCCGGGAAGTGGACGACCAGGTCCTTGGCCTCGACCAGTACCTCGGCGCCGGCGACCGGGCGTTCGGCCATGCCTTCGGAGGCGCTTTCGCGGCCCAGGTGCGGCACGGCGGCAAGCAGCGAGCGGGTGTACTCCTCCTGCGGGGCCTCGAAGAGGGTCAGCGCTTCGGCTTCCTCCACGATCTTGCCCTGGTTCATCACGATGACCCGATCCGCAATGTCGGCGACCACCCCCATGTTGTGGGTGATGATCACGATGGCGGTGCCCAGCTCGCTGCGCAGCTCGCGCAGCAGCGACAGGATTTCCGCCTGCACGGTGACGTCCAGTGCCGTGGTCGGCTCGTCGGCCACGATCAGCCCGGGCTTCAGCGCCAGCGCGGCGGCGATCACCACACGCTGCTTCTGGCCTCCGGAGAACTGATGCGGGTAGTAGTCCACCCGCTGTTCGGGGTCCGGGATGCCGACCTGGCGCATGGCCTCGATGGCGCGCGACTTCGCTTCCTTCTTGGAGATTTTGTTGTGGGCGCGGATGCCCTCCATGATCTGCCAGCCCACGGTGTAGACCGGATTCAACGCGGTCGAGGGCTCTTGGAAGACCATGGCCACGTCCCGGCCGCGGGCGGCGCGCAGGTCCGCCCCGTGCAGGGTCAGCATGTCCTTGCCGTTGAGGTATACAGCTCCGCTGGCGGCTCCGTTCTCCGCCATGATGCCCAGCGCGGTGCGCGCGGTCACTGACTTGCCGGACCCGGATTCGCCCACGATGGCCAGGATCTCCCCGGCTTTGACCGTGAAGTCCACGCCGCGCACGGCGGGAACCGCACCTGCGTCGGTGACGAAGTCGATGTTCAAGCCCTCGACGCGCAGCACGGCGCCGCGGTCCTCGGTGATGGTTGGCGCTGCGTGGCTCATGCTCCGGCTCCTGCTTGGGTGATGCGCTTGGCCTTCTTGCGGCTGAAGCGGCGCAGGCGCGGGTCATTCAAATCGTTCATGGACTCGCCGACCAGGGTCATGCCCAGCACGGTGATCACGATGGCCAGGCCCGGGAACAGGCCGGTCCACCAGATGCCGCTGGTGGCGTCCGACATCGCGCGGTTCAGGTCGTAGCCCCATTCCGATGCGCTGGTCGGCTCGATGCCGAAGCCCAGGAAGCCCAGGCCCGCCAGGGTCAGCAGCGCCTCGGTGGCGTTCAGCGTGAAGATCAGCGGCAGGGTGCGGGTGGCGTTGCGCAGCAGGTGGGTGAACATGACCCGCCACGGGCTGGCGCCGATGACCTGTGCGGATTCCACGAACGGTTCGGCCTTCAGGCGCATCACCTCGGCGCGCACCACGCGGAAGTACTGCGGGATGAACACCACGGTGATGGAAATGGCCGCGGCCATGACGCCGCCGAACACTGTTGACTGGCCTTGGGAGATCACGATGGACATCACGATGGCCAGCAGCAGCGACGGGAAGGCGTAGATGGCGTCGGCGAGGACCACCATGATGCGGTCGAACCAGCCGCCCAGGTAGCCGGAGACCAGGCCCAGCAGCACGCCGAGGAACAGCGACATCACCACGGCGGCGATGATCACGAAGATCGCGGTCTGCGCGCCGAAGACGGTGCGGGAGAACACGTCGTAGCCGCCGGAGGTGGTGCCCCAGATGAATTCCCCGCCCGGCGCGGCCTGGCGCGGGAAGTCGCCGTTGGCGTCGCCCGACTGGGCGAAGCCAAACGGTGCGATCAGCGGCGCGAAGATCGCGGTGATCAGGAACAGGCTCGTGAGAATCAGGCCGCTGACCAGCATGCCGCGCTGGAGCCCGGAGGACATCTTCAGGTGGGAGATGATCGGGAGCTTCTGGACCCACGACTTGTTCGAGGCGGGAAGAGTAGCGGTGCTCATGATTAGTACCTGACTCTCGGGTCGATCAGTGCGGCCAGGACGTCGACGATGAAGTTGGTGAAGGCGACGATGATCGCCAGCAGCACCACGATGCCCTGCACTGCCACGAAGTCGCGCGCGGTGAGGTACTCGGCGAGCTTGAAGCCCAGGCCCTTCCATTCGAAGGTCGTTTCGGTTAGCACCGCGCCGCCGAGCAGCAGCGCAATCTGCATGCCCATTACGGTGATGATCGGGATCAGCGCCGGACGGTAGGCGTGCTTGGTGGTGAGGCGGAATTCGCTGACGCCGCGCGAGCGCCCGGCCTCCACGTATTCACGGCCCAGGGTGCCGATGGCATTGGTGCGCACCAGGCGCAGGAACACCCCGCCGGTGAGCAGGCCCAGCGCGATGGCAGGCAGGATGGCATGCTGGGTGACGTTCACGAACGCCTCCATGTTGCCGCTGCGCAGCGCGTCGAGCCAGTAGATGCCGGTGGGCGCCTGCAGCGTGGTCAGCTGCAGTTCGGTCTGCCAGTCGGCGCGGCCGGCGATCGGCAGCCAGTGCAGCCAGACGCCGAAGATCAGCTTGAGCAGCAGGCCGGCGAAGAAGACCGGGGTGGCGTAGGCCAGGATGGCCAGCACACGCAGGATGGCGTCCGGGTAGCGGTCGCGGAACTTCGCGGCGACCAGACCCAGCGGGATGCCCACGATCAGCGCCACGAGCACGGCATTGATGGCCAGTTCCAGGGTGGCGGCGCCGTAGGTGGTGAGGATGTCGGTAACCGCAGTGTTGTCGGTCAAGGTGCGGCCCAGGTTGCCGGTGAAGATCTGCCCCAGGTACTCGAAGTACTGGATGAACAGCGGCCGGTCGTACCCGGCCTCGTGGATACGGGCGGCGAGCTGGTCCGGGGTCAGTCGCCCGCCCAGCGCGGCGGTGATCGGGTCGCCGGTCACGCGCATCAGGAAGAAGACCACCGTGATGAGGATGAAGACGGTGGGGATGATCAGCAGGAAGCGCGTGATCACGTAACGGAGGAATCCCCCGCCCTTCTGCTTGGCTGGCTTGGGTGCCGCCAGCGGGCTGGGAACTTGTCCCGGTGGAGACGTGATGGTCATCGTCAATCCTTTGGAAATCGCAAAATACGTGCGTTGCGCCGGGAGATCCCCGGGCGCAGATTTAGGGGATCCGCCGCGCGGGATCCCATGGATTCCGCGCGGCGAACCCCCTGGGGTTCAAATCAAGCCGGTGCGCTGATGATTACTTGCTCAGAACGCCCATGCGGAACTTGAACGATGGGTCCAGGGTCTTCTCGACGCCCTGCACGTCCTTGCCCGCCACGGCGACCTGCGCGCCCTGCAGCAGCGGCAGGGTGGAGAGGTCCTCGGCGACCATGGTCTGCAGGTCCTCGATGGCCTTCGTGCGTGCGGCTGCGTCGGCCATGCCGCGCTGCTCGGAGATCAGCTTGTCGACCTCAGGGTTGTCGTAGTTGTTCGACAGGAAGTTGTCCTTGGCGAAGAACGGCGACAGGAAGTTGTCGGCATCCGAGTAATCGGGGAACCAGCCCAGCTGGTAGGCCGGGTAGTCGGTGACGCGCTGTTTCTGGTAGGTGACCCACTCTGTGGACTTCAGGTCCACCTTGAACAGGCCGTCGGCTTCCAGCTGCTTCTTCACCAGGGCGTACTCGTCGCCCGAGCTCGGGCCGTAGTGATCCGGGTTGTACTGCAGCGGCAGGCTGACCGGGATGTCCACTCCGGCGTCCTCCAGCACCTTCTTGGCCTTGGCCGCATCCGGCTTGCCGTCGGTGCCGTACAGGTCCTTCAGCGGCTCGATGGCGCCGGTGAAGCCCTGCGGAACGTAGGAGTAGGCAGGGGTGTAGGTGTCCTTGTAGACCTCGGTGGCGATGGCCTGGCGATCGATCAGGTTCGCGGCGGCCTGGCGCACGGCCAGCGACTTGGCGGCATCGGCGTTCGCGGTCTTGGCGCCGTACGGCATGGTGTCGAAGTTGAACACGATGTAGCGCAGCTCGCCGCCCGGTCCCTTGTGGACGGTCAGGCTTTCTTCCTTGCCCAGGTCCTCGACGTCGGTCGGGGTCAGCGAGCGCCAGGCGACATCGATGTTGCCCTGCTGGATATCCAGCTTCAGGTTGTTCGAGTCGGCGTAGTACTTAATGGCCGCCGACTTGTTGGCCGGTGCGCCGAGCACGCCGGCGTAGGCGTCGTTGGCGGACATCGAGATCAGGGAGTTCTTGTTGTACGAGTCGATCACGTACTGGCCGCCGAAGGCCTTGCCTGCGATGATCTCCTCGTCGGCGAGGACCTTGTCGGCTGGGAAGACTTCGTCATCCACGATCGGGCCGACCGGCGAGGTGAGCACCTGCGGGAAGGTCTGGTCGTTGGCGACCTTCAGCTTGAAGACCACGGTGGTGGCATCCGGTGCGGTGATGGACTCGACGTTGCCCAGCAGCGAAGACGGGCCGTTCGGATCGGCGATCTTCAGCTGGCGGTCGAAGGTGAACTTCACGTCCTTGGAGTCCAGGTCGTTGCCGTTGGCCCACTTCAGTGCCGGCTTGAGCTTGACGGTGAATTCGTTGTCCGAGGTGTACTCGGCGGACTCGGCCAGATCGTTGGACGGTTCGGGGCTGCCCGGCTCGGAGTTGAGCAGGAACGGGAAGATCTGGTTCATGACCATGAATGACCCGTTGTCGTAGGAGCCGGCCGGGTCCAGCGAGGTGACCTTGTCGGTGGTTCCCAGGGTGATCGGCGCGCCCGATGCGTCGCCTCCCGGTGCGCCCGAGGCGTCGCCTTCGTTGGTGGCGGAAGAGGTGCAGCCGGTCAGGGCGAGGGCGGAGATTCCCAAAGCGGCCGCGGCGAGTCGCAGCCCGTTCTTCTTGCGAGTCATGAAGAGATCCTTAATCTGTGCGCATGTTTGCGGTGATTGAAAACACATGCTTCACATAGACTAAGTGATACAGGCCACCTATGACCAATGACACAGTGATCCAGGCCTTAAATTTTTTGATTCCGGATGAAAAATTGGTGGATTCGCTCACAGCTTCCGTTGCTGACGTCAGGTTTTTCGCTTCACTTGGGAGCGCGGCTGCGCCGGTAGATTAGGCTTGTAGGCAATGATGACACGTAGAGACGCCGCCATTGCGTTGGATATCCCCCTTGAAATGGCCAAGAAGCACGGCATCCCCTCGAAGATGAGCGAAGCCGAGTTCCGCGAACTGAATTCGAATCCGCCAGCATGGCTGGCCCAGTCCCGCGCGAATCGGACCGGCAAGCGTCCGGTTTGGGTACACCTGGTCTGCGAAGTGTGCGGCACCGAGGATTACGAACGACCAAAGAAATGGTGGCCGACCTTTGACTTCGTGCACTGCTCTCACCACTCCCCCGCCCAGCTGCCGAAACTGGAAGCCGGCAAGACACGGGTCGAGTACCCGGATATCTCTGCGCGCATGTACGGCATCGTCGACGAGGACTAGATAAAAGCGGCCAGCGCCTTCCAATGACTGTGCCGAAAGCCGAGAATCCCGCGGCACCAGCAGATTTGCCTCTGCAGGTGCCGCGGGATTTTCAGATTCCTGATGCCGTTGGCACGGGACCGAGCCCGGAGCGCGCCCGGTTTGAAGCTACTTCCATCCGATGTCCTTGACGACTTTCGTAATGTTGGTCATCACATGCTCGTTGTATTCCACGCCCAGCTGGTTCGGCAGGGCGAAGAGCAGGTAGTCGGCTTCGGACATGGCCGCGTCGCGGGTGAACAGCTCGGCCAGCTCGTCCAGGGAACCCGCATAGGTAGGGCCGGAGCGCGCCCGCATGCCCTCGATCTGCCCGACGGAGTCGCCGCGTTCGCGGCGCCCGAAGTACAGGTCGTCGGTATCGGTGATCACCGGGAAGGCGCTGCGCGTCACCGCGGTCTGCCCGCCGGTGGTGTGACCGCTGGCGTTGTAGGAATCCAGGTAGCGGCGGATCTGGTCGCGCTGCGCGATGTGGAAGGGACGTCCGTCGTCCTCCAGCAGCAGGGTCGAGGACAGCAGGTTCATGCCTTCGCGGCCGGCCCACTCTGCCGTCTCGAACCCCGCCGCTCCCCACCAGATGCGGTTTTCCAAGCCCGGGGAGACCGGGGTGATCGGCAGCAGCTGGCCGCCGTGCTGCTCGGGATGCACCGGGCGGGCGATCGGCGTGCCGGCAATGGCCTCGCGGAAGGTGGCTGCGCGTTCGCGGGTCACGCTGGACCAGCTCTCGCCCTCGCCCAGCGTGTAGCCGAACAGCTCCTGGCCGTTGGCTGCGGGCTCGGGTGAACCGCGGCTGATGCCCAGCTGCATGCGGCCACGGGCGATGGCATCAGTCACCGCGGCTTCTTCGGCCATGTACAGGGGGTTCTCGTAGCGCATGTCGATCACGCCGGTGCCGACTTCAAGTGTGGTTGTCGAGGCGGCCATGGCCGCCAGCAGAGGGAACGGAGCGGACAGCGAACGGTCGAAGTGGTGCACCCGCAGCCAGGCTCCGTCGAAGCCGCTGCGTTCGGCGGCCTGCGCTAGATCCACCATCTGCCTCACCGCGGCGGCGCCCGTGGGAACCGCGGAGTTTGCAGTGCCCGACCAGTGGCCGAAGGTCAGGAAACCAATTTTCTTTGGCATGTCATCTCCGTTTGAACAAAGTCGGTGGTCTTTTCACCTACCAGACACAATAGTAATTGACGCGTCAATATTCCAGTTATGAGTACGCTCACAACATGCCCCTGTCCGCAGGCCGATCCCCCCAAGGAGGCCCCTGCATTCGCCCGTTGCAGTGCCAATAATTGCGAGCAACTAGCCAAACCGAGGAAAAGCGGCGCAATGAATGCACTTGTCCATGAGACCATCACGCTGAGCAGGCGCATCCCCTTTCCCTGTGCCGAGGTCTGGGATGCCTATGCCGACCCCGCGCGCCGCTGCGTGTGGGGCGTACCGGCAGGGGAAGGCATCGAGTACGCCGCCGAGCACTTCCGCGAAGGCGGACGTGAGAGCTACCGCTGCGGCCCGCTGGGTTCCCTAGATTTCCTCGTCGAGGCGCAGTACCTCCGCGTGGTCGAGCAGCAGCTAATCGTCTATGCGGAAACCGTATGGACCAACGAGACACCGCTGTCCTCCGCACTGGTCTCCTGGATCTTGGAGCCGTTGGGCGGCGCGACGCAGGTGGCTGTCACCAGCCAGGTGACCTCTTTCGTCGGAGCGGGCATGATCGAGGGCAGCCGTTCCGGTCACCACATCGTGCTGGCGCAGCTCGGCAGGTTCCTTGCCGACGCTGCCGCTGACGCTCCGGACCCGGGCGGCATGGAAGGACCCGGGGGCTACGGCGAGCGCTAGTTAGGATCAGAAACCCTGATCATGCCGTGCGCCCCCTTCTCGCCGTCCGACATGTAGTGCGTGACGAACGGGTAGTTCCCGGCCTCGGGCAGCGCCAGCTCCACGAATCCTCCCTGCGCGGGGGCCAAGGCCAGGGATTGGGAACCCCCGCCGGTTCGATCGCGGGCGTCCAGCTGGTAGGCGCCTTCGAAGTACACGGTGTCGAACTGGCCGCCGATCACGTGGAAGCTGCTGGGCCTGTTGGGGCCCGCGGCGAGTACCCAGATGCGGATGCGTTCACCGGTGGCAACCTGCAGCGGGTCGAAGGAGTATTGATTTGCATAGCCGTTGAACACCACCAGGTCGGGGTTCCCTCCTGCAGTCTTGTCCACGTCCACCGGTTGCCCTTCCGCGCCGAGGTAGTACTCGGACTGCACCATCACATACGACTTGTCCACCGCGGGCAGGTCCTCGGGTTCGATGATGACCGCTCCGTACATGCCGTTGGCGATGTGTGCGCTCATGGGTGCGGTGGCGCAGTGGTACATCCAGATCCCTGACTTGGTGGCGGTGAACGTGTAGGTCAGTTCCTCGCCAGGGGCGATGGTTCGCATCGGTTTGTCCGGGGCCAGGGACCCGGCGTGGAAGTCGATGGAGTGGCCCATGGTGCCGTCGTTGTAGAGCGTGATTTCGAATTTGTCGCCGATCCGTCCGTGCAGGACCGGACCCGGGGCGGTGCCGTTGAAGGTCCACAGGTTCTGTGTGAACCCCGGCGACACTTCGGCCTGCAGCTCGCTGACCGTGAAGCGTTGCTTGTGCAGCGCCGGCTTGCCGGTGTCCGCAGGCAGTGGATCCAGTACCGGGTTGCGTGCGGTGAATCCGTCCGCGGGCTGGGCCTGCAGGTCGGGTCCCGCGGCCGCGGGCGGCTGGCCAGCATCCTGCAGGTGTCCGTGGGACGTCTCTGGTGCCGTGTCGCCGGGTGCGGCGGCGGCGCCGGTCACCACGATCCGCATCACCATGCCCATCTGCTTGTGCCCGACGATGGAGCACCAGCCCTCCATGTCTGCGGTGATGACCCCGGCGTCCACGGTGGCGCTCTGGCCCGGTGCCAGGCGCCCGGAGTCGCTCCCGTTGGCCAGCACCAGGTCGTGGACCTGCGTGGCATCGGTGTTGGCCAATTCGATGACCAGCCGTGTTCCTGCTTCCACCTCGATGGTGGAGGGTGTGAACCGCATGTCCTTGGCGGTCATCTGCACGGTCTTGACCGGTGCGTTGGCAGGGTCGACCGGCTGCTGCGCGGTGGAAGCGGCCGGCGGGCGGATCCCGGCGGCCGCGGGATCCAGTGCTACGCCGACGGCGATCACCAGCACAACCGACATAAGACCTGCGGCCGCCTGGCCCAGGCGTTGGCCGGGCGGGCGGGCGCCTTCGGGTTCCACCGGGCCGCGCTCGCGGGCCCTCGGCTGGCCTGCGGATTCCGCGGCTTCTTTCTTGGCCAAGCGATGGGCCTTCAAGGCGGTGAAGAGCAAGGGGATGAAGCTGCCCATGGCGCCGAGGTAAAGCACCGAGCACAGCACACGCACCAGCGAGGAGATCGGCAGGGCGCAGGCCAGCAACGCTGCGTTGGCCATGCTCACCCGCCAGGCGGCTCCACGGTCGAAGGCCGTGGCCGCCGCGCGGACCGGGCGCGGCCCGCCGCCCAGCGCCACGGGCACCAGATAGGACAGCGCGCCCAGCAGGATCTGCGCGGCGAAGCCTGCGGCCAGGTACGGCACGATGGTGTCGAAGTGCCGGCCCATCTGCGTCCAGTCGCCGCTGGCAGCCAGGGCGTAGAGCGTCCACACCAGGGTGCCCGTCCACCAGCAGACCGCGGACAGGACCGACAAGGTGGCGAAGCTGCGCGGCGGCTTGGCCCTGGCGGCATGGATGAAAGGCGAGGCCGTCATTCCCAGCCCTGCCAGATAGCCGAGCACACCCAGGGCTGCCACCAGCAGCAGCCCCGCGGCCGCCCCGCCCGCGGCCACCAGCACCGAGGCTGCGAGTACCGGCAGCGCCCGGCGCAGGCGCACCGCGGCATGGGGCGCGATGCGGGTGCGCAGCATCGTGGGCCACAGCGTGATCAGGGTTCCGGCGACGGTCAGCCCGACCCAGCCCAGCAGGTTCACCAGTGCATGGGCCAAGGTCAGCCGCTCATGCAGCGGAGAAGCGAGCCCGGCGGAAATCCAGGTTCCCAGCCCGGCGCCGATCGGCAGGAAGCAGGCGGCGGCGATGTAGTAGCGCACGCTCGCGGCATAGGGCGAGGGCAGCGCGCCGCGCAGGCTGCGGTACAGCCAGGCTCCGTGCCATGCCGCGGCCACGGCGACCAGCAGCGCACCGGCCAGCGTCAACGGCCACAGTTCGGCAAGCACCCCGGCAACCACCACGGCGGCGCCGCCGTTCATCAGCCCCAGGCGCAGCGACTGCCGGCGGCGTTCCTGGACGGTCACCACGCGTTTGAGCAGCGCGGTGGCGAAGTACTGCGACCAGACCAGAATGGCGTGGGACAGCGCGCCGAGCAGCAGCAGGTGGATCAGCAGCCAGCGGGGCGCCGGCAGCTGGCGGTGGACCAGCGCGACGACAACCACCAGGATCAGCCACAGCGCCGTGGGCAGGTCGCGCAGAGGCCAGAAACCCCGGCCGGGGACCTTCGCTGCGGCGGGCCCGGTGCTCAACGGCAGGTTCATTTAACGGATTCCTTCCCGGAGGCAGGTGCGGACGTGAGCGCCAGCAACGCGCTGGCGAGGGCCACGAACACGAAAAGCAGCAGCGCGACGACGTTGAGAACACCACCGACCTGCCATGCCAGCTGCCCACCCAACCCGTTGCCGAGCCACAGGCGGATCACCAAGCCGGCATGCATGAGGATCACCGGCAGCCACATGGCCTGGCGGTAGGGAAGGTCGATGGCCAGTACGGCCGGCAGGATCGTGGGCGCATGGGCCATGATCATGGACATCACGAAGCCCAGGAAAAACGCGTGCACCGCAGTATCATAGGCGCCGGAGCCGGCCGAGTACCCCAGCATCCAGACGACGCCGGCAACCAGCAGCCAGAAGTAGCCGGCCAGCAGGCAGGCCGCCATGTAGCGCGGCGCGCCCTTCAACTTGACGGTGCGCCGCGCGACGTCGTTGACCGCCAGCCAGAGCACCAGTGCGCACAACACCAGGCCGAAGAGCACGGTCCCGGCTTGGACGAACAGCGTGGACGCCGCGGCGGACATGAGCAGCGCAACGTTGAGGACCACCGCCAGGGCTTGCGAGCGCGAGGTCAACTGGATGCGGGCCAGCTCAACCCGTTCCCCGGCGATGGTCATCACCAGGAACGCAGCCAGCCACGGCAGCAGCAAGGAGATCTCCACTCCGCCGGCGTACAGCACGGTGGCGCCCAGCCCGGCGCAGGCGCCGAGCATCTGGATCAGCACCGCGTCGGCACGCTGCCTGCGCCACAACGGGTAGTAGGTGGCCAGCAGGGCGGCCATGCCCAGGATCAGCAGCGTTCCGGTCAGCGCCCGGGGCGCGGCGAACAGCTGGCTGCCACCGCCTAGCGCCAGCAGGACGGGCGCCGCGTAGCCCGCGGCCCGCCACCAGGCCACCGCTCGCTCCAAGGCAATCATCGCTCCGACAAACCCGAAGACCATGGCCAGCGAATGCGCCGGCCCCCACGCGGCAATCTGCACCGGGGCGGGTACATCCAGCAGGATCAGCGCCGCATCCAGCCCGGCCAGCAGGCACAGGCCAGCCGGGAGCATCAGGGCCAGGCGCCACCGTCCCCGGCGTTTAGGCCTGGACGGCGCAGCATAGGAGGCCGGGCTCATCGTTGCCCCTCGCGCTGTGGCGATAGTTCAAGGCGGCAGCCGTGCTCCAGCGCGAACGGCAGGATCCGGCTTCCTGCAGGATCCCGTCCGTGGGACTGCAAGATCCCCCGCACGATCCCCAGATGCACGTTGCAGATGACCTGCGGGTTCTCCCGGGCCGCGCTGAGCAGCGGGCAGGAGAGCAGCGACACGCTGTGGTCGGCTTCGAGGCGGGGCGCAAAACCGAGCGCAGCCAGCGAGTCGATAACGGCGCCACGGGCATCGCCTTCCCGGGCGGCTTCTGGCAGCGTTGCGCCCCAGCGCTGGCCGGCCTCGATGCCGGCCCGGGCCGGGTTGTCGCTGAGCAGCGCCACCTGGTCGGCCAGTACGTTGGCCAGCGCGGCGAACGGCGAGGGGGTTGGCGCCGCGGCCCGCCAGATCCAAGCTGGCCGCCCGCGGCCGGCGGCGGGCGCGGACTCCCGCTGCACGTATCCGTCGGCGAGCAGCGCGTCCAGATGGCTCCGGACAGTGTTCTCATGCAGGCCCATGAACTCGGCCACCTGAGGCAGGCTCAGGCCCTCGCTCCGCATTTCGACCAGCGACAGTATCCGCTCGCGGGTCGACGAGTGAACGCGCCCGCCTCCGCTGCGCCGGGGCGCTCCGCCATCCGGTCCTTTGCCCATGATTCCGCGCCTCCTTGGAGCCAGCTCTTTCCCGCCCCGATATTTTCCACTAAGTTAAGTGTAATAAAATAAATCGAACCGCACCACGCGGACCGGCATGCGCCCCACGCGACGACGCCGGACCAGGGCAAGGGAGCAGATCATGACAGAACGCATCGAGATTTCCGGCAACAGGGAAGAAGCCCTGAAGCAGCAGGCACCGGGCGGCTGCGCCTGCGGCGGGCATGACGAGGACCTCCCCCAGCTCGATGTCCAGGCGATCCCCCATGCGGTCCGCCACGCGGCCATCTTCGGCGCGCTGGATTCATTGCGGCCCGGCGCAGGCCTGGTGCTGTCGGCCACGCATAATCCGCTGCCGCTGCTGGCCCAGCTGCGGCAGCGCGATGCGACGGCCTTCGAGGTCAGCTACCTCGAAGAAGGCCCGCAGCGGTGGAAGCTCAAGTTCGTGCGCAGCTAGCCGGTCGAAACAGCGATGGCCCCGGCCTGCGCGAAACCCGTTGAGGTTTCGCGCAGGCCGGGGCCATCGCTCGTGAAGCGCAATCCTTGGGGCGCGTTATCCGACCTTCGCCGGATCCCAGGCGCTGGAGCGGGCGGAGTCGATGGTCGCCTGGCCCAGCACTCGGCTGCCCTGGTAGACGACCATGGTCTGACCCGGGGCGACGCCGCGCATTCCTTCGGGCAGGTTGACCACCAGTTCGTCGCGGCCCTCGGCCGAACGTTCCATGTGGGCCACCGCGGCGACCGGGTCGCCGTGGGCGCGCACCTGCACCATGCAGTCGAATTCGGCGCCGCTGGCCACTTCCCCGATGGGCAGTCCGGCCCAGGAGATGCGGATGCCGCGCAGCTGGTCCACGGCCAGCAGGGCCTCCGGGCCGACGATGACCTTGTTTTCCTTCGGGCGGATCTCCAGCACGAAGCGCGGCTTACCGTCCGCAGCCGGGCGGCCCAGGCGCAGCCCCTTGCGCTGCCCGACGGTGAAGGCCTGGGCTCCGGCGTGCTCGCCGAGCTCGTTGCCCTCGTGGTCGACGATCGCGCCGGGCTTCATCTCGATGCGTTCGGCCAGCCAGCCGCGGGTGTCGCCGTCGGGGATGAAGCAGATGTCGTAGCTGTCCGGCTTGTTCGCCACGGTCAGGCCGCGGGCGGCCGCCTCGGCGCGCACCTCGGCCTTGGACGGGGTTTCGGCCAGCGGGAACATGCAGTGCTCCAGCTGCTCGTGGGTCAGCACACCCAGCACATAGGACTGGTCCTTGGCCCAGTCGGCGGCGCGGTGCAGTTCCGGATTGCCCTGCTCGTCGCGCAGCACCTTGGCGTAGTGGCCGGTGCAGACCGCGTCGAAGCCCAGGGCCAGCGCCTTTTCCAGCAGGGCGGCGAACTTGATCTTCTCATTGCAGCGCATGCACGGGTTCGGGGTGCGGCCTGCCTCGTACTCCGAAACGAAGTCGTCCACCACGTCCTCGGCGAAACGGTCGGAGAAATCCCACACGTAGAACGGGATGCCCAGCTTGTCGCAGGCGCGCCAGGCGTCGTTGGAGTCCTCCACCGTGCAGCAGCCGCGCGAGCCGGTGCGCAGGGTTCCGGGCATGCGCGAGAGGGCCAGGTGCACGCCGACCACGTCGTGGCCGGCCTCGACCGCACGGGCCGCGGCGACCGCCGAGTCCACGCCGCCGGACATTGCTGCTAGTACCTTCATCGCGTAAAACCCGTTCCTGCCGTGTGGATGCTGCTTTCATCGGCTGCCATTCCAGCCTTCCTTGCCCGCTCATAGGCCTGCGGCAAGGCTTCCAATAATGCGTCAACGTCTGCCCGGGTGGATCTATGCCCCAGTGTGAAACGTTGCACACTGCGCGCCGACCGGGCATCCCGGCCCATGGCCAGCAGCACATGGGAGGGCTGCGGGACCCCGGCTGTGCACGCCGATCCGGTGGAGGAGGCGATCCCCAGCATGTCCAGCACGAACAGCAGTGAATCCCCCTCGCATTCGGGGAAGGTGAAGTGCAGGTTCCCCGGTAGCCGGGCGCCCCGGTTCTCCGCGTCGCGCGGGCCGTTGAGCACCGCCTCGGGGACCAGCTGCGAAATCCGCTGCACCGCGTATTCGCGCAACCCGCTCAGCCGCGCGGCTTCCTCGGCGAGGTGGTCCGCGACTTCCGTGGCGGCCGCGGCGAAGCCTGCCGCCGCCGCCGCGTTCAGCGTTCCCGAACGCATTTTCCGTTCATGTCCTCCGCCATGCTGGACCGGCATCAGGGTCACGTCGCGGCGCACCAGCAGTCCGCCGATGCCCACCGGGCCGCCGATCTTGTGGGCGCTGATGGACATGGCCGCCAGCTTCGAGGCCGCGAAGTCGGTGGGCACCGCGCCGAAAGCCTGCACCGCGTCGCTGTGCGCGGGGATCCCGTACCCGGCCAGCAGGGCCGCGAATTCAGGGACCGGCTGCACGGTGCCGACCTCGTTGTTGGCCCACATGATGGTGCCCAGCGCGATGCGTTCGTGGTGCTCATCGAGCAGGGCGCGCACGCCGTCCAGGTCCAGCACGCCGTCGGCGTCCACCGGCATCCAGCACAGTTCGGCCTGCTCGTGCTCTGCCAGCCAGGTGACGGTGTCCAGCACCGCATGGTGCTCGATCCCGGATACCAGGATCATCCGCGCCGCGGGGTTGGAGTCCACGCGGTTCCAGAACAGGCCCTTGAGCGCCAGGTTGTCTGATTCGGTGCCGCCGGAGGTGAAGATCAGCTCGCTGGAATGCGCGCCGGCCGCGGCCGCGATCGCGATGCGCGCATCATCGACCACGCGGTTGGCGCGACGGCCAGCCGCATGCAGGGACGAGGGGTTGCCGGTGGCAGCAAACTGGGCGGTGATGGCGGCCAGCGCCGCCGGGGTCATGTCCGTGGTTGCCGCGTGGTCCAGGTATACGGCGGAAGTATTCATATCCCTTCCATGGTACGAGCTTCGCGCACCTAGTTTGAATGGCCGATCCGTGTGAATTGCCCGACCTCGATGGCTTCGAGGCCCGGATCCTTCAAGATCGCCTCGATCAGCGCGGACGGCCCGCCGACCAACGTGCAGTCATCATAGGGCTCGGTGGACAGCATCCAGGAACGGTCCTCCGGGAAGACCAGCGCGGGGCGCTGGCGCTGCTCCCCCGCCGCAGTCTTCGCCCACAGCGGGTCGCTCAGGAACGCCGCGTCGGTCTGGAACAGGTGGTAGTTGCGGTAGCCGCCGCCCAGGTCCAGCGGACCGGGGGCCAGGTCCTGAGCCGCGAAGGCCGGCTTCTGCGCCTCGGCGAGCGCCGCCGCATGGGCCGCCGCGTTCTGCTTGTCGCTCAGCGCAGGATCCGGTTCCATCTCGATCTGGATACGTTCCCCGCCCTCGATGAAGGCGTAGCCCGCCCACAGGCCCAGCACGAAGTCCTGCTTCCCGCTGGCCTGGATCAGCTGCAGGGCCAGGTCCTTCCACTGGTTCGCCGGCAGTTCGTCCAGCGGCAGGTCGGTATCCACCCAGGCGTCCTCGGCCACCGGGTTGCCCTGGGCGTCCAGTCCGGCAACCGTTTCAAACGAATCGGCGGCGGTCAGCACGTGGCCGCGGCTGGCGGCCACGGTGGACCAGCGCACCTGCCGGTCCTCCTCGTCCAGCGCCGGATGCAGGATGCGGGCATAGCGTTCATAGCCGACCGGCACCTGGGCGGTGACCGTCAGCGGGTCGGCATCGGCGCAGGCGTCGATGATCCATTGGCCGTATTCAGCGGATACATGGGAAAACTGCATGTCCTAAGACTACCGAGCCGAACGCCTGCCACCACGGGTTTTGCCCGGTGCAGTGATATGAATGATGAAGTAGGTCCGAACCCGTCAGCCAGCCACTTCAAGGGAGCCGCCACCGATGTACTTGCCAGATCTGCTGGTCCCGGTTCACCAGTTCGCCCGCCGGAGCATCGATTTCTCGCGCCGGATCGCGGTGATGGCGGTGATTAACCGCACTCCGGATTCCTTCTACGACGCCGGGTCGACGTTCGGGCTGGACGAGGCGGTGGCGGCGGCGCTGCGCGCGGTGGAGGCCGGGGCGGACTGGGTGGACATCGGCGGGGTGCCGTTTTCCCCGGGACCGGAACTGCCCTGGCGGGAGGAGGCGGAGCGCGTGGTCCCGGTCATCCGCGAGGTGCGCCGCCACAGCGACGTGGTGATTTCCGCCGACACCTTCCACCCTCTGGTCGCGCAGGCGGCCATCGACGCCGGCGCCGACGTCATCAACGACACCACCGGCCTGGCCTACCCCGAGCTGGCCAAGGTGGTGGCCGAGAACGACGTGCACCTGGTGCTGACCCATTCGCTGGCCAAGCCCCGCACCACCTACCCCCGCCCGCACTACGACGACGTGCTAGCCGAGGTGCGCCGCTACCTGCAGGACAAGGTTCAGCTGGCCAAGGACGTCGGCATCAAGGATTCGAAGCTCATCGTCGACCCCGGGCACGACCTGAACAAGAACACCCGCCATACCCTCGATCTGACCGCCGGTTTCCAGGCCATCGCGGAACTGGGCTACCCGGCTCTGGCGGCGGTGTCCAACAAGGACTTCATCGGGGAGACCCTGGACCTGCCGAAGTCCGAGCGCATGCTCGGTTCCATGGTCGCGGCCACGATGTGCGCCATGGGCGGGGCGCGGATCCTGCGGATGCACAACATCCCGGAATCCGTGCAGACCGTGCGCCTGATCGAAGCCGCCCTGGGCTGGCGCCAGCCGGTGCGGCAGATCCACAATATGGGAGACGTCAATCCCCCGGCGCATCCCGAACGCAAAGCCAGCGCCTAGAGCATCCGAGGAGATCCATGCGAGCCCTGCTGCCCCAGCCCATTGACCACGTCGACGACGAGTATCTGCTCTCCCGCTACGCCAGCACCCGGCGGCCGTTCGTCCGCTTCAACTTCGTCTCAAGCGTCGACGGCAGCGCGCAGCTCGGCGGGCTGTCGGCAGCGCTCGGCTCCGACGGGGACCAAAGGATCTTCAACCTCCTGCGCCGGCCGGCGCAGGTGGTGCTGGTCGGCTCCGGCACGGTCCACGCCGAGGGGTACGCCGGCCCGCTGGTGTCCGACGCGGACCAGGCCTGGCGCACCGCCCGCGGGCTGGGCGCCCACCCGGTGCTCGCCATCGTGTCCTACCATCTGTCCATCGCCCCGGACGCCGAGGTGCTGACGTCCTCGCCCGGGCCGGTGCTGCTCTACACCTGCGAGCAGGTCACCGGGCAGCAGCGCGACAGCTATCCGGAGCATGTCCAGCTGGTCCAGGTCGCGGACAACGGCCAGGGCCCGGACCCGGCGCAGATCGTCGCCGACCTCGATTCGCGGGGCCTGCAGGCCATCCATGCCGAAGGCGGACCACACATCTTCGGGCAATTCGTCGCCGCCGGCCAGGTCGATTCCCTGTGCGTGAGCTACTCCCCGGTCCTGGCCGCCGGCGCGGGGTCGCGCATCGCCCGCTCGCAGAGCGAGCAGCAGCGCAGCCTGACGCTGCATACCCTGCTGGAGGAAGACTCGATGCTGTTCGCGGAGTACCGCGCCGACCGCTAGCGCATCAGGTGCAGTGCGCCGGGAGCAACCCGCACGCTGAATGCTCCGCGGCCCAGCAGTTCACCGTCGGCGTAGCAGTCTTCCGAGGTCTCCACGCGGAATGCCTTCGCCCTGACGGCGACCCGGAACGGATGGTTTCTCCCGGCAAGTATCCGCGGTACATGCCTGAGCACCGGGGCGATCCGCTCGCCGCGCACCAGCGACAGGTCCGCCAGCCCGTCGTCGAATTCGGCCGAAGCGAACAACGTGATGCCGCCGCCCAGCGAACGGATATTGGCGATGCTCGCGGCCAACGCCGGTCCCCGGTACTCCAGCCCGCCGGTGTCGACCTCGGTGCAGAAGGCCTTGAGCTTCGGGATGCATAGCAGCAGCGCGGCGACATAGCGCAGCGAACCCAGCCGGCGCGGCAGCCGGTTGGCGCGGGCGTTGACCGTTGCCTCGAATCCCCAGGAGATCGCTCCGACAGTCAGCCGCACGATCTGCGGGGCCTCGTCGAATTCGACTTCCAACAGGTCGACCGGGTGCGCTGCAGCGCTCCCGGCGATGAATGCGGCGACCCGGTCCATCGACTGCGCCGGATTGGCGTCCCGGAGCATGCGCCAGGTATCGTTGCCGCTGCCCGCCGGGATGATCCCGAGCGGAATCCCGGTTCGTGCCAGGACCTGCACCACGTGGTGGATCAGCCCGTCACCGCCCACGACCACCACTGCGTCCGCGGACTTCAGCTGCGCGGCGATCCGCGCCGTCGGCTGGGAGGAGACGTCGAGCAGGTGCGCCACGGTGCCCGCATCCGCCAGCCGTCCGGCCAACTGCCTGGCGCGGCGCCATCCCAGTCCCCTGCCCGAGGCGGGGTGGAAAACGATCTGAAGGCGCTCGAAGCGTTGCTGGGTGGCCATGCCTATAGACAATACTCAGCGAACGTACAGTTTCGAAAAGCATTGGCCACAGGTCTTTCGATACCATAGAGAGGGTCGGCGACAATGCGCCGCCTCGAAAGGAACTTGCCTGACTATGAGCTCGCCGAGCCCCCATGAAATCCTTGGCGTATCCCGCACGGCAAGCATGGAAGAAATCAAGGTTGCCTACCGCAGGGCTGCCCGTGCCACGCATCCGGACTTGGGCGGGAGCGAAGACGCCTTCAAGGAAGTCCAGCGCGCGTTCCAGCAACTCAGCGACCAGCAGTCCGATGACTCCTTCGAGCGCAGCTTCCAGGCGCCGGGCCAGGCGCCGCGGGCAGGCTTCAGCGCCCGCCAGTACGACGAGCGGCTGCGCACCACGCCGCAGCAGCCCAAGGCCCAGCTGCCCACCGAGTACGTTCCGCCGCTGGACGATGTCAACTTCACCACCCTGGACTCCAAGCGATCCGCGCAGCGGATGCACGGGGAACCGCGCAAGCGTGGACTGTTCAGTTCCCGTTCGAGGCTGCAACGCGAAGCCACGACCATCAGTCTGCTGAGCAGAAACGTGCTCAACGTGCTCCCGGCGGCACGCCTGGTCAACGGGCTGCGCTCCCCCAACGGCGGCCACTACGACCACGTGCTGACCGCCGGATACCGGATGGCAGTGATCAACACGATGACCCTGCCTGAGGGCTACTACGCCTTCGACGGCTCGGTGCTGCGGCACGGCAACAAGATGACCCAGCCCCCGGAAATCCAGATCTCAGGCATGCAGCGGGCCTTCATGCAGATGAACGTCGCCGCCTACACGCTGGTCCTGGCTTCCAACGGGAACCACCACGAACCGGTGATCGAGTACCACCGCAATGCCCAGCCTTCGCTCGCCAGCTCCGCCAACGTGCTCAATGCGGCGGGTCTGGTGCGCGAGCTCAAGCTGTTCCTCGGCTCCGGGCCCTCTCCGAATGTCGTGGACCGCGAAGTCCTCGCCCGGCTGATCGGCGGCATGTACTAGGCCGATGAATCGATCTGCGCTCGCACCCCTTAAACTGGAAGTGTGTTTCGTATCGTTTTCAATGCCCCAGAAATTCCCGGCAACTCGGGCAATGCCATCCGACTATCTGCCATCACCGGTGCAGAACTGCATCTGGTCAAACCCCTAGGATTCAACTTCGAGGACGCGAACCTGCGTCGCGCCGGCCTGGACTACCACGATCTGGCGTTCGTGACCGTGCACGAAAATCTCGAGGCCGCCTTCCAAGCTCTCGGGGAAGGCAGGGTCTTCGCTTACACCTCCGAAGGCCAGACCATCTACAGCGATATCAGCTACGAGCCGAGCGACATCCTGCTCTTCGGCAAGGAATCGGTGGGCCTGAGCGCCGAGGACAAGAAGCATCCCCGCGTCACCGACCTGGTCAAGCTTCCCATGCTCCCGGGCCGCCGCTCGCTGAATCTAGCTAATGCTGCGTCCATCGTGGCCTTCGAGGCGTGGCGCCAGCACGGCTTTGCCGGAGCATAAAGTACCAGCGAAGTACGGCCACGTATACAGGTTTACCCAATCTTTATAAAGTAGGCTCGATATGTGCCTGCGGATCAGCAGGTATTGAACTTTGACCACAACCCCGGGAGAAACCAAGACAATGAACGGTAGCCATTCCCAGCACCGCGACGAGCCCCAGGACGACGACCTGGGTCTAGACCTGGTTGACCAAGTGGCCAGCAGTTCACGCGCCGAGAGGAGCTCCAAGCCGAAGCGCTGGATCCTCGGTGTTGTCGGCGTCGTGATCGTTGCGGTTCTCGCTCTCGTGGTCTTCTCGCTGCTCAACGGCGGCCCCAAGGCGTCCAAGGCTGCGAAGGCCGACGACGCGGTGACGCAGACCATCCAGCTCAAGAACGGCGGCCAGGCCGTCCTCAGCTCCTCCGAATCGGAAGACGCCATCGGCGTGGAACTGACCAGCCTGCCGGGTCTTGCCGACGGCCAGCAGTATGTCGTGTGGGCCGTCCATGAGGAAACCGGTGTTTCCGTTGTCGCCTCGTCCACCGGAGACGACGTCGATGCGGGATTGACCCCGGCCAGCGATGTCCTGGCCATACACATCACTGTCGAAGGATCCGCGATTCCTTCGGCTCCGTCGGAGGACACCGAGGCTTCGGTGGACCTGCCGCTGGATCCGGCCGCCTCCGAGGTTCCGGACGCCCAGGACAACGGCGCCGGCGGCGCCAACGCCCCGGGCGCGGACGACTAGACGCCGTCCAAGACCGCAAAACGCGAGGCGCGTTCCCTTTCGGGAACGCGCCTCGCGTTTTGTGCTGTGATATTCTCCGGCGCTAGAAGCCCGAAATCGTGTCGTCCGTGTTCACGGCGACCAGGTGGAAGGATTCGGCCAGCGCTTCGGCTGGCAGCCCCCCGCGTTCGGCATTCGTCCGGCACTGGTGCTCCACGAAGCGTTCCATGGAGGCGACGTCGGGGTGCTG
Organism: Arthrobacter sp. AG1021; assembly: GCF_003633665.1. Classification (NCBI taxonomy): domain Bacteria; kingdom Bacillati; phylum Actinomycetota; class Actinomycetes; order Micrococcales; family Micrococcaceae; genus Arthrobacter; species Arthrobacter sp. AG1021. Next base: position 487,120 of record NZ_RBLB01000006.1, on the reverse strand, counting down.
GGTGAAATGAGCCCGCAGCGCATCCATCTTCTGCTCGAAGAACTTCGTGATGTCCACGAAACCGTTTTCCCTCTCGCGCGGAGCCCCGTAGAGCCACAGCCAAGGCACCTTGTACGCGTTCAGGCCCTCGTCGCTCACCAGTTCCGGGTAGGCGAAGGGGTTCTCCACAGCCGGGTAGATCGCCCGGGTGACCGCTTCGCCGCAGGCCAGGTGATCCGGATGCGAGCGCTGGATGCGGTCCCAGTTGCGTTCGGGGTGCATGGCCATCACGATGGTGGGGCGCACCTGGCGGATCAGGCGCACCACCTTGCGGATGACCTCATGGGTGGGCTCCAGAAAGCCGTCGCGCTCACCGAGGAAGTGCACGGTGCTCACGCCGACCTTCGAGGCTGCCACGGTCTGCTCCAGGTGGCGCAGGCGCGCGGTCTCCTGCGGGTCGCGTTCGTCGAATCCGCCGGCGTCCCCGTCGGTCATGATGCAGTACTGCACCTCGACACCGGCCGCAGTGAGCGCGGCGATGGTTCCGGCCGCACCGAAGTCCAGGTCGTCCGGGTGGGCGGCGAAGGCCAGAACCCGTTCGGTTTGGGCAGTGATGAATTGGGTTGTATCGATCATGCTCGGCGGCGCCTGATCTCCGCGGCGGCCTGCGGCAGCACCTTGGCCAGATCCCCGACGATCCCCAGATCCGCGATGTCGAAGACCGGCGCGTCGACGTCCTTGTTCACTGCGATGATGTACTTGCTGGTCTGCATTCCGGCCTTCTGCTGGATCGCCCCGGAGATTCCGGCAGAGATATACAGCTGCGGCGACACGGTGACGCCCGTCTGGCCCACCTGCGCATCATGGGAAATCCACCCGGCGTCGGTCGCGGCGCGCGAAGCTCCGATGGCGGCGCCCAGCGCGTCGGCAAGGTCTTCCAGGGGACCGAAGTCGCCGTCGACGCCGCGCCCGCCGGCAACCACCACGCGGGCTTCGCTCAGCGACGGACGTTCCGAGGCGACCTTCTCCTCCACGGCCACGATGCTCACCTTCGGCGCTGCCGCGTCGCCGAGGACCAGATCCGTGACCTGCACGGTGCCTGCGGAGCCTGCCGGTGCGTCCTCAATGCTGTTGGGCTTGACGGCGGCGATCAGCACGCCGGTGGTGGACTTCGCGCTGGCGGTGTAGCTTCCGGCGAGCTCATCCTTGGTGGCGATCAGTTCGGCGGATACGTCGATCACGTCGGTGACGATGGCGGCATTGCGGCGTACCGCGATGCGTGCGCCGAGTTCGCGGCTGAAGCTGTCGTTGCCCAGCAGCACCAGGTCCGCATCGGTGTGCTGCAGTGCGGCATCCAGCACTGCCAGCTCATGCTCGCCGAATCCCCGCCCCGGATTGGCCGCCTGCAAGGCGGTGCCGATGCCGTAGCCCGCGATGGCCTCGCGGGCCTCGGCGGAAATCTCGGTGGCGGCGGCCACCACAGCGGTCCCGAAGCGCGAGGCCAAGGTCAGCAGCTCGCGCTGCGCCTTGCCGGGTGCGGCGCTGAGGTCGGTGAAAAATACAAGTGCAGAAGACATGTTCAATAGGTCCTTAGATCAGCTTCTGTGCGGCCAGGAAGTCGACCAGGGCAATGCCTGCGTCGCCGCTGTCATGGATGATGGTGCCGGCTGGCCGGGCAGAGCGCTGCTCGGCGGCCAGCACCGAGGTGGTGGAGCCCTCAGCCCCGACTTCCTGCGCAGCCAGGCCGATACCGGCCAAATCGACTTCCTCGATGCTTTTCTTCTTCGCGGCCATGATGCCCTTGAAGTTCGGGTAGCGCGGGTCGTTGGCCTGATCGGTAACCGACAGTACGGCAGGAAGGCCTGCCTTGAGGGTCACACGCTGATTCAGGTGCTCGCGGTCGACGGTCAGCTCGCGGGCCGAGGCATCGAAGGCCACCGAGGCGGCATGGGTCAGCTGGGCGAAGCCGAGCAGTTCGGCGAGCTGCGCCGGAACCACCGAGGTTTCGGCGTCGGTGGATGCCATGCCGGTGACCACGAGATCCACATTGGGCACGTGGCGCACCAATGCCGCCAGGGCTTTGGAGGTAGCCACGGCGTCCGAACCGGCGAGCGCTGCGTCATTCAGGTGGAGCCCCGAGGAGGCGCCCATCTGCAGCGCCTTCTTGACCGAATTCACCGAGCTGCCTGCTCCCATGGTCGCCGCGATGACCTGGTGACCCGCCGCGAACCCTCCGTTGTCCTCTACGAGGGCCAGCGCCGCCTCGACGGCGTATTCGTCCAGTTCCGAAAGAACCGACTCGGACCGGTCCAGCCGCAGGGATTCCTGGTCGATATGCCGGTCAAACTGGACATCTGGGACATGTTTGACCAAGACCACGATGGTCAGTGGCGTAGTGCTCGCGTCGCTCATTCGCGCCTTCCTCGAAGTATAAGGAATCCGGCCGCGCAGGGCATCTGGCGCCGGAAGTTTTCATCTGCCTCTATCGTATCCACCAACGGCCACCCCGTTGCCGTTTATCGCTCAGAGAACAACACGTGACGCGGTTGGTTAATCACCAGACCGCGTCACGTGTCTCACAATGACAATATGACGACTCTTGGAGTCATATTTAGTTGCTGCTCAACGAACCCACAGTGGCCGTTGCGGTATTCTCCTGCCCGTTGCGCAGGTACGTGATCTTCGCTTCGCCACCGGCCGGCACCTCGCGGACCGCTGCCGTGACGGTCTGCGAGTCGCGGACCGCTCGGCCGTTGACCGAGGTGATCACGTCCCCGGACTTCAGCCCGGCCTTGTCCGCAGCCGAACCCTTGGTGACATCGACGATGGTCGCGCCTACCGAAAAGGAGGTGGTCGCGGCGCCGGATGAATCCTTGGCTCCTGCCGTAGCCTGGACGGTGGCCCCCAGCAAACCGTGGGTGGCGGTGCCGTTGGCGATCAGGTCGTTCGCGATGCGCTTGGCGTAATCGATCGGGATGGCGAAGCCCACGCCGATGGAACCGGAGTCCTCGGTGCCGCCGGCCGAGGCGATGGCGACATTGACGCCGATGATTTCGCCCTTGGAGTTGACCAGCGCACCACCCGAGTTGCCGTGGTTGATGGCCGCGTCGGTCTGGATGACGTTGACGTAGATGGTGCCGGCCGAGCGCTGCTGCTGTTCTTCGCCGGGGAACTGGAAGTTGAATTGGCTTCCGTTGTCGCCGTTGCTTTCAGGCGCGGTGTTCTCAGGCACTGCCGAGGATGCGATGGAAATCGTGCGGTTCAGTGTCGAGATGATGCCGTCGGTCACCGTGCCGCTCAATCCCAGAGGTGCGCCGATGGCCACCGAGGTGTCGCCGACGTTCAGGTCCGCGGAACTACCGAGGGTTGCCGGTACCAGGTTGCTGGCATCGATCTTGATCACGGCCAGATCCGACATCGGGTCGGTGCCGACGACCTTCGCGCTGTAGACCTGTCCGTCATTGGTCTGCACCGAAATGTCGGGGTCAGCCACCTTGCCGCCCAACGTCACCACGTGGGTGTTCGTGAGGATGTGGCCTTCATTGTCCAGGATGATGCCCGAACCCGATCCGCTGGAACCGCCACCGGAAACTTCGATGGTCACCACGCTGGGGCTGGCCTTGGCGGCTGCCGCAGTGACTTCGGTGACGGAGTTGGGATTGTTGATCACGACCCCCGCCTGCGGGGCTGGGGTGGTGGTGCCGTTGCCGCTTCCCGTGTCCGAGAGGAAGTAGGTCGTTCCCGCAGCGGCCAGGCCGCCGACCAGGGCCGCGGCGACCATGCCGGAAACCAGGGTGGTGCCGGCGAAGGTCTTCTTGCCCGATGGCTTGCGTTCAGGCGGCACCGGGTAGTTCACGTGCTGCGAGTCCGAGGCGGAGTACCCCGAACCATAGGCGGCGCTCGACGTGTTCTCCGAGGCATTCGAGTAGTTGTATGAGCTTCCTGCCCCGGCGTGCTGGTACTCCGAAGTTGCGTCCTCGCTGTGGTTGGAGCGCGGGTAGGCGGCGGTCGGCTGATCGGTGCCCTGGGGGTTCTGGCCGACCCGGGGAAGGTTGACTGTCGGCTCAGACGATGCCGGCACATTGACATCGGGATTGCTTCCCGAGTGTGCAGAGCCACCAGCAGTGTTGTCGCGTGGCTCGTTCGGGTTCTGGCTCATTGTTCCGTCTCTTTCGACTCTAGGATCTCTTGAATTCGATTATTCCGTTGCGTTCTGTGGCATGAAACTGCGCAAACTTAGCACGCCCTGTGAGTAACTATTCTGGAAGCGGAATGTCGTAGACGTGCTTCACTGGGGCAAATAGAATCAAATCGAAGTGTGAATACGGCTTCCTGTATTTACCAAATCGGGGTTTCACCCTTGGTTTTAGTTCGACATAGCAGTTCAGGTGGGGAAAGCATGAGTAGCAAAGCTCGGCGCATAGTGGCCGGAGCACTATTGGCCTCGGTGGCCGCGGTGGGTTTGACATCGCCGGCCATGGCGGAATCTCCGGTCACGATACCTCCCGGCGACTTCGTTGTTGACAATTCAAACGTACTTGGTTCAGATGTGTCGCAGCTGGAAGACCAGATTTCGCAGCTGCGCAAGGACACTGGTTACAGCCTATTCGCTATCTATGTCGATGAGTTCACTAATCCAGAGAATCCCCAAGACTGGGCTAAGGAAGTCTTCAACAAGAAGAACATGGGCACGAACGATGTCATCTTGGTGGTCGGCACCGAGTCACGCCAAGCATTCCTGGGTAGTTCCAACAACAGCCCGGTGAACGAGTACCGTCAAGAGATCTTCTCGAATGACGTTCTGCCTGCCTTGAGCGACGACGATTGGCTGGGTGCTGCAGAGGGCGCCATTGCGGGTATTGAGAATGTCGACAGCGGAGCCATCGCCGGAAGCGGTTCTTCCAATTCTTCCTCCGGCTTCAGCTTCTTCTGGGTCATGATCGTCATCGCCGGTGGCGCTGTCGTCGCCTTCATGGTGTTGAGCCGCCGCGGAAAGTCGAAGTCAGCGCAGCTACCAACAGGACAACGCCCCGGATCCTCCGGCGTACCGCAACAGCAGCTGGTTCCACTGGATCAGCTGCGCCGGCAAGCTGACCAGCTGCTCGTCGCTGCAGATGACTCAATCCGCTCCTCCGAACAGGAGCTGGGATTCGCCGAAGCCCAATACGGCAAAGAGTCCATCGAGGTGTTCACCCAGGACCTGGCCCAAGCCAAGCAGCACCTGTCCGAATCGTTCCGTCTTCAGCAGCAGCTGGATGACGACATCCCGGACACCGAACAAGACCAGCGTTCATGGCTCGGCGAAATTATCAATCGCTGCGGGCAGGTCAATGAGACGCTGCAGAAGCATGCCGAGGATTTCAAGAAACTGCGCCAGTTGGAGCAGAACGCAGAAACCCGGATCACCGAAGTTGCCGCCGAGCAGGAACCGCTGAATCAGCAGCTCTCTGCCCGGGTTGCGATCCTCGAACAGCTCACCGACAAGTACGACCAGTCCGCGGTTTCGCAAATCCTGGACAATGCCAAGCAGGCCTCTGACCGTTTGAGCTTCGCCGCCTCGGCGCTGAAACAGGCTTCCGAGCAGCTGGGCAGCGACCGCGCGAACGCCGCGCTGCTGATCCAGAACGCCGAGGAAGCTCAGGACCAGGCAGAAGTCCTGCTTGAAGCCATCAACAAGTCGGCGACGGCTCTAAGCCAGGCAGAATCGGATTTGGAATCCGCGGTAGCGCTCGCCTCGCGGGATGTAGCCCAGGCGCAGGCGTTGGTGAACAACGGTTCCCAGCCTGCTTTGGCCGGTCCCGTTGCCGGCGTGCTCAGCGCCTTGAACAACATCAAGCAGTCGATAGGTAGTAAGCACAACCCACTGGCCCTCATTGCCCAGCTTGATCAGGCAAGCAAGCCGCTGGCGACGTCGCTGGCCAATCTGCGCAACCAGGCAGAGCAGGAGCAAGCCGCACGCGAGCAGCTGCAGAGCCTGCTGCATACGGCCGAATCGCGGATCAACGGCACCGAGGACTACATTCGTGCCCGCCGCGGCGGCGTCCGCTCCTCGGCGCGCACCCGGCTTTCCGAAGCGCAGCGCGCCTACGACGACGCTCGTTCGCAGGCCAACCGTAATCCGTCCGCGGCAGTTGCGTCAGCACAGCGCGCGATCCAGCTGGCCGACCAGGCCGCAAGCATGGCTGAACAGGACGTCAACGGTTTCGGCGGCGGGGACGTCTTCGGCGGCGGCTACGGAGGCCGTGGCCGCGGACGCGGCGGAATGTTCGACGGCATCGGCGGTGCCGTGCTCGGTGGAATCCTCATTGATTCGATCCTCCACGGCGGCGGCAACAACGGCGACGGCGGCATGTTCGGTGGCGGTGGTTTCGGCGGCTTCGGTGGAGGCGGCGGAGGCTTCGGCGGAGGGGACGGCGGCGGCTTCGGCGGAAGCGGCGGCAGCTTCTAGCCCGTCGGCCAAGTGTTTTTCAAAGTGTGCACGACCCGATTTCATAATCATCAATCAGACAGGACGAGGCAACCATGACCAAACAGTCAATCTTCGGACGTATCTCCCAGCTGGCGAAGGCCAACATCAATGCACTGCTTGATTCCGCAGAAGATCCCCAGAAGATGATGGATCAGATGGTTCGGGACTATAACGACAACATCGCCGAAGCCGAACAGGCGATTGCCCAGACCATCGGCAACCTGCGGATGATCGAAGACGATTACAAGGAAGACCAGCAAGCCGCAGCAGACTGGGGCAACAAGGCCTTAGCTGCTTCCAACAAGGCTGATGAGTTCCGCAGCGCAGGAAACGCCGCCGATGCGGCCAAGTTCGACAACTTGGCCAAGGTGGCCATCCAGCGCCAGATGCAGTCTGAATCGGAGATGAAGACTGCTGAGCCGACGATCTCTTCCCAGCGTGAAATCGTCGAGAAGCTGAAGACCGGCCTGAACCAGATGAAGGAAAAGCGTACCGAGCTCTCCAGCAAGCGCGATGAGCTGGTCGCCCGTTCCAAGGCCGCTCACGCCCAGAACCAGGTCAATGAGGCGGTCAAGGCCGTCAACATCATGGATCCGTCCAGCGAGATCGGTCGCTTCGAAGAAAAGGTCCGTCGCGAAGAGGCTCGGGTCCGCGGTGCGGCAGAGCTAGCGTCCTCCAGCCTGGATGCACAGTTTGAGTCCTTGGAGGATCTCGGTGAGCAGACCGAGGTCGAGGCCCGCTTGGCAGCGTTGAAGGCCAAGCAGACCGGCCAGCTGGAAGGCTAGACGCCTGCCGGCGTGATCGCCGGAAAGGGGCTCGAGCCCTGGCAAGACATTGTCATTGTCTTGCCAGGCTCGAGCCCCTTTCCCGTTTTAGCCAACCGGCGCAGTGCGACCCTGCCGGCACGTGTCCGGTGAACTTTGCCGGGAAAACAAAATGGAGACCCTTTCGGATCTCCATTCGCCTTGGTGGCGGGGAGAGGATTTGAACCTCTGACCTCCGGGTTATGAGCCCGGCGAGCTACCGAACTGCTCCACCCCGCGTCGGTAAATACAACATTACCAATGCGTAACCATTTACGCGAATCCGGGACCCGTGTCGTCCATCACCATGCAACTCGGAGGACACTCCCCTGTGGAATATTCCAGGACATCGACTTCGGCCGGGTTCGATACCGCCAGCCCAGAAATGAAAAAAGACGGAAGCTTTCGCTTCCGTCTTTTGCCTTGGTGGCGGGGAGAGGATTTGAACCTCTGACCTCCGGGTTATGAGCCCGGCGAGCTACCGAACTGCTCCACCCCGCGTCGGTAAATACAACATTACCAACAGGGAAACCGAATCGCGAATCGAGCGACGGTGGCTTTCGTCACCCGACAGCCTTCAGGTGTCCATCGGGCTCACGCCGACAATATGATGTCGCAGATTCTGGCGGAAAAGTGTGCGGCGATACAACCAGTGACCCGGCCGCCGGCGGCCACTGTCCCTCCCGTCCATCATGGAAAACAGCCGGAGCGAGGCCATGAGTCGAGTCAACCGAAACCGTATGGCAAGGGCCGCTGTTGACAGAAGTCCTCGAAAAGGCCTCAGGGCAACTGTGAGCAGGACGTCGGGGCGCATTCCTCTGGTGGGCCTGATCACCCCTACGCCTCCGACCCCCTGACGCTGCTCCTTCGCCCTGCAGAACGGCGCCGGGGAGCCTCACGGCCGCCTCCGCACCCCGTAGCGCGCAGTCGGCCAAAGGCTGCGCTTGTGCGCTGCCAGTAAGTGATACCGCTACTCCCCTGCATTCCGGATGGAATTCATTGCGGAGTTCTTCCAGCTAGCCCCGGCCGCTCAATGGCTCGGCGGATAACAGCGTCTTACGTGGGAAATGAGCAGGGCGCGATTCGCGGTATGGATTGATTTGCTGAACCTTGCGCAGACTACTGAAAGCCGAAGCCGCATTGAACCCGATCCTAACCCGCCCGCCCTGGAGATGCACCGGGCCGGAAGACTGCGCTCCATTGGTATTGAGCTGCGCGAAGCGCCCCGAGCACGGCCACCGGCACCTCGGAAAAATCCGCCTCCTTGACGTGGGCATCGCGCGAACCCACCGCTCGGAAATGCAAAAAGACGGAAGCTTACGCTTCCGTCTTTTTGGCTTTCGTGGCGGGGAGAGGATTTGAACCTCTGACCTCCGGGTTATGAGCCCGGCGAGCTACCGAACTGCTCCACCCCGCGATGACTAGTCAATTATTGCATCATCGCGGAGTGAAACGCAAATCGGGCATTCGTGCCAACTGGATTAACCGTTGTTCCCGTCGGTAGGGGCAGGCGATTCAGTTCCCTGTTCGCTGCCCTGTTCCGGGGCCGGGGTCTCGGATTTCTCCGGGGTTCCGTTGATAGCTGCATCGGCCTCGATGGCCTTCTGCAGTGCGGCTTCCAGATCCTTCTGCGACTTGCCGTAGGCGGCGAAGTCGTTCTTGGCCAAGGCTTCTTGTCCGGCCTTGATCGCAGCGTTCGCGGCGTTCAGAGCATCAGAGAGCTTCTGGGCGTCGGTCTGCGTCGGCTTCGATCCATTGTCGCCGTCACTCGGCTTCTCACCAGGCTTGGCGCCGGTTTCACCGGTCACAGCGCCCGAGTCGCCACCGAACACCTGGTCAAGTGCTTCGGCAAGCGTATCGGCGAAGCCGACCTGGTCACCGAAGGCCACCAGCACCTTGCGCAGCGTCGGGTAACTCGTGGCACCCGAGGACTGGACGTAGACCGGCTGCACGTAGAGGATACCGCCGCCAACAGGCAGCGACAGCAGGTTGCCGTTCTTGACTTCCGAGGCACCCTGGCGAAGCAGGTTGAGCTCCTGGGTCACCTTGGTGTTCGTGTCGAAGTTCTGCTGGGCCTGGCCCGGACCCGGCACTGCCGTGTCCGTCGGAAGTTCCAGCAGCCTGAGCTTGCCGTAGTCCTCGGCCTTGACGCCCGCCTTGGTTCCAGCATCCGCATTGGCTGCGAGGAAGCCGAACATCACGTTGCGCTGCTGGCCGCTGGCCGAGCTGGCCGGGATGAACGTCGAAGTCAGCGAGAACGATGCCTCGTCCTGCGTTGGCATCTTCAGCGACATGTAGAACGGAGGCTGCTTGACCTTTGTGTTCGCGGTCGTCGGGTCGTCCGGGACGGCCCAGGCATCGTTGGCCTCGTAGAAGGTTCCGGGATCGTCAACGTGGTAGGTCGAAAGGACCTCGCGCTGCACCTTGAACATGTCCTCCGGATAGCGAACGTGCTCCATCAGTTCCGCAGACATGTCCGACATCGGGCTGATGGTGTTCGGGAAGACGCTCTGCCAGGACTTCAACAGCGGATCCTCGTCATCCCAGGCGTACAGCTTCACCGAGCCGTCGTAGGCGTCAACCGTGGCCTTGACCGAGTTGCGCAGGTAGTTCACGCGTCCGTTGAGCGCATCGATGTCCTGGGCGTTGGTCAGGGAATCCGTGACCGCGGAGGACAGCTGCTGCTGCTGGGAGTACGGGAAGTTGTTCGACGTGGTGTAGCCGTCGATGATCCACTGCACGCGACCGTCGACGATCGCCGGGTAGGCGTTCGAATCCAAGGTCAGGTACGGTGCGACCTTGCTGACGCGCTCACGCGGATCGCGGTCGTAGAGGATCTGCGAATCGGCGTTAACGTCCTGCGAAAGCAACAGGTCGGTAGAGGCGAACTTCAGCGAGTAGACGATGCGATTGAACATGTTGCCCACGTTCGGTCCGCCGTCGCCGGTGAAGGTGTAGCGGGTGTCTTGGGAGTCGCCGCTGGTGCTCGGGCGGTCCAGCTCGCGGTCGTCCCAGCCCTCGTCCGGGCCGCCGACGATCGAGTACTGCGGCGAGTTCTCGCCGAAGTAGATGCGGGGCTCGTAGTCCTTGTCGCTGGCCAGGGTGCCGCTGGTCGGGATGCCGCCGAGCATGAAGTCCGGGCGGCCGCCGGCCGCGACGCGGTTGCCGTAGGCGGCCACCAGGCCGTAGCCGTGGGTGTAGGAGATGTGCTGGTTGACCCAGGTGTCGGTCGGCGAAACGTTCACTTCGCGGGCCGCAATCACGGTGTCCTCCACTTTGCCGTCGACCTTGTAGCGGTCCACGTTCAGGGTGTCGGCGAAGGTGTAGTAGCCGCGGAACTGCTGCAGCTGCGCGAAGGCGGCGGACACCAGGTTCGGATCCAGCAGGCGGATATTCGCGGTGGTCGCGGTTTCCTCGGCCAGCGCGTTCTTCTCGGTGGTCACGGTCGCGTCGTACTGGGTGACCTCGATGTCGTCCAGGCCGTAGGCCTGTCGGGTCATCTCGATGTTGCGCTCGATGTACGGGCTTTCCAGCGCACGCTGGGAAGGCACGACCTGGAACTGCTGCACCATGTACGGGTAGACGCCGCTGGCGACGATCATGGTGATCACCAGCATGGCGGTGCCGATCAGCGGCAGGCGCCAGCGGCCGGTGATGGCGGCGATCACGAAGGTAATGGCAATCAGCACGGCGACGATCGCCAGGATCATCTGGGCCGGGATCACCGCATGCACGTCGCGGTACAGTGCACCGGCCACGCGGCCGGACTGGTCGGTCAGGGTTTCGTACTGCCCGATCCAGAAGTTCACGGCTTGCAGCAGCAGGAAGACCGCCACCACGATCGCGGTGTGCACACGCGCGGCCTTGCCGATGGTGATGCCGCCGCGTTCCTCAACGCGGATGCCGCCGTACAGGTAGTGGGTCAGCAGACCGGCCACACCGCTGAGCAGGACTACCGAAATCAGGAATCCGTTGAGCAGCGCGATGAACGGCAGCGAGAACATGAAGAAGGACAGATCCATGTTGAACTGTGGATCGGTGCTGCCCCACGGGGTGCGGTTGAGGAACAGCAGGATGGTCTTCCACTGGCCGGCGACAGCCACGGCGGCGAAGATGCCGACCACCAGCGGGATGCCGATCATCAGGAAACGGCGCACCGGCTCCAGCTGGCTCTGGTAGCGCGACATCGAGTCTGCGCGCCCGCCGTCCGGCGCGTACACCGGACGGTGCTTGTAGGCGCTGCGCATGGAGAACCACATCGGGACGGCCATGAGGAGCAGGGCGATCAGGAAGATCACCATCTTGGCGATGCGTTCGGTCCAATAGACCTCGGAGTAGCCCAGCTGATTGAACCACAGGATATCTGCGTAGAAATTGGACAGGAAAACGAACACCGCGACCAGGATGACCACCGCGAAGATGGTCAGAGTCAGCGGCGACACCTTCTTGCCCGAGGGCCTGGACGGTTGCTGCGGTTGGCGGGGCCGCGGTGGGCCCCCGGACGGTGTATCCGATCCGTATGACACTATTTATTCCTTACCTTGTGTCCCAGACGCTGCTTTCACGTCAGAACTCATGTACCTAATCCACGTGCGAGCGATACGCACCAGTCTTGCTGCCTACACCACATTCTTCCCGTGATGCGCAGCTAAATCTATTCGCAGGTCGCCATGCTGGCCGGATCTGCGCCGCCGGCGACCTTTTCAAGGACTTCGCGAGCTTCGTGCAACGTCGATACCTTGACAACATCTAAGCCGTCGGGAACTCGCCCGACGACTTCCGAGCAGTTCTCCGCCGGGGCCAGGAACACCGTCGCCCCTTCTTTCTTGGCGGAGACCATTTTCTGGGCGATGCCGCCGATGGGACCGACGTTGCCGGCCTGGTCGATGCTTCCCGTTCCGGAAATATGGTGGTCCCCGGCCAGGGATCCCTCGGTGAGCCGGTCGATGATCGCCAAGGCGAACATCATGCCGGCACTGGGGCCGCCGATGTTCTCGACTCCGAACTTCACGTCGATCGGGAAATCATGGGTGGTGTTCAGCAGCACGCCCAGCTGCCGGTTGCCCGTGTCCCCCAGCGTCGTGGAAACTTCAACGTCCATCTGCCTGGCATTGTCCTTGCCGCCGGGGCGCTGGATGGTCATCGTCGCCGGCGCCTCGCCGTGCTTGTCCAGGTCAGCCTTCAGCTGCTCAAGCGACGTGATGTCCTTGCCCTCGAACTTCAGCAGCCGGTCCCCTTCCTTGAGGACCGACTGGTTCGTCTCGGTGGCGAAGCCTGCAACATCCAGCCACGTCTTGAAGTCGTAGCCCAGCTCGGTCAGCGCAGCGGCCACCGACTGGTCCTGCGAGGAAACCATCTGCATGTCGTTCTGCTCAGACTGCTCATCGGTAGTCACGCCGCGCGGGATGACGGTTTCCTCGGGGGCGATGTCTTTCGTCGGGTTGAACAGCGCCTCAAGCACCACCGGGATGGTCACCCGGTTGGTGCCGCCGCCCTGGACGAACACCGTGAGCATGTCCAGTGTGCTTTCGGACTCATAGGACTTGGCGCCCTCGATGGTGATCAGTTCGGTGCCGTCGACTTCGCCAAGGGTGTTGAGCACCGGCCCCGGCGAGCGGATCACGAAGTTCGTGGGCAGGAACATCATCACGCCGATGAGCAGCAGGGCTACCATTCCGGCGCTGGTGCGTCGCACTCCCGGGGAACCCTTGCCAGGCGCGCCGGTGGGAGCCGGGTCGCTGGCTGAAATGACTGGTTCCTGTTCGTACACGTACCCTGCTCCTGACCGAAGTTTGATGCAGCAATGCCAAGAATGGCAAGGCTACTGTTAACCCTACTGAAGCGATGCTGTGAAATTCATGAGGAAGCGTGCATAATCTATGTGCCGAAAGCGAACTGGGGCCGTTCCGACTGCGAACTCCCAGCCGCAGGCGGTAGCTTTAAGTACATGGCACAGACCCCCCCGAATAACCGCCCCGACGGTAACGACGACGAAAACAACCCGCAGGATCCGTTCTCTGCGATGTTTGGTCAGCTCTTCGGCAGCGGATTCGACCCAAACAATCTTCCACCTCAGTTGAGGGACGCGCTGGGAGCCCAGGGCGACCCTGCGGCAATGCAGAAAATGATGCAGCAGGCGCAAGCCATGATGTCGGCCATGATGAGCAGCAATGCCTCATCCGGTCCGGTGAACTGGAAACTCGCCTCGGACACTGCCCTGCAGGCCTATGCCAGCGACGACCCCGAGGTGTCGGTCGCACGCCAGAGCGCGATCACCGATGCCTCCTACTTGGCAGACCTCTGGCTGAACAACGCCACCGCCTTCGAGACGGGTTCCGCCCCGATCGAGTCCTGGACCCGCAAGCGCTGGTACGACAAGACGCTGGGCACCTGGAAGAAGATCACCGAGCCGGTGGCGGAATCCGTGGCGCAGGCGATCACCAGCGCCATGAAGGACCAGATCCCCGAGGAGATGAAGGGCATGCTCGGCAACGCCGACGGCATGTTCCGCAACCTCGGCGCCAGCATGTTCGGCATGCAGCTCGGCTCCGCTCTGGGCGAGCTGGCCAAGGACGTGCTCGGCGGCACCGATATCGGCCTGCCGCTGGCCGGCACCACCCCGGGCATCGTGGCAACCAATGTCGCCGCGTTCGGCGACGGCTTGGAAATTCCAGAGCAGGAAGTGCTGCTCTACGCAGTGCTGCGCGAAAGCGCCCACGCCCGGTTGTTCAACCGCGTGCCCTGGCTGAGCTCCAAGCTCATCGGCGCAGTGGAGTCCTACGCCCGCGGCATCCACATCGACATGTCGCGTATCGAAGAAGCCGTTCGCGGCATCGACCCGTCGAACCCCGAGGCCCTGCAGTCCATGCTCGGCGAGGGTCTGTTCACCCCGCAGCGAACCCAGGCCCAGGACAAGGCCCTGGAAAACCTGGAGCTCACCTTGGCCCTGATCGAAGGCTGGGTCGACCATGTAGTCTCCGAAGCGGCCCAGAACCTGCCGTTCGCAGGCCACCTGCGCGAGACCATGCGCCGCCGCCGCGCTTCGGGCGGCCCGGCAGAGTCCACGTTCGCCGCACTGGTCGGCTTGGAGCTGCGCCCGCGCAAGCTGCGCGAGGCAGCCGCCTTGTGGGAGCACCTGTTCGAGGAACGCGGCATCGAAGGACGCGACGCGATCTGGGACCATCCTGACCTGATGCCTACCCAGACGGACCTGAGCGATCCCGCCGGATTCACCAAGCGCCGCGAAGAGGCAGCTGATGAATTCGACGAGTTCGACGTGGCCTTGGGCAAGCTGCTCGACGGCGAATTCGACGGCATCGACCCGCTCGCCGAGGCGCCGAAGGACGAGAAGGACAAGAACGACGAAGATCCGCAGGATCCCAAGGTATAACCGCCTGGCGGAGACCAGCTGACAGGTGCGGGCACCGAACTTCCCGGTTCGGTGCCCGCACTCTTTTTAGTGAGCCCCGGATTCGACGGGCGATCGTGCGGGAACGACTATTCGTCCTCGTCGCCGTCGAATCCCCCGGCCTCGGCTGCGCCCTGCCCGTTTTCTGCTGCGTGTGCCCGGAACCCTGCGCTGAATCCTGCCAGGAACTGGTCCGCCTCGGCGCGGCGCTCGAACCTGTCCAGCAGCGCCTGGAACTTGGCCCCGTGCCCGTCCTTGGGCGCCATCAGGTGCGCGAGTTCGTGCACCAGCACGTAGTCCTGCACCCACTGCGGGGTGTGCAGCAGCTTCGAGGACAGCCGAATTGTCTTTTGATACACGCTGGCCGAACCCCAGCGCTTGTTCTGGTTGTTTACCCAGCGCACCGAGACGGGCTGGGCCAAGCCGCCGAAATAGCGCCGATCCAGCTGCTCAGCCCGGGCTTCGAGACTCGCATCGCTGGTGGCTTCGGCCCGCTGCACACGATTCCGGCGATATTTCTTGACCATCTCATCGACCAGCATCTGTTCGGAGCGTTCATCCAGCGCCGCAGGCACCTGGACGACAAGACGGTCCTCCCTCCACTGGGACGAGATCGTCTTCCGTCGTTTGGCCGAACGCACGATGCGCACCGGAATCTCGTCCGGGGCGAGGAAGTCCACGGTTTTTGGCAAGGCTGGCATGGGTGCGTTCCCTTCAGAGCTGGGGCAGGAAACCGGGGCCCGGAATCGGGCCCCGGACTGCGGTTCAGGACAGGCTGCGGGTATCACGGCTGCGCCGTCGCCGGCGCGGGCTGTGCAGAGCCTAGCCGAGGTGGTCGGAGAGCACTTCCAGCACTGCCTGGCCGTAGCGCTCCAGCTTGGTGCGGCCCACGCCGGAGATCTTGCCCAGCGCCTGCTCGGAGGTCGGCCGGTGCTCGGAGATCGCCATCAGCGTCGCATCGGTGAAGATCACGAAGGCGGGAACCGAGTTCGTGCTGGCGACCTGCGAGCGCCACGCCCGAAGCGCTTCGAAGAGGGCTTCGTCGTAGGTGGCCGGGCACGAGGAGCAGCGCTTGAGCTTGCGCTCCTTGGCGCTGGTGAGGAATGAACCGCAGGTGCTGCACACCGCCGGGGTCACTTTCTGCTCGCGGCGCTTGACCGGGGCCTGCTGCCGGCTACTGGCCTGGCGGACCGACTTGATGCCGTCCAGGAACCTCGACGGGTAGCGGTGGGCCCGGCCGCCGGGGGTCCGGGCCAGCGACCAGGACAGGTACAAGCGGATCCGTGCACGGGTGATGCCGACATACAGCAACCGGCGCTCTTCGTCGTATCCGGCCTGGTCCTTGGCATAGGTGATCGGGACCAGTCCGTCGCTCAGACCGGCCAGGAACACCACATCCCATTCCAGGCCCTTGGCGGCATGGAAGGACGCAAGCGTCACGCCGTCAAGGGTCGGTGCGTGCTGGATCGCCGCCCGTTCTTCGAGCTCCCGGACCACATCGTGCAAGGTCGCCTTCTCCCCCTGCGCCTTGCGGCCCTCGACGAGTTCATCGGCCAGGCGCACCAGGGCCGACAGGGATTCCCAGCGCTGCCGCACGGCGCCGGTGCCGCCGCTGGGCGCGTTGGCTGAATAACCGTGGGAGGAAAGCACGTCGCGGACCAGCTGTGCCACGTCGTCACCCTGCGAGACGTTCAGCGCGGCGCGCAGGGCGAGCATTCCCTCCTTGACCTCGCGGCGTGAGAAGAAGCGTTCGGCTCCGCGCATGACGTACGGAATCGAGTGGGCGGTCAGCGCCTGCTCGAAGGCCTGCGACTGCCCGTTGGTGCGGTAGAGCACCGCGATCTCTGAGATGTCCTGGCCCTGCTTGACCAGCATCTTGATCCGCTGGGCGACCTCGTCGGCTTCGTTCTCGTCGTCGGTGGCCTCGAAGAACTCGGGGGCTGGCCCGTGGTCGCGCTGGGCAATGAGTTCCAGCGGCTCCGGCCAGGTGACGGTGCGGTCGGGCACCGCGGTCTCGATGCGGCGGGTGGCAAGCACCTTGTTGGCCAGGGACACGATTTCAGGGGTGGAACGGTAGTCGCGCACGAGCTTGACGACCTTGGCTTCCGGGAAGCGGGTGCCGAAGTTCAGCAGGTAGTCCGGGCGCGCTCCGGTGAAGGAGTAGATGGTCTGCGAGGCATCGCCGACCACGCACAGCTCGTCGCGCGCGCCGAGCCACAGGTCAAGCAGCCGTTGCTGCAGCGGCGAGACGTCCTGGTACTCGTCGACCACAAAGTGGCGGTATTGCAGGCGCACGCTCGCCGCGACTTTTTCGTCTTCTTCAAGGATGGCGCTGGTCAGCAGCAGCACGTCTTCGAAGTCGATGACGCTGCGGTCGTCCTTGAGTTCCTCGTAGGTCTGGAAGATCCTGGCCATGCTTACCGGGGCCAGGCCGTTGGGCATTTCGCGGCTTTCAACGATTTTGGCGTAGCTTTCCGGGGAATGCATGGACACTTTGGCCCATTCAACCTCGGCGGCCAGGTCGCGCACCATGGCCCGGTCGCTGGAGATGCGCAACCTGCGCGCGGCCTCGGCGATCAGCGGAGCCTTGTGCTCCACCAGGTTCGGCAGCGTTCCGCCGATGGACTGGGGCCAGAAGTACTGCAGCTGGCGCAGCGCGGCGGCGTGGAAAGTGCGTGCCTGGACCCCGGCGGCCCCGAGCTGGCGCAGCCGGGTGCGCATCTCCGAGGCGGCGCGCGTGGTGAAGGTCAGGGCCAGCACGCTAGTCGGGTTGTAGATGCCCGAATGGACGCCGTGGGCGATGCGGTGCGTGATGGCCCGGGTTTTTCCGGTGCCGGCACCAGCCAGGATGCACAGCGGCCCGCGCAGGGTTTCGGCGGCTTGCCGCTGTTCGGCGTCGAGGCCTGCCAGCAGGTCGTGCAGTGGAGGGTTGTCGTACGAGCTCACTACTTGGATGCCTCCGGAAGGTCCTCGCCGTACCAGGACTTGATCAGTGCATGGGCGATGGACGCACCGCGGGGAATCTGCAAGCTGCCGGCACGTAGCTCGGCGGCAAGCTGTTCACGGGTGAACCAGCGCAGGTCCTGGATTTCAGCGCCGTCCGGGACCAGTTCGGTGCTCAGCGCTTCACCGGTGAAGCCGAGCATGAGCGAACGCGGCAGCGGCCAGGGCTGGGAGCCGCGGTAGGCCACGTCCCCCACCTGGACGCCGGATTCCTCGAAGATTTCACGCCGTACCGCGGATTCCAGCGACTCTCCGGCTTCCACGAAACCTGCCAGCACCGAGTACATGTGCGTTCGAAACGCCGCGTTGGCCCCGAGCAGGATGCGGTCCTCGGCGTCGATGATTGCGGCGATGACCGCCGGATCGGTGCGCGGGAACAGCTCATGGTCGTTCGCCATGCAGCGCTGCCCCCAGCCGAAGGTGGCCGACCGGGTTTCCGACCCGCAGCGGGGGCAGAACTTCTCGGTACGGATCCAGTTCGCGATGGCCTGGGATTCGACGAAAAGCTCGGCCTCGATGTCGTCAAGGACCGTGAATGCCTCGCGCAGGCTAATCCACTGCGCGCGTTCAATCTGCGGGTAGTGCTCCGCCTGGACGATGGCCAGCACGTAGGTGCTCGTTCCGTGGGTTCCGAGGTACACCTGGCGGTCCTGGGCCTGCGGGGTATAGTCGGGGCCGTCGAGGAACAGCAGCCCGTCGCCGGTGACGGCGGCACCGGTTTCGGAAAGCAGCATGACCCGGGTTGATGCTTCGGCAAGCGCGCGGGGCAGCTTCTCCGGATCGTCCTGTTCGGTCAAAGGTCGTTGAATCTGTGACCGGGAAAAGCTCAAACCACTAATCGGTGAACGGTAAATGTCTGCCAGCGCCATACTTCTAACCTAGTGCACTTCGAGCAGCGGGGACCGCGGCAGCAATACGCTGTGGAAATAATTGACAATGATCTTCATCGCAACACCCGAATTTCGCTGGGAAACGGCCTATCTTCCGTGCGTCATTCAACGATGCAGAAAGGAATCTCGCATACGGTGGACATTGTGAAACGCTCTGCCATGGAACTCGCCGCTATTGCCACCGCTGCTGTACCCGGGTTGTCCCCGGTGGGCTTTGCCGCGCTATCCGATGATGCAGAAGATTTCGATTCAGCTCTGCTCATCGACGCACAGAAGCACCGT
Source organism: Arthrobacter sp. AG1021 (assembly GCF_003633665.1). Taxonomy (NCBI): domain Bacteria; kingdom Bacillati; phylum Actinomycetota; class Actinomycetes; order Micrococcales; family Micrococcaceae; genus Arthrobacter; species Arthrobacter sp. AG1021. The sequence continues at coordinate 468,286 of NZ_RBLB01000006.1, read as the reverse complement.
TGGCGCGTGCGTTCGCCGCGCCATGACGAAGCGAGCATGAGGCTTGAAGCCGAACTGTCGGCATTGCGCGCCTTCTCCGCGAAGGTCCGCGCTTCCCTGCCGTTCGCGCTGCCCAGCGTTGCCGGCACGGTGCGCCAGGGTTCGCTGCGCACCTTCGTCTACAAGGATCTCCCGGGCCGTGTCCCGAGCCTGGACGAACTGGTTGACGAGGGAAACCGCTTGGCGACGGCCCTGGGCCAGTGCATGGCGGCGATCCACCAGATCCCGGACGAGTCTGTAGAGATCGCGGGGCTTCCGACCTACACCGCCGACGAGGTGCGCCAGCGCAAGCTCAACGAGCTGGATACAGCCGCCGCTACCGGCAAGGTCCCCAGCCGGCTGCTGCGCCGCTGGGAACACGCCATGGAAGACGTTGCACTGTGGCGCTTCAACGCGGCGGTAGTGCACGGCGATTTCGATGAAGAGCAGATCCAGATTTCCCAGTCGCGCATTTCTGCGGTCAAGGGTTGGACCGACCTGCATGTGGGGGATCCCGCCGATGACTTCGCGTGGCTGTCAGCCATCGAGGACCAGAACTTCAGCGAGCGCGTATTCGCCGCCTATGTGGAGGCCCGTGGCAAGTCCGCCGACCCGCACATCATGCGCCGCGCCGCGCTGGCCGCCGAGTTCGCCTTGGCCCAGTGGCTGGTCAAGTCGCTGGACAGCAAGGATGCCGAGCGCATCGCCGAAGCCGAGGAGATGCTCCAGGAGCTGGACCGGAATATCGCCGAATACGGCGGGCAGCCGCTGTCCGTCGTCGAGGCCCCGCGTCCGCTCAGCACCCCGGCACCAACCCCGGCCGCAAGCCCGGCGCAGCCGACCCCTGCAACCGAACGTCCGGTCATGGTGCCGAAGTCTTCGGCGCCGACCATCAATTCGTCGAAGGTCACCGCATTGGGTGGCAATTCTCCTGCAGCCGCTCCTGCCGCAGGGCAGGACAGCTCCGACTCGAACGGCCCGGAGTCGAGCACCCTGGACAATTCCAAGGAGCAGTCCACCGCAGCGCCTGGCCCGAAGGACGAGGGACAGAAGCCCGCCGATGATTCCAAGACCGGCACCGCCGCGCAGGAAACCGGGAACCAGGCTGGTTCCGCGGCACCCGACGGCGCAGCTCCGGCGAAGGAATCGTCCCCCTCCGACACGGATGGAAACGACTCCGCCAAGTGACGCTTACGGGGTGCCGGCCGGCTCCCCTTCTTCCAGCTGCTCGAACGCAGTGGTGATCATTTCCTCGAGCTCCTGTTCGCCGGACAGGTGCTCCGCATGGATCGTCACGCCCGCGGCAACATAGTAGAACGCGGCCTTGATCTGGTCCAGCGGAATGCCGTGGAGCCTGGACCAGCCCAGCCGGTAAACGGCCAACTGGACCAGCTTGCTCTTCAAGTCCTTGCCCGAGGGCACCCGTCCGGTCTTCCAGTCGAGCATCAGCCAGGTTCCGTCCTCCAGGCGGAACACCGCGTCGATTCGGCCGCGCACTGCCACCGGGCCCACGCGCGTTTCCAGCGGCACTTCAACATAGGCAGGCTGAAGCTGCGCCCATTCGCTGGCGAGGAACGCCTCCTTCATGGTTGCCAAGTCCAGCGCGTCGTCCAGATAGCTGTCGGCCGGCTCCATGATGTCGCCCAAGTCCAGCATCGAGGTCTTCTCGTAGTACTCCTCGATCCAGGCATGGAACGCGGTGCCGCGGCGGGCCGCCAGGCCCGGGCGGCGAGGCACCGGCCGGCGCAGGTTCTCCAGCACCTCGACGGGGTCTTCGGCCAGTTCGACGAAGAGCGAGGCGCGCACGTGTTCCGGCGCTTCGATGCCGCGTTCCCGGTTGGCCAGGAATTCACGCTGGGCGAGAAGGCGCCGCGCTTCCTCGGCCCAGGCTCGACCCACGTCGGTGCTGATCTCGCGGCCGGTGCCCGGCGACAGGACGTCATCTGCAAGTTCCTGGAGCAACTCACGCCGCGAATACGGGTGCGGGCTCTTGGCCACGCCGCCGCGGATCTCGGGCCCGGCCAGCGGGTCATAGGGCCAATCGGCCTCCAGCGGCGTCATGCGGCTGGGGTTTTGCTCCGGCGCATCCTCGTCCTTCACCCACACGCCGATCTCAGCCCGCGGGTGCTCCCCCTCGGCCAGCGGCATCAGCGCGCTGAAGAACAACGATGGGTCGGTCGGCTTGGTCCGGCTGTTGGTCCAGATGCTGCTGCTGCAGATCAGCAGGGTCTTGGCGCGGGTCACCGCCACGTAGGCCAAGCGCCGTTCCTCGGCGATGTGGTGGTCTTCCACATCGGAGGTGAACATGGATTCGGCTTCGAGCAGCTCCTTGAGCGAGGACTGGTCGGTGTCCCATTGCGGCAGATCCCTGGCATCGCCGCGCAGCGGCCACGGGACCGCCTTGTCGCCGCTGGTCCAGCGGTCTGACTTCGATCCCGGGAACACCCCGTCGTTCATCGACATGACCGCCACGGTGTCCCATTCAAGGCCCTTGGAGGCATGCACGGTGAGCAGCTGCACCGCCTTCGGGTCTGCGTCCTCGCCCGGCAGCGGCAGGCCCTTTTCCTTTTCGGCTGCCTGTTCCAGCCACATCAGGAATCCGGCCAGTTCCACTCGCGGGGCGTTGCGGCAGTATTCGCGGACCACGTCAGCGAAGGCATCGAGGTTCGCCCGGGACTTGTCGCGGTCGACCCACGGACGGGCGGCGACCTCGATGTCCAGGTTCATGGATCGTTCGACCTCGCGGATCAGCGTGTCCAGGTCGTCGTTGGCCAGCAGCCGCAGCCCGGCCAGCTCCTCGCGCAGCCGGACCAGCCGGGCCCGGCCCTCGGCGCTGAGCTGGCGTCCGTCGCCGCTGGTCCAGTGCTCCGGCGGCAGGTAGTCCAGGGCTTCCACCAGGCTGGCGCCGTCGTTGAGCTCCGCGCGGACGGCTTCCAGCGCAGGCTCGGATTCCGTCCCCGTCTCGTTCTGGATCTCCTGCGGGTTCAGTCCGCGTGCCCGGCGGCGTTCAAGCTGCCGGGACCAGTCCGCGAAGGCAGTCAGGTCCGCGGGGCCCAGCCGCCAGCGCGCGCCGGCCAGCAGCCGCATGAGCTTGTCCGAGCGCAGCGGATCCACCAGCACGTGCAGGCAAGCGACCAAATCGGTCAGTTCCGGGGTGCTGAGCAGCCCGGAAAGGCCCACGAACTGGTAGGCGATGCCGCGCTCGTCGAGCACCTCGGCCATGGAGGCGAGCTGCCCGCGGTTGCGCGAAAGCACGGCGCTGGTGAGCACGGTGCCATCGGCGGCGACGAAGCCTTCGCCCTGGATCAGGTCGGCAATGGCTTCGGCTTCCTGGCGCACGGTGGCGCAGCGGTTGAGCACCACCCGCCCGGGCAGCGCGAAGGCCGAGGGCTCCAGCGGCTTCACTGCTACCGGCCCGGTGGACTGCTGCGCCCCGCCGCCGGTGATGGCGTTGGCGGCCTCCAGCACGTTGACAGTGTTGCGCCAGGCGATGGTCAGGTGGTTGACGTGGGCCAGTTCGCGGCCGTTGGAACGGTGGATCGGGAACTTCTCCGGGAAGCGGAACAGCTGCCCGGCGCTGGCTCCGCGGAAGCCGTAGATCGACTGGTTGGGGTCGCCCACCGCGGTCACCGGGTGGCCCTGGCCGTAGAGTTCGGAGAACAGCACCATTTGGGCGTGCGAGGTGTCCTGGAACTCGTCCAGCAGCACCACCTTGTGCGTCGTGCGTTCGGCGAGCGCCGCGGCGGGAACCTGCTGGGCGATGGTCGCTGCGTGGGCGACCAGGTCGCCGTAGTCCATGACGCCGAGCTTCTTCTTCTGCGCCGCGTAGTCCTCGGCCAGCTGCGCGATGGTGGCGCGGGAAGCCAGCTTGTCGATGAGCTTGAGGGCGGCCTGCGTGGGCGCCTTGTTCTTCTCCGGGTCCATCGGCAAGGTGCGCAGCCGGGCCACCAGGTCGTCGATCCAGCCGTGCGCCTCGGGCGCGGTGAGCAGGTGCTCGGCCGCTTCGGAGCTGAAGGACACGATGGCGTCGATCAGCGTGCTGGTGGCGCTGTTCAGGTGGCGGTAGTCCCCCGTATAGCTTTCAAGCACCGTGTGGGCCAGCTGCCAGGACTGCGCGGCGCCCAGCAGCACGGTGTCCTCCTCCAGTCCGAGGCGCAGCCCGTGGTCCTGGACCAGGGTGTTGGCGTAGGAGTGGTAGGTGGATACCGCGGGGTCCAGGAAGTCCCGGGTGGTTTCCTCGCTGAGCAGTCCGGTGGCCACCAGCTGGGCGATCTTTGCGCGGATGCGCACCGACAGCTCGCCGGCGGCCTTGCGGGTGAAGGTCACTCCGAGGATTTCCTCCGGGCGCACCAGCTGGTTGGCGACCAGCCAGACCACCTTGTCAGCCATGGTCTTGGTCTTGCCGGATCCGGCGCCGGCGATAACCAGCATGGGCTCCAGCGGGGCGCTGATGATCTGCGCCTGCTGCTTGGTGGGCGGGAACTTCTCCCCCAGCGCCTCGGAGAGCTCCTGCGGGGTGTACTTGATCATGCTCATGGTTCGGTGACCTGTCGTCCTTCGTGGCACAGCGGACAGATTTCGGGAAGGGTGCAGCTGCCCAGCAGGCCTGCGGATCCAGCCACATGCCGGGTGGTGAATTCGGTGTGGCCCATCAGCTCGGCGGCTTCCAGGATGAGTTTGCGGGCCCAGTCTTCTTGGCCCAGCGCCGGCTGGTCGCGCAATGCGGGGCTCTTGGCGGAGGTGCCCACGTAGACCAGGGTCGCCCCGGCGGGGTCGTCCGAGAGCCCAGCAGTCTGCTCGTGCTCCTGCAGGGCACCGAGCTGGATGGCGGTCTGGTAGACGCCCAGCTGGGCGTGCTCCAGCACGTCGTTCTTGCTCGGCGCCGAGGCGCCGGTCTTCAGGTCCACCACGGTGACCCTGCCGTTGGCATCGGCTTCGACGCGGTCGATGATGCCGCGGATCTGCACCGGATCCCCGCCGGTGGGGACCTCCACGTTGAAGGGCAGCTCGCGGGCCACGAGCCGGCGGCCTTCCTGGCGGGAGGCCACGCAATACTGGGCGAACTTCTTGAGCATCGAGTTGGCCCGGTCGAAGTCCCGCTGGCCTTCCCAGTTCTCCGGCTTCTCCAGCTCCGGCCAGCGCTCCTCCAGGATGCGCTCGTATTCCGAGCTGCTGGCCTCGGGGTGTTCCTCCGCGATGGAGTGGATCAGGGTTCCCAGGGAGGCTGCGAAGTCGTGGGCCGCGGTGCCTCCGGCGCTTTGCACAAACCAGTTCAGCGGCGACTTGACCAGGGTCTCGACCTTGGAGGGCGAGATCCTGCGCGGCTGGCCTTCCGGGATGACCGGCCCATGGCTGCTCAACGGCAGCATGCCCCACCAGGAGGAGGGGTGCGCCCCTCGGACGGTGCGCGGCTGCGCCGCCAGCCCGGAGAGCACCTGGGCTGCATCCCGGTACAGGTCGTCGGCGCTGACCTGCGGCGGTGGGGCGATCGCCCCGAGCTGCGCGGCCTTGGCGCGTTCTGCGGTATTGCGCAGCTCCGCCACCAGGGCGGGTAGCGCGCGGATGCGCGGCACCGGGGTCGGGGCGCGGCCCTCATCCCCCGGCGGATCCACCAGGTCCATGAAGGAGGAAGGCTGGGAGTCCTCGTTGTCCACGGCGGTGCAGATCAGCTGGGAGCTGGCGCGGGAGACCGCGTTGCTGAAGCTGCGCAGCTCGTCGCTGCGGATCTGGCGGACCAGATGTGTGGGGGTCCGGGTGGCCAGGAACCCGATGCCGTGCTCCACCACGTCGGCCAGCGCGTTCGAGCCCAGCAGTTCGCCGCGCAGCCGCAGGTTGGGCCAGGATCCTTCCTGCAGACCCGGGATGAAAACGATGGGCCACTGCTTGCCGGCGGCTGCCGCGGTGGTCAGCACCGTGACGTGCTGGCCTCCGGAGCCGCGACTGGCCAGCGAGTCCATGGGCAGCTCCTGGTGCAGGATGTGCTCGATGAACTGCTCCACGCTTGCTCCGGGCAGCTGGTCGACGAATCGCTCGGCTGCCTGGAACAGGGACAGCACCGCATCCAGGTCATGGTCGGCCCGGCGTGCGGTGGTTCCGGCCCCCAGGGCTTCCTCCCGCCAGGCCTTGGCGCGCCCGGAGGCTTCCCACATGACCCACAGGGCGGTTTCCGGGGTGGCGGTGCCGGAGGCAAGCTCCTCGCGCAGCGCGGTGTACATCTTCAGCAGACGCTGCAGCCCGAAGGCCGGCTTACCCAGGTCCGCGGCGAGCTCCGGCTCCGTGAGGCAGGCTTCGAGCAGCTCCTGGCTGGAGCGCCGACCGCCGCGGGACGACTCCTGCTGGCGCAGCAGCTGGCGCAGCCGGCGGATTTCCAGCGCGGTGCTCATGCCGTAGCGCGAGAGCAGCAGGTTCTGCATCAGCAGCGGATCCTCGCCCGCCCCGTCGGCGAACGCCAGGTCCAGCAGGTCCAGCAGCGGGCGGACCGCGGACTCGTCCTTGAGCGGGATTTCGGCCGGGGGCACCTGCACGGCGATGCCCTGGCCTTCCAGGAAGCGGCTGAGCGAACGCACTTGGGAACCGTTGCGCACCACGATGGCGATGTCCGAGAGGTCCTTGCCTTCGAAGAGGTTCAGCTGCACGATGCGCTGGGCGATGAAGCGCTCTTCCAGGGTGGAGTTCTCGAAGGTGAGCGCCTGCGCGGCCCCGGCGCCGGCGGCCGCCACCGGCTCCACGGCGCGGCCACGGGTTCCGGTGGCCACCGGGATGCGGCGCACGATGCGGCGCCAGGCCTCGGTGATTTCAGGGCCCATCCGGTAGCCGGTGCCCAGTTCGAGGATCTGTGCGTCGTCGGCGCTGGTGTAGCGGGCGGAGAAGCGGTGCAGCTGGTCTGCGCGGGCGCCGCGGAATCCCTGGACCACGCTGTCCGGCGCAGCGAAGGCCAGCAGCGGGCGGTCGCGGCCCAGCAGCGCCAGCAGCCGGTGCTGGGACAGGGTGGCTTCCTGCAGGTCGTCAACCAGGATCAGCGCCAGCCGGTCCTGCTCGGCGTGCAGGAAGTCGGGGTTCTCCTCCAGCAGCTGCGCGGCGCGGGTGATCAGCCCCGCCGGGTCGAAGGCTTCGGCGTTGCCCAAATCCAGCAGGTCGCGGTACTCCTGGTAGAACCGGGCGGCGGCAAGCCATTCCGGGCGGGCGGCGGCCTGCCCGTAGTCGGCGATGTCCGCCGGGTCCAGGCCCAGTTCCGAGACGCGGTCGAAGAATTCGCGCAGCTCCTTGCGGAAGCCCCGGGTTTCCACCGCCAGCTCCAGGTCGGCAGGCCAGCCAGGGCCCGGGGTCAGGCCCTGGGCGTGGCCTTCGAGCAGGTTGCCGATGAGGGTGTCCTGCTCGGGGCCCGAGAGCAGCCGCGGGGCGCGCTCGACGAAGGGCAGCAGCCCCTCGACCCGGGCCCGGCGGATCAGGTCGAACGCGTAGGCGGACCAGGTGCGGACCACCGGTTCGGTGAAGGTGCGCTGGGCGCGGCGGCTGAGCTCGTCGCGGATAGCCGCGGCGCTCAGCCGGGTGGGCGCGATGACCAGCAGCGAGAGCGGGTCCAGACCGTCGTCCAGGCGGGCCACCGCGGTGTCGATGAGCGCGGTGGTCTTGCCGGTGCCGGGGGCGCCGGCGACCAGCATGGGGGTTCGTGCGCCGGCCAGGGTTTCCAGCAGCGGGGCCGATTCCTCGGCGGGTACATCGTGCATACTCATAGTTGATCATCCGCCTCGGACATTTTCGGGTTGCCCAGCGCCGCGCGCAGCGCGTCGATGCGCTCCCACTGGGCGGGGTCGGGTTTCCACCGTTTACGGTTCATGTCGATCCGCCGGCCGGGAGACGCGAGCTCCTCTGCGGCCCAGTGCCCGGAGGCTTCGGCCATCAGCGCCCCGGTGATCGTTCCGTCGGAGCGCAGGATCCGCCACCACTGCGTGCCCTCCGGGGCGGCCCCCATGGCCTTGCCCGCCTGCCGGGCGGAGCCGCTGCCCAGCAGCTCGGCCACGTCCCCGTAGCTCAGGACCGCACCGCGCGGGACCAGCTGGGCCAGTTCGTGGACGGCATCGGGGTAGGCCAGTGATTCTTCGCGCTCGGCTGGGGTCATGACTCCATTGTGCCAAGCCGTCCGGCGTGCTCCACATCCGGTGCGTCCAAGACCCGACATGTCCGCGCCGGGCTGTAGCGTTGAACCATGACTGAATGGCAGAACGGCCTCGCCGTAGGCTTTGACTTGGAAACTACCGGCGTTGACACCGCCACCGCACGCATCGTCACCGCCTCGGTGGTGCTGCTCGATGCGCAGGAGAATATCGTCAACCAACGCGAGTGGCTGGTTGATCCGGGGATCGAGATCCCCGAGGCGGCCACCGCCGTGCACGGAATCTCTACCGAGAAGGCCCGCGCCGAGGGCATTCCGGCGGCGCAGGCGGTACGCGAGATCCTGGGCCTGCTCGCCTTCGCCTCCGAGCAGGCTCCGCTGATCGCCTTCAATGCCGCCTACGATTTCTCCGTCCTGCATGCCGAGGCGCTGCGCTACAACATGCCGCCGTTCATTCCCGGCAACGTGATCGATCCGTTCATCATCGACAAGCAGGTCGACAAATGGCGCAAAGGCAAGCGGACTCTGGGCGCCGCCTGCGAGCATTACGGCGTGGTGCTGGAAAACGCGCACACCTCATTCGCCGACGCCGTCGCCTGCGTGGCGGTGGCCAGGGCGATCGCGGAGAAATACCCGCAGCTCCAGGTCGACCCGCAGGTGCTCCACGGCTGGCAGATCGGCTGGGCGCGCGAACAGGCCGAAAGCTTCCAAACCTACCTGCGCAAGACCAAGCCCGAGGCGCTTGTCGACGGCGCATGGCCCATCAAGGATGATTAATACGCCCTGCCGCGGCCGAGTTGCGACGGCAAGGTAATGCACTTCACAGAGAGCTCGGGCTCGCTGGGCACGCTGTGAAACAGGGCATTCGTTCATTTATCGCGGCCATCGCGCGAAGTATATTCGACGCTGGGTCGCTGAATGCCGGATTTTAAGTACGATGACCCAATGCAGGGGGTTATTCGGGCGATTTTGTTCGATAGTGGTTGAATGGAGGGTACTCTCTACACCCTTTGAGAATCTGAAGGAACACGCCTAGTGATCACAGTTAGTGACCTGCGCAAGGTCTACCGCCAGGGAAGCAACGACGTTGTCGCCCTGGGCGGGGTCAGCCTTGAAGTCCCTACCGGGAAAATTCATGGCATCGTCGGACATTCCGGAGCTGGTAAATCCACCCTCGTCCGCTGCCTGACCTTGCTCGACCAGCCTACTTCCGGAACCGTGTCGGTAAACGGCAAGGAGCTGACCAACGTCAGCGCGGACGAGCTGCGCGATGCGCGCCGCCGGATCGGCATGGTTTTCCAGCACGCTAACCTCTTCGATTCCCGCACCACCGAGCAGAACGTCGGCTACCCGCTGGAGCTGACCGGCACTCCCAAGAAGGAGATCGCCGCCAAGGTCGCCGAGCTGCTGGAACTTGTGGGCCTGGCCAAGTTCGCCAAGGCTTATCCGTCGCAGCTCTCCGGCGGCCAGCGCCAGCGTGTGGGCATCGCCCGCGCCCTGGCCACCGATCCGGATGTCCTGCTGTGCGACGAGCCCACCAGCGCCCTGGATCCGAAGACCACCGACGAGATCCTGGAACTGGTCAAGAAGCTGCGCGACCGCCTGAACATCACGGTGCTGATCATCACCCATGAGATGCACGTCGTGAAGCAGGCCTGCGATTCGGTGTCGCTGCTTGAGGGCGGCTTCATTGTCGAGCACGGCGATATCGCCTCGGTGATCACCAACGCCGAGGGCCGCCTGGCCCACACGCTGCTGCCGCTGCCAGGGGACGCGCCGCGTTCGGCCGGCGCCGGCACGATCCTCGACCTCCTGTACACCGGAGACCAGGCCACCGAGCCGGTCATTTCAGCGGTTTCCCGCACCTTCAACATCGACGTCAACGTCCTGGCCGGTTCGGTTGAACAGCTCAGCGACCAGCAGTACGCGCACCTGCGCATCCAGCTGCCGGTCGACGCGGACGTCGAGGCGATCACCAATTATCTGAAGTCGAACGGCATTGCCGTCACCGTGAAGGGAACCAAGTAAGCCCATGGATTTCCTCACCCCTACCGTCCAGAAGGCCATGCTGACCGCGACCTGGGAAACCATCGAGATGGTGCTCATTTCCGGCGTCGTCACCGTGGTCATCGGCCTGCTGCTCGGCATCCTGCTGCACGTCACCGGCAAGGGCGGGCTGATGCCCGTGCGCTGGCTGAACGTCGTCCTTTCCGGGATCATCGTGAATATCACCCGCTCGATCCCGTTCGCCATCCTGATGGTGGCGCTGATTCCGTTCGCGGTCATCGTCGTGGGAACCTCGCTGGGCCCCATCGCGGCCTCGGTCTCGTTGACCATCGGCACCATCCCGTTCTTCGCCCGCCTGGTCGAGACCGCCCTGCGCGACGTCTCCTCCGGCAAGGTCGACGCCGCCCTGGTCATGGGCTCCACCAAGATGCAGGTCATCCGCAAGGTCATGGTGCCCGAGGCGATGCCCGGCATCGTCGCGGCCGTCACCACGACCGTGGTCACGCTGATCGGCTACTCGGCCATGGCCGGCCTGGTCGGCGGCGGTGGCTTGGGCCGCATGGCCTACACCTACGGCTATACCCGCTACAACCCTGAGATCATGCTCATGACGATCATCATCATCGTGGTCATGGTGCAGGTTGTCCAGATCATCGGCGATGTGATCGCCCGCAAGGTCGACCACCGCTAGAAACGTCCATCGGTCCATCCGACGGACGCCCGGAAGCCAGCGGCTTCTCCGGGCAAAAATCACTCGCACACGCCGTTCCCGGCACGTCAAACTAAGGAAACACGCAATGCGCAAAAAGCTCGCTCTTGCACTGACCGGTGTCGCAGCAATCTTCGCCCTCTCCGCCTGCGGCGGCAGCGATGCACCTGCCGCCGACGCCTCGGCACAGCCGCTGGATCCGGCGAACCCGGTAGTCCTCAAGGTCGGTGCCAGCCCGGTTCCGCAGGCCCAGATCCTGACCTACATCGACGAGAACCTGGCCAAGGACGCAGGCATCGACCTGGATGTCGTGGAAATCGACGACTACGTCACCCCGAACACTTCCCTGGACGATAAGTCGCTGGACGCCAACTACTTCCAGACCGAGAAGTACCTGGCCACCGAGGTTGCCGAGAAGGGCTATAAGTTCGCCCACGGCGCCGGCATCCACGTGGAGCCGATGACCGTCTTCTCGAAGAAGTTCGACAAGCCGGAAGACGTTACCGAGGGCGCCAGCGTGGTGCTGAACAACGACCCGGTCAACCAGCTGCGCGGCATGCGCGTGCTGGAGTCCGCAGGCCTGCTGGCCGGTCTGGAAGACACCGACTCGGTGCTGACCGTGCAGGACGACAAGGCCAAGAATCCCAAGGGCCTGAAGCTCGACGAGGTAAGCGCCGAGCAGGTTCCGCAGTACTACACCAAGGACAACTCGGTCGACATCGCCGTGATCAACGGCAACTTCATCGTCCAGGCCAAGCTGAACAAGGACGAAATTCTGGCCCAGGAATCCGGCGAGAACAACCCGAACGCCAACTTCCTGACCTGGCGTGAAGGCGAAGAGACCCCGGCCATCGCAAAGCTCGAAGAGCTGCTGCACTCGGACGAGGTCCGCACCTACATCAAGGACACCTGGACCGACGGAAGCGTCATCCCGGCCTTCTAGTCTCCACGGCACCGTATGAATTGCACGGCCGCCCATCCTCAGCGACTCACGTCATTGAACCGGATGGGCGGCCGTTCTTATTTTGCATCCGCTGATTCCCAGCCCGCCAGACCAGCCCCCTCGCAGTCGGTGACGGCACCGCGGCCGCGCTCCCCCGGGCATTTCCGTGACTGGGCCACGAAGCGGACACCAAAAGGCACAGGCGCCCAGAGGCTCCTCACGGATGCCAGCGCACCAACACAAAACACCGATGCATTCCTCCTCGCCTGGATCACAGGGACGGCGGAATGCATCGGTGCTTTCACAACTCCGAGGGGTCGGGCAATACCAGCGGCACGGCCAGCGGGTTACACGGCTACCGGGCTGATGCCGCCGAACTGTCTTCGAGTTCTGGCCCACCCTCGGCGGAGGCAGTGTTCTCGGCGACGTCCTCATCGTTCAGCCTCGAATGGCCTCGGCCGTAGGCGAAGTAGATGACCACGCCAATGACCAGCCACACGACAAAATACATCCAGGTTTCAATGGCCAAGTTGAGCATCAGGTAGGTGCACAGCAAAGCCGAAACGATCGGGATCACCGGGCCAAAGGGAACACGGAACGCGGGCTTCAGGTCCGGGCGCTTGCGGCGCAGCACCAGGATACCCAGGCTGACCATCACGAAGGCGGACAGCGTACCGATGTTGATCATCTCTTCAAGCACATCCACGCGCGTGAAGCCAGCGGCCAGGGCCACCAGGGTGCCGCAGACGACCGTGATGCGCACCGGGGTGCCGCGCTTGGCGCTGACCTTGGACAGCGAATGCGGCAGCAGCCCGTCGCGGCTGATGGCGAGCACCACACGCGTCAGGCCCATCAGCAGCACCATCACCACGGTGGTCAACCCGATGAGCGAGCCGACGGCGATGATGGAGGCCGCGCCGTCGTTGCCTACCGCTGCGAAGGCCGTGGCCAAGGTCGGATTCTCGACGGCTGCAAGATCCTTGTAGGAGACCATTCCGGTCAGCGCGAAGGACACGCCGATGTAGAGCAGGGTGGTGAGCGCAAGGCCCGCGAAGATGCCGCGCGGCAGCGTCTTGTTCGGGTTCTTGACCTCTTCGGCGCTGGTGGCGACGACATCGAAGCCGACGAAGGCGAAGAAGACCAAGGCGGCGCCTGCCAGCACTCCCGCCACGCCGTACTGGGCCGGTGCGGCTCCCGTGGCAAAGGAGAAGAGCGACTGCTGGAGCACGTCGGCGGTGCCGTTCCCGGCGGACGGAACTGCTTCGGGGACAAACGGGGTGATGTTGTCCGCGTTGAAGTAGAACAGCCCGGCGGCGATCACGAAGAGCACCACGGCGATCTTGATGACGGTGAACACGTTCCCCACGGTCGCCGACAACTTGGTCCCCAAAACGAGCAGCACCGTGAACAGCGCAACAATCAGCAACGGCCCCCAGCTCATGGTCACGGGACCCAGGTCGATGGTCGCAGAGAGATGGATCCCGGCGAACTGGAACACTTCAGTGAGGTAGATACCCCAATATTTGGCGATGACCGCTGCCGCGGTGAACAGTTCGAGGATCAGGTTCCATCCGATGATCCAGGCAATGAACTCGCCCATGGTGGCGTAGGAAAAGACATACGCGGAACCTGCGACGGGAATCGCCGTCGCGAATTCCGCGTAACACATGATCGCCATGGCACAGGTTAGTGCGGCGATGACAAAAGATACCGTGACGGCGGGGCCGGCAAAGTTGGCTGCCGCCCGCGCGCCCACGGAAAAGATTCCCGCACCTACGGATACTGCGACACCCATGATCATCAGATCCCAGATGTTCAGGGTCCTTTTCAGCTGACGCCCGGGCCCTGCGGCGTCCGCCAGGAAACTCTCAACTGGCTTGGTACGAAATAGGCTCACTTTGATCCCTTGTGAGATGAAATGCGAAAAACTTACCGCCCAAGCTTAGCTGTGCAACATGGGAGCCATTTTTCGCATTTTCCCAGATCAGAACGCAACAAGGCATCATCTTCAGCAGCCCGGGAGTTGTGAGGCCGCCGAACATTGTTCAACAATAACCGGGCTGACGTGGGTCGATTTCGCGGTCCACGCCGCTCGGAGCACTCAACGCCGGCGGGCAGGTCTGCGTCAAGCTCCGGCGCCTTGGAGCAAAGCCCTGTGACTCAGGACTCGCGGATTGGGAAGACGAAACCCACATTTAACGCAGCAGGCTCCCCGCCCATTGGCACGACACATGGTGTCGGGCAGATGTCCGGGGAGCCTGCGATGCCCGTTGCCGGGACGAATAACCTAGGCCGTGGCGGCCGCCGCGGCCTTGGCAGCTGCCGGCAGGGCCGAGACGATCTTTTCCAGCGCCGCGTCGTCGTGCGCGGCGGAGACGAACCAGGCTTCGAACACGCTTGGCGGCAGGTAGACGCCCGAGTCCAGCATGGAGTGGAAGAACGGCGCGTAGCGGAACGCTTCCTGCTTCTGGGCGTCGGCGTAGTTGTGCACGCCGGTGGCGGAGGTGCCGAAGGCGACCGAGAACAGGGTGCCGGCGCGCTGGATCGAGTGGTCCAGGCCCTCGGCGTTGAAGGCCGAGGTGATGGCGTCCTGCAGGGCGGCGGACTGCTTGGCCAGGAACGCGTAGACCTCGTCGGTGGCGTTCTCCAGCTGGGCGATGCCGGCGGCCATGGCCACCGGGTTGCCTGACAGGGTTCCGGCCTGGTAGACCGGGCCCAGCGGGGCCAGGTAGTCCATGACCTCGGCGCGGCCGCCCAGGGCGGCGGTCGGCAGGCCGCCGCCGATGACCTTGCCGAAGGTGTACAGGTCGGCGTTCCAGCCTTCCACGCGTCCGGTCAGGCCCCAGTAGCCGGCATCCGAGGCGCGGAAGCCGGTGAGCACCTCGTCCAGGATCAGCAGGGCGCCGTGCTGGGCGGTGGTGTCCTTGAGGAACTTGTTGAAGCCCTCCTCCGGGGTCACCACACCCATGTTGCACGGTGCGGATTCGGTGATCACCGCGGCGATGTTGCTTCCGTGCTCGGCGAAGGCGGCTTGAACGGCGGCGCGGTCGTTGTACGGCAGCACCAGGGTTTCGGCGGCGGTGGCGGCGGTGACGCCGGCGGATCCCGGCAGGGCCAGGGTGGCGACGCCCGAACCGGCATCGGCCAGCAGGCCGTCCAGGTGGCCGTGGTAGCAGCCGGAGAACTTGATGATCAGTTCGCGGCCGGTGAAGCCGCGGGCCAGGCGCACGGCGGTCATGGTGGCCTCGGTGCCGGTGGACACCATGCGCAGGCGCTCCACGCCGCCCATGCGGTTCTTGATCAGCTGGCCGAGCTTCGCCTCGTCCGGGGTGGAGGCGCCGAAGGACAGGCCGCGGTCCACCGCTGCGTGTACTGCCGCCTGGATCTGCGGGTGGGCGTGGCCCAGCAGCGCCGGACCCCACGAGCAGACCAGGTCCACGTATTCCTTGCCGTCCGCGTCGGTCAGGTAGGCGCCCTTGGCGCCGACCATGAACGGCGGGACGCCGCCGACCGAACCGAAGGCGCGCACCGGGGAGTTCACGCCGCCGGGCATGACCTCGCGGGCCTCGGCAAAAAGCTTTTCAGAGTTCGACATGCGTCTTACTTACCTTCCTTGAGCCAGCCGGCAACTTCGGCTGCGTAGTATGTGAGGATCTGTTCGGCGCCCGCACGCTTGATGGACAGCAGGGATTCGAGCACCGAGGCCCTGCGGTCGATCCAGCCGTTGGCGCTGGCGGCCTCGATCATCGAGTACTCGCCGGAAATCTGGTAGGCGGAGACCGGCACCGGGGAAATCTCCGCCACGTCGCGCACGATGTCCAGGTAGCTCATGGCCGGCTTGACCATGATCATGTCGGCGCCCTCGGCGATGTCCAGCTCGGCTTCCAGGATGGCTTCGCGGCGGTTGGCGGCGTCCATCTGGTAGGTGCGGCGGTCGCCCTTCAGCTGGGAGTCCACGGCTTCGCGGAAGGGGCCGTAGAAGGCGCTGGCGTACTTGGCGCTGTAGGCGAGGATTGCGGTGTCCAGGTGGCCTTCGGCGTCCAGGGCCTCGCGGATCGCGCCGATCTGGCCGTCCATCATGCCCGACGGGCCGAGCATGTGGGCGCCGGCCTGGGCCTGCGCGACAGCCATCTGGCCGTAGATCTCCAAGGTGGCGTCGTTGTCCACGGCGCCGTCGGCGTCCAGCACGCCGCAGTGGCCGTGCGAGGTGAACTCGTCCAGGCACACGTCGGACATGACCACCAGGTCGTCGCCGACCTCGGCGCGCACCGCGGCGATGCCGCGGTTCAGGATGCCCTGCGGGTCGATGCCCGCCGAGCCGTTCTCATCGCGTTCGGCCGGAATGCCGAAGAGCATGATGCCGCCCAGGCCCAGCTTGACCGCATCCGCCGCGGCGGCCTTGAGGCTGTCCATGGTGTGCTGGTAGACGCCGGGCATCGAGGTGATCTCGTTGGGCTCGCTCAGTCCCTCGCGCACGAACGCCGGCAGGATCAGCTGGCGTGCGGACAGCTCGTTTTCGGCAACCAGCGCGCGGATGGCCGGGTTCTGCCGCAGGCGGCGTGGTCGATGCTGAGGGAAACCCATGGCTTCGTATCTCCAGTTCTACTCTTGCTTCTTGAAAAGTCTTGCGCGGTCGTGCGCCGGCGCGGCCTAGCCGATTCCCAGCACGCTGCGCGCTGCCCTGGCCAGTCCGGCCGGTCCGGGGTCCTGCGCGGTGCCGTGCACCGGCAGCCCTGCGGCTTCCAGCGCGCGGGCGGTGGGCTGGCCGATGGCCAGCGTGTGGACGCGCGCAGGCAACCGGCCTCCGGCCAGCTGCGCGAAGCGCCGCACGATGCTCGGGGCGCTGAACACCACTAAATCCAGTTCTTCCAGTTTCGCACCGATAAGCGCTGGATCAAGGCATGTGACGTGTTCCGGCGCGGGCGGGCCGGGCACCGGGCGGCCCTGGGTGCCGGCATCCACGGTGCGGTAGGCGATGACCTCGTCCACCTGCACCGGCAGTCCGGCCAGGAAATCGCCCAGCGTGCTGCTGGCCAGATCCCCGTGCGGGTAGCAGATGCGCGCCCCGGCCGGCGGGGCCCACTGCGCGGCCATGCCCGCGGCGGACTGCACCTCGGGCTGGAAATCGGTCTCCAGGCCCAGCAGTTCGCTGGCCGATTGGGCCGTTTTCGCTCCGACGACCGCGAGCTTCAGGGATCGCGGCAACGGCCGCCCGTCCAGCAGCTCGCGCAGCACCGCCACGGTGGTGGCACTGGTGAGCACCAGCCAGTCGTAGGATCCGGCCCGCAGCGCCGCCGCCATGGACGACAGCGACGCGGTGTCCTGCGGCCAGATGGTGTCGATCAGCCGGGAGCACCAGGAGGTGATGCCCAGCTTCTCGAATTCCCGCACGGTGGCCGCGGCGCGGGCCGCATCGCGCAGGATCAGAGCCTGGTAGACCATGGGCCGGTCAGGCCAGCCCTGCGACGACCGCCGCGCCGTCGGCCAGCATGCCGTTGGCCAGCCCGCGGCCCAGCGCCTGGGCGGCGGCGACGTCGGCCAGCGGGGCCTTGGCGCTGCGGCGCATGACCTCGGAGCCGTCGGGGTTGCAGGCCACGGCGTCCAGCACCAGCTCGCCGTCCTGCACGCTGGCCAGCGCGCCGATCGGCGCGGCGCAGCCGGCCTCCAGCTGGTTGAGCAGTGCGCGTTCGGCTTCCACCTGCAAACGGGTGTGCAGGTCATCGAAGCGGGCCAGCGCCTGGTCCAGTTCCGCATGGCCGGTGCCCGCGGTGCGGGTCTCCAGCGCCAGCGCGCCCTGGCCGGGGGCCGGGAGCATGATGGACGGATCCAGGTACTCGGTGATGTGCTGCTCCAGGCCCAGGCGGCGCATGCCGGCAGCGGCAAGGATCACCGCATCCAGGTCGCCCTGGGTGGCCCGGCCCACGCTGCCGTCGTCGTGGGTGTCCCCCACGCCCTTGACCCGGCCGAGCCGGGTGGGCACGTTGCCGCGGATGTCCACGATCACCAGATCCTGGCGGTAGGCGCGCAGCTGCGCGGCGCGTCGCGGGGATCCGGTGCCGATCTTCGCGCCTTCGGGCAGCTGGTCGAGGGTCATTCCGTCGCGGCCGCACAGCGCGTCGCGCACGTCCTCGCGCGGCGGGATGGCGGCGAGCACCAGGCCCTCGGGCTGCACGGTGGGCAGGTCCTTGAGCGAGTGCACCGCCAGGTCGCAGCCGCCGTCCAGCAGGTGCTGGCGCAGCGCGGCGGCGAACACCCCGGTGCCGCCCAGGTTGGCCAGCGAACCGGTCACCACATCGCCCTCGGTCTTCACCAGCACGGTATCGACTTCAAGGCCGGACAGCTGCGCCAGCTGGTCGGCAGCCCATCCGGTCTGCGTGGTGGCCAGCGCGCTGCCCCGGGTTCCTACGCGGAAGGACTGGGTCATGGCTGCGGCACTCCTACCTCTGAATCCACCGCGCCGATGGTCGGGCGCAGGGTGCCGTCCATGGCAAGCTTTTCGCAGCAGCCAGGGCGGCAGACGTCGAACCAGGGGCCCAGCGCGGTTTCGGACAGGCGTCCTTCGCGCAGCGCCTTGCCGTCGGGGCCGGCCAGCCGCTCCTCGACCAGGTCCACCAGGCCCGAGACGAAGGCGCGGTGCGTGCCCGGGGTGGGCACGCGGGCGAAAGCCAGCCCCAGTTCGGCGCAGGTGTCCTTGGCCTCTGTGTCCAGGTCCCAGAGCACCTCCATGTGGTCGGAGATGAAGCCGATCGGCACCACCACCACGCCCGCCACGCCGGCTGCGGCGTCCTCTTCCAGCGCGTCGTTGATATCCGGTTCAAGCCACGGGGTGTGCGGGGATCCGGAGCGGGACTGGTAGACCAGGGAATGCTCCAGGCCGGCGGCCTCGGGCACGTTGGCCAGGATGTGCTCGGCCACTGCGCGGTGCTGGGCGGTGTACAGGTTCTCGTCCAGCGTGCTCCGGATGGCTTCGGGACCTGCGGCGTTCGCATCGCTCAGGGGGATCGAGTGCGTGACGAACACGATCTTGATCTTCCCCTCCGGTTTCCCGGCGGCGGCCAGCTGCTCGCGCACCGAGGCCAGAGAGCCGGGAAGCTCCTGGATGAATGGCTGCACAAAGGCCGGGGTGTCGAAGAACTGGCGCAGCTTGTCGACTTCCACCACCCCTTCAAGCCCGGTGGCGCGCAGGCCCATGCCCAAATCCTCGCGGTACTGGCGGCAGGCCGAGTAGCCCGAGTAGGCGCCGGTGCCCATGAGCAGCACGGTGCGGTGCCCGTCGGCGGCGATCTGCTCCAACGTGTCGTTCACGAACGGGTGCCAGTTGCGGTTGCCCCAGTAGATCGGCACGGTGATGCCGCGGGCGGCGAACTCGGCTTCGAGCGCGGCCTTCAGCGCGCGGTTCTGCGCGTTGATCGGCGAGACGCCGCCGTTAGTGCGGTAGTGCACCGCGACCTCTTCCAGGCGCTCGTCCGGGATGCCGCGCCCGCCGGTGACGTTGCGCAGGAACGGGATGACGTCGTCCTGTCCCTCTGGCCCGCCGAAGGAGGCGAGCAGCACCGCGTCATAGGCCTTCGGGATCATGCGCCCGTTCCGGTCGTAGCCGGTGCGCGGGTCGAAAGACTGGCTCACTGGAGCACCTCGAGGGCTTCGGCGGCCGAGATGCGGCGGCCGGTGTAGAACGGGGTTTCCTCGCGCACGTGGTGGCGGGCCTCGGTGTAGCGCAGGTGGCGCATCATGTCGACCAGGTCGATCATGTCGTCGGCTTCCAGGCAGATCTGCCACTCGTAGTCGCTGAATGCGAAGGCCGCCACGGTGTTGGCCAGCACGTCAGGGAATTCGCGGCCCAGGATGCCGTGGTCGCGCAGCATCTTGCCGCGGACCGCCGGGTCCATGGTGTACCAGTCGGTGGAGCGGACAAACGGGTAGACCGTCATCCATTCCTTGGCCGCCACGCCGCGGGCGAAGGCCGGCGAGTGGTCCTTGGCGAACTCCGCCTCGCGGTGCACCGCCATGGTGGAGTAGACGATCTCGGTGCCGGCCAGCAGCGCCGAGCGGCGGATCTTGCGCATCGAGGCCTGCAGCAGCGCCGCGGACGGGCCGTGGACCCAGATCATGATGTCCGCGTCTTCGCGCATGGCCGAGACGTCGTAGATGCCGCGCACGACGGCTCCCTCGGCGGCCAGCTGCTCGGTCAGCGCATCGAATTCGGCGGCCGCGGCGTCGGTGCGCTGGACTGCGTCCGAGCGCTTGAAGATGGTCCACAGGGTGTAGAAGAAGGTCGGGTTCTCCCCGGCGTTTTCGCGTTCGCGGATAACGGGCGAATTATGCTCCGGTGCGTTGCTCACTGGTGTTTCTCCTTGGATCTGCTGATCTGGGTTGGGTCTGCAAGTTTGTCGGCGCGCCGCCGGGCGGCGCGGGTCTTCGGCGCTGGTCGTCCGCTCCGGGGCTCAGCGGGCGCTGATGGCCACCGCGCGGCGGGCCTGGGCGATGACGCGGGCCAGGCCGGTGCCGGCCAGCCAGGCGCCCACCACGTCCACGCCGTCCAGGTCGTCAAGAGCCTGCTGGACCTGGGCGCGGCGCTGCGCCGCGGCGCCGCCCTGCAGCGGCACCATGTCGTTGAAGCGGGACACCGCGCTGCCGAGCACGTCTTCCTGCTGCAATTGAACACCGAGAATCTTTGAGGCGTCTTTGACCGCCTGCGCGATGAGCTGCGCGTCATCGCCGGATTCGACGATCGGCTCATGCTCGCCGATGCGGCCGAAGGACAGGCGCACCACATGCGTGCCCGGCCCTGCCTGCTCGGCCAGCCACGGCCACTTGGCGGTCGCGTGGGTCAGGGCCTTGGCCACCAGCGGGGCGCCGCGCGAGACCAGCACGCCGGATCCGCGCGGGGCCTCGTCCAGCTCCGGCTTGTCCACCACCAGGGTGGCCAGCGCGATGGCGTTGGCTTCGGACCGGCCCTCGATCTGCTGGTCGGCAGGAAGCAGCGGGTTCAGCAGGCCCAGGGCTGGTTCGGCAGGGGTCGCGATGACCACGCGGTCGGCCTTCAGCTCCTGGCCCAGGGTGTGCACGGTGTACGGCTGCTCGGCCTGCGGCTGGCGGCTGATCGCGGTGACCGGCGAGTTGCGCACCAGCGACACCCCGGCGGCCTGCAGCTGGCCGGCCAGCGCCTCGATCATGGTGTACATGCCGCCGTCCAGCCCTGCCACGCGGGATCCGGCCGGAGCCGAGGACTGCAGCTGGGCCACGGCGCGGGCCAGCGAACCGGTGGACTGCATGGCCGCGCGCAGGCCCGGTGCGGCCGCATCGATGTCGATCTGCGCCGGGTCGGTGGAGTAGACGCCGTTGACCACGGGAGCCACCAGCTCGTCGAGCACAGCTTGGCCCATGCGCGAGCGCACCACCTCGGCCAGCGACAGCGGCTCGGTGGCCCACTTCTTGCTCATCGGGGTGATCAGGTCCGCTGCGGCGCGCACGGTGGCGGCGCGGCCGATGAGGTGGCGCACCTCGTCGGTGCGCACGTGGCCGGGGATGCCCATCAGCGAGGTGGCAGGCAGCGGGTTGGCCAGGATCTTCTCCCCCTCGCCCTGGATCAGCCAGGCGCTGGCCCCGGAGGTGGCGGCGATGGAGCCGGACAGGTCCAGCTCGTCCAGGTAGGAGCCGACAGTCCCGCCGCGCACGGCGAAGGACTCGGCTCCGGCATCCAGCTGCAGCCCGGCGACCTCGGCGCGGCGCACGCACCCGCCGAAGCCGTCCGCGGCTTCCAGCACGGTGACACGGTGC
Source organism: Arthrobacter sp. AG1021 (assembly GCF_003633665.1). Lineage (NCBI taxonomy): Bacteria > Bacillati > Actinomycetota > Actinomycetes > Micrococcales > Micrococcaceae > Arthrobacter > Arthrobacter sp. AG1021. The sequence continues at coordinate 446,716 of NZ_RBLB01000006.1, read as the reverse complement.
CCGGTCTGGCGCAGGTCGCGCGCGGCCACCAGGCCGGCGACGCCGCCGCCGATGACCACCGCATGCGGGGCCGGGTCGGCCGCGTCCTTGGCGGCGCGCTTGTGGGCCTGCGCTTCGGTGGCGCTGCGCACCTTCTCCAGCAGCCGCAGCGCATGGGCGGCGGCGTCGGAGGCGATGACGCGGCGTGCCTTGGGCGTCTCAGCCCGGGTTGAAGCTTCTGCCACGTTCTCGCTGCGCTGATCCTTGCTCACGTACCGATGCACCTTCTGCCTTTGAATCGTTTGCTGCGGTGCGCGCGCCCGGGGTCGTCCCCCGAGGCGCCCGCCACCGCGATGACGCCTGTCATTCCCAGCTTAGTCCTGCCGGACTACAGGGAGTGGATGAGCTCCACCACACGGGTGAGCACACTCGGATCCGTGGTCGGCGGGACGCCGTGCCCCAGGTTCACCACGTGTCCGCGCGCCGCCTTGCCGCTGGCGACGACCTCGCGCACATGCGCTTCGAGGACTTCCCACGGGGCGGAGAGCAACGCCGGGTCGATGTTGCCCTGTACCGAGACATCCTGGCCCAGGCGCTCGATGGCGGTGGACAGCGGGATGCGGTAGTCGACGCCCACGGCGTCCACGCCGGCGTCGCGCATGGCGGTCAGCAGCTCGCCCGTGCCGGTGCCGAAGTGGATCAGCGGCACACCCAGATCGCGCACGAAGTCCAGCGACCGGGCGGAGTACGGTGCGGCGAACTTCTGGTAGTCCGGCAGCGACAGCGAACCGGCCCAGGAGTCGAACAGCTGGGCGGCGGAGGCTCCGGCCTCGACCTGCGCGCGCAGGAATTTGCCCGATGCGTCGGCGGCCCACTTCATCAGCGCGTCCCAGACCTCCGGCTCGGCGTGCATCATGGTGCGCGGGCCCAGGTGGTCGCGGCTCGGCTTGCCCTCGACCATGTAGGCTGCCACGGTGAACGGGGCGCCGGCGAAGCCGATCAGCGGGGTGCTGCCCAGCTCGGCGACGGTCAGGGCCACGGCCTGGCGGATGGGCTCCAGGGCTTCGTCGGTCAGCTCAGGCAGGGCCGCGACCTGCTCGGCGGTGCGGATCGGGGTGTCGAGCACCGGGCCGACACCCGGGACGATGTCCACGCCGATGCCTGCCAGACGCAGCGGGATGACGATGTCGGAGAAGAAGATTCCCGCGTCGACCTTGTGGCGACGCACCGGCTGGAGAGTAATCTCACTTGCCATCGCCGGGTCGAGGCACGAGTCCAGCATGCTCACGCCTTCGCGCAGCTTCAGATACTCGGGCAGCGAACGCCCTGCCTGGCGCATGAACCACACCGGGTGGTGCGAGGGCTCGCGGCCGGTCAAGGCCTGAATCAATGCGGAATCTTGGGTACGTCCATCGATCATCGGATGGTTCTGCGACAGAGTCATGCTTCAATTCTGCCAACTCTTGCCTTGAAATCCCATTTGGCCGGACACTTGCTCACTCTGCGCTGAAATTAAGCGCCTAACGGGGGATGGCCTTAGGTAGACCTGCGTTGTTTAACCGGCCCGTTGAGCTTAACCTAGGGACATTGTGGTTTTCTTATCTCTTGTCGCATCGCATTCGCAGCTCGACCTTGAGACCGTGGCACAAATCAGCGCCTCGGCCAGCGGGCTCGCTGCTGCCTCCGTCAACGGTTCGGCAGCTATCAACGGCGCCGTCGTGCTGGCCACCTGCAACCGCTTCGAGGTCTACGCGGACGTGGAGCACGTCGAGGATGCCACCGAGCACCTCGTTGCCCATCTCGCAGCCACCACCGAGCTCAGCGCCGACTTCCTGGCCCGCCAGCTGACCGCGCTGGAAGGCGACCCGGTCATCGAGCACCTCTTCTCCGTGGGCGCAGGCCTGGACTCCGCCGTCGTGGGCGAACGCGAAATCGCCGGACAGGTCCGCCGCGCGCTGGCCCAGGCGCAGCAGGAGAAAACCACCACCAGCAACCTCACCCGGCTGTTCCAGAACGCCACCCGCGCCGCCAAGGACGTCGGCAGCAACACCAATCTGGGCACCCAGGGCAAGTCAGTGGTCGCGGTCGCCCTGGACCTGGCCGAGGAACTCACCGACGAGGCAACCGCCTGGGCCGACCAGAACGTCGTGCTCTTCGGCACCGGCTCCTACGCCGGCGCCACCATGGCGCTGCTGAAGGAACGCGGCGTGGAACGCATCTCGGTGTACTCCAGCTCCGGACGCGCCGCCGAATTCACCGGCAAGCGCGGCGGCTTCCCGCTGACCGACGAGCTGCTCCCCCAGGCCCTGCGCGAAGCCGACATCATCGTCGGCTGCTCCGGCGGCGGACAGCGCCTGGACCGCGCGGCCCTGGAGGAAGTGCGCGTGAAGAACCACCCGCTGATCGCCATCGACATGGCGCTCACCCACGACTTCGATCCGGCGCTGGTCGAGATGGCCGACGTCGAGCTGATCACCCTGGAGTCGGTGCGCATGGCTGCCCCGACCGACCAGGCCCTGGCGGTGCACGCCGCCAGCCGCATCGTGAAGACCGCCGCCAGGGAATTCGCCGCCGCCCAGCGCGAGCGCGAAGCTGACTTCGCTATCGTGGCCCTGCGCCAGCACACCAAGGCGGTGCTCGACGCCGAGGTGGCCCGGGTCCGCGCCCAGCACGGCTGCACCGCCGCCGCGGATGAGGTCGAACTGGCCATGCGCCGCATGATGCGCCAGCTGCTGCACATTCCCACCGTCCGCGCCCGGGAGCTCGCCTCCGAGGGACGCACCGCGGACTACGTCACCGCGCTTCAGACGCTTTACGGCCTTGAACTGGGCGAACCCCAGGCGCAGGCCAGCGCCCCGGCGCCTGCCGTCTGCCCCGTGGAGACCTCCGCGCGCACCGCGTAGCCGCACCCTTAATTTTCTCGCGAAGTTACCTTTCCACCGCGATGCGTGGAATACTACTTGCAAGTAGGCTCCAGGGTCATCTGCAAAATCCACGATGACGTGGGCGGAGCCTTGCAGTAGCTGGAAAGGTCGAGGTCGACATGGCTGAAGTGGAATCGCTCAAGGGACATCGCACGCAGCGAATGCCAAGGGAAGCACGGCGACGCCAGCTCCTGCAGGCGGCCCACGAGGTCTTCGTCGGCAACGGGTACCACGGCGCCTCCATGGACGACATCGCCGACGTGGCCAAGGTTTCCAAACCCGTGTTGTACCAGCACTTCCCCGGCAAGCGCGAACTCTACCTGGCGCTGCTTGACTCGCATCTGGAGGACTTCAGCCGCCGGCTGGACGAGGCCATCCAGTCCACGGACGACAACCGGCAGCGCGTGTTCGCCACCATCAACACCTACTACCAGTACATCAAGAGCGAGTCCCAGGCCTACCGCCTGATCTTCGAATCCGACGTGCTCTCCGACCCGCTGATCGCCGCGCGCATCGAGGAATTCAACAACAACCTGGCCACCTCCATCTCCAAGGTCGTGGTCAAGGACACCGACCTGAACGAGGCCGAAGGGCTGCTCGCCGGGCGCGCGCTGGCCGGCCTGTCCCAGGTTTCGGCGCGCTACTGGGCCACCAGCGACGACTCGGTGGATCAGCAGACCGCCGTCGACCTGATCTCGCGTTTAGCTTGGCGCGGAATTTCCCAGTTCCCCAAGGAAAAGTAGCTAGATTAGTGGCTGAGGGACCCTTCTTGTAGGGGCACACATTTTTCGAGAGGATCAACGACAATCATGGAAATCCGGATTGGCATTCAGAACGTAGCCCGCGAAGTCGTACTCGAGTCGGAACTGAGCAATGCAGAAGTCAACGAGAAGGTTGCTGCGGCCATTGCCGGCGGTTCGGTGCTGTCCCTGACCGACCCCAAGGGCCGCGAGGTTCTCGTGCCGGCCGCAGGCATCGCCTACGTCGAGGTAGGCCCGGAGGAAGTCCGCCGCGTCGGCTTCGCCCAGTAATTGGCTTTCGGCGGCGCACCACGCCGCCAGCGCCTCGGCCGGCCCCCGCATCCCGCGGGGCCGGCCTTTGCGTTTAAACCCCCGGTCCTAGGTTCACCCCGGCTCCGGCGTGTAGGTTGAGGTAGTACCATCCCGGCAAAGCGTTCAACTTGGAACAGGCAGGCGGCGTACCGTGACCGATCAACGAATCCACGCACCGCGGCAGGTGGCCGCCAGCGACCTGAGCGACCTGCTGCTCGCACTGGAAAGCGAGTTCGAGGTCCCCGGCGAATTCGACGAGCAAACGCTGCAGGCCGCCCAGCAGGCAGTCGCCGATCTGCCGGAGCCCGACGCGGACGATACCGACCTGCCGTTCTTCACCATCGATCCCCCGGGCGCCACCGACCTGGACCAGGCCATGTACCTGGAACGCAAGGGCACCGGCTACCTGGTGCACTATGCCATCGCCGACGTGCCGGCGTTCGTCCGGCTCGGCGGCCTGCTCGACATGGTCTCCCGCGAGCGCGGGCAGACCTTCTACCTGCCGCAGCGCAAGATCACGCTGTACCCGCCGCTGATTTCCGAGGACCGCGGCTCGCTGCTGCCCGACGTGCCCCGGCCCGCCTTCCACTGGCGCATCGCCCTGGACGCCGACGGGGCCCTGGGCGAGGTGCAGCTGACCCGCTCGCAGATCCGCTCCCGCGCGCAGCTGGACTACGAAACCGCCCAGCGGCGCCTCGACTCGGGCGAGGACAACGGACAGCTGCAGCTGCTCGCGGAGATCGGCCAGGCCCGGCTGGTGCAGGAACGGCTGCGCGGAGGCGCCTCCCTGAACCTGCCCGACCAGGAAATCGTTCCGGAGGGCGGCGGGTACAAGCTGGTCAGCCGCACCCCGTTGCCGCTGGAGGAATTCAACGCGCAGATCTCGCTGCTCACTGGCATCGCCGCGGCCCGCCTGATGCTCAAGGCCGGCACCGGGATCCTGCGCACCATGCCGCCGCCTGACCCGCGGGACCTGAAGGCCTTCAGGCAGCAGACCCGGCTGCTGGGCAGCCCCTGGCCCGAGGACATCAGCTACGGCGAATACCTGCACACCCTTGATGTCAGCGACCCGCGCCAGCTGGTCATCATGCACCGCGCCGCCTCGCTCTTCCGCGGCGCCGACTACCAGGTCATCGCCGGCCAGCCGGAATCCGACCTGGTCCAGGCCGCCCTGGCCGCGCCCTACGCGCACACCACCGCCCCGCTGCGCCGCCTGGTGGATCGCTTCGTGCTGCTGACCTGCCATCTGCTCAGCACCGGGCAGCTGCTGCCCGATGAACTCGACCAGGCGCTGCCCTTGCTGCCGGAGCTGATGCGGACCAGCTCCGCGGCCGCCAACAAGGTGGCCCGGGCCGCGGTGGACCTGCTGGAGGCCAACACCCTGCAGCACCGCATCGGCGAACAGTTCCAGGCCATTGTGCTCACCGCCGCGCAGGGCGCGGCCAACGGGGAGAACAACAACGGCAAGCCGCGGCCCGGGCAGCTGCAGCTGGTCACCGAACCGGTCACCGGCAGCTTCAGCGGCAGCGCGGAAGCCGGCACGCTGGTGAGCGTGAAGCTGGTGGAAGCCGACCCGCGCACCCGCCGGATCCACTTCGAAACGGTGCCCCGCGGCTGACGAACCGCTGAAATCCGGCCAAACAAGTTATGCTGGTCAGTATTACTACTGAGGATGCCCGATCGCACAGCGCTGAAAGTACGACCAGTTACCTGATGACTTCCCAGCGGTCATCATTCCGCAGGACCCCCACGCGGGGCTCCCGCGTGTATCGAGCGATCGGCTCCGCTGGACCCGCCTCCCTTCGGGCGCACCCCCTGGATTTGCAGGGCAGGTCGACCCCGCCGGGAGGCCAACATGAAATGAGACTGAAGACATCGTGAGCGACACGACGCTAACGGCACCAGCTGCCGACACCCCCCAAGAGGACAGCACCCCCGAAGCGGCGAAGCAGAGCTTTGCCGAGCTGGACGTGCGCGAGGACATCGTCGCCTCGCTGCTCGAAGCGGGCATCGAATACCCCTTCCCCATCCAGGCGCTGACCCTTCCGGTGGCCCTGGGCGGCAATGACATCATCGGCCAGGCCAAGACCGGCACCGGCAAGACCTTGGGCTTCGGCATCCCCGCCCTGCAGCGTGTCATCCGCGAGGGCGACGCCGGCTACGGGGACCTGCAGTTCCCCGGCGCCCCGCAGGCCCTGATCGTGGCCCCGACCCGCGAACTGGCCATCCAGGTCGGCGCCGATTTGGCCCAGGCCTCCAAGCACTCGAACATCTCCATCACCACCATCTACGGCGGCCGCCCCTACGAGGAGCAGATCGCAGCCCTGAAGGCCGGCACCGACGTCGTCGTGGGCACCCCCGGACGCCTGATCGACCTGAACCGCCAGCGCGTGCTGAACCTGAAGCAGATCAAGACCGTGGTGCTGGACGAGGCCGACGAGATGCTCGACCTCGGATTCCTGCCCGACGTGGAGCGCATCCTCGCCGCCCTGCCGCCGGTACGCCAGGCAATGCTCTTCTCCGCCACCATGCCGGGCGCCGTGATCACCATGGCCCGCCGCTACATGTCCCGCCCGACGCACATCCGCGCCCAGGACCCGGACGACGACGGCTCGCTGACCAAGCGCAACATCCGCCAGCTGGTCTACCGCGCGCACAACCTGGACAAGGACGAGATGGTCGCGCGCCTGCTGCAGGCCGAGGGCCGCGGCAAAACCATCATCTTCACCCAGACCAAGCGCTCGGCTGCCAAGCTGGCCGACGAGCTGATCGACCGCGGCTTCAACGCCGGTTCGCTGCACGGCGACCTGGGCCAGGGCGCCCGCGAGCAGGCGCTGAAGGCCTTCCGCTCCGGCAAGGTGGAGATCCTGGTCGCCACCGACGTCGCCGCCCGCGGCATCGACGTGGACGACGTCACCCACGTCGTCAACCTGCAGTGCCCCGATGACGAGAACACCTACCTGCACCGCGTGGGCCGCACCGGCCGCGCCGGCAACACCGGTACCGCGGTGACCTTCGTGGATTGGGATTCGGTGCCGCGCTGGTCGCTGATCAACAAGGCCCTGGGCCTGAGCGTGCCCGAGCCGGTGGAAACCTACTCCTCCTCACCGCACTTCTTCACCGACCTGAACATCCCCAAGGGCACCAAGGGCCGGTTGCCGCGCGCCAAGAAGTCGGCCGCCGCCGAAGGCGACGGCTCTCCGCGCGAGTCCTCCCGCGAACCCCGAGAGAACCGCGAACGCACCCCGCGCCGCCGCAGCGGTTCGCGCACCCGCACCCGCACCGTGAACGGGCAGACCCAGGAGCGCGGCACGCGGCAGGATTCCGGCGCCGAGAACCAGGCCGGTGCACGCCACGGCCACTCCAAGGGCCGCCAGGACCGTCCGGGCCGCGAAGCCGAGCGCCATCGCGAATCCCGCGTCTCCGGTGAGGAAGGCGCAGCGCAGGGCACCTCGAAGCCCCGCCGCCGCCGTCCGCGCCGCCGCACCGGCGGAAGCAGCGAGGCAGGCTTGCAGGACTAGTCCTGCCAGCCCCCGCCCGCAGCACTCCGAAAGGATTCAGTACCCAGGTGCTCGCACAACCTGAAGATTCAACCCTGTCCGCGGCCGCGGCGCACTCCGGTTCCCCGGTGAGCGCCCCGGCCGCGGGCAACACCGTGTTCCACGGCGACAACATGTCGGTGCTGGCAACCATGCCCGATGAAAGCTTCACGCTGATCTACGTGGATCCGCCTTTCAACACCGGGCGCAAGCAGACCCGCGCCGAACGCACCATGGTCCGCGCCGACGAAGGCGAAGGCACCCACGTGGGGTTCAAGGGCCGCAGCTACACGGCGGAAATCGGCCAGTCGCGCTCCTACCACGACAGCTTCGAGGACTACCTCAGCTTCATCGAGCCGCGCCTGCTGGAGGCCTACCGGCTGCTGGCCGAGGACGGCACCCTCTACGTCCACCTGGACTACCGGGAAGTGCACTACGTCAAGGTGCTGCTGGATACGATCTTTGGCCGCGAGTGCTTCCTGAACGAACTGATCTGGGCCTACGATTACGGGGCCCGGGCCAAGAGCCGCTGGCCTGCCAAGCACGACACCATCCTGGTGTACGTGAAGAACCCGAAGAAGTACCACTTCGATTCGGCGGAAGTCGACCGCGAGCCCTATATGGCGCCCGGCCTGGTGACCCCGGAAAAGCGGGAGAAGGGCAAGCTGCCCACCGACGTGTGGTGGCATACCATCGTCTCCCCCACCGGCAAGGAGAAGACCGGCTACCCCACCCAGAAGCCCGAGGGCATCCTGCGGCGCATCGTCGCGGCCTCTTCGCGGCCCGGCGACTGGGTGCTTGACTTCTTCGCAGGCTCCGGCACCACCGGTGCGGTGGCCGCGAAGATGGAACGCCGCTTCGTGCTGATCGACCAGAACACTCAGGCGATCGAGGTCATGCACGCCCGGCTGCCCGAAAACACGGTGTTCGCCACCCTGGACGGCTCCCCGGCCCCGGTGCCGCGCCCCGTCGACTAGGACTGCAGCAGCGCGCTGGTTCCGGTGCCCTGCGCCAGGATGCGCTCCAGCATGGCCGGCTCGGTGAGATTCTCGCCGAGCCGGTTCAGTTTTCCGGTGCCGTGGTAGTCCGAGGATCCGGTGACAATCAAGTCGTGCTCCGACGCCAGCGCCAGCAGCTGCTCCTTGCCCTCGGCGCTGTTGTCCCGGTGGTAGACCTCCACCCCGCCCAGCCCGGCCTCGATCATTTCGTGGACCGTCGATTCGGGCACCACCCGTCCGCGCAGCGCTGCCTTCGGGTGGGCGAACACCGGCACGCCGCCGGCCTCGCGCACCAGGCGCACCGCCGCGGCGGGGTTGATGGCAGGATGCGACACGTAGTAGCGCGAGCGCGAGGACAGGATGTTGGCGAACGCCTCGTTCCGATGGGCCACCACCCCTGCGGTCACCAGCGCGTCGGCGATATGCGGTCGGCCCACCGTGGCCCCGGGCTGGCAATGCTCGGTGACCAGCTCCCAGCTGATCGGGTAGTCCTCGGCCAACCGTTCCACGATGCGCTGGGCGCGCACGATCCGCGAATTCAGCGACACGGCCAGCTCGTCGAGCAGCGGCTGGTAGGACGGGTCGTGCAGGTAGGACAGCAGGTGCACGCTGATCCCGTGCGAATCCTGGCACGTGATCTCCATGCCGGGAATGAACCCGATCCCCAGTTCCTGCGCGGTAACACGTGCCTGGTCCCACCCGCTGGTCTGGTCGTGGTCGGTCAGCGCCACCACGTCCAGCCCCGCCGCGGCCGCCGCGGTGATCAGCTCGGCCGGGGTTTCCGTGCCGTCGGAAACGTTGGAATGGGTGTGCAGGTCGATTCGCATACTCCCTAGAATATCGAAGTGCACACGTTCTTTGGTGGCGCATAGCTGATGGTGACACACTTGAAGTTATGACCAATCAAGTTTCATCGCCTTCGGGCAGCGACCAGCCATTGGAAGACCGCGTGAACAACCGTTCGCAGCGTCCGACCTCCGAATCCTTCAAGCAGTTCATGGCCTCGAACTGGGCCGCCGACACCTCGGCTCTGCCGGACGCCGATCCGTCCGCAGACTACGCGGCCGCCCGCCGCGCCAAGCTCTCCGCCGCCTTCCCGGGCGAGCGCCTGGTCATCCCCGCCGGCCCGCTGAAGGTCCGCTCGAATGACACCGACTACCGCTTCCGCCCGCACTCGGCCTTCGCCCACCTCACCGGCCTGGGCGTCGACCACGAGCCGGACGCAGTGCTGATCCTGGAGCCGACCGACGACGGCGCCGGCGACAACGGCAGCAACCACTCAGCCACCTTGTACTTCGCCCCGATGGCGGGCCGCGATTCCTCGGACTTCTACCTGGATTCGCGTTCCGGCGAGTTCTGGGTGGGCCCGCGCCCGACCCTGAGCACCATGTCCGCCCGCACCGGCATGCCCACCGATTCCCTGGAGCAGCTGGAACTGGCGATCACCAAGAACTCCGGCCCGCAGGCCATGGGCGGCATCCGCATCCGCCTGGTGCGCCAGGTGGACCTGAACGTCGAGGCGCTGGTGGACACCAGCCGCATCAACACCTCGCAGGATCTGGAAGCCTCCGACGCGCTGGACAACGAGCTGGCCGAGTTCCTCTCCGAGCTGCGCCTGGTCAAGGACGACTACGAGATCGCCGAACTGCGCAAGTCGGTGGCGGCGACCATCAATGGCTTCGAGGACGTGGTGCGCAACCTGGATTCGGCCATCGCCCACGAACGCGGCGAACGCATCGTCGAAGGCTCGTTCTTCGCCCGCGCCCGCCTGGAAGGCAACGACCTGGGCTACGACACCATCGCCGCCTGCGGCAACAACGCCACCATCCTGCACTGGATCCGCAACAACGGCGCCGTGAACGAGGGCGAGGTGCTGCTGCTGGACGCCGGAGTGGAAGCCGACTCGCTGTACACCGCGGACATCACCCGCTCCCTGCCGGTCTCCGGCAAGTACACGGACGTCCAGCGCCGCGTCTACGAGGCGGTGCTTGACGCCGCCGACGCCGCCTTCGCCGCGGTCAAGCCGGGCCTGAAGTTCCGCGACCTGCACCAGATCGCCACCCGCGTGCTGGCCGAGCGCCTGGCCGACTGGGGCATCCTGCCGGTCTCCGTGGACGAGGCCATGAGCCCCGAGGGGCAGCAGCACCGCCGCTGGATGCCGCATGGCACCAGCCACCACCTGGGACTGGACGTGCACGACTGCGCCCAAGCCCGCGCGGAACTGTACCTGGATGCCGAGCTGGAAGAGGGCATGGTCTTCACCATCGAGCCTGGCCTGTACTTCAAGAACGAGGACCTGGCGATCCCGCAGGAGTACCGCGGCATCGGCGTGCGCATCGAGGACGACATCCTGGTCACCGCCACCGGCGGCGAGTCGCTGAGCGCCGCGCTGCCGCGCACCGCCGACGACGTCGAGGCTTGGATGGCCAAGCTGCGCGGCTAAGCACCCCGGCTTAATGACGGCTGGCCTTCATCCGCCCCGAGGGGCTGGCTGAAGGCCAGCGGTCTTTCGTGTTGCCGCTTGCGGCTAGGAGTTCTTGTCCTGGCGGGTTTCCTCCGGCGCGTCCGCAGCAGAGTGCTGCTGCGCTGGCTCATCCGTGCCGTCCTGATCGGAGGCCTGGTCCTGGTCCTTGCCGCGGCCGATCTCAACCGTCGGCTCGACCTCGGACAGGTTCTGGGCCGGGGAGGCAGGCTGGGCCTGCTGGGTTGCTGCCGGCTGCCCGGTTGCCGGCGGGGTCGGCTGCACGCGTACGCCGTAGCGCGGGCGTCCATCCGGAAGGTCCGGGAACTGGCCGCTCGGGGCGTCGGCGGAAGCCGGGGCCGGCTGCTGGGCTGCGCCCGGAGCCTGCACGGTCGCCGGAGCCGCCGGCTGGACCGGGGCGGTCGGCTGCATTTGCTGCCCTGGAAGATTCGAGCCCGGGATGTTCGGGGCCGGAGCGTGCGGACGCATCGGCAGCTTGGAGGCGAGCTGGCGGGCGGCCTGCGCGTTCTCGAAGTCGACGACCACGTCGAAGCTGGTGGCCACGAACTGGCTGGAGGAGGCGAAGTCGCGCTTGCCGCGGCGGGTCGAGTAGCTGATCACCCCGGCGATCATCCAGATGGCCATGCCCAGGCCGATGGCGGACAGGATCTGGTAGATGCCGTTGCCGCCGCCGAACAGCGAGAGCAGCAGGCCCACGAACAGACCCATCATGGCACCCTGCGCGGCGCCGGCCAACGCGACCTTCGGGTAGGACAGCTTGGCGGTCACGCGCTCAACGGTGCGCACGTCGTTGCCCACGATGGTCACGGAGGCCACCGGGAAGTCGTTGTCGGCCAGGTAGTCCACGAGCTTCTGGGCGTCGAGATAGCTGGTGTAGCGCCCCAGCAGCTCGCCGCGCGGCAAGCCGTTGGTGCTGATCGAATTTACTCCTTGTGGCGAGGTCATATCTATATTGTGCACGGTGATGCTGTGTTTGCACCCAGTAGTGAAGCGGGGATCACTGAGGGCGAAAGAATCCGCGCCGCGGGTGTGTCACCGCGCACCGCGCGAAGGCACCGGGCACGATAACCTAGAAGGGTGAGCTCACAAGTGTCTAAAATCTTCGTCGCCCGGCTGCTCGGGCTGGACGTCTTCGACCCCCTGGGCGACCGCCTGGGACGCTTGCGAGACGTCGTCGTGGTCTCCCGCGGACCCAAGAAGCCGCCGGCCTGCGTCGGCGTCGTGGTCGAGGTCCCCGGCAAGCGCCGCGTCTTCGTGCCCATGACCCGCATCCAGTCCATGGAATCCACGCAGATCATCTGCTCGGGCCTGGTCAACATGCGCCGCTTCCAGCAGCGCGGCCAGGAGCTGCTGGTCGTGGCCGAGCTGTTCGACCGCACCATCACCTTCACCGACGGCTCAGGCCGCGGCGTCATCGAGGACATCGGCCTGGCCCAGACCCGCCGCGGCGACTGGGAAATCAACCAGTACTACGTGCAGCGCGGCGTGGCAGCGCCGGGACTGCTGGGGCTGCGCAGCCGCAAGCGCGACAAGGTGCTGGTCTCCTGGGAGGACATCAGCCACGGCAACCAGAGCGAGCCGCAGTCAGCCGACACCTTCGTGGCCACGCACGACGACATGAAGGCCGCCGACTTCGCCGACGCGCTGCATGAGATGAACGAGAAGCGCCGCCTGGAAATCGCCGCGCACCTGCAGGACGAGCGCCTGGCCGACGTGCTGCAGGAGCTGCCTGACCGCGAGCAGGTGGAGATCCTCTCCGCGCTGGGCCTGGAGCGCGCCGCCGACGTGCTGGAGGAAATGGACCCGGACGACGCCGCCGACCTGCTCTCCGAGGTCTCCGAGGAAACCAAGCACCAGCTGCTGGAGCTCATGAACGAGGAGGAGGCCAAGGACGTGCGCCGCCTGCTGGCCTACCCGGAAGGCACCGCCGGCTCGGTGATGACCCCGGTTCCGGTGATCCTCACTCCCGAATCCACCGTCGCCGAGGCGTTGGCCTCGGTGCGCATGGAGGAGCTCTCCCCCGCCCTGGCCTCCACCGTGTACGTGGTGCGCCCGCCGCTGGAGACCCCCACCGGCCGCTACCTGGGCCAGGTGCACATCCAGGCGCTGCTTCGCGCCGCCCCGCCCGAACCGCTGGGCGACATCCTGGACACCGAGCTGGAGCCGATGTCCGACCTGGCGAACATCTCAGAGGTCGTGCGCCACCTGGCCACCTACAACCTGACCAGCGTCGGGGTGACCAACAAGGAGGGCCGCCTGGTCGGGGCGATCACCGTGGACGACGTGCTCGACCACATCCTGCCCGACGACTGGCGTTCGCAGGACTAAGAACTTTGGAACCGGCTCGCCGGTTCACCCGGCCCGGCGCAGCCCGGAGCCGAACGACACAGATCAGTAGCAAAGGAGTTCACCACCATGGCTGAACAGCGCAAGACCAGTGGCCTGGACACTCCCCTTGCAGCCCGCAAACGCTTCTGGCCGAAGTTCTCCCCGGACCCCGACGCGTTCGGCTCCACGACGGAGAAGTTCGCGCGCTTCATGGGCACCCCGCAGTTCCTGCTCTACATGACGATCTTCTGCGCCTTCTGGCTGATCTGGAACTCCGTGGCCCCGGCGGCCTGGCGCTTCGACGACGCCTCCATCGGCTTCACCGCGCTGACCCTGATGCTCTCGCTGCAGGCCTCCTATGCCGCGCCGCTGCTACTGCTGGCGCAGAACCGCCAGGACGACCGCGACCGCGTGTCGCTGTCCGAGGACCGGGCGCGGGCCGAACGCAACCTCTACGACACCGAGTACCTCACCCGCGAGCTGGCCAGCCTGCGCCTGGCGCTGCGCGATGTCGCCACGCGCGACTACGTGCGCTCGGAGCTGCGCAACGTGCTGGAGGAGCTGCTGGAGACCGCCGACGGCGAAGAGCTGAACCTGCGCGCCAAGCGCAAGTCCAAGGGCGGCAACCCGCAGACCGGCCTCATCGACACGGTGCAGCCGGGCCAGAATTCCAACCGAAAGAACAACTAGTCGTGAGTTCGAACGAAGCACTGTTCACGGCGCTGGCCACGGTCATCGACCCGGAACTGCGCCGGCCCATCACCGAGCTGGGCATGGTGGGCGGCGCCCGGTTGGACGGCACCCGCGCCGAGGTTACCATCCTGCTGACCATCGCAGGCTGCCCGCTGCGCTCCACCATCGAGGCAGACGTGCGCGCGGCCCTGCTGCCGCTGCCGGGCGTGGACCAGGTCGAGGTGGTCCTGGACGTGATGGATCCGCAGCAGCGCGCGGCCCTGCGCGATCAGCTGGCCAGCCGCCGCACCCCGTTCTCCGATCCCGCCTCGCTGACCCGCGTCATCGCGGTGGCCAGCGGCAAGGGCGGGGTGGGCAAGTCCTCCATCACCGCCAACCTGTCCACCGCGCTGGCCGCCCGAGGCTTCAAGGTCGGGCTGATCGACGCCGACGTGCACGGCTTCTCCATCCCGTCGCTGATGGGCATCAACCAGAACCCCACGCGGGTGGATGACATGATCCTGCCGCCGGTGGCGCACGGGGTGAAGGTCATTTCCATCGGCATGTTCCTGGATTCGAACCAGCCGGTGATCTGGCGCGGGCCCATGCTGCACCGCGCGCTGGAGCAGTTCCTGTCCGACGTCTACTTCGGGGATCTGGACTTCCTGTTCCTGGACCTGCCGCCGGGCACCGGGGATATCGCGATCTCCGTGTCCCAGCTGCTGCCCAACAGCGAACTGCTGGTCGTCACCACCCCGCAGTCAACCGCCACCGAGGTGGCCGAGCGCGCCGGCACCATTGCCTTGCAGACCAAGCAGAAGGTCATCGGCGTGGTGGAGAACATGAGCCACCTGCAAATGCCCGACGGCAGCAGGATGGAAATCTTCGGCTCCGGCGGCGGCGCTAAGCTCAGCGAATCGCTGAGCGACCAGCTGGGCTACCCGGTGCCGCTGCTGGCGCAGCTGCCCCTGGAGGAAGCCCTGCGCGAAGGCTCGGACCAGGGCACCCCGGTGGTGCTCTCCGCCCCGCAATCCCAGAGCGCCATCGAGCTGTCCGCGCTGGCCGAATCATTGGGCCAGCGTCCCCGCGGCTTGGCCGGGCGCAGCCTGCCGATGTCAATCCAGTAGCGGCCGGGCAACATACCCGGGCGGTCCGCGCGAAACGCACCGGAAGCTGGCGAACGAGGCATAAAAAAGATCCCCGGCCCCGCAGTTTTCCAGCTGCAGGGCCGGGGATGTTTTGTCGCCTGTGGCGGATTCGCGCCTAGGTGGCTTCGTCGTCGAATGGGGCGCTCTCGTTCACGCCCAGCGGAGCCTGGGTGGCGGTGTGGGTGGCCACGGGGGTGCGCACCGGGGCTGCCTCGACCGAGGAAGGCTTGCCCTTGGCCACGTTGACCGCGTCGTCGAATTCGTCGATGAGCGCTTCCTTGATGATGCGCCGAGGGTCGTATTGGCGCGGATCCAGCTTGCGCCAGTCCATGTCGGCAACTTCGTCGCCGACTTCCTCGCGCAACTGCTCCTTGGCTCCGTTGGCCATGCGGCGAATTTCCTTGACGAGGTTCGCCAGCTTTTTGGCGTATTCAGGAAGCTTCTCGGGGCCGAGCACGACGACCGCGATAATGGCGAGAATAACGAACTCGCCGCCATTGATACCTAGAAAATCCACAACACCAAGATTACCTTGTCCGAGACCAACTCACTAAGCCACCGGCGTTGCGGCCGAAAGGTGTCCTAGCCCTGCGCCGCAGTGCGGCGGCCCAACGGAATGCGCGGCAACGACATGGTCTTGGCCGGCTTGTTGGACGGGTTGCGGTGCGCCAGGGCATCGCGCAGCATCGCTCGTCCGCGGTGGATGCGTGAACGCACGGTGCCAAGCTTCACGTCCAGGATGCGGGAAACTTCTTCGTACGAAAACCCTTCCATGTCACATAGGACGATTGCTGCCCTGAATTCCGGGCTCAGCGCCTTCAGCGCCGCCTGAACATCCACGTCGAGATTGTGGAATTCAAAGTAGCGCTCCGGGGAGAGCACCTCTCCTGGAAGTCGGTCCTCGGATCCTTCGGCAAACCGGTCAAAGCGAATCTTGCTCTTCCGACGTGCCTGATCGAGGAACAGGTTGGTGGTAATGCGGTGCAGCCAGCCGCCCATGGTGCCCGGGGTGTACTTGTCCAGAGCCTTGAACGCACGGACGAATGCCTCCTGCGACAGGTCCTCGGCATCCTGGCGGTTTCCGGTGAGCCTGTAGGCCAGCCGGAAGACGCGCTCTCCATGCTCGTGAACCATCTGGTCCCAGGACGGAACCTCAGTCTCGAGGACTGCCACGGTGGCTGCTGAGTCATTTTGTGCATCATTCACACTTAAAGTATGTGCGCCGAAGCTGAGCTACAGCTAAGAATCGCCTGCGCGGAGGATATCAAGTTCTTCGGGGCAATGCCGGTCGTGTGGGTAACATTGGTGTTGTCCCGATACGCACGATCCCTAGGACTTGCCCCCGATGCCTTCCATGAATCCAGAACTTCTTGCGAGCTGGAGCTATGCCCAGACCCAGGTCCACGAGAAGGAGCACGTGGCGCAGGTTCGCGAGCGCTCTGCCGATCTGGGCGTGCGTTGCATCGATCCGGCTGGCCGCTCGATGCTCCAGGTGATCTGCTCGCTGCGCCAGCCGCGCAACCTCGTGGAGATCGGCCCCGGCGTGGGCGTGGCGTCGCTGGCCATGCTCGAAGTCCTAGGCCCGGAGAGCACGCTGACAGCCATCGAATCCAATCTTGAGCACGCCAATGCGATGCGCCAGTCGCTGCGCGAGGCCGGAGTTCCGTCGGCCCACGCGCGCATCATCAACGAGCGGGCCGAGAACGTGCTCTCACGCCTGGCGGACCACGCCTACGACCTGGTGCTGATCGACGCAGGTGCCGAGCTGCTGCTGGAATACGTGGCCGAAGCCAAGCGGCTGGTCGGCCCGCGCGGGGTCATCATCATCAACAACGCGTTCGACGAGCACCGGCTGTCCAAGCCGGCCGTGCGCCGCCCGTCCACCGTAGCCACCCGCGACGCGCTGCGTATGCTGCGTGAGGACCCGAAGATCCAGACCCATTTGCTGCCCAGCGAGCAGGGGCTGTTCGTCGCTTCGGTGCTGCCGGCGGCCCGGGTGCGCTAGGAATCTTCCGCAACCACAAAAAGGACCGACAGATTGTCGGTCCTTACTTGTTTCGGCCGGCTTGCGAACCGGCGGCTCTAGCTATTCGGTGACATCAACCAGGCAGTTGCGCAGCTCAGTTGCTTCATCGTTGTTCAGCTCGACAACGAGGCGTCCACCGCCGTCAATAGGCAGCCGCAGGATCAGGCTTCGCCCCTCCTTGGTGACTTCCATCGGACCGTCACCGGTGCGTGGCTTCATCGCAGCCATGTAAGCAATTCCCTTCGTCCGTGGCTGGTACGGGGCGGCAAGTTCATTCGCCGTCCGCACAACCGCATGCCTGGCCCATCTTCAGGTGTAATTCATCTCTGATTAGGGGCCACTTGTCTCCTATTATTGCGAATTTTCCGCCGTGTCGCTAATCACACGCCGTGACTCGATGTCACGAATCACATTTTCCAGCCGGGTGATTTCCGCCGCGAGGACATCCAGGGTGTCGTCCACCTGGTCGCAGCGATAGCCGCGAAGACCCAGCGAGAAGCGCACCTTGTCGACATCGGTGGCCCGCGGATGCTCGGGCAGCAGCACCGGCGGCAGCGAGGCTTCCGGCTCCGCCAAACCCACGATGGGTTCGGGAACCGCTTCGAAATGACGCCCCGCATCGGCGGCCCGACGACGCCCGGAAAGCAACAGGGCGGTCCCGCCGACGACTAGCAGCGCAAGGAAAACCAGTACAAGCGGCATCCAGCTAGCTCCTGTCCATTGACGGGCGCTTGGATGCCGCACGCCCTGCGTTCAGCACGATCTGCACCGCCTCGTCCGGATCATCGGTCACCGTGAACAGGTCGAGGTCGGTTTCCGAAATGCAGCGCTCCCTGGCCACCGTGTCCTTGAGCCACTGCACCAGGCCGCCCCAGTACTCGGTGCCCAGCAGGACGATCGGGAAACTCGTGATCTTCTGCGTCTGGACCAGCGTGAGGGCCTCGAATAGTTCATCCAAGGTGCCGAAACCGCCAGGCAGGACGATGAAGCCCTGCGAGTACTTGACGAACATGGTCTTGCGCACGAAGAAGTAGCGGAAGTTGATGCCCTTGTTTACCCAAGCGTTCAGCCCGGTTTCAAAGGGCAGTTCGATTCCCAGACCGATGGAAATGCCTTCGGCGTCAGCCGAGCCCATATTCGCGGCTTCCATGGTTCCCGGACCGCCGCCGGTAATCGTGGTGACGCCGGCCTTCGCCAGCAGCTCCCCCACGCGGTAGGCCTGTTTGTAGTAAGGACTGTCGGGATCCGTGCGCGCCGAACCGAACACGGCAACGGCAGGGCCGGTGCTGGACAGGGTGCCGAAACCGCTAACGAACTCGGACTGGATGCGCAACACGCGCCACACATCGGTATGCGTTACATCCGGTTGCGGGCTCTCAAGCAGGTAGCGGTCAAGCTGCTCTTCGGACTTCTTGCCAGGCCAGCTCGCCTCGACGTGCCTCCGTCCGCCAGCACGAGCACTCTCTTCACTCTTACGCTTATGAACCATAGCTTCACTCTATCTGCTGCGTGTCGCGTTCCACGTCAACCTTGGGGACGGTATTTAAGAACAGTTTGATAACAACTTGGTGTGACCTGAACGAATAGTCGCGTAGGGTGCGTCACATCGAGTAATGTCGAGAACATGAAAAGCGATCATCAGGCTCAAGCTTCTTCTGATGGCCCCATTGTCCGTCTGGTTGGGGTCAATAAGCACTTCGGTGCGCTGCACGTCTTGAATGACATCAACCTGGATGTCGTGAAGGGCGAGGTTGTCGTGATCCTCGGCCCTTCGGGCTCCGGCAAGTCAACCCTGTGCCGCGCCATCAATCGTTTGGAGACGATCGACGACGGCACCATCACCATCGACGGGAAGAAGCTTCCCGAAGAAGGCAAGGCGCTGGCCCGGCTGCGGGCCGATGTCGGCATGGTGTTCCAGTCCTTCAACCTCTTCGCGCACAAGACCATCCTTGAGAACGTGACCCTCGGGCCGATCAAGGTCAAGGGCATGAAGAAATCCGCGGCGGACAAGCTGGCCATGCAGCTGCTCGAACGCGTCGGCGTCGCCAACCAGGCAGCCAAGCTGCCGGCTCAGCTCTCCGGCGGCCAGCAACAGCGTGTAGCCATCGCGCGCGCCTTGGCCATGCGGCCGAAGGTGATGCTGTTCGACGAACCGACCAGTGCGCTGGACCCGGAAATGATCAACGAGGTCCTGGACACCATGGTCTCGCTCGCCCGTGAAGGCATGACCATGCTGGTGGTGACCCACGAGATGGGTTTCGCCCGCAAGGCCGCGGACCGCGTGATTTTCATGGCAGACGGGCAGATCGTCGAACAGGCCACCCCGGAAGAATTCTTCACCAATCCCCAGAGTGCGCGAGCCAAGGACTTCCTCGGCAAGCTCATCACCAACCACTAGCTCTCATCACCCACTCACCAGGAGGAACAATGCGGAAAAATCGTTTTGGCGCAATTGCTGCAATGGCGGCCGTCGCGGCTCTGACCCTGACCGCCTGCGGCGGCTCTGACAACGCCGGCGACGAAGGCGGCGACAAGGTTCGCATCGGCATTAAGTTCGACCAGCCGGGCCTCGGCTTCCAGGACGGCAGCTCCTACACCGGCTTCGACGTCGATGTCGCCAAGTACGTGGCCAACGAGCTGGGCTACTCGGAAGACAAGATCGAATTCGTCTCGGCCCCGTCGGCCAACCGCGAAACCCTGCTGGAGACCAACCAGGTCGACATGATCTTCGCGACCTACACCATCAACGACAAGCGCAAGGAACGCGTCGCGTTCGCCGGCCCGTACTTCATCGCCGGCCAGGATCTGCTGGTCCGCGCCGATGACAGCTCGATCACCGGCAAGGACTCGCTGAACGGCAAGAAGCTGTGCTCGGTCACCGGCTCGACCTCGGCCGAGAACGTCAAGAAGGACGTACCCGGTGTGAGCTTGGTTGAGCAGCAGGGTTACGCAGACTGCTTGGGCCTGCTGGAGACCGGCAGCATCGACGCCATCACCACCGATGACATCATTCTCGCCGGCCTGGCAGCGACCTCCGCCAACAAGGGCAAGTTCAAGGTTGTCGGCAACCCATTCTCCGAGGAGCCGTACGGCGTGGGTCTGAACAAGACCAACGACAAGTGCGAGTCCATCAACACGGCGATCAAGAAGATGATCGATTCCGGCGAGTGGCAGAAGGCCTTGGACAAGAACACCGAGGGCACCGGCTACAAGGCCTCGGATCTGAACCCGCCAACCAAGTTCGAAGCCTGCAGCTAACTTCTTAGCTAGACCCCCGACCTGCGGTGCTGCACCGGACTGCGAAGCCCGGGTGCAGCACCGCAGGCAACCAGCTCATCCATCTACCAAGGAGAACAAGCCGTGCAAGGCTATTTGAGTCTTTGGGATGAATACGGTGCGCGCATCATGGAGTCCTTCTGGGCCAACCTGCAGCTCACCTTCTGGGCGTTTATTGCCTGCGCAATCCTGGGCACGATTCTCGCAATCATGCGAATTTCGCCAATCCCCAGCCTGCGAGCATTCGGCACCGCCTATGTAAACATCTTCCGAAACACCCCGCTGACCATCATCATGACCTTCGGCGTCCTGGTCTTGTTCGGCGTCTTCCAGCTCCAGCTGTCCGATGATTTCAATTTCAACTTCTTCCAGATCGCCATCATCGGCCTGACCATCTACCATGCGGCGTTCTTCTGCGAAGCCATCCGCTCGGGCGTGAACACCGTTCCGCTGGGCCAGGCCGAAGCCGCCCGCGCCATCGGCTTGGGCTTCCTGCCGGCCGCGCGGCTGGTCATTCTCCCGCAGGCATTCCGCGGGGCCATCGTTCCCATGGGCAACGTGCTCATCGCATTGATCAAGAACACCACGGTCGCCCTGGCAGGCTCCGTGGCCGAGATCTCGGGCCTCATGAAGACCATGATCGAGTACCGGGCCGATCAGGGCATCCTGATCTTCCTGACCATCGCCCTCATGTTCGTGGTCATCGTGGTGCCGATCGGCATACTGGTGACCTGGCTGTCCAAGAAGCTGGCGGTGGCACGATGAGCGCGGCAAAGCAGTCGGTCCTCTTCGACGCCCCGGGGCCCAAGGCCAAGCGGCGCATCCTGCTGATCAACATCCTCGGTGTGCTCGCCCTGCTGGGGTTGCTCGTCTATCTGGTCCTCGGCCTGAACTCCGCAGGACAACTGGCACCGGAGAAATGGAATGTCTTCCTCAAGGGCGGGGTCTGGAGCAACTTCATCCTGCCGGGTCTGCTCAAGACCCTGCAGGCGGCCGCGATCTCCATCGTGACCTCGTTGATCTTCGGCTTCATCTTCGGCATGGGGCGCCTGTCCCACAACAAGGTGATCGACTGGATCAGCACGATCGTCGTCGAGTTCTTCCGTGCGGTCCCGGTCCTGCTGATGATGCTGTTCCTGTGGATCATGCTCGCCCGCTCCGGCTGGGTGGAACCGCAGGATTCGCCGTTCTACGCGGTGGTCATCGGCCTGACACTGTACAACGGTTCCGTCATTGCCGAGCTGATCCGCTCGGGCGTGCATGGGCTGCCGCGGGGGCAGCGCGAGGCGGGCATCGCCATCGGCCTGACCCGCAGCCAGAGCTTGCGCCTGATCGAGATCCCGCAGGCGTTGACCGCCATGCTGCCGGCCTTGATCAGCCAGTTCATCGTGATCCTGAAGGACTCCGCGCTGGGCTACATCATCAATTTCAACGAGCTGCTGTTCAACGGCAAGCTGGTGGGTACCGGCAACTCGAACATGTTCCAGTCGCTGGTCATCGTTGCGGCGATCTTCATCATCCTGAACTTCGCCCTGTCCAAGCTGGCTTCCGTGGTGTCCTCGCGGCTCAGCTCGCGCGGCCAGCTCTGATTCCTCGCCGACAGCACAAAAACCTCGGGTCGCGTTCCCTTGCGGAACGTGACCCGAGGTCTTTAATCTTCGCGCCTAGCCGAGCCAAGAGCGCAGCGAGGACAGGCAGTCCCGGATCGCCTGCTGCGGCACGTGTTCGTCATCGGAGTGCGCCAGCAGCGCATCCCCGGGGCCGAAGTTCACCGCGGGAACGCCGAGGGCGGAGAAGCGGGCGACATCGGTCCAGCCGTACTTCGGCTTGGGCTCCTGGCCCAGGATGGAGATCAGCTCGGCGGCGATCTGTTGGTCCAGGCCTGGGCGGGCGCCGTTGGAGCCGTCGGTGCGTTCGATGTCGAAGCCGTCGAACAGCTCCAGCACCACGGCTTCGGCCTGCTCCAGGGTCTTGTCCGGGGCGAAGCGGTAGTTCACCTCCACCTCGCAGTGGTCCGGGATCACATTGCCGGCCACTCCCCCGGCGATGCGCACCGCGTTCATGCCCTCGCGGAATTCCAGGCCTTCGACGTTGATGGTCTGCGGCTGATACTCGGCCAGCCGGCGCAGCACCTGAGAGGCATCGTGGATCGCGTTGTGCCCCATCCAGGCGCGGGCCGAATGCGCGGCGGTGCCGTGGGTGCGGATCACGAAGCGGCTGGTGCCGTTGCATCCGCCTTCCACCGTGCCGTTGGTGGGCTCGAGCAGTATCGCAAAGTCGGCGGCCAGCAGCTGGGGGCTGTTGCGGGCCAGGCGTCCCAGGCCGGACTTGGATGCGGCGACTTCCTCGTGGTCGTAGAAGATGTAGGTGATGTCGTGCTTCGGCTCGGTGAGCTCGGCGGCCAGCGCCAGCTGCACTGCGACCCCGCCCTTCATGTCGGTGGCGCCCCGCCCGTAGAGCACCCCGTCGATCACCTGCGCCGGGACGGTGCCCCTGGCTCCGTCGGTGCGTGGCAAGGGCACGGTGTCCAGGTGTCCGGCCAACACGACGCGGCGGTCGCGGCCCAGGTTGGTGCGGGCGACGATCGAGTCCCCATCACGATGCACCTGGAGGTGGTCGAATTCCAGCAGCGCGGCGTGCACCTTGTCGGCCAGTTCCTGCTCATTGCCGGAGACCGAATTGATGTTCATGAGCTGCTCAGTCAGCACTGCAACGTCCTGCCGCAGGTCTAGGTCGTTCACGGTATTCATGGTCCTACAATCATCGCTTCACTAGCTTGTCATCTAACAACGTTACCTTTCCCATCAGCGATACGATCAGTGTATGACTTCAGAACCTGTGACCTCATCCAGCGAATCCTCCGTACGATTGGCATCAGGCCACGGCCTTGCCACCATCGCCGCCGACGGCACCGTCCTGGACGTGTGGTACCCGGCACCTACGCTCGGTGAACTCGCAGCAGCAGAACAGCTCGCCGGCGAACTGGCCGCCGCCGCGGCCGACGATGCCGCCCGCGGCACCACGCAGAAGGTCGTGTCCCTGACCATCAACCTGGACGTCGCCCCGGCGGATACCGCCGATGTGTGGCTGCGCCTACACCTGCTTTCGCACCGTTTGGTGCAGCCGAACACCATCAACCTGGACGGCATCTTCGGCCACCTGGCCAACGTGGCGTGGACCAACTTCGGCCCGTGCCAGGTCGAGAACTTCGAAATGACCCGGCTGAAGCTGCGCAGCCGCGGCAACGTCGACGTGTACGGCGTGGACAAGTTCCCACGCATGGTCGACTACGTCATGCCATCGGGTGTGCGCATCGCCGACGCTGACCGCGTCCGCCTCGGCGCGCATCTGGCCGCGGGCACCACCGTGATGCACGAGGGCTTCGTGAACTTCAATGCCGGAACCCTGGGCGCTTCCATGGTCGAGGGCCGCATTTCCGCCTCGGTCGTCGTGGGCGACGGCTCGGACGTGGGCGGCGGCGCGTCCATCATGGGCACACTCTCCGGCGGCGGCAAGGAGCGCATCGTCATCGGCGAACGTGTGCTGCTCGGAGCCAATGCAGGCGTGGGTATTTCCATCGGCGACGACTCGGTAGTGGAGGCCGGCCTGTACGTCACCGCCGGCACCCGTATCGCCCTCGGCGGGAAAACCGTCAAGGCCCTGGAGCTTTCCGGCGTGCCGAATCTGCTCTTCCGCCGCAACTCGATTTCCGGAGCCGTCGAGGCCCTGCCGCGCGCAGGCCAGACTGTGGAGCTGAACGACGCGCTGCACGCCAACTAGGCTGGCGCTGCACCGAATATCGAGGCCGGAGAACCCCACCATGCGGGTTCTCCGGCCTCTTTTCTCCTGCAGCGCATTCGGCTAAATCGGAAAGATGATGGTGACCATGGGCTGGAGAAAACCCTGAAATGCCGTTGAGTCGCGCAGGAGCGCCGAACTGGCCAGGATCGTGGATCCTCCGGTCAGCCAGGCCCTCGGCTCCTTCAGGGGCACCTCAATCACGTTGATCTGCTTTTCCTCCGCAACCGGCGCATGCTCGATGCCCCGTTCGATCAGCAGCTGTTCAATTTCGTCCATGCGGTCCGGGATGTAGTCCTGGCTGCGCCGCTCGAAGTCTTCGGCATGCTGGTGGGCGAACAACGTTGCCTGGCCGTAGTGCGGCCGGGCCAGCCGGGCTAGCTCGGGATACCCGTTGACCTCAAGCCACTCCAAGAGATTATCAGGAACCTGGACCGGAGTTTGCGGGGAGGTATCGCGAGTTGTCAGCGAATCCCACCATGAGCTCCATTCCTGCTTGATCTGCCCATGCTCTGAATGCGAACCGGTGCGTTCCTTCACGTCCGGTTCGAGTCTGCAGTTCGGACCTACCTCGGCGGGATTCACGCCTGCCAGCTCCCGCAGATACAGGGCCATCAGCAGATGAGGATCTGTATATATGCTCAGCGACCAGTTATTACCACGACGAAAATACATCCAAACCACCTGACATGCCGACGTGTCGAAAGCATCCCCATAACGACACAATACGCCTGATTCCGGGGTTAAAACAGCGTTGGGCCGGGACCCCATTGCGGATGGAGTCCCGGCCCAACGGCTGGGTACAGGCTACCTGGCGGTCTTAGACGCCCGGGTAGTTGCGGGCGGTTTCGCCCATATACAGCTGGCGCGGACGGCCGATCTTGGTTTCCGGATCGCTGATCATTTCGCGCCACTGGGCAATCCAGCCCGGCAGGCGGCCGATGGCGAACAGCACGGTGAACATCTTCTCCGGGAAGCCCATCGCGGTGTAGATCAACCCGGTGTAGAAGTCCACGTTCGGGTAGAGCTTGCGCGAGATGAAGTAATCGTCGTTCAGTGCCTTCTCTTCAAGGCTCATCGCGATATCGAGCAGCTCGTTGTTGCCCTGCTTGGCCAGCAGGTCGTGGGCGGTCTGCTTGATGATCTTCGCGCGCGGATCGTAGTTCTTGTACACGCGGTGGCCGAAGCCCATCAGGCGGACGCCGTCTTCCTTGTTCTTGACCTTCTCCATGAAGGTCTCAGGAGCGATGCCCTGGGCCTTGATGTCGCGCAGCATGCGCAGCACTGCCTCGTTGGCGCCGCCGTGGGCGGGGCCGGACAGAGCGTGGATGCCTGCGGACACCGAAGCGAACAGGTTGGCGTCCGAGGAGCCGACCAGGCGAACGGTGGAGGTAGAGCAGTTCTGCTCGTGGTCTGCGTGCAGGATCAGCAGCAGGTCAAGTGCCTTGACCATTTCCGGATCCAGCTCGTATGGCTCGGCGGCGGTGCCGAAGCACAGGCGCAGGAAGTTCTCGACCATGTTCATCGAGTTGTCCGGGTACAGCAGAGCCTGACCGATGGACTTCTTGTGGGCGTAGGCCGCCAGCACCGGCAGCTTGGCCAGCAGGCGCAGGGTCGAACGCTCAACCTGTTCGTTGTCCGATGGGTCCAGCGAATCCTGGTACCAGGTCGACAGGGCCGAAACGGCCGAGGACAGCACCGGCATCGGGTGTGCATCGCGCGGGAAGCCGCCGAAGAAGCCCTTGAGCTCTTCATGCAGCAGGGTGTGGCGGCGCAGGCTGCCATCGAAGTTCGCCAGCTGCTCAGGGGTCGGCAGTTCACCGTTGATCAGCAGGTAGGAGACCTCGGTGAAGCTGGAGTGCTCTGCCAGCTGCTCGATCGGGTATCCGCGGTAACGCAGGATGCCGGCATCGCCATCGATGTAAGTAATTGCGGACTTGGTAGCCGCGGTGTTCATGAAGCCAGGGTCGTAAGTGACGTTACCGGTGGTCTTCAAAAGTGGTGCTACGTTGAATCCATTGTTGCCCTCGGTAGCCGGGATAACCGGCAGTTCGAGATTGGACCCGTTGAATTGTAGCTGTGCAGACGTCGTGTCTGTCATTGCATCTCCTAACCGGAAAGCGTGTAGTTCCGAAAGGTCAGTCGTCATCCTAGAACATACCGTGATATGTCCCCATGGCGCTAATCAGGGTGTCATGTTCAGCGGTTGACGGAAGAATTCAAGCGCTCAACGGCAGCGGCGATCCTCTCATCGCTGGCCGTCAGTGCGATGCGTACGTGCTGCTCGCCGGCGGTACCGTAGAAAACACCGGGACCTGCGACAATTCCCAACTCAGCCAGGCGCTGGATGGTTTCGAAGCTTGGCCGTTGCTCGGTGCACCAGAGGTACAGGCCGGCGACCGAATCATCAATCTGCAGTCCGAAGTTCCGCAGCGCCGGCGCCAGCGCTTCGCGGCGCGCCCGATAGATATCGTATTGCACCCTGACATGCTCTTCATCGCCCAGGGCGACGACCATTGCGTGCTGGATCGGGCCCGGGACGATCATCCCGGTATGCTTGCGGCTGTTGACCAGCTCAGGCATGAGATTCGGCGCACCGGCGATGAAGGCCGCGCGGTAGCCGGCAAGATTCGACTGCTTGGACAGCGAGTACAGGGCGAACAGGTTATCGAGGTTTCCCCCATTGACGCGAGGGTCAAGGATGCTCGGCACCTGGCCGCGGACGTCGTCCCAGCCCAGTTCGGCGTAGCATTCGTCCGAGGCCACCACGGCGCCCAGCTCGCGGGCCTGCCGGACGATGTCGGCCAGGTCCTGCACATCGCGGACCTTGCCGGTCGGGTTGCCCGGGGAGTTCACCCAGATGAGCTTGACCTTGGCCAGCTGCTCGTCGGTCAGTTCAGACAGGTCGTCGGTCGCGACGGGGGTGGCGCCCACCAGCTGCGCGCCGATGTCGTAGGTCGGGTACGCGATCTTCGGACGCACCACGATGTCGCCGGCCCCGAGGCCTAGGAACAACGGCAGCCAGGCCACCATTTCCTTGGAGCCCACGGTGGGCATCACGTCGTCCAGTCCCAGCCCGGTCACGTTGCGGCGGCGGGCGAACCAGTCGACAATCGCCTGGCGGACTTCGGTGGTTCCGTGGGTCGTCGGGTAGCCGTGGGAATTCGCGGCCGAGGCCAGCGCGTCCTGGATGATCTGCGGCGTGTCGTCGATCGGCGTGCCGATGGACAGGTCCACGACCCCGCCTGGGTGTTGCGCCGCCAGCTCGCGGTATGGCGCGAGCTGGTTCCAGGGGTAATCGGGGAGCTGAAGCATGAAGCGAAACCTAGCCTTGGTTCTGTGGTGGCAAGGCGCCGATCAGCGGGTGATCGGTGCCGGTGTTTCCAATCTTAGCGGCGCCGCCCGGCGAGCCAAGCTCGTCGAAAAATTCGACGTTTGCCTTGTAATAGTCGGCCCACTCGTCCGGCACGTCGTCTTCGTAGTAGATGGCCTCCACCGGGCACACCGGCTCGCAGGCGCCGCAGTCCACGCATTCGTCCGGGTGGATGTAAAGCGAACGGTCGCCTTCGTAAATGCAATCAACCGGGCATTCTTCGACGCACGCCTTGTCTTTAACGTCGACGCACGGCTGAGCGATGATGTAAGTCACGGGAGCTGCGACCTTTCCTTGCACAAAGTGGTTTCAACAAAAGCCTGTTGGATCACAAGATGCTCATTGAATCCGGGACAAGCTCAAACTACAGTCTAGTCCTGTTGCCAAGACAACCAAGACCCCCTCGTTCACCTGTGACGTAACCGACGATTCACATTTCGGCTAGCATCGCGGTAGATGAATTCTTTTTACGGATCGTGACTTCAAAATGCTGAATTTCAACGAGTTGACCACCGACGATCGCATTGTGCTGCGCTACCGGCTCGCAACGCAGACCGATGCGGGAGAGTCGCTGACCGACGCCTTGGGAACGGTCCTGCAGGTCTCCGACACCCAGATCGTCCTGCAGACCCGCAGCGGCCCGGTCGCGGTGCGGCGTTCAGCCATCACGCACGCCAAGCGCATCCCGCCGGCTCCCGTGCGGCGCAGCCGCTCGCCCAGGACTCCCGGAGCCTAGCAACCCTCCGAGCTCCGCGGTACCCTGTGATTCCAGCGGGAGCCCGGCGCAGCGCCTCCAGCTCCTTCCCGCCATCCAGGATCCGGAGGCCGAAAGCAGAGCATGGCGCATATCCTCGTGGCGTCCTCGCCGTTCGCCGGACATGTCCGCCCCACCCTCGCAGTAGCCGAGGCGCTGCTCCTGCGCGGGCACCGGGTCACCGCCTATACCGGACGGCGCTACGCCCGGGACTTCGAAGCGCTGGGCTGCCGCATCCTGCCCTGGCAGGCGGCCACCGACTACGACGAACGCAACCTCGCCGCGTCCTTTCCCCAGCTGCCATCCACCGGCCGCAGAGCGGTGTTCGCCAATCTGGAGCACGTGTTCATCGGCAATGCCCCTGGCCAGCTCGACGATCTGCGACGGGCCCACGCCGCGCGCCCCTTCGACATCCTGGTCGGCGAGCAGATGATGCTGGGCGCCGGAATGCTGGCGGAACTCCAGTCCCTGCCGTGGGCCAGCCTCTCGGTACTTCCCCTGTCGCTGCCCAGCCGGAACCTGCCGCCGTCGGAGATGGGCTTGCAGCCGTTGCCCGGAGCCCTTGGCCATGCCAGGGATGCGCTCCTGCGCCGGGTCACCCGCCGGGTGATGCGCCCGTTGGACGCCGCCCTGGCCGAAGTGCGCAAGCAAGCCGGGCTGCCGGAGCACCAGCTGTTCGGACAGGCAGGATTCTCCACGCAGCTGACGATCGCCCATGGAGCGCCCGGCATCGAGTTCCCCCGCCCGGATCTTCCCGGGTACGTGCACTACGCGGGGCTGCTGGCCCGGCCGATAGTTCACGCCGGCCCCGAGCCGGACTGGCTGCGGGAAGTCCGGTCCTTCAAGGGGCCCGTGGTGCTGGTGACCCAGGGGACGCTGAACACCGACCCGCAAGAGCTGCTGCAACCGGCCCTGGACGCGCTGCGGGACGAGGACCTGCTGGTGGTGGCCAGTTCGGCGGGCCGGAGCGTGCAGCGGATCCCGCCGAACGCCCGGGTCCACGAGTTCCTGCCGTTCGGTGACCTGCTGCCGCTGGCATCCTGCGCCGTCACCAACGGCGGGTGGGGCGGGGTGCTGCAGATGGCCGCCGCGGGCGTGCCGATGGTGGTGGCCGGCGGCACCCTGGACAAGCCCGAGGTCGCAGCCCGCGTCGCCTGTGCTGGCCTGGGTCTCGACTTGCGCACCGGAACTCCCACGCCGCGGAAGATCCTGAGGGCGGTGCGCTCGATTCTCGCCGAACCAGGCTTCCGGACCAGGACCGCCGCCGTGGGCGACCAGCTGCATCGGCTGGGCGGGGCGCCGAGGGCCGCAGGGCTGATCGAGTCGCTCGCGCCGGGCGCATCCCCGCGGGTACCGTAGGCCGCAGGCTTGGCCCGCTGCGCGACATGTGATTTGAAACTGCCAATCACTGAGCGGTTTTCGCGTATGCTGGCATCATGCCAACCGATGAGCTTGTCCAGGCCCGTGCACGCGCGCTCAGTTCCCCGCTGAGACTGCGGATCCTGCGCCTGTGCCTGCACGAGTCGCGGACCAACAAGGAAATCGCGGACCTCCTCGAACTGAATCCGGCGACCTCGCTGCACCATGTGCGCACGCTGGTGAGCAACGGCTTCCTGGAAGCCGAGGAGCCGCGCAAGGGCAACCGCGGCGCCAAGGAAGTCCCCTACCGCAGCACCAAGCTTTCCTGGGGCACCCGCATCCCGGACGCGGCCCCGCTGCTGGTGGATACGTTCCTGCAGGAAATCAACGGCCTGACCCCGCAGGAGATGCAGGTGGTCCGCGTGGGGCTGAAGCTCGGCGAGAAGTCCCAGAAGGAAATGATGGCCCGGCTGCGCGCGGTCATCGAGGACTATGCGATGCGCGAGCCAGAAGAAGACGGCGTGCCCACCTCGCTCTTCCTGGCCCATCATCTGGATCTGACGGGCAACAGCCGCACCGAGAATTAGACGCGGATTAGCCGCCAAAAAGAAAAATGGTGTTCCTCCCGAGGGGAGGAACACCATTTTTCTATGCCTTGCGGTTGGCTTTGCGCAGCACCCGCAGCGCGCTCATCAGGGCGATGACCGCCGGGATGACCATGCCGTACATCCACAGCAGCGACGCGAGCGTCGGGCCCGGCAGGAACTTGAAGTATCCCGCGCTGAGCAGCATCTGGTCGTTGCCGACGTAGGAGATCACTCCCACCGTGACATAGCAGCCGATGAATGCCACCGCGCCGGCCCACATCTTGCCCGAGGCCACGACGGCCCAGTAGACCAGCAGCCCCAGCAGCAGCCAGGCCAGGCCGACACCCCAGATGATCGGGGTGTCGCCCGCGTAGAACAGCGAGGCCTGGATGCCGGTGCCGAACAAGCCGGCCGCGAGGGCGGCAACCACCGCGCGCCACAGCGCGCCGAGGCTGCCGCCAGTGGCAGGTCGCTTGCTAGGCGCGAGCGCGGGCACGGGATGCCTTGGCGCGATCGTTCGCGTTCAGCAGCACCTTGCGGATGCGGATGGCCTCCGGGGTGACCTCGACGCACTCGTCTTCGCGGGCGAATTCGAGCGACTCTTCCAGGGTCAGGGTCTGCGGCGGGGTCAGGTTCTCGAACGAGTCCGAGGAAGCCGCACGCATGTTGGTGAGCTTCTTTTCCTTGGTGATGTTCACGTCCATGTCATCGGCGCGCGAGTTCTCGCCCACGATCATGCCCTCGTAGACCTCTTCGGTCGGCTTCACGAAGAAGCTCATGCGCTCCTGCAGGTTGATCATGGCGAACGGAGTCACCACGCCGGCGCGGTCGGCGACGATCGAGCCGTTGATGCGGTACTCGATCGGGCCTGCCCATGGCTCATAGCCTTCGGCCAGGGAGGAGGCGATGCCTGCGCCGCGGGTTTCGGTCATGAAGCGGGTGCGGAAGCCGATCAGGCCGCGGGCTGGAACCATGAATTCCATGCGGACCCAGCCGGTGCCGTGGTTGGCCATGTTGGTCATGCGGCCCTTGCGCGAAGCCATCAGCTGGGTGATGGCGCCCAGGTACTCTTCCGGCACGTCGATGGTCATGTGCTCCATCGGCTCGTGGACCTTGCCGTCGATCATCTTGGTGACAACCTGCGGCTTGCCCACGGTCAGCTCGAAGCCTTCGCGGCGCATCTGCTCCACGAGGATGGCCAGGGCCAGTTCGCCACGGCCCTGGACTTCCCAGGCATCCGGACGCTCGGTCGGCAGGATGTTCAGCGATACGTTGCCGATCAGTTCCTTGTCGAGGCGGTCCTTGACCTGGCGAGCTGTGACCTTGGCGCCCTTGACCTTGCCGGCCAGCGGCGAGGTGTTGATACCGATGGTCATGGAGATTGCCGGCGGGTCGACGGTGATCAGCGGCAGCGGCTTCGGGTTCTCCAGATCGGTGAGGGTCTCGCCGATCATGATGTCCTCAATGCCGGCGACTGCGACGATCTCGCCCGGGCCGGCCGATTCGGCTGGAACGCGGGTCAGGCCCTTGGTGGCCAGCAGCTCGGTGATCTTGACCTGCTTCTGGGTGCCGTCCTGGCGGGCCCAGGCAACCTGCTGGCCCTTGCGCAGGGTGCCGTTGAAGATGCGCAGCAGTGCCAGGCGGCCGAGGAACGGCGAGGCGTCCAGGTTGGTCACGTGGGCCTGCAGCACTTCACCCTCGGTGTAGGTCGGGGCAGGAACGTGCTTGATGATGGTCTCGAACAATGGCTCGAGGTCCTCGTTGTCCGGCAGCGAGCCGTCGGCTGGCTGGTTCATCGAGGCGTAGCCGGCCTTGCCCGAGGCGAAGACGACTGGGACATTCAAGATGGCGTCCAGGTCCAGGTCAGGTGCTTCGTCGGCCAGGTCGGAGGCCAGGCCCAGCAGCAGGTCCATGGAGTCGGAGATGACGCCGTCGATGCGGGCATCCGGGCGGTCGGTCTTGTTGACCACGATGATCACCGGAAGATTCGCGGCCAGGGCCTTGCGCAGCACGAAGCGGGTCTGCGGCAGCGGGCCCTCGGAAGCGTCAACCAGCAGCACCACGCCGTCGACCATGGACAGGCCGCGCTCGACCTCGCCGCCGAAGTCGGCGTGGCCCGGGGTGTCGATGATGTTCATGGTCATCTGCTTGCCGTTGGCGGCCGGGCCGCTGTAGAACACGGTGGTGTTCTTGGCAAGGATGGTGATGCCCTTTTCGCGCTCCAGCTCGCCCGAGTCCATCACGCGGTCTTCGGTTTCACCGTGGCTGTCGAAAGCGCCGGTCTGCTGAAGCATTGCGTTGACCATGGTGGTCTTGCCGTGGTCGACGTGCGCAACGATTGCTACGTTGCGCAGTTCTTCGCGGCTCGTGATGTTATCTGACATGCGTGAAGGCTCACTTCTGCTCGAGTTAAGGGTCAATGGAGTCGGGGCCAAAGTCGACCCAGCTATTTATTCTACGCTCTCATGGCAAGCCAACCGGGGAGGTGTGTCAAAACATACAGAAAAAAGCACGCAACATCCGGGTGAACCCGCGGGTTCAGGCGATCGGCACCCAGAATCGCAGGTGGGCGGTTCCGTCCCCGTCAACGACTTGAGGGCGTTGCGCGTCGGGAACTCCCCCGCAGCGCAGGATGGTGGCGCGCGATCCGACGTTGCCGGCGGCGCAGGTGATCAGCGCCCTCTGGACCCCGGCAGCGCTCAGCTCGTCCAGCCCGAAACGGCACAGCGCCCCGGCGACTCCCTGCCGGCGCGCCTCGGGCAGCACCCCGTAGCCAAGGTGCCCGCCCAGATGCTGCAGGGAGGAGTTCAATGCGTAGCGCACCGACACCCGTCCCAGGAGCCAGCCGTCCTGGTCCACCGCGACGAACAGGGCCGAGCGGACCCAGCCCTCGGGAACGTGCTCCCCGCGCCGCCCGGCATTCATCCGGTACACGTAGTCCGCCCAGTTTCCCTTCTCCGTCCAGGAGGGCAGGAATTCAAAGTCGTCGGCCAGCAGCGCGTGGTGCGCGTCGATGGCCTGCTGCTCGTCGGCGTCGGTGAGTTCGCGAAACGCCAGTTCGCCCAATACGTCCATGGATCCAGTATCCCAGCCGGCCGCTGGCCCGCGTCGTCAATAGGCCAGCGCCTCGCCGCGCACCTGCTGGTACCACTCCAGGGTGCCGCCGGACAGGTTCAGCACCTGCGCCCCGGCCGGCTGCGGGCCCAGCGCCTGGGCGGCGCGCAGCGAACGGGCCCCGCTCTTGCAGGCGAGCACCACGTGGGTGGCGCCCTGGGCGGGGATCGCGTCCCAGCCGCGGGAGAGCACCTGATCCAGCGGCACGTGCACGCTGCCGGTGATGGCGGCGATCTGCCGTTCCCAGTCCTCGCGCACGTCGATGACCAGCACCCGGCCCGGCGCCGCTTGGCTGCCTCGCAGGGTTTCCAGCTCCGCCGCGCCCAACTGGCCAACGGCCGGGGCCAGGGCGCAGGATTCCTGCGCGTAGTTCCCCAGCTTGCGCACCCGGGCACGCTGCGGGTCGCGTTCGAAGGACAGGGTGCGCACCCCGGCGCTCAGCGCGTCGTAGAGCCAGAGTTTGCCGGAGAGGGTTTCACCGGTTCCGGTGATCAGCTTCAGCGCCTCGACGGCCATGATCGAGCCGACCACCCCGCACAGCGCGCCGAACACGCCGCCCTCGGCGCAGCTGGGTACCGAGTCCGCGTCCGGGATCTCCGGGAACAGGTCGCGCAGCATCGGCCCGGTGCGCGGGTCGAACACCGAGACCTGGCCGGAGAACTGGAACAGCGTGCCCCACACCAGCGGGGTTCCGGTCAGCTCGGCGGCGTCGTTTGACAGGTAGCGGGTGGCGAAGTTGTCGCTGCCGTCGATCACCAGGTCGTAGCCGGCGAACAGCTCCAGCGCGTTGTCCGGGGTCAGCCGCTGCCCCAGGGGAACCACCTGGACCTGGTCGTTCAGCTGCGCCGCCAGCCGGGGCACCGAGTCGACCTTGCGCGCCCCGACGTCCGACTGGCGGTGCATGATCTGGCGCTGCAGGTTGGACAGCTCCACGGTGTCGTCGTCCATGACCGCCAGCGTGCCCACCCCGGCGGCGATCAGGTAGCTGGAGATCGGGCTGCCCAGTCCCCCGGCGCCGATGACCAGCACGCGCGCGGCGGCGATGCGGCGCTGGCCTTCCTCCCCGACCCCGGGCAGGGTCAGGTGCCGGGAATAGCGGGCCAGCTGGGCAGGGTCCAGCGCGGTGCGCGGTGCGACCAGCGGTGCGCGGCCGCTCACGAGAAGTCCCCGATCAGCGCCTGCATCATTCCCTCGCCCGGGGAGGAGGCCAGCGCGGTGTCGCGCACCGGGATGCGCCCCGCCAGCCGGGCGGCGCGTCCGGCGCGCACGGCGTCGCGCATCGCGGCGGCCATCAGCGGGGCGTTGTGGGCGCGGGTCACGGCGCTGGCCAGCAGCACCGCGTCGCAGCCCAGCTCCATCGCCTTCGCGGCGTCGGAAGCGGTACCCACCCCGGCATCCAGGATCACCGGGACGGTGGCGCGGGAGACGATGGTGGCGATGTTGTGCGGGTTCAGGATGCCCAGCCCGGAGCCGATGGGCGCCCCGGCCGGCATGACCGCCGCGACCCCGGCGTCCTGCAGCCGGGCGGCCAGCGCAGGGTCGTCGTTGGTGTAGGCGAAGACCTCGAAGCCGTCGGCGACCAGCTGCTCGGCGGCGGCGAACAGCTCCAGCGGGTCGGGCAGCAGGGTGTGCTCGTCGGCGATCACCTCCAGCTTCACCCAGTTCGTTTCCAGCGCCTCGCGCGCCAGGTGGGCGGTGAGGATCGCGTCGCGGGCGGTGAAGCAGCCAGCGGTATTCGGCAGCGCGGCGATGCCGTGGCGCTGCAGCAGCTCGTACACGCTGGCCGAGCCGCCGGCCGAGTAGTGCCGGATGGACACCGTGGTCAATTCGGTGCCGGAGAGCGCGAGCGCCTGCTCCAGGGTGCTCAGCGAGGTGGCCCCGCCGGTGCCCAGGATCAGCCGGGAGCCGAAGCTGCGCCCTGCCACTTCGAAGGCGTCGTTGACGGCATCCAGCTCGGTGAGGTCCGCGGCGGTGGTGGTTTCAGTGGTGTTCTGCGTGCTGCTCTGCACTGGTTCAGCCTCCCTGGGCGGCGGTGACGAGTTCGACGGTGTGGCCGGCGGCCAATTCCCGCTGCGCCCAGGCGCTGCGCGGGACCACCGCGCCGTTCACGGCGACGGCCAGGCCCAGCTTGGTGCCGTCGGCGGCTTGGCCGTGTTCGTCAAGTTCGCGGCCCAGGTGCGCGGAGACCAGATCGCGCAGGGTGGAACCCTGCTGGATCGTGGTGGGGGTTGAGTTCAGCGTGATGTCGATGGTCATCGGTGCAGCTCCATTCGGGTCGGTGCAAGTCGTGAAGGGTCGGTGCGGGAAGTTTCAGCTCGGGAAAGTCCTGCCGGGTCCGGCGCACTCCCGCCGCTGAAGCGCGCGGGGTCCACGGCCCGGGCGTGCTCCGCGTGCGGCGGCTGGCCCAGGACCAGGTCCGCGGTCAGCGAGGAGCCGAACGGGGTGAGCAGCACCCCGTGGCGGGAATAGCCGGTGGAGAGCACCATTCCGTCATCCAGC
This sequence comes from Arthrobacter sp. AG1021, assembly GCF_003633665.1. NCBI lineage: Bacteria > Bacillati > Actinomycetota > Actinomycetes > Micrococcales > Micrococcaceae > Arthrobacter > Arthrobacter sp. AG1021. The sequence continues at coordinate 410,808 of NZ_RBLB01000006.1, read as the reverse complement.
CGCCCGATCAGCGGCCGGTCGTCGGGAGTGCCGGGCCTGGCGCGGGCGATGACCTCGTTCAGCGAGCAGTCGACGATCCCGGGCACCAGGCGGCGGGCGTTGTCCAGCAGCTTGTGCATCTGCCCGATGTTGACCGCCTCGTTGCCGTCCTCGCGGCTGCTGGCGCCCAGCACCAGCGAGCCGTCCGCGCGCGGCACCAGGTAGACCGGGTCGCGATGCACGATCCCGCGCACCGTGTGCGTGAGCAGCCGCGGGCCCGCAGGGCCCTGCAGCCGGAAGATGTCCCCGTAGACCGGGCGCAGCGGAAGTTCCGGCGTCCCGGCTACGGTGCCCAGGCCCGCGGCGAGCACCACCTGGTCCGCCTCGATGATCCGGCCGCTGCCGGTGCGCACCGCGTGGGTGGTCCCGGCACGCTGCAGCAGCTCGACGGCCGGTTCGCGGACCAGCTGGGCGTCCAGGTGCCCGGCCAGGATCGCCACCACGGAGCGCGGGTCGATCTGGTGGTCCCCGGCGCAGCGCACCGCGCCGGCGATGTTGCTGGCCAGCGCCGGTTCCAGCCGGCGGGCGGCGCTGGGCAGCAGGGTCTGCGCGCTGAAGCCCAGGGACGTCTGCAGCTGCACCAGCTCGTGCAGGGCGTCGCGGTCGGCCGGTTCGGCGGCGACCACCAGGGTCGCATTCTCCAGGTAGTCCGGGCGCCGTCCGGTGGCCTGCTCGATGCGCTGCACGAAATCCGGGTAGGCCTGGTTCGAGGCGCCGAGCAGTTCATGCAGGATTCCGTGGCCCCAGGTGGTTTCGGCGGCCGGGGCGAGCATGCCGGCGGCGGCGCGGCTTGCCCCCTGCCCGGAGTCCGGGTCGATGACGGTGACTTCGCAGCCGCGCCAACGCAGTTCGAAGGCGGTGGACAGGCCGATGATCCCGGCCCCGATGATGGCAACGTGCAACGAAGGCACTTCCTTCCTACGGCGGCATGACCCGCATCAGGTGTAGCGGTCGGCTCGGTGCCCTCTCAGCCTGGTCGGTTCAGGCTCCCGCGGAGTTGAAGCGATTATAGGCATGAGCTGCACCACAAATGCCAACTGTGCGCCGCGGGCGCGTCATCTTTGCGCGCGGCGGCGGCGGTCCGGGGGTCCTGGGCGCGTCGTTCCAAGGTGCCGGATGGGTAAATCCTCAAAGATCCATGAATTCATTTGCCCGCGCCCCGGCTCGTAGGGAAGCGTGGCGTGAAGGCGCCCGGAACCGGGCGGCACCGCAACCGGAAGGAGAACACAGTGCTGACACTGACCGATCAGGCCGATGCGATCGTGACCTCGCTGGTCACCAACCAGACGGAGGACACCGAGGCGGGGCTCCGCATCCAGCCCGCCGAGGAGACCGACGGCCAGCAGACCGAGCGTTTCGCCGTGCGGGTCGTCGACGGCCCGCAGCCGGCGGACCAGGTGATCCAGGGCGAGGGCAGCCCCGTCTTCCTCGACGAGCTGGTCACCGACGCCCTGGATGACAAGGTGCTCGACGCGAACGTGGATGCCGAGGGAACCATCACCTTCCAGGTCCTGGCCCAGCGTTAGGCTTGCGCCATCCGCAACCTGGGGCTGGTCCCCGGCGCGGCCGCGCACGCGCAACTGCCCGGGCAGCGCTCGTGCGGATCCGGTCTTCCCGAATCCGCATCCAGAGCCGCTGCACCGGGCAGTTGCATGTTGGCTATGTTGTGATGCGGCGTAGTGACGCGCCGGCTCCCTGCCGGCTTCCCGCCGCGGTTGGATGTCCGCTAGTCGACGATCTCGCTGGCGACCTTGGCCCCCAGCTCAACGGTGCGCGAGACCGTGCAGTACTTGTCATGGGAGAGCTTCACGATGCGCTCGACCATGCCGGCGGCCTTGCGGCCCTCGTCGGTGTCGGGGAACTTCAGGTCGAAAGACATCGTGATGTCGTCCATGCGCCCGGCGCCGTCCTCGTTCAGCTTGTAGCCGCTGGCGGCGACCTCGAACTTCTCCGGTTCGCTGCGCCGGGTGGTGGCCACGTCGACGTCGATGGCCGAGCAGCCGGCGATGGCCGCCAGCAGCAGCTCCACCGGGGTCAGCAGCCCCTCGCCCTGGCCGAACTCCAAACTGGCGCCGCTCTCGGCGCTGGTCGCCCGGTACTTCCTGGATTCGACTCGTTCGACTTTGACTTCACGCAGTTCACGGGTGTTTTCGCTCATGGATCTATCGTGACACGTCCGGGGCGGAAAGCTGGACATGGCGCAGCTGGATCCGGGCCAGCGGGTCGGTGTGCTCGGCTTCCTTTTCAACCTCGAAACCGTGGTCGAGGAAAAACGACAGGGTGCTCGCGTTCTGCCCATTGATCTGGATGCAGGTCGCCGGGCACAGCGTGAGGATGTCCTTCAGCAGCGCGCTGCCCACACCGTGGTGGCGGTCGTGGTGGCGCACCCATAAGAGCTCGATCTGCGTTTGGCTCCAGGCGGCGAAGCCGACGATCTCCTGGCCCAGCTGGGCGATCCTCACCGAGACGCGCTGGGAGTAGACCGCTTCGAGGGCGTTGGCGACGGCGTCCACATCGGCGGCCGAGAGGAAGTCGCGTCCTCCCTCCACCGAGTTGCGCCAAACATCCAGGAGTTCAGGGACTTCCTCCACGCTGGTCCAATTGCGAAGAACGAGCATCTCAGACATTGCCACTCCTCCCAGCTGCGGAATACTCCGCGTGTTGTCTCGTTATTTTCTCCTTGTGAGATGCCACAGAGAAGCACGGATAGGTAACAAGTAACGACTCATCTGCGCCGTAAAAGCGGGCCCGGGGATCTCGGACTGTCACAACTCACGACACAGCGAAGGCAGAAACCGCCTTGGCCCAGCCGGTAATTTCCTCTGCCACAATATCTGGTTGGTCAAGGTGCACGTTGTGCCCCGCCGCAGGAACAACAACGATTTCGGCCGATGGATACCTCGCCGCGAGCCTGCGCGGATCGGCGAAACCGGTGACGTGGTCATGTTTCCCGCACAGCATCAGCACCGGGCAGCGCAGCTGTCCGGTGCGCTCGACCGGCAGCTCGTCCAGGAAGTAGCGCTTGGACAGCTTGGCCAGCGAACGCAGGTTCACCGCGCGGATCCCGGGCAGTGCATGGGTGCGGAAGCGTTGCCAGTTCTCCACGGTCTGGAGCACCGACATCTGTTTGTAATGGTCGGCATCCTGCGCCGGCAGCCCAGCCAGCAGCTCGGGATCCTGCAGCAGGATTTCCCGCGGAGGCACGGTCCGCTGCGAATGCGCCAGATACACCAAGGGCGCCAGCATGGCGATGCCCATCACCTGGGCGCCGAAGCGGTCGCCCATCTCCTGGGCCAGCAGCGACCCGAGCGAGTTGCCGATCATCGCGAATGGCCGGTCCCCGCACTGCCGACGGATCAGCTGCTGAAGCCAATCGGCGATCTCCGGCAGGCCGGCGGCGCCATCCAGCGCAGCAGTGCCTCCCATGCCGGGAAGGTCAACGTAGATCCGCTGGAATATGCCGGTCGCCGCCAGCACCTCGTCCAGCGCCAGGAGAATCCGGTGGTCGACCCCGTGCCCGTGAACCAGCACCAACGGGATCCCGTGGCCGGCAACTTTCTGCACGCCGTCAATGTGGTGCTGGTTCATGCTCAGGGGCCATTCCTTCGAGGCTGGGGCGTCATCTCGGCGCGGGCCTCGAACGGATCATCGTCCGGCGGCTTGTTGCCTCGCGGCTCCGATGGCCGCGTTGTCCTTGTCCAAAATAGCGCTCACCAGCAGAAACTGTCCAAGAATGTAGGTGAGCATGATCCAGAAGTCCTGGGCCGGAACATCGATGTCGGTGAACGAGCGCAACGCGATCAGCGAGTCGGAGAAGAAGAAAATTGCCCCGCCCAGGCCGCCCTTCAACCCGGTCCCGGTCGAGAGCACCGCCATCGTCACCAGCGCCAGCCCGTAGACGATTACCGGCACCAGCAGCGCGTCGGCCGACGGGGCGCACAGCACCACCAGCCCAGCGAGCACCAGCAGATACGGCAGCAGCCAGACCGGGCGGCGGAGCACCGAGCTGCGCCACCACCGGCGCAGGAGCACGATATAGAAAACCTGCGCCATCAGGAAGGATCCGACCATGCTCAGGAATCCCGGATCTCCATGAAGCACCCGAGGGATCGAATCCCCAAGCCAGGAGAAGATCACCGCGACCAGCGCCAGCCTGACCAGGCTGCTCCGAGGAGCCGGCGTGCAGCCGAGAACGTACCCGCCGAGCATCGGCATCAGCAGAACCTGAGTGACCTCACCGAGCAGCTGCCCCGAGGCGAGCAGCTGCGACACCAGGTGGATCAGCGAAACCGCCAGCAGCAAGGCCAGGAACACCCGCGCCAATGGGCCGACGTGCGTGCCATGCCCCGGTCCCAGACGAACCCCGTCGATGCCCATCGCTCCCCCGCTCGTGAAACTGGTTTACGGACCGTCTGTTCACATGCCAAGCACGGCACCGGCCTTGGGGAAGACACTAGCCAGCATGGCTAACCGGAGCAATACCCGGGTTGCCGTCCGCGTGGGGCGTCAATCACTTTCTTCCTGCGCAGCGCCGGGAGCCGGTAGCACGCAGAACTCGTTGCCCGAGGGATCTTGGTAAATGCGCCACGGCAGCGAGCCCCACTGCGAAGGCAGTTCGCGGCCGCCGGCCGCGGCGATCCGTTCCGCAACAACCAGAGGGTCATCACCGGATTCCAGCCGAAGATCGAGGTGCACAGGGTTCTTCTCACCCTTGCCCTTGGCCTCGGATTCGGCAACGAATTCCAGTCGCGGGCCTTGGCCGGTGGGATGGCGCAGCGCCGTCAACTTGCCGGGCTGGTCGATCTGCCACCCGGACAGGCCCGCCCAGAATTGAGTGTCGCGCCCCGGATCGCTCGATTCCAGCCTGATAGTCCGCAGCTGCAGCGGCGCTTCCTGGATTTGCCTCGGGGACCCTCCAGCGAGGGTGAACGTGTTGCCTTCCGGATCACTGTGCACGGTGCCTTCCGCAGCATCACCGGAATCCGGCAGACCTGCAGCCACCAGGCCAAGGACCACACGCTGGCGCGAGCGCCGGACCGGCTCCACGCGCGGGAAACACAAATCGAACACCGGACCGCCGGGGACCGCCCACCTGGTCTCGAAGCCTTCCTCGGTGTCGGTGAGCTGCTCGCATCCCAACAAGTCCTGCCAGTACAGGCCTGCGGCCCTGGGGTCGGCGGCGTCGAAAACGATGTTCTCCAAAAACATGGGTATACCCTATCTGCCCGGCACCGGGCGGCGAGAGAAATCTGAACGAAATTTTTCGGCGGTTGGCGGTCCCGCGACCGGAGACCCAAAACGTCTGGGGATCATTCGGCAAGGGACAGGAAATTCTGAAGAATGTGGCCTTAGTCAATGGAAAACAAAGAAATTCCCCTAAATTTCGTTGACTTAGTCAAAGGTAAAACGGTAGTTCTGCAGGACGAAATGCACCCTGCTTATTTCCCTGAATCCGCGCGAACCATCGGCTGACTTGGATCCAAGCATAAAGCGCTGAATTTAATCCGTGTTTTTGGGGTCATTTTTCGGCTTCTGACATGCTTTTTCATGATTAATTCAGTCGTACGATACTTGCATGAGCACCAAGACATTTCCACACCTGATGTCAGAGGGCCGCATCGGTCCGATGACTACCCCGAACCGGATTGTTTTGCCAGCCATGGACATGAACGTGTCCGAGGGCGGCGAGATCGAACAGTCCGAAATCGATCACTACGCATCCCGCGCCGCTGGCGGCGCGGGCCTGATCATCACCGGTGCCTGCGCTATCGCCTTCCCTTACGGCGCCGCGTCGATGAAGGAGCCAGGCCTCTCGGATGACAAGTACATCCCGGGCATCAAGGCGCTGGCCGACGCGATCCACGCAGCCGGCTCCAAGCTGTGCATCCAGTCCACCCACCACGGCAAGGTCGCGCGCGTGGACACCGCCAACGACCGCCCGGTCTTCGCCCCGAACGAGCCGGACTACCGCTACTCCATGGACGCGCTGGCCGACTGTACCCCGGAGGAGCTCGCCAAGATGGGCGCGGCCACCGCGGGCAAGCAGATCAGCTACCACGAGATGACCAAGGAAGATATCGACTGGCTGATCACCTCCTGGGCCGACGCCGCCGAGCGCGTCGCCAAGGGCGGGGCCGACGCCATCGAGATCCACGTGGCCCACGGCTACATCCTGGGCGTTTTCCTGAACCAGCGCGATAACAAGCGCACCGACGAATACGGCGGCCCGCTGGAGAACCGCGCCCGCTTGGCCTGCGAGGTCATCGCCGCGGTCAAGGAACGCGTGGGCGACAAGATCGCCATCCTGGTCCGCGTGGCCGGCGAGGAATACGGGCAGGACGGCGCGCTGAGCCTTCCGGAGTCCATCGAAGCCTCCAAGATGTTCGAAGCAGCTGGCGCGGACGCCATCCACGTCACCGGCTGGGGTCGCAACCCGTTCGACAACTTCACCGACGGCCCGCTGCCGAACAAGGTCGGCGCCTACCTGGAAAACGCCGCCGAAATCAAGAAGCATGTGTCCATCCCTGTCATCGCCGTGGGCCGCATGCTTCCGGAGATCTCCGAGCAGGCCATCGCCTCCAACAAGGTCGACTTCGCCGCCATGGGCCGCCAGCTGCTGGCCGACCCGGAACTGCCGAACAAGCTGCGCGAAGGCAAGTTCGACCAGGTCCGCCCGTGCATCAACTGCTACCTGTGCGTGGGAGAGAACTTCTTCGACGACACCCCGTTCTGCGCAGTGAACCCTGCGCTGGGCAACGAGAAGCTGCTGCCGTTGAAGCCGGCCAGCGCCGCCAAGCACATCGTGGTTGTCGGCTCGGGCCCATCGGGCATGGAGTCGGCCCGCGTGCTGACCGAACGCGGCCACCGCGTCACCCTGATCGACAAGGCCGACCGCCTGGGCGGCACCATGTGGTTCTCCACCATGACCACACCGGACAACGAGCGCCTGCTGCGCTGGCTGAAGTCCGAGCTCAAGCGCCTGCATGTTGCCATCAAGCTGAACACCCCCGCCACCCTGGAAACCATCCGCGCGCTGAACCCGGACCACGTCATCGTCGCCACCGGCGCGGTGCGCCCGAAGCCCGACATGCCAGGCGGCGACCTGCCGAACGTGCAGACCGGCGACACCCTGCGCGCCATGATGCTGGGCACCGCCACCGCCGCCGAAGCCGGCCTGGTGCTGAGCACCATGGGCAAGATGGGCCGCCTGTCGGGTTTGACCAAGTCCCCTGAGTTCGTCCGCCAGTTCACCAAGTTCTGGCTGCCGATGGGCAAGAACGTTGTGGTCATCGGCGGTTCGCTGGTGGGCCTGGAGCTCGCAGAGTTCCTCGCCGAGCGCGGCCGCAAGGTCACCTTGGTCCATGAGAAGCAGGCGCTGGGCCTGCCGCTGGCCATGCCTCGCCGCTGGACCGCAGTCAAGGACAATCTGGCCCACGGCGTGAAGATCCACCGCAACGCCACCGTGGACCGCATCACCGAGAAGACCGTTGAGTTCACCGTCGCGGGCGAGGCCTTCAGCGCCCCGGCCGACATGGTGGTCTACGCGGACGGCACCACCTCTGCCGCACCGGTCGCTGACGAGCTGCGCGGCGCTGGTTTCAGCGTCGACGTGGTCGGCGATGCAGGCGCCGTGAACTACATCCATGGCGCCATGCACTCGGCCTGGGAAGCCACCGTTTCCCTCTAGGCCCGGCACCCGGAGCAGCACGCGAGAACCCGTCGCGGCAGATGCCGCGGCGGGTTTTCCCGTTCCCCCGGACCGGCCGGCGGCCGGCCGCGAGATCCCCCGCTGCGACCGGGTATACCAACCGACGGCACCCCGGCTCGCAAGCGCGGAATCCCTGCGCCATTTCCCCGCATCACCACAGGCCAGGAACGGGTTAAATGACCCTCTGGAGTCATTGGCGATGCGGGTTTAACCTGTAGCTACCACGTGCTGCAACAGCACCTGATACCCCGTGCAGGAGGAGACCATGGATGCCACCCAGACCCGCGCAAGCGCCGTTGCTTCGCGCTCGGGATTCAGCCGCACGTTCCTCGCCACGCGCATCGACTACCCGACAACGAAACCCGAGATCCCCGCTGATTCCGTCGAGGTCAACGGGTCTCCGGTCATCAATTACACGCACTTCTCGCTGACGCTGAGCGGCACGCAGAAACTTGCCCGCTGGGTCGCGTGGAATATCGACGGCACCAAGATCAAGCTGCTCTCGCGCACCGGGATCAGCTTCGCCAAGGACCCACGGGTCCCCGAGGAGTTCCAGGCCGGCAACGACCTGTATACGGACAACCACCTGGACCGCGGCCACCTCGCCCGGCGCGCCGACCTCACCTGGGGCACGAAGCGCGAAGCGACCCAGGCCAACAAGGACTCCTTCTACTTCACGAACATCACCCCGCAGATGGACGACTTCAACCAGTCGCGGCAGGCAGGGCTCTGGGGCCGGTTGGAGAACGCGCTCTACGAGGACGTCGAGCTGGACAAGCTGCGCTGCAGCGTATTCGGCGGCCCGGTCTTCGCCGCCACCGGCCAGCGCTACCGCGGCTACCAGATCCCCACCGAGTACTGGAAGCTGATCCTCTTCGAGCACGAGGGGCAGCTCAAGGCCAGGGCCTTCATGCTCACCCAGGACCTGGACCGGCTGCGCGTATTCATGGCGCTGGACGAATTCCGGGTCTACCAGATCTCCGTCGCCGAGCTGGAGGAGCGCACCGGGCTCGATTTCCCGGCCGCCGTGCACCAGGCCGACGACCTGGTCCTGGCGGAAGCTGAGCACCGGGCCCCGCTCGACTCGGTGTCCGGCATCCGGTGGTGACTTGCCCCGGGGGCTGGCACGGGGGCGGGTGCATCAAGCAGAATGGCGAGCATGAACATCAACGAGATCCTCACCGGCATGGCCCACCGTCCCATCGACGCCGCCCGCAGCCTGCCGGCGCTGAGCGTCGAGCAGCTGAACGCGCATCCCGGCGGCCACCCCAACTCGGTGGCCTGGCTGCTGTGGCACACCGGGCGCGAGGTGGACATCCAGCTGGCGGCGCTGTCGGGCAAGGAGCAGCTGTGGCACCGCTACCGCGACCGCTTCAACCTCGGCGAGGCCGGCGACGGCATGGGCTACGGCCACACCCCCGCCCAGGCGCAGGCCATCCGGGTGGATGACCAGGAGCTGCTGCTGGAATACGTGGACGCCTCGCTGACCGCGCTGGGCGACTACGCGGAGCACTTGGGCGCCGAGGAGCTCGACGAGATCGTGGACCGGCGCTGGACTCCGGAGGTCACCCGCGGGGTGCGGCTGGTGTCCATCGTGGACGACGCCATCGCCCACGTCGGGCAGGCGGCCTACGCGGCCGGTGCGCTCACCGCAGACCAAGCCTGACGCCGCGAGGCTTGACGGCACGAGGCTAGGCGGCGCGCCGGCTCCCGCGGATCCATACCAGCAGCAGGTGGCGGAGCATCGCGGTGAACACCAGCGCCCAGACGATCACCGCGACCGCCAGCGCGCCGTGCCCGATCGCCTCCACCATTGGCAGCTGGTCCACGCGGCCAAGGTTCAGCGAGGCCACCGCGAACATTCCCACCGGGAACACGATGGACCACAGCGCCGGCGTGTAGCCCAGCGGCACCTTGCGCACCAGGTGGCGCCAGACCCCGGCGCCGATCAGCATCGGGATCAGCCACAGGCAGAAGCTCCAGAACACCGCCACGGTGGAGGCGATCAGCACCCGGGTCGCGTCGATCATCGGGGTGGAGTCCATCTGCACGATCTTGGTGCCGGCCACCACCGCGATCGCCATCGCGCCCATGGCCACCCAGTAGGGCGGCTCGAACTGCTGCGGGGTGATGCCGAAGTGCACAATGCGCAGCAGCACCAGCACCGCGATCCCCGCGTACAGCGCCACGCCCACCGACCAGGACAGCACCGCCAGCAGCCCGACGACGTCCCCGGGCACCCCGGCGGCCGGTTCGACCACGCTCAGGCCGATCGCCAGCGACTGGCTGGCCACTGCCCAGATGAACCAGGTGCCGTTGGTGCGCGCCAGGATCGGCTCGCCGTCGCGGGTCATCAGCACCTGCCAGGGCAGCACGTAGCCGAACACGAACCACAGCGCCGCGGCGAAGAGCACCAGCGGAGCGGCGACCCGCAGCAGCCCCTCGGCGGCCAGCCGCACCGCCAGCACATCGGTGCCCGCCACCACGGTGAAGTAGGCGAAGGCCGCTTCGGGGCTGCGCAGATCGTGCAGCATGGCCGTGCGGCAGGCCGCCGCCCGCCAGATGTACAGCACCCAGAGCACCGCGTAGGATGCCGCGGCGATCACCAGCAGCACCAGCGACGGCACCCGGGCCCCGACCTCGTGCAGGCCGATCGAGACGATGCCGGTGCCCATGACCAGCGCGAAGTATCCCGGGGCGAGGTGCTCCAGCGCGCCGCCCGCACCCGGGGTCCGGGGCCGGTGCCTGGTCGATTCTGCCGCTGCGTCGGGGCTCATGAGCCCAACCTACGACGCGCACGCCCCGCGCAACAGAGCCTTTTCGCGGCCGCTAGCGCCGGTGCCACAGCGGCGCGGCGGAGAGCTCCTCCAGCCGCCCGGATGCGTGCTGCCGGGCGAGGTGGGCGGCGCGTTCCTCAGCCGTCGGCAGGGTGCCGCCTTTCGACTACGACATTCCGGGCCAGCGTCTTGAAGCGCGTGCCGTCCTCCTGGCGCACCGTGAGGGTGAGCGCACCGGTCTTGCTGGTGTTCAGGTCCTCCACGGTTCCGCTTTTTCCCTTGTGGGTTCCGGCCGCGACCCGGCACCGGTCGCCGTTGCCGGGCTGCGCGTCCCCTGCAGGGTGTGCATTCTCGCTCATGGGTGCCAGTTTAAGCCGGGGGCGCCAAGGAGGCGAGCCCCCGGCGGGCATCCGGGATGCGCTCCTAGCCGATCCGGGTGATCGCCGGGAACACGTAGTCCTGCTTCAGGATCCGCGGATCCGGCTCGTACATGCGCAACACCGGTCGGAAGGCGCCGGCCGGCGTCGGCAGCCAGTTGGCGCGATCCCTCGCATCGGCCGGCTCCCGGTGGGAGAGGTGGATGACCAGCGACCCGTCCGGCTCGAATTGCAGCCCTTCGGTGCGGTCGCCCAGCGAGTAGCGGTCGATGGGGTTTTCCACCAGGAAGTAGTTGGGCACGTCGTACATGGTCAGCGACCAGAAGGCGCCCACCGGCGGGGTCGGGTCCAGGTGCAGCCGGTAGCTGTGCGCACCTGTGAGCGGCTGCTCGTCCTGGTCCACGTAGGTGGCCGTGTAGGCGGCCTCGAAGGCCTGGTTGCCCCACAGCCCGCCCAACGCGGCTCCCGCGCGCTGGGCGATGCGGCGCTGCGGATCGGCGATCTTGTAGCGGTCCTCGTCCAGCGAACCGACTTCGAAGTAGTCAAGGTTATAGTCGAAGGAATGGTAGGCCAGGTTCCAGCCGTTGACCACCGCGTTTCCGCCCCCGGAGGCCAGCAGCTCATCCAGCGCGGCACGGCCGGCGGCGAAGGCCTGCTCCAGCTGCTCCTCCCCGGCCTCGGCCAGCTGCAGGGCGCCGCGCTGCAGCTGCCCATCGCGCGGCGCCGGGGCGAACTCCCGGCTCCAGGCGCGGAACTTCGCCCAGAAGTCCAGCGCCGGCGCACCGGTCTCGGGGACCGGGGGCAGCCCGGCCGGCACCGCGGCGGCATCCAGCGGCGTAAGCGTCGTGGCATTCTGCAGCGCATGCGCTGCGGGAAGATCCGCCTCGTTGTCCACCGCCCAGCGTCCGACGATGCTGGCGACGCGCGTGGGCACCCGCACCACCACCGCGTCGTCCGGGGCCTGGCCCTCCCAGCCCGGGGGCACCAGCAGGTAGCGCCCGGCGCCGGTTCCGGTGGCGCGGTGCCCGACATACGCGAAGTTGTCAGTCCAGGCGCTGACGAACTGCAGCACGTAGTAGCGGCCGGCGGCCTCCGGCACCTCAAGCAGGATCGGTCCGACGCCCAGGTCCAGCTGCGCCATGGAGTAGATCGTGTCGTTGTTGATGGTCACGAAGGTGTCCTCGGGACCGGCCAGCGACCGGGCGTGGCTGAAGGTGTTCCACGGCGCGGCGGGATTCTTGCCGACGCCGGTGGCCACATAGCGGGCCACCTGCTCCAGGTTGAAGACCAGCGGGAAAGCGTAAAGGTAGGAAGCGAGCAGTTCCTCACGGCGTGGGCTCATGGGAGCGGTCCTTTCAGGCGGCGCGCCGGACCCGCGGTCCGGCATCATTGCCCCCAGTCTGCCCCGCCGGGCGCCCGGGCGCATCCTCAATCGTTGATGATTGGCGGTGCTGCGCCCGGCTTTGCGGCTCGGCGGCGCATGCGCGCGACCAGGTCGTCCAGCCAAGCGCCCACGTTCCTCCGGGCCTGGCCGGTATCCGGGTAGCGGCAGCGCAGGTGCACCCCGGCCTCGTCCAGGATGAACCAAAGCATCACCGAGTCGGTGCGGATCGCGGCGCTGACATACTGCGGCTCCAGCACGGTGGCCGGCAGCTGCACCGGCAGCCTGCGCAGGTCCAGCCAGGACACCGCGAACATGCCCGGCGCCTGCGGCATCCCGCCGAAGGGTTCCATCAGCGGCGCCAGCGGCCAGGAGCCCAGCGCGATGGCCTCCTTCACCGCCGCGGCGCAGGCGCGCGGGTCCGGGTCCGCGGATTCAAGCACCGAGTTGGTGATGAACCAGCCCACCGCATCGAACCAGCGCGGCTCGGTGCGGCTGTGCACCGGGAACACCGCGCGCAGCGGTTCCCCGGCCAGCGCGGCGGTGGTCTCGGTCATCATCGCCACGCTGAGCGCCAGCGTTGACACCCCGGCTTCCTTGGCCTGCGCGGAGAAGTCGGCCAGGGCCGCGGTGCCGAGCACGTCGCGCACCTCCACGCGTTCGGGCTGCGGACTCGGATCCCCCAGCGGCAGCCCGAAGCGCGGCATGGCCCCGCCGCCGGCCTCGATCAGCTGCGCCCAGCGCCGGCGCACCCCGTCCGGGGCGGGGGCCTGCCGCGCCAGGGACCGGGTGTGGTCGGTGAAATCCGGGGCCGGTTCCACCCCGGGCTCCGCCCCCGCGCCGATGGCTTCCAGCGCGGCGACCAGGTCCCGTGCGAGCACGAGCATGGACCACATGTCCACGTGGGAGTGGTCCGATCCGATCACCAGCGCCGGGCCGTCCGCGGTCTCGATCAGGCACAACCGGTGCGCGGGCCGCTCGAAGGGCGCGCAGCTGGCATCCAGCACCCGCTGCACCGCTGCATGCATGGTTTCGCCGGGCTCCACCCGGTGCTCGATCCACGCGCCGGGCCCGAACCGCACCTGGTGCAGCTGCGCGCCGGCGGGATCGGCGTCTCCGCCGGGCCCGGGGGTGAAGACCGTGCGCAGCGTCCCGTGCCGGGCCACGACATGCTCCCAGGCGGCCGCGAGCTCGCCGCGCGGCACGGGTCCGGGCAGCCGGAAGGACAGCGCCATCCACGAGCCCGGCCGGTCGCCTTCCCCCACGTGCCGGGCCTGGTCGAAAGACACCGGCAGCCGGTCCCCCACCGCGCCCACGTCCAGGTCGTAGCTGAGCAGCGGGCCGAACGGCAGGCGCAGATACTGGATGTGGGTCAGTCGCATACCACGTATCATATTCGCAAAGCCACCGGAACAGAGCGGAGCCGCGGATGCATGAATTCCACGTGCCGAATGCGCGGATCGCCTGGGCGTTCAGCGACGAGGCCGGCCACCCTGTGGTGCAGCTGCACGGCCTGACCTCCAGCCGCTCCCATGACCGGCTGCTGAACCTGGATTTGGGCCGGGCCCTGTCCGGCACGCGGCTGCTGCGCTACGACGCCCGCGGCCACGGCCATTCCACCGGGCGCCCGGTGCCGGAGGACTACCTGTGGCCGGCGCTGGCCGATGACCTGCTGCGCCTGCTGGACTATTGGTTTCCCGACGAACAGGTCCACGGGGTCGGCCCCTCCATGGGCACCGGCACCCTGCTGCATGCGGCGGTGCGCCAACCGGAGCGCTTCAGCGGATTCACGCTGATGCTCCCGCCCACGGCCTGGCAGACCCGTCCCGCGCAGGCCGAATCCTACCGGCGCACGGCCGAGGGCATCGAGGCGCTGGGGCTGCAGGAGTATTTTGCGCGCGGCCCGGAATCCCCGCGGCCGCCGGCCGCGGCGGACAACCCGCAGGTGCTCCCCCACGTGCCCGAGGAGCTGCTGCCCTCGATCTACCGCGGCGCCGCCCTGAGCGACCTGCCGCCGGCCGCGCAGCTGGCGCGGGTCGCGGTCCCGACCACGATCCTGGCCTGGACCGGCGACCCGGGGCATCCGCTGTCCACCGCGCAGGCGCTGGCGGGCATCCTGCCCCATGCCGAGCTGCAGGTGGCCGCGACACCGCAACAGGTGGCGGACTGGCCGCAGCTGCTGGCGCGGGACGTCGCCCGGCGGGCCGGCTGAACGCCGGCGGGCCTGCCGCGTCGCACGGGTCCCGGATCAGCCTGCGCCGCGCCGTGTCCGGGCAAGCCAGTCAACCAGCAGCGCCCGCAGCAGCAGCGGCTGTTCATGGGGCAGGGCGTGCCCGGCCCCATCGAGAACCGCCAGCGTGGAGTTCGGAAAATCCGCGGCGGCGCGCATCGTGCCGGCGAACCCGACGGTCGAATCCTGCCGCCCGGCCACCAGCAACGTCGGCGGCTCGTAGGTGGAAGGCGCCGCAGCGGGCAGCTCCCAATGCCGTCCGATCCGTTCCATGGCCTGTGCATCGGCCAGTTGCGTTCCGGACGCCACGAAGCGCTCATAGCGTTCCAGCATGCCGCGGGTGTGGAGGACGAAATACTGCGTGAAACCCCGGTCTTCGCTCTGGACCCCGGGCACCAGGACCCGGTGCTCGGGAACCTCGGCATCGCCCGGCAGCAACAGGCAGACCAGAGCCAATCCAGCGACCCGCTGCGGCGCGGCCAACGCCATCGCCCGCGCGTAGTAGGCCCCGGCGGAATGGCCGGCCAGCAAGTAGGGCGCCCCGCCGCTGGCCCGGTCCGCGAAGTCGAGCAGGACCTCCAGCACATCCTCGGCGCCCCCGATTTCCGGCCCGGCTGCGGTTCGCCCCATCCCTGGCAGGTCAGGATAGATGCGCCGATACCCCGGCACGCCGTCGAAGGCCGGCTCGAAGCAGGCCTGCGGCTCGCGGTGGTCGACGCCGCCGCCGTGGAGAACGAGCACCGGCACCCCGGATCCGTGTTCGGCGTAGTGCACCACGGTGGTTCGCGTGGGAATATCCATTGGCCCATGGTGCGCCCGCCGGCCGCCGTGGACAACGGCCGTCCGCCGTTCTTCGGCCGCCGTCCAGCCTCCGGCCTTGGGCCAGCCGGAGGGAGCTGCCCGAAGGGAGCTGCCGCGGCCGCTTGCCGAAGGGCCCGACCCGCGTGCAAAATGTGACCATCAGCCACTTCGTTCAAAGGATCAGCGCATGTCGTTCCAGGCCTATTTGGACACCATCGAGAAAAAGACCGGGCTCACTCCCCGGCAGCTCGTCGAGCTCGCCGCGGCCAAGGGCCTGGACCAGCCGGGGGTGAAGGCCGGCGAGATCCTGGCGTGGCTCAAGGACGAGTACCAGCTGGGACGGGGCCACGGGATGGCGCTGGTCTACGTCATCCAGAACGGCCCGACGATCAGCGCCAAACACGTCGGCTCGGATTCGGTGCACCGCGACGACTCCGAGACGCTCTGGCTGGACGGCATCGCCACCAAGCCGGAAGGCTGACGGCCGCGCCGCCGCCGGCCCCGGCTAGGAACCCGACAGCTGCCGATACGCGTCGGCGGCGGCTTCCTTCAGGAATTCCTCCGGCCAGTAGCCGCGCAGGGCCTGGCCGAACTCGATCTCCTGCAGCGTCGCACCCGCGGCGTGCGCCTGCGACAACACCGCCGCCAATGCGCTGAATCTGCCGGCCTGGTCGACCAGGAATGCGCGGTCCACGGGAGCCCCGTGCCCGGGCACCAGCACCTCGGTGTCCTGGATGCGTTCGGCCAGAGATTCCAGCACCAGCGGCCAGCCCAAGGGATAGGATCCCGAGCCGAACATCGGCGGCCCGGATTCCTCGATGACGTCCCCCAGGAACCACACCCCGGCATCCGGAATGCGGATGGCAAGGTCGGTATCGGTATGCCCCGGGCCCAGCGGCAGCAGCTCCAGTTCGCGTCCCCCGGGACGCACGACCTGCGCGGAGTCCAGCAGCGCGGTGGGCGGGGTCAGTTCCACCTGGCTCCAGGACATCTCCGGCTCGAGGCCAGGCCGCTCGCGAACGAGGTCCAGCCGGGGCCCTTCAAACTGCTCGAAGTGCCGCGGAATCAGGTAGTGGCCGTAGATCGGGATGCCGGCCCGGGCGAAGACCTGGTTGCCGAAGGTGTGGTCGTAGTGCGCATGGGTGTTCACCACCGCCACGACCGGCTGCCCGAAGCGCCGCGCGACATCGTGAATGATTTCCCGCGCCTCGGCGGGATTGTTGCGGGTATCGATGATCGTCGCCCCGTGCGGCCCGAGGACCGCTCCCACCGAGACATCCAGCGGGTCGTAGCGCCGCTGGAAGACCCCGGGGCCGACCTCCCTCCAGCCATCGCCGCTCATGCTTCTTCGCTGAAGGCCAGTCCGGCAAGGCCCGGCCAGGGGTCGGTGGCCAATCGGCCGTAAGTGGCCACGTCGATGCGCCGCCCGCCGATGGGGAACTTGGCCCGTTCGGTTCCCTCGCGGATGAATCCGGCGGCCCGGGCCACGCCGCCGGAAGCCGGGTTGTCCACCCTATGGCCCAGCTCCAGCCGTTCAAGCTCCAGGGCGGTCAACGCCCAGTTCGCGACGGCCGCCGCGGCCCGGCTGGTCCACCCGCGGCCGCGTGTTTCGGAAGCCATCCAGTACCAGAACCAGCCGCTGCGATTGGCCGCATCGGCGTTCACGCACACCAGGCCCACCAGCCGGTCCTGGAGAACGACGGCCCACGGATGCCGGTTCGAGTCCGGTTCCAGCTGCGCCGCCACATAGCGCTCAGCTTCCCGGGGCGAGCCCACGGACCCCTGCCGTTCCATGCCCGTGCCCGCTGCGAAGGCACGCAGCACGTCCCCCGCGTCGGAGGCCCGCAGCCGCCGCAGGCTAGCCTGCGCCTCCCCCGCGGGATCCTGCCCGGCCCCGCCGCGTCCGCTGCCTGGCGCTTCTGCCTGCGGCGCCGCGGCCACCAGCACCGGCTCCGCGCCGGTCAGGTCCAGGATCGGCAGGTCCTCCCGCAGCACGTCGGCGTACATCAGCCGCAGGTCGTGCCGCAGTTCCTGCAAGGTTTCCCCGAACGGTCCCATGGCGTTGGCGGTGTACGCCGGAGGCTTGCCGGGGTCGGACTCGTACAGCTCGCGGACGTTCCAGCTGATGTTCCCCTCGCCGTCGGCATTCCGCGACGCCGCGTATCTCCACGAGTGCATGCTCATGGCCCCAGCCTACCGATGCCCCCGGCCCTTGTCTGCCGCCGCCCGGCGTGCCCTTCGGTGGCGCCACGGGATGCGGGCGGCAAGGATGGGACCATGACGATCACCTACGAATCCGGCCGGCTGCCGGCGCGCGATGAACTGCTGGCCCTGTACGACGCGGTCGGATGGACCGCCTACACGCAGGACCCGCAACGGCTCGAAGCGGCGATCGCCGCATCGCTGTCGGTGGTCGCCGCGCGCGCGGCGGGCCGCCTGGTCGGCCTGGCGCGCATCGTCGGCGACGGACTGACCATCGCCTACCTGCAGGACCTGCTGGTGGCTCCGGAGCACCAGC
Organism: Arthrobacter sp. AG1021; assembly: GCF_003633665.1. Classification (NCBI taxonomy): domain Bacteria; kingdom Bacillati; phylum Actinomycetota; class Actinomycetes; order Micrococcales; family Micrococcaceae; genus Arthrobacter; species Arthrobacter sp. AG1021. The sequence continues at coordinate 392,977 of NZ_RBLB01000006.1, read as the reverse complement.
GCGCCGGGGTCGGCAGCGAGCTGTTCCGTCTGGCGTTCCTTCCCTACGACGAGGTCCGGCAGAAGGTCCTGATCACCGACGACGAACCGCGCCAGCTGGCTTTCTACCGGTCCATGGGCTTCAGTGAAATCCGCGACCTGGAACATCCCACCAGGGCGTTCGTCAGGTTCGGCTGACCGCCGGCGGCATGGCCGCGACAGCATTGCGTCGACAGCTGCGATGCGGCTGTGCTGTACTGGGCCATGGGCCTGCTTCGCCGGTACCGCTCCACGGGAGCCGATCCGCTGTTCGGACATCCCCTCCGTGCGCACCACGGTGTCGCGATGGAGGGCTATTTCTGGCGCATCACCGACCCGGACACCGGGCGCGTGGTCATCGCGCTGTGCGGAGCCAACCAGGGGCCCGACGGGCCGTGGGCCACCCTGGGCCTGGCGGCCTGGCCCAGCGGATTCCTGCGGACCGCCGCCGTCGACGGGGCCTGGACCGATCCGGACCGCTTGGGCGTCCGGGCCGGCGCTGGCCTGCGGGCCTTCGATGCCACCGGTCAGCGCCTGCACCTCGATCTGGGCCCCGGCGCCGGACTCGACATGGAGATCCGCGATCCGCTGCCCTGGCCGCACCGTGCGCTGGGCGGTTCCAGCGTATTCCAGATGGTGCCGGGCCTGAACCAGTACTGGCACCCGTGGCTGCTGGGCGGCAGGGCCTGCGGCACCGCGGCTCTGGGCGATTCCGTGTGGGAGTTCGAGAATGCGCAGGTGTACGCGGAGAAGAACTGGGGGCGCGAAGGCTTCCCGGACTCCTGGTGGTGGGGCCAGGCCCAGGGCTTCGCGGATCCGCTGGCCTGCGTCGCGTTCGCCGGAGGCCTGGTCACCGCCGGGCCGCTGCGCACCGAGGTCACCGGACTGGTTGTGCGCTTGCCCGATGCCGGGTCATCCGTCTGGGCAACCCGCTGATCAGCCCGGTGGCCACGCGCACCGGCGACGAGCAGTGGCGGTTGTCCGGCCGCGGCTACGGTTGGCGCATCGATATCGAAGCCTCCGCCCCGCTCGATGCGGCGTTCGTGCTGCCAGTTCCGCTGCCCAGCGAGCGCCGCAATGTCCCCGGAGACCTGGAGCATCTGGCCGGTGAGCTGAAAGTGACCGTGCGCCGTCATGGGCTGCTGGTCTGGGAAGGCCGCACCGCGCTGGCCGCGCTGGAACATGGCGGGCTGGCACGGGCCCGGCAGGAACTCCGCCGGCGCGGGCTTGGGGAAACGCTGGAATCTGCACCTCCGATGCGGCGGGAAAACTGACCCGCGCAACGCAGGCCGGCACACTTCGATCAGCCGAGTTCGGCCTGGATGGCGCGGATGGTGGCGCCCAGGATCCCGGTGCAGAGCAAGCCCGGTCCCAGCGGTCCAGACGAATCAGTCCCCAGCAACGGCAACTCGCGCAACGCCATCCGCTGCCGGTCACCCAGCTGCTGCACCTGCCACCGGATTTCTGCGGCGCTTGCCTTCGGCTCGTCCTCGCACGCCAAGTCCACGGCCTTCACCGCGTACGCCGCAGCGCCCAGCGCATGCGCTCCCATATGCGCGACCGACGCCGCTTGGGCCACCGATCTGGCCGCCGAGGCTCCGGCGGCGGTGCCAGCGGACTTCGCGGCTTTCCCCGCCGCGAAGCGCTTACGGATCTGATCGGCGGTGTCTGCCTTTCCCTCCCCGTAGGCGCGGGTCCGGGCCACGGCCTCCTGGATGACGCGGCGGCCGGCCTCATCGCCGTCGTACAGGGGAACCACCCGTTCGGCGCAGGCCAGCGCCCAGCGGGCGAGGATGCGTCGTTGCGTATCGCTCAGGGTCTGGATTGATGCCATGCACCAAGAGTCGCACACCGCATGCAGTGCTTGGTTCTCTGCCCCCGCCATTTCCACCACTTTAATCGGATCAGTTTCCCTGCAGTGGCCGCACCGTGCCGGTGGAGCCGCACGCTGGCGATGCGTGGCAAAACTTCTCGCCGGCATGTCAGCATCCACCGGCGCTTGTCCCGCAAGGTCGCTGAAAGCACAATACCGGCCTCGCTGACCGCCGTCCCGCCCGGCCTGGTTCAGCCGGCAGACCTGCCACAAAGGAACACCCGATAGGCTGTTGGCATGCCAGCATTTGAGGGCCGCCTAGCAGGCGACGAATTCACCCCCACCGAGAAGCAGCTTCTCGACCGGTTGTGCTCTGGCCTCGGCCCGGAATCTTTCAGCGCCCGCCGACAGCTTCAAACGGCGCGCTGGGGAGGGTACGAATACGAGGGCTGCAAGTGTTTCCTGATCCAGATCCCCGCCAGCTCCACGGCACCGCTCATCAACCACGACGGCGGGCCGTTCACGATGCTCGAAGTCTCCGCGGATTCGGAGTCTTTCGGCATGCTGGAGCTATGGGTCCTCGACGGGCTCCTGCACTCAGTGACCTACATGCCCTTCGGAGAGGATCATGTCGAGTTGCCCACTGCCGAATTCGAGCTGACCCTCATCGAATACCCCTGATCCTGCACCATGCCGGAAGCACGCAGCGATGAAGCAGGGTTCCGGCAAGGTGGCGACTGGCGATATCTTGGGCCTTGCAGTGGGCATCTTGCGCCGCCTCGCACTGGATCATCGGAACAACTCGTAGACTGGATACGCATCCAGGTGCCGCATTATTGCCGGCACGTCGCCAACGGGCTCAAGTACCGGTCAACCGCCTCTCGTGCACGGCATGAGCTTCGACAAGACGTTGGCAGGGCATTGGTGTGGTTCAGACAGAAAAGGAATACCCATGACATCGCACCCTGGTCTGGCTTCAGTGGCCGGCCTCATCGGCACGTGGCGGGGTGAGGGCGACGGCGAATATCCGACGATCGATTCTTTCCGGTACTCCGAGGAGATCGCGTTCACGGATGTCGGCAGGCCGTTCCTCCGCTACCTGCAGCGCACGTGGTCTCCTGCCGGCGCGCCGATGCACACGGAAACCGGGTATCTGCGGGTCGTCGACGGTTCCACAGCGGAGTTCGTGCTGGCCCAGCCTACGGGCCAGACCGAATTGGCGGAGGGCGCACTGGAAGCCACCGCCGAGGGATTCACCTGTTTTCTCGCATTACGAATCTTGAACTCGGCGAGCGCCAAGCACGTGGACTCCACGCAACGTCGCCTCGAATTGGCCGGGGATATCCTGACTACCCATTTCGCGATGGCTGCGGTGGGAGTCCAGATGACACACCACTTGAAATCGGTGCTGCGCAGGGTCTGAGATTGCCAGCCGCAACTGCGACGGGACCCTGGAACAGCATGCCATGATCCAGGTGCCCAGCTTCCCCGCGAAACCGGGACCCTGGCTCATGGTGCGTGGATGTTTACCCCTGCAGCACGTAGCGCAGGGTCTCCACGACTTGGTTGGTGGTCTTGCACCATCCCTGGGCACCGGCGTCGACCTCCTTGAGCGGGTGCACGATGTCTTCATCGTGCAAGGTCACATAGGGCTTGCCCAGCGCGGCGCAATACCCGGCGTCGAAGGCCGCGTTCCACTGCTTGTACTTGTCTCCGAAGCGCACCACCACGAAGTCGCTCTTCTCGATCAGGGTGCGGGTACGGATGGCGTTGATCTTGGATGACTGGTGGTCGCGCCAGAACTGGCTGGAGGTCTCCCCCAGGTGGTCGCCGGCGGCGTCGCTGGCCGGGTGGTCCGTGACCGGGGCGGTGAAAACGATGTCCAGGCCTGCGGCCTCGGCGCCGCGCTGGATCTCATCACGCCAATCGGTGTGGATCTCTCCCGACAGATAAACAGTGAAACTCATGGCCGACGGCTCCTTTGCTGGGACAGACGGACCCGGTTGGTCCTCGAATCCACCATCCTATGGGCCGCATCCGCTATTTCCGCTTCGGCGCCACAGCGCGCCTTAACAATCTCAGCGGCCCGGGCGGCGGCTGCCTTGGCCCTGCGCCGGCTACAGTCCCGAGGCCAGCAACTGCCGCCATCGCTGCGGCATGGGCGCGTCGATGGACAGCGTGGACCCGTCGGGCTTGGGAATGGTCATTGTCGCCGCATGCAGGTAGAGCCCGTTGCCGCCCGCTGCTGCGACCTTGCGGTTGAAGGCCTTGCTCCCGTAACGGTCATCCCCCGCGATCGGGTGTCCCGAATGCTGCAGGTGCACCCTGATCTGGTGCTTCCGACCCGTCAGCAACTGGACCTGGAGCAAGCTGGCGTTCCTGCCGATACGGCGTTGCACCTTCACCCGGGTCTCGGCCCGCTGGCCGGTCGGCGCCACAACCACCTTGTCCTCCCGGCGTTGCAGCGGCGCATAGATCACGGTGGCCTTGCTGTCCCAGCTGCCGGCGACGACGGCCAGGTAGTGCCGCTCAATCTCCGCTTCCCTGTCGCGCAACAAATCATGCAGGTAACGCAGCATACTCGGGGTCTTGGCCAGGACCAGCACCCCCGAGGTATCCCGATCCAGCCGGTGGCTCAGTTCAAGCTGCGGCAGCTCGGGGCGCAGCTGGCGGAAGGCCTCGATCACCCCGGCCGCGACGTCGGTGCCCTTGTGCACCGCTACGCCGGCTGGCTTGTCGACAACCAACAGGTCCCTGTCCTCGAACAGCACCGCATTGCCCAGGCTCTTGAGCAATGCGGCAGGAACCTGCGGCGCCCGGGCTTCTGCCGGCGCCGCGTCCAGGACCGGCATCTGGATGGTGTCTCCTTGGGCCAAGCGGTACGTCTGGTCGATCTTGCGTCCGTTGATACGCAACTTGCCGGTACGCAGCAGCTTGAACAGCTGGCCCGCGGGCACGTGCTTGAACTGGGAGCGGAGGTACTTGTCCAATCGTCGGCCAGCGTGCTCGCTGTCCACGACGATCCTCTGGTTCCCTGATCCGCGCGGTGTCATGAGTTGGGGCTGCAAAGCTGTCCCAGGCAAACAATCACTCCATATGCTGGTCCCGTTGGTTCTCGGGGCTCGGCGGTGCCGTTATCGGCGGGTCATTCGCTGGCGGCATCCGAGCAGTTGCGGCCATGCAGCAAGGCTCGAAAAGGCCAACTTTCATGGTACCGCGTTCAACTACGGACATCAGAATCCTCTGGTTCTCGAAGGCCGTGCTGGGTCCGCTGAAGCTGGTGCGCCACCCCGAGGCCCCGGCGACAGTTCCCCGTGTGCGGCCAGGCCCATCCACACCGATGACCGCAGGACCACTGCGTCCCGCCCATGACGCACCATTGGGGCTCGCCGTTGCGGTGAAGTTCACCGCTTCCGCCGTACCGCGCCGCCTGCCGTGGCCATCGCGCTCGGAGGGATAACGGCCACGGGATTCATGCTCTGGTGGCCTCGGGATGCAGCAGCGGGCAGCAAGCCAGCAGTGCTCCCCCGACCACGGAGCCCAAGCCGCCTACGGCCATGTCCGAGAGAGTGTCTTCATACGCGATATAGATCTCGTTGCTGGCGAGTTCGCGGCCTATCCATTCGATCATTTCCCAGAGGGCGCCGGCTGAAAGCCCCAGAGCGGTCACCAGCGTGACACCCATGCGCGGGGAAAATGCCGGCGAACGAGGATCGGGCAACACCTTGGCATGGGTCAACGCCAGATAGAGCATGACGGCAATTGATCCGTTGCCCAGAAAGTGCACGGCCAGATCCCACCACGCTATCCGCACATACAGGTCGAGCACGTTGCTCCACGCGGCGGCCTGCAGGATCACCACAATCGCGGCGTCGGCGATCGGCCGCATTCCAAGGAACCTCGGTGCCACGCATCCGGGCAGCGCGAAGGCCAGGATCGCCGCGTCGGTGGGTCCGTACACCACTGCCGCGACCACGACGCCCAGTGCAGCAAGGCACCTGAGGACATCAGCGCCCATGGCCGCCGGGCCATGGAGCCGGCGCAGGAAGTTCTCAATCATTCCACCGCTCCTGTTCCGGCAGCCGGAGCACCGCCTGCACGGGCAGGTGGTCCGACCCCCATCCCCCGTGGTAGCGCAGACCGTTGACGCCTGCCGCGTTGACCAGGATCCCGGGCGAGACAAGAATCCAATCCAGCTTGCGGCCCTCGGTCCGCGGAACACGATACGACCCCAGCGTCCCCCACGCCGCGCCCAGGGAGCTCCGTGCCCTGCCTGATGCGTCGAGCAGAGCGTAGGTGCGCGACAGCTCCTGCATTTCCGCGGCATCCAGCCCCGCATTAAAATCACCGGTCACCAAAACCGGAACCGGACTCTGCGCGACCAGCTGGCCGATGCAGTGCACGGAGCGCCGTCGCGAGCCCGACGACAAGTGGTCCAGGTGGGTGTTGACCATCTGGACGCAATGTCCAGTGCGCCGATCCCGGAAGCTCGCCCGAACGAGTATCCGCGGCAGGAGGTTTCCCCAGGAGATCGAGCCGGGACTGTCGGGGCGCGCCGACAGGGCACGTTGTTCCCAGCACAGCAGTTCCAGGCGCTGCGCATCGAAGATGATCGGGCAGCGTTCTCCGCGCCCCCGGCGGCCCCGTCCATAGCCCACCGACCGGTAGGCGGAGCCGAGCGCCGACAGGACGAAGTCCACCTGGGCAGGAAGGGCTTCCTGCAGGCCGAGCAGGCTCGGGCGCTCGGACTGCAGCAGGGACTTGATCCTAGGAGCCCTCACATCCCATCGATCCGCTGTCCGGCCCAGTGCATAACGGGTACGGCGCCTGATGTTCCAACTCATGACATGGATATCCGCCACACCGATCTCCCCGGCGAATGGCCTGCTGGCAGGGCGGGGCCCGGAGCCGCGTCCGCGCTCAGGCGACGCGGGAACCACTGGCGTTCCTCGTGTCCCGAGGGTGATTTCCACGGTCGACGCCGAGCAGCCTTTTCCAGCGTCGGGGCGGGAATTCATCGGGCCAATGCACTAGAACGGTTCGGAAGCCGCGGCGCAGGCGTTTTGCGAAGGCCCGGGCGTCGAAGAATGGGCGCATCGACACCCCCATCATCGACGACTTCACATAGCCGACTTTGTGGTTCGCTCCAAGATGGAAGGCAAGATCCAGATCGTCGTGAAGCTCGGGATCCCGGCGATGGGCCGCAGTGCGAATCTGCGCCCAGGCTTCCCGACGCAGCCCCATATTGGATCCGAACAGCGGACGATGGCCCAAGGCAGGTGCCGTGGCCAGCACGTACACCCCCAGGTAGACCGCGGCCAAGGGAGCGCGAAGCGCCCGGGGGCCGTCGGTGAAACGCGCGGGTCCGGTCAAGGCCGCGGTGCCCGGGTTCCGGGCAAATGCGTCCACCATGTCCTCCACCCAGGTCGCCGGAGGCACGCAGTCGGCATCCAGGCGCAGGATAATCTCGCAGCGGGCATGGTCATACCCCGCTGCGCTGGCCGCGGGGATACCGGGCTCTGGACACGCCACCACTGCTGCACCGGCGTCGCGCGCCACCTGCGCGGAATCATCGGTCGACGCGTTGTCCACGACGACGATCTCGTCGGCGGCGCGGGTCTGGGCCTTGAGTGCAGCAAGGCACCGGGCCAGCAGGGGGCCGTCGTTTTTCACGGGAATGACTATCGAGACCGTGGACCGCCCCGCCGGTCCGGCCTGGCGACCCGTGATCTCATAGTCCATATCCTGTGGCACCGTGTTCATGGAGCCTAGGCTATCGTCTCCGCGATCCGGCGCCGCCCAAACTGGATGCCAGCAGAAAAGGCAGACTGCGGCAATCCGGCCGGAAGCCTCGCGCCGACGCGCTGCACGGAAATTCCGTCGAAACCAGGCGTAGCGACGCCGGGATACTAGGCTGAAAGCATGGCAACCGTTATTCTCGTGCGGCACGGCCGCTCCACCGCAAATACCGCCGGCGTGCTGGCGGGCCGCGCCGACGGCGTCAGCCTGGACGAGGTGGGCCGAGAGCAGGCGTCGCTGGCCGGAGAACGGCTGGCCGCCGTCCCCCTGGTCGGGGTGGTCTCCAGCCCGCTGGAGCGCTGCCTGCAGACCGCCCAATTCATCATCGACCGCCAGCCCCAAGCGCCCTTCGCGCCCATGGACTCCGGCCTGGTCGAATGCGACTACGGCCAGTGGCAGGGCAAGACGCTCAAGGAGCTAGCCACCGAAGAGCTGTGGAAGGTGGTCCAGTCCCAGCCCTCCGCGGCCGCGTTCCCGGGCGGCGAATCCCTGGCGGCCATGCAGGCGCGCGCGGTGGCCGCCATCCGCCGCCGCGATGCGGCCTTCGAATCCGAGCACGGCCCCGGCGCAGTATGGGCGGCCGTCAGCCACGGCGATATCATCAAATCGATTCTCGCCGACGCGCTGGGCACCCACCTGGACATGTTCCAGCGCCTGAACGTCGGCCCCGCGTCGGTGTCGATCGTGCATTACGGGCCGCACCGTCCCAGCGTTTATGCGATCAACACCGAGGCCGGCGATTTGTCCTGGCTGGCCAAAGCCGCCCCTGCGGGCGACGCCCCGGTCGGCGGAGGCCCTGGACACCAGGCGCCGTGAAGGTCTTCGGCCTAGAATATTGACATGTCTACACGTGTTCACGAGTTTTCCTGGCCAGATCGTGTCGTCGTCGGCGTCATCGGCGATCCGGGATCGCGGGCGTTCTACCTGCAGGTGCGCGCCACCAAGCAGCTGGTGACGCTCGCCCTGGAGAAACAGCAATCGGCGGCGCTCGCCGAGAAAATCGACGAGGTGCTCGACCAGCTCGGCGCGGTCGAGGGCAATCCCTTCAGCGTCCCTGCCGGCACGCCCCTTGAACTGGTCGACAACGACCCGCTCGAACCGGTCGAGGTGCAGTTCCGCATCGGCGCGATCAGCCTGGGCTGGGATGCCACCACTTCGCAGATCGTCATCGAGCTCTATCCGCTGGGCGAAGACGACGACGAAGATGTCCCGGCCGATGCCGACGAGATGCTGCTCGTGCGGGTGCCAGTGGGCACCGCGCGGGCCTTCGCCAAGCGCACCCGCGAGATCGTGGCGGCCGGGCGGCCCCTGTGCCCGCTGTGCGGGTACCCGATGGATCCCGAGGGGCATGTCTGCACCCCTCCGGAGGACTGATGCCGGCGCCGGATCTCATGGCCGCCGAGCTGACCCTCACCGGCCGCATCACCACGGCGTCCAATGCCACCTTTCTGGGCAGCATCGGAGCCACGGAGGTCGTCTACAAGCCGATCGCCGGCGAAAGCCCGCTCTGGGATTTTCCCGACGGGCTTCTGGCCCACCGGGAGGTCGCCGCATACCTGGTCTCCCGGGCTTTCGGCTGGGATATCGTGCCGCAGACCTGGCTGCGCGAGGGACCGCTCGGCGAGGGCATGGTGCAGCTGTGGAAGGAACCGGATGCCGGGCAGAGTCCCGTGGACCTGGTCCCAGCGGACCAGGCGCCGTACACCGGCTGGAAACACGTCCTCAAGGGCCAGGATGAGAACGGACGCGTCGTCGAGCTCATCCACGAGGACACGCAGGCGCTGCGGCGCATGGCCGTGTTCGACGTGATCGTCAACAATGCCGACCGCAAGGGCAACCACATCCTCGCCATGCCCGATGGCCACCGCTACGGCGTGGACCACGGACTGACCTTCCACCGCGAGCACAAGCTGCGCACGGTGCTGTGGGGATGGCTGGGCCAAGCGCTGAACGACGACGAGCTCGAAGGCCTAGGCAAGGTCGCCGCGGGGCTGTCCGGCGAACTGGGGCGCAGCCTGGCGCAGCTGCTGACCGGCGAAGAAGTCGACGCCTTGGCCGCACGCTGCCAGCGGTTGCAGGCCACCGGGACATTCCCCGGACCCAGCGGCCAGATGCCGGCCGTCCCCTGGCCGCTGTTCTAGGGACTCCGGCCCCGCGTGGTTTCCCGCTTCCGTGGGGTAAAGCCGGCAATCTCGGTGGCTTGCTCTCCCGGCGCCGGCGCGGATCAGCGCGCAGCGTGTCCGTCCGCCTCTCCGAATGCCTGCGCCGGCTCAGAGCTTCCCGTCGAGGTAGAGCTCCAGAAGCACTTCCTGCATTCGCGGCGCGTACTCCAGGGATTCGAAGGCGCTGCCGGTGCGGGTGTCCTGCCGCTGGACGATTTCTGCTCCCAGCAGCTTAGCCAGCGCCGTCGGTTGCCACTCGCCGGGCCTGCCGGCCAGCACCCCGGCATCACGCAGGCGCTCGTTCATCCGCTGGGCCTTGAGCTGCGCGTCTTCGTCCCTCAGCTGCCCGGCACTGCGCCAGCGGTTCAGCAATGCGCTGGCAGTCAGCGTCCGGACGGGCGCCGGTTCTGCGTTGGCCGCCGGCATCCGCGGCGCCGGGGCGGGCTGCACAAGCACCGGTTCCGCTCCTTCGGCCGCCGGGCCGGCCGCAGCCTCGGGAGGATCCAGCGGGATCCTGGTCGCGTGGCGGCCCATGGTTTCGAAGGCCTGCCCGTTGTTCCAGCGGTTGGCCGCCGCGAACACCACAAACAGGTCCTTGGCCCGGGAGACCGCCACGTTGAGCAGCTCGTGGTTGGCCTCGATGAACCCGGCTTGGCCGCTGTTCTGCCCATAGGTTGCGGAGAACAAGACGATGGGCCGCTCCGCGCCCTGCAGCCGATGCGCGGTGCCGACGGCAACTTTCGAGGCAAGATCCGCCGGAAGGCCCAAGGAAACATCGGCTTGGCGGACTGCTTTCGCGATCTCCCGTTCGATGAGCCGCGCTTGGGCGCTGAAGGGGGTCACGACGCCGATGAGCTCGCCGCCGGCTGCTTTCTTGTTCAGTGAGGAATGCCGCGGGTTGTAGATCTCGAAATAGCGGGCATAGTTCTCCACGATCCACCGGGCAATGGCCTTCGCCTCGGCCTCGTTCCGGCGGCTGGAACCGGCCGGAGAGTCGAAGGAGCCAGGCACGTCGTGCCAGGCGAACGCCTCCTCCGCACCGTTGAGCGGGGAATTATCCGCTGGCCGGCGGGGTACCAGCAGGCCCTCGTAGAGCAGCTCGTTGCAGAACCCGATGATCTGCGGGTGGCAGCGGAAGTGCTCGCTGAGGAACAGTCCCGGATGCCCGTCCCCGTACTGCCACTTGGAGGCGTAGCTGGCGGCCTTCATCAGGCTGGACGGGGCGGAGCAGGTCAGCCCGCGCTCCCGCAGGCCGCCCCACCAGCCGGCGGTATCGATGCCCGCCGATGCGGCGACCTCCTCGTCGCTGAGCTCATCGATGTTCCACACCGGAGAGATCTGCTTGGTATCCCCCACAATGACCGCGCGCTGGGCCAAGGCCAGGGCCGGCAGTCCCAGCGGTGTGTCGACCTGCCCCGCCTCGTCGATGATCAACAGGTCGGCGCGTTCCAGGTCGAATTGATACGGTTCACCGGGCTTGATGTAGAGCTTGAAGTACTTCGGCATCTGGTAGAGCGTCATCACGAAGCACGGGGTCAAGGCCGCGGCCTGGCGCCAGTAGCGGTCCATGACGCGCCGCGTGTTCTTCTTGCGGTCCTCGGCATCCAGCAGGTCCTCGGCCAGCAGCCACTGCGCTTCGTAGTAGTGGACCGCCAACCAGAACTGGGCGTAGCGCAGGGTGAGGTCAAGCTTCTCGTCCAGTTCCTTCAGGTTCTGCGATCCCTTCACCTCGTCGATGCCCTCGATGAGGCGGCCGAAACGGGAGGATTCCACACCCGCGCACACCCGCTGGAATTCTTCCGAAGGGCCTTGGGACGCCATGACCTGCAGCAAGCGGATCCGTTCGTAGTCCAATTCCGACAGCGCGTCGTGGATCCAGTCGCACAGCCCTGCGATGTCGTTCGGTGCGCCGAAGTACCTTTGCGCGCTGTAGACGAAGTGGTCCCGCGCGCCGGCCCGGTAGACCTCGCCGCTGTAGGCGGCATAGGTCTCGCCCTTGTTGAGCTGCTCGACCAAGTATTGCCCTTTTGCTTCCTTGAGTTTTCCCGCGGCCGGGCAGTACACGGCCAGCGAACCCAGCGTGCTCCCGGCGAGCGCCAATCCGTCCTGTTCCTGCGGCAGCCAGCGGTAGTCCAGGATTCCCGGTTTGTCCTTGGCCACCGAGGCAAAGGAATTGATGATGTTGGTGACTGCCTGGTTGTTCGTCGAAGCCCCCACGATCACCGGTGGCGCGGCCTTCTCCAGCGCGCGGCGGGTGATCATGTTGGCGACGATGGCCTGCAGCATCGTGGTCTTGCCGGTCCCGGGCGGGCCGCTGACGGCGGTGACGTCGCCGCGGCCCGAGGCGAGGAACGCGTGGACGGCGCGGCGCTGCGAATCGGTCAGCGGATTGCCGTTGTCCATCGATCCGCAGGATTCCTTGGCGCTTCGGTAGAGCCCACCGGCATCATGGATCGAGAGTTCTGAACGGCGTTCGCCCACCCACCCGGTGGCCGTGCTGTCCAGGAGCGGCGGAAGGGACTCCTGTGCTGACAGGAAATCGTAGAGGTCCAGCAGCGGCTTCACGGCGGTGAAGCGTTCGTGTTCCTGGATATAGCAGTACTCGGTGGCGACGTCGAGTCCATCGGCTTGCCCTTTGAGGGCGAAATCTTCCGGAGTGGAGCCCGAAACCTTGGTGAACAGCGTGTCGGCCATGCCCACCGCATCGGCGAACGACTCGGCCTGGGAAATGGCGGCGTTGGCCTCGGTGCGCAGGTAGTGCCAGAACTTCTCTTGCGGGCCCGCCATGACTTCCAGCCCGTCGCTGGTATCCGATGCCAGCCGATCCGCAGGGATCCACGGCGAGGTGCCTTGGTCGAATTGCGGCAGCAAGCGGCCATCCCGATAAAGCTGGGCTGCAAGCAGCAGCAGTCCGCTGTGCCCGGATTCCTTGTACTCGGTGGAGAGCAGGGAGATGGCCACTGGCAGAGGCTTGTCCTGGTCGTCTGACCCGTGCCGTCCCGAATTCCTGTCGTGGGCTTCGAAGAGCCTGAGCGCTTCCTCAGGTGCGATGACGCCGGTGAGCAGCTCGGCGCGAGGCACGGCGATGAAGGTGGAGGATTTCTCGAAGACCACCGATTCCAGCTGGCCGCGCCGGAGCACTCGCGAGAAATAGTCTGCGATTGTTCGGGTATCGTGCACTTTGGCTCCCTGCGGTTCGCGGCAAGGCCATCCCCATCAACAGCTGGTGCGGACGAGTCGCCGTCCCCACTGCCTCACCGGACCGGCAAGCACAGCCCCCGGTTCCAGCTCCTGATGAGGCAAATAACTTCACCTCAGCGGACTTTTTCACAGACTAGCAGTCGGCGAGTGGAATCTACCGGTCATCGGCCACGTCGATCCGCGGCATCGGTGGCTCTGTCCGCGAGGGTCGAGACGAGGCTGTCCGTGCGTTCGACGCTCTGCGGCGCGTCATCAGGCCTGGCTGCGTCGTACGTCCATGCCTGATTCGGCGAGCAGCAAGCTTTCCTGGCTCTGCGGCCGGTAGTACTCTGCACGGAATGCCGTGAACTCTTTCAGGTGCGGGGAAACCAGCTCATCCATGGCATGCAGGTAGTCCGGCACGATGTCCCGCGGCAGCCGTAAGCCCATCGTCAGGTGCGGTGTCCAGCGCGGCCCCCTGCCCGCAGGATTCAGTGCGCTGATGCTCCGGGCTGCGATCTCCAACTCGTCGCTGGCCTCCAGCAGCCACGCCACGGTCTGCTTGCGTTTCGTCCCGAACACCACGGCGCCCACCCTGGTGAGCGTGGATGGAATGACCGCTGGCAGGAGCTCCGCTGCGCTGGCGACCACCTCCGGCGCCATGGCGGGGGCGAAGGTGATGGTGATGTGGGGTGTCTGCTGCTGCCGGGGAAAACCCCGCTGTTCCAGCTGCGCAAAGATCTCCCGGATCGACTGCTCTTGTGCCTCGGGCAGGCGCAAAAGGATGTTCTCCGGCGACCGGCTCATCAAGTTCCTCCCCTGCACAGGTGACATGTTCTGGGGCCCAACTTACCAAGCCCGAAAGTTCTCCGGCGATCGCCGCAGTGGATTGCCGGTCACCCTCGCAGTGACGCAGCCACTTCCAATACCCAGCGCTCTTGTGCAGACGTTTCAACAGCCCGGCGGTGGTAATGCTCCCGCACCCAAGCCACGGCATCCTCCGCCGGGATCCCGCTCATCACTGCCAAAACCGACAGGGCTGCCCCGGTACGGCCGAAGCCTGCGCCGCAGGCAATCTCCACCCGCTGTGTTGCAGAACGTTCGCGTGCCTCGCGCAGGGCCGCCACCACCTCATCGGTGGAATCGGGCAGCCGGAAATCCCGCCATCGCACCCATCGGTGCTCGATTACTCCCGCCTGGGGTCGACGACCGGTGAGGTATACGCCGAAGTCCGCGGCAGGCGCCGGGCGCCGCAACGAACGCAGCCCGCGGCCCCTGACCTTCCTGCCATCGGGGAATTCGACGATTCCCCGGCCTGGTTCCCACTGTGCCATGTATCCGCCTCCCGCTTCTTCGTGCAGCGCCAAGAAGCCCAGCTCCCCCGCCTACTCATCATGGCTCAACAGTGGCCTGCCCCTGCGTCGATCACAAGCACCGGCAATTCACTTGGCGCCGTCGGTGCAGCGCTCTTGCCCACCACCCGTGCAAGAGACTAGCGTGGCCAGCAAGGCCTCACCCGGTCACGCCGACCGCCTCAAGGGCGGTAGCCTCCTTGTGGACGGGCAGCCACGCAATTCCTTCGGGCCTGCATTCGAGAAAATCTGCAGGTCCAGAATGTCGCAGCTGACGCAGTCCAACTTCCATCATCTATCGGCTCTCCGACGACGTGTTCCGCGAATTAGCCGCTACTGGGGCCTTCGATCAACGCCGCCCCGTCTTGACAACGAACTCACGGAAGCATGCGTACAGCCGGAATAAGCATCGTACTTGTGGAACAAAACCGAGGTTGCGATCGATAATCGGCCAGATGTTAAGAAACAGCCCCAGATGTGCGAATACCCCGGATTCCAAAAGGAAACCGGGGCATTCACAGTGTTCAGGAATCAGACGTTGAAGCGGAACTCCACCACATTCCGGCACGTAGCAACGTCTCACCGATCACCACGAGCGGCCGGCTGAATCATCCTTCTTCCGGTATTTATCCAGCAGTTCCGCCGGAAGGTGACAGGAATCCTCGGGACAACGTGCGAGCCGGTCCTGGTGTTCCTCGGCGCTTCGCACATAGTTGGCCAGCGGCAACACCTCAACGGCGATTCGGCGAGCGTCGTCTCTCGCAGCAATGAAAACTCGAGCCTGATCGAGATGGGCCTGCTTGTTGGAGTAAACACCAGTGCGATACTTCGGACCGAGCTCCGGCCCCTGCTGGTTGACACTGTAGGGATCGATGATCTCGAAGAGGTAGGCCATCAGCTGCCCGACACCCATAACCGACGGATCAAATCGTGTGCGCACGCATTCTGCGTACCCGTCGTAGTCGCTGTCGATACACTCGCTGGTTCCGTTGGCCCTTCCGGCCTCGGTGAACGTCACCCCGGGCAGTGTCGCGATGAAGGCTTGCACGCCCCAGAGGCAGCCGCCTGCCAAATAAATCTCTTCAACTACTTGCTCGGCTTCCATGTACCGATACTACTGCTACCTGCGCGGCGATCGTTCTGAGGGGAAAGGAACAACCCGAATACAACGGCTGTCCCGAGTCCAGGAGAGGTTGCCACGGGCTACCCGATACACGCAACAACAGATACGGCCCGCTTGAGCTGACCCCTACGCATCTCTAGACTTCCGTCCGAAGCCGGAGTTGCCACGCCGTTTCGTTTGCGCCGAACTTGGCCTCAGATTTAACTCGGCCGATTCGCCAGCAATGGGGTCGAGGTTTTACTGGGTCGCGATCCACCAAATGGCGCCCGAAGGGTCCATCACCCCGCCGCGCAGGTCGTCGTCCTGGTTCTTGCGGGCAGGCGCTTGGACGGCGGTCGCTCCCGCATCGATTGCCCGCGCAAAGGCGGATTCGGCGTCCCTCACATACAAATGCACATGTGCAGGAGCCGAGTCTGTCTCGGTCGCACCGCCACCAATCATCACAACGCTGTCATCAATCCTGACCTCGGCATGCATCAACGACCCGTCAGGGCGGTCAAAACGGCGCAGCAGGATCCCGTCAAAGGCAGCCTCAAGGAACGCGATTACTTCTTCCGCATTGCAGCAGATCAAATAGGGGCTAACCGACGGGTACGCAACAGGCTTCCATTCGTGCATGCCGTCAGGCTATGCCAAAAACTCAGCGATGTCAGCCCCGATGGCCCGATTCATGCTGCGACCGAGGCCTACATCGGCATCGTCTTCATGGCCGGCATCTTCCTGGAACGATCTCGGCACATGGCTCGTGCGTGACCATCGACTTTGTAGGAGACCTCGTCTCCGATTGGTGGCATACATGCGTACCAGGCGCGGGATGCACCGCACCAGCAAAGACTAGGTGCTGGCTCAGAAGCACGAGCGTTTCGTCTCGCTGTGCTCGTTCAACGATCGAGCAGTTTCACACGCTAAACCGGAACCCCACCGAGTACCGGTACTTAGAACCAACAACGACGTCGCCCTAGTTGGAACCTTCAGAAATCTGCAGGTCCGGAGCACTACACTCTCACCACCGGTGAACTAGATGCCCGTCAGACACATATACGGCAAAGCCGCTCACGCGCCCTTCAACGGAGTGATTGAAGCAATCTGTTCCCCCACGAAACCCTCGGCACAATCAAGTTCATAGTGGCTCTGCAAATAGATTCAAAACTCCGCCGATGTGCCGAAGTACTACTCCAGCCGCAGTTCGGTATTCGCGGTCATGCCCCGCTTGCCGTGCACGATCTAGTTGATCCGCCAAGGGGACGCCGATGAACACGGCGAGCTTGTTCTGAGTGATCCCGAGTTCTTCGATGAAGTCCGCCATAAGACCCTCACCCGGGTGGATTGGGCGATCAGCTCGACCTCGGTGGTAGTCGGTCAATTCGACATCTTCCATGCCTCCATCTCTTCAGACCAGGCATAGCCACCACCGCGCGATCACGCGAACGCAGTACTTCCTGCGACGATTACCGTCCAAAACGCACCAGCGGGTTCCCCGCCACACGATCCGGCCAACACGATTGATTTGATGCTAGACAATAAACACACACCGATCGGCCCATAGACCATACAATCGGTTCGGAGGCCGATCGGGTGTCCCTAATGCGGTGAATCGAAATTTCCACCACGTTACTCCAGATACCAACCTTTGAGGCTAATGCGCTAAAGGCTGACGATTCACGCGCTCTTCATTAGCCAATCGCAGTTGCAGGGCCACGAGTTCGATGATTTCCCAGGGGTCGTTTGTTGCACCCTGACCGTCGTGCTCGAGAACCTCAGCGACGTGTTCCGGTTTCTTAGAACTCGAATACACGAGTACCCGAGTCTTGTCGCCCCACGAACGCAACCCATCGAGGAGTTCATACCCCGCGCGTCTGCTATCAGGTCGCCCCATATCAGTCACGATGACATCGAAGTCGTTATCGGCTATGAGTCGATATGCGTCGTCGGTCGTCGTTACACACACTGATCGAATACCGACCTCTGACAAGGCTGCACGCTCCCACGCGACCGACTCGGGTTCATCATCCACCCACAACACCAGTCCAGAACCAGCTTCACGTAGTTCGCTGTAGAGCCGGGGTATCTTCGTTGGCAGGTTGGATGGGTACTCTTGTGCGCGTGACTTGTACGCTTCCCCGAGTACCTCGATCAAGCGAGCAACCCCTTGATTCGCGCCAGCCGCGCTTGCCGCCGCATCCTCGCTCGTGCTCTCTATGCGCCCCCACAACTTGAGATATCGGCTCTCTTGGAGAGTTCCTTGCTCTTCCTGAAGCGCAAAGATGCGTAGAGACACGTACAGCGCGAGGAAAGTAATCGCAAGTGCGAAGCACGCCAGGGGGTTCACCCCGGCATAGAACCAATCCTGCAGAACGAGAGACACGACAGTACCGACAAAGCACACACACGACGCGCTAAATGCGAGGGCACGGCCACATTTCCCGAGCAGGACCCGAGCAGATGCGCTGGCGAGTGATGCACCCTCTTCCACTGTGCCCCTTTGATTGTCGAAACGCGATTAGACGTTGAAGCGGAACTCCACGACGTCGCCGTCCTGCATGATGTAATCCTTGCCTTCGATGCGGGCCTTGCCGGCGGCCTTCGCATTGGCTACCGACCCGGCGGCGACCAGGTCGTCGAAGCCGATGACCTCGGCCTTGATGAAGCCGCGCTGGAAGTCGGTGTGGATCACGCCGGCCGCCTCAGGCGCGGTGGCGCCCTTGCGGACGGTCCACGCGCGGGTTTCCTTCGGACCGGCGGTCAGGTAGGTCTGCAGGCCCAGGGTGTCGAAGCCGACGCGGGCCAGCTTGCCCAGACCGGACTCGACGATGCCGGCGTCTTCCATCATTTCTTCAGCTTCGTCTTCTTCCAGTTCGGCCAGCTCGGCCTCGAACTGGGCGTCCAGGAAGATCGCCTCGGCCGGAGCCACGAGCGCGGAGAGCTTTTCCTGCATCTCGGTGTCGGCCAGACCTGCCTCATCGGTGTTGAACACGTAGATGAACGGCTTGGTGGTCATCAGCTGCATCGGCGCGAGCTCGACGAGGTCCACGCCGTCGGTCTTGCTGGCCGAGTAGAGGGTGCGGCCCTCTTCCAGGATCTTCTGCGCTGCCAGCACTGCGTCCAGGAAGGACTTCTCGATCTTCTTGCTGCGCAGCTCCTTCTCAAGGCGCGGCAGCTGGTTCTCGATGGTCTGCAGGTCGGCCAGGATCAGCTCGGTGGCGATGGTCTCGATGTCCGAAGCCGGGTCCACCTTGCCGTTCACGTGGATCACGTCGTCGTTCACGAACGCGCGGGTGACCTGGCAGATTGCGTCGGCCTCGCGGATGGTGGCGAGGAACTTGTTGCCCAGGCCTTCGCCTTCCGAGGCGCCTTTCACGATGCCGGCGATGTCCACGAAGGACACGGTGGCCGGCAGGATGCGCTCCGAGTTGAAGATCCCGGAGAGGACCTTCAGGCGCGAGTCAGGCAGCGGCACGACACCCACGTTGGGTTCGATGGTCGCGAACGGGTAGTTGGCTGCCAGCACCTGGGCACGGGTCAGCGCGTTGAACATGGTGGACTTGCCGACGTTGGGCAGTCCGACGATTCCGATAGTAAGAGCCACGGGAGGAAATTCTACCTTTTACTAGTATTGTGCGCCCAGTTCTGTGCGGGCGCGTGAAATTTGCGGGGGCTAGCGGGACTCGGGACGGTGGCCGCGCCCGCCCAGGGCGCGCTCCTCGTCGCCGGATTCCTTCAGCTTGCTGCGGATCTCCTTGGGCAGCGAGAAGATGATGTCCTCTTCAGCCGTGGTGACCTCGGCGACGTCGTTGAAGCCGTACTCGGCCAGCAGCGAGACGACCTCGCGCACCAGCACCTCGGGCACCGAGGCGCCGGAGGTGACGCCCACGGTGGAGACGCCTTCGAACCAGGTCTCGTCGACCTCGTTGGCGAAGTCCACGCGGTAGGCGGCCTTGGCGCCGTGATCCAGTGCGACCTCGACCAGGCGCACCGAGTTGGAGGAGTTCGCCGAACCCACGACGATCACCAGGTCCGCCTGCGGGGCGATGTTCTTGATGGCCGCCTGGCGGTTGGTGGTCGCGTAGCAGATGTCGTCGCTGGGCGGATCCTGCAGGTTCGGGAAGCGCTTGCGCAGACGGCGCACGATCTCCATGGTCTCTTCCACGCTCAGGGTGGTCTGCGAGAGCCAGATCAGCTTGTCAGGGTCCTTGACCTGGACAGTGTCGGCTTCCTCCGGGTTGTTCACGATGGTCGTGACCTCGGGGGCCTCGCCGTAGGTGCCTTCGACCTCCTCATGGCCTTCGTGGCCGATGAGCAGGATCTCGTAGTCGTTCTTGGCGAAGCGCACTGCCTCGCGGTGCACCTTGGTCACCAGCGGGCAGGTGGCGTCGATGGTCTGCAGGCCGCGCTCCGCGGCCGACTGCACCACTGCCGGGGAGACGCCGTGGGCGGAGAACACCACCAGCGCGCCCTCAGGCACCTCGTCGTTCTCCTCCACGAAGATCGCCCCGCGGGATTCCAGCTCGGAGACCACGTGGACGTTGTGCACGATCTGCTTGCGCACGTATACCGGCGGGCCGTAGTGCTCCAGCGCCTTCTCCACCGCCACCACCGCGCGGTCCACGCCGGCGCAGTATCCGCGCGGAGCGGCCAGCAGCACCTTGCGCTCGGTCACCAGCGGGGACGCCGCCAGGATCTCCTGGGGAGAACGGCGGGTGCGCGGAATACGGGGAACCGGCAGGGATACCGGGACAGAAGTGGAAGTAGCCATGCCTCTAGTCTACGAAGTCGGCGCAAGTTAGCGCATGCTCATATGAGCCGAACCACCCTGCCGGGGCTGTGAGTTCCGCCTCTGCCTGCGATACTGCGGTGTCTGCGCGGCCGCCGGCCGGGGCAAATCCGCGCAGATGTCGGGCCGGTGGTGTAGCGTCGAATGCGCGCCACAGGTGCGCCACACCGCAAAAGGAGCCGTGAGCAGATGCAGTCATCGCCGCCAGCCGGCGCGCCGACCGGCGTGCCCGCCACCGCTGCGCAGACGAGCCCGGAAAACCCGTGGCCGCTGCGGGTGCTGTCGGAAAAGCTGAAGATCCACATCGAGAATTCCCCCTACACCTGGGTGGAGGGGCAGCTGCTGGAGGCGAACGTGCGCAACGGCCACGCCTACCTGACGCTGCGCGACGTCGACGTGGACAATTCGTTCTCCGTGACCGTCTGGTCCTCGGTGATGCGCAAGCTGGAAACCACGCCGACCGTGGGCTCGCGCGTGGTCGCCCGGGTCAAGCCCAGCCTGTATGCCAAAACCGGCCGGTTGTCGCTGAACGCCACCGACCTGCGCCCCGTGGGCCTGGGCGAGCTGCTGGTGCGCCTTGAACGGCTGCGCCAGGCGCTGGGCGCCGAAGGACTGTTCGACCCGTCCCGCAAGCGCCGACTGCCGGTGCTGCCCGGACGCATCGGGCTGATCACCGGGCGCGACTCGGACGCTGAAAAGGACGTGGTGCGCAACGCGACGCTGCGCTGGCCTGCCGTGCAGTTCTCCGTTATCAACACCGCGGTGCAGGGCGTGGACGCGGTCCCGCAGGTCATCGCCGCGCTGCAGAAGCTGGATACGGACCCGCAGATCGACGTCATCGTGATCGCCCGAGGCGGCGGCGCGCTGGAGGACCTGCTGCCGTTCTCCAACGAGGACCTGGTCCGCGCGGTGGCAGCCGCCTCCACCCCGGTGGTCTCCGCGATCGGCCACGAGGCCGACCGTCCGATCCTGGACGACGTCGCCGACCTGCGCGCCTCCACTCCCACCGATGCAGCCAAGCGCATCGTGCCGGATCTGAACGAGGAATTCGCCGGGCTCGACGCCGCCCGCCAGCGCCTTGAGCGGTCCATCGATTCAATGCTGCAGCGCGAGGCCCAGCTGGTCTCCTCGCTGCGCGCCCGCCCGGTGCTGGCCAGCCCGCAGGTCATGGTCGAATCGCGCGCCGAGGACCTGCAGCGCTGGGTGCAGCGCTCCACCGCGCTGATCGGCCACCGCGTGCAGCGCGCCCAGGACGAGGTCGCCCACCTGCGCGCCCAGGTCCGGGCCCTGTCCCCGCAGCAGACCCTTGACCGGGGCTATTCGGTCACCCAGACGGCCGACGGCAGCGTGCTGCGCGATGCCTCGACCGCCAACCCGCAGGACCTGCTGCGCATCAGGGTCGCCGCAGGCCAGCTCACCGCCACCGTCCAGGATATCTTCCCCGCCGCCGAGGCGGCCCACTAGTTTGGAGCACCATCACATGAACGAGCAGATCCCGACCGACATCGCCGCGCTGTCCTACGAGAAGGCCCGCGACGAGCTGATCGCCGTGGTCAACCAGCTGGAGACCGGTGGCGCGCCGCTGGAGGCCTCGCTGGCCCTGTGGGAGCGCGGCGAAGCGCTGGCGGCCCACTGCGAGAACTGGCTCAACGGCGTCTCGCAGCGCCTGGAGGCAGCCCGCGCCCGCCATCTGGAGAACACCGAGGACTAGTTCGGCGCACGCCGGGCTCGGACGCTTCGAACCGGGCAAGTCATCAGCGAAAGCACACGGCCTGCGCACCATGCGACGCCGTCCAGCTGTTCCACGTTGGCGGTGGGATATCTTGGGTGGGTGCAATTCACAATGCTTGAGGCCTACGCGGCTTCCGTGTCGGCGCCCATCGCGGTAATTCCCGAAGCGCAGAACAGCGACTACGAGTCCGGCCTCGCCCAGATCGACGGCGAAGCATGGCATATTCGTACGGCGCGCAACACTCCGACAAAGGCTGGCGCTTTCGTCGCATTCTGGCGGCGGGCCGTTGACGGGACGACCGAACCATTCCGCGACGACGACACGGCCGCAGGCCTGCTCGTCTTCGTGGAGCAGCAGGGGCGACGCGGCGTATTCCGGTTCACCGGTGCGCATCTGTCCGAACTGAAAATCACCTCGGGCAGATGGCCAGGCAAACGCGGGTTCCGGGTCTATCCAAGCTGGTGCAAGAACTTGAACGGCCAGGCGACAGCCGCGCAGCGGGCCCAGGCCTGCGCGTTCCACGAATTCTGAGTCCGGGCACCGCAAGCTGTGCAGGCCGAGCTCTGGGGAGCGCCATGGGAAAGCCGGATCAGCGTGTCGCGTCCAGCCGGGCCTTTTCCGCGGCGACGTCGAACTTCGCCGGCGGCCACTGCGGGTCGATGCGCCGCAGCACCTGCAGCAGCAGCTCGGCCACGCACAGCCGCGCACGCCACTTCTGGTCGGCAGGGATGACGAACCACGGGGCGGCGGCGCTGTCGGTGCGGTTGATCGCCACCTGGTAGGCCTGCTGGTAGTCATCCCAGCGCAACCGGTCTTCCACGTCGCCGACCGCATATTTCCAGAACTTGTCCGGGCGTTGAAGCCGTTCCGAGAGCCGCTGGTACTGCTCGTCGCGGCTGATGTGCAGCATCACCTTGATCGGGTGGATGCTCAGCTCCCCCAGCCGCTTCTCGAACGCGGTGATCTTCGCATAGCGCTTCTCCACCTGCTCGGCGGTGCTCAGCTGCTGCACTCGGTGGATCAGCACGTCCTCGTAGTGCGAGCGGTCGAAAACGCCGATGATGCCCCGGCGCGGCAACCGCTTCTCCACGCGCCACAAGAAGTCGTGCGCCAATTCCTCCGGGGTCGGGGTCTTGAACGCGAAATGGTCGACGCCCTGCGGGTCCAGCAGGCCCACCACATGGCGTACGATCCCGCCCTTGCCGGAAGTGTCCATTCCCTGCAGGATCAGCAGCACCGAGTCCTCGGACTCCTGCTGCAGCGCGGAGGCGAACAGCCGCTCCTGCAGCGAGGACAGCTCCTCGCCCAGCTCCTTCATCCGCTGCGCGGCTTCCTTCTTGTCCTGCGGGGCATCCGCCGGCCACCAGTCCGGGTCTCCGGTCGCTCGTTGGGACAAATCCAGGCCGGGTTCGACGCGCAGCGCGCTGATCAAGTTCTCCGGGTAGGCCATCATTGAGCACCTCCTAGATTTCATGTCATTCACGAATTTCTAAATTTGAGCCAACATTACTTGCAATCCTCTTCGGGCAGGAGGCGATTCACCTAATTGCAATACGGTGTGTCTCCGCGGCATTCCGAGCTCATACCACCTCGTCCAGAGCTAAATGATGTCGCTTAGACTCGGTTCGTCACCGCTGCAAACCGCCCGCATGAAATTTTCGATGGCCACGGCCCGGCACTCCAAGAAACGGTCGAAGTCGTGCCTAACTGCCGCGAAAAGTTCTTCGCTCGACCCGAATTCATACGGTCCAGCGTCTTTTAAAGCCTGATACGGGACAAGGTGTGTTCGCAAGCGCCGTTCGATGTCCTGCTCGTTGGGTGCACGTTGTGCTCGCTCTTCCAGGTACTTGATGGGGGCGCTACGGGCTATGGTGCGATTAGTTTTCCAGGTAATCAACGCGCAATTGAGCGCCAGCATCGATTCGATGCGGGCATCCTTCAGGAGCTTATCCGGAAAAATATGGTGGTACTCGCGGGACGAGATGTTCTCATCGTTCAGCTTGGTATCATCGGCGAAATCTCTAGCGCCAAAATATGTAGACGCCGCAAGAATCGCCCTAGAGAGAGAACGTTTCGCCTTTGGCCATCCAGCACTCTTGAGATCTTTGCGGCTCGGCAAGGAGTACCATTCATCATCAAGAATTGGCACGGCCGACGATGAGCTTACCTCATCCATAACATCCTTGAGTGCCCTGTAGTCAACGAATGCACGGGTCGCAGCTGCCGAATCGTATCGGCTGGTGAAGAATGAACGCCAGAGATATTGGCGCATCAACTTGTCGACTGCAGCTCGCTCGTCGCCGTTTTCGGGTTCATTCGCTATCAATGCTGCAACAACAGGAATTGGGATAGCGGTAGGAAGCCTCTCGCCGTCAAGAATGCGAAGCGACTTAACGAGTTGGATCGACCGGACAAGTCCGCGGGACATGACATCCCAGTTCTCAACGAACACTTCGTGATTCATCTCGAAGAAGCCTCGCTGGCCTGGAATCTTGTTCTGGAGAAGCGCCGACGTTTGAAGGACTGCACTTTCCATGTTGAAGTATTTCTTCAAGTATGGATGCCGGCGCTCAAGCTCGTCTTCCATCTCTTTCAGACGCCTGCCCGTTATGCTTTCTAGCTCTGCTACGAATATGTCATGAGCCTTAAGCGGTTTGGCGTTGGTGTTCATCTTGACGAATACATCAAGTGCAGTCGATTTGCTGGTTTGTGCAGGAAGTGACAGGTAAGGGAGATTGAAGTGCTTGAGAGTTTCGCGTTTCTCTGAAATTAGGGATTTGGCCCGGCTTCGGTATTCGCTCGCCCTCATGAATGCAGCTTTGAATTCAGCCAGCTCCACTATGTCGGCACCAGGTTCGAGTACTTTGGTGGCTTCGCTCAGCCAATCGTCTAATCTGTCGAAAGTAGGATCGAGAAGTCGAACTGGGACCATTCCCCGGCTCAGGCATTCCGACGGCGAATCAACCCACATCGGGAATTTCGTACCAGAGGCATTGGTCCATCGGGCTACCTTGCGAACGGCAACATCATGGTCGTCGTTGCCAGGGTTTTGGTCGAGAACTGGGAAATGAACGAAGTATGTAATTTGTGGATCGTTGTCACGAAGCGCGCGATATAGAGCTGTCAGCCGCTGCTGTCCATCCAACAGGTGCTCGGTGACTTGTTCGCTTGTTTCTGGAGCAGATTCCAGGGACCGGGAGATGAACTGTTCCTTGTCTCCCACATTGAGGACCAGCGCAATTCCGAGCGGCAAGTCATCAATGATGGTGTCGAGCAAGGATACAACTCGATTTGAATCCCAAGCGACTCCCCGCTGAAAGCTAGGCAATCGCAGTTGACCGGAATCGACGCGGGCCAACCAGTCTTGAACTTTGCGATTCTGTGCTTCGCTTCCGGTCCCCATGCCATACCACCTGTTCAAACACCATCTGAAAACTATTTGAGTGCCAGCATAAGCAAAACGCCGGTGCAGGCCAATGATTTTTGGCTTGCACCGACGTGTTGTCGAGAGATAGTTATGCGCGGGCGCGCCAGTCCTCAAGGAAAGTACCGATGCGGCCGACCGCATCGGTCAGGTCGCGCACGTTCGGAAGCGTGACCAGGCGGAAGTGGTCAGGGCGCACCCAGTTGAACGCGGTGCCCTGGGAGATCAGGATCTTCTGCGCCTTGAGCAGCTCCAGAGCGAACTTCTCGTCGTCGTGGATCGGGTAGACCTCGGGATCCAGCTTCGGGAACATGTACAGCGCACCCTTGGCCTTCTGCACGCTCACGCCGGGGATGGCGGTGAGCAGGTTGTAGGCCGCGTCGCGCTGTTCCAGCAGGCGGCCGCCGGGCAGGATCAGGTCGTTGATCGACTGGTAGCCGCCCAGCGCGGTCTGGATCGCATGCTGCGCCGGCACATTGGCGCACAGGCGCATGTTGGTCAGCAGGTTGATGCCCTCGATGTAGTCCGCTGCCAGGTGGCGCGGACCGGAAATGGCCATCCAGCCGGCGCGGAAGCCGCAGACCCGGTAGGCCTTGGACAGCCCGGAGAAGGTGATGACCAGCACGTCGTCGGCCAGGCCGGCGGTGTTGATGTGCTCGGCGTCGTCGTAGAGGATCTTCTCGTAGATCTCGTCGGAGAAGACGATCAGATCGTGCTTGCGGGCCAGTTCCAGGATCCCCTCCAGGGTCTCCATCGGGTAGACGGCGCCGGTGGGGTTGTTCGGGTTGATGATCACGATGCCCTTGGTGCGGTCGGTGATCTTCGCTTCCATGTCCTCCAGGTCCGGAAGCCAGCCCTCCTCCTCCACGTTGAGGTAGTGCACCGGGGTGCCGCCGGCCAGCGAGACCGAGGCGGTCCACAGCGGGTAGTCGGGAGCCGGGATCAGCACCTCGTCGCCGTTGTTCAGCAGCGCGTTCAGGCTCAGGGTGATCAGCTCGGAGACGCCGTTGCCCAGGTAGATGTCGTCCACGCCGATGGTCTGGATGCCGCGGGTCTGGTAGTACTGCGAGACCGCGGTCCGGGCGGAGAGGATGCCGCGCGAGTCGGAGTAGCCCTGGGCGTTGGGCAGGTTGCGAATCATGTCGACGAGCACCGCGTCGGGCGCCTCAAAGCCGAACGGCGCGGGATTGCCGATGTTCAGCTTCAGGATGCGGTGGCCCTCGGCCTCCATGCGGGTGGCGTGCTCCAGCAGCGGCCCGCGGATGTCGTAGAGGACGTTGTGCAGTTTCGTCGATTGTTTGAATTCGGCCATGGGTACACTTTCTCACGTCAGGCGCGCGCGGCGCGCCTTGTTACTCAACCGTTGCACCCGGCCGGGATCATCGGCCGGGTGACGGGCTGCTAGTTGTCGATGATCCAGCGCCAGCGCTGCGCGGCGTCGTCGGGCGCTATCGCATCGGGGCCGGAGACCATCCGGTTCAGGCCGACCAGGGCCTGCTGGTTCACTTGGCGGGTGACCTGGTTCAGGCCGTCGACCGCGTCCTGGTCCACCGCCTCGCCGGCCAGCGCCAGGTAGGGTGCGGCGTCGAAGAGCTTGGCGCTGCCGTCGACCATGGTGAACGCCTCGTCCCCGATCACCGCGTCGTGCTGCTGCAGCACCACCACGCGGGACACCGCGGCGCGCAGCTCGTCGTGCAAGGTGGCGGCGTCGACGGTGCGGAACACCGGCTTGGCGCAACCTGCATCTTCCAGCGCGTTCTCCAGCCCGGCGGTGGGCGCCGCGGCGGAGATGAAGGTCAGCTCGCTGCAGGCGGCGGCCAGCGAAGCCACCGAGGTGACGGAGTATTCGGTCGCCTCCGCGCCGGAAAGCACCATCACCGCTCCTGCATCGCCCTGTGTCAGCGGCAACGCGGTGAATCCCAGCTCGGCGTCGTTGAGCAGCCCCACGAGCTTCTTGGCCTCGTCGCCGGCCAGCAGCTGGTCCTCGCCGCGCGGGTCCTGCTCCGCCGGGAGCAGCCCGATAGCCTCAGGGGCGGTGTCGATCGCGATGTCCGCTGCACCCTCGGCCAGTTGGCGGTAGGGATCTTGCGAGGGCTTGGTGAAACTGATGGTGTAGCCCAGCTGCTCCAGCGCGTCGCCGTAGACGTGGGCCAGCGCCTGCCCGGTGGGATCCTCGGTCGGCGCGATGCGCAGCGTGACATCGCGGCTGGGCTCGGTTCCAGCATCCTGCGGAGGGGTGGTGCAGCCGGCCAGCGGCAGGGCCAGGGCGCAGGCGGCCAGGGCCAGCGTGCGGGCGGGGGTGGCGTGTGGGAACTTCATGTCCCTACCGATTTTAGGCCAGCACGGCCCGGATCAGCGGTTGCGCGCGCCGGGATCGGTCATCCGCAGCATCACATCCACCCTTTCGATCCTGTTCAGCTGGCGAATTTCCTCGCGGGTGAACCAGCCGGCCTGGCTGGTGGAGCCGTTCTGCTCGGCGCGCAGCTCCCCGCCGGCCAGCTGCGCGGTGTAGGTGACCGCGACGGTCTGCATGGGGTGGCCCTCCCCCGAGTAGCGCTTGGCACCGGGGATGATGCCGGTGGTGACGTCCAGCAGCGCCAGGGTGTCGACGTGGTAGCCGGTTTCCTCGAAGACCTCGCGGATCACGCCGTCCGACGTCTGCTCGCCCAGGTCGATGCCGCCGCCGGGCAGCGTCCAGCGCGGGATGAAGCGCGGATCGCGGTGGCGCATGTCCCACAAGGTCAGCAGCACCTTTCCGTCGTTCTCCACCAGCGCGTAGGCGGCCAATCGGGTGTCGTACAGTTCTCCGGTCTGCTCGGATGCTCGTGTCATGACACTAATATATCCGCCGGTGCCGGACGTTCCGGACAGCTGAGCCGCGGCCCGGCGGAGGCACGGCACGCACCTGGCGCATCGAAGCAGTGCTCGATTGAGCCCAAGTATGGTGAAATATTCTTATGTCATCGCAATCAGAGCAGACCCACGGTACCGATCTCGACGAGATTGATCGAATCATCATCGACGAGCTGGTCGCCAATGCGCGCATCTCCAATGCGACGCTGGCCCAGCGCGCGGGCATCGCCCCGTCGACGGCGCTGCTGCGCACCCGCTCGCTGGTGGAGCGCGGCATCCTGACCGGCTACCACGCCGAGGTCTCGCTGCGCAGCGTGGGCCGCACCGTGCAGGCGCTGATCTCCGTGAAGCTGCGGGTGCACGATCGCGAGAAGATCGACACCTTCGTCGACCGCATCCCGCAGCTGCCAGAGGTGCTGTCCATGTTCCATGTTTCCGGCGGCACCGACTACCTGCTGCATATTGCCGTCAGCTCCACCGAGGCGCTGCGCGACTGGGTGCTGGACAACCTGGCCACCGACGAGTCCGTGGGGCACACCGAGACCACGCTGGTCTTCGCACACCACATGGGCCACCGCGGCCCGCTGCCCTCCGAGGACGCGAACCTCTAGGCTCGGGGCCTTGGTGCTTCCGGCGCGAAGACCCCGAAACGGCAAAAAACCTGCGATCCACACGGATCGCAGGTTTTTTGCTGGTCTCTGGTGCGCTAGGCGCGGCGGCGCTGCATGACGGCGTCCAGGTTCAGTCGCGCTTTGGAAGCTGCCGTCTTGTCCTGGGTCGGCGCCTCGGTGCGCGGGGCGGCGGTTTCGGTGCCGGTGGCCTCGACCGCTGGCTTCACCGCAGCGGCAGGGGCCTGGGTTGCGGCGTCCTTCGCGGCAGGAGCCAGCTTGGCCGGAACGCTGGCCACGGCGGCCTGGTCCTTGGCGGAGACTTCCGAGGCGATGCGCTTGGCGTCCTCGGAGGCCTTGAGGCTGATCTGCTTGCTCGGGCGCAGCGGCTCGGAGACCGGCAACGGTTCCGGGCGCACACGCGCGGCGATCTCGCGCTGGGTGGCTTCGCGCACCTGGACATAGGTCGGGCGCGGCACGTTGGTCGGCTCCCAGGTGTCCGGCTGCTTCACGCCGCCGAAACCGTGGGCGACACGCAGCGCCTCGGCGCGCAACTCGTCGGCGGTGATGGCCGGGGCGCGGCGGGAGGAACCGGGGCGGGCGTCGAAGACCTCGTCGTCGGTGTCCTGCTTGCGGACCAGCACCTGGTTGGCGCCGTCCTCCATGGCGGGAGTCTGCATCGCGCGCTGGCGGGTGGCCTCTAGGGTGGCCAGCAGCTTGCGGTTGCGGTCGCGCACGGCGAGCATGCGCAGCGAAGCGAAGGAGCCCAGTCCGACCAGGAAGAAGATGCCGACCCAGCCGAAGGTCAGCGCGGTGAACGGTGCGAGCATCAGTCCGACCAGGGTGGCCACGACGGCCAGCAAACCCAGCAAGGCAAGAGACAACCGGCCGTAGCGCACGCGAATCCTAAATTCAGAGACAGCCTTCGCCTGCGAAGCGCTCTGTGACGTGCCGGCCATGTGGTTCCTCCATCACCGATAGGTTCGGTCAAATCCTGCGGGAAACCGGATACGGCTTCTCGACTCAACACTATGCAACCGATGAACCGGTCACCCGCACTTGCGTAGGCGTGTTGCAAAGTTTTCGTGCACGATGTGCCACCTCAGAAGCACATTTGCGGATTCCGCCTGGAATTGGCGGATTTATTCGTAGATGCGTTCGATCATGGGTGTTGCCAGTTCCTCGCGGTTCAGGGCGAAGGTGCGGTGGTCGCGCCACTGCCCGTCGATGTGCAGGTAGCCGCGACGCAGGCCCTCGTCGCGGAACTTCAGCTTGTCCACCACCCGCAGGCTCGCGGCGTTTTCCGGGCGGATGTTGATTTCCAGCCGGTGCAAGCCCAGCGCGCCGAAACAGTGGTCGATGACCAGCGCGCAGGCCTCCGGCATCAGCCCGAACCCCGCATGGGACTGGTCGATCCAGTAGCCGATGGACGCGGTGCGCGCGGCGCCCCACTGCACCCCGCTGACCGATACCTGGCCGATGATCGGCGGGTTCGCGCTGTGCAACTGCGGCAGCGTGAGCACCCAGGCGTAGCCGGTGCCCTCCCGGGCGGCGTTGTGCTTCAGCCCGATCATCTCGCGGTAGGTCATCGCCTCGGGCGGGCCGGAGGGGTTGGTCGGGTCCCACGGCTTGAGCCATTTCGCGTTCGCATGGCGTAGCGCGGACCACTCGGCGGCGTCGGACAGCTTCAGCTGGCGCAGCGCCAAACGCTGCGACACCAGATCCGGGACCGCGGCCTTGCC
Source organism: Arthrobacter sp. AG1021 (assembly GCF_003633665.1). NCBI lineage: Bacteria > Bacillati > Actinomycetota > Actinomycetes > Micrococcales > Micrococcaceae > Arthrobacter > Arthrobacter sp. AG1021. The sequence continues at coordinate 362,401 of NZ_RBLB01000006.1, read as the reverse complement.
GCGCCAAAAGCCTTTCATGCCTTTATGGTATCCGCCGCGCGGCCCCGGCGGCGGCCGCCGCGTGTCACACGGAGTCCGGCGCGGGCCGCGCAGTGAGTACAGTTGGTGCCATGGATGCACAGAGCTCACCCTCCGCCGTTCCGGCCGATTCCGCCGCCGCGTCCGCAGGTGCCTTCGCCGAGTCGAAAAAGGCCCTGCGCGCGCAGATCCGCGCGGCGCGGCGCGCGCTGCCTGCCGAGGTCCGGGCGCAGCGCTCCGCGGCCATGGCCGATGCGGTGCGCCGCTACCTGGAGGACCTGGCCCCGGTGGTGCGCACGGTCGCCGCCTACTGCTCCGCCCCGGACGAGCCGGACACCGAACCGCTGCTGGCGGCGCTGGTCGCCGACGGCATCCAGGTCTACGTCCCGGTGTGCGAACCGCAGTACCAGCTGTCCTGGGTGCAGTGGTTCCCGGGTGTCGAAGTGGTCCGCAGCCCGCGCGCGCCGGTCATGGAACCGGTGGGCCCGCGCCTGGGACTTGAATTGTTCGACGAGGTCGCCACCGTATTCATCCCGGCGCTGGCGATCGACACCGACGGGCTGCGCCTGGGCCAGGGCGGCGGCTACTACGACCGCTTCCTGCCGCAGATCGAGCAGTTCCCGGTGCAGGTGGCCGCAATGGTGTACGACGAGGAGGTCGTGGCCTCCGGGACCTTCTCCGTCGCGCCGCACGACATGCCGGTGGACCTGGTCATCACCCCCGGCGGCGCCCGCCACTTCCTGGGCTAGGGTTTCGCCCCGGCGTTTTCCCCACTCCGTCCTCGTTCCCGGCGCCCGTCGGCCGGCCGGGTGTGCACTGGGTGCATGAAGAGTCCCGCCACACGCCGCGCCCCGGTGATCCCCCGGCCCAAGGTGCGCCCGGTGCGCACCCGCCACGAGGCGCTGCGCCGCTACCGCCGCCCACTGGCCATCGCCTGCCTGCTGCTGGCCGCCGCCGCGGCCCTGAACGAGCTCTCCTCCGGCCAGCTGGCCCAGCGCGAGGTCGTTGTGGCGGTCTCCGATCTGGCCGCCGGGGCCGTGATCTCCCCCGCCGACGTGCAGCTGCAGCGCATCCCGGCGGACCCCGACGACCACCGGCTGCTGACCGACCCGCAGGAGCTGGTGGGCCAGCGGCTGGCCATCGCGGTGCCGGCGGGCACGGCCCTGCGCAGCTACCTGCTGGTGGGCCCGCAGCTGCTGGCAGGCAGCGCCCCTGGCACCGTCGCAGTCCCCATCCGGCTGAGCGATCCGGCCGCCGTGGGCCTGCTGAATCCCGGGCAGCTGGTGGACATCGTGCTCACCACCGGCGACGGGTTCGAGCGGCAGATCCGCTCGGAGACCATCGCACAGGGTGTGGCGGTGCTCTGGGTGCCGGCGGCCGACCGCGGCGAGTTCGGCATGCTCTCCGGGAGCCCGGCCGAAGGCGAGGGCATCATCGTGGTGGCCGCCGCGGCCAGCCTCTCCGACGACCTGGCCGGGGCGGTGTCCCGCGGCAAGGTCTCCGCGGTGCTGGTGAATTAGCCCCTTGCCCCGGGCAGCGCAAAGCCCGCCGCTCCCCTGCGTGCTGCAAGCGGTCGGCGGGCTGTTTAGCACTTGGCCCGGGCTACCCCCAGTGCGGGGGTTTTTCGCGTTTCATGGCCTCGGCCAGGTCCTCGGGCGCGTCTCCCCACTGGCGGGGGTCGTCGTCCTTGGCGCGCAGTCCGGCCAGCGGATCCCGGGTGGTTTTCGCGGGGCTGGCGGCCTGCGCGATGGAGTTGGCCGGACGCGAGTTCGCGGAGGACTCGTCCACCGAGGAGGTGTGCGGAACCGGGGTGTAGGAACCAGTCAGCTGCACGCGGGCCTGCAGGTGCTGCGGCGGGGCGATGACCCGCGCGCGCTTCTTGCGGGGCGCCGGCTGCGGATCCCGGCGCTGCTCCCCCGCCGCGGGCAGGGGCTCAGCACCAGGTTCGGATTCATCCATCTACTTCGAGCGCTCCGTATCCGTCGGCTGGGTGCTGGCAGGTACCGGCTTCGGGGTGGCGCCGTCTGCGTCGGCCTTGGCGGCTGGAGATTCGTCCTTGGCCTGAGCGGTCTTGGACTCGGCGTCCTTGGAACCCGATTCCTGGGAGCCTGTCTTCTTGGCCCCGGCCTCCGTGGCCGCTGGCGCCTGGTCCTTCGGTGCGCTTGCTGAGGCGTCCTGGTCGGACTTCGGCTGCGCTGCGGCCTCGGTCTTTGCACCGGTCTTCGCATCCGCCTTGGCGTCCGGCGTGGCTTCCGCGGCAGTCCCGGAGGTGACCTGGCTGGCGCGCACCGGCGGGGCCGCGGCCAGCGAGGCGCGCGACTGCTCGGAGGGCGCCGGAGCGGAGGCAGGCTTCAGCTGCAGGTAGCGGGCCAGTCGGTCGGTGACCGCCCCGGGATCGGTGAACACGTCGATGGTCCACAGCGGCACGTAGCGCCAGCCGTGGTTCTCGAAGAAGTCCGGACGCAGGCGGCTGCGCTCGCGCACGGTCAGCCCGGCGTAGTGCTCGGTGCCGTCGTACACCACTGCCAGCGGGCGGATGTCCTGCCCGTCGACGTCGAAGGCATGCGCGGCCAGATCCAGCACACCGCGGTAGTCCTCCGAGACGATCGCGCCGCGTTCGCGCAGGCGGCGGGCCAAGTCGGAGACCAACGCGTCGAAACGCGGGTGCGCCCAGCTGGCGATCGCCGAGTCGCCGGCCTGCACGCGGGTGAACAGGTCGAAGAACGCGCCGGCGCCGTGGTGCAGGCGGGAGGCTTCCAGCTCCTCGGGCTGCAGGCTGGAGACCAGGGTCAGCCGGGTGCGCGAGCGGGTGACCGCCGCGACGAACAGCTGCTCGCCGCCTGGGCGGGAGAGCTCGCCGAATTCGTGCAGGGTCTTGCCGTGCGGGGTGCGGCCGTAGCCCCAGGCGAAGATCACCGCGTCGCGGCGCAGCCCGATCAGCCGGTTCACGGTGGTGACCACAAACGGCTCGTGCTTGGCGCGCAGGTGCTCCATCGCGTACTTGTGGTTCGGCAGCTGCACGCGGATGGCCTCCGCGATGGCCGACGCGTGGGTGCGGTTGGTTGCGATGACCGCCAGCGACTCGCCGGGGCGGGTGGAAAAGTGCTCGAAGACCAGGTCCACGATGCGCGCGACCTCCGCCACGGTGGTCTGCACGCCGTCGTCGCTGCTGGCCAGGGTGCCGGTGGCGTCGGGCACGTACAGCGCGCTGAGCTTGCCCGAGTGCTCCGCGGTGGCCATGGCCTGCGGCAGCCGCGAGATCGCCGAATCGTAGTAGGTGGCGGACAGCTGCTGCACCAGGCCCTCGTCGATGCCGCGGTACACGGTGGACAGGGTGCCGGTGACCAGCACCTTGTTCAGCGCCGACAGCGCGGAGACCCCGGCGTCGCGCGAGCCGATGCGGGCGGTGGGGTCCACGGAGACCTCGAAGGGCTTGGGGCCGCCGAGCATCTCGTCGCCGATGGCGATGACCTGCCGGGAGCGGCGCACCGCGTCGAGCACCTCGCGCAGGGTCAGGTAGTTGGCCTCCAGCAGGATGACGGCGTCGAACTCGGCGTCGTCGGGCAGCGCGGTGCCCAGCAGCAGCGGGGCGGAAACGAAGACCGGGGTCAGCGAATTGACCAGCGATTCGCCCAGCGAGAGCACCTTGGCGATGGAGACGGTATTATCCTTGAGCATCTCGCGCAGGGCGCGGGAGGCGGCGCGGTGGTCGGCCAGGGCGGCCTTCCAATTGCGGGCCAGCTGCCAGCGGATGCGCTCGGGCCCGGCGGCGATGTGCGCGCCGTCGGCCAGCCGGTACTCGGCCTCCAGCCGCTCCAGCTTCGCGCCGTCGTTCATGGCCAGGAAGTCGTCGCCGGAGATCATCGCATCCAGCACGGACTGCCACCAGGACAGCTCCAGCTCCGCGTCCACCGCGTCGGCGTCGATCTGGCGCTCGGCGAAGTCGTCGAGCAGGTCGCCCAGGCCGGCTTCGGAGAGCTGCTCGGCGATCAGCGTGCGCTCGGGCAGCTCGGCGAGGTCCTCCTTGTGGTCCACCAGCGCGGCGATCAAATCCAGCAGCTGGGTGATCGGCATTTCACGCAGGTTCCCGCCGGTGCGGGCCGGCAGCATCGCGGAGAGCTTGTCGATGCGCGCCCCGGCGTCGTGGTAGCCGGCCTCCACGTCCAGCAGCCCGCCGGGAACCTGCGGGTTGCGCTGGGATGTGGCGTAGGCGCGCCAGGCCTCGCGCTGCACGGCCACCGCCTGCAAGGCAGCCTGCAGGTCAGGCACGTGCATGCCCGGGCGGACGTATTCCTTGGCGATCTTGCGCAGGCGGGAGCGCACCAGCGAGCCCATCTCCACGCCGTGCTCGCGACGCCACGCGCTGGTGGCGGTGGCGGCGATCAGATCGTCGATGTCGCCCTCGAAGATGTCGGACTCGAACTTGTCCAGCGAGCCGCGCACGGCGACCAGCAGGGCCAGCTGGTCGCCCCACTTGTCGTAGCTGTCATCCAGCCGGATCTGGCTGCGTTCGGCGATCTTGAGCATGTGCTCGTGCAGGATCGGCAGGTCGCGGCCCAGGCCGCTGGCCAGGCTCAGCGCCTGCGCGGTGGCTTCCTGGTTGCGCAGCGGGGCGCCGTGCCAGGGGCTGGTGGTGTGCTCGCGGGAGAACGCGCCGAGCTGGGCGGCGCGCTTGAGCTGCGCCGCGACGTGGCCGCGCTGGCCCATGGAGTCCAGCACCGAGCGCTTCAGCCGCACCGTGGTGGACGGGGCGGGGTTCAGCGCGGAGAGCCGGGCAAGCTCCTGCATCGACTGGTACGGCGAGCAGCCCCAGCGGCTGCGCACCGAATGCAGCGACTTCACGTGCTCGTGCAGCGCGTGGCGCGAGTCGCGCAGGCGCTTGAACAGGTTGCCCAGCTGCGGCTCGGTGGCGCGCTCGTTGCGCAGGATGGCGCGGGTCAGCTGCTTGCGGACCGCGTCCGGGTCCTCGTTCGGCTCCAGCAGCAGGCTGGCGGCGTCCAGCTTCGCGTTGAAGCGCTCGACGAATTCCTCCGCGGCGGTGCGCTGCTCGGCGATGACCAGCACGCGCTTGCCCTGGGCTGCCAGCACCGCGGCGGCATTCAGCGCAGTCTGCGTGGCGCCGGTGCCGGCGGCGGCGTTGATCGCCACGGATTCCCCGGCGGCGATGTATTCGAGCATGCGCGACTGTGACTCGTCGGCGTCCAGCAGGTAGAGCTCGTCCTCGGGGTCGCGCTCGTCGGAGGACTTGGCCAAGGTGGTGTCCCCGGTGTGGACCTTGCGGTTCGCGCCCGGGACCGGCTTGCCGGCGGGGCGGATGACCGGTTCGTGCGGACGGCGCGGGCGGGCCGAATCCTTGATCAGGTTCTTGACCCGGCGCAGCCGCGAACCGGTGTCCTCCGGCTCCTCGGCCTTCGCGTCGTCCTTGGCCTTGGCCTTGGCATCCTGCTTTGCGCCGGATGTGGCATCGTCGGTTTCGCTCCCGGCGGCGTCGGGGGTGGCGTTCTTCGCGGCGACCATGTTAGCCAGCGCGGTCGAGCCCTTGGTGGCTTCGGCGACCTTGGCGGCGCGTTCGGCCAGCTTCTCGTTCTCGGAGTGCTGGATCAGCGCCTCGATGACCGGGTGCGGGCCGTTGAGCTTGGCCGGGTCGGCCGGGTCGATGAGGTCGGAGAAGGTGGACAGCAGCAGGCGGTGGCCCACGACCACACCCGGCACCTCGGAGACCAGATGGCGCAGGGCGTCCATTCCGCGCACCGGGTCGAAGCGGGCGATCGAGTAGGCGGCGGCGTCCACCGCGGAGACGTCGATCGTCGCGTGGTGGTCGGCCTCGAACTGGCGCACGAACGCCGGGGAGATGGTGGCGCGGCCGACCAGCTGGACGTCGTAGTCGTCGGTGTCCACGTGCTTGGACAGGGTGATGCGCCCGAGCATGATCGGGGCGGAGACCGGTTCGCTCTTGCCCTCGTGCACGGCGCGCCAGTTGGCCACGCCGGCGGCCAGGTAGCCCACGTCGATGCCGCGTTCGTCCCATAGCTCGCTGATCTTGGAGGCCAAGGCGCGGGCGGTGCGCTTGGCGGCGGCGTACTGCTCGGCGTCGTGCAGCAGGGTGGATAGACGGGTGCGTCGGCCGGCCAGGAATTGAGCCAGCCCCGAAGGGTTGGCGTGCGTGATGTCGATGCTGTTGGACGTCGACGGAGCGAACCTCAAGGTGGTGTCGGCCCCGGCGCTTTGCCCCAAGGATTTCACCCAGGCGGCTACTCGATCCGCAGCAGCATTCTGAGCACTGGTCACGACAGTCATTCCCTTCACTGAACCGGCCTAGCGGCGGCGCGCGCCCGCGCGCGACACCTCTATCTAACGTAGTGCACGCGCGCGGCAGAACACCGGCGCGAAACACGTTTTAAGCGTGTGAAGCGGAACCCGGGCGGTGGGCCGGGGCGCATGACGCGCCGCGGCCCACCGCATGGATTCCGCTTCGGGTGTCCGGGCCGCGCCTGGCGGCGGGCCCGGGACCGGCACAGCTAGCTGCCGGTTACTCCCATTCGATGGTTCCCGGTGGCTTGCTGGTGACGTCCAGCACCACGCGGTTGACCCCGTCCACCTCGTTGGTGATGCGGTTCGAGATCTTGGAGAGCAGGGTGTACGGCAGGTGCGACCAGTCTGCGGTCATGGCGTCCTCGGAGGACACCGGGCGCAGCACGATCGGGTGGCCGTAGGTGCGGTGGTCGCCCTGGACTCCCACGGAGCGCACGTCGGCGAGCAGCACCACCGGCATCTGCCAGACTTCGTCGTCCAGGCCGGCTGCGGTCAGCTCGGCACGGGCGATGGCGTCGGCCTTGCGCAGGATCGAGAGGCGTTCCTCGTTCACGGCGCCGATGATGCGGATGCCCAGGCCCGGACCGGGGAACGGCTGGCGTCCCACGATTTCCTCGGGCAGGCCGAGCTCGCGGCCCACGGCGCGAACTTCGTCCTTGAACAGGGTGCGCAGCGGCTCGACGAGTTCGAACTGCAGGTCCTCCGGCAGGCCGCCCACGTTGTGGTGGCTCTTGATGTTGGAGGTGCCTTCGCCGCCGCCGGACTCGACGATGTCGGGGTACAGGGTGCCCTGGACCAGGAACTTCACCGGCTCGCCCTCGGAGGCTTCCTTGGCGATGATCGCCGCCTCGGCGGCCTCGAACGCGCGGATGAACTCGCGGCCGATGATCTTGCGCTTGGTCTCCGGGTCGGTGACGCCGTCCAGCGCGGTCAGGAAGCGCTCGCGCTCGTCGGCGATGTACAGCTTGGCGCCGGTGGAAGCGACGAAATCCTTCTCCACCTGCTCGGCTTCGCCTTCGCGCAGCAGGCCGTGGTTGACGAACACGCAGGTCAGCTGGTCGCCGATGGCGCGCTGCACCAGAGCGGCGGCCACGGCGGAGTCGACGCCGCCGGACAGGCCGCAGATGGCCTTGCCGGAGCCGACCTGGGCGCGGATGCGCTCGATCTGCTCGTCGGCGATGTTGTCAGCGGTCCAGTCGCCCTTCAGGCCGGCGCCGTTGTACAGGAAGTTCTCCAGGACGTCCTGGCCGAACTCGCAGTGCTTGACCTCCGGGTGCCACTGCACGCCGTAGAGGCGCTTGGCCTCGTTGGCGAAGGCTGCCACGGGGGCGCCTGCGGTGGTGGCCAGGACCTCGAAGCCCTCGGGGGCTTCCGACACGGCGTCGCCGTGGCTCATCCATACGGTCGGGGCGTTTTCCGCGCCGGCCAGGATGGAGCGTGCCTCGCCGGCGAATTCGGTCGCGGTGCGGCCGTATTCGCGCAGGCCGGTTTCGGCAACGGTGCCGCCCAGGGCGCTGGCCATGGCCTGGAATCCGTAGCAGATGCCGAGCACCGGCACGCCGGCGTCGAACAGGTCGGCCCCGACGGAGGGGGCGCCATCGGCGTAGACGCTGGAGGGACCACCGGAGAGGATGATCGCTGCAGGGTTCTTGGCCAAGATGGCTTCGGTGGACAGGGTGTGCGGAACGATCTCCGAGTACACACGAGCCTCACGTACGCGGCGAGCAATCAGCTGCGCGTATTGGGCCCCGTAGTCGACGACCAGAACCGGCTTATGTTCTGGATTGAGGGGAGCAGTAGTCACTCCCCCAGTCTACTGGGTTCGCCGGGCGCGAAACAGCGCGGGCACTGTCATCAACGTCACCACCGGGTCACATTCGGGCCGGTTTCCGGGCGCGCTCGCTGCCCCCTGGCCGGTTCCGGGCGCGGAATACGGCGCCGCCGCCCGCCGGCCCGGGGTGGAAACGACGTCGGCGGGCCGCCTCCCTGCAAGGGGAAGCGGCCCGCCGGACGTCTGCGACAGCGTGTGCCGCTAGTAGCGCTTGGCTGCCTTCGGGTGGTTTTCCATCTCCGTCATGACTTCCTTGTGCACCTTGCGCTCGGTGATGAACGACAGGAACGGCACCACGCCGCCCAGGGCGATGGTGATGAAGCGGGAGAACGGCCAGCGCATCAGCGACCAGAGGCGGAAGTCCGCGAACAGGTACACCACGTAGAGCCAGCCGTGGGCGATCAGGATGCCCAGGGAGGCGTTGAAGCCGCCGGCGACTTCCGCGCGGTTGTGCATGCCGATGGTGTTGGCGGTGCCGTCAAGCAGCTGGCCGCCGATGAACAGCTCCAGCTGCCAGAAGTACTTGAAAACCATTTCCAGCACGAGCAGCAGCAGCATCACGCCGGTGACATAGGCGAACACCCGGAAGAAGGCAGCCGCGGAGCGGATCTGCGCCGGGGTGCCGCCGAACTTGCGGGGGCGGGGTGCGGGGGTGGTGCTGGACATGGTCGGGCGGTCCTTCCGTGGGAGGTCAGTCATTCAGGTATGCGAAGGCGCGTCAGCTGCTCGCTGGGCCGTCGTCGTCGCGGGGGTCATTCTGGTGGGCTTCGGCGGCGCGCTCGGCGATCTCTTCCATGCCGCGCTGGTAGTCGTCACGCACCATGCGGTACCAGAGGAACAGCGCGAAGCCGGCGAACACCACCCATTCGATGCCGTAGAAGACGTTGAGCCAGTTGACCTGGGCTTCCTGCGGCTGCGGACCGACGTAGACGCGGGACAGGCCAGGCTGCTCGGCCGCGGCGCCTTCTGCGGTCTTGATCTCGTGGGCGGTCACGAAGCCTTCGTACAAGGTGGTGTCCCAGAGGTTGGACAGCTGCGAGGAGGCCAGGGTCTCCAGCGCGGGGCTGCGCACGTCGTGGGCCAGCTCCGGGCCCTCGGAAGGCAGCAGGCGTCCGGTGATTTCCAGCTCGCCCTCGGGAGCGGGGCTGGGCGCCGAGGAATCGGGCTGCCAGCCGCGGACCACCGCGATGGCCGCATCCTTCGGCGCGCCGTCGACCTTGAACTCGGTGACGACCCAGGCGCCCTTGACTCCGTCGTGCAGGCGCGGGGCGACCAGCTCGTCGCTGCCCTCGACGAATTCGCCGCTGAAGGTGACGATCTGGTCCGCCACGGTGCCCAGCAGTTCAGTGCCGACCTGGTGGTGCTCGGTCAGCGGGACGGCGACCTCGGTCTTGTCGGCCTTGACCAGCGGCTCGGTTTCGGAGGATCCGAACTGCCAGCCGGACAGGGCGACGAAGCCGGTGGCCAGCGCCAGGGCGGCCAGCAGCGCGAGGAGCCATTGGGGTTTGAGGGCGGTTTTCAGCACCCTACCACCGTACTTCGATTGGCTGTAGAAGTAGAAATGCGCGGGGCGTGAGATTGGCCTTGGACACCTCCGCAGCCCGCGCGGGAACCTTCCGCGGCGCTAGTTCGTTGGGGTGCCGGCGTGCGGCCAAACGGCGGCGGCCCGCCGCCTGCCCGGTGAAGGCGCAGGTGGCGGGCCGCGGAAGCCTGCGGGCGCGAGGCGCCCGGAGTGCCTAAAAGCGGTCGGACTCGTACGGGGAGAGCACGACGTCCACGCGCTGGAATTCCTTGAGCGTGGAGTATCCGGTGGTGGCCATCGAGCGGCGCAGCGCGCCCACCAGGTTGGAGGTGCCGTTGGTTTCGCGGGATGGGCCGTAGAGCACGTTCTCCAGCGAGCCGACGGTGCCCACGCGGGCGCGGTCGCCACGGGGGCTGACCTCGTGGACTGCTTCCATGCCCCAGTGGTAGCCGGCGCCCGGCGCCTCATCGGCGCGGGCCAGTGCGGTGCCGAGCATGACAGCGTCGGCGCCCATGGCGATGGCCTTGACGATGTCGCCGGAGTTGCCCAGGCCGCCGTCGGCGATCACGTGCACGTAGCGTCCGCCGGATTCCTCGATGTAGTCGCGGCGGGCCGCGGCGACATCGGCGATGGCGGTGGCCATCGGGGCGTGGATGCCCAGAGTGCGGCGGGTAGTCGAGGACGCGCCTCCGCCGAAGCCGACGAGCACGCCGGCCGCGCCGGTGCGCATCAGGTGCATGGCCGGGGTGTAGCCCGCGGCGCCGCCCACGATGACCGGCACGTCGAGCTCGTAGATGAACTGCTTCAGGTTCAGCGGTTCGGTGGTCTTGGAGACATGCTCCGCGGACACGGTGGTGCCGCGGATGACGAAGATGTCCACGCCGGCAGCCACCACGGTGCGGTAGAACTCCTGGGTGCGCTGCGGGGTCAGCGAGCCGGCGACGACCACGCCGGATTCGCGGATTTCAGCCAGGCGGGAGGTGATCAGTTCGGCCTGGATCGGGGCCGAGTACAGTTCCTGCAGCTTGGCGGTGATCTTCGGGTCGTTGCGGGTGGCCGCTTCGTGGTTCAGGCCGGCGATGTCCTCAAGCACCTTGGCCGGATCCTCGTAGCGGGTCCATAGGCCCTCGAGGTTCAGTACGCCCAGGCCGCCCAGCTTGCCCAGCGCGATGGCGGTGGCCGGGGAGGTCACCGAGTCCATGGGTGCGCCGATGAACGGGGTCTCGAACTGGAAGGCATCGATCTGCCAGGAGACCGACACGTCCTTCGGGTCACGGGTGCGGCGATTCGGTACGATCGCTACGTCGTCCAGGGAATATGCCTTAGTGGCCCGCTTGCCGCGGCCGATCTCAATCTCATTACTCACGACCCTAGGTTATCAAGAGTGCGGCCGATTCCCGCCTTTGACCACCGCCAGATTGCGCCGGACTGCGCGTCTAGTGCGCCACACCCGCCACCGTGCGCAGCGTGGCCGCGGTGTCGGCCAGGGCCTGCGCGGCCTCCTGCTCGGCATCGGCAATCTGGTCCATGACCTGTGCCATCTTGTCGAACAGCGGCTGGCGCTGGTCGATGTCCACCGGCTCTTCGAGCAGCTGGGCGAAGTCGATCCAGAAGGCCGCCAGCTGGGCGTAGGCAGCGGAGTGCTCCCCCAGTTCGGACAGGCCCGGAAGGTCCGCGGCTTCGTCAAGGAAGTCCGCATACAGCCCGCGCAGGCCGCCGATTCCGCCGAAACGAGTGTCGGACAGGAAGCCTGCCAGCTGCGAGAGCCCAATTTCCAGCTGTTCGGCGTCGGCAAACATCTGGTTCCAGCCGGTTTTGCCTTCGGTGTCGCGCAGGCGGGCCGCGAAGTTGCGCATGCCGACGATGCCGAAGTTCTTGGCGAAGTGCACCGGGATGCCGCGCAGCTCGCTGGTGCCCAGCAGCCGGGCCGTGGTCTCCTGGACCGCGTCCAGCACATTGGAGGCCAGGGCCTCGGGCTTGGGCGAGCGGCGCGAGGTGACCCAGGCCTGCCAGAACTTCTCGCGCTTCCGGCGGGCGCGGGCAGCGGTCAGGTCCTCGGGGCTGACGGGGTTCAGCGAGCCGGAACCGTCGTCCACCAGCAGGTCGTCGTCGAGTTCTCCAACCACTGCCAGATCGATGGTGTCCGACTCGTCGACTTCGCCCTCCTCGATCCACGGCAGGGCGTTGACCGCGACGCGGACCACGACGGCGCGTCCGGCGTCCAGCCCGGTGTCGAGGTATTCGGCGGCGCGCACGGCCGAACCGGTGGTGCGCTCGTTGATCTTGGCGCCGCAGCGGGTCAACAGGTTCTGGGTATATGGCTCAGGATGGGCGCGGGTCACCAGGGTGACGCTGACGGCGTCCTCGTCCTGGAAGCTGTGCTGCATGAAGCCGACGCCGCCGGCCAGGCCCGCGAGCATGGCCTCGGAGTACGGCTGCCCGGTGACGGGGTTGGTCACGCCGGCCTGGGTGAGCACGCGATGCCAGAGCGCCGCGTCGTACTGCACCACGTTCTCCGGGGCCGGGTATTCGGGCAGTTCGTCCAAGTTGGCCGGTGCCTTGGCTGGCTGTTCCGGGCGCTTTGGTTTGGCGGACTTGGCCTTGCCGGAGCCCTGCTTTCCGGATTTGCCCTGTGAGGCGTAGTTGCGCGCTTCGGCGGCGCGGGCGGCCCGGGGGCTTTCGGGCTTGTTGGTGAGGATGTTCTTGCGGGCGGTCGTATAGCTCTCGCCGGTGCGCTCCATGCGCTCGCGGGCAAGTTTCTTCAGGTTCGCTGGCTGAGCCACGTGAATCGGTTTCCTTCCGTCCTGCGGCGCCGTGGCGGGAGGGACCCCGCACGCGCACCTCGCGCCGCCATCGAATAATTCTACGTGTCAGATCGGGTTTGGCGACCGGTCGGGGCACGTGGGATTGGCAACTGCGCGCGGAAAGAAAACCGAATGCTCGTCAATCCGGTAGCGGGATGCTGGTCGGGACGCCCGGTGGACTGTAATTCCTGCGCAACCGCTGCGCCGGATCCCGATCCTTGGGCAGCAGCACCCACGGCAGGCCCTTCACCCACACGATCTTGATCACCTCATGGTCGAACTCGATGTGGTGGTTCTTGCACCCCGGAGCGATCTTGTCCAAGTTCGTTTCCCCGCCCAAGGCGTACGGGTCGGTGTGGTGGAATTCCAGCTGCTCCACCGTCGCGGTGCACCCGGGCACCAGGCAGTACCGGTCCCTGGCCAGCACCGCACGCTGCAGCACCTCGGGCACGAAGCGTTTGGTCCGCCCGAAGTCCAGCAGCACCCCGTCCGTATTGAACACCGCCGGGATCAGATCCGCCTGGCACAGCAGCTGCCGCAACGCCGCCGGCGGCAGATCCACCCCGTGCGCGGTCTGCGCCGTCGAGGACGCCAAGTGTTGCAGGTCGTTCAGCTGCAGGTGGGCGATGACCACCGGCCGCAACCGCTTGCGCTTGCGCTGCGGCGGGGATCTGTCGGGCTCCCCGGCGAAGCACTCCTCCCCGTCCTCGGCCCAGCCGGCCTTGCCGGCGCTGCCGTCGTCGGCGTTCGCGGGGTCGGAATCGAAGAGGGATCCCTGGCCCGGGCCGCCGTCCCCGAAGGCGGCCCCGGGCGGGTCCTCGCCGGTGGCGTCCAGCAGGATCTCCAGCAGCGCGTTCAACGCGCGTTCGGGCGGGGTCGCTTCGGGGATGAACAACTCGTCATCGTCCCAGCGCAGCTGCTCGGATCCTTCGGGCAGCAGGTCCTGGATCGACCAGCCGCCTTCCTGGCCGGGGCCGGCCCCGGTAACTCCGGTAGCCCCGGCGCTGGTGGCTTCGGTCCCGGTGGTTTCGCTCTCGGTGGCGGCATCCGCCTGCGGCTGCGGGTCCTGCCCCGTGGGCTGGTTCGGATTATCGGCAGGGTCCTTGAAAAACGACGCCCCCGCCACCGGCCCGCCTGAGCCTGGCCCCCGGTTCGGGTTCGCCGAGGCCGGGTTCCTCCGCGCGGCCTGCCCGGCCTGCGTGCTGGCCTTGTTCGCCGCCGCGATCAACGCATCCACCCACGCCCCCTCCGCCGTGGAAGTCCGCACCAAAAACTCGCGGAAGTGCGGGCTGCGGATCGGCAACGGGAACACGCCACGGCGCAGCGAGGCCGGCGGGATTGGCCCGGACCGGTTGATGGCCTCCAGGATCAGGCAGGCGATCTTCTTCACCGCCGCGAACGGGATGAACTCCTCGGCCAGGACTTGGGCGGCGTGTTCCTCCACGGTGCGCCCATCGGCATGCAACAGGGTCGGGCTGGTGGCGGTGCCTTCGAAGGTGCGGTCTTCGGGTTCGACCTTGGCCAGTTTCCGGCTGGCCTGCCGCACCACCGTCGGATCCACCCCGGCCTGGAAGAGCAGGGCGGCCAGGTGCTCGAACCGTGGGGCAACCCGGGCCCCGGTAAAGTCCTTGCGCGCCACCAGGTCCATGGAATCCAGGATGAGGCGGTGGGTGTGCCAGTAGGGGGTGCGGGTCCAGGAGGCCAGCAGTTCTTCGGGGTCGCGGTAGCAGGCCCGCCCGGTAGCCCGGGCCGGGGTGCTGGTGGTGTCGGCGGGGTGCTCGCGCAGGGCGTCCAGTTCGCTTTGGGCCAGGGTGTGGGCGGCGGTGGCGGCAGTGCGTTCGGCGGCGACCAAATCCATGCGGGTCGCTTCGAAGCCGAGCTGCTGGGCGGTGGTCGCCAGTTCCAGGGCCAGGCGGGGATCGGTGGTATCGGAGAGGGTTTCGCGCAGGGCGGCGAAGGTGTCCAGCAGGCTGGTGCGCAAATCCCGCAGCTGGGTGCCTGATAGTTCGGGCAGGGCGGCACCGGGCGCGGGACGTACCTGGGCCAGTACGTGGTGCAGGCTGGTGAGGCCTTGGGCCAGTGCGGTGGTGTTCATGGCTCCAGTGAACGCCCGGGTGAGCTGGCTGGTGGTGGGTGGGGTGCGGATTGTGGAGAAGTGCCGGAAAAGAATTCTTTGGGCCAGGGGAAGGTCGGACGTCGACGTCGCTCCTTAGTCGCCGCGAAACACAGGCAGTCACTGGCGATACACGCGTGCCGGTCATGCAGGTCTTGCGGTCTCGAACCAGACTAAAATTGCGGACAGATGCGTTTGCGCAACTTCTTGGGGGTAGTTGGAGTGAAGAACCGTTCGGCCCGGTGGGCCTTGGTCGCAGCGGTGGCTTACGCCATAGCGCTGGTGCTGGTGGCATTCTGGCCGACACCCGTGGATGCCGAAGCGGGGCCGTGGCTGTTCGCGTTCATCGAGCAGCTGCACCGGATCGGCGTGCCGCAGTGGTTCGGCTACGGCGAGATCGAATTCGGCGCGAATATCCTGTACTTCATGCCGTTGGGCCTGCTGGCCTCGTGGTGGCTGCGCTGGCCGTGGCTGGCGGTGCTCTGCGGACTCGCGGTCTCCGTGATGATCGAAACCGGGCAGCTGCTCCTGCTCCCTGACCGGGTGCCCTCGGCAAGGGATCTGGTGGCCAATACCTTCGGCACCGGGCTGGGGGCGCTGGTCTTCATGCTGTGCCGCGGCTGGCTGCGCCGTCGCGCGAGGCAGGGCGCCGCACGCTGATCCCCGGGCGCATCCGTCCCGGGGAAGCAGCGCCGCTCCCCCGGTACGGATGGCCGCACTGAGCGCGCTATTCCGGCTTGCGCGAGATGAGCAGCGTCGGGGTGACCTGCCGGTCGCGGACCGCTTCGATGGAATGCTGCCGTCGCAGCACCACGTCCTCGCCCAGGATCAACGCTCCGGAGAGCGGGGCGCCGCCCTGCTGCAGCATCAACGCGGCGCGGGCGAGCACCTCGTCGCGGTGCTCCATGCTGCGCTGCACGTCGAACCCTGTGCCTTCCAAGTAGCCGCGGTAGGCGGCTTCGGATTCCACGTGGGACGATTCCTTGGTGATGGACCAGGGCATCGGGAAGGTCAGCTCGTTGGTGCCCATCAGGTCGTAGAC
Organism: Arthrobacter sp. AG1021; assembly: GCF_003633665.1. Classification (NCBI taxonomy): domain Bacteria; kingdom Bacillati; phylum Actinomycetota; class Actinomycetes; order Micrococcales; family Micrococcaceae; genus Arthrobacter; species Arthrobacter sp. AG1021. The sequence continues at coordinate 346,759 of NZ_RBLB01000006.1, read as the reverse complement.
GCCGAAAACGCCGCCGGGGCGCAGCAGCCGGAAGACCTCGGCGAACACCGGGGCCTTGTCGGCGATGTTCATGCCCACGTGCAGCATCAGCGCGGCATCGAAGGAGCCCTCGGGCAGCCCGGTGTCCTGGCCGGAGCGGTTGAGCATGGTGACGGCGCCGTCGAGCCCGCAGGCGCGGTTCAGTTCGGTGGCCAGATCGACGAACTCCGCGGTGACATCCACCCCGGTGACGGTCGCGCCGCGGCCGGCTAAGTAGCGAGCCGGCCCGCCCATGCCGCTGCCGACATCCAGCAGGCGCGCGCCGTCGTCGAGCGCCAGGGTGTCGGCGATCCAGGCGGTGGTGTGCTTCCCGCCCAGGTGGAGGTGGTCGGCCTCGTTGGTGTCCTCGGCCCGCAGCCGGGCCGGGTCGTGTCCGGCGGCGCGCAGCGCGGCGAACATGGCCTCGCGCACGTTTCCGGAGGCGTAGTGGACGATGGTTTCCTCGGTGTCGCTCATGGCGCACCCTCCACTTTCTGCGGGCCGGGGTCGGGGTTTCGGGGCGGAACCGGCAGTAGGCCAGGGCGTCGTGCATCCCATGATAAGTCCGTGCGCGGCATGTGGACCCGTGCGTTGGCCGCGAATCCGGCGGCGGCGCCCGGGCACGGGAAAACCCCGCCCCTGCGCGCCGGATGGGCGGGCTGGGACGGGGTTTGGCCTGGGGATTCTAGCGTGAACGGTAGTTCGGGGCCTCGACGGTCATCATGATGTCGTGCGGGTGCGATTCCTTCAGGCCGGCGGCGGTGATGCGGACGAACTTGCCGCGCGCCTTCAGCTCCTCGATGGTCGGGCCGCCCACGTAGAACATGGTCTGGCGCAGTCCGCCGACCAGCTGGTGCACCACGGCGGACAGCGGGCCGCGGTACGGAACCTGGCCTTCGATGCCTTCCGGGATCAGCTTCTCGTTGGACGGCACGTCCGACTGGAAGTAGCGGTCCTTGGAGTAGGAAGTGTTCTTGCCGCGGGTTTCCATGGCGCCCAGCGAGCCCATGCCGCGGTAGGCCTTGAACTGCTTGCCACCCATGAAGACCAGGTCGCCCGGGGACTCTGCGGTGCCTGCCAGCAGGGAACCGAGCATGACCGAGTCGGCGCCGGCCACCAGCGCCTTGCCGATGTCGCCCGAGTGCTGCAGGCCGCCGTCGGCGATCAGCGGCACGCCGGCCGGGATGGCGGCCTTGGCAGCTTCGTAGATGGCGGTGACCTGCGGGACGCCCACGCCGGCGACGATGCGGGTGGTGCAGATGGAGCCCGGGCCCACGCCGACCTTGATGGCGTCGGCGCCGGCGTCGATCAGCGCCTTGGCGCCCTCGAAGGTGGCAGCCTGGCCGCCGATGACGTCGACGTGCGCCGCGGCGGGGTCCTTCTTCAGGCGGGCGATCATTTCCAGCACGCCCTTGGAGTGGCCGTTGGCGGTGTCCACGACCAGCGCGTCGACGCCGGCGTCGATCAGGGTCATGGCGCGCTCGTAGCCTTCGCCGAAGAAGCCCACGGCGGCGGCTACGCGCAGGCGGCCGTCCTCGTCCTTGGTGGCCAGCGGGTACTGCTCGGCCTTGTCGAAGTCCTTGACGGTGATCAGGCCGGTCAGCTTGCCTTCGTCGTCGACCAGCGGGAGCTTCTCGATGCGGTTCTTGGAGAGCAGCTCGATGACGGTCTCGCGGGAGACGCCGTCCTTGGCGGTGATCAGCGGCATGCCGGTCATCACCTCGTAGACCTTGGTGGTCAGGTACTGCTCGCGCGGCACGAAGCGGGTGTCGCGGTTGGTGATGATGCCCAGCAGCTTGTTGTTCTCGTCAACCACCGGCAGGCCGGAGACGCGGTACTGCGCGCACAGGTCATCCCAGTCGGCCAGGGTGGCGCCCGGGTGCACGGTGACCGGGTCGGTGATCATGCCCGACTCGGAGCGCTTGACCTGGTCGACCTGCTTGGCCTGGTCCGCGATGGAAAGGTTGCGGTGGATCACGCCGATGCCGCCCTGGCGGGCCAACGCGATTGCCATCGGAGCCTCGGTGACGGTGTCCATGGCGGCCGAGCTGATCGGCACCTGGATGTTGATGCGCTTGGTGAAGCGGGTGGTGGTGTCGGCGTTGGACGGGATCACATCCGTTGGGCCAGGCAGCAGCAGCACGTCGTCGTAGGTGAGTCCTTCAAAGGCAAAGGGGTTGAACTCAGTCACGTATGAACCTTTCGGGGCGAAAGCGGAGGTTGCTTATATGTTAGAACCCTTTTGCCCTTTGCGTGATTCCCGCTCGCGCCACTGTGTCCAAGCTCATGCCGCGGTGGCGTCATAAGCGCAGATCAGCACCGAAGTGTGTCGAATGCCGGGCCGCGACTAGTTTTTGAATCCGGTGGCCGCGCGGAAGGCGGCGGCGAACTCGTCCGCGGCGCTGTCCACGAACATCTTGGACAGGTGCGAGTTGTCCAGATAGGTCAGCACGTTGCCGATGACCGCCTTGCACACGCCCTGAGGGCAGAGCACCGGGGTCAGGTCCAGTGAGATCACCGTGTTGCCGTAGTCGGCGGAGTCCAGCCACTTCTCCACCGGGTTGGTCTCGTTCAGCAGCTCGGAGGCCAGCCCATCGCAGCGCGAGGAGTCCGACTTGGCCGCGTCCACGCATTCCGGGATGAGGTATTCGTAGCGCGGGGTGTCGCGCACCGCGACCACCTTGCTGCCCGCGGCAAGGAACGGGAAGATCGCCTGGTCGAACCCGTCAACCAGGGCTTCCTGCTCCCCCGGGGTGCGCAGGTCCTCGTCGTAGCCCTGCACTGTCATGCTGGCGTTGGCCATAACCCAGGTGGGGGCCAGCGCGGTGACGTATTCCTGGGCCGCGTCCTGGAAGGAAGCGCACTCGGGTTCGGAGCGCGCCGTCTCGGAGCCGTAGCGGCAGCCCGGGTGGTGCAGCAGGATCCAGCTGCCGCCGGAGCCCTCCATCATCCGTGCTCCGGCCTCGGACCAGTGCTGCATGTGCGAATCACCCAGCATCACCAGCACCGGCTCCCCCGCGCCGAAGTTGCCGCCCTGCCGGCAGAAGGTGATGCGCGGGTCCTCGGGATCCTGCGCCCCGGAGCACTCCTGCCCCGGGTTCTGCCATTCGCCGTCCAGGTCGGTGGCCAGCGGCAGGGTCAGCGCCGCCGGCGACGGATCCCAGTCCTCGCTGGCGGTGGCCCCGGGCGTCTCCTCAGGGGCCTGCGCGGCGGCCACGGTGCGGCGGTACTCGACGTTGCCTTCCCAGGCGAGCACCGGGACGCTGACGATGCCCACCCCGATCACCGCAACCAGCACGCCGGAGGCCAGCTGGGCTTGGCGTCCTGCGAGCAGGCCGCCGAAGTCCGCGGCCACCTGCCGCGCGGACAGCGGCTTCTCCACCCAGCGTGTGGTGCACCAGGACATGGCGATGGACGCGATGATCAGCAGCGCTCCGGGAAGGATGCCCGCGCGGCTCGAGCCGCTGAGCGTCAGGTAGAACACCAGCAGCGGCCAGTGCCACAGGTACATGCCGTAGGACAGGTCCCCCAGCTTGCGCAGCGGAGGCAGCGACAGCAGCCCCGAGGGGTTGGACCAACTTCGGGCGGAAGGGGCCATGATGACCAGCGCCGCACCCAAGGTCGGGACCAGCGCGATGTAGCCGGGGAATTGGCCCTGCACGTCCAGCAGTGCGCCGCAGGAGATGATCGTGGACAGGCCCGTCCAGCCGCCAATCCGGCGCAGCTTCTCCGGCAGCGCGGAAAGCCACGGCAGGGCGAGCGCCAGCAGGGATCCCAGCGCGAATTCCCACAGCCGGGCGCCGGTATGGAAGTAGGCAACCTGCTGGTTGGCGGCGGTCAGGTGGATCGAGAAGGCCAGGGATCCGGCGAAGATGAGCCCGAAGGCGGTGCCGGCGACCCAGGCGAAGTTTCGCCTCGAGAAGAACAGCTTCCAGACAAGAGCGCAGGCCGCGAGGATCAGCGGCCAGAGGATGAAGACCTGCCCTTGGACGGACAGCGACCAGAAGTGCTGCAGCGGCGAGGAGGCCGCTGTGTTGAAGGCGTAGTAGTCGACCTGATTCTCGGCCAGGTACCAGTTCTGCTTGTAGAACAGCGAGGCGAAAGACTGGTCGATCAGCTGCGGCCAGCGGTTGCTGGGCAGCAGCACCCATGAACCGATCACCACCGCGAGCACCACTACGGCGGCCTGCGGCACGAGCCGGGAGAAGCGGTGGGCCCATTGGTTCAGCACCCGGGGCCGTTCACCGCGGCTGATCCGTTTGGAAACCGAGGCGGTGAGGAAGAAGGCCGAGAGCATCAGGAAGATGTCCACTCCCCCGGAAACCCGGGAGAACCAGATGTGGTAGACCATCACGAGCAGCACCGCCAGGGCGCGCAGTCCCTGCAGGTCGGTCCTGAATCCGGGTTTGGATTCAGCTTTCCCGGCGGGGGTGATCGTCAACGACACGAAGTGGTGCTTTCCTCGGGGACAGGGCGGGTCCGGTTCTGCGGCCTCAGCCCTTTCCGAACATCATTCGATCCTAGCAATCAGGAATTTGTATTCCATTTGAACTGATTCCTCAAGCTTGCGTTGCACGACAAATTGGTAGTCCCTTCACTAGCTCCTTTCATCCGACTACAGCGACCGAGACGCGGGCCGCAGAGACGAAATGCCTAGGATGCCGCAGGCTGCCGCCGGGTTAGATCCATCTGGTAACACCCGATTAATTCATCGTTGGGGCTTGGCATCGCAGGGTTGCGCCTGGCTTAGTCGGCTGGCGAAAACCGTGGCTGGTTCGTCTAGAACGTGTTCCGTTAGGACGTGTGAAGGAACCTGATTCTCCGCTGTCTTCGAAGCTCGGCACCATGAACTTGTTGGACAACGTTGAAGACAGCCAATTGGTCAATCAGTACCTTCGGCACCATTTTTGCTATGGCAAGATTTATTTTGACGATGGGTACGCTTCCGTACAGAAGGGTGTTCAATGCCGTCTCTCACCAAGCTTGTAGCAAGGCTCAAGATGCTTCATGTCCCGGATTCCCGGGACAAATCGAAGGTCTATGTCGTCTACGCTAAGCAACGCAGCCCGTTTGCGTCTCTGGAGTACATAGAACCAATCATTGCGGTCATGGCCAACGAGCGTAACTGCTATGCACTTCAAGAGATGTATCCGGACGCTGAAGTCAGTTGGGAAGCGCGAAGGGTACAGGATGCTGGCGATAGCGCCGTGACAGAAGCCGAGATCCTGTATCTTACCCATACCACTTTGTTGCCGTATGACATGGATGCCAACGGAAATCCCATCTACGGAGTCATGGAGTCGCCGATTCCCGAAGCTCTTTATTGCAGTCGGGAAACCGCAGAGCGAGAAGCGCCGGATCGCTACTTGCACGTAGTCCGTGTCGGGCAAGTAAACCTTCTCGGTGTCGGCGAAATTTTGGAATAGGTTTCCGCAACTGTACGTCGCTGCTTGAAGCTGCAGGACGAGAAGAGGGAGCACCCTTGCCAAGCGGGGAACCTGCCATTTTGCTTGGTTGTAGACGTTGGTTCGGCTCTCACACGGGCATGAACTTTTCGCTCAGAGTGGGTGAGTCTGGTCATCCTCATCCAATTGAACCGGCTCGAATGCGGAGAATGGACTCCTGCTGGCAAGAACCCTGAAGGCAAGGCCCATTAGAAGAGCGCCGGGGAAAAAGGCAAACAGCATATTACCCAGTCGAGCTCCCGACGAGTTGTCGGGACCCTGCGCGAAATCAACAGGGATGGCAATGTCCTTGTATCTGGGATCGATGACTACGAGCAGCTCATCACCCAGTTCCATGGATTTCTGCCCTACCGTGTTCCAGCTCAGTGCCATCCGCCGGTCGCCCACGTCAACCTTGGCCGGCTCTCCGGAGCGCCCGGTGATCTCGTGGGCTGCCAGCGTCGCGGTGATGTGCGGTTGCGTGCTGACGGCGTCTTGCGCGGCGCGCGCGTCCTGCGCATCGCTCACGATGAACGCCGCCGCTGAGGCAACGGACACCACCAGGCACACCAGGATCAGCGTGTAGCGGGCCTTGCGCGGCGCATGCTGCAAAGCCAATACCAGGCGTTCGAAACGGCCCGGGGCCGGTTTGACGCCCAGTTGGCGTAGCACGTGGGCAGGTCGGTCTGGTTTGAGCATGAACTGGTAGCCGATAGCCCACGTGCCTCCGGCCAGCATGAGCACGAAGAAAGCTCCGAGCATCCAGTCGGTTTCCGCGTCTTCTTCCAATTGCATAGGTGAGCTGTATAGGTGGTAGTAATACGGGTCAGCTGCCGGCATCCGCGGATCGGCAACGAGCTGGACCTCGGACCCCGGCTTGTACAGCTGATCCGTGCAGCTGGTTTGCGCGGTGTGTTCGCCGCCGTTGAGTTTCACCTGCACTGAGCAGTCGTCCACGTCCTGGGACAGTACCGTTGCACTCACCGTTGTTGAGTGCTTCATGAGGCCCGCGAGGTACAGGTTGTCCTGGTGGAAGGCTGCCGCGATTCCGGCGACCAGCAACGCCATGCCGAACACCATTGCGGCGACAATCCACTTGCGGGCCGCGCGTGTGGTGTTGAACCGCCGCAGCCGGGGTGGGCCGGGCTCTTCATTGCGGTGGTGCCGCATATGGCGGGCGCTCCCATCGCTTAGTCGGGGTATGTGGTCGAAGTATGTGTTCCATTAATGCACGAATGCCGCCGCGGATCCGAGTCGAGACTCGGTTCCGCGGCGGCATCAGCTGCCAGGCAGAAGCCTAGTGGCTGTGTGCTGCTTCCTCTTCCTCGGCTGGCTTGTCAGCCACGAGGGTTTCGGTGGTCAGCACCAGGGCTGCGATCGAAGCTGCGTTGCGCAGCGCCGAGCGGGTGACCTTGACCGGGTCGATGACGCCTGCGGAAAGCAGGTTCTCGTAGACGCCGGTCTTGGCGTTGAAGCCCTCGTTGGCGCCGGATTCGGCGACCTTGGAGGCCACCACAGAGCCGTCGAAGCCGGCGTTGGTGGCGATCCAGAACAGCGGCTGCACCAGTGCGCGGCGGACGATGGCCACGCCTGCTGCCACGTCGCCTTCGGCGGCGGTGGCGCGGGCATCCTCATCCAGTGCGGACAGGGCGTCGACCAGGGCGGTACCGCCGCCGGCCACGATGCCCTCCTCCAGCGCTGCACGGGTGGAGGACACGGCGTCCTCGATGCGGTGCTTGCGTTCCTTCAGTTCCACCTCGGTCGACGCGCCGACCTTGATGACGCCGATGCCGCCGGCCAGCTTGGCCAAGCGCTCGGAGAGCTTCTCGCGGTCCCATTCCGAATCGGTGCGGGACAGTTCGGCCTTCAGCTGGGCCACGCGGTCCTGGACGTCTTCCTCGGTTCCGGCACCGTCAACGATGGTGGTCGAATCCTTGGTGATGGTCACGCGGCGGGCCGAGCCGAGCACCTCGGTGCCGACCTGGTCCAACGACAGACCCAGCTCAGGGGTAACCACCTGGGCACCGGTGAGGATCGCCAGATCCTGCATCATGGCCTTGCGGCGGTCGCCGAAGCCCGGAGCCTTGACGGCTACCACGTTCAGCAGGCCGCGCAGCTTGTTGACCACCAGGGTGGACAGGGCTTCGCCCTCGACGTCCTCGGCGATAATCAGCAGCGGCTTCTTGGCTTCCAGGACCTTTTCCAGCAGCGGCAGGAATTCCGCCACGGTGGAGATCTTGCCCGGGTTGATCAGCACCAGTGCGTCTTCCAGGACAGCTTCCTGGCGCTCTGCATCGGTGATGAACTGCGGGGACAGGTAGCCCTTGTCGAACTGCATGCCCTCGGTGAGGACCAGCTCGGTGGCGGTGGTGGAGGATTCCTCGATCGTGATGACACCGTCGGTGCCCACGGTCTTGAAGGCCTCGGCCAGCAGGTCGCCGATTTCATCCGACTGCGCGGAGATGGCCGCCACGTTGGCGACCTTGTCCTCCACGGCCACGGCGTTGGCGGCCAGGCGCTCGGAGACGATCTCGGTGGCCAGCTCGATGCCCTTGCGGACATCGCCAGGCGCGGCCCCGGCGGCCACGTTCTTCAGGCCTTCCTTGACCAGTGCCTGGGCCAGGACGGTGGCGGTGGTGGTGCCATCGCCTGCAACGTCGTTGGTCTTGGTGGCGACTTCCTTGGCCAGCTGTGCGCCGAGGTTCTCGTATGGATCTTCCAGATCGATGTCACGGGCAATGGTGACACCGTCGTTGGTGATGGTCGGGGCGCCCCAGGTTTTGGCGAGCACCACGTTGCGGCCGCGTGGGCCGAGGGTGACCTTCACGGTGTTTGCGAGCTTGTCGATGCCCGCTTCGAGGGCACGGCGTGCTTCCTCGTTGAATGCTAGCTGCTTAGCCATGCATTGACTCCTGAAAGTTCGGCTGCATCCGCGTAGCTTCTCCCCCACGTCCGGCGAGCGCCGTGACGGTGGATGGCTAGTGGATGCCGCGAGGTTGGCGTTACTTTACGACGACTGCCAGAACGTCGCGAGCCGAGAGCACCAGGTACTCCTCGTTGCCGACCTTGACCTCGGTTCCGCCGTACTTCGAGTACAGGACTACGTCGCCTTCGGCTACGTCCAGCGGAATGCGGTTGCCGTTGTCGTCGATGCGGCCTGGGCCTACTGCGACAACGGTGCCTTCCTGCGGCTTTTCCTTGGCGGAGTCCGGAATAACCAGGCCCGAAGCGGTGGTGGTCACGGCTTCGACCTGCTTGATGACAATGCGGTCTTCGAGCGGCTTGATGGAGACAGACATGGTCTCTCCTTTTCGTGTATGAACCAATGGTGTAGGGGTGCGCCCTACTGGCATTGGACCAACCGTCGTCGCGGTGCCAGTTGGTGGTATCCAGTCAGGCGGTGTGACATGCCAACGGCATGCCACCCACACATGACTTTAGGACGATTATTAGCACTCGGTCAAGGCGAGTGCTAACGAGCGCACTAGTTCCCCGCCACGGTTCGCGCAGAGCGCACCTTGGCCGATTCCTCGATGTCTTCCGGAGCGGACAGATCCATCTTCATCAATGGGACGACGCTTGATTTGGTCACGAGCCTGTGGATCAGCCAGAGCCCCAGGAAGAGCGGCAGGCCGATGTAGGCGGAGAGCACTTCCAGGCCGCGTCCGGCGAGCACCGCCTCGTAGTTCTGTCCCGCAATGACGGCAATGAGCATGATAAAGGCGAGCAACGGTCCCAGGGGGAAAAACGGAGCGCGGTACGGCAGGTCCGAGACATCGTATCCCTGTGCCAGATAGCCACGGCGGAAGCGGTAGTGGGACACCGCGATGCCCACCCAGACGATGAACCCGCACAGGCCCGAGACGTTGAGCAGCCAGGCATAGGCGGCGCCCTGGCCGATCAGCGCGGTGAGGAATCCGAAGAGTCCCACACCTGCGGTGGCGAACAATGCGGCCATTGGCACACCGCGCGAGTTAGTGCGGCCGAAGATCTTCGGGGCCTTGCCGTCGTGGGCCATGGCGTAGAGCATGCGGGTCGAGGCGTAGAGTCCGGAGTTTCCGGCGGAGAGGATTGCGGTGAGGATGACGGCGTTCATCGCGGCTGCCGCGAAGGCGATACCGGCACGCTCGAAGACCATGGTGAATGGCGAGGACGCCACGTCAGCTTCGCCGCTGGAGAGCAGGCTCGGATCGGTGAACGGGATCAGGCAGCCGATGATGAAGATGGCGCCGATGTAGAAGAGCATGATGCGCCAGAACACGCTGCGGATGGCTTTCGGGATTTCACGGCGGGGATCCTTGGCTTCGCCGGCCGCGACACCGACCAGCTCAGTGCCCTGGAAGGAGAACCCTGCGATCATGAACACGGCCATGATGGAGATCCATCCCCCATGGAAGACGTCTTGGCCTTCCCGCCAATTGGCGAGCGGGTCGGTATGGTCGCCGAGGATGCCGAAGATCATCAGGACGCCAGCCACCAGGAATGCGATGACGGTAACGACCTTGATCAGCGCGAGCCAGAACTCGCCTTCACCGAAGGCCTTGGCGGACAGGGCGTTCAGCGCGGTCAGCACGAAGAGGAACCCTCCGGCCCAGACCCAGCCTGGGACGTCAGGCAGCCAGAAGCTCATGACGATTCCTGCTGCCACCAACTCGGCCGCCACGGTGATGGCCCAGTTGAACCAGTAGTTCCAGCCGATGGCGAACCCGAAGGACGGCGAGACGAAACGGGTGGCATAGGTCTGGAAGGAACCTGCCACCGGGATCTTTGCGGTCATCTCCCCCAGCGACTGCATGAGCAGGTACACCATGAGTCCCACGGCGGCATAGGCGACGAGCGCCCCTCCCGGCCCCGCTTGGGCGATGGTGCCGCCGGAGGCCACGAACAGCCCGGTGCCGATGGAGCCGCCAATGGCGATCATCTGCAGGTGCCGGCTGCTGAGCTGTCGCTTGAGCTTGTGATCCGTTGCGTTGCCTGCTGTTTCCGGAGCGGGGACGGTGCTTCGTTGCGCCGTCGGCTGCCGTGTCGTTGTCTGCCTTAGTTTCATCACAGGTGACATACAACACCAAGAGGCACCTGTCGTGCGACGTGGATCACTCGACAATTTCCCTGCCGCGAAACTCGCAACCTTGATCCTCAGAAAATGAAAACCCCGAGAAGGCTCCCGCAGCCCGCGCACCGTAAACCACATCATTGCCCAATTCGAAGATTGCCGTTGAAGCGACGCCAAGGATTAGCCTTTGCAACTCATTCAATGCTAGTGAATCAGAAAAACTTATTCTAGGCTTGGGTACTTTCTCGGCTGATTGTCCGTTCTGCGCAACGTGCGGGAGCCTGACACCGGCTTGATACCCCAGTTCGGGGAGATCCAGAAAAAATATCTGCAGGGCTGAATATGACGTAAATATGACGTGAAGTCGATATGCGGAAAGCCTCGCTCCGGCCCAAGCCCTTGGTGCATGCGTTCAGATGTCGATCCGCCCGGGCCTCGCAGGAATGGCTTTGTACGGAAACCTGCCGTCGCCCGACCGTGGGCGATCCGCACAAATTCGCCGCCACTCCCCCAATCAGCGGAACAAATACAGTGCTCTCGGCCGGTGGCCACGTAAACTTCACTGCAACAGCCATGGTCAGTGATTGACCTGCGGATCATTCGTCTAGGTGGAGGAACATGGAATGTCGACTCACCGGCGAACGTTGGCAGGACTCATGGCGGGAGGATGCCTGATTCTGACTGCATGCGCACCTACGGGAGCCCATTTGTCGACCCAAACCGATGCATCGTCGATGGTTTGCACTCCTTCGGACGGGCAAGGCCAAATCGCCATCGCTCAGGTGCACATCCATGCGGGCGGTTCCCGCCCTGTTCTCATACGTGAAGTGAATCCCAAGAAATCCGACAACGTCCAAATTGAAAGTTTCGGCGTCATTCCGGACGGCGAGGACGGTTTCCGCGGCGTCTCGTTGCCTTCAGATCCCGATGCGCAGATTTCGACCAATCATGAAGCGGCAGCTGGCGAACATGCAACAGTTCAGCTCGTTGTGGCGCTCGTGAGCCCCCTCAAATCAGGGGTAGTTGAATCAGTGGAGCTGGAGTACGACGATCTTGGGCGGACGGGGAGCGAGACGGTCACAGCAGGGCTCCGAGCGCAGGTATTTCCGGCAGGTGAAGCCGTGCCGGATGACAGCATGTGCACGATGTCAGGCGAGTAGTCCCTGCTCCCTAACGGGCAAATCGTCCCCGCTACGCCCAGCAACTCGCACTGCCTGGCCCAAGCACGCAACCATGAAGACAACAAATCCCAGATACTCTTAAAGCATGGCGCAGGCTTCAAATGACTCAACACTGAACGAACAATTTGCCGCACTCCTGTCAGCTGACGGCTGGAGTCTTCTCTCGACTATCGACCCGTCCATGGTGGCCACCAAAGACGCGGCCTGGACGCTGAATGAGAAACTGCGCAAGGACGGGCATGACGCGCAGGTGATCCGGGCGGTGATTGCCCAGGCGGAACTTCGCTACCGGGCGCGAGTGAAATTCGGTCCCTTCGCCGATTCCTTGGTCTTCACTCCGGCTGGACTGGAACAGGCTACGCGGCTGACCATCGCTGGACTTCACGCGCGCCGCTTCACTTCGGCAGGCTGCACCCACGTAGCCGACCTCGGTTGCGGAATCGGCACCGATGCAATTGCCTTGGCAAGCGCGGGCCTGCAAGTCACCGCGGTGGAAAAAGATGAAACGACCGCGGCTGCCACCACGCTTAACCTGATGCCATTCGAGAACGCCAAGGTTGTCCACGGCAGCGCCGAGGAAACCGACCTCACCGGAATCGACGGCGTCTGGCTGGACCCGGCCCGCCGCACCGATCAGGCAGGGAACACTCGTCGACTCTTCGACCCCGAAGCTTTCTCCCCTCCCCTGTCCTTTGTCGAGAAGCTCGTCGACGAAGGCAAGGACGTCGGGGTCAAGCTCGGCCCGGGCCTGCCTCATGACGCCATTCCGGATACCGCCGAAGCAGTTTGGATCTCCGACCACGGCTCCGTCATCGAAGCGTGCCTTTGGTTCGGCCGGCTCAGACGCGAAGGCATTGCCCGAGCCGCACTGGTGATCGACAAAGACGGCGCGCACGAACTGACCAGTCCGGTAACAGCGCAGGCTGACGTTCCAGCACCAGTGGGTGAGCTCCAGGAGCACGTCTATGAACCCGATGGCGCCGTGATTCGCTCGCACCTGATTTCCACGTTGCTGGAGTCCACCGGCGGGCACCTGCTAGACGAGCACATCGCCTACTTCACCCATGCGCAGCAGATCTCCACTCCATTCGCGCGCGGATACAAAGTCGTGGCAGTCCACGACTACAACGTGAAGAAGCTGCGCAGCTGGGTCAAGACCAATGGCATCGGCACCCTGGATATCAAAAAACGCGGGGTGGACGTGACTCCTGAAGAGCTGCGACGGATTCTGCTTGCCGGATCGCCCAAGAGCGCCAAGAACAAAGCGACGCTGATGCTGGCACGTATTGGCGACAAGCGCGTAGCGATCGAGGTTCAGCCCCACTGAGCACGTGTTTGTTACGCGTAACCTGCAGACATTGGTGCAATGGACTGACAAACCCCACGCACCAAATACAATGGTTACGGTTATCCTCCAATGGCTGTGGGGTACACCGGTTTATATACATGCCGGTTCAGGCCCCGTCTGGATCGACCTTGCAATGAAGGAGTCCCGTGCAGAAGATCAAATTTGCAGACTCATCCCAGTCCACCATCGGTGTCGAATGGGAAATTGCACTCGTTGACCATGAAACTGCCGATCTATGCTCTGTCGCCGAGAGGGTCCTGTGCAAGCTCAAGGATGATGCCGGGATCTCCCACGAGGAAGAGCACCCGACCATCAAGCCCGAGCTTCTGATGAACACCGTGGAGGTCGTCACCGGCGTTCACCACACCGTTGCCGAAGCCGCGGCGGAACTGCGAGAGAACGTCCGTACCCTCAGCGAAGTCACGACCCCGATGGGTGTGGATCTGTACTGCGCGGGATCCCACCCCTTCGCTGCGCCCACTTCGCAGCCGGTAACCGATAAGGATCGTTACGCAAACCTGATCGACCGCACCCAGTGGTGGGGACGCCAGATGGTGATCTACGGGGTGCACGTCCATGTAGGTTTGAACGACCGCGAAAAGGCTCTTCCTATCACCGATGGCCTGATCAACTACCAGCCGCACTTCCAAGCGCTCAGCGCGTCGAGCCCATATTGGGGCGGCGAGGATACAGGCTACGCATCGCAGCGAGCGCTGATGTTCCAGCAGCTGCCCACCGCCGGCATCCCGTTCCATTTCAATACCTGGTCCGAGTATGAAGCTTACGTTGCCGACATGCTCTACACGGGCGTCATTGACGACATTTCGGAGATCCGCTGGGACGTTCGTCCGGTGGCACGTCTCGGTACCGTAGAAATGCGCATCTGCGACGGCATGAGCTCGCTGGAAGACATCAGTGCCATCACGGCGTTGACCCAATGCCTGGTGCACGACATGTCGCTGAGTCTCGAAGCAGGCAACAAGATCCCCGTTATGCCTGACTGGTATCGCGTCGAGAACAAATGGCGCGCAGCACGCTACGGTCTAGATGCAATCATCATTCTCAACGCCCAAGGCGATGAAATGCTGGTTACTGACCACCTACGTAGCGAGGTAAAGAGATTGACGCCAATATCCGAACAGCTGGGCTGCGCGGACGAGCTACAAGGCATCATCCGATTAATCGAGCGGGGTGCAGAGTACCAGCTGCAGCGCGAGGTGTTCGCTGCTTCGGGTGGCGATTTCCGCGAAATCGTCAGGAATAACGTTAGCCGAATGCTCACACAAGCCAACTGACCGCTTCAGCTAGGGAGCTGTACTCCCAACTACTGCTGCGCTGATATACGCACAAATAAGTTTCAGCAGGCAAACAATGAGGCAATACTCAAGATATGAAGGTGCCATGCTCGTTCAGAGCATGGCACCTTCAACGGTTCGGATCTGGCTTTCTGAAAAGCCGGACCCTAGCAATCCTGATGTGTTACTGCTTAGCGGGACAGCACGATCTGCGTCACCGGTTGCGATGAATCAGTAGCAAAGTCCAGTCCTGAAGGTTCAACACCGTCAGCAACTAATTGCGCACCAAGACCAGCAACCATTCCACCGTTGTCCGTGCATAGGCTAAATGGCGGTACAACCAACGCGATGCCAGCGGATGCGCACCGGGCCGCCAGCAGTTCACGCAGTCGCGTATTTGCAGCCACTCCCCCGCCCAGCAGCACCGTAGTGAGGTTGTTTTCCTTCATGGCACGCACTGCCTTGGCGGTGATCACGTCCACCACAGCTTCTTGGAAAGAAGCGGCGATGTCAGCGACCGGGATCGGCTCCCCTGCGGCTTCAAAGTGCTCCACACAACGTGCTACCGCGGTCTTGAGTCCGGAGAACGAGAAGTTGTTGCGGTGCTTGCCTGGATTCTCGGCGCTGCCGACGAACTTCGGCAGCGAGAGGCCGCGTGGGAATCGGAATGCCTTGCGGTCGCCGTCCTTGGCGGCCTTGTCGATGGCCGGACCACCTGGATAGCCGAGGCCTAGCAATCGGGCGACCTTGTCATAGGCTTCACCGGCGGCGTCGTCAATGGTCGAGCCCAGCAGGTGCACGTCGTTGGTCAGCGAGGTGACTTTCAGGATCTCGGTATGGCCTCCGGATACCAGCAGTGCGCCAAAGGTAGGGGGCAATACGGTGCCTTCTAGCACGCCGACACCTACGTGGGCGACCAAGTGGTTGATGCCATACAGCGGCTTGCCCGTGGCCAGCGCCAACGCCTTGGCGGCAGAGACGCCGACCATGAGAGCTCCGGCGAGCCCGGGACCGCTCGTGACGGCGATTGCGTCGATGTCATCCAGCGTCAGCTCCGCGGCGTCCAGCGCCTGTTGCAGGGTAGGTACGAAGGCTTCCAGATGGGCGCGGGCGGCGATCTCCGGGATCACGCCGCCGAAGCGCACGTGTTCGTCCATGGAGCTGGAGACGGCGTTGGCCAGCAGCTGGGTGCCGCGCACAATTCCGACGCCGGTTTCATCGCAGGAGGATTCGATTCCCAGTACTACCGGTTCTTTCGTGCTCATGCGGTGGGTTCCTCGTTTTTCTGCGTACGTTTTTCCTGCAGGGCATCCAGCTGCAGTCTCATGATCAGTGCGTCCACGCCGCCCTTGTAGTAGCGCTCTCGCCGGTGGATGGTGGTGAATCCCAGGGATTCATACAGTGCAATGGCGGTGGGGTTGTCGAAGCGGACTTCCAGCATGACATCCAGCGCCTTGGACTCCCGAGCTGTGTCGATCAACAGGTTCATGAGCTTCCTGCCCAGTCCCTGTCCCTGGTACGCCGGATCAATGCCGATGGTCTGCACATCGCTGATGGGCAGCACGGTGCACAATCCCGCGTAGCCGATGATCCGGCCTTGGTCTTCGTAAACCCAGTAGTTGCGGGTTTCGTGCTGAGCCAGCTCGGATTCGAAGGCGGCGACCGGCCAGGCATCCTCGGGAAACAGCCGGGTTTCCAGCTGGTGCACCGCGGGGATGTCGGCGCTGGTCATGGAGCGCAAGTTCACGCTCATGCCGTGGCTTCCTTGGCCTCGGCCTGCTTCATGAATGCCGGCACCTGGGCATCGGATTCGCGCAGGTACTGCGGCGCGGTGTTGGAAAGGTCCTTCCCGGCTGCCAGTTCCTTAAGCCCATGCTTAGCCAGGTACGCGGACTCGGCGATCCATTCGAAGGACTCGGGCTGCGGGGCGGCGCCGGCTTCTCGCAGGGCGTCTTCGTAGATTCCAGCGCCCACGCCGTACACCGGCAATGCGGGCAGGGTGGCTGCCGCGGCCACGTGCGGGCCATCCGTCAAGGCGCCCTGGCGGTTGTACCTGGCCCAGTACACTTCCTTGCGGCGGGCGTCCGAGGCGACGATAAACTCGTCGGGCACCTCGTCCAGTTCCAGCACCCGTTCGGCGAGCGCATGCAGCGACATGACACCGTGCACCGGGACCTGCCAGACGAAGCCGAAGGTGCGCGCGGCGACCAGCCCTACGCGCAGGCCGGTGAACGGGCCCGGTCCGACGCCCACGATGATGCCTGCCAATTCGGGGCCCTGCTGGTCGTGGCCGGCCATCAGGTCGCGGACGTAGCCGGCCAGGGTTTCGGTCTGGTCGTTGCCCTTGGGCGAGGTGCGGGTGGCGATGACGGCTCCGGTGTCGGCATCGATCAGTGCGACCGAGGCGTGGGCGGAGGTGTCGATGGACAGGTAGTTAGGCATGTAGTTCTCCGGTGTGCACGGCGTTTAGCAGCGTGCTCTTCAGATGTTCGAAAGCTGGTTCGCCCCAGCGCGGGCCGATGGCCTTGAGGGTGAACAGACGTGGTTCGTCCAGGTCCGCTTCTTCTTCCCACGGATTCACGGTCTGCTCTTCAGTTGCGGCGAGCGTTTCGCGGTCCAGCTGCAGTTCCAGTCGGGAGTCGGTCAGGTGCTCGACCTTACCCAGTCCCCACTCGACCACGGTGACCGATTCGGGCAGCGTGGATTCCAGGTCAAGAGTGTCCACGTCATTCTGGTCCTTGAGCCGGTAGGCGTCTACGTGGATCAGCCCGGGGCCTTCGACCAGTGAGGGATGCCGGCGGGCAAGCACGAAGGTCGGGGAGATGATTCCCTCGCGGACTTTCAAGCCCACCCCCAGCGATTGGGTCAGGGTGGTTTTTCCCGCGCCCAGTGCGCCGGTGAGGATGACCAGGTCCCCTGCCTGCAACTGGGTGCCCAGTGCGGTGCCCAGCGCCTCGGTGGCGTCGAGGTTGTTCAACTGTACGGTGAATTCCTTGGTCGTCTCACTCACCGGCTTCTCCCCAGCTGCCCTGGATGTAGTAGCGCGGCACGCGCGGCGAGATGCGGGTGACCACCTCATAGTTGATGGTGTTCGCGGCGTAGGCCCAGGTGTTGACGCTCTGGCCACCCTCGCCGAAGATCACTGCCTCGACGCCCAGGAAGTCCGCCGGGTCCACGTCCGGGCCCAGGTCGATGACGCACTGGTCCATGGCGATGCGGCCGCGCACCGGGTAGCTCTTGCCGTTGATGGTCACCGGCGCTCCGGTAGCGATGCGCGGTAGGCCATCGGCGTAGCCGAGCGGGATCAGGCCCAGATAGGTTTCCGCGGTGGTGTGGTAGCTCAGCCCGTAGGAGACGCCTTGGTTGAGGGGGACCTTCTTGACGTTGGCCACGCGGGTCACCAGCTTCATGGCAGGGCGTAGGCCGAAGGAGCCAGGAGTTTCATTCTCGAAGGGACTCAGGCCGTAGAGGCCCAGACCGAGTCGCACCAGCTCGTGGTGCGAGTCCGGGCGGGAGAGGATGCCCGGGGTGTTGGCGATGTGGCGCACTTCCAGGTCGAAGCCCGCGGCTTCCACCAGCGCGATGGCTTCGTCGAAGACGGCCAGCTGCATGTCGGTTTCTGGGCGCTCTGGTTCATCGGCCACGGCCAGGTGGGAGAAGATGCCGACCACGCGCAGCAGTCCGGCTTCCTGGTATTCGCTGGCACGCTGCAGCAGGCCCGGGAGGTCTGCCATGGTGGAGCCGTTGCGGCCGAGCCCGGTGTCCACCTTCAGGTGAATGCGTGCGGGGGCCTGAAGTCGTTGGGCGGCCGCGGCGATGGCGTCCAGATCCCAGCCTGAGACTCCGAGGTCGATGCCGGCCGCGATGGCGTCGTCGAAGGGTGTGTCGTGGGTGTGGAGCCAAGCGAGCATCGGTGCTTCAATCCCGGCTTTCCGCAGTGCTAAAGCTTCGGTGACGTGAGCGCAGCCAACCCAGCCGGCGCCGGCTTCCAGCGCCGCGGTAGCGACCTGCAGTGCGCCATGCCCATAACCGTCCGCCTTGACTACGGCCATAACCGCGGCCGGGGCGACGAGGTCGACTACCTGCTTGACGTTGTTGCGGATTGCGGAGAGGTCAATGACTGCCCGGCGTTCCCACGGGGAGAAAGCAGGAGTCGCCAGTCCGGCAGAATTGTTGCTTTGCTCAAGTGCTTCAGAGTTCACCCTTCCATCTTCCCACTTTTCGGCCTCTCATGCCGTCACCTCCCCTGCGCGCTCCGCCACAGCAGCCTGTGGCGTTAAATTCGTGGGGCGGGCCGGTTGACCCGGAGGTCTGGCGGCCCGCCCCTGAAAGCGAGTGATGATGATAAAGCTGGAGTTGTTAGCGCAGAGACTTGATCTCGTCGCGGATCTGCTCCAGCAGGGCCAGCTGCGGATCCGGCTCGGCTTCTTCCTCTTCCTCGGTGATGCCGCGGCGGCGGTTGAGCATCTCGGTGGCCTTGTTCATTGGCATGACCAGCGCGAAGTAGACTGCGGCGGCGATCAGCAGGAAGTTGACCAAGGCGGTAATGAATACACCGAGCTTGATTTCGACACCATTAATGGTGAAGAGCAGGAAGGCGTCGAAGTTCGGGGAGCCGACCAGAGCTGCGATCAACGGCATCAGCACGTTGTCGACCAGCGCGGTCACTACGGCGCCGAATGCGGCACCGATCACCACGGCAACGGCCAGATCGACAACGTTGCCTTTCATAATAAAATCGCGGAAACCCTTAAGCATGGTTCGAGCTTACACAGCAATTTCCCAGTACAACAGGATTTCGGACACCCGAATTCGACCTGTTCGACAAAATCACACGTACTGTTTAGGGTTCATTAGATCTTTCGCAACAGCATTCGGCGTACCGAATGATCGGCCGCCTTGCGCAGCACCAGCTGGGCTCGGCCCCGGGTGGGCAGCACGTTTTCCTTGAGGTTCGGAGCATTGATCCGGGACCAGATGTCATGGGCGGTGGCGCGCGCTTCTTCATCGGTCAGCTTCGCGTACCGGTGGAAGTAGGATGCCGGATCCGAGAAGGCGCCCGAGCGCAGCTTCATGAAGCGGCGGATGTACCATTCCTCGATGTACTGGGTCTTGGCATCCACGTAGACACTGAAGTCGAAGAAGTCGCTCAGCGCCAAACCCACAGTTCCATCGGAACGGGTCCGTGCCGGCTGGAGCACGTTCAGGCCTTCCACAATCAACACCTGCGGCGAGCGCACGTACTGGCGCTGGCCGGGAATGATGTCATAGGTCAGATGCGAGTACACCGGTGCGCTGACTTCCGGGACCCCGGATTTCACCGCGGAGACGAAACGCAGCAGTGCGCGGCGGTCGTAGGATTCCGGGAAGCCCTTGCGCTGCATGATGCCGCGGCGCTCAAGCTCCGCATTGGAATACAGGAAACCGTCGGTGGTGATCAACTGGACGTCAGGGGTCTCGGGCCAGCGGCGCAGCATCTCGCGCAGCACGCGCGCGGTGGTCGACTTTCCTACCGCCACGGAACCGGCCACTCCGATCACGAACGGGGTCTGGCGGGTTTGTTCCCCCAAGAAGGTCGTGGTGGCCCGATGGGTTGCACCAGCCCCTTCTACATATAAGGAAAGCAGGCGACTGAGTGGAAGGTATACGTCACGCACTTCCTGCAGGTCCAGGGTGTCGCCCAGGCCGCGCAGGCGCTCGATGTCGTCCTGGTTCAGCGGCTGTTCCATCTGGTTGGAAAGCCGCGCCCAAGTTTCACGTTCGAGGTCTACGAAAGGCGTAACTGTTGATTCGAGTGTGTCGTGTGGTTCCACGAGGACAAATTCTGCCAACAAGTAGTGCCACAACCCAAATAACTCCGATTTAACACTCAGTCTTGCTTGGCCAAAACAACGCGCGCAGGTGACCTATCGCACAGTGTTTTTTGAGTGCTCTGCCACGATTAGTTCCATCGTTTGGCCGTGAGCCGGTAGTCTTTTTTCCATGTGCGGAATTGTAGGATATGCAGGAACCTCAAGCGCGAACGCCGACCACGGCGCCCTTGACGTTCTGATTGAAGGCTTGCGCCGATTGGAATACCGAGGTTACGACTCGGCCGGTGTGGCAGTCGTTGCTGACGGCGCTATTCATTCCAGGAAGAAAGCCGGCAAGCTGGTCAACCTGGAGAACGAAATTGCTCAGGCACCACTACCGGAGTCTGTGACCGGCATCGGCCACACCCGTTGGGCCACCCACGGCGGTCCAAGCGACGGAAACGCCCACCCACACCTCGCCGACGGCGGCAAGCTGGCAATGATCCACAACGGCATCATTGAGAACTTCGCCGGCATCAAGGCCGAGCTCCTCGCCGACGGCGTCGAGTTCCTTTCCGAGACCGATACCGAAGTTGCAGCAGCCCTGCTGGGCAAGATGTACTCCAACGGTGCCGACGGCGATTTGACCAAGGCCATGCAGCTTGCAGTACAGCGCCTCGAAGGCGCCTTCACCCTGCTGGCAGTCCACCAGGACCACCCGGGTGTTGTCGTGGCGGCACGCCGCAACTCCCCGCTGGTGCTGGGCCTGGGCGACGGCGAGAACTTCCTGGGATCCGACGTTTCCGGCTTCATCGACTTCACCCGTCGTGCGGTGGAACTGGGCCAGGACCAGATCGTGACCATCACCCCGGAGAGCCACTCCATCACCGACTTCGACGGCAATCCTGCCGAAGGCAAGGAATTCACCGTCGACTGGGACGCAGCCAGCGCAGAGAAGGGCGGCTTCCCATCCTTCATGGAGAAGGAAATCTTCGACCAGCCTGCCGCCGTGGCAGACACCCTGCTGGGCCGCTCCGACGCCGAGGGCCGCCTGACCCTGGACGAGCTGCGCATCGACGCCGAAGACCTGACCAAGATCAACAAGATCGTGGTGCTTGCCTGCGGTACCAGCGCCTACGCCGGCCAGGTCGCCAAGTACGCCATCGAGTCCTGGTGCCGTATCCCGGTGGAGGTGGAGCTCTCCCACGAGTTCCGCTACCGCGAGCCAATCGTGGACAAGAAGACCCTGATCGTTTCGATCTCCCAGTCGGGCGAAACCATGGACACCCTGATGGCGGTGCGCTACGCCAAGGAGCAGGGCGCCAAGACCATGTCCATCTGCAACACCAACGGATCCACCATCCCGCGTGAATCCGATGCGGTGCTGTACACCCACGCAGGTCCCGAGATCGCGGTGGCTTCCACCAAGGCGTTCCTGGCTCAGATCACCGCCACCTACCTGCTGGGCCTGTACCTGGCGCAGCTGCGCGGCAACCTGTTCTCCGGCCAGATCAAGGACATCCTGGCAGACCTGGGCAAGATCCCGGCCAAGATCCAGGACATCCTGGACCGCAGCGGCGAGATCAAGGAACTAGCCCGCTCCATGGCCGATGCGTCCTCCGTGCTGTTCTTGGGCCGCCACGTCGGCTACCCGGTCGCCATGGAAGGCGCGCTGAAGCTCAAGGAGATCGCGTACATCCACGCCGAGGGCTTCGCCGCCGGCGAGCTGAAGCACGGCCCGATCGCCCTGATCGACGACGGCCAGCCGGTCTTCGTGGTGGTTCCGTCCCCACGCGGCCGCGACTCGCTGCACTCCAAGGTTGTTTCCAACATCCAGGAAGTCCGCGCCCGAGGCGCCAAGACCCTGGTCATCGCGGAAGACGGCGACGACGCGGTCAAGGACTTCTCCGAGTTCGTGTTCTATGTTCCGGAGACCCCGACCCTGCTGATGCCGCTGCTGGCCACCGTGCCGCTGCAGATCTTCGCCTGCGAGCTGGCTACCGCCAAGGGCTTCGATGTCGACCAGCCACGCAACCTGGCCAAGTCGGTGACCGTGGAGTAATCCACCGGTTTCCATGCCATTAACTGCGGGTGTCCTCATGATGGGAGGGCGCCCGCAGTTTTATTGCCTCGCCGACGGACTGGATAAACTGGAAGGCATGATTGCTGGAATTGGCGTAGACATTGTCGACGTGCCGCGCTTCGGGCGGCAGCTGGAAAAGACACCACGACTGCACGACCGGCTGTTCACCGAGGTTGAGCGAGGGCTCCCGCTGCGCTCCCTGGCCGCACGCTTCGCAGCCAAAGAAGCCGTCGCCAAGGCCCTCGGGGCTCCAGCGGGAATGAACTGGCAGGACTGCAGCATCCTCAAGGACGAAGCCGGCGATCCGCAGATCCACGTCACCGGCACCGTGGCGGAAGCCAGCAGGCACCGGGGCATCACCTCATGGCATCTGACCATGTCCCACGACGGAGACATGGCCATTGCCATGGTTGTCGCCGAACGCGCATAACCCGCTTTACGACACGAAGGCGAATAAAACCAGCGTTGCAGGTAAAGGATGAGTATTGTTTGACTTATGATCCCCGTCTACAGTCTTGCCCAGGTTCGTTCGGTAGAAGCGCAGGAGATTTCACGTCGGTCTGACACCGCCTTGATGAAACAGGCAGCGAGCGCGCTGGCGGCCGAAGCCGTGGACATGCTCGGCGAGCAGCCGGTCGCTCCTGGCACTCTGGTGGTCGGCCTGATTGGCCCGGGCAACAACGGCGGAGACGGACTCTATGCCCTGTCCCAGCTGGAAGACCAAGGTTATGCAACTGCCGCGCTGCAGTGCGCCTCGTCGGTGCATTCCGAAGCACTGTCCGTCTACGAATCGGCTGGCGGACGGATCCAGCCGCTTTCCAAGGGCACCGAGACTCTCAGCAAGGCAACCCTGATCATCGACGCGCTGTACGGACTTGGCTACCGTTCCGGGGCGGAACTGCCTCTGATTCCACGGAATTCACGTGTGCTGGCCTGCGATCTGCCTTCCGGCCTGGACCCTGAAACCGGCGTCGCGGATGACAAGGTGCTGCTGGCCGAACGGACCGTCACTTTCGGTGCGATGAAGTCGGGCCTGCTGACCGGCGACGGGCCGCTGGCCACAGGGGACATTACCGTGGTTCCGCTGGATTTCGATTTCACCGGCCAAGCGCCCCAGACGAACCTCGTCGACAATCAAGCGGCCTTGGAGCTGCTTGACGCCCACCGCTCTTGGCGTGATGCCGGGCGCCACAAGTACCAGCGGGGCGTGCTCGGCCTGATCGCAGGCTCGTCGCTGTATCCGGGAGCCGCGCAGCTGACCGCCCGGGCAGCGGTGAATTGCGGCATCGGTCTGCTGCGCACCCATGTGCCCGAAGACGTCGCGGCCCTGCTGGCCGTGGCAGTTCCCGAAACCGTTCCGCTGGACGATGACCAGATCCGGGAAGCGCTCTCCTCGGCCCGCCGGTACGTGCACGGGCGCGGTGCCAAGATCTCGGCTTGGGCCATCGGGCCCGGCCTGGACAGCCGCACTCCCCCGACCGGCGCGATCGCCGAGGTCTTCGCCAGCCGCCAGCCAGCCGTCATCGACGCTTCGGGTCTGGAGCTCGTGCCCGCTGGCCCCAGCGAACAGCCACGTGTGCTGACTCCGCACGCCAAGGAACTGCGGATGCTGCTGCGCCGGGCCGGCGTGACCGTCACCATCGAGGAGATCGCGGCGGCTCCAATCCGCTGGACTCGCTGGGCGGCGCTGGCCTACAACGCAGTTGTCCTGCTCAAGGGGCCGACCAACTACATTGTGGCTCCGGACGGCAGCAGCTTGGTGGTCAGCCATACCGCCCCGCAGCTCGCCACAGCTGGCAGCGGCGACGTGCTAACCGGCATCCTGGGCTACTTGCTCTCGGACAGCTCGCTGACCGGCGTGAACGGCGTGCAGACCGTCTCCAACCGCCGCATGATGGAACTGGCCGCGTGCGCTGCCGTCATCCACGGAGAGGCCGGCCGGGCCGCGGCTGCCTGTGGAACCGTCAACGCGTCGCGCCTCATCGAGCTGCTGCCCGGAGTCATGAAGCGTTTCGGGTTCTAGCTTCCCGATGTCCTGCTACCGTCCGGACGCGGTTTGCCCTTGGCGTGCCTCCGGTTCCGTAGGCTGACCGACCCCGCGGGAACCCATCAGGGATCGGTAGAGCCGCAGGTGGGCTTCGGCCAGGGCCTCGCGTTGCTCACGGCGTCCTTGTGCGTCCATCCCCGGAACGTACGGCAGGGAAAGCTGGCGTTGGAGCGCGTGGCGCAATGAGTCCGCGTCTGCCTGCTCGCCGTCCCAGCGGTAGCTGGCCACGGAGGCGTCCTGATCCGAGTAGTAGCCGCAGTCAGGGGCGATGACTGCCGTGCCCGCGTCCAGTGCGGCTTCAAGCCATCCGGAGTGCGTGCCGTAGCGGTACGGCAGGACATTCACGTCGAGACTGCCGAAATAGTCGAACAATTCAGTTTCGCTAAAGTACTCGTGCGCCACGAGATCCCAGCGCCCAGCGTCATGACCTGCCGCGAGGAACTCGGCGAGCGCTGGGAGGTATTCCTTGTTCTGCGGGTCCACCACTTGCCGGTGGATGTTGACCTGCAGCTTGCAGCCGGGCAGGTCCTCCACGATCTGCGCCAACGGCTCGATCACCTGCTCCGACAAGTTGCGACGCATCTCCTTTAGGTGCACCCCGATCCTGCGGCCCCGCTGGCTATCGCCGCGTGACTGCGCCCGCTGCTCCCGAAGCCGGTCCATGGTCGAGAAGTCGATCACGTGCGGATGCGGCAAGACGTAGCAGCTGCGCCCCCAGCGTTGCGAGATCTCGTCCGCCGCGCCTTGGGTCAAGGTGATCAGTGCATCGGCCGCCGGGATCAGCACCTCCAGCAGCGCCTCATGCGCGTTGGGATCCGGCTGGTGGGGGTTGATCAGGTCATGCACGGTGTACACCAGAGGCTTGCCGGCAGCTCGAAGCTCGGCTACCGTCTGCCGGAGCGTTTGCGGATCCAGGGCATCGAAACCGAAATGCACGTGCATCAGATCAAAGCTGCCGCTGTTCTTCCGGATCCAGTCCGGTTCGAGCATGCGCGGCGGCCACCAGGCGGATTGCTGGCTTCGCGGTCCCCCAGCGGGTTCCGGATCCTGCAAGCGCCGCACCAAGCCAGCCCCCTCCGCGTCGGGCAGCTCGAGATGGCGGATGTAGACCTGGCTGTAGGGCACGGAGGCTACGCGGATCCGCGTGGGGATCTTCTGTGAACTCACGGTTTCTCCTGCGGGGATCGTGGTGGGACGGCTACGTTGGAAGGCGGAAGCATCACGTGAGCGCGCTGCCCCGCCAGCGTGGAAAGGTTGGAAGATGGCTCTGGATTTCTCGGTTCTGGTAATTGCCCACCAACGGCACGGGCACCTGCAACGCCTGCTTGACGGGGTGAATCGCAGCGCCCTTCAGCCGGCGGAAATCATCGTCGCCTACATGGACGAGCCCGACCCGGAACCCGTTGAATCCGCAGTGCCGGTGACCTCCGTGCACGTGGCGTCGTATCCTGGGGAACAGGGACTGCCGTTGGCGCGAGCCCGGAACCATGCCGCCAAGCACGCGCACAGCCGGTACCTTGTGTTTCTGGACGTGGACTGCATTCCTGCCCCTGGCACCTTCGGAATCCTGCTTGACTGGCTCCGCCGGCAACCAGTGCTCGCCATGGCCGAGCCGCGATACCTCGCCCAGCCCCTGGACCCCGGGCCTACCCCGGACGCCGAGGAGCTGACCCGGCGTTCCACACCGCACCATTTGCGGGCCGAACTGCCCATGGATACGCCCTGCGAGCGCCATGAAATGTTCTGGTCGCTGGGATTCGGGATCCGCGCCGAGGACTTCATTCGCCTGGACGGTTTCTCGACCGGTTATGCCGGCTACGGTGCGGAGGACACGGATTTCGGCTTCAAAGCCAGTGCTTTGGGCTTGCCGGTGGTATTCACGCCGGGTACCGTATTCCACCAGCATCATGGGGTGGTCAAGCCCCCGCTGAACCATTTCGCCGACATCATCCAGAATGCACGCACTTTCCGAGCTACCTGGCATGGCTGGCCGATGTCCGGTTGGCTCCGGGCTTTCGAAGAGCGCGGCCTGGTCGCTTGGGATCCCCAGGGCGAAGACCTGACGATTCTGCGCCACCCGAGTGCTGAAGAGATCCGCGCCGCGCACAGCATGGATGCCTACTAGCCAGGTCATGACTCGCACAGACTGGAGAACATGCGCCGCAACCCTGCGGTGAACTCGTCCTGGCTGACAAGCAGCGTCCGAGCCAGGGCTGATCCGTCCCTGCCTGCGACCTTGGCCAGTGTCCCCTCCCAGTCCACCGGTTCGTCCCAGGACTCCAGCATGGCGCATCCCCCGGCTTCATGCAGCATGCGGGCAAAAACTGCCTGCTCCGCATGAGGCCGTTCTTCGGGGATCAGCATGGTGGGCCGCTTGCTGGCGGCCGCCGCGGCGACGGCATTGTGGCCCGAGGAGGAAATGACCACGTCTGCGGCATCCAGCCATTGCTCCGGATGCTCGACCGTGCCGTGCAGCCGCAGGTTCTCCGGCAATCTGTCAGTTGCCCCGTGGACGGATCCAATGACCTCCCAACTCCAGCTCGGGCTGCGGACCGCGGCCTTCACGAGCCTTGAGGAGTCCACCGAGGCGGCCAGCGAGGTCTGGACGACTACACGCCGTGTGCCCTCGCAGTCTTGGGCGGGAGCTCGGACCGAAGCCCGGGTTGCGACGGGTCGAGCAGCATGCGGCGCAGGAGTACCCAGATAGAAGCTCTTCTGCGCGTAGGAATCACGGTGCAAGGGCTCCTCGAGGTGCTGCGGATAATACGCAAAGAGGGCATCTGCGAGATCGTAGGCCATGCGATGCGGGCGGTCCGTACGGACCCCGGGCATCCTGCGCAGCGCCACGCGATACCCGCTCAGCCGGGCGAAGAGCGCCACTTCGACCGATACGTCCACCATCACCAGATCGGGTCCAAAGGCTTTCCATCCCGCGTTCAGCGCGGCGAAGCGTTCCACGATTGGCTTTCCGGTCGGGGCATAGTGCAAATGGCCGCTGGTTGGGGCAAAGTGCAGCTGGCTTGATCCCTCGTCCGCTTCCAGCGGCACGTACTGCACGTTGTCCGCGAAGAGTTTTCGGGATGCAGTCCCGGTGCTGGCCACTTGCAGCTCCGCGAGCCCGGTGGCGGCCAACCGCTGGGCATGGCGCAAATGTCCGGATCCCATGTGGTGCGCATAGTAGGAAATTCGTGGTTTGCGGTTCATTGCACCCGTCCCAGGCTCTGGGCCGCGTGGAGGTCGTAGAGGGCTTCCTCGTAGGAACGGATCATCTGGTCCCGGGAGAACTGGGCGGCACGCTGCAGCACGTCGGTGCGGCGCAAGCCCACTGCCTGGCGGATAGCGTTCGCGAGTCCTGCCTCGTCCGCCGTGCACGCCACGACCCCACCGGACGCGCCGATCAGCTCGGCCATCGCACCGTTCGGAGTCGCCGCTACCGGGGTGCCGCAGGCCATGGCCTCCAGTGTTGTCAGGCCGAAGGGCTCCTCCCACAGCGGCGACGAGATGAAGACCTGAGCGGAGGCGATGACCTCCCTCAGTTGGTCCTGGCCGAGGTGTCCCATGTAGCGGACCTTGTCATCCAAGGACGGGCGGATGAGCGATTCGTAGTACTCGGGGTCCTGGATGGGTCCGGCAAGGCGCAGCCGCAGGCCATTGGCCCGGGCAGCAGCGATGGCCAGATGGGTACCTTTCTCAGGCGTGATGCGACCAGTCCATGCCGCGGTGCCGGGGACTATGCGGTCCTTCCTGCCCGGCTCCCATCTGCGCAGGTCAATGCCGTTCGGGATTACGGCCAGATCAGGGATCCATGCTCTCCAGGCGCGTGCGTTACTGTGCGACACAGTGGCATAGCGATGGCCGTGGGGCCGCTCGGGGCGGGTGGCCAACACCGCAGTGATGCGCGGCAAGGGAGGAGTATGGAGCAGATGCAACGTGGGGATCCCGTCAAGCTGCTCATGGGGAATGGGGCTCAGGGAATTATTGATCACCACATCAAAGGCTCCAGCACGGACAGCTGAAATCGCCGAGGACATGGCCCCGTCGAGCCGCCGGTGCTGTTCGTCCCGATGGTCCTCGTCCGGATAGCCCCGCACCTGGTAATCCGCCGGAAGCACCGCCTGCACGCGGCCGCGTGAATTGCGTCCGAAGTGCGCACTGCCTGCCTTGGCGAATAGCGTCACCTCGTGGCCCCGAGCGCACAGGTCGGCCACCACATGGGAAGTATGCGCTTCCATCCCGCCCGCGAACGGAGGCCTTATCGGATGGTGCAGGTGGGCAAGCACCGCGATCCGCAATGGATCCATCGAGGGCCGCGTTTCGAAACGTTCGTACATTGAGGCCTTCCAGGGGGCTAGCGACGAGTGATGGTTATCAACCGCACCGTAACCCTTTGGAAGCGAACCGCACCGTGGGTTGAGTGAATTTCACAGCTGGCACCGAGATTCACCCCGTGCCCGCGAAGCCGATCCAGGGTTTTCCCGGAGATCTCGCGAATCCTCGAATAGTTTCCTGAAGAGCCGTCCTGGCGTTCCCAGGCCTCCTGGACGCAGCTGGGTCTTGGCGTCCATATCCAGTCCGGCAGTTGCGCCGCCTTTCCATGCTCACCGAAGGGTCGGTCTGCCACCGCTGCCGGACGTGCCCAGAAATCGGGCCATCTATCTGGCCATCCGGACACGAAAATGGCCGCCCCTACGGGACGGCCGTATTCGGAAAGGCTACGCCGGGTGGGAGACCTGGAGCGGTAGTTGCGCGGTACCGGGCGCCAAGTTCACCACCTCGAAATGCTCCCCCGGACCGGTGATGGTCCAGCCCGCTGCGCGCCAGGCCTGGCGGTCCAGCACATTACGTCCATCGATCAGCGCTCGGGTGGACACCACCTCTCCCAGTTCCGTTGGATCCAGATCCCGGAACTCCTGCCATTCGGTGAGCAGCAGCACGATATCGGTGTCCTTGGCGGCTTCCTGCCAGGAGTCCACGTAGTGCAGGCGCGGAAAGCGTCCGGCGGCGTTCTTGTTGCCCTGCGGGTCGTAGACCGAGACGTCGGCGCCGGCATTGTAGAGGCGCACGGCGATGTCCAAGGCCGGTGAATCGCGCACGTCGTCGCTGTCCGGCTTGAAGGTCACGCCCAGCACGCAGATGTGCTTGCCCGCCAGCTCGTTGCCCAGCATGCTGGATGCCAGAGACACCACGCGGTCGCGGCGGCGCAGGTTGATCTGGTCCACTTCGGCGAGGAAGCCCATGGTGTGGCTCAGGCCGAGCTCGGAGACGCGCGCCTGCAGCGCGCGGATATCCTTGGGCAGGCAGCCGCCGCCGAAGCCCACACCGGCATTCAGGAACCGGCGCCCGATGCGGCTGTCGTGGCCGATGGCATCGGCCAGGGTCTTGATGTCCCCGCCCACGGTTTCGGTCACTTCCGCGAAGGCGTTGATGAAGGAGATCTTGGTGGCGAGAAATGCGTTGGCGGCGACCTTGACCAGTTCGGCGGTCTCGAGGTCCGTCACGATCTCGGGGGTGCCCAGCTCCAGGATCGGGGCATAGACCTCGCGGATCTTGCGCAGTCCGAATCCGTGAGGTTCCGTGTCGCTCAGGCCGTAGACCAGACGGTCGGGAGTCAAGGTGTCCTTGACTGCGAAGCCCTCGCGGAGAAACTCAGGGTTCCATGCCAGGGTGATCTCGCTGCCGGGCAATGCGTTGGCCGCGATGCGCTCCGTCAGGCGGCGTGCCGTGCCGACGGGGACCGTGGATTTGCCGACGATCAGCGCCTGACCGGTGATGTGCTCCAGCAGGCTGTCCACCGCCCCGTCAACGTAGCTCATGTCCGCTGACTGGGAATCGGCGCGCTGCGGTGTTCCCACGGTGATGAAGTGGATGTCCGCAGCGGCCGCGGCCTCAGCGTAGGAATCGGTGAAGCGCAGCCGGCCGCTGGCCACATGCTTGCGCAGCAGCTCCGGAAGGCCCGGTTCATGGAAGGGGAGGATCCCGGAGGCCAGGGCCGTGAGCTTGGACGCGTCGACGTCGAGGCCGATGACTTCATATCCAAGTTCAGCCATGCAGGCCGCGTGGGTGGCTCCCAGATAACCGGTACCGATAACGCTGATGCGTAGAGTCACGACTCCCCTTCTTTCGTCCATGGCTCAAAGCCAGGCGGGGCCTGGCATTGAATTCTCTTTTCAGCATGCCACATCCCCGCAGTGTGTGCCCTTGGGGCACACGCTACGGGGATGTGAGAATTTACTGCAGATTTACTTGGGGCTTGGCCAAATCAGCCGAGTATTAACCGAGTGACAGGTGTTCGGAAACTGAAGCTGCCAGTGCCTCAGCTTCGGCCTGCGCCTGCTCATGTGTGGCGGCCTCGACCATTACGCGGACTACCGGCTCGGTACCCGAGGGACGAAGCAGCACACGGCCGGTGGAGCCCAGGCGGGCTTCGGCGGCTTCGATGTCCATCTGCAGCGGCTCGCAGTCCGGCACTCCGGCCTTGTCCACGCCGCGCACGTTGATGAGCACCTGCGGCAGCACGGTCAGCACCGAGGCGAGTTCCTTCAGGGACTTGCCGGTGGCCTTGATCCGGGCCGCGATGTTCAGGCCGGTCAGCACGCCGTCACCGGTGGTGGCGTACTTGCTGAAGATCACGTGGCCGGACTGCTCGCCGCCCAGCGAGTAGTCGCCTTCCTGCATGCCTTCCAGCACGTAGCGGTCGCCCACGCCGGTCTGCTTCACGGTGATGCCTGCGGCCTCCATGGCCAGCTTCAGGCCGAGGTTGCTCATCACTGTGGCGACCAGGGTGTCGTCCTTCAGCTCGCCGCGTTCCTTAAGCGCAATGGCCATGATGGCCATGATCTGGTCGCCGTCGACAATGGTGCCTTCGTGGTCCACTGCCAGGCAGCGGTCCGCGTCGCCGTCGTGTGCGATGCCCAGGTCTGCGTTGTTTTCCAGCACGGCGGCCTGCAGCTTATCCAAGTGGGTGGAGCCGTAGCCGTCGTTGATGTTGATGCCGTCCGGCTCTGCGCCGATCACGATAACCTGGGCGCCAGCAGCCTTAAAAACCTCCGGCGAGCAACCGGACGCTGCGCCGTGGGCGCAGTCCAGGACGACCTTCAGGCCGTCCAGGCGGTTAGGCAGGGACTGCAGCAGATGGACGATGTAGCGGTCCTCGGCGTCGGCGAAGCGCGAGACGCGTCCGACTTCGCCGCCGACAGGACGCGGCTTGGGCATCTTCAGGCACGCCTCGATAGCGTCTTCCAGGGAGTCGTCGAGCTTCTTGCCGCCACGGGCCAGGAACTTGATGCCGTTGTCCGGAGCGGCGTTGTGGGATGCAGAGATCATCACGCCGAAGTCTGCGTCCAGGTCGCCGACCAGGAAGGCGGCGGCCGGGGTGGGAAGCGTGCCTGCGTCCTTGACGTCGACGCCGGAGGCGGCCAGACCCGCTTCGATTGCGGCAGAGAGGAAGTCGCCGCTGATACGCGGATCCTTCGCTACCACAGCGACTGGTTTGTGCCCGTCCTCAGGCTGGCTCAAACCCAAAACCACCGAAGCCGCCTGCGCGAGTTCCATCGCCAGCTCGGGGGTTAACAATTCGTTTGCTTTTCCTCGGACCCCATCGGTCCCAAATAACCTTGCCATCGTTATCAATCATAGGCCCTGCGCTTCGATTTACCGGTCTTGCAAGGTGCCCTGGCAGGCACCAATTGCGAAGAATTGGCGCAATGAGGCACTGTTCACCTGTTGCTTAAAGGCCAACGGCCCCACAATCCCCGAAGGGTTGTGGAGCCGTTGGATAAACCTCGAAGTAAGGTTTAGCGCTTCGAGAACTGCGAAGCCTTGCGGGCCTTCTTCAGACCAGCCTTCTTGCGCTCGATGACGCGTGCGTCGCGGGTCAGGTAACCGGCCTTCTTCAGGGTTGGGCGGTTAGCGTCGCGGTCGATCTCGTTCAGTGCACGGGCGATGCCCAGGCGCAGTGCGCCAGCCTGACCGGAAATGCCGCCGCCGTGGATGCGGGCGATAACGTCGTATGCGCCTTCCAGACCCAGAACCTTGAAAGGCTCGTTGACATCCTGCTGGTGCAGCTTGTTCGGGAAGAAGTCGTCCAGTTCGCGACCGTTGACGGTCCACTTGCCGGAGCCTGGAATCAGGCGGACGCGGGCGATGGCCTGCTTGCGACGGCCAACTGCTCCACCTGGAACGGTCAGCGGAGCACGCTCGGTCTCGGCCACAACGGTCGAGGCAGCGGTCTCGGTGGTGTAAGACGAAGGGGTCTCGCCTTCGAATTCAGTGGTTTCTTCAGCGTTCTGAGCCACGATAATCTCCTATTAAGTGTTTGTTGTCGGGGCCAGGACTACTGAGCGACCTGGGTGATTTCCAGTGCCTTTGGAGCCTGAGCAGCGTGTGGGTGCTCGGCGCCGCGGTAAACCTTCAGCTTGGACATCTGAACAGCAGACAGCTTGTTCTTAGGGATCATGCCGCGAACGGCCTTCTCAACAGCCAGCACTGGGTTCTTTTCCAGCAGGTCGGCGTAGTTCATGCTCTTCAGGCCGCCCGGGAAGCCCGAGTGGCGGTAAGCGCGCTTGTTCTGCAGCTTCTTGCCGGTCAGAGCAACCTTTTCGGCGTTGATGATGATGACGTGGTCGCCCATGTCCATGTGTGGAGCATAGGTTGGCTTATGCTTGCCGCGCAGCAGGGTTGCGGTCTGAACGGCGAGGCGGCCGAGCACTACATCGGTGGCGTCGATGACGTACCACTGACGAGTCTGATCAGCCGGCTTTGGGGTGTACGTACGCACAGTAATTGCCTTACGTTGATTCGTTTCTGGTCAAACAGTCGCTTGGCCGAAGGCGGTGAGATCCCCCGGTGACGAGCACTGTCGTGTTGTTCTTGTGTTTGGACCAGTACGTCAGGTGAGGACTGATATAGACCGGCCGTCCAGAGATGTTCGCGCGCCCAGCAGACCAGCGACTATGCAACTAAGCCGTCACGCTTGGGCGTGTAGTGTCGAACGTGGACATACACAACTCATAAGAGTTTATCTGATTAAAGCCTTTCCGGCCAAAAATGTTCAGTGCGGGTGAGTAAGAACACCCTTAATCGGCGCGGTTTTCGGGGCTTTGGCTCACTGCTGCGCCCAGCGTATCCACGTCGTGGTCTTCGCGCTTGGCACGGGTCTGCAGCGCCCGCGCAGCCAACTGGTCGGCGTTCGGGTAGTAGACCTCTTCAAGCACCAGCGCCCGGGGGTGAGCCAGCTTGGTTTTTGAATCGCGGACCATCTCTTCGAGACGGCTTGCCAGGAAGCCCGGTTGCTCCCGCCCATCGCCCACCATCATGGCAGCGCCGATCAGGGCCCTGACCATGTTGTGGCAGAAGGCGTCTGCCTTAAGGTGGGCGAGGATGACTCCGTCCTCGGTACGGGTGAAACTGAATTCCTGCAGCGTGCGGATGGTTGTCGCATCGGGGCGGGGTTTGCAGTAGGTCAGGAAGTCGTGGCGTCCCAGCACGGTCTGCGCCTCGCGGTTCATCGCTTCGACATCCAACGGTTCGCGATGCCAGGTCGTCAGGTGGCGGGTCAGCGGATCCCAGCGCTCGATACCATCGGCAATCCGGTAGGAATAGCGGCGGGCCAGCGCGGAGAACCGGGCGTCGAAGCCGTCCGGGGCAACTTCGGCCTCATGCACCCACACGGCACCATCCTGGCGACCCAGAATGCCATTGATGCGGCGCACCAGCGCAGGTCCAGGGGCCAAGGGAGAGCGGCGCGGCAGGCCGTCGAATTCTTCCTGGGTCAGGTCCAGGTGGACCACCTGGCGCCGGGCATGCACCCCTGCGTCGGTGCGGCCGGCAACTACCACGCGAACGCGCCGGCGAATCAGCGTCTCAAGCGCTTCTTCAACAAGCTGCTGGACGCCGGTGACATTGGGCTGGCGAGCCCACCCGTTGTAGGCGGCGCCGTCATATCCGAGGACCATGCGCATCCGGATCCACGCCGGGGTGCGGGTCTCCCCCACGGCCACGGTTCCCAATGGGTCAATGATTTCAGACTGCGCACTCATGAATACCATTATGCGCAGTGGCTTTTCATCTCGCCGAATCCGGTGGCCGGACTCACCCAACTCCTCGTGTGCGCGTGCAAGTGATCCTCAACGTCCGTCCCACAACGGAGCGCACCGCTTGACGACGAAATACTATAATGAAAGTTTTTATCACCTGTAGATTAATTAGGTAATGAGAGCTCAACCCTCGGCCGGGCTCTTTATCCCCATCACTACGCGAGGAAACCACATGCTGAAGAAGATCGCTGCTTGCGCCGCAGTTCTAGCCGTTTCAATCACTGCATTAACCGGCTGCAGCGGAAAGCTCTCTACCGAGGAAACCTGCACCTACCTCAACGACAAGGCCGCCGAGCAGAACCTGAATCAGAAGATGAAGGAAGTAAGCACCGCGCTAATCAGCGGCGACACGGCCAAGTTCAAGGACACCACCACCGAAGCGGCTTCCCTCCTGCAAGATGTCGCGGACAGGACATCAGACGACAAGCTTGCTGACGCCCTGAAGCTCTCGGCAGACATGACCCATAAAATGGCGGAGGCCATGGCAGCCGACGGCCTCAGCCTGATGGACATGGCCGACAGGCTGGAAGAATTCGATACCCCGGAGCTGACAGCGGCAGAGGAGTACATGAATACTGCCTGCCCGAGCATGCCAGCCTTGGACTAATGGCAATCCATTCATCTCATAAACCTTCAGAGAGCTACCCCGGGATCCAGTTTCGAATAACCGTACTGCGCGCGAGCTGACCAGCTGTCGAGAATAAAGAAAAATCCCCGGAATACCGATCAGGTATTCCGGGGATTCTTGACGCTTCAAGCGCCGAAGATGCTAAGCGCTAGGGCTTAGGCCTCTTCGGTAGCTTCAGCAGCCTTCTCGGTAGCCTTAGTGGCTTCCTTGACGACAGCCTGCTTTGGCGAAACTGGCTCCATCACGAGCTCGATAACAGCCATAGGAGCGTTGTCGCCCTTGCGGTTACCGATCTTGGTGATGCGGGTGTAGCCACCGTTGCGGTCGGCCATGGCTGGTGCGATGTTCTCGAACAGTTCGTGAACGATCGACTTGTTGGTGCGCGAACGCGAAGCGATCACGGACTGGACGCGACGACGCGAAGCCAGGTCTCCGCGCTTTGCGAAGGTGATCAGGCGCTCTGCGTGTGGACGCAGACGCTTGGCGCGGGTCAGGGTGGTGGTGATCTTCTTGTTCTCGAAGAGCTGTGCCGACATGTTAGCGAAGATCAGTCGCTCATGTGCTGCACTGCCGCCGAGACGCGGACCCTTGGTAGGGGTAGGCATTGTGGTTCTCCTAGATGAATAACCCGTTCCGTACGATTAGGCCGTATGGACGGATGAAGTAGTGTGTCGCGAGACTCAGGTCTTTACAGACCCTCGTCGTAGTCGTCGCCATCATCGATGGCGCTACGAGCGGCCAGATCGAAGCCTGGAGGGGAATCCTTCAGGGCCAGACCCAGTTCAACAAGCTTGGCCTTGACTTCGTCAATGGACTTCGCACCGAAGTTACGGATATCCATCAGGTCAGCCTCGGAGCGAGTGACAAGTTCACCCACAGAGTGGATGCCCTCACGCTTCAAGCAGTTGTACGAACGAACGGTGAGTTCCAGATCCTCAATCGGCAGTGCCATGTCGGCAGCCAGGGCTGCGTCGGTTGGCGATGGGCCGATTTCGATACCCTCGGCTGCAGTGTTCAGTTCGCGGAACAAACCGAACAGTTCAACCAGGGTGGTTCCTGCGGATGCAACTGCATCGCGCGGGGTGATCGATTCCTTGGTCTCCACGTCGACGATCAAGCGATCGAAGTCGGTGCGCTGCTCAACACGGGTAGCTTCCACGCGGAAGGTCACCTTCAGCACCGGGGAGTAGATCGAATCCACAGGGATACGACCGATCTCGCCATCAGCGCTCTTGTTCTGCGAGGCAGACACGTAACCGCGGCCGCGCTCAATGGTCAGTTCCATGTCGAACTTGCCATTGGCGTTTAGGGTCGCGATGTGCAGATCAGGGTTGTGGAACTCCACACCGGCTGGCGGGGTGATGTCCGCTGCGGTGACGACGCCTGGTCCCTGCTTGCGCAGGTAGGCGACGACTGGCTCGTCGTGCTCGGAAGACACGGATAGGTTCTTGATGTTCAGAACCAGTTCGGTGACGTCTTCCTTGACACCGGCTACGGTGGTGAACTCGTGCAGCACGCCGTCGATACGAATGCTGGTGACGGATGCACCAGGAATCGAGGACAGCAGGGTGCGGCGGAGCGAGTTACCAAGGGTGTAACCAAAGCCTGGCTCCAGCGGTTCGATAACGAAACGGGAGCGGTTTTCGGCAACTACTTCTTCGGTCAGGGTTGGGCGCTGCGTAATGAGCACTTACATTTCCTTTCAGCGAGCGTCCGCTATATGACGCCTCACGGGGGTGGAAACGACGGTAGCCTGAGGTGGCCGTTCGTCTTTTTGCAGGCTTATAAGTCCAAGATAGTCACCGGAGCACTCAGACGAATGCTTCGGTGACTTCTCAGGCTTAGCCTAGCGAATCAATTAGACGCGGCGACGCTTCGATGGGCGGCAACCGTTGTGTGCGCTTGGGGAAACATCCTGGATGGATCCAACCTCAAGGCCAGCAGCCTGCAGCGAACGGATCGCGGTTTCGCGTCCCGAGCCCGGGCCCTTGACGAAAACGTCAACCTTGCGCATGCCGTGCTCCTGCGCACGCTTGGCAGCGGCTTCAGCAGCCATCTGGGCAGCGTACGGGGTCGACTTACGCGAGCCCTTCATGCCTACCTCGCCGGCCGAAGCCCACGAGATCACAGCGCCAGTCGGATCGGTGATCGAAACGATGGTGTTGTTGAAGGTGCTCTTGATATGCGCCTGTCCCTGGGCGATATTCTTTTTGTCCTTGCGACGCGGCTTACGTACCGCTCCACGAGTCTTTGGGGGCATTTCTTCTCCTACGAAAAAGGTTTTTGAACTAGACCGCTAAGATTTAGCGAGTCTTCTTCTTACCGGCTACGGTGCGCTTCGGGCCCTTGCGGGTACGAGCGTTGGTCTTGGTGCGCTGACCGCGGACCGGCAGGCCCTTACGGTGACGAAGACCTTCGTAGGATCCGATTTCAACCTTGCGGCGGATGTCAGCCTGAACCTCTCGGCGCAGGTCACCTTCCACCTTGTAGGTGCCTTCGATGAAGTCACGAAGCTGAACGAGCTCAGCGTCGGTGAGATCCTTCACGCGGGTATCCGGGGAGATCCCGGTTGCTGCGATGGTCTCTTCTGCACGGGTCTTGCCCACGCCGTAGATGTAAGTCAGCGCGATGATTACGCGCTTCTCGCGTGGGATGTCCACGCCTGCTAAACGAGCCAAGTGGCTACCTTTCAACCAACGGAGGTCTGGAGCAGCACCTTCCGCGAGTGTCCTCGCGGCCCCGGCCTCCGAATCCGGGGGTGTACGGCAACCTGGGTTGCCGCGGTACTGCCTATATGACTACGCGTGGGAAATCCCGAAAAACGGAATTAGCCCTGACGCTGCTTGTGGCGTGGGTTCTCGCAGATCACCATGACGCGACCATTGCGGCGAATCACCTTGCACTTGTCGCAGATCGGCTTCACGCTAGGGTTAACCTTCAAGGGTTTACTCCTCTTGCGGTTGCAGTTAAATGTGGAGCAGTAAAAAGCTTATCCAAGAACATTGCTCTAGCGGGCGCTTTGCGATGAATCGCACAACGTCCGCCAGGAAAGTCCAAGAGTGCTGTTTACTTGTAGCGGTAAACGATACGGCCTCGGTTGAGGTCGTATGGGCTCATTTCAACCTGCACTCGGTCCTCTGGGAGGATTCGAATGTAGTGCTGACGCATCTTACCCGAGATAGTGGCGAGCACCACGTGTCCATTCGGCAGCTCCACGCGGAACATCGCGTTCGGCAGCGCTTCGGTCACAGTGCCCTCTACCTGGATGACACCTTCCTTCTTGCCCATTTTCCCCGCTAACTTTGGTTGCCTTGGTTTCCCTCGGCAAGTAATTGGTTCTGGTTCGCGACCGGTGCAACCCCAACCTAAGGTTTTGGGCGCACTTAAATAACGAACCAACAGACAACACTACGCCATCACCACGGCCTTCGCCAATTCGGACCGTGTTTTAAACTGTTAGATCCAGCACTCCGCGTGGACGCGGAGTGCTGGATCTTCAGTGGACAGGTACCCTATGGGCGGATTGGCGACGGGGTCACGCCGAACGGCGCCAGGCCGGCCTCTCCCCCGTCATGGGCCGAGAGTACCCAGACGCCGCCCATGGTGAAGGCGACGGTGTGCTCCCACTGCGAGGCGTTGGACTTGTCGTTGGTGACCACGGTCCAGTCGTCCTCAAGCACCGAGGTCTCGATGCCGCCGCGCACCAGCATCGGCTCGATGGCTAGGGCCATGCCCGGCTTGATGCGCGGACCACGGTGGCCGGAGTTGTAGTTCAGTACGTCCGGAGCCATGTGCATCTCGGAGCCGATGCCGTGGCCGCAGTAGTCTTCCAAGATGCCCAGCTCGTCGCCCGGCTGGCTGGTCACGAAGTCGTCGATGGCGGTGCCAATCTGGCCGATGAAGCGGGCCTTGGCCGCGGCGGCGATGCCTGCCCACATGGCCTGCTCGGTGATGTCGCTCAGGCGCTGGTCTGCCGGGTCGATGTTCTTGCCCACCAGCACGGTGCGCGCCGAGTCCGAATGCCAGCCGTCCACAATGGCGCCGCCGTCGATCTTCAGCACGTCACCGTCCTTCAGCTCGTAGTCCGACGGGAAGCCGTGCACGACCTCGTGGTTGACCGAGGCGCAGATATTGGCCGGGAACCCGTGGTAGCCGAGGAAGTTGCTGGTGGCTCCGTGGCGCTCCAGCACCTTGGCGAAGACCTTGTCAACGGCGGCGGTGGTGATGCCCGGGCGTGCCATGGCGACGGCCTCATCCAGCGCCTCGGCCAGCACCAGGCCGGCTTCGCGCATCTTCAGGATTTCCGAGTTGGATTTGTACTCAATTCGCGGCTGTCCAAGTGCCAAGGTAACTCCCCTAGGTGTTCACGGGTTGCTCGCCGCCGGCGGTTGCCGGCGTCGGTGCGAGCCTTCAGTCTGTAAAATCACGCAGGGACCGTGCCGCTCGCCCGAAGGCTTGCCGTGCACGGTCCCTGCGCGTGAGAACGCTTGCGCTTAGGCGTTGACGTTCAATGCGGCCATGACGCGGTCGGTGACCTCGTCGATGGCGCCGATGCCGTCGACCTTGCGCACGATGCCACGTTCTTCGTAGCGGTCGACCACGATCTTGGTCTCTGCGTTGTACAGGCCCAGGCGGTGGCGGATGACCTCTTCGGTGTCGTCCGCGCGGCCTTCGATCTCTGCACGCTTCAGCAGCCGGGCGACCAGCTCGTCGTCGTCGGCGGTCAGCTGCAGCACGGCGTCCAGGGCGATGCCCTTGGCTTCCAGCATTGCATCCAGCGCGTCGACCTGTGCGCTGGTGCGCGGGTAGCCGTCCAGCAGGAAGCCGGTGGCCACATCGTCCTGGTTCAGGCGGTCTTCGACCATGTTGTTGGTGACCGAATCAGGTACAAAGTCGCCATTGTCGATGTACTTGCTGGCTTCGATACCCAGCGGGGTGCCGCCCTTGACGTTCGCGCGGAAGATGTCGCCGGTGGAGATCGCGGGGATCTCCAGGCGCTCGGAGATCTTCACGGCCTGGGTTCCTTTACCGGCGCCCGGCGGTCCAATGATAAGCAGTCGACTCATCGCAGTAGCCCTTCGTAGTTTCGTTGCTGCATTTGAGCATTGATTTGTTTGACGGTCTCAAGACCAACACCAACCATGATGATGATCGAGGTGCCGCCGAATGGGAAACTCTGATCTGCGTTGATCAACACGAAGGCAATCAATGGAATCAACGCGACGAATGCCAAGTACAGCGAACCCGGGAACGTGATCCGCGAGATCACGTACTGCAGGTACTCGGCGGTCGGACGGCCGGCCCGGATGCCCGGGATGAAGCCGCCGTACTTCTTCATGTTGTCCGCCACCTCAACCGGGTTGAAGGTGATGGCTACGTAGAAGTAGGTGAAGCCGATGGTCAGCAAGGTGTACACCAGCATGTACCACGGCGAGGAGGTCGAGGAGTGCGTCTGCAGCCACAGCGCCCAGTCCGGCAGCGTGCCGTCCGGGTTCTGGTTGAACTGCACGATCATCTGCGGCAGGGCCAGGATCGAGCTGGCGAAGATCACCGGGATCACGTTAGCCATGTTCAGCTTAAGCGGGATGTAAGTGGAGGTCCCGCCCACGGTGCGCCGACCGATGGTCCGCTTGGCGTACTGCACCGGCACGCGGCGCTGGGACTGTTCCACGAACACAACCAGGCCGATGATGACCAGGCCGATGGCGATGACGCCGACGAAGGTCAGCCAGCCCTGGGTCTGCAGGATCGCGCCCATGGAGGCTGGGAAGCCCGAAGCGATCGAGGTGAAGATCAGGATCGACATGCCGTTGCCGATGCCGCGTTCGGTGATCAGCTCGCCCATCCACATGATCAGGCCGGTGCCTGCCGTGAGTGTGATGATCATCAGCAAGATGACGATCAGGCTGTCGTCCGGCACCAGCGGGAGGCTGCAGCTCGGGAACAGGTTGCCTGTGCGGGCCAAGGTCACCAAGGTGGTGCCCTGCAGCAACGCCAAGGCGATGGTGAGGTAACGCGTGTACTGGGTCAGCTTGCCCTGGCCGGCCTGGCCTTCCTTGTGCAGGGTCTCGAAGTGCGGGATGACCACACGCAGCAGCTGCACGATGATGGCCGCCGTAATGTACGGCATGATGCCCATCGCGAAGATCGAAACCTGCAACAGGGCGCCGCCACTGAACAGATTCACAAATGAATAAAGTCCACCGGTGGTTTCACCCATTGCCAGACACTGCTGAACGTTGCTGTAATCAATACCCGGGGTCGGGATGAATACGCCGACACGGTAGATCGCGAGGATCCCCAGCGTGAACAGCAACTTGTTGCGCAGATCAGGCGTCCGAAAAACTCGGGCTATGGCGCTGAACAAGCGTCCTCCTGAAGTATGTTCCTGAGTCGTTGAGCCAGATACGACTACGACCTAATGATTCTAGCTGTCCTAGGTAGCTCCGCGCCAAATACGAGACACGGAAAATGCCCGGAATTTTCTCATTTGTAATAAGAACAGCCAGATCACCGAAGCTATTTCCGGCGATCAGCCGAAAATCTTTGAGAAATGGAAAGCCCCCGTTCACCTTGAAAACTCAACGTGAACGGGGGCTTGGCCTTGGCTTGACCCTAGCTTAGAGGGTGTTTGCCGAGCCGCCGGCAGCAGCGATCTTCTCAGCAGCGGAAGTCGAGAAGGCATCAACCTTCACGTCGACCTTGACCGAGATCTCGCCGGTGCCCAGCACCTTGACGGGCTGGTTCTTGCGAACGGCGCCCTTGGCAACGAGTGCCTCGACGGTGACTTCGCCACCCTCTGGGAACAGCTCCGAGATCTTGTCCAGGTTTACAACCTGGAACTCGACGCGGAACGGGTTCTTGAAGCCGCGCAGCTTCGGCAGACGCATGTGCAGCGGAAGCTGTCCGCCTGCGAAGCCTGCCTTCACCTGGTAACGAGCCTTGGTACCCTTGGTACCGCGACCGGCGGTCTTACCCTTCGATGCCTCACCACGACCAACACGGGTCTTGGCGGTCTTGGCACCTTCAGCTGGACGCAGGTGGTGTACCTTAAGTGCGTTTTCCTTCTGAGCCATCTTTACTTCGCCTCCTCAACCTTCAGCAGGTGTGGGACCTTGTTGACCATGCCGACAGTCACAGGGTCAGCGGAGCGGACAACGGTGTGTCCGATGCGCTTCAGGCCCAGCGAGCGAACAACGTCGCGCTGTACCTGGTTACCACCGATGATGGACTTGATCTGGGTGATTTCCAGCTGGGCGTCGCTTGGAACAATGTTCTTAGCCATTGAAATTAAGCACCTGCCTTCTGGGACTGGATGTGACGCAGCATTGCTGCCGGTGCAACCTCGTCCAGCGGAAGACCGCGGCGAGCTGCAACAGCCTGAGGCTCTTCCAGAGCCTTCAGTGCGGCAATGGTGCCCTGAACGATGTTGATCTGGTTCTGCGAACCCATCGACTTCGACAGGATGTCGTGGATGCCTGCGCACTCCAGCACGGCGCGCACCGGACCGCCGGCGATAACGCCGGTACCCGGAGCGGCTGGGCGGAGCAAGACAACGCCAGCGGCGGCCTCGCCCTTGACCAGGTGCGGGATGGTGGTGCCAACGCGTGGAACGCGGAAGAAGGACTTCTTGGCCTCTTCAACGCCCTTGGCGATAGCGGCAGGAACTTCCTTAGCCTTGCCGTAGCCAACGCCGACCATGCCGTTGCCGTCACCGACGACTACCAGAGCGGTGAAGCTGAAGCGACGACCACCCTTGACGACCTTGGAGACGCGGTTGATAGCTACAACGCGCTCAAGGAACTTGTCCTTGTCTTCGTTGCGGTTATCCTTCTGATCGCGACCGCGGCCACGACCTTCACCACGACCGCGGCCTTCGCCACGACCGCGACCCTCGCCACGGCGGGATCCGGTGTTCTCGGTAGCGGGAGCAGCTGCAGTCTCGACTGCCTCAGTAGCTTCAGACACCTGAGTTTCCTTCTTGTTGGTTGCTTCGCTCACAGTGCCAGCCCACCTTCACGTGCGCCGTCAGCAACAGCAGCCACGCGACCGTGGTACTTGTTGCCGCCGCGGTCGAATACAACAGCCTCAATGCCGGCAGCCTTGGCACGCTCTGCAACGAGCTCGCCAACGCGCTTGGACTTTGCGGTCTTGTCTGCATCGCTTGCGCGAAGATCTGCTTCCATGGTCGAAGCGCTGGCCAGGGTCAGACCCTTCGAGTCGTCCACGATCTGAACGAACATGTGACGAGCCGAGCGGTTGATGACCAGGCGTGGACGAGCCTCGGTACCGACGATGCGCTTGCGCACACGCAGGTGACGGCGACCGCGCTGAGCGGACTTGCTCTTGCCCTTGATTCCGATAGCCATGATTACTTACCAGCCTTTCCAGCCTTGCGCAGGATACGCTCGCCGGCGTAGCGGATGCCCTTGCCCTTGTAAGGCTCGGTCTTGCGCAGCTTGCGGATGTTAGCGGCAACCTCACCGACGTGCTGCTTGTCGATGCCAGCAACGGTGATCTTGTTGTTGCCCTCCACGGACAGGGTGATGCCCTCAGGGGCTTCAACGCTGATCGGGTGGGAGTAACCCAGAGCAAGCTCAAGGGTGTTGCCCTTGGCCTGAACGCGGTAGCCGGTACCGTGGATTTCGAGCTTCTTCTCGTAACCCTCGGTGACACCAATGATCAGGTTGTTGATCAGGGTACGGGTCAGACCGTGCAGCGAACGGGCCTCGCGGCCGTCGTTCGGACGGGAGACGGTAACGGTGTTCTCGTCCTTGGCAACGGTGATCGGAGCCGAAACGGTCAGCGAAAGCTCACCCTTCGGGCCCTTGACGGTGACCAGCTGGCCATCGATG
This sequence comes from Arthrobacter sp. AG1021, assembly GCF_003633665.1. Classification (NCBI taxonomy): domain Bacteria; kingdom Bacillati; phylum Actinomycetota; class Actinomycetes; order Micrococcales; family Micrococcaceae; genus Arthrobacter; species Arthrobacter sp. AG1021. The sequence continues at coordinate 302,921 of NZ_RBLB01000006.1, read as the reverse complement.
TTCAGTTCAACGTTGGCAGGAACGGTGATCGGAAGACGTCCAATACGTGACATAGTGTTTTCCTTCCCTTCCCGTTACCAGACGTAGGCGAGGACTTCCCCACCCACGCCCTTCTTTGCAGCCTGACGGTCGGTAAGCAGACCGGAGGAGGTGGACAGGATCGCGATACCAAGACCACCGAGCACGTGAGGCAGGTTGGTGGACTTTGCGTAAACGCGCAGGCCTGGCTTGGAGATACGACGTACGCCGGCGATCGAACGCTCGCGCGATGGGCCGTACTTCAAAGTGATGGTCAGCTTCTTGCCGACTTCGGCAGCCTCTTCCTCGAAGGAGGCAATGTAGCCCTGTTCCTTCAGGATGTTGGCAATGCGCAGCTTGAGCTTGCTCGACGGCATCGACACAGTGTCGTGGTAAGCCGAGTTGGCGTTGCGCAGACGAGTCAGCATATCTGCGACTGGATCTGTCATAGACATGTGGGCTTCAGCCCTTCCTCGTTACGGTTTCCTTTGCGGACCTGTAACGTAGTGAGATTAGTTGTTGGTCTTGAACGGGAAGCCCAGAGCCTTGAGCAAGGCGCGGCCTTCGTCGTCAGTCTTGGCGGTGGTCACCACAGTGATGTCCATACCGCGCACGCGATCGATCTTGTCCTGATCGATTTCATGGAACATCGACTGTTCGGTCAGACCGAAAGTGTAGTTGCCATTGCCATCGAACTGGCGGTCGCTCAGGCCGCGGAAGTCGCGGATACGAGGCAGTGCCAGGGTGATCAGGCGATCAACGAATTCCCACATGCGATCGTTACGCAGGGTGGTGTGGGTACCGATCGGCATGCCTTCGCGCAGCTTGAACTGTGCGATCGACTTGCGGGCACGGGTAACCACTGGCTTCTGACCGGTAATTGCGGTCAAATCGCGCACGGCGCCTTCAATGAGCTTGGAATCCTTGGCTGCTTCGCCAACACCCATGTTCACTACAACCTTGGTCAGGTTAGGAACCTGCATCGGGTTGGCGTAGTTGAACTGCTCCTGCAGGGCAGGGCGGATGTCAGCTGCGTACTTAGCGCGCAGACGTGGCTGGATCTTGTTGGCTGCTTCAGTCATTACAGATCCTTTCCGGAAGCCTTGGCGTAACGAACGCGTACAGTCTTGGACACGCCGTTCTTTTCTACGGTTTCCTCGCGGAAACCAACGCGGGTTGGCTTCTTGGTTTCTGGATCAACAACAGCAACGTTCGAAACGTGTACTGGAGCTTCAACAACCTCGATGCCGCCAGTCTGGGTGCCGCGCTCGGTCTGGCCAGCCTTGGTGTGCTTGGTGACGCGGTTAACGCCCTCAACCAGCACGCGGTTGGTCTCGGTGATGACCTTCAGGACCTTGCCCTGCTTGCCACGTTCCTTACCGGCGATGACCTGAACTAGGTCACCCTTCTTGATCTTTGCGCCCATGCTTACAGCACCTCCGGAGCCAGGGAAACGATCTTCATGAACTTCTTGTCGCGAAGTTCACGACCCACTGGGCCGAAGATACGAGTTCCACGAGGATCGGCAGCGTCACCCTTGAGGATCACTGCAGCGTTCTCGTCGAACTTGATGTAGGAACCGTCGGCGCGACGGATTTCCTTCTTGGTGCGAACGACGACAGCCTTGACGACGTCGCCCTTCTTTACGTTGCCGCCAGGGATTGCATCCTTGACGGTTGCGACAATGGTGTCGCCGATGCTTGCGTAGCGACGCTTCGAGCCACCCAGAACACGAATGGTAAGGATTTCCTTAGCACCGGTGTTATCGGCAACCTTGAGTCGCGACTCCTGCTGAATCACTTCTTACTCCTGTCGTCTCGCTGGTTCTCATAAATGAGCCTTGCGGAACGGATATGGTCTCCACGATACGATCGCTTACCCCCACCGACGCGGGCGCACCGAATGCTGATCCCAATTGGCGGCAGGGCCGAGGCGTAAAATATCGAGGCTGTGTGTGCGGCGAATATGATTTCCGACCGCACTGCATCAGGCCGAAGGTGGATAGTCCCCGAACAAGATGCGCACAGATTCTTAAGTTTAGCCTAGAGTGGCGCGAAACCGAAATGGTGTGGTAGGGCGAAAAGACGCGTTGTTGGTCACATCGGCAACGGAAAAGAACCGCGGAAATTCAAGGATCCACCATCAGCTCGGCCACCACACCCAGATGGTCCGAACCGCCAATGCTCTGCGTTTGGAAGTCCGCCACGTGTGCCTGGCTGGCCAGAATATGGTCGATTTCGACCAGCGGAGGGAATCTCCTGCCCGCCGGCCACGAGACGTCGGGCCACCGACCGGAGGATTCAAGGAAACCGGCCGTCGCACTTCGGTACTGCGGGTGGGCGCGTACCGAGTTGAAGTCCCCTGCCAAGATCACCGGGCCCCCGCGGTGGCTTTGCGCCCAGTCTTCCAGCGCGGCCAGTCCCTGGGCCCACCGCGCGGCGTTGTTCAGCGGCGGGTAGATGTGGATGCCGGCGACTGTGACGGGCCCCTGCGGCGTCTGCACTTCGGCGACCGGCAGCGAATACCACCCGGTGTCCTTCGCGCTCAGCTCCTCGGTCCGCTCCGTGAGCCGGTAGCGCGAGAAGATCACGGTATCACGCTCTCCCCCGGCCGGGGCCTGCGCGGTCCGGTATCCCAGGTCATTCATGGCGCCGCGCTGGGCCAGGGCCGCATGCAGCGGTTCGCTAGTTTCCACCAGCACCAGAATATCGGGGTCGCGCTGCCGGATCGCCTCGGCCAGTTCGTCGGGTTCCGCGCCCGCCTTGAGCGTATTGAAGGACATCACCGTCAACGATTCGCCACTTGCCCCGGCGGTCGAGCACGGCATCGCGGGGTTGAAGCTGGCAGCTACTCCTGACAGCAGGCAGCCGAGCAGCAACGCTGCGAGAACCCATCGGCGCCTCAGCAGCGCGACCAGGCATGCTGCGGCCGGCAGCACGAGCATCCACAGCGCAAAGGCCTGCAGCTTCGGAACCCAGCCGGCGCCGAGCCATGGGAGCCATCCCAGCAATCCGATGAGAATGCCGGCCAGCAGCACGAGCGGCCACGCCCACGGATGTGTCGTCGTCGCCCGTGTGCTCATCATGTCTTGAGCCTACGCGGTGAGGTCCATGCGGAAGCCGATTGACGGCGTGTTCCTACTGTTCAGATGCCCATTGGGCCACCCGTTGCGCGCTTTCTTCCTCGGACAGGTCTTCCACCCGGCTCAAGATGGACCAGCGGATGCCGAAAGGGTCGATGATGGATGCGAATCGGTCACCGGAGACGAAGTTCGTGGCCGGTTCGCGAATCGTCGCGCCGGCTTCGACGGCCTTGGCAAGCACCGCATCGACGTCCTGGCAGTACAGCCCCATGGAATAGCAGGCGTTCGGGGCGGCGGGCGGCGGAACGAGCCCGTAGTCCGGGCTTGGTTCACCGATCTGCAGGTGACCCTGGCCGAAGTCGATCTCTGCATGCGCAATAACCCCGCCCATCACGGTGGTGTCGATGATGCGCGCGCCGAACACGTCGCGGTAGAATTCCAGCGCGCCGGCGGCATTGGCGATCGACAGGAACGGGGTCAGGCTGCTCACGCCATGCGGTACGCCGTCGGTGGTGTATTTGCCGGAGACGCCGCGGGTTGATTCATTCTCTGTTTTCATGCCACAACGGTATTCCCCTGTGGCACCCTTGGACTTGTAGAAACACGACAACTTCAAGGCGGTGGCCGGTGGCAGATGAACGCGATCGCCGAGGTGTCCTGTATCCCGCGCGGCTCCCGCAGTTCGAGCGTATTCTCCCGCCACCCGAGCTGAAGGCCCTGGTCGGCTGGTTCTGGCTCGTGCACTGGGATATCGATGCCGGCAGGACCTCGCGGCAACAGCTGCTTCCGTTCCCGTTGATGAACCTCGTGGTGCAGGAAGAAGGCGTGACGGTGTCCGGCCCGGCCTCCGCGGCATCCCACCGGGATCTATCCGGCAACGGGTGGGCTGTGGCCGCCTTGCTCCGGCCCGCTGCGGCGGACGTCCTGGAGCTGTCCCCCGCCGAGCTGGTTGACCGCGAAGTCGAATTCAACGCCCCGGATCTGCTGGAGGCGGTCACCTGCATCCTGGGCAAGGGCGCGGGCCCTTCGGGCAATCATGAAAGCGCCGCTGCGCTGGGAGCGTGGTTTACGTGTACGTGTCCTGTCCCTGAGTCGCAGGGGCTTGTGGCCAACGAATTCATCGACTACGTCGCCGCGACCCGCAGCGCAGTCAGTGTCGAGCAGGCGGCCGCAACACTGGGATTGGGCGTCAGGAGCCTTCAGCGGCTTTCGCTGCGGTATCTCGGGTTGCCGCCCTTGGCGGTCATCCGCCGCTACCGGCTGCAGGAAGCAGCCGCACGGGTACGGGAGAACCCGTCAACCTCCATCGCCCAGATCGCCGCCGAACTCAGGTACGCGGACCAGGCGCACCTGGCTTCGGACTTCCGGAGAATTCTCGGATTCAGTCCCAGCTCGTACCGCGAACAGAATGTTCCTGAACGCTAGCCACCCCGAGGACTTCAGGGCACGATGGCGGCGATCGCGCTGATCTCGATCAACGCGCCGGGCAATCCCAGGGCGGCGACCATGCTGGCCACGACCAAGGGCGGTTCGTCCCTGGCGAGCCGTGGAGCGATCGCCCCGTAGGCGGCATTGACATCGCTGCCCTGGACCATGACGACGGTCCATTGCACCACGTCGTCGAGGCTCGCTCCGGCGGCTGCCAGTGCCGCCACCGCGTTGTCCAAGGCCTTGGACGCCTGCGCGGCGATGTCCCCCTCGCCTTCCAGCCGGCCTTGCGCGTCGACAGCGTCCTGCCCTCCAAGATAGACCGTGGCCATGCCCGGCGGGACCACCGCCGCGTGGCTGAAGGCCGGTGAGTGGACGAGCCCCTCGGGGCGGAAAAACTGAATCTGTGCCATGAAGCATGGTTGCACAGAATTCTCGGCCAGGCCACGGCAGCCACGTTGTTCCGTATGCGCAAAAACGCCCCGAACTCTTCTTTCGAAGTGTTCGGGGCGTTTTGTGCAATTCACGTAATCCGTGAAATCACCAAGAAAGCTTACTTAGCCTTCTCGACGATCTCGACCAGACGCCAGTGCTTGTCAGCAGACAGCGGGCGGGTCTCAGCGATTACAACCAAGTCACCGATGCCGGCCTCGTTGTTCTCGTCGTGAGCCTTCACGTTCTTGTTACGACGCATGACCTTGCCGTAGAGGGCGTGCTTCACACGGTCCTCAACGTCAACGACGATGGTCTTCTGCATCTTGTCGGAAACCACGTAACCACGGAGGGTCTTGCGGTCGTTGCGCTCGGTTGCGTCAGCCACACCGTTCTCCTTCTCGCTCATTACTTGGAGTCCTTCTTGGTCTCTTCAACCGGAACAACGACATCCTGACGAATACCCAGCTCGCGTTCGCGCAGCACCGTGTAGATGCGGGCGATGTCGCGCTTGATGGCCTTCAGGTTACCGTGGGTCTCCAGCTGGCCGGTGGCCGACTGGAAACGCAGGTTGAACAGTTCTGCCTTGGCCTTCTTCAATTCCTCGTTCAAACGAGCAGTATCGAAGCCGTCCAGGGACTCAATGCTAAGGTCCTTAGAACCGATAGACATCCCTATTCACCACCTTCACGACGCACGATGCGTGCCTTCATCGGCAGCTTGTGAATCGCGAGACGCAGGGCCTCGCGAGCTACCTCTTCACTGACGCCACCGAGTTCAAACATGACTCGTCCTGGCTTGACGTTGGCGACCCACCACTCCGGCGAACCCTTACCGGAACCCATGCGGGTTTCGGCTGGCTTCTTGGTCAGCGGACGGTCTGGGTAGATGTTGATCCACACCTTACCGCCACGCTTGATGTAACGGGTCATGGCGATACGAGCGGCCTCGATCTGACGGTTGGTCACGTAGGCCGGGGTCAGCGCCTGAATACCGAAATCACCGAATGCTACGGTGGTGCCGCCCTTGGCAGCACCCGAACGCTTCGGGTGGTGCTGCTTGCGGAACTTTACTCGACGTGGGATAAGCATTTAAGCCTCTCCTCCTTCCGCAGCCGGAGCTGCAGCGCCCTTGTTGCGGTCGTTACGACGACGACGCTCTCCACCACGTGGACGATCGTTGCCGCCGCGGCCGCCGCGAGCTGGAGCAGCAGCAGCCTGCTGTGCAGCCAGTTCCTTGGCGGTGACGTCACCCTTGTAGATCCAGACCTTCACGCCGATGCGGCCGAAGGTGGTCTTGGCTTCGAACTTGCCGAAGTCGATGTTCGCGCGCAGGGTGTGCAGCGGCACACGGCCTTCGCGGTAGAACTCCTTGCGGGACATTTCTGCACCGCCCAGGCGACCGGAGCACTGAACGCGGATGCCCTTGGCACCAGCGCGCATTGCCGACTGCATTGCCTTCTTCATCGCACGGCGGAAAGCCACGCGGGAAGCAAGCTGCTCGGCGATGCCCTGGGCGACCAGCTGGGCCTCCATGTCAGGGTTCTTGACCTCGAGGATGTTCAGCTGAACCTGCTTCTTGGTGAGCTTTTCCAGCTCGCCGCGAATGCGGTCGGCTTCGGCGCCGCGGCGACCGATCACGATGCCCGGACGAGCGGTGTGGATGTCCACACGCACACGGTCACGGGTACGCTCGATCTCAACGCGGGCGATGCCGGCGCGGTCCATGCCGTCGGACAGGAGCGCACGGATCTGTACGTCTTCCTTCACGTAATCCTTGTAGCGCTGACCTGGCTTGCTGGAATCAGCGAACCAGTGCGACACGTGGTCAGTGGTGATGCCGAGACGGAAACCGTTCGGGTTTACCTTCTGTCCCATTTAGTTCTCCCCACCCTTCTTAGGGGTTGAAACAACCACAGTCACGTGGCTGGTGCGCTTCTTGATCTGGAATGCGCGACCCTGAGCTCGCGGCTGGAACCGCTTCATGGTCGGACCCTCGTCAACAAACGCCTCGCTGATAATCAGCTCGTCCTCATTGAATGCTTCACCTGCGCGGTCCGCGGCGGCACGGGCGTTAGCCACTGCCGATGCGACAACCTTGTATACCGGCTCCGAAGCTGCCTGTGGGGCGAACTTCAGAATGGCCAGTGCCTCGTTGGTCTGCAGACCACGAACAAGGTTGACGACGCGCCGGGCCTTCATAGGCGTTACGCGGATATGGCGCGCAATTGCCTTGGCTTCCATTGCTATCCTTCTCTCGTCTATCGAAGAAGTGCTAAGCGATCACTAGTTCCCTTGCGGGGCCTAGCGGCGCTTGCCCTTCTTGTCGTCCTTTACGTGGCCACGGAACGTGCGCGTTGGGGCAAACTCTCCGAGCTTGTGACCAACCATGGATTCGGTAACGAACACAGGAATGTGCTTGCGACCGTCGTGCACGGCGATGGTGTGTCCCAGCATGTCCGGGATGATCATCGAACGGCGGGACCACGTCTTGATGACGTTCTTGGTGCCCTTTTCGTTTTCAGCAACGACCTTCAGGAACAGGTGCTGATCGACGAAGGGGCCTTTCTTCAGGCTGCGTGGCATGTTTCCAGGCTCCTATCGCTTGTTCTTGCCGGTCTTGCGACGACGCACAATGAGCTTGTCGCTTTCCTTGTTCGGACGACGGGTGCGTCCTTCACGCTTACCGTTGGGGTTGACCGGGTGGCGACCACCGGAGGTCTTGCCCTCACCGCCACCGTGTGGGTGGTCGACTGGGTTCATGACAACACCACGCACGGTTGGGCGAACGCCCTTCCAGCGCATGCGGCCGGCCTTGCCCCAGTTGATGTTGATCTGCTCGGCGTTGCCAACTTCGCCGATGGTTGCGCGGCAGCGCACATCGACGTTGCGGATTTCGCCGGAAGGCAGACGCAGCTGAGCGAAGCGACCCTCACGGGCTACCAGCTGGATCGAAGCGCCAGCGGAACGAGCCATCTTGGCGCCGCCGCCTGGGCGGAGCTCCACAGCGTGAATCACGGAACCAACCGGGATGTTACGCAGCGGCAGGTTGTTGCCTGGCTTGATGTCAGCGTTCGGACCGGCCTCAACGGTGTCACCCTGGTTGAGGTTGTTCGGTGCGATGATGTAGCGCTTGGTGCCGTCCACGTAGTGGAGCAGTGCGATACGAGCGGTGCGGTTCGGGTCGTACTCGATGTGAGCAACCTTTGCCGGAACGCCGTCCTTGTCGTGACGACGGAAGTCGATCACGCGGTATGCGCGCTTGTGTCCGCCACCCTTGTGTCGGGTGGTGATCTTACCGGAGTTGTTACGGCCGCCGCTCTTGGTGAGTGGGCGAACCAGCGACTTTTCCGGAGTCGATCGGGTGATTTCTGCGAAGTCGGCTACCGACGAGCCGCGCAGGCCCGGGGTAGTCGGCTTGAACTTACGAATTCCCATTTATTCTATTCCTCGTTAAAGTGGTCTCCGCTTAGGAAAGCGGACCGCCGAAGATGTCAATCGAACCATCCTTGAGGGTGATGATTGCACGCTTGGTAGCCTTGCGTGCGCCCCACCCGAACTTGGTACGCTTGCGCTTACCTGGACGGTTGATGGTGTTCACGGAATCAACCTTGACGTTGAAGATAGCTTCAACGGCATTCTTGATTTCCGACTTGTTCGAACGTGGGTCGACCAGGAAGGTGTACTTACCTTCGTCGATCAGACCGTAGCTCTTTTCCGATACGACTGGTGCGATGACCACGTCGTGTGGAGCCTTGGAGAAGGTGCTCACTTGGCTTCCTCCTTCTGGACCAGGGCATCGAATGCAGCCTTGGTGAAGACTACGTCATCCGAAACCAGAACATCGTAGGTGTTCAGCTGGTCGACGTACAGAACGTGCACAGCGGCGAGGTTGCGCACGGACAGTGCAGCAACATCGTTGGCGCGATCGATGACGACAAGCAGGTTCTTGCGCTCGGTCAGCGAACGCAGGGTTGCCAGTGCTTCCTTGGTCGACGGGGTCTCACCGGCGACCAGGTTCTCAATGACGTGGACGCGATCGAAGCGTGCGCGATCAGACAGGGCGCCGCGCAGTGCAGCAGCCTTCATCTTCTTCGGGGTACGCTGCGAGTAGTCGCGCGGGGTTGGGCCGTGGACAATGCCGCCGCCGGTCATGTGAGGAGCGCGGATCGAACCCTGACGGGCGCGGCCGGTACCCTTCTGCTTGAACGGCTTGCGACCTGCACCCGAAACCTCGGAGCGGTCCTTGACCTTGTGGGTACCCTGGCGGGCAGCAGCCAGCTGTGCAACGACAACCTGGTGCAGCAGCGGGACGTTGGTCTGTACGTCGAAGATCTCTGCAGGCAGTTCGACGTTAAGTGCCTTAGTCATTTACTTATGCTCCCTTCACGGCGGTGCGTACGAGGACGACGCGGCCGCGGGCGCCTGGAACGGCACCCTTGATCAGCAGGAGGTTCTTCTCAGCGTCGATGGCGTGGATGGTCAGGTTCTGAGTGGTAACACGCTCAGCGCCCATGCGACCAGCCATCTTCTGTCCACGGAAAACGCGACCTGGGGTCGATGCGCCGCCGATGGAACCTGGCTTACGGTGGTTCTTGTGAGCACCGTGCGAAGCGCCAACACCGGAGAAGTTGTGACGCTTCATGGTACCGGCGAAGCCCTTGCCCTTGGAGGTGCCAACGACGTCGACCTTCTGGCCGGCTTCGAAGAGTTCCACAGACAGTTCCTGGCCAGCTGCGTACTCGGCAGCGTCTGCGGTGCGCAGTTCTACCAGGTGACGACGTGGGGTCACGCCTGCAGCTTCGAAGTGACCTGCCAGTGGCTTGGTCACCTTGCGCGGATCGATCTGGCCGTAGCCGATCTGAACTGCGGTGTAGCCATCGCGGTCAGCGTTGCGAAGCTGGGTGACAACGTTGCTATCAGCCTGCACGACGGTGACAGGGATCAGGTTGTTGTTCTCGTCCCAAACCTGGGTCATGCCGAGCTTCGTGCCCAACAGGCCCTTAACATTGCGGGTTGCGGTCATAGTTTTCTCGCCACCTCCCCTTAAAGCTTGATTTCGATGTTGACGTCCGCCGGCAGGTCGAGACGCATCAGCGAATCAACAGCCTTCGGGGTCGGATCGACGATGTCGATCAGACGCTTGTGCGTGCGCATTTCGAAGTGCTCACGGCTGTCCTTGTACTTGTGTGGCGAACGGATAACGCAGTACACGTTCTTTTCCGTTGGCAGCGGCACTGGGCCGACTACGGTTGCGCCTGCGCGCGTGACCGTCTCAACGATCTTCCGGGCTGAAACGTCAATGACCTCGTGGTCATACGACTTCAGCCGGATGCGGATTTTCTGTCCCGCCATGGCGTCATGCCTCTTTCTGATAGCACTATTTACAAGTTCTGTGCCTAATACGGGCTCTTGCGAGCCGGCACGCCTTACGCTGTGGCTGAATCCGGATGAATCCGGGTTCCTCAACCCCAGGAGGCTCCGACCCCCGAACTCGGGCGTGTCGCGTAAATTTTAGTCACGACAGTCCGCAAAAGTTTTCACTTTCATCGGAGGCCTTATAGTTTGAAGCAGTTGTATCGATCCCGAACCCCAGGCATTATCCTGCGTGAGAGTCGATCCCGGTCGTTCAAACCAGCCGATTACCCCGGCAAACGGGGATCGGGTTGCACCGAAGCAACTTATCTAGTCTGACAGGTCGGCGGGAATCGCGCAAATCTTTTGGGCGCATCCGGGCGCGTGATCTTGACCTCACGCGCCGCCAAGGGCTACCTGGGCTGCCCGGAATCCGGCTGGTCCTCGCCGGCATCGGGGCGATTGGACGGCGGCCACGGCGCTCCGGGCACCGGGTGCTGGCCCGGCTGGGGGCTCCCGGACGGAATGGACCCGGCAGGTCCCCCGCCCTGCTTCAAGCTGTCCACCCGGGAAAGCTTGATCACCGCCGCGGCAATCAGGCCCACGCCGAGGATTACCAGCCAGAGGAAGGCCAGCGACCTCAAGGACCAGAGCACTGCCAGGGTAATGGTTGCGGCGCCCCACCAGATGTAGAGGCGGCGGCCCTGCTTCAGTCCGTAGGCGATCAGCGCCGCGAAGAAAATGAGCGCGTAGATCCTGGTCGCCGGTTTGGCATCGACAAGGTTCGCCAGCATCGCCAGGTTCGCCATCACGCCGGCGACAACCAGGTACCGGTTGGCCAGCACCGGCTTTTTTTGCAGGTTGCGCCAGACGACGAGCAGCACGAAGACCAAGCTGGAGTAACAGGCGAGGATGCTTGCTTCCGGCAGGTGCTCCAGGATCGTGTAGCTGCTGATACCCAGGTAGGCGGCCAATGGCAGCAGCAGATCCAGGGTGTACGGCTTGAGCTGTTGAGGGCATTCGAAGATGCGCACGGCCACTGCCACCGCGAAGACCAGCGCCGCGCCGCCCAGTACCGGGCCGGGTTCCCGGTTGCCCAGGTGGGCCAACGCGCCGGCTCCGAAGGCGCAGGCAAGGCCCATCAGCAGGTACAACCGCGAGGCGGATCCCCTGGCGTCCGCTGCCCGGTAGGCCTCGGCGGGATAGCTGGGGCGCGCCGCGGCGAAACGTCCATGGGTCGCGGCCATGACGTAGAAGACGAAGGTGGCGGCCAGCAGGGCCCAGACCACGTCCAGGGTCTGCAACCGGCTGAGAACCTGCACATTTCGCCACAGCCGTACCGAGTAGAGCAGCGCGGCGCAGGCGGCGAGGCCGGAGCCCAGGGCGAACCAGGCGACAGACCGGGTGTGCACCATCAAGGCGAAGTACACCGCGGTCAGGGCGGCGCTGGCAAGCACCCATCCATCACCGGGGATCCGGGCATTGAGCACCAGCAGCGGCAGGAACATTCCCGCACCGACGGCCACGCCCACATCCGGCCGGCGTCGGAAGATCCACTCCGCGGCCGCGGCCGCGCCGGAAAGAACCAGCAGCAGCCCGAAGGCCACCGGGGTGTCCCACCACGAGTTCCTGACCCATCCGCTCTGCGTGGACAGGTCCAACGCGGGGATCTGGATGAGGGCGAGCACGGACAGCAGCGGGGCGAAGAGATAAGCCTGGCGCCACCGGCCGGCTGAGTGCTCTGCCATGAACAACGCCGTGCCGTAAAGTCCAAACAACAGGCTTTGCAGCAGCAGCACTCCCCTGTCGGCATCGAGGCCCACGCTGGAATAGCCCAGCGTGGACACCGGGATGAACACCAGCATGCCCCAGGCGATGATACGCAGCTCAAGGCGCAGTTCACGGCGCTGGCGCCAGGCGGAACCGAGCCGGACTAGCTGCGGCAGCACCACCGAGACGCTGAACAGGGCGAACTGTCCGTGGCCGTCGAAGTTCATGTGCCCCGTGAACCACCAGACGGCGCTGGAGAAAGTAAGCTGGGCGGCGCCTGCGTAGATCATCTTCCAGCCGGCAATCCGGACCCGGCGGGCCTCAGCCAGGAAATAGGCCAGCAGCACCAGGGCGATGGCCAACCCCGGCTGCCACAGGCTCGCGCCCAGGCTCAGCAGGTAGACCAGGGCCAGCACTGCGGCGGCGGTTCCGCGCACTGCGTGCTCTTTCGTCAGGCTTCGAGGTGCGGCGCGCAGCGCGGCCAGTATCGTCAGCGCGAGGGTGGGCACTGCGCCGGCATTGAACCACCCCACAGGCTCCAACCCGTAGTAGGCCTCGGCATCCGCAAAGTCCAGACTGGTGAGCAGGGCGAGGCTCGCCAACGCCAAGGCGGCGCTGCAGGCCAAGCGCAGCTGGCGCAGGTCGATGCCCCGATAGATCAGGGTTTTGCTCCCGCTGGCAACAGCGTCCATGGCCCACAAGGCGAAAAGCGGCACCCACAGACCCAGGACGCTGGCCACGCTGAGCGCGGCGGGCTGCGCAGGGTATCCCAGATCGCCTGCCGCGGCGCCGGCGGTCACGCCGAGGGCAAGGCAGAGCGCCCAGCCGATCACCCGGTAGGCTACGGACCACGGAGCTGGCATCTTCGTCCGCAGTGCCAGAACCACGAGCAGCGCCAAGCCCAGCGCGGGTAGCAGGCGCCAGGGTTCAGCAGCGTTGTCCATGCCGGGAAGAACGGCGAACGCCAGCAAGGCTGCGAGCTCGATCTTTGCCTGTCGCCACAGCCCGGGAACTGCGGCGAGCACGAGCACAGGCACCGCCACGAAGCTAATCAGCCCGGTATCGGCGCCGAACGCCGAAGCCTGATAGGCGGTGACCACAGACAGCAGCGCCAGCATCCACAAGGTGGCGCGCTCGATGCGCCACAGCCTGGCGTCGACCGCGAAGATGGCGCGGTAGCTGTCGCCGGCCAGCACCACGGCCAGGGCCTGCGCGGCAAGCAGCACCGCGACGACCAGCGCGATGGATCGCACCGGCAGCTCCAGCAGCGCGCAGCCTGCAATAACCGTGAGCATGGCGGTGGCGCGCGCGGAGAGGAAACGCAGGTGTCGAGCCCGCTCGAACAGCCTGACCGAGAGCAGCAGCTGGGCTGTCAGCAGGAAGAAGACCCAGAGGTAGTTCCGCGCGGTCAGCGCCGGGGACAGGATTACCGCGAGGGCCAGCACCAGCGCGGGGATCATCTGGGCGGTGGTCTTCAGCGCCTGGAAGAAGATCGAGTCGCGAACGGTCCGGCTGCGAGTGGCCGCCAGCAGCAGGATGATCGAGAGGACCAGCAGGACGAGCAGGTAATAGAATACTCCGCGCTGCATGGTCGCGGCCGAGGCCATGGCGGTGCTCACCAGAATGAGCACCGCCAGCCAGGCGAGCACCCGTGAACGGAAGCGCACCGTGGCGTAGCCGACAGCCACCGTGGCGATCGCCGAGAAAACCAGCCAGACGGTCGGTCCGCTCAGGTCCACGGTGTTGTAGGTGGCGATGGCGCACAACGGCAGCAGGGCCAGCCCGGTGCCGGCGAACGCGGCCGCCGCAGGCCTCAGGGATTCACGGGTGGCATGGACTGCCAGTCCCCCGCCGTAGAAGGCGGCAGCCAGTGCGAAGAGCGCCACCAGCTTGGCCAGCGGCAACAGCGCGAAGCTGAGGAACAGCGCCCCAGCGGCCACGATCATCAAGGCCGCGACGTACAGGGTGACGTTGATATTGCGCAGTTCGCGTTCGCGCTTGCTCAGGACCTTAACCGGGGCTGCGGGCGCCGGAGGCTGCGCAGCCGTGCGGTTGCCTCCCGTCTGCAGGATGCGCGGACGGTCCTGCCAGGCGCCGGACGCGCCTGGGACGGCCGGGATGTCCGCGGCTGCATCCGCGAGATACGGCTGCCCCGCCGGCGGCGGTACGGCGTCCGGCTGCGGGGCGGCCTGCGGCTCCGTCGTTTGGAATGCGGCGGGCCTGGGGATGCCGGCAGCCGGCAGGTGCTTGTCCTGTTCCGGCCCTGACTCGACTGCATCGGGGAGCTCGGGGCTGGGGCCGGGTTCCCTGCGCAGCTCGCCGAGGAACCGGACCGCGGCCTCGTAGCCTTCCTGCCACGCGGTTTCCCGGGCTTGGCGCAGGACCTGCGCGTCACTGGAGGGCGCCTTGCGGCCCGCGTTGCGGCCGACAATAAATGCCGCCGCGATGAATACCAGTGCTACGAGTACTTCCATTGCCCCGGCACTCCCCTCGCTGATGATTCGTCAATCCGACGGGAATATCCCGCCCCTCTAATTAGACCACCTTTTAGAGTTACTCACCACATCGGGTAGCGTTTAAGACAGAAATCCCCGCCACTCGTAATGAGTGGCGGGGATTGCCGATAGACCGCTAGCGATCTAGATCGTCAAGCAGAGACTACTTGGTGATCTTGGTGACCTTGCCCGAACCAACGGTGCGGCCGCCTTCGCGGATTGCGAAGCCGAGGCCCTCTTCCATAGCGATTGGCTGGATCAGCTCAACCGACATTTCGGTGTTGTCGCCTGGCATAACCATTTCGGTGCCCTCTGGGAGGGTGATAACGCCGGTAACGTCGGTGGTGCGGAAGTAGAACTGCGGACGGTAGTTCGAGTAGAACGGGTTGTGACGTCCGCCTTCGTCCTTCGACAGGATGTAGACGTTGGCTTCGAAGTTGGTGTGCGGGGTGATCGAGCCTGGGGCTACGACAACCTGACCGCGCTCAACATCGTCGCGCTTCAGACCGCGAAGCAGCAGACCACAGTTCTCGCCTGCCCATGCTTCGTCGAGCTGCTTGTGGAACATCTCGATACCGGTAACGGTGGTCTTCTGGATCGGGCGGATGCCAACGATCTCAACTTCCGAGTTGATGGCCAGGGTGCCACGCTCGGCGCGACCGGTCACCACGGTACCGCGACCGGTGATGGTGAAGACGTCCTCGATCGGCATCAGGAATGGCTTGTCGCGGTCGCGAACTGGATCCGGGATGAAGGTGTCAGCAGCGTCCATCAGTTCCTCAACAGCTGCAACCCACTTTGGATCGCCTTCGAGGGCCTTCAGAGCCGAAACCTTGATGACTGGTGCGTCGTCGCCATCGAAGCCCTGCGAGGACAGAAGTTCGCGAACTTCCATCTCCACGAGCTCGAGCAGCTCTTCGTCGTCAACCATGTCGGACTTGTTCAGTGCGACCATCAGGGTAGGAACACCAACCTGGCGGGCCAGCAGAACGTGCTCGCGGGTCTGAGCCATTGGGCCGTCAGTTGCGGCAACAACCAGGATCGCGCCGTCCATCTGAGCAGCACCGGTGATCATGTTCTTGACGTAGTCAGCGTGGCCTGGAGCATCAACGTGTGCGTAGTGACGCTTCTCGGTCTGGTACTCGATGTGCGAGATGTTGATGGTAATACCGCGCTGGCGCTCTTCCGGAGCCGAGTCAATGTTAGCGAAGTCGCGCTGCTCGTTCAGGTCCGGGTACTTGTCAGCCAGAACCTTGGAGATTGCTGCGGTCAGAGTGGTCTTACCGTGGTCGACGTGACCGATGGTACCAATGTTGACGTGCGGCTTGCTGCGCTCGAACTTTGCCTTTGCCACAAGTTCCTCCTAGAAACATTTACAGAAGACTTTTTTCGTCTGCGCGGTTCGCAAACGAACTTCAAATAGTCTACTGGGGGCATGGATAAATATGGAAATTTCGGTCCTCTGCGGGCCCTGCATGTGATGCAAATCCCTCGTTGGCCGTTTGCAAGGCCGGCGTCGACGGATCTCCGCCGACCTCGCGATCGGCCACTTCCCCACTCGGGGGTCACGGCCAAGTTTTGGTTCCGAGGCGATTACTCGCCGCGGGACTTCTGGATGATCTCGTCGGCAACTGCCTTCGGGACCTCAGAGTAGCTGTCGAAGGTCATCGAGTAAACTGCACGACCCTGGGTCTTCGAACGCAGGTCACCAATGTAACCGAACATCTCAGACAGCGGAACAGCTGCGCGGATGACCTTGACGCCTGCGGCGTCGGACATCTCCTGGATCGAGCCACGGCGGGAGTTCAGGTCGCCGATAACGTCGCCCATGTACTCTTCCGGGGTACGAACTTCAACGGCCATCAGCGGTTCGAGCAGAACAGGGTTGGCGCGGCGTGCACCTTCCTTGAAGACCTGCGAACCGGCGATCTTGAACGCCATTTCCGAGGAGTCGACGTCGTGGTAGGCACCATCGATGAGGGTAGCCTTCACGCCGACCAGCGGGTAGCCGGCGAGGATGCCGTACTGCATAGCGTCCTGGATACCAGCGTCAACCGACGGGATGTACTCACGAGGCACGCGACCGCCGGTGACGGCGTTCTTGAACTCGTAGGTTACGCCGTCCACAACTTCCAGAGGCTCGAACGTGACCTGGACCTTTGCGAACTGGCCCGAACCACCGGTCTGCTTCTTGTGGGTGAAGTCGACCTTCTCCACAGCCTTCTTGATGGTTTCGCGGTATGCAACCTGCGGCTTGCCGACGTTGGCCTCCACGCGGAATTCACGCTTCATGCGGTCCACCAGGATGTCCAGGTGGAGTTCGCCCATGCCGCCGATTTCGGTCTGGCCGGTGTCTTCGTTCAGCGAAACGGTGAAGGTTGGATCCTCCGCCGACAGCTTCTGAATAGCGGTCGACAGCTTCTCCTGGTCGCCCTTGGTCTTAGGCTCGATGGCCACGAAGATCACTGGATCCGGGAAGGTCATCGACTCGAGGACGATTGGGTTCTGTGGATCGCACAGGGTGTCACCGGTAGTGGTGTCCTTCAGGCCGATGACAGCGTAGATGTGACCTGCGTGGATCTCGTCTACCGGCTGCTCCTTGTTGGCGTGCATCTGGAAGAGCTTGCCAACGCGTTCCTTCTTCTGCTTGGTCGAGTTCAGCAGCTGTGCGCCGGACTCGGCCTTGCCGGAGTAAACGCGGACGAAGTTGAGCTGACCGAAGAACGGGTGAGCAGCGATCTTGAAAGCCAGTGCCGAGAATGGTGCATCCTCGGAAGGCTCGCGGGTGAGCTCGATTTCCTCGTTCTTTGGATCGTGACCCACCATGGCGCCCACGTCCAGAGGACTTGGCAGGAAGTCGATCACGGCGTCCAGCATCGGCTGAACACCACGGTTCTTGAACGCCGAACCACAGAAGACCGGGTAGGCTTCCGAGTTCACGGTCAGCTTGCGGATGCCGGCCTTCAGCTCGTCCAGCGAGATCTCTTCGCCTTCGAGGTACTTCTCCATGAGCTCTTCGGATGCCTCAGCGACATCTTCGACCAGCTTGGCGCGGTACTCTTCGGCCTTTTCCTGCAGGTCTGCAGGAATTTCGCGAGTCTCGTAAGCAGCGCCCATGGTGACGTCGCCCTTGGCGTCGCCTTCCCAGACGAATGCCTTCATGGTCAGCAGGTCCACCACGCCGGTGAACTCCGACTCGGAGCCGATTGGCAGCTGCATGACCAGCGGCTTGGCACCCAGGCGGTTGATGATGGTGTCCACGGTGAAGTAGAAGTCAGCACCGAGCTTGTCCATCTTGTTCACGAAGCAGATACGTGGAACGTTGTACTTGTCAGCCTGACGCCAAACGGTCTCGGACTGAGGCTCAACGCCTTCCTTGCCGTCGAACACGGCAACGGCGCCATCGAGCACGCGCAGCGAGCGCTCCACCTCAACGGTGAAGTCAACGTGGCCCGGGGTATCGATGATGTTGATCTGGTTCTTGTTCCAGAAGCAAGTCACGGCCGCGGAGGTAATGGTGATACCGCGTTCCTTTTCCTGCTCCATCCAGTCGGTGGTTGCGCCACCGTCGTGGGTCTCACCGAGCTTGTGGTTTACACCCGTGTAGAACAGGATGCGCTCAGTAGTAGTGGTCTTACCGGCATCGATGTGAGCCATGATGCCGATGTTGCGGACCTTGTTCAGGTCAGTCAGCACGTCCTGTGCCACGTTGTCTCCCTAAGAGGTGATGCTGGATTTGCTGGGCGCCGGTAGACGCCCAGCAAATCCAAGCGGTTCTTACCAGCGGTAATGGGCGAATGCCTTGTTGGACTCAGCCATCTTGTGAGTGTCTTCGCGACGCTTCACAGCTGCGCCCAGACCGTTCGAAGCGTCCAGGATCTCGTTCATCAGACGCTCGATCATGGTCTTCTCGCGGCGAGCCTTCGAGTAGCCAACCAGCCAGCGCAGAGCCAGTGCGGTTGCACGGCCTGGCTTGACCTCGACAGGAACCTGGTAGGTCGCGCCACCAACACGGCGGGAACGAACCTCAAGGGCCGGGCGGATGTTATCCATGGCCTTCTTGAGGGTCGACACTGCGTCGGTGCCGGACTTTGCAGCTGCACCTTCGAGTGCACCGTAAACAATGCGCTCTGCGGTGGACTTCTTGCCGTCTACGAGAACCTTGTTGATCAGCTGGGTGACCAGTGGGGAATCGTAAACTGGATCAGAAACTAGTGGGCGCTTTGGCGCCGGACCCTTACGAGGCATTACTTACCATCCTTCTTTGCACCGTAGCGGGAACGAGCCTGCTTACGATCCTTCACACCCTGGGTATCCAGAGCACCACGAACAATCTTGTAGCGGACACCTGGCAAGTCCTTCACACGACCACCGCGAACGAGCACGATGGAGTGTTCCTGCAGGTTGTGACCGACACCTGGAATGTAAGCGGTGACCTCAATACCACCGGCAAGGCGCACACGTGCGACCTTACGCAGTGCCGAGTTCGGCTTCTTCGGGGTGGTGGTGTACACACGGGTGCACACGCCACGGCGCATTGGGTTGCCCTTCAGGGCAGGAGCCTTGGTCTTTACGACCTTAGGCGAGCGGCCCTTGCGGACCAGCTGCTGAATAGTAGGCACTTTCGTGTCCTTCCATTGTCTAAGTTCTTCGGCACGGCATCGGAGCGGGCGGGCCCTTGCGGGCTCACACTGTTCTTCTGCAGCACTAACTGCTTGCTTTACCGCCCATCCAGGATCAGAATGTCCCTAGGCGTGCGAAAGTGTGGCATTCGTTGCGCAACCTACCCGCAACCCGGACCGTGTCCATTTTGCCACACATAAAACAATTGCCTTAACTCTAGCATTAATCGGCCCCTGCACCATGAACAGTAAGCTATCTCACCGCGTCGGCACCGTGCGATTACTGCTTGATGCCGCCGACCGGCGAGGAATCTGGCTCCAACCTATCCCCCGCCCGTGAACGCGCGAGCGCCGCGAGGTAACGGCCCACTGAACAGCGAGGCGGAGGATCCGGTGGAATCTCTAGTAGCAATATCTGCCAGGAGATAAATCTACTTGCTGACTGTCTGCTTTTCTCCGGCCGGTTCCCCGATCTGCATCAGCCGCTGGGCGTTGGCCTGGTAGGCCTTGACCACATTGCGGTTGTGCAGTTCCAAGATGGCCTCGTCATTGCGGCGCAGACTGGTGGAATTGTAATTGTGGCTCCCCGTGAAGACGAAGGAGGCATCCCCGCGGTTGCCTTCGGGAGAGGCTGAATCGCGCATTCCGGACACGACGAAGTACTTCGAGTGCACGCGTCCAGTAGTAGATGTATCCTCTACTACGCGGCGTTCGATGCCCGCGGCATCCAGCACGGCGGCGACCTGCCCGTCAACCGGTCCAGCGGCCACGGTGACCTCGCAGCCTTCGGCCTTCAGACGCCCGAGTTCTTCCGCGACGGCGGCGCGCGTATCGTCCCACTCGCTCATGGTGACAGCCACCGAGCTGTTCTTGTTTTTGCACTGCAGCTCCGAAAGCCGTTGCGCCACCGGGTCCGCAGTTGCCGCCGGGAAGAAGCGGACGACCGACACACCGGCCGACCCGCGTGAGGTCTCGGTGCGGTGGTAATCCGGAGTCTGCTCCATACGAGCCATGTCCGCATGGTAGGAACGGTATGCACGGTACAGCCCGTCATCGCCGGTCACGGTAAGTGCGTTGTTCCAGTAGCTCACATGGTTCACATCCGTGACGTTGGCCGAGGACTGCACCACTACGTCCTGCTGCCCGGACACCGAGGAGAACAGCGCGAACTTGTTGTGCATGCCCTTGGTCCCCTGGCAGGAGCTGGTGTTCCCCTCCGGCGAGGTATTCGAGCAGACCGCCACCCAGGATCCGGCGGTCGTGTCGGTCCCCAGGG
Organism: Arthrobacter sp. AG1021; assembly: GCF_003633665.1. Lineage (NCBI taxonomy): Bacteria > Bacillati > Actinomycetota > Actinomycetes > Micrococcales > Micrococcaceae > Arthrobacter > Arthrobacter sp. AG1021. The sequence continues at coordinate 282,444 of NZ_RBLB01000006.1, read as the reverse complement.
CCTTAATCAGCCGCGCCGACGGCGCCTTGGAAATCTGCCACCCGTCCATGACCACCTGGATCTTCACCCCGCGTTCGTGCGCGGCCAGCAACTGGTCGACGTAGTCTTCGCCGCTCTGTCCCGAAATCACGAATGCCGCCAGCGAAATGGTGGACCCCGCATCGGCCTGCTTGAAGTAGGAGCACAACCGTTCGGCAACTGCTCCGGCCCGGTCCTGCAACGGGTCGGAGAAGACCGCGCCGGTTTCAATTTTGACCGGCGGCGCTGCGGCGCAGGGTGTTTCGGGCTGCTTGCCCGGATCGATCTGCCCGGCGGCCTGCGCCGGCAGCGTACTGAACAGCAGTCCCAGGCCCAGTGCCCCTGCTGCGATGGCTCGTGATGTCTTTCCCAACTTCTCACCGTCTTCGTCTTCGATTCGTGGCGGGTTGCGGGGTTACCCGAGCCCGCGCTCCAACTTCTGCACGATTTCATATTGTGGTGAGCACCAAGTGAAGCCCCGGTGAACAGGCCTTTGCCAAATTAAAAGCGCAAGCGCCCGCCGCACACTTGCGTGTGCGGCGGGCGCCCTACGAGCTGGCTAGCTGCCAGCCTCGGTGCTTGCCGGTTTAGCGGAAGTCCGAGCCGTGGTCGTAGTCGTCCATCGAGATGGCGCGGAATTCAGGCGACAGCCCGCCTTCCAGCGCATCGTCGTAGAGACCCGAGGAGAATGCCGAGGTACCGGTGAACAAAGTTGCCTTTGCCTCGTCGGTCGGCTCGACCTCGACCTGGGTGTAGCGATCCAGACCGGTACCGGCCGGGATCAGCTTACCGATGATCACGTTCTCCTTCAGACCGCGCAGCGGATCTTCCTTGCCCTCCATCGCGGCCTGGGTCAGGACGCGGGTGGTTTCCTGGAAGGAAGCCGCCGACAGCCACGAATCGGTGGCCAGCGATGCCTTGGTGATGCCCATCATCTCGTCACGGCCAGCGGCCGGACGCTTGCCCTCGGCGACTGCCTTGCGGTTCGCAGCGGTGAAGCGCGAACGGTCGGCCAGCTCACCCGGGAGCAACTCGGTCTCGCCGGACTCGATGACGGTGACGCGCCGCAGCATCTGGCGGACGATGACTTCCACGTGCTTATCGTGGATGCCCACACCCTGGGACTGGTACACGTCCTGGACCTCGCGGACCAGGAACTTCTGCGCCTCGCGTGGGCCCAGAACTCGCAGCACCTGCTTCGGGTCAAGGGTACCGCTGGTCAGCTGGGTACCGGCGACGATGGACTGGCCATCTTCCACCAGCAGACGGGCACGACGCAGAACCGGATAGGCCTGCTTCTCGTCGCCGTTGTCCGGTGTGACCACAACACGCAGCTGCTTCTCGTCGTCCTCGATCGACACGCGACCGGAGACCTCCGACATCGGAGCCACACCCTTCGGGGTACGGGCTTCGAAGAGCTCCTGGATACGAGGCAGACCCTGGGTGATGTCGTCGGCCGATGCCACACCACCGGTGTGGAAGGTACGCATGGTCAGCTGGGTACCGGGCTCGCCGATGGACTGCGCGGCGATGATGCCCACTGCCTCGCCGATGTCCACGGTCTTGCCGGTGGCCAGCGAACGGCCGTAGCACAGCGCACAGGTTCCAACGGCCGAGTCGCAGGTCAGCACGGAGCGGACGCGGATCTCATCCACGCCTGCAGCGTACAGCTCGTCGATCAGCACGTCGCCCACGTCGGAACCGGCGGTGGCCAGCACGTTGCCCTCAGCGTCCTTGACGTCGGCGGCCAGCGTACGGGTGTAGGCCGAGTTCTCCACGGTCTCGTGCTTGATGCGGATGCCCGAGCTGGAGTCGGCGATCGCGACGGTCAGGCCGCGCTTGGTGCCGCAGTCCTCTTCGCGAACGATGACATCCTGCGAGACGTCCACCAGACGACGGGTCAGGTAACCCGAGTTGGCGGTCTTCAGCGCGGTATCCGCCAGGCCCTTACGGGCGCCGTGGGTCGCGATGAAGTACTCCAGCACCGACAGGCCTTCACGGTAGGAAGACTTGATCGGACGCGGGATGATCTCGCCCTTGGGGTTGGACACCAGACCACGGATACCGGCGATCTGGCGCAGTTGCAGCCAGTTACCACGAGCCTTGGAGGTCACCATTCGGTTAATGGTGTTCAGCTCTTCCATGCCGTTCTTCATGGCCTCGGCAACCTCGTCGGTGGCCTTGGTCCAGATGTCGATCAGGTCCTGGCGGCGTTCGATGTCGGAGATCAGGCCCTTGTCGTACGAACCCTGGACCTTGCGGGCACGTTCCTCGTACGGCTCAAGGATTTCAGCCTTGTTCATGTTCGAGGTGATGTCCGAGATCGCCACGGTGATGCCCGAGCGGGTAGCCCAGTGGAAACCTGCGTCCTTCAGGTTGTCCAGCGTTGCCGCCGCGACGACCTTCGGGTAGCGCTCGGCAAGGTCGTTGACGATGTCCGAGAGCGCATCCTTGCCGGCCACGCGGGAAACCCATGGGTAGTCCGCCGGCAGGGTGTCGTTGAACAGCACCTGGCCCAGCGAGGTCTCCAGCAAGGCTTCGGTGCCCGGCTCCCAGCCCTCTGGGGCCGGCTGCTCGTCCGAAGGAACGAAGTTCTCGACACGCACCTTGATCGGGGCGTTCAGGTGCAGCTCGCCGCGGTCCTTGGCCATGATGGCCTCGGAAACCGAGGAGAACACGCGCCCGGCGCCGATCTCGTCCTCGCGCTTGGTGGTGAGGTGGTGCAGGCCGATGATCATATCCTGCGAAGGCAGAGCCACCGGACGGCCGTCCGAAGGCTTCAGGATGTTGTGCGAGGACAGCATCAGGATGCGTGCTTCAGCCTGAGCTTCCGGGCTCAGCGGCAGGTGGACTGCCATCTGGTCGCCGTCGAAGTCAGCGTTGAACGCGCCGCAAACCAGCGGGTGCAGCTGCAGGGCCTTGCCTTCGACCAGCTGTGGCTCGAAGGCCTGGATGCCCAGGCGGTGCAGGGTAGGCGCACGGTTCAGCAGCACCGGGTGCTCGGTAATGATCTCTTCGAGAACATCCCACACCTGCGGGCGGTAGCGCTCGACCATGCGCTTGGCGCTCTTGATGTTCTGCGCGTGGTTGAGGTCAACCAGGCGCTTCATCACGAACGGCTTGAAGAGCTCCAGGGCCATCTGCTTAGGCAGACCGCACTGGTGCAGCTTCAGCTGCGGGCCGACCACGATGACCGAACGGCCCGAGTAGTCAACGCGCTTGCCGAGCAGGTTCTGGCGGAAGCGGCCCTGCTTGCCCTTGAGCATGTCGGACAGCGACTTCAGCGGACGGTTGCCCGGTCCGGTGACCGGACGGCCGCGGCGGCCGTTGTCGAACAGCGAGTCGACGGCTTCCTGCAGCATGCGCTTTTCGTTGTTCACGATGATCTCTGGCGCACCGAGATCAAGCAGGCGCTTGAGGCGGTTATTGCGGTTGATCACGCGGCGGTACAGGTCGTTCAGGTCCGAGGTGGCGAAACGGCCACCGTCGAGCTGGACCATCGGGCGCAGCTCCGGCGGGATCACTGGAACGGCGTCGAGCACCATGCCCTTTGGCGAGTTGCCATTGGCCAGGAATGCGTTGACGACCTTCAGGCGCTTGAGAGCGCGGGCCTTCTTCTGGCCCTTGCCGTTGTCGATGATCTGCTTGAGATCTTCGGCTTCGGCTTCGAGGTCGAAGTTCTCCAGGCGCTTCTGGATCGCCTCGGCGCCCATGGAGCCTTCGAAGAACAGTCCGTACTTCTCGCGCATGGTGCGGTACAGGCCTTCGTCGCCTTCGAGGTCGGCGACCTTCAGGCCCTTGAAGCGTTCCCAGACCGCACGCAGGCGCTCGGACTCCGCCTTGGCGCGCTTGTCGATCTGCAGCACGGTCTTCTCGGCCAGGGTGCGGGCCTTGTTCAGCTCGGCGTTCTTGGCGCCGTCTGCCTCAAGACGCTCCAGCTCTGCTTCCAGGTCGGCGGCAACAGCCTTCTTGTCGGCCTCGGCATTGTTGGCCAGCTGGCGCAGTTCAAGGTCGTGCTGTGCCTGCAGGTTCGGCATCTCCGCGTGGCGGCGTTCCTCGTTCACCGAAGTGATCATGTAGGCGGCGAAGTAGATGACCTTTTCCAGGTCCTTGGGTGCCAGATCCAGCAGGTAGCCCAAGCGCGAAGGAACGCCCTTGAAGTACCAGATGTGGGTCACGGGAGCAGCAAGCTCGATGTGACCCATGCGTTCGCGGCGCACGTTCGCACGGGTCACCTCGACGCCGCAGCGTTCGCAGATGATGCCCTTGAAGCGCACGCGCTTGTACTTGCCGCAGTAGCATTCCCAGTCGCGGGAAGGACCGAAGATCTTTTCGCAGAAAAGACCGTCCTTCTCCGGCTTCAGGGTGCGGTAGTTGATGGTTTCAGGCTTCTTAACCTCGCCGTAGCTCCAAGCGCGGATCTCGTCCGCGGTGGCAAGGTTGATGCGCATGAGGCCGAATGAGGAATCGTTGGACATAGGGTCCTTTTCTCTCTTCTATGGTGTCTGAAGTCGATACGAATAAGTCGGTGTGCGGCGCGGCCGCCCGGGCTGTGCAGTCCGGGCGGCGCACCGGACTACACTTCCTCTACGGAGTTCGGCTCCGACCGGGACAGGTCGATGCCGAGCTCTTCTGCGGCACGGAATGATTCCTCGTCCGATTCGCGCATTTCGATTGTCTGGCCGTCGGTGCCGAGCACCTCGACGTTCAGGCACAGCGACTGCATTTCCTTGATCAGAACCTTGAACGATTCCGGAACACCGGGCTCCGGCACGTTCTCGCCCTTCACGATGGCTTCGTAGACCTTCACGCGGCCGTGGATATCATCCGACTTGATGGTCAGGATTTCCTGCAGCGTGTAAGCTGCGCCGTAGGCCTCCAGGGCCCACACTTCCATCTCACCGAAGCGCTGGCCACCGAACTGGGCCTTACCGCCCAGCGGCTGCTGGGTGATCATGGAGTACGGACCGGTGGAGCGGGCGTGGATCTTGTCGTCCACCAGGTGGTGCAGCTTCAAGATGTACATGTAGCCGACCGATACCGGATCCGGGAACGGCTCGCCGGAGCGGCCGTCGAACAGACGGGCCTTGCCGGAGTTGCCGATCAGGCGCACGCCGTCGCGGGTCTTGTTGGTCGAATCCAGGATTCCGCGGATTTCCTCTTCCGAGGCGCCGTCGAAGACCGGGGTTGCCACGGTGGTCGGACCCGACTGGCGAGGCAGGTTCGGCAGGTCCTTGACCCACTGAGGCTCGCCCTCGATGTTCCAACCCTGCTTGGCTGCCCAGCCCAGGTGGATTTCCATGACCTGGCCCACGTTCATGCGGCCTGGCACACCCAGCGGGTTCAGCACGACGTCCAGCGGAGTGCCGTCCTCCAGGAACGGCATGTCCTCCAGCGGCAGGATCTTGGAGATGACGCCCTTGTTGCCGTGGCGGCCTGCGAGCTTGTCACCGTTGGTGATCTTGCGCTTCTGGGCCACGTACACGCGCACCAGCTGGTTGACGCCCGGGCTCAGCTCGTCGTCGTTGTCGCGGTCGAAGATGCGAACGCCGATGACGGTGCCCGACTCGCCGTGCGGCACCTTCAGGGAGGTGTCGCGCACTTCGCGGGACTTCTCACCGAAGATGGCGCGCAACAGGCGCTCTTCAGGGGTCAGCTCGGTTTCGCCCTTCGGGGTCACGCGACCCACCAGCACGTCGCCGGCCTCGACCTCTGCACCGATGTACACGATGCCGCGGTCGTCGAGCTGGGAGAGGATGTCTTCCGAGACATTCGGGATGTCGCGGGTGATTTCCTCGGCGCCCAGCTTGGTGTCGCGGGCGTCGACCTCATGCTCCTCGATGTGGATCGAGGTCAGCACGTCGTCGAAGATCATGCGCTGGGAGAGGATGATCGCATCCTCGTAGTTGTAGCCTTCCCAGGACATGAATGCCACGAGCAGGTTCTTGCCCAAGGACAGCTCGCCCATGTCGGTGGACGGGCCGTCGGCGATGATCGACTGGTACTCCAGGCGGTCGCCTTCGGACACGCGCACGCGCTGGTTGTAGGCGTTGCCCTGGTTCGAGCGGGCGAACTTCATGATCGGGTACATCGACTCGGTGCCGTCGTCGTTCATGACAACCACCAGGTCGGCGGAGACCTCGGTCACCACGCCCGGCTTTCCGGCCACCACGGAGTCGCCGGCGTCAACCGCGGCGTACTTCTCCATGCCGGTGCCGACCAGCGGTCGGTCCGACTGCAGCAGCGGCACAGCCTGGCGCTGCATGTTGGCGCCCATCAGTGCGCGGTTGGCGTCGTCGTGCTCCAGGAATGGAATCAGAGCGGTAGCCACAGACACCATCTGGCGCGGGGAAACGTCCATGAAGGTCACTTCATCGGCGTCGACGATGACAGGCTCGCCGCCACCGCCCTTTTCGCGGACCAGCACGGCGTCTTCGATGAACGCGCCGTTCTCATCCAGCGGGGCGTTGGCCTGCGCGATGTAGTGCTGCAGCTCGTCGTCCGCGGTCAGGTACTCGACCTCGTTGGACACGACGCCGTTGGACACCTTGCGGTACGGGGTCTCGATGAAGCCGAAGGCGTTGATGCGGCCGTAGGTCGCCAACGAACCGATCAAGCCGATGTTCGGGCCTTCCGGGGTTTCAATCGGGCACATGCGGCCGTAGTGCGACGGGTGGACGTCTCGAACTTCCATGCCGGCGCGGTCGCGCGACAGGCCGCCCGGGCCCAGGGCCGACAGGCGGCGCTTGTGGGTCAGGCCGGCCAGCGGGTTGTTCTGGTCCATGAACTGCGAGAGCTGCGAGGTTCCGAAGAACTCCTTGATCGCTGCCACCACTGGGCGGATGTTGATCAGGGTCTGCGGGGTGATCGCCTCGACGTCCTGGGTGGTCATGCGCTCGCGCACAACACGCTCCATGCGGGACAGGCCGGTGCGGATCTGGTTCTCGATCAGTTCGCCCACCGCGCGGATGCGGCGGTTGCCGAAGTGGTCGATGTCGTCCACGTTCACCGGAATATCGACAATCTCGCCCTTGCGGGTGCCGGAGATGGTCTTCTCGCCTGCGTGCAACGCAACCAGGTAGCGGATCATGGCGACGAGGTCGTCGATCGAGAGCACCGAAGCGTTCTCAGCGTTGACCGGGGTCTCCACGCCGAGCTTGCGGTTGATCTTGTAGCGGCCGACCTTTGCCAGGTCGTAGCGCTTAGGCTCGAAGTACATGTTTTTCAGCAGAGCCTGGGCTGCCTCGACCGTAGGAGGCTCGCCTGGACGCAGCTTGCGGTAGATGTCCAGAAGCGCTTCGTTCTGGTCCTTGATGTTGTCCTTCTCAAGGGTGGCGCGTACCGAGTCGTACTGGCCGAATTCGGACAGAATCTGCTCTTCGCTCCAGCCCAAGGCCTTAAGCAGGACGGTGACCGACTGCTTGCGCTTGCGGTCCAGGCGCACGCCGATCTGGTCGCGCTTGTCGATTTCCAGTTCGAACCATGCACCGCGTGACGGGATGATGCGTGCTGAGTAGATGGTCTTGTCACTGGTCTTGTCCGGTGCGGACTCGAAGTATGCACCCGGGGAGCGGACCAGCTGGGACACCACGACACGCTCGGTGCCATTGATGATGAAGGTGCCCTTTTCAGTCATCAGCGGGAAATCGCCCATGAACACGGTCTGCTGCTTGATTTCGCCGGTTTCATTGTTCATGAATTCGGCCTTGACGTACAGCGGTGCCGAGTAGGTGGCGTCGCGGTCCTTGCACTCCGCAATGGTGTACTTCGGATCAGCGAACTCCGGCTCCGAGAAGCTCAGGGACATGGTGTCCTGGAAGTCCTCGATCGGGGAGATTTCCTCGAAGATTTCGGCCAGTCCCGAGGTGTTCGGCACGCTGGAGTCGCCAGCAGCTTCGGCCTTGGTCAGGCGCTCTACCCAGCGCTCATTGCCGACGAGGCGGTCAAAGCTCTCGGTCTGCAATGCCAGCAGGTTAGGCACTTCAAGTGGTTCGTGAATCTTTGCAAAAGAAAGTCGGCCAGCGTATGCAGCATCGCGAGCCGAACTAGCGGTTTGGTTGTTAGGGTTGCTCGAGGCGACCAAGATGGATCCTTCCAAAGACCGTCAGGTTTCCGAACGCTTACCGTGCTAAGGTGCCTGTCATAGGACAAGCCCTCTTTTTCGTCCACGAGACCCACCGCTATATGAAGGCCGCGCGCGCAAACAGTAAGGCGCAAATTTCAACCTTACCGGAGGAATTTGCACTTGTCGACACCTCCGGCCGAAATCCGTGCTATAGTTTTTGGTTCTGCTCTCGGAACCCCTCGCTCCAGGGTCCCGGGACCCCGGATTTCCCGCGCTGGCAGCGTCGCCCTGCTTCCCCGGGCAGGGACTTTTCCCAGATGATACCGGCATTTTTTCCCTGCGAATTACACCGCGAGGGCATGAGCTAGTTCACGCCTGATGGCCGAAAAATGCGAGTGCCGTACCTACGTGCGATTAGTCACAGGGGCTTCACGAGGCCGTCGATCTTGCGCTCCGGATTCCAAATGAGCGCAGTTTCTGCGATTGACGGAAATTGCTTCTGCCCGAAGGCGCCCGCTCAGCACCCGCACCGCTGCATTGCCTATCCCCCACCGTGGCCGTATCCCACGGGTACTCCCGCGATCCGGGAATCGGCGCGGCATCAAGTGTCGCGTTGGCAAACACCGCCTGCCAGGATCTTCTGCACTAAGCTCAGCTATAAGCATGCCGCGGTCGCAGCGCTGCCCACCTGCACTGCGACCGGGCCGGTCACGTGATGAGGGGTTTTCAATGTCGGATCTGAAGTCGTCGGAAGCAATGACCCGCGTTCTGCTGGATGCAGCACGCCGCGAAGTGCCGATCGACATCGTTCCCCGGGCAGCGGCGACGTCCCTTGAGGAAGCCGCCGAACTTCTGGGTGTGGTACCTGGGCATCTGCTCAAGACCTTGGTGCTCAAGCGATCGGACGATTCATTCGTCTTCGCCCTGATCCCGGGCGGCCGCAAACTGGATTGGGCGAAGATCCGCGCGGTGCTCCGGGTCAACAAGCTTTCGCTGCCCGATGCCGAGACCGCGTTGGCCGTCACTCATTTCGTGCGCGGCACCATTACGCCCTTCGGCTCCCACACGGCACTGCCGGTGATCATCGATGCGAGCGTCTTCGCCGATCCGGTTCCCGAGCGCGTGGCCATGGGCAGCGGGGATCCGCTGCACGGCCTGCTGGTGGATCCCCAGGATCTGGTCAGCGGCTTTGAGGCCACGATTGCTGATATTTCGACTCCGGAATAGCCACTGGAGGCTTCGCGAATATTTTCTGCGTGGCGGTCTTGGCCTTGGTCAGGCCGGCGATCGTTGCATTGCGCAGGCGCAGGCCCAGCGGCTTCTCGATGAATCGCACAACAGCATAGGACCACAGCATCAGCACCGCAACGGTGCCGGTCAGCAGGAAGTACTTGTTCACTTGGCCATGCAGCTGCTCGATGATCCACCATCCCCACAGTTGGTGGAACAGGTAGAGCGGGAAGGTCAGGGAACCGGCAACGGCAAGCCATTTGGCTCGGATATGTTTCAGCGGCGTTAGCGTGCACAGCGCCAGCAGGCCAACGCAGAGCACGATCAGCGCCTGGAAGTGCCACGCGGGAACGTGCATGTTCGACAGTTGCAGCGCGTCTTCGCTGCCCTTCAAGCCGGTGAAGTAGGCCGCGATCACGGTATTGAATGCCACGACGAACCAGCGCAGCAGGCTGTGGCCATCGCGGTAGATCAGGTAGAGCACCATGCCTGCGGCGAAGAGCGCGGCGTAGGGGCCGGCGATCCAGTCCTGGAGTTTCACGTAGCTGGTGAAGTGCAGATAGAGGCCCAGCGCAGGCCAGAGCACCGAGAGCAGCATGATCGACTTGTTCTTCACCAGGCCGCACAAGAGCATGATGCCAAGCAGGATGTAGAAGCGCAGTTCGACCCAGAGCGTCCAATACACGCCGTCCAGATGCCGCACCTCGAACGCCGTTTGCATCATGGTCAGGTTCGGCAAGATGTCCGCCGGAGTGCGTCCGTCGGCGATCGATGGCCAGAAGACGAAAGACAGCAGCGCTGCCGCGAGCACGGCAACCCAATAAGCGGGATAGAGCCTGCCCACGCGCGAACCGATGAATTGGATGACCGATTTGCCCTGCATCGACATCAGGATCACGAAGCCGGAGATCAGGAAAAACAGCTGTACGCCGATCTGGCCGTACCGGGTGACCGTCGAGAGCACCGGCCAAGTATCGGGGGCATATTGACCCCAGAAATTGTGGCCCCATGCGGTGTAGTGGTAGAGGACTACGACCACGGCTGCGGTGATACGTAGACCGTCCAGTAATCCCAAGCGCGGGGCCGGTTGACGCGGCTGAATGGTATCGCTGTTTGGCACGCCTCCAACTTTAAACACTGAACCTATAAAAACGCTGTTAATAGAAACGTTATAAATCTATTTCTAAGAAATCATTCAGTTAACGGCCAAGGGCCCACAGATCGAAATCTGTGGACCCTTGGTAATAAGTTGCGAGTGACCGCGTAACTTACTTAACGGTAACGGTTGCACCGGCAGCTTCGAGGGCTTCCTTAGCCTTCTCAGCAGCGTCCTTGGCAACACCCTCGAGCAGAGCCTTAGGAGCGCCGTCAACGAGCTCCTTAGCTTCCTTCAGACCCAGGGAGGTGATTGCGCGAACTTCCTTGATGACTGCGATCTTCTTGTCGCCAGCCGACTCCAGGACTACGTCGAATTCGGTCTGCTCTTCAGCAGCGGCTTCGCCACCGGCAGCCGGGCCTGCAACTGCAACAGCAGCAGCGGTAACGTCGAAGGTCTCTTCGAATTCCTTAACGAACTCGGAAAGCTCGATGATGGTCATTTCCTTGAATGCGGAAAGCAGCTCTTCGTTGGTGAGCTTCGCCATGGTCGGCGTCCTTTCGGTTTTGGCCTTGCGGCCTATGAATATGGGTTACGTTGCGAGAGAATCTCGAAAGCTTAGGCTTCTGCCGGGGCTTCCTCGGCGGCAGCGCCACCGTTCTCTTCGAGCTTTGCACGCAGGGCGTCGACGACGCGGGCAGCAGCGGAAGCTGGAGCCTGCAGCACGGCAGCAACACGTGCCAGCTGAGTCTCGCGCGATTCCAGCGCAGCCAAGGCTGCGATGCCGGCCGTATCAAGTGCCTTGCCTTCGAACCAACCGGTCTTGATAACCAGCTTGTCGTTGGCCTTGGCGAACTCCGTGAGGCTCTTTGCGGCAGCAACTGCATCGCCCTTAATGAAGGCGATAGCGGTCGGACCGGAAAGCTGGTCATCGAATGCTTCGATGCCGGCTTCCTTCGCTGCGATAGCGGTCAAGGTATTCTTCACAACGGCGTACTTGGTCTCCTGACCAAGCGAGCGGCGCAGATCCTTGAGCTGTGCAACGGTAAGCCCACGGTATTCGGTCAAGACAGCCGCAGACGAATCTTTGAAGTCAGCAGTGATCTCTTCAATCGCTGCAGTCTTGCTCGGGGTTGCCATAACACTCCTTCCGGGGATTTGTTCGGTACCGTTTCATAACCGGCGAGGCCATAAAAAAGGCCCCGCGCAGGAGCACAGGGCAGTTCAACTCATTCAAGTCAAATCAAATCTATGAAACCTGCGTTGGTCGTCCTTGCGGACCTTTAGGAGCATAAATGCTCAACCGACGGTCTTCGGTATTTCTATTGTAGGCACGCATCACGCCCTCTTCCAAATTCAGCGGTATCGTCGGGGCGTGATACCGCCCACTTGAACCGCTGCTTAAAAAGACAAGGCCTGCATCTAGCACTTGGGGGACGCTAGATACAGGCTACTTGTCGATGAGTAAGCTTTGGGGAAACTTACCCACCCAGCGTCTGCATAGTCTTGGGGGTCCCATGCAGACACCGCTGAATAAATCAGTGCTTCAATGGTAGCATTTCTTGCCCATGACACAGAACCGTAAGCTGGCAAATTCCAATGAATTTCCCATGTTTTCGGGGGTTGACACTCCAAGATCCGCGAAATTACGGGGTTAAACGCATGATGAAAAAAATTGAACGCATTTGCATGTTTATGCGAGCGTGGCCGATTTTAGCGCTTTGAGGAGGGTTTCCAGCGTCCGCGTTCCTCTCGATTCCCCGCGTATCGCACTGCCCGGGAGGCTCATCACGAAAGTCCACTTCTGGATGCACCCACTCGGAGATTCATCCCAGGTCCGTGCCCTGTTGCGGGCGCGTCTGGGTGAGGGTGCACTTGATTTGGCCGCCCATTTCCTGGCCGGCCCGACGCCTGGCTTCTCCCGCTCCCCTGGACCCACGGCGCCGGGGCAGCCCTGTGATCGACCTTGGGAGGTTGCTTGCACAACAGCGGATGCCCTCGGGGAATGCAAAAGCCCGCGGGCACCATCACGATCAGTGATGGAGCCCGCGGGCTTAAATAAGCTCTAAAGCTTAGGCCTCAACGCGGGTTACGTTCGAGTCAACAGGGATGCCTGGACCGAAGGTGGTAGCGATGGTGGCCTTCGAGATGTAGCGGCCCTTCGAAGCCGAAGGCTTCAGACGCAGAACCTCATCCAGTGCAGCTGCGTAGTTCTCGGTCAGCTGCTTGGCATCGAACGAAGCCTTGCCAATGATGAAGTGCAGGTTCGAGTGCTTGTCGACGCGGAAGTCGATCTTGCCGCCCTTGATGTCGGTAACAGCCTTGGCCACATCCATGGTCACGGTGCCGGTCTTAGGGTTTGGCATCAGGTTACGTGGGCCGAGGATCTTACCCAGGCGGCCAACCTTGCCCATCAGGTCCGGGGTAGCAACCGCTGCGTCGAAGTCGGTCCAGCCGCCCTGGATCTTCTCGATCAGGTCGTCCGAGCCAACGAAGTCGGCGCCGGCTTCGCGGGCTGCCTCAGCCTTGTCACCGTTGGCGAAAACAACCACGCGGGCGGTCTTGCCGGTGCCGTGTGGCAGGTTCACGGTACCGCGAACCATCTGGTCGGCCTTGCGTGGGTCGACACCCAGGCGGAATGCAACCTCAACGGTCGAGTGGGTCTTGTCGCCAGCGATCTCCTTGGCCAGGGCGATTGCCTCGGCTGGAGCGTAGAACTTGTCAGCCTCGATCTTAGCCGCGGCGGCTACATATGCTTTGCTGCGCTTTGCCATCTGCGTTATCTCCTTATGCAGTCGTGGTCATGTGGACCGCGCTGGGTCCTGCCACGGGCGAAAAGTCCGGGTGAACTTATCGCCATTTCTTGAATTCTTGAGTGTCCTTCACCCATGGGGCGAATGACCGAAGGCGTTATTAGCCTTCTACGGTCACGCCCATGGAGCGAGCGGTGCCGGCGATGATCTTGGCTGCTGCAGCCAGATCGTTTGCGTTGAGGTCAGCCATCTTGGAGGTGGCGATTTCCTCAACCTGTGCCTGGGTCAGGTTTGCAACCTTGTTGGTGTGCGGAACACCCGAGCCCTTGGCGATGCCGGCAGCCTTCTTGATCAGCTCAGCTGCAGGTGGGGTCTTAGTGATGAAAGTGAACGAACGGTCTTCGTACACGGTGATTTCAACTGGAATCACGTTACCGCGCTGCGACTCGGTGGCAGCGTTGTAAGCCTTGCAGAATTCCATGATGTTGACGCCGTGCTGGCCAAGTGCAGGACCGATTGGAGGAGCTGGGTTAGCAGCACCTGCCTGGATCTGCAGCTTGATGAGTCCGGTGACCTTTTTCTTTGGGGCCATGTCGGGTCCTTCTACTCTTGCAGTTCCCGCAGCACAGGAGCGTGGTGCGGGTTGTGGCTATCGTGGCGCGACAGCCGAACGCGCCCTCGCATCGAAAGCACTCGAAGCGGGGCACGAAGACTTAATACTACTGGATCTTGGTGACCTGGTTGAAGTTCAGAGTCACCGGGGTCTCGCGTTCGAAGATCGAAACGAGCACAACCAGCTGAGCGGCTTCCAGCTTGATCTCGGAGATCGTAGCCGGCATGGTCTCGAACGGACCATCGTTGACGATGACCGATTCGCCGACCTCGAAGTCCACGGTGACCTCGGTAATCGGGGCGCGGCCTGGCTTCGCGGCGTTTGGCTGCTCGGCCGGGTCGACCACGGTGTGCTCCAGCATAGAGAACACTTCATCGAGGTTCAGCGGGTTCGGATCGTGGGCGTTGCCCACGAAGCCGGTGACGCCTGGGGTGTGTCGAACAACACCCCACGAAGCGTCGGTCAGTTCCATGCGCACCAGGACGTAGCCCGGAATGCGCACACGGCGCACGATCTTGCGCTGGGTGTTCTTGACCTCGACGACCTCTTCCATCGGAACCTGGATTTCGTAGATGAAATCTTCCATGTCCTGGGTCTGGATACGGGTTTCGAGGTTGACCTTCACGCGGTTTTCGTAACCTGCGTAGGTGTGGATTACGAACCAGTCGCCCGGAAGACGGCGCAGCTTCGTGCGGAATTCTTCCTTGAGCTTGGCTACCTTGTCGGCAGCGTCCTCTTCTGCTGGAGCTTCTTCCTCGGCGTCTGCGTCATCGGCATCCACGTCCGCAACGAGGGCCTCGAAGGATTCGTCAACCGCTGCGGTTGCCTCTTCGGTTTCGTCGATTGCAGCTTCTTCAGCTGCCTCCACCTGATCGCCGGTGGCTTCAACGAACTCGTTTTCGACCTCGTCATTAATCTGCGGTTCGAGTTCCTTGTCGGACACTGCGGATCCTGCTTTCTTTGACTGGATGACACTAAAATTGCCTCGGAGCGATTATACCGCCGAGGCAATCAAATTACTGTTCTACTTGCCGGGTGAACAGGAGGATCGATCCCTGCCCGAAGACGAAGTCTAACGCTGTGACGATCGCGATGACCACCACGACGAAGCCAAGAACAACGAAGAAGTAGTTCACGAGTTCGCTGCGCGTTGGTGTGACGACTTTTTTCAGTTCGCCGATTACCTGGCGGAAGAACAGCATGATGCGGGCGAAGATGCCCTTTTTCTGCTTGCCTTTGCCCGAGTTCACTACAGCCTCTGTCACGTTGTTCCTCGTTTCAATTTTTTGGCCAGTTGAAACAATCACGGTGTGCCGCAGCCGTTCTGACCACAACACACCGTGACGTGAGATTCTCGCTGAGCGATAGATCGCTACTGCGCAGGGCAGACAGGACTCGAACCTGCAACCTGCGGTTTTGGAGACCGCTGCGCTACCAATTGCGCCACTACCCTTTAGAGCTGAATGCTCCGTTGCATAATCTTGTCGGATTCAGCGTTATGCCTTGTCCGTTGCGATGTCGTTGCAACGAGAAATAACTTTACGCAACGAAATCCAAAATGTCGAACTGGACAGATGCAGTGTGGCGCATAACGCATTTTCGTCACCACTGGACTGGTCGTGAGAGGTCATTTTTCCAGTTCGGCGCGGGAAGCGCGCCCGCGGGATCTAGACTAGAAGCATCACCAACCATCGTTGACTTCAGGACGAAATCTTCCATGTCTAGAATCTCTCGCCGCATCGGCGCAATTTCCGAATCCGCAACCCTCGCCGTTGACGCCAAGGCCAAGGCCCTGAAGGCCGCAGGACGCCCGGTCATCGGATTCGGCGCTGGTGAGCCTGACTTCCCAACCCCGGATTACATCGTCGAGGCAGCCGTGCAGGCAGCCCGCGATCCGAAGAACCACCGCTACTCTCCTGCCGGCGGACTTCCCGAGCTACGTGAAGCCGTAGCAGCGAAGACCCTGCGAGATTCTGGCTACGAGGTCGCCCCTTCCCAGGTCCTGATCACCAACGGCGGCAAGCAGGCCGTGTACAACACCTTCGCCGCGCTGCTGGATCCCGAAGACGAGGTCATCGTCCCGGCTCCGTACTGGACCACCTACCCTGAAGCCATCCAGCTGGCCGGCGGCAAGCCGGTGGAGATCTTTGCCGGCCCGGAGCAGGGCTACAAGGTCACCGTGGAGCAGCTGGAATCCGTGCGCACCGAGCGCACCAAGATCCTGCTCTTCGTTTCCCCGTCCAACCCGACCGGCGCCGTCTACACCCCGGAGCAGGTCCGGGAGATCGGCCTGTGGGCCGCGGAGCACGGCCTGTGGGTTGTCACCGATGAGATCTACGAGCACCTGACCTACGGCGATGCGCAGTTCAGCTCCATCGCCACCCTGGTGCCGGAGCTCGAAGACCGCGTGGTCGTGCTCAATGGCGTAGCCAAGACCTATGCGATGACCGGGTGGCGCGTGGGATGGATGATCGGCCCGAACGACGTCATCAAGGCCGCCACCAACCTGCAGTCGCACGCGACCTCGAATGTCGCCAACGTGTCGCAGCGCGCCGCGCTGGCCGCCGTGGCAGGTCCGCTGGATGCCGTGAACGAGATGAAGACCGCCTTTAACCGCCGCCGCTTGGCCATCGTCGAGGGCCTGAACACCATCGACGGCCTGCACTGCCCGACCCCGGACGGTGCCTTCTACGCCTACTCGGATGTCCGCGGCCTGCTGGGCCGCGAGATCCGCGGCGTCGTGAACAACACCAGCGCCGAGCTGGCCGCCTTCATCTTGGAGCAGGCCGAGGTCGCCGTGGTTCCGGGCGAGGCATTCGGCCCGTCGGGCTACATCCGGATGTCGTATGCACTGGGCGACGCTGATCTGGCCGAAGGTGTCGACCGCATGATCAAGCTGCTGGGCGAAGCCAAGTAGGTTTCCAACACCACACAAGCCGAGGCGCCAACCCGGAAAGGTTGGCGCCTCGGCTTGTCTGGTTTCCGGCATCTAGAGGATCTTGCGCTCCACGGCCCAGCGGGTCAGCTCGTGGCGGTTGGACAGCTGCAGCTTGCGCAGCACGTTGGAGACGTGCGATTCGACGGTCTTGATCGAAATGAACAGCTCCTTGGCCACTTCCTTATAGCTGTAGCCCCGGGCGATCAGCCGCATGACCTGCAGCTCGCGGTCCGTGAGCAGGTCCAGCTCCTCGTCGATCTGCCCCGGCGCCACCGAGGAGCCGAAGGCGTCGAGCACGAAGCCTGCAAGGCGCGGGGAGAACACCGCGTCTCCCCCGGCCACCCGGCGTACCGCATCCGAGATCTCCTGGCCCGAAACGCTTTTGGTGACGTACCCGCGCGCACCGGAGCGGATTACCAGCACCACGTCCTGCGCCGAGTCCGAAACGCTCAGCGCCAGGAACTTGGTCTGGGAGAAAAGGTGCGCGCAGGAGGCAAGCACCTCCGCGCCCCCGCCGCCGCGGCCGCCAGGCAGGTGGACATCCAGCAGCACCACGTCCGGGCGCTCGCGCTCGATCACCTCGATGGCCTGCTCCACGCTGCCGGCTTCGCCCACGATCTGCAGGTCCGCGGCAAGATCCGCGCGCAGCCCGGAACGGAAGATGGCGTGGTCGTCAACCAGCACCACCCGGTAGGTCTGTTCGGTGGTTTCACTCATGATGCCTTCTGTTCTTCCTGCTCAGTGCCACGCGGCATGCTCAACTGTACTTCGGTGCCGTCCTGGCCGCTGCGGATGCGCGCGGCCCCGCCGGCGCGTTCCATGCGCCCGAGGATGGATTCGCGCACCCCGTGCCGGTCCTTGGGGATCGAGCCGAGGTCGAACCCGGCGCCGCGGTCGCGGATGAACACCTCGACCTGCGCCGGCGAGCATTCGACATATACCGAGATCTTGCCCTCGGCGTGCTTCGCGGCGTTCATCATGGCTTCCCGGCTGGCGGCCACCAGCGCCTGCTGCCCGGCGAACCCCTGGCCGTTGCCCACGGCCACCACGTCGATGTCGCGCAGCATCAGCTGCTCGATGCTCTCCGCCTCGTTCTGGATCTCGACCACCACGTCTTCGGCGTCCAGGTGCTGTTCGCCGTAGAGCCACTGGCGTAGCTCGCGCTCTTGCACCCTGGCCAGGGTCCGCACCGCGGCCGGCTCCTCGCTGCGCTTCTGGATCACTGCGAGGGTCTGCAGCACCGAGTCGTGCAGGTGCGCGGCGAATTCCGCGCGCTGCGCGGTGGCCTGCCGGTTGCTGCGCTCGGCCAGGTAGTCGCGCCAAAGCTTCGCGCCCCAGGGCAGCAGCACCACCACGGCGCCGGCGATGATCGCCAGAGCCGCCCAGAACCCGCCCAGCAGGTCAGCCACCGCCACGGTGCCGCTGAGGATGGCCAGCAGCCCGCCGACCACCAGCACCAGGCCCAGGGCCAGCCGGATGACCAGGGTGGCGTTGATCTTGCGGTCCGGCTGCACCGCGCTGCGGTCGATCTGCATCCAGGCCAGCAGGATGCCGCCGAGGATGCCGATCACCGGCCAGATCAGGTCCCAGCGGAAGTTCCAGCCTGCCCATTGGCCCAGGGCGAGGACCGCCAGCGCGAGCAGGCCCGCACCGATCAGCGCGTCCCGCCAACGGCTCAGCGACACCGCGTTCTCCCGGCCGCTGAACAGGCCCTGTTGCACGCGGGCCATCTCCTCGGCCAGGGTGCGGTTCTTGGCGCCCCAGGAACGCAGCTCGTCGGCCTGGGTTTCGTCCGCGCTGGGGGTGAAGACCCAGAGCCACCCGTACAGCAGCAAGCCCACGCCGCCCAGGGCGCTGAGCGCCAGGAATGCCAGGCGCACATAGCTGACCGGGATGTTCAGGTGCTCGGCCAGTCCCCCGCAGACGCCGGCAATGAACCGGTTCTCGCTGCGCACGATGAATTTTCGCTGTTCAGGGCTTGCCATGCTTCTAAGTCAAGCATGGAATCGCCGGGTTCCGCCGCGTTCTGGGCACAACCGGGGGCACCCCTAGGGACAAATCAGGGTAGCCCCTCATAGCGGGTACGGCTCCCTCTGCACCAGAATTGAAGCATGAGGAACCAGAGCCCGGGCCATGAAGACAAATTCTTCGCCCAGATGCGCAAGCTGAAGATCGTCCGCCAGGAATCCAAATGGATCGGTGGCGTCGCCGCGGGCATCGCCGAGCGCTTCGGCATCGACGTGGTGCTGGTGCGCGGCGTGCTGGTGGCCCTGAGCATCCTCGGCGGCCTGGGACTGGTGCTCTACGGCATCGCCTGGGCGCTGTTGCCGGACACCGAGGACCGGATCCACCTGGAACGCGCCATCAACAAGGAATGGACCAGCGGCATGACCGGCGCGCTCATCACCGTGGTGCTCGGTATCTTCCCCGCTCCCTGGTTCCTGGACTCGCTGGCCCCGATCCTGTGGCCCATCGCCATCGTCGCGGCCATCGTCTTCCTGATCTTCAAGCGCCGCAACACCAAATACGACGGCTCGCGGCCCGGCGCTACCTACCGGCCGGCCCCGGAGGATTCATCACCTGCCGGGACCACGCAGCACACGGCCCAGGGCTCAGGGGAAACCCTGACCGGCACCGTGGTTGAAAAAACCTGGCGTTCGGAAAACACGTCTTTCAGCGCGCAGGCAAGTGTTCCGGGGCATGAACCTGCCGGCGCCGATCAATTCGACTTCACGCAGACATCCACTTCGGCTTCCGAGGAGCACACCATGGAATCTGAGAAACCGGGTCCCTCCGGACCGCAGGAGGGCTCGGCCTCCACCTCGCGGCCGGACGCGGACTACACCACCCCGTTCGAGCACCAGGCCTACCCGCCGCGGCCCAACCCGTCGAAGCAGGCCAAGGAAGCCCGCCGGGCGCGGCTGGCCCCTCCGGTACCGGGTTGGATCGCCACCACCATCGTGGGCCTGACTGTCCTGGTGATCGCCGCGGTGCTCAGCATCGACTACCTGAACATCGTGGAGCTGCCCGGCAACGGCTGGTCCGTCGCCCTGGCCTGCGGGCTGCTTCTGGTGGGTCTGAGCCTGATCCTCATCTCCGCCACCAAGCGCACCAGCGGGGGCCTGCTGGGGCTGGCCATTCCGCTGCTGGTGCTGACCGTCATCTTCGGCGGAAGCAACCTCGCGTCGGGCCACCAGTCGATGGTGCACACCGATGGTTCGGACCATTCGTACAGCGCCGTCTTCAGCAACTCAACCCTGGACCTGACCGACAAGCAGGACATCACCTCGGATACCACCGTTGACGTCTCCTCGGTCTTCTCCAAGCTGGAACTGAAACTCCCTGACAATGTTCCGGTCAAGATCAAGAGCGACGGGGTCTTCATCTCGGACCTCGAGGGCCAGCTGCCCCAGGACTTGCGCCAGCTGCCGGCCGACGCACCGACCCTCACCGTGGACATCGACGGAGTGTTCTCCAGCTTCGAGTCAACGGTATCCACCGGCCCCGGCAACGCCACCAATCCGCAGTTCTAAGGAATGGACACATGAATTCCAAACCAACCCGGGAGACCAAGTTCCCCACCGGAACCCTGGTCTTCGGACTCATTCTCGTTGTGGTCGCCGTGGTCTCGCTGAGCAACACGATCTTCGACTGGACGCTGGACACCCCGCTGTTCTTCATCTCGCTGATCGCCCTGGCAGGTATCGTGATGATCGTTTCCGGCATCGCTTCAGCCATGAAGCGCGGCAACCGCGATGACGAGCTTCCACCCCCTGCCAACCCCAACTACTAGTCTTCCAACCCGAAAACCAGGAGCCCGAACATGGACAAGTTCTTCAACTCGATCCGATCAATCCCGCTGCGCCGCGGCCCGGCCCGCATGGCCGGCGGCGTAGCCGGCGGACTGGCCGACAAGTTCGGCTGGGATGTCACCATCGTGCGCATCATCATGCTGGTCTCGTTCCTGCTGCCGGTGCTCGGCATCGGCGCCTACATCGTGGCCTGGCTGCTCATCCCGGCCCAGGACGACAGCATCATCCTGCAGAAATGGCTCAGGAAGTTCTAGCCGGCACCGCCTGAGGCGGCGCAGCAACCCGGGGCGGGTTTGCGGATCTCCCATGGTCCGCAAACTCGCCCTTGTGGGCTTAAGCACGTAGACTATTTTTCAAACTCGATGCTCAATGGCGCGCGGATATCGAATGACATCCAGATGGATTGCCTGCAGCGCTGCCCCACGGGGCAAGCGATTTTCCCGTCCCCCACGCACCGCCGCAGGTTCGGTCCCATCATGACCAAGTGAGGGTAAATGCGCATTGGAATCATGACCTCGGGCGGCGACTGCCCGGGCCTGAACGCAGTGATCCGCGGTGCTGTGCTCAACGGCATCAAGAGCTACGACCATGAATTCGTCGGCTTCCGCGACGGCTGGCGCGGAGTGAAGGAAGGCGACTTCTTCGAGCTGCCGCGCACCGCGGTGCGCGGCATCTCCAAGCAGGGCGGCACCATCCTGGGCACTTCCCGCACCAACGCCTTCGAAGGCGAAAACGGCGGACCGCAGAACATCGCCGCGGTGCTCAAGGACAACGGCGTGGACGCGCTGATCGCCATCGGCGGCGAGGGCACCCTCGCCGGCGCGCAGCGATTGTGCGAGGCCGGGCTGCCGATCGTGGGCGTGCCCAAGACCATCGACAATGACTTGGACGCCACCGACTACACCTTCGGCTTCGACACCGCGAACCAGATCGCCGTGGAGGCCATCGACCGGCTGCGCACCACCGGCGACTCGCATCACCGCTGCATGGTCGCCGAGGTGATGGGCCGGCACGTGGGCTGGATCGCGCTGCATGCGGGCATGGCCTCCGGCGCCCACGCCATCCTGATCCCCGAGGTCTCCACCACCATGGAGCAGATCTGCCAGTGGGTCAACGAGGCCCACGACCGCGGCCGCGCGCCGCTGATCGTCGTCGCCGAGGGCTTCGTGCCCGAAGGCATGGAAGAGGCCTTCTCCGTGCGCGGCCTTGACACCTTCGGCCGCGCCAGGCTAGGCGGCATCGGCGAGATGCTCGCCCCGCTGATCGAGGAGCGCACCGGCATCGAGACCCGCGCCACCGTGTTGGGCCACATCCAGCGCGGCGGGGTGCCCACCGCCTTCGACCGGGTGCTGGCCACCCGGCTGGGCATGGCCTCGGTGGATTCGGTCGTCGACGGGGCGTGGGGCACCATGGTGGCGCTGCACGGAACCAAGATCAACCGCGTGCCGATGCGCGCGGCCCTGAACAACCTCAAGCGGGTGCCGATGGAGCGCTACAACGAGGCGAAGATCCTCTTCGGCTGACCCGTCGCGCCTGCAACGTCTTAAACGACGCACGAGCCGTGGAGTCCCTGAAGACTTCACGGCTCGTGCTGCTTCGCCGGCCTCCTATTTGGCGGGCGGCGTGCGCAGGAATCCGGTGAATCGCCCGGCCACCTGTCCGGCGTCCGGGGTCACGATGACTTCTTGGCTGGCGGGGTAGACGCTGTCTCCATCCACCACGCTGAGCACTTCGCCGGGGTCCACGTTGCGCTTGATGACGCCCAGCGCAATCGGCCCTGCTTCGTAGTGCAGCGCCGCGGAGGTCACCTTGCCGACAACCCGGTCGCCGAGCTTGATCTCGGCCCCCGAAGCTGGCAGCGTGTGCATGGAGCCGTCCAGGTCCAGGAACACGATTCGGCGCGGCGGGTGCCCGATGTTGTGCACGCGGGCTACTGTTTCCTGGCCCTTGTAGCAGCCCTTGTTCAGGTGCACCGAGGTGCGCAGCCAGTCCAGCTCATGCGGGATCGTCTTGTCGTCGATCTCCGCCCCGAAGCGCGGCTCCCAGGCGGCGATGCGCAGGGCCTCCACCGACATCATGCCGGCCAGCTGCTCCTCGCCCACCGCCTCGCCGAGCTTCTCCAGCTCGATGACATGCAGCAGCCACGGGCGCTCGGCGCCCGGGTGCTCGTCCCGCGAGTAGGCCCAGCCGCCCTCGGCGACTCCAGGCCACGGATCGGTCCAGACCAGCTCGCCTGCGGTGGGAATGCGGCGGGTGGCCGCAAGCACCCCGTGGGTGGCGGACAGGTCGTTGACCTCGACGCGGAGCATGAAGCGCATGGAATTCAAGAACTCCGCCAGCGCCGGTCCACTGCCGGGCTCGACGATCAGCAGCAGGCGCTCCTGGTCGACCAGCACCTTCATCTCATGCTCGATGCGCCCCTGGATGGAGAGCAGCAGCGCCTGGCTGCTGTCTCCCGGCTTGAGCGCGGTGGTCTGCTGGGTGCTCAGGGTGTTCAGCCAGCTCTGACGATCGACTCCGGTAATTTCCAGGACGTCGAAATGCGACAGGTCGGCGATGGCTTCGCCCTCGAACAATCGTCGGGCTTCGCGGGTCGGCGCGCCGTAGTGCGCGGCAACCCCTGCGTCCACTCCCCCGGCTTCCACGGCGCCATCGCGCTGCAGCAGCTGGGAACGATAAGTTTCAGTCATGGCTACTTCGTTGATTCGTCCGCGGCAACACGCTTCAGCGCGGCTGACGCATGGGCTTTGAGTTCCAGATTCCCCATGGACACGTCCCAGCGCCAGAACAGTTCACCGTTGACCAACCCGTAGATGCGGGTTGAGGAGGCGTACTGCTTGGCGTTCTTGCTGCGCAGCAGCCCTTCGGTGGCCAGCTGGACACGTGGACCATCGATCAGGCCGTAGTACAGTTCCGAGATGCCGCCGGGCTGCACGATATGCGCCTGGATCTTGAATCCGTCCTTGGTGTGCAGCTGCTGCACGTCATCCGCCGAACGCAGCACCGGGAACACGTCGCCCGGAATCATGCCGGGACCGGCATCGGCTTCGAGCTGCTCACGATCCAGGGACCAGAAACCGGTCTCCACGGTAAGCAGACGCAATTTGTTGCCCTCGGCGTCGGTGAGCCAGGATTCGCTGCGGTATTCGAGGTAGGGGCCGCCGACGTCGCTGAAGGTGGCCTGCTGCCAGAAATATTCGTCCTCAGCTTCGCCTTCTCCAAGGCGCCCCATGCCTTCCCAGGTTCCAATGAGCCAGGCGAAAGGCACCAGTTCCGGGGTGAGGTCAGTCGGTAGCGCAAATGCCATGGACCACTCGCTCCTTAGTCGTTGGTGAAACAAAAACAGCGCACACGCTATTGTGTGCGCTGTTTGCTACTTCTGGCCCTGGAAAAGACGCTTGACGACCAGTCCGGCGAAGCCCGCCATTCCCAGTCCGGCGATGACCACGAGAGCCTGGAAGAAAATTTCGAGTGCAAGGAAGTTATCATTCATGGCTTCATCTTAGCGCGAGCTTTGCATGAACCGCGACCTGCGTGACGCAGCCCGGGCTTCGGTGCTGCAAGCGGTGCGATCCGCTAGCTGAAAACCATCAAATCCAGGGCGTACCAGCTGGCGGCACCGCTGAGCAGGACGATCCCGCTGGACAGGCCCAGCACGCCGGTCAGGTTCCGCACGCTGCGCGTGGACAGCGCCAGGGCGCGCAGGGCGCTGACCAGGATTCCCACCAGCAGGCCCAGCACCACGCCTTCAACAATGTGCATCCCCAGCGGCAGCGCGGTGGCGATGGCGCCGAGCACCAGCGATACCAGCGGCGCCAGGAACATGGTGATGCGGTTGGGCAACCGCGTCATCGCTACGAGGCCGGCCCCGGCCAGCCCGATGACGGTGACCAGGGTCAGCGCGAACCCGAAGTTCACGGTTCCGGCGGCGGCCCAGGCCGAACCGAGAACCGCCATGACCACGCCGGTGATGCCGCTGACCGTGCCGGCCATGCGGCCCTCGGCTTCGGCCCCGCGCAGCACCTGGCTGATGAACACCAGCAGCACGCCCACCGCAATGACTTCGACGCCATGGGACATCGGCGACACGCCCGGCATGAACAGCACCGCCGCGGTCGAGGCGAGCGAGCACACGGCAAGGATGACCGTCAGCGGCCATGGCGCTTCAGCGCGGATTAGCCGGGGCCAGGTGTAAGCGAACGCGAGCTGCAATATGACCGCGACAGCGCCCATCGCCCATTCGACGGAGTGAAGGCTGGCCGCTCCCAGGAGCAGGGCCGAAGCCAGCAGACCGCTTATTAGTACCTTGATCCTCAAACCAGAATTCCTGACGGTAATTTATGCGCACTTGTGACTTCACATGCGAGCTTGGACTCTTCCATTCTCTATACTTTGACACGTAAAAACGATTTTCTCGCATCTATCTGGCAGGAGGAAGACCGCTGTGGCGAACCTGCTGCTCCTGACGAACAACGGACAGTCCGAAGCTGAAGTGCTTCCGGCGCTCGAACTACTACTGCATCAGATCCAGTGCCTCCCGGCGCAAACGCAGTCCCTGAGCCAGGTTTCCGAATGCGACGCGGTCATCCTCGATGCCCGCACCGAACTGGTGGCGGCCCGCTCGCTGGCGCAGGTCATCCATGCAACGCTGAAGCTTCCGCTGCTGCTGGTGGCCAGCGAGGGCGCGCTGAGCATCCTGAACTCCGAATGGCATGCCGCGGACTTCATCCTGCCCACGGCGGTCCCCGCCGAGCTGGAGGCCCGCATCCGGTTGCTCCTCTCCGCTGTGCCGGAGCCCGCCGCCCCGGCGGAAGCGCCGCAGAACCGCTCCGGGTTGCGCATCGACGAGCTGAGCTACACCGCGAAGATCGACCAGCGGATCCTGGACCTCACCTATAAGGAATTCGAGCTGCTCAAGTACCTCTCGCAGTTCCCGGGCCGGGTATTCACCCGCGAGCAGCTGCTGCACGAGGTATGGGGATACGACTACTACGGGGGCACCCGCACCGTGGACGTGCACGTGCGGCGTCTGCGCGCGAAACTGGGCACCGACCACGAACAATTGATCGGCACCGTGCGAAATGTCGGCTACCGGTTCCACAACGAGGCCTAACATGACAGGGCCTCTGGCGGGTCAGGTCATCCAGCGGATAACCTGAGAGCATGAACGAGCTGCCCCAGAAAACTGTGTCCATTCAGAAGGTCCTCGGCGAGCTGGAACAGAGTTCGCTGGCCGAGGTCCGAGACCTGGCCGCCGCCGCGCTGCAGGAGGACGGCAATCCGCCCTTGAGCGACCAGACGCTGGTCGCACTGGGCTCGGAAACCTCCGGCGAGAACGTCATCACGCTGCTGGCCTCCTCGGGCGAGGGAACCGAAGCCCAGCTCAGCGGCGTCATCGTCGCGATCGACGACCCGATATCCCGGCGCTGGATCGTCGAACTGGTGGTCCACCCCCAGTTCCGCAACCACGGCATCGGCCGCCAGCTGCTGCAGAGGCTGGGCGAACAGCTGGATCTGAGCCAGATCCTGACC
This sequence comes from Arthrobacter sp. AG1021, assembly GCF_003633665.1. Lineage (NCBI taxonomy): Bacteria > Bacillati > Actinomycetota > Actinomycetes > Micrococcales > Micrococcaceae > Arthrobacter > Arthrobacter sp. AG1021. The sequence continues at coordinate 256,387 of NZ_RBLB01000006.1, read as the reverse complement.
TGGGCGCACGGCGACCACGCAGCGGCCCGCAAGCTGGCCGATTCGATCGGCCTGTCGCGCAACCGCGAGCTGTACCGGATGCGCCGCGAAGGCACCGACTCTCTGGAAGAGACGCCGCTGCAGCGCGGGCTGACGCTGCGCAGCTTCCGCGTCGGCGAGGACGAGTCGGCCTGGCTTGAAGCCAATGCCAAGTCCTTCGCGCACCATCCGGAACAGGGTTCGCTGACCCTGTCCGATCTCGATGCGCGCATGAACGAGAACTGGTTCGACCCGCAGGGCTTCTTCTTGGCCTTCGACCCGGAAGACCAGCTCATCGCCTACCACTGGACCAAGATCCATCCGGCGGGCGCCGACGACAACCGCCCGATGGGCGAGGTCTACGTGGTCGGCGTGGTTCCCGAGGCGCAGGGCCTGGGCTTGGGCCGCGCGCTGACTACTGTGGGCATCAACTACCTTCTCGAGCAGGGGGTCGGGTCGGTGCTGCTGTACGTGGACGCCGAGAACGAGGCGGCAGTCAAGCTCTACCGGTCGCTCGGCTTCACGCTATGGTCCGCAGACATCATGTACGGCCCCGAACAGATAGACTGATAGAGCATGGCAGTCCGGGTTTTTCCCGGACCGCCAGCCGACGGTGAAGATGGCCTCCACCTGCAGGAAGAAGTGAGTTCAGCAGATGACAACCACCCCCAAGCAGCCCCCGGCACAACTGAGGGATGTCCCTTCATCCAAGGTCAATGAAGACCGGATCGAACCGGCAGGACTCCTGCCCGACCTCCATCCGGACGGGGGTTTCGAGAACGAGCGGTTCCTCGACCGGGAACTGAGCTGGCTGCATTTCAACGCGCGGGTGCTGGAACTGGCCGAGGACGTCGACCTGCCGCTGCTTGAACGCGTCAATTTCCTCTCGATCTTCGCCTCCAACCTGGACGAGTTCTTCATGGTGCGCGTCGCCGGCCTGAAGCGCCGCATCGTGACCGGCCTGGCCGTCCCGGCGGCCAACGGGATGAACCCGGTGGACCAGCTCGAATTGCTGCTGAACTCGGCGCACGAGCTGCAGACCCGCCATGCAAGGGTCTACTCGGAGTCGGTCTCCCCCGACCTCGCCACGCACGGCATCCGCATCACCGGCTGGGACGAGCTCTCGGCCTCCGAGCAGAGCTTGCTCTCCGAGTGGTTCATGGCCCAGGTCTTCCCGATCCTCACCCCGCTGGCGGTGGATCCGGCCCACCCCTTCCCTTATATCTCCGGCCTGTCGCTGAACCTGGCCGTGGTGGTGCGCAACCCGCTGACCGGCAAGGAGCTGTTCGCCCGCCTGAAGGTGCCTGACACCATCGACCGCCTGGTCAGCATAGACGGCCCGCGCGCCGCCCACTCCTCGCACCGCGCCGCACGCTTCATCGCGCTGGAGGACCTGATCGCCGTGCACCTGGAGCAGCTGTTCCCGGGCATGGAAATCGTGGAGCACCACTTCTTCCGCGTCACCCGCAACGAGGACCTGGAAGTCGAGGAAGACGACGCCGAGAACCTGCTGCAGGCCCTGGAAAAGGAGCTGCTGCGCCGCCGCTTCGGCCCTCCGGTGCGCCTGGAGGTGGTTGACGACATCAACCCGCAGATCATGGACCTGCTCTCCCGGGAGCTGGGTATCGACGAGGACGAGGTATTCAAGCTGCCCGCCCCGCTGGACCTGCGCGGCCTGGGCGTCATCGCCTCGCTGGACCGCACCGAGCTGCACTACCCCAAGCACATGGGGCACACCTCACGGTTCCTGAACGAGTCGGAAACCGCCAAGGCAGCCAACGTGTTCGGCGCCGTACGCCGCCGCGACATCCTGCTGCACCACCCCTACGATTCCTTCTCCACCTCGGTCCAGGCCTTCCTGGAGCAGGCCGCGGCGGATCCGAAGGTTATGGCCATCAAGCAGACCCTGTACCGCACCTCCGGCGACTCCCCGATCGTCGATGCGCTGATCGACGCGGCCGAGGCAGGCAAGCAGGTGCTGGCGCTGGTGGAGATCAAGGCCCGCTTCGACGAGCAGGCGAACATCTCCTGGGCGCGCAAGCTGGAACAGGCGGGCGTGCACGTGGTGTACGGCATCGTGGGCCTGAAGACCCACTCCAAGCTCTCCCTGGTGGTGCGCCGCGAAGGCGACAAGCTGCGCCGCTACTGCCACATCGGTACCGGAAACTACCACCCGCGCACCGCGCGCTACTACGAGGACTTCGGGCTGCTGACCTGCGACGAGGAGGTCGGCGAGGACGTCTCGAAGCTGTTCAACCAGCTCTCGGGCTACGCCCCGCGCTCCACCTACAAGCGTCTGCTGGTCGCCCCGCGTTCGGTGCGCACCGGGCTGCTGGCGCACATCGAGCAGGAAGTGCGCAACGCCCAGGCCGGGGTCGACGCCAAGGTGGTCATCAAGGTCAATTCGATTGTCGACGAGGCGATCATCGACGCGCTGTACCGCGCCAGCCAGGCCGGGGTGAAGGTCGACGTGATCGTGCGCGGCATCTGCGCCCTGCGCCCGGGCGTCCCGGGGCTGAGCGAGAACATCCGGGTCCGCTCGATCCTCGGCCGCTTCCTGGAGCACAGCCGCGTGTTCACCTTCGCCAACGCAGGGAACCCGATCGTGTACATCGGCTCGGCCGACATGATGCACCGCAACCTCGACCGCCGCGTGGAAGCCCTGGTCTCCCTGGGGCAGCCGGAGGACATCGAGGAAATGATCAGCCTGCTGGAACGCTACATGGACGACGGGACCTCCTCCTGGCATCTGCACTCGGACGGCAAGTGGGACCGGCACTACAAGGACGAGGACGGCAACCCGCTCTCCGATGTCCAGTTCTGGCTCATCCAGGACCACGCCCAGCGGCGAAATAGCGGGCGAAACAGCTAGTGGCCGATTCGAATGTCCAACGCGCCCTTGACCGGGTGCTGGAACTGCATCGTTCATCCGATGCCGAGGAAATCCGCCTGGGCCACTTCGACATCATCGCTGCGGGGGCCATCCCGTGGCGGCTGGAGCACGGCAAGCTGCGGGTGCTGGTCATCCACCGGCCCAAGTACGACGACTGGTCCTGGCCCAAGGGCAAGCTGGACGACGGCGAAGCCATCGCCGAATGCGCGGTGCGCGAAGTCCACGAGGAGATCGGGCTGCAGATCACGCTCGGCCTGCCGCTGGCGGCCACCGCGTACTCGGTGAAGCAGCGCGCCAAGGTCGTCTACTACTGGGCGGCCGCCACGCACCACGAAGCCGAGGTCATCCCGGACGGCTCCGAATGCGACGAGGTCCGCTGGGTCTCCCCCAAGCAGGCCATCGGCATGCTGACCAACCCCTCGGACGCCGCGCCGCTGCAGGACCTGCTCGCCGCCCACAAGGCCGGCCATCTGGAGGCCAAGCCGTTCATCCTGGTCCGCCACGCAAAGGCCAAGCCGCGCAGCAAGTGGACCCGTGCCGAAGGCGACCGCCCGCTGGCGGCCACCGGGCGCCGCCAGGCCCAGGCAGTCTCGCGACTGCTGGAAGCCTGGGCCCCGGGGCATGTCGCGTCTTCGCCGTGGATGCGCTGCGTGCAGACCGTCGCGCCCTACGTCACGGCGAACCAGCTGAAGCTCAGCTCCGTGCGGGCGGTCACCGAGCATGCGGCCACGCGGCACCCGAAGCGGGCTGCGAAGGCGGTGCAGAAACTCCTGGACAAGAACCGCTCCCAGGTGCTGTGCACGCACCGGCCGGTGCTTCCCACGGTACTGAAGGTCCTCAAGGGCAGCACCTCGGCGACCATCGCCGAGGTGCTCCCCGCCAAGGATCCTTTCCTCGATCCCGGAGGGGTGATCGTGGCGCACCAGATACCCGGCGCGAATCCGCGGATCATCTCCCTGGAAGTCCATACCCCGTATCACGACTGACACCACCGCCGGCGCCGCTGCACCGCACCCGGCGGACGGGCATCCCCGGCTCCTCACGCCGCGAGGATGCCCGTCGTTGCATCTGCGCACAAATGCGACTATGACTGTTTAATAAGAATCCCCAGTGGCTCTTGTCACCCAGAGAAAGGCCAAGCCATGAGTGCAAATCAGCCCCAGCAACCGGTTGAGAAGATCGTGCACCAGGGTCTGCGCCTGGACCATGATGAAGACCGCGGGCGTTTCTCGCTGTGGCACGGATCCACCTATGTCGGCTTCATCGGCTACCACCGCGAAGACGACGTGGTCACCATCCAGCACACCATCGTCAACGAGGAATTCGGTCGCCGCGGCTACGCCCGGGCGCTGGTGACGCTGGTACTGGACCGGCTGGCCAACGAGGGCGTCAAGATCGTTCCCGAGTGCAGCTACGTGCAGGACTACCTGCGCCGCTACCCGGAGTACCAGGGCATGGTCGTCAAGGGCTGAAGCTTCGTTATCCGGGGCTTCGTGGGATACGCCACGGGACCTCCGGCGCCGTTCGCCGGTGGACTAAACTGGTGGGGTGAGCATTCCTACCCCATACGAAGACCTGCTTCGCGACGTTCTGGAGAACGGCGCCGCCAAGGAAGACCGCACCGGAACCGGCACGCTGTCGGTCTTCGGCCGCCAGATCCGCTTCGACCTGGCCGATTCCTTCCCGCTGATCACCACCAAGCGCGTGCATTTCCGCTCGGTCGCTGCAGAACTGCTGTGGTTCCTGCGCGGGGAGTCCAACGTGAAGTGGCTCCAGGACCAGGGCGTGCGCATCTGGAACGAATGGGCTGATGAGGACGGCGAACTGGGGCCGGTCTACGGCGTCCAGTGGCGCTCATGGCCCACCCCCGAAGGCGGCCAGATCGACCAGATCTCCCAGCTGGTCGACTCGCTGCGCAGCAACCCCGATTCCCGCCGCCACATCGTCTCGGCCTGGAATGTCGCCGAAATCGAGAACATGGCATTGCCGCCCTGCCATGTCTTCTTCCAGTTCTATGTGGCCGACGGCAAGCTGTCCTGCCAGCTCTACCAGCGCAGCGCCGACATGTTCCTCGGCGTGCCGTTCAACATCGCTTCCTACGCGCTGCTGACCCGCATGCTCGCCCATCAGCTGGACCTGGAGCCGGGTGAGTTCATCTGGACCGGCGGCGACGTGCACATCTATACCAACCACTTGGAGCAGGTGCGCGAACAGCTCTCCCGCGAGCCGTACCCGTACCCGACGCTCGACTTCGCGTCCAAGCCGGAGTCAGTCTTCGACTACACTCTGGAAGACTTCGTGGTCAACGACTACAAGCACCACCCGACCATCAAGGGGACCGTCGCCGTATGACGCCTGAACCGCGCCACACCGCCGACCTCACGCCGCTGGTCGGCGCCATCTGGGCCCAGGCGGGCAACGGAATCATCGGCGACCAGGGAACCATGCCCTGGCATGTCCCGGAAGACCTAGCCCATTTCAAGAGGATCACCGCCGGCCATCCGGTCATCATGGGCCGCGCCACCTGGGAGTCGTTCCCGCCAAAGTTCCGGCCGCTGCCAGGACGGAGCAACATCGTGCTGACCACCCGCGCCGAGTCGCACCAGGCGCTGCGCGATGCCGGTGCGCTGCCGGTCGCGGACCTCGGCGAAGCCCTGGCCCTGGCCAAGACCTGCGAGGGCAGCCGGGAAATCTGGATCATCGGCGGAGGCAAGGTCTACGCCCAATCGCTTCAGCTGCTAGACCTGGCAGTGATCACCAAGCTCGATCTGGAGGTCCAGGGAGACACCAGCGCGCCGCAGCTCCCCGAGGACTTTGCCCTGGGGCTCAGCGACCCGGGACTGGATGGACCGGAGAACCAATGGCACAAGTCCGGTACCGGCACCCGCTACCGTTTTGAAACCTGGATCCGCGAAAAGGACTAGTTAACATCCCATGAAAAAATACCTCGCTGATCTCAAACAGCACTCAGATGCCCTGTTCATCCTCGGCTACATGCTTTTCCCGCTGCTCGCGCTGGTTGTCGCGGTGCTCGGGTTTTTCATGGTGCTCGGCGGCCACAAGATCTTCGGCGTGATCCTGCTGTTCGTCCCGACCCAGGTGTTCCTCTACGCAGCGTTCTGGGCCATCAAGAACCGCAAGCTGTTGCTTGAGGAAAAGTAGAACTTTTGCTGCTGCAGAATCACACCCGGCCCTTCTGGGGCTTGGGTGTGTTTCTGCTTTAAGCGCTGTAACGAACCGGGATAATAACGTAATTCAGCCCTACCATTGAGGTATGACTTCATCTGTTGGTTTTGTAGGTTACCGTGGCATGGTCGGTTCCGTGCTCATGCAGCGCATGCTCGACGAGGGCGACTTTGCGCAGATCGACCCGGTCTTCTTCTCGACGTCGAATGCCGGCGGCCAGGCCCCCTCATTCGCCGAGGGCGCCGGCCCGCTACAGGATGCTTTCGACATCCAGACGCTGGCCAAGCTGCCGATAATCGTGACCGCCCAGGGCGGCGACTACACTACCAAGGTCCACGCCGAGCTGCGCAAGGCCGGCTGGGACGGACTGTGGATCGATGCCGCATCGAGCCTGCGCATGAACGACGACTCGGTGATCGTGCTGGACCCGATCAACCGCAACGTCATCGACCAGTCGCTGGTTGCCGGCGTCAAGGACTTCGTGGGCGGCAACTGCACCGTTTCCTGCATGCTCATGGGCCTGGGCGGGCTGTTCAAGAACAACCTGGTCGAGTGGGGCACTTCCATGACCTACCAGGCGGCCTCCGGCGGCGGCGCCCGCCACATGCGCGAGCTGCTGACCCAGTTCGGCGACATCAACGCCTCGGTCGCGGACGAGCTTGCAGACCCGGCCAGCGCCATCCTGGAGATCGACCGCAAGGTGCTTGAAACCCAGCGCGGCGGCCTGGACGCCGCACAGTTCGGCGTGCCGCTGGGCGGTTCGCTGATCCCGTGGATCGATTCGGATCTGGGCAACGGCCAGTCCCGCGAGGAGTGGAAGGCCGGCGCGGAGACCAACAAGATCCTGCAGACCTCCGGTAGCCGCCACATCGCCATGGACGGACTGTGCGTGCGCATCGGCGCCATGCGCTCGCACTCGCAGGCGCTGACCCTGAAGCTGAAGGAAGACCTGCCGGTCTCCGAGATCGAGTCGCTGTTGGCCGAGGACAACGAGTGGGCCAAGGTCGTGCCGAACGAGAAGGAAGCGACCATGGAGCAGCTGACCCCGGTGGCCGCCTCGGGCACCCTGGACATCCCGGTCGGCCGCATCCGCAAGCTGGAGATGGGCCCGGAGTACATCTCCGCCTTCACCGTGGGCGACCAGCTGCTCTGGGGCGCCGCGGAGCCGCTGCGCCGCATGCTGGCCATCGCACAGGGCCGCCTATAGGGACTACTTCCCCGCCGACAAATGCCCGGGGCGCACAGTTCACTGAACGGTGCGCCCCGGGCATTTTCACATATGCGGACGGATACTAGAGCTCCACTCCGATCAGCAGCGGCTCATTGACCAGCGTGATGCCGAACCGCTCGGCAACCCCGGCGCGCACTGCGCGGGCGATGGCCAGGATGTCAGCCGCGCTGGCGGTGCCCCGGTTCGTAATGGCCAAGGTGTGCTTGGTGGACAGTGAAGCCCGTCCCCCGGCGATCTGGAACCCGTCGGTCCCCTCCAGTCCGTAGCCCTTGCCGAAACCTGCCTGGTCGATCAGCCAGGCGGCCGACAACTTGACCATTTCGGCCTGCTCGGCCGGATAGTTCGGAGCGTTGTGCGGCAGCTGCTCCAGCACCGACGCGTCGACAATCGGGTTGGTGAAGAAGGAGCCGGTTGAATGCGAGTCCGGGTCCTGCGGGTCATAGACCATGCCCTTGGACCGACGCAGTTCCAGAACCGTCTGCCGAACCAGCGCTGCATCCGCGCCCTGGCCGGCTTCGACGCCCAAGCGGCGGGCCAACTCGGCATAGCGGATCGGCGCCGACTCGTTGCCGCGCTTGAGCAGGAACGCGGCTTCCAGCACCACGTACCGGGGCGAACCGTGGGTGCTGGTGCGCTTGATCAGCGAATCACGGTAGGCGAACGCCAGGTCCTCGTTCGACAGCTGCAGGATCTCCTGCGCGGTGCGGTCCCAGACGCGGGCCCAGGCCAAGGTCTGGGAAACGTCCGCTCCGTAGGCGCCGACGTTCTGCACCGGGGTGGCCCCGGCACAGCCGGGGATCCCGGAGAGGGCTTCGAGTCCGCTCAGGCCTTCGGCCAACGAGTACTCGACCGCGGCGTCCCAGTTCTCGCCGGCCGCGGCGCGCAGCAGCGCCAGCCCGCCGTCCTGTTCCTCGACAACCAGGCCGCGCGTGGCGATGCGGATGACGGTGCCCGAGAAGCCCTCGTCCGAGATAACCAGGTTCGAGCCGCCGCCGATGAACAGGATGTCCTCGCCGGCGTTGTCCGCGGCGGTGATCGCCGCAATCAGCTCGGCTTCGGTGGACGCGGTCACGGTGCGCGCAGCGTCGCCGCCAACAGCCGTGGTGGTCATGTTCTTCAGCATTGAACTACTATCTTTCGATTTGTCTCTGGAAATACGTTGATTCGGGCGGATCTAGCTGGCGGACTCGGGCTGGCGCGGATAGCCTGCGGCGTTCTTCGACAGCAGGAACGCCACGACAACCAGGATCGAGATGCAGCCGAGTGCAGGCAGCAGGCCGATAGCCCCGGCCAGCAGGCCCAGCAGCGGCGGACCTCCCAGGAATGCCGCGTAGCCGATGGTAGAAACCACTGCCACGCGGGCTGCCGCGTGTTCCGGGTCATCCGATGCGGCGCTCATGGCCAGCGGGAAGGTCAGGGCAACACCCATGCCCCACACGGCCAGCGCCACGAAAGCCAATGGCAGGTTGTCTCCGAACGCGAAGATCAGCAGGCCCACTAGCGCGGCGATGGCGCTGACCCGGATCATCCAAACCCGCCCCATACGCAGGATCAAGTCCCCGGCCAGCAATCGGGTCAGCGTCATGGCAGTCACGAAGGCCGCGTAGCCCAGCGCGCCGGTGGCTTCGGTGGTCCCGTAGCCATCGGCCAGGGCCAAGGCCACCCAGTCCCCGGCCGCGCCTTCGGCGAGCGCCATGCCCAGCACCAGCACGCCCAGCAGGACCGTTTGCGGCTCCTTCCAGGTACGCAGCAGCGAATGCCCCTTGAACTTCGAATCCTTCGAGGCCCGGCTCCGGTCTTCCCCGTAGAAACGGGACGAATACAGCACCGTGGCGATGATCAAGATGCCCATGACCCCGTAGTGCAGTTGCAGCGGCAGCGCGACCGCTGCGGCGCCGGCGCCGATTCCGGCGCCGAGAACTGTACCCACGGAGAAGAACCCGTGCAGGGCAGGCATGACGCTGCGTCCCAGTGCCCGTTCCATGGCCGCGCCCTGGATGTTCGAGGCGACGTTCCACGAGGCGGCTCCAAGCCCCTGGCAGAAGAGCACCGTCGCGGTCAGCATGCTTGAGTGCAGCAGTCCCGAGGTGGAGCCGACGCCCATGAGCGCGAGACCTGCAATCAGTGCGCCGTAGCGCATGACGTTGGTGGCGCCGAAACGCATCACCAGATGACCAGCCAGGGATACGGAGAGGAAGGAGCCTGCGCTCATTCCGAGCAGCAGCAGGCCGACCTGCGAGTGGTCCAGCCCCAGCTCGTCGCGCAGTGCCGGAAGCCTGGAGACCAGGGTTGCCAGCAGCAGGCCGCTGGCCATGTAGGCGGCCATCAACGAGTTGCGCCAGTGCTTTACCGCGACCGGCACGTCGGCTGCGGGTTGCTGGTTCAGAGCTGCACCACGGCCTGGCACTTGAGCAATACCTTGGTTCCGTTGGCGGAGACGGTCAGGTCCACGCGGGCGGTGCGGGTCTGGGCATCCAGGGCACCGATCTTGCCCTCGACCTCGATGGTGGTTCCTTCGAAGTCCGAGGGGTTGGTACCCTCGGGGTCCTCGACGACGACCGGCTTGGTGAAGCGGGTCTGGTAGTCGATGACTGCGCCGGGATTGCCCACCCAGGTGGAGACCAGGTCAATGACCGCGCCCATGGTGAACATGCCGTGGGCGATGACCGAGGGAAGCTCGACTTCCTTGGCGAAGCGCTCGTTCCAGTGGATGGGGTTGAAGTCCCCCGAAGCGCCGGCATAGCGCACTAGGTCGGCGCGGTTGACCTTGACATTGTGGGTGCCGAGAACCTGTCCCTTTTCAAGGGTGTCGAAAGCGATCATGATTAGTCCTCAGCTCGAACCAGTAGCGATGAAACGGTGGTGGCGATCTTTTCCCCACCGACGGTGGTGATTTCGGCGCGGGTGGTGATCATGGCCCCGGCGCCCATTTCGCGGATCTGGTCCACGTACAGCTCGGCGAGCAGTTCATCGCCGGCCACGATGGGGCGGTGGTGGGTAAAGCGCTGGTCTGCATGCACCACGCGGGAGAAGTCGATGCCCGAGGCAGGGTCGGCGATCAGCTGGGCGTCGGCGCGCTGGGCCACGATGATGGCGAAGGTCGGCGGGGCGACCACGTCGTTGAAGCCGAGCTTGCGCGCGGATTCGACATCGTAGTGGGCCGGAGAGGTGGCCTTGGTGGCTGCTGCGAATTCTCGGATCTTCTCTCGTCCTACCTGGTAGGACTCGCCGGCAGGGTAGATGCGCCCCACCAGATCAGGGTTGATGCCCATTAGTTCTCCTGAACTTTGTGACTGTGTGTTGATTGCTGTCCACGCAGGGCTCAGCCGCTCGGGGCTCCCAGCTCTGCGGAACACGAAACCTTCGGGGTGCGGCTAGTTACCGCCGTTGCCCTTGTTCTTCTTGGCTTTAGGGGTTGCCAGGCCGTTGGCGATCCGCCAGTTGCGGGCGTCCCGGGCGCGAATGACAAGTCCTGCAACGTGGCAGAGCATGCCGATGACCAGCAGTCCGATGGCTACGTAGAGCACCGGTCGAATGTGGTTGACTGAACCGATGATCGTCAGGATGATCCCTAGCCCGATGGTGCCCATCGCGGTAAAGACGATCTTCTTGTAGTGCTGGGAGGCCGCCTCCCAAGGCGTATTGGTCATACCCACCAGTCTAGTTCAGGGCAGGGAGCGACCGCGGACGTACAAGGGTATTTCTGCTGACATCCCGCAACCGCCAGTTCATGGAAGGACATCTGGCCTGACTCATCGGCAGGACGCATCGGCAAGGCGAGCCCGCCCAGACGACTAGGCGAAGATGTACGGCAGCGCTCGCAGGGTGCTGAAGACCCCGAACAGCGCCACCGCGTAGCCGAGCGCCAAGGCGAGGATGGCGGCTTTCGCGCCTTGCTCATTTCTCGTCTTGATCTGGTTCAGTGCCACGTGGCCTGCACCTACCGCGAAAACCGCCGGGCCAGTGCCGCCCAGGAAGATCAGGGCCGGGATTTCGGCAATGGCCAGGCAGAGGGCGATGATCGACAATCGGTTGACCCGCAAGCTTGCGGAGGCTTGGGTGCCGTTGCGCTTATCCATGTCTCCTCCATCAATTCTGGAATCTGTGCAGGTGCCATCTGAGGTCTTGACCTCAGCCGGAGTGGGGATGTGCAGCATCTGGGGTCGGCATTCCGCGGACGACGTGGCATTCCCCCGTCACCCATTCACGGAGTCTAGGCGACGTCGGCGCCATGGGCGTCTATGCCATCGTCATCGGATCGCGGCCTCGCCCTGCAGTACTGCGTCCGTTGCATTGATCTACCGACCCGCGCTAGGCTCCGGGTATGACAGCGCCTACGCAGGGCATGCCCTACTCACCGGCACCGGTAGAAGTGGTCGCATTCATCGGCCGCATCCTCGGCCACGAATGGCCCCACAGCGAGGCTGAGCGCGTTCGCGTATTCGAAGCGTTGGGCATGCACAGCCCGCAGCGACCCACGGAAGATGCAGAGGAGAACATCGGAGGCATCTGGGTGCTGAAAGTTCCGTTGGGGGCCGATGTGGATGCTCGTTGGAGTTCGTTCCGGGGTTCTCTCGTGCTGATCACCTTATTCCTGTACCCGCAGCCATCGGAACAGCATCCGCAGGTTCTGGAAAAATTCGCCGAGCTCCGGACGGAACTGTCAACGTACTTTTCTCCTCCGACGGAAACCTGGGGAACCGAAGCCATGCCCGCGGCAAGGTGGACGATCGGGACTTGCGGGGTTGAACTCTATTGCTTCAACAAACCCAACAGCGTGCTCATGCTCTGTATCGAAGATCTGCAGCTGGCGCGCCTAGCCGAAGCCGCAGCCGTGGCGGATTCGGCCCCCTAGCCTCGATTACCTAGAACAGCGCAGACTGTTCTTCATGGAAGTCGCCATGTTCATCGGCAACTCCCAATTCGTGGGTTTTGAGTTCCGCCGCGTCGATGAGCCTCAGGGTTGTCGACGGGCCGCTGTCGACCATGATGGTTTGCCCCAGAACTCCGCGCACCCTGACGTTGAACTGGTTGTCTGCGATCTTCTGATCCCACGGATGCAGCGCATGCGCGTCCCAGGCGTCGACCACAAGTTGCGCATACTCCGGGTGCTCCCACAGCTCATCGCGAAGTTCGATGCCATAGGTCTCCAGCCCGCGTTGTGCAGACAGGAAGTCCCGGGCCTTGTCGGCCGCTGCACGGTTGATGTCATCGAGGCTGGCCAAAGTCAGTTCCCAGCTTGTCAGCCCCTTCACCTTGGATTTCTGCCGCACTTGCTGGCCCAGTCCCACGTGTTCGGTGATGAGATCTTCAAGCACGCGGATGGCCGCGCCGTCCCCCGCGCCAGCGATGTAGCGGGCGACGACCGCACCCTGCTGTGCTAGGCGGCTCCATTTGCTCTGGGTTGAGGTCGTGCCGACCTTCGTGGCTCCATGGGCGAAGCTTGCCACGTAGAGGAAATGCGGCTGTTCCAAATATTTTCGCATCCCCGCCGGCGCTTCGCCGGTCGTATGGAAGTGGTGCATGAATTTGGAGTGGTCAAGTCTCCGACACTGGTCGCACTGATTGCCTGTCCGTACAGCTTTGTTTTTCGGGCAGGGGAAATTGTTGCGACCGCCGTCAGGGTTCATGGTGATATAGCCCAGGCAGAACTTCAGGTCGCTGACTTGCAAGCGAAGGGCTCGATTCTTGGACAAGGACTCATGGATCCACTGTGAACCGCGACGGAGGCTCAGGCTTGGCGCCGGCTCGTAGTGGGAAAAGCTGATCCCGTGGCAGAGCTGTCGTGATTCACTGGGGAATTCCATGGAGGCCTTTCAAGAAAAGAGTCGCATTCAAGCCTAAGCCAGTACCACCTGATTCATGGAACTCCGCTCACCGCTTCGTAGGCGCTCACATTGCAGAGCTCGTTGGGCAGTGTTCCAGTTGTGCCGGAACCGCGTCGACTCTGGTAGGCATCGGATGGTTTTCGGTCGGTATACCCGGGGTTCTGTCCATTTTCTTAGGACTGCGTTCTACTCTGGAGGTACATACAGACGCGTGCCCCGACTTCGCGACATTGAATATTCAGAGGTGATAGAGATTTCAACTCAAAGCTCAGACAGGCCGTCCCCTCCCCCTGTGGCACTGCGTACCGCAGCGATGAACAACCCTGAACTCCAGAACATGGCTCGAACTTTCCATCACCAGTTCCAGCGCTTCATGATGGAACACCAGTTTGCGGTCGATGAAATCCTGACCAAGGTGTCGATTCTGCGCGAGGAATTCTTGTACCTGCACAAGTACAACCCCATCGAGCATGTCACCTCCCGGGTCAAGTCGCCGGAAAGCATCATGCGGAAAGTCGCCCAGCGGCGCATCACTCCAACGTTTGAGGCAATCCGCGAAAATATCAGCGACATCGCCGGCGTTCGCATCACCTGCAGTTTTGTGAAAGACATCTACAAGGTGCTCAATACGCTGACATCGCAAAGCGATCTGGAAGTCATCCAGATCAAGGACTACATCAAGAATCCCAAGCCCAACGGGTACAAAAGCCTGCATGCCATCGTGAAGATCCCGGTTTTCCTCTCCGAGGGGCCGGTTGATATCACCGTGGAAATCCAGATCAGGACCATTGCGCAGGACTTCTGGGCGACGCTCGAACACAAGATCTTCTACAAGTACGAAGGCGCCGTGCCCGAGCATCTTGTCGAAGAGCTGGCCGAGGCGGCACGGGTCGCAGAAAGCCTGGACATGAAAATGCAAAGGCTGCACACGGAAGTCCACGGCCACGATGTCAACAGCACGGAGTCCGAGGATGATCGAGGTTTCGATGATTCCGTTTTGCAGGAATTATTGATGATCGCCCAGCAAGGTATTCCTGAGGAACCAACCGAGTCGCCAAGGAAACAAAACTAGGATGGATAGGCGCGGATCGGCACTGAGCCGATCCGCGTTTTCTCATTCATCGGGTGGCTTCACGGGAACTGCGTTTGGCTCCATTGAACCCACGGATCACTTTCGGAGGCATTATCTGAGTACCCGGGCTTGTGAACGGCCCGATCGGGAACACAAAAACCCCGGAAACCGTTGGGTTTCCGGGGTTTCACTGCTGTAGCGGCGCCGGGACTCGATCCCGGGACCTCACGATTATGAGTCGTGCGCTCTAACCAGCTGAGCTACGCCGCCACAAGTGAGAAGCTTTCCAGTAGAAGCCAAGATCGCTTCTCACTCAGAGCCCCCTGCCGGAATCGATCCGGCGACCTCGTTCTTACCAAGAACGCGCTCTACCACTGAGCTAAGGGGGCAACGAGTAAATACTCTACACGGGTTTTCGTGGAAACAAAAATCGCCAACCACCCCCGGGATCACCACCCGGAATCATGAATAAACCCAAGTCAGGTAGAGAATACCGATCACCGCAAGGCGGCGCGGGACGAAGAATGGGACAAAAACACCGTAAGTGACGATGCTCACGGCCGTTTCGGGGTCGATAAATTGGCAAATAATTGCCACCCGATAATAAAATCTCCAGCTCCTGCCCGCGGCGAACGGGCGACCCAATAAAGGTCACGGGCCGCACCCAATCATCGCTGGTCGCGATTCTTTCCAGCACCCCACCCACAGGGACCCACTCCTGGCAATCCGGCTCCACCGCCTGAATGCCGGCGGAGCGACGTGGCACATCGCCATAATTTCCGCCACCTCACATCTCTTCGGTGCTAGCGTCGCTAATACCATCCTGAGTAGGAATGATGTGACCTCAACGACATATCCGCTCAGGATTTTGCAATCAACCGAAAGCTGTGTAAAGTTATTACTCGTTGCCCCCTTAGCTCAGTGGTAGAGCGCGTTCTTGGTAAGAACGAGGTCGCCGGATCGATTCCGGCAGGGGGCTCGAAATAAGAGAGACAATCTGAATTCAGATTGTCTCTCTTTTCGTTTCCCTGCGTTTTTCTTGTGATATTCATTGCCGTTTTAACGGGCTTCGCGTCCTGGCATTCACAGCGCTTTAGTCGGAGTCCAAATCACTGAACTACGCATGGCTCTGCAATCCTTCAAGACCTTTCCGGCCGCTTGCAAGGTTCTCGCGCTGTTGCCAGTCATCACCCCTCGGATCAAGCACTGCATCCCCGGTTGTACTGATCAGGCTTTGGCCAGCGAACCCACGCTCGGGCGTTGCTTACCCTGAGCCTTTTGGATTTGAGCGTAGGATGGCTGCGTTTGCCACTCATTCCCCGCCGCCGATGAATCACCTCTTCGCACGCCAGAGCGGATTTGACGGCCTTTCAGGAATTCGTGCGGCTCCGTGGGGCCACGTTCGGCATTCTGGTGTCCCTGAGGCCCCTCAAGACGCCGGAGACCAGGCATTCCCACATCATGGCGAGTTCTTGGCTACGGCGGCGCCAAGCAAGCCCCGGGATGCGAAGAACCCCTGGGTATGACCTTGCGGTCTTTCCCAGGGGTTCTCAGTTCACGCTGGCTAAGCCACTGGCGGCTTAGTAGTCGCGGCGACGAGCCGAATCGCTGAAGCGATCCTTGCCTCGTCCGCCGAAGCGCTTGTCGCCGCCGCCACGGCGGTCATCGCCGCGGAAGCCGCCCGAGCGCTTGCGGTCGTTGAAGCTGCCGCCACGTCCGCCGCGGTAACCGCCGCGATCCGAGTCGTCATCGCGGCGCGGCTTGCGGCCGGAGTCCAGCTCCAGGTTGATCGGCTCGCCGCCGATGCGGGTGTTGGACAGTGCACGCCACTGGTCCTTGCTCAGCTCGGCTGGCAGCTCGACCAAGGTGTGGTCCGAACGGATCTCGATGCCGCCGATTTCCGAGGAGTTGAAGCCGCCCTCGTTGGCCAGTGCGCCAACAATGGAACCCGGCTGCACGCGGTTGCGGCGGCCAACTGCCAGACGGTACATGGCGTTGCCCTCGGCGGCCGTCTTGCCACGGCGTGGGCCGCGCTCTCCGCGATCGCCACGGTCTGCGCGGTCGCGCTCCAGGCGGGCCTTCTTGGCTGGTGGCATGACCGGCTCGGTCATCAGCAGCGGGCGGCCGCCCTGGGCCATGAGGGCCAGGGCCGCAGCGATTTCAAGGTGGTCCAGGTCCTCGTGCTGGGCGGCGAACTGCTCCACGATTTCGCGGAAGGTGCCCAGGTCCTGGCCGGTGATGGTTGCATCGATGCGGTCGGTGAACTTCTGGATGCGGCGGTTGTTCACCGAATCCAGGGAAGGCAGCTGCATCTGGGTCACCGACTGGCGGGTAGCCTTCTCGATGGCGCGCAGCAGGTACTTCTCACGCGGGGTCATGAAGAGGATCGCGTCGCCCTTGCGGCCTGCGCGGCCGGTACGGCCGATGCGGTGCACGTAGGACTCGGTGTCGTGCGGGATATCGAAGTTCACGACGTGCGAGATGCGCTCGACGTCCAGGCCGCGGGCGGCAACGTCGGTGGCGACCAGGATGTCGATCTTGCCCGAACGCAGGTTTTCGACCGTGCGCTCGCGCTGCTGCTGCGGGATGTCGCCGTTGATGGCTGCAGCGGTGAAGCCGCGGGCCTTCAGCTTGTCGGCGAGGTCCTCGGTGGCCATCTTGGTGCGCACGAAGGCGATGACGCCGTCGAATTCCTCGGACTCGAGGATGCGGGTCATGGCGTCCAGCTTGTGGGCGCCCATGACCTGCAGGTAACGCTGGGTGATGTTGGCGCCGGTGGTCTGCTTGGACTTGACGGCGACTTCCTGCGGGTTGCGCAGGTACTCTGAAGCAATGCGGCGGATGGTGCGTGGCATGGTGGCCGAGAACAGGGCAACCTGCTTCTCTTCCGGGGTGGCTTCCAGGATCTTGTCGACCTCTTCGGCGAAGCCCATGCGCAACATTTCGTCGGCCTCGTCCAGCACCATGTACTGCAGGTTGGACAGGTCAAGGGAACCCTTGTTGATGTGGTCGATCACGCGGCCCGGGGTGCCAACGACAACCTGTGCGCCGCGGCGCAGGCCGGCCAGCTGCGGGCCGTATGGCGAACCGCCGTAGACAGGCAACACGGTGAAGTCAGGAAGGTACTTGGCGTAGGAGGTGAAAGCCTCGGCAACCTGCAACGCGAGCTCGCGGGTCGGTGCCAGAACCAGGATCTGCGGGGTGGTGGCCGGACCGTTCAGGTCGGCCAGCTCTGCCATGCGGGAGAGCGCAGGCAATGCGAAAGCGGCGGTCTTGCCGGTACCGGTCTGGGCCAGACCGACAACGTCGCGGCCGTCGAGCAACAGCGGAATGGTGGCGGCCTGGATCGGCGACGGCTTTTCGTAGCCCAGGTCGGCCAGTGCAGCAAGCACGCGGGCATCAAGACCAAGTTCGCTGAAGGTAACCGTTGGTTCCTCGGTGGTCTGGGTGTCGGCAGTGTTTACGGGCATGTCAGAAGACACGAAGAATTACCTCATTCGTTAGGGGAATAGGCCTAGCCGTCCCCAAAGAAACGACGCAAGGCTACACAGTCAGAAAACAAGTCACGCTCATCAAGCGCTCCCCTATGACATAAAGACCCGCACACACTTTGCGGAGATACAACACGAGAAGGCTCTAACCTCAAAAATTGGGCCAGATGCAAGGGATACCCTGATGTTCGCGAACACTTAATGCTAACGAACCCTGCCCCTGTTTGTCAGCGCCAGGGGTGTGTGAGATCGGGCACCGCTACTCACCCAGTAGGCTTGAAACCGTGAATATTCGTGATTTTCCAAGGCGTCCGGACGAGCCGGTCCCCGGCGGGCTGCTCATCTCGCAGCTGCTCTGGGTACTGGCCGGAGTGCTCTTTCTCGGCTTCGGGGCATTCCTGGTTTACGAGCAGACCCAGCGCGGTTCGTTGGACCTTGCGGCCATGTCGCTGGTTGCGCTGCTGCTGGCGGCCGGCGTCGCTTTCGGCGTTCTGGCCTACCGCTTGTTTCTCGGCCAGCGCTCGGCGCGGGCCCAGCTGACCTGGGTCGGGCTGATCGCGGCGCTGCCCATGGTGCTGCGCATGGGACGCTATTCGATCCTGGCGGCCATTGTGCTGTTCAGTGTCGCGCTGATGTGGGTGCCGGCCAGCAACCGCTACTTCAAGGTGGTCTCCCCCAAGCCACGCAAACGCGGCCCGGTGCCTCCGCGCTGACGGGCACTCCGCCTCGCAGCACCCGGGCCTCCGGGCACCAGAGAAAAGACCGAAAATGCGCGCTGAACCCGGAGACGGGCTCAGCGCGCATTTTCAGTTCTCGGCCGGATGGTTTTCCTCCGGCGCGGGGCTCCTGCCTCGGCTATAGCGCGGAGAAGGCCCGCTCCAAGTCGTCAATCAGGTCCGCGGCGTCCTCGATGCCCACCGAGAGGCGCAGCAGGTTCACCGGAACTGCCAGTTCGGTGCCCTTGACCGAGGCGTGGGTCATTTCCGAGGGGTAGTTCATCAGCGATTCGATGCCGCCCAGCGATTCGGCCAGGGTGAACAGGCGAGTGCTTTCCGCGACCTTGCGGGCCGCGGCCTCGCCGCCGGCGAACTGCACGGAAACCATGCCGCCGAAGCCGCTCATCTGCGCTTTGGCGATGTCGTGGCCCGGATGGTTTTCCAGGCCCGGGTACAGCACGCGCTCGACTTCCTTGCGCTCCCCCAGCCAGGCTGCCACCTGCGCGGCGTTTTCCGAGTGGGTGCGCATACGCACGCCCAGGGTCTTCAGTCCGCGGGTGGTCAGGAATGCGTCCATCGGACCCGAGACCGCGCCGACGGCGAACTGGATGAAGCCGATCTTCTCGGCCAGCTCGGAGTCCTTGACGATCACCGCGCCGCCGACCACGTCGGAGTGGCCGCCGATGTACTTGGTGGTCGAGTGCACCACGATGTCCGCGCCCAGGGTCAGCGGCTGCTGCAGGAACGGGCTGGCGAAGGTGTTGTCCACGACCAGCAGCGCGCCGGCCGCGTGGGCGATCTGCGCGGCCTTGGCGATGTCGGTGATCTTCATCATCGGGTTGGACGGGGTCTCGACCCACACCAGCTTCGCCTTGTTCTTCTCGATGGCCGCGGCCAGCGCCGCATCGTCGCCCATGTCCACCGGGGTGTTGCCGATGCCCCAGGCACCCAGCACGCGGTCGATCAGGCGGAAGGTTCCTCCATAGGCGTCGTTGCCCAGCACGATGTGGTCACCGGGGCGCAGGATGGCGCGGATCAGCGAATCCTCGGCGGCCAGTCCAGAACCGAAGGAGAAGGCGTGCGTGCCGTGCTCGGCGGCGGCCAGCTGGGCCTGCAGCGCGTCGCGGGTCGGGTTGCCACCGCGGCCGTACTCGTAGCCACCGCGCAGGTTGCCGATGCCGTCCTGGGCGTAGGTCGAGGAAAAGTGCAGCGGCGGCACCACGGCGCCGGTGACCGGTTCGAAGGCCTGGCCGGCGTGGACGAAACGGGTGTTGGATCCCTGGGGATTTTCAGTCATTGAAAGTGTGTCCTTTGCGAAATCTCTAGCGGGTGACATAGGCCAGCAGGTCGGATGAAGTCAGTGCGGCGACAACCTCGCCGTCTTCGGTCAGCAGCGCGGCGGGGCAATGCTCCAGCAACTGGCGTGCGCGGTCCAGGCTCTCCCCCACTCCCAGCAGTGGGACCGGCAGCGATTCCAGGTCCGCCAAGGTGCTGTCCGGAGCGGCCCCGGCAAGCAGCGCCTCGGTGAGCTGGCCAGCGCCGACGACCCCGCGGACCTCGCCGATGCGGGCCGGAAGCTGCGCCGTGGCGACGACCAGCGCGTCGGCTCCGGATTCGCGCAGCAACGCGGCAGCCCGGGCCAGCGTGGCGTCCGGGCCAATTGTCATGACCGGTTCGGTCGCCAACGCCGTGGCCACGCGACGCAGCTCTGAGTTCTGCTCGCCGGTGAAGCCCTGGGTCAGCATCCATGATTCGTTGTAGATCTTGGCCAAATAGCCGCGGCCGCCGTCCGGGGCGATGACTACCACAACGTCGTTTTCGTCGAGGTCCTTGGCGATACGCAGGGCCGCAGCCACGGCCATGCCGGAGGAGCCGCCCAGCAGCAAGCCTTCTTCCTTAGCCAGCCGGCGCGTCATGGCGAAGGCTTCGGCATCGGTGACCGCCTGGACCTCGTCGGGCACGGCCGAGTCGTAGTTGCCGGGCCACATGTCCTCGCCGACGCCTTCGACGAAGTACGGGCGGCCGGTGCCGCCGGAATAGACCGAGCCATCCGGATCCGCGGCGATGACCCTGACCGGGCCGGAGGCGCGATCGGCGGAAATCTGCTTGAGGTAGCGCCCGGTGCCGGTGATGGTCCCGCCGGTGCCGGCGCTGATCACCACGTGGGTCAGCTTGCCGTCGGTGTCGGTCCAGATTTCAGGTCCGGTGGTTTCGAAGTGGCTGTCCGGGGCTCCGGGGTTGGAGAACTGGTCCGGCTTGTAGGCGCCGTCGATTTCGGTGACCAAGCGGTCGGAGACCCCGTAGTAGGATTCAGGAGAATCCGGAGCTACCGCCGTGGGGGTCACCACGACGTCGGCACCGTAGGCGCGAAGCACGTCGCGTTTTTCCTCCCCGACCTTGTCCGGGGTGACGAAGACGGTGTTGTAGCCCTTAAGCTGCCCCACCATGGCCAGGCCGACCCCGGTGTTGCCGCTGGTGGGCTCCACGATGGTGCCTCCGGGCTTCAGTTCGCCGCTTTGCTCGGCGCGCTCGATCATCTTCAGCGCGATGCGGTCCTTGATGGAGCCGCCCGGGTTCAGGTATTCGAGCTTCACGAGTACCGTGGCCTTGACGCCTTCGGTCACGCGGTTGAGCTTGACGAGCGGTGTGTTGCCGATCAGGTCCAAAACAGTAGGCGCATACTTCATGTCAAGAACTTTACCGGCGGGTGTCACACTTGTCGTTGCCGTTCGTAGCTTAACGTCACGCAGTCCCCGCACGCCCATCCACGGTGTTAACACGGGCCGCACGGCGGCGGGCCGGCATAAGGAAAGGAAGCAGCCGAGCATGCAATTGGACCAGGACGCAGTCACCGGAACCTACGCCCCGCAGGGACCGGTCTCTTTGGGCAGGTCGCTAGGTGTTCTGCGCCGCGGTCTGGGCGATCCGACCATCCGGCTGTCCGCTTCCGAGGCCTGGTTGGCGTTCACGACGCCGGCGGGCGACGCCTCCCTGCGAATTCTCAAGCCCACGCTTAACGCGCCTGCAACATTCCAGGGGTGGGGTCCCGGCGCCCACTGGGCCGTGGATTGCGCCCCGGATCTACTGGGCGCCAGCGATGACTGGAGCGGTTTCGACGCTCCGGAGTTCAGCGCCACGTTGCCGGAGATCGTGCAGCATACCCGCACCCTGCACCGGGACGTCGTCCTGCCGCGGACCAACCGGATCTTCGAGCATCTGCTGGGCGCAGTGCTGGAGCAGCGAGTCACGGGGATCGAGGCGAACTACGCATGGCGCTGGCTGATCCGCCATAAGGGTCGGCCGGCGCCCGGACCGGTGCCCGATGGGCTGCGGATCGCCCCAGGTGCGGCCCAGATCGCTACGATGAATCGTTGGGATTGGCAGGCCGCGCGCGTGGACCAGAAGCGGGCAACTGCCCTGCGCCAGGTAGCGGCGGCGGCTGGAAGCCTCCAGTGGTGGGCCGGTCAGCCGATTGACGCGGCGAAGCCGGCGGCGAGAAAACCCGGGACTCTGGAGGTTGCGTTGCTCTCGCTGCCGGGTATTGGTCCGTGGACCGTGGCCGAGACGCTGCAGCGTTCGCACGGTTCGGCGGATTTCGTTTCGGTGGGAGATTTCCATCTGGCCGCGTTCGTGGGCCAGGTGCTCACCGGAAGGCGTGTGGATGACGCCGGAATGATGGAACTTCTTGCTCCGTTCGCTCCGCATCGGCAGCGAGTGGTTCGCCTGCTGCAGCTTTCGGGCGAACGGAAGCAAAGCTTCGGGCCCCGCTATGCGCCGCTGGATCACCGGGAGCGCTAGAACCCGAAGCGTAGGTGCTTAGGATTCCGCCTGGGCGGCTTCCTGGGCGATCTGCGCGTGGACCTCGCCCATGTCGATGCCCTTGACCGCGGTGACCAGGTCTTCGAGCTGGCTCGCGTTCAGTGCGCCTGCCTGCGAGAACACGAGGACCTTTTCACGGAAGGCCATGATGGTCGGGATGGAGGTGACGTTGGCGGCGCGGGCCAGGCCCTGCTCTGCTTCGGTGTCGACCTTCGCGAAGACGACATCGGTGAACTTCTCCGAGGTCTGCTCGTACACTGGGGCGAACTGGCGGCAGGGGCCGCACCACGCAGCCCAGAAATCCACGAGGACAATGTCGTTCTCTTCGATCAGCTGCGCGAAATCGTTTTCGCTCACATTTTTAGTTGCCATGCTTACACGGTAGCGGACGAGCGCGGTGAATACCCAGAAATGGGAGATTTAACAAACCTTTGCCATTTCGGGAATAGCTTCCGGTTAATCAAAAAACTCCCAGATCTTTCGATCTGGGAGTTATTTGTGGCAGATACTGGATTCGAACCAGTGAAGGCGTTGCCAGCTGATTTACAGTCAGCCCCCTTTGGCCACTCGGGTAATCTGCCGAGTCGCTCCGTTTGGGAACATTTGTTCTTGTCGGAACGAGAAATAACTCTACAGGAGATTTTCAGTGATGTGAAATCGAGAGGGGTCTTTTTGCTGTAACCCTGATCACAGCCGGTTTTCGGGGCCCAAACCCGGTAGTCTTGGACTCGAATCTGAACCGTTACATCTAGGAGTATTCACATGGCTAGCGATTCCAGTTTTGACGTTGTCAGCAAGGTGGACAGCCAGGAAGTAGCCAACGCGCTGCACCAGGCCCAAAAAGAGATCCAGCAGCGCTACGACTTCAAGGGCGTCGGGGCAGAGATCGATTTCAGCGGCGAGAAGATCCTCATGAAGGCCGCCTCGGAAGAGCGCGTCAAGGCAGTCCTCGACGTCTTCCAGTCCAAGCTGGTCAAGCGCAACATCTCTCTGAAGTCCCTGGACGCCGGCGAGCCGTTCGCCTCGGGCAAGGAATACCGCATCGAAGCCGCCATCAAGGAGGGCATCGCCCAGGATGTCGCCAAGAAGATCAACAAGCTGATCCGCGACGAGGGCCCGAAGGGTGTCAAGTCCATCATCCAGGGCGACGAGCTGCGCGTCTCTTCTAAGTCCCGCGACGACCTGCAGAGCATCATCGCGTTGCTGAAGGACTTCGAAGAAGCCGACCTCCAGTTCATCAACTACCGCTAAGCGTCCACCGCTGCGGTACGACCTAGGCGAGGAGCCCCAGCCGGGGCT
The DNA here is from genome assembly GCF_003633665.1 of Arthrobacter sp. AG1021. Taxonomy (NCBI): domain Bacteria; kingdom Bacillati; phylum Actinomycetota; class Actinomycetes; order Micrococcales; family Micrococcaceae; genus Arthrobacter; species Arthrobacter sp. AG1021. The sequence continues at coordinate 232,834 of NZ_RBLB01000006.1, read as the reverse complement.
CCTCGCCTATTTCCATCTAACCGGTGCGATACCGGAGTTTAGTACTGCTGGCCGCCGGCCATGGACTCCAGGCGCGCAATACGCTGGTCCATTGGCGGGTGGGTGGAGAACATCTGCTTCAGCTTCGAACCGAACGGGTTGGCGATCATCAGGTGCGAGCTGTTGACCAGCTTCTGATCCTGGGCGGGCAACGGGGCCGCGCTGATGCCGCTTTCAAGCCGGCGCAGCGCGCTGGCCAGGGCCAGCGGGTCGTTGGTCAGCTTGGCGCCGTCCTCGTCCGCGTCGAACTCGCGGGTGCGGCTCACGGCCATCTGGATGATCGACGCGGCAATCGGAGCCAGCAGGGACAGCGCGATCAGCGCGATCGGGTTGACGTTGCGGTTCTCGTTGTTGTTTCCGCCGCCGAAGAACAGCAGGAACTGCGCCAGCGAGGTGATCACGCCGGCGATGGCCGCCGCCACCGAGGAGGTGAGGATGTCGCGGTTGTAGACATGCATCAGCTCGTGGCCCAGCACCCCGCGCAGCTCGCGCTCGTTGAGCAGCTGCATGATGCCCTCGGTGCAGCACACCGCGGCGTTCTCCGGGTTGCGTCCGGTCGCGAACGCGTTCGGCGAGGCGGTCGGCGAAACGTACAGGCGCGGCATCGGCTGCTGGGCATTCATCGACAGCTCGCGCACGATCCGGTACATTTCCGGCTGCTGCTCCTCGGTCACCGGGTAGGCATGCATCGAGCGCAGCGCGATCTTGTCGCTGTTCCAGTAGCCGTACGCGGTGGTGGCCACGCCGATCAGGGCGAAGATCCAGATGAAGCTGGCGTTGCCGGTGCCGTTGGCAATCAGGGAGCCAATTGCCAGGAGCAACGCAAACATGCCGCCAAGCAAAAGGGCCGTCTTGAATCCGTTGTTGTGTCCATGCACGATGGCGTACTCCCCTAGTCATGAATTCGTACTTAGTCTTCCTAGTCTAGTCAACGTACGGAAACGCCGCACCGTTCCGCTGCGGGGAGAAAACCTGCGCCGCGGCAGGGTGATCTTGGCAACGCCGGCGGTTAATGAAGCGAAACGGGGAACGCCGCGCACGGCTCGATGTTATAGCGTGTGATTTGTATCCACTTCTTGATAAGAAGTTTCCGGGCTCACCGCAGTCCTCCCTGTTCGAAAGCCGATCCGCCGCATGACACCACGCACCGTGAACCCCATCCGCTCGCAGCACAGCTACGGCTTGATCCAGGGAAGCACCGCCTACCTCATCTGGGGCCTGCTCCCGGTCTATTTCCTCATGCTCCCGCAGATCTCGGCCTTCGAGTTCGTTGCGGTCCGAGTGGTGTTCTCCTTGGTTTTCTGCGTCCTGCTGCTGCTTGCGACCAAGCAGATGCGCCAGTTCGCGGCCATGTTCAAGGAAGGCAAGACCATGCGGCAGCTGGCGCTGGCCAGCTTCCTGATCGCGGCGAACTGGGTGCTCTACGCGGTGGCGGTGCTGACCGGACACGTGCTGGAGGCGTCGCTGGGCTACTTCATCAATCCGATCGTGGCGATCCTACTGGGCGTGCTGGTGCTGAAGGAACGGTTGCGGACCCTGCAATGGGTGGCAGTGGGCTTCGCCTGCCTCGCGGTGATCGTGCTGACCATCGGCTTGGGCCGGGTTCCTTGGATCTCCCTGGGCTTGGCTTTCTCCTTCGGCTTCTACGGCCTGGTGAAGAACCAGGTGGGCCAGAGCGGCACTGCGCTGGGCACACTGACCATGGAGACCCTGTGGCTCGCTCCCCTGGCCGCCGTGTTCATCGGCTGGCTAGCCATGGAGGACTCCTCGGCCCTGTTTGCGGCCGACCCGGCCACGGTGCTCCTGTTGGCCGCCAGCGGCATCATTACCGCTGTGCCGCTACTGCTCTTCGGCGGGGCTGCCCGGCGCTTGCCGCTGAGCACCGTCGGCTCCCTGCAGTTCCTGGCTCCGCTGATCCAGTTCATCCTCGGACTGCTGGTCTTCGGCGAGCAGATGCCGGTGGAACGCTGGATCGGATTCGGGCTGGTCTGGGTCGCCGTCATCATCGTCCTGGTCGACATGCTGCGCGCGCCCAAGGCCGGCACCATGCCCGAGCCCAAGCAGCTCGTCTAAGGCTCCCTCCGCGCACAGCGAGGCCCGCAGCTTCTCCCAGTCCTTTGGGAAAGCAGCTGCGGGCCTTGTTCATTAGCTGAACCGTCTGCCCCGCTTCTTGAGGCCTTCTGGTCGCTCCAGCGCACCCGTCCCGTGCTGCTTCACTTCGCGGCCGGCAGGTCCCCTGCAGCGCCCTGCCGGGTGCCTGCCCGCGCGGGTGCGACGCGGAAGGCCGGGAAGCCCCCGGTTAATGCACGGCATCCCGCACAGCGCGAGCTGTGCGGGATGCCGTTTGGGGTGGGTTTATCCGTTCGCTGCCAATTAGGCGGCGTGCTTGCGGATTGCTGCTTCCAGAACGTCGAACGCGTCGGTGAGCAGCTCGTCGCCGATGACCAGTGGTGGCAACAGGCGGACAACGTTGCCGTAGGTGCCGCAGGTCAGGATGAGGACACCCTGGGCCAGGCACTCGTCGGCGATGGCCTTGGTTACGGCTGCGTCAGGCTGCTTGCCGCCGGCCTTGACGAATTCCAGCGCGATCATCGCACCGCGGCCACGGACGTCGCCCACTGCCGGGACGTCCTTCTGCAGCGCGGTGAAGCGGGTGAAGAACTGCTCCTGGATCTCGCGGGCGCGGCCCGAGAGGTCCTGCTCCTCCATGAACTTGATGGACTCCAGCGCAGCTGCCACGGCAACAGGGTTGCCGCCGTAGGTGCCGCCCAGGCCACCGCCGTGCACGGCGTCGATCAGTTCGGCGCGGCCCACGATGCCCGACAGCGGCATGCCACCGGCGATGCCCTTGGCCACGGTGATGATGTCCGGCTCGATTTCCTCGATGTCCGAGGCGAACCAGGAGCCCGAGCGGGCGAAGCCGGCCTGGACTTCGTCGGCGACGAAGACGATGCCGTTTTCCTTGGCCCATTCGGCAATGCGAGGCAGGAAGCCGGTGGCCGGGACGATGAAGCCGCCCTCGCCCTGGATCGGCTCGATGATGATCGCGGCGATCTGGTCGCCGCCGATCTGCTTCTCCATGGCCAGGATGGCGCGCTCAGCGGCTTCCTTGCCCGAGATGTTCGGGTTCTCTTCGCGGTATGGGTAGCTCATCGGCATGCGGTAGATCTCCGGCGCCAGCGGGCCGAAACCGCGCTTGTACGGAGCTGCCTTGGCGGTCAGGCCCATGGTCAGGTTGGTGCGGCCGTGGTAGGCGTGGTCGAAGGCAACCACTGCCTGGCGGCCGGTGGCCACGCGGGCCACCTTGATGGCGTTCTCCACTGCCTCGGAGCCCGAGTTGAAGAATGCGGCGCGCTTTTCGAAGCTGCCCGGGGTGATGGAGGCAAGCTTCTCTGCCAGCTCGATGTAGCCCTCGTACGGGGCGACCATGAAGCAGGTGTGGGTGAAGCGCTGGGCCTGCTCGGCGACGGCCTTGGCCACTGCCTGGTTCGAGGCGCCAACGGTGGTCACGGCGATGCCGGAGCCGAGGTCGATCAGCTGGTTGCCGTCCACGTCGACGATGATGCCGCCGTCAACGTCTGCAGCGTACACCGGGAGGGTCGAGGCGACGCCAGCTGCCACCGCGTTGGCGCGGCGAGCGGTCAGCTCCTGAGACTTGGGGCCTGGGAATGGGCCTTCGAGCTTGCGCTTCTGTTCAATGCGGTAGGTAACGTCCACCAGCTTTTCCTCTCACTATGGCTCTTGCATCCGCCGAGGAATGCAAAGTTCTAGTAGCAGAATATGTTGGCGCGAAACGTTGCACTACCGGATTCAGCACAAGGAGCTGCCGGCTTGGTAGTGCAAGTGCACAGACGAAGCGCGGCCCCCGTTCCGCGAAGGAACGGGAGCCGCGCTGGTGCTGCCGTGAATCGAGGCTACAGCGAGTGTGCCGGCTCGATCACGTCGTCATCGGTCTTCTCCGGGTGACGCGACAGGTGGATGAGGGATAGGGCCAGGCCGCCCCAGATGGTGAGCATCGAAATGATCATGAAGACAATCGCCAGTGCGCTCATTGTCAGTATTCCTTTCCTGCGGGTTCCGGAATTTCCTCGGCTTCGACGTTCTTCTTGTGCTGGTGGAATTCCGGGTCATCAAGCTTGGACTTCTTGCTCCACGGAACCATGGACAAGATGATTGCGCCCACGATCAGCGCACCGGCCATGCCCCAGCCGAAGACACCGTTGAACCATGCCGGATAGCCGGAATACTGCTCGGCCATCTTGGTCTGGACTTCGTTGATGAGCATGTAGCCCAGCGCTGCCGGGCCGACGCCGCCAACCAGAACTTTCCAGCCGGTGCCCACCTTGATGGAGCTGTGGCGGTTAAGGTGCTTGGCCAGCTTCGGGAGCATGCCCAGGCCGGCGCCGAGGACGATCACGATGACCAGTGCGCAGGCAAGGATGCCGAACTGGTTCACGAACGCGTCCATGGTGTCCAGCAGGTACAGGCCCGTGGTGGTCGGGAACAGCGCCAGGGAAATCAGCGCGACCGGGATGGTCACGATCAGGGTCGCCGGTGCACGGCGCCAGCCCAGCTTGTCCTGAAACGCCGCCACGATCACTTCGAGGATCGAGATCAGCGAGGTCAAGCCGGCGAAGACCAGCGAACCGAAGAACAGCACGCCGATGACCGAACCCAGCGGCGCCTGCGACACGATGGTCGGGAAGGCGATGAATGCCAGGCCGATGCCGCTGACCGCGACCTCGTCCACGCTGGAGTTCGCGTTGTAGGCCATGAAGCCAAGGGCGGCGAACACGCCGATGCCTGCCAGCAGCTCGAAGCTCGAGTTGGCGAAGGCCACCACGTAGCCGGAACCGGTCAGGTCGCTCTTGCGTTTCATGTAGGAGGAGTAAGTCACCATGATGCCGAAGGCCACGGAGAGCGAGAAGAAGATATGTCCGAACGCAGCAGCCCAGACGCTCGGGTTCTTCAGCGCTTCGAAGTTCGGGGTGAAGAAGGTGTTCAGGCCGTCGATAGCGCCGGGCAGGAAGACCGACTGGACCACGAGGACCAGGAACATGATGATCAGCAGCGGCATGAAGATGGCGTTGGCGCGGGAAATGCCCTTGTTCACGCCGGCCACCATGATCACGATGGCGATCAGCCAGACGGCGAACATCGGGATCAGCACCGGGCCGACGAAGTCGAAGCCAACGGTGACTTCTTCCTGGACCTTCAGGAAGTCGTTCATGAAGAATCCACCAGCGCCGTCAGGGTTCTTGTCCCAGGCCTTGGTGATGGAGAACCAGCAGTACATGGCGGCCCACGCAATGATGGCCGCGTAGTAGATGGCGATGATGAAGCAGATCAGGACCTGCCACCAGCCGAGCACTTCGGCCTTGCGATTCGCGCGGCGGTAGGACAGCGGGGCCGACCCGCGGTAGCGGTGGCCGACTGCGTAGTCCAGGAACAGCAGCGGAATACCGGCGCACAGGATGGCAACCAGGTAAGGGATGAGGAATGCGCCGCCGCCGTTTTCGTAGGCGACGTAGGGGAAACGCCAAATATTTCCCAGACCAACGGCCGAACCGATCGCGGAGAGAATGAAGAGTTTGCGTGACGAGAAAGTCTCACGCTTGTCTGATGCGAGCGGAGCGCCCTGAGTAGATGATTGAGAGCTCATGTCACTAAGCTAGCGCAAAAATTTCGCAATGTGGTCACTTTTCGGCATCTTTCGCGCAAGTTTTTGAGCATTTTGCGCAAATCGTTGCAGCACGAGACGCACCATAGAATGAACCTATGGCAATTAGTTTACGCGGACTGCTGGATCATGACGAGCTTGGTTTAAAGGCTTTGACTGATCCTACACACTCCTTGGAGACCGCGATCACATGGGGCGCGGTGACTGAGCTTCTGGACCCTTCCAAATTCCTCACCGGCCGCGAGATCGTGCTGACCACCGGAGTCCGCCAGAAGTCGGCCGCGGCGCAGATCGATTTCGTTCGCACGCTCGCGGCAAACGATGTGGTGGCGCTGGGGTTCGGTATCGGCTTGGAGCACGAAAGCGTACCGGGTCCGGTACTTGAAACCGCCCGGGAAGTAGGCCTGCCGGTCATCGAGGTGCCCTATAAAACTCCTTTCGCGGCGATTTCGCGCCTAATTGCCGAAGCGCTGAACGCCGACCACGTCAAGCGTGTTGAGAACCTGCTGCGCGCCCACCAGAAGCTGGCCCAATCCCTGCTGTCTTCGGATCTGGACCGCATGCTCACCGAGCTGTCCAAGATGCTGAGCACCGAAGTCGCCTTGAGCCTGCACGGCGAAGTGATCAGCGGCGACTTCGATCCGGGGCGAGCCTGGCACGAGCTGCCGGTGGCCACCGGGCTGCGCGACCGCTGCACCTTGCACATTGCCGAGCCCTACACCCGGGACCCCATCGTGGAATACGCCCAATCGCTGATCGGACTGGAGCTGACCAACAAGTCCCGGCTGCGCGCCTCGCGGCGCTTGGCCAACGGGCAGGTACTGGCCGACCTTGCCTCCGGAGCGCTGTCCGGATCGGACGCGGCGGTCCGCCTGGGCGCGCTGGGCCTGGAATCCCAGCGCGAGCACTCGGTGGTGCTGGTGCAGGCCAGCGGCCAAGCCGACAGGCTGCAGACGCTCCCCCTGCCCGCCGACCTCGCCTCGCAGGTCACCGCCATCGTCGAGGACCGGCTAGTGGTCATCGTGGCGTACAAGCAGGTGCAGCTGTCCATCGACCGGCTCGACACCTACCTGGCCACCGCAGGCATCCCCGCCAAGGTCGGCTACGGCGGACGCTACTCGAACACCACCGGCATCCGTTGGAGCTATTTCGAGGCCCTGGAATCGCTGCGCCACGGCGAACGCGTCAATGTCCCCACCAAGCTCTCGCTGACCTCCCTGCTGCTGGCCGCCCGCGACGTGCCCTTGCAGGACCTGGCCGCCGAGGCGCTGGGCCCCATCCAGGATTTCGATTCCTCCCACGACTCGGGGCTGATGCGCACCCTGCGCGAGTACCTGAACCGCGACGGCTCCGTGGGAGCGGTGGCCGAATCGATGGGGCTGCACCGCAACACCGTGCGCTACCGCATGCAGCAAATTGCCGAGCTCTCCGGCTACGACCCGAACGTCACCAGTGACCGGGTCCAACTATGGATTGCGCTCAGTGCACTTGAGCTGCGCTAGTTCTGGATAGGATTAACGCATGGCTGACATGTTTCTAGAGAAGTTCCGTTCACTCGTGCCGAAATACCTTGAGGACCAGTGGAACGAAGCCGATGGCCTGAGCGCCGGGGAATTGGCAGACGGCCTGGCCGAGGCCAAGGTCCAGATCCCCTTTGTCCTGGAGGAGTTCTACCTCGCCCTGGGCAACAACGACGATTTCATGGAGGCCTATCACTACTTCTTCGATCCCGAAGAGCTGGAAATCGAGGACGGCTACCTGTTGTTCCTCGAGGACGAGGAAGAGAAGTTCGTGTGGGGCTTCAAGCAGTCCCAGCTCGAGGTGCCGGATCCTATTGTCTACCGCCGCAACAACGCCAAGGGCAACTGGGTCAGCGAGGAGGGCACCTTCAGCGAATTCACCCTGGACATGTTCGCCTGGGTCTTCGAGGAATTAGCTGCCGAGCTGGAGGACTAGTGCTCTACCGTTCCCACGAACCGCACGGCTACCAGTGCCCGTTCTGCGAGCTGGTCAACAACCTGCCCTTCAGCGAGGACAACCTGTGCGCCCCGACGGACATGATCTACCAGACCGGCCAGGTCGCGGCGATCATGGCCTGCGACGGTTTCGGGAACTTCGGCGGGCACGTGATGATCATCCCGACAGCCCATCTTGAATCCCTGTACGACCTGGATGAGCAGATCGGCGCCGCGATCATGCGCGAGACCCGGCGTATCGCGCTGGCCATGAAGCTGGCGTGGAATCCGGACGGCACCAGCACCCGCCAGCACAACGAGCCTGCCGGGAACCAGCATGTCTGGCACTACCACCAGCATGTCTTCCCGCGGTACTGGGACGACGAGCTTTACCGCCAGCTGCGCCACCGGGTTCCTGTCGAGGACCGCGCCGCGAAGGCCGAGCAGCTGCGCGCGGCGCTCTTCAGCGACGAACACCCGCAGCGGCTCTACGAGTCCGACCTGCGGTGCTGAAAACCGCGGCTTAAACCAACGAAGTCCTGCACTTCCCTTCCGGGAGGTGCAGGACTTCATTGCTTGGACGGTTCGCCGGAGCTAGGCTTCGCGGGTCACCACGGCGTCCGCGAAGGAGATCAGCGCGCTCTTCACGGTGCCTTCAGGCAGCGGGGCCAGCACCTCGATAGCGTCGTCAGCCCAGCGGCGAGCCACGCTCCAGGCGTCCTGGATGGAGCGATGGGCGGCGACGGCTTCCACGGCCTTGGCCAGAGCCTCGTCGCTGGTCAGGTCCGAATCCACCAGCTCGACGGCCGCCTGCGCGGCGGCGTCGCCGTTCTCGGCGGCCTGGCGCAGCAGCAGCACCGGCAGGGTCGGCACGCCTTCGCGCAGGTCGGTGCCCGGGGTCTTGCCCGAGTCGGCTTCCTTGGAGGCGATGTCGATGACGTCGTCCGCGACCTGGAAGGCCACACCGACCTTCTCGCCGTACTCGCGCAGCACTTCGATGAATTCGGGGATGCCGCCGAAGCGGGCGCCGAAAGCGCCGGAGGTCGCCAGCAGGGAGGCGGTCTTGTCGCTGATCACCTGGATGTGGTGGGCGATGGCGTCGTCGCCCTCGCGCGGGCCGATGGATTCGTGCAGCTGGCCCAGACACAGGCGCTCGAAGGTGCGCGACTGCCATAGCACCGCTTCGGGGCCCAGGTCGGCGCCGAAGACTGAAGCGCGGGCGAAGATCAGGTCTCCGGCCAGGATGGCCACGGAGTTGCCCCAGACCTCATGGGCGGTGGGAGCGCCGCGGCGCATCGGCGCGGAGTCCATGACGTCATCGTGGTACAGGGTTGCCAGATGGGTCAGCTCGACCACGGCGGCGGCCTTGATGACCTCGTCGGTCACGCCGCCGCCCAGCAGGGAAGTCAGCAGCACCAGCAGCGGGCGCACGCGCTTGCCGCCGGCTTCCACCAGGTGTCGGCTTGAGGCATCAATCAACGGGTCGGAGTTGGCCAGCGCATCGCGCAGCAGCTTCTCCACCTTGGCCATGCCCATGGAGATGGCAGGTCCGAATTCGGGATCCTCGGCGATCAGTGCAAAGCCCGAGGGAAGATTGATGGCCGCAGCAAGCACTGCGGTTTCAGGATTCAGCTCAATCGAGTCGGACACCTCGTGTCCGGCTGCGGTCCAGTTGCTCTTGGAATCAGTCACTGTTTTACGGCTTACTATCTTTCATCGGCTTGGTCATCGCATTGAACGAGGACTGCTTGCCCGCGCTGGTGGCGCACAAACATCACTTCACTCTATCCGATGCGTTCCACTGAACGCTCGCAGACCGGCGCTTGCCGCGTTTTATGGCATGGCAATGGGCCGCGAAACTGGTCAACACCGAGTTTACCGGGTCGCGCGCGATGGCGCGGCGCAACCCGCTGAAAGTCACAGCTGCATCCGGCGTGGTGACAGCGGACACCTCCTCCAGTCGCCGGTGGTCATTGCGCGGTAGGCTTAGCCCTATCATGTCTGCAGATTCGTCCGTTCTCGGCGCCAGCGGCCTTCATGCCTCGGCACCAGCGTTAACCAGCATCACCTTCGAGTACGAAGGTGCCTCCGAGCATCTCATCTCCGATTCCCTGCGCCACGGCAGCATGGTCTGGACGCGGCGCGGACGCGGGCTGGTGGGATTCGGGACCGCCGCGCGGTTGACTACCCGCGGCGAACAGCGCTTCGTCGAGGCGCGCACCTGGTTCGCGCAGCTGCTCTCACAGGCGCAGATCACCGACCCGATCAACCGGCCCGGCAGCGGCTTGATCGCGTTCGGGTCCTTCGCCTTCTCCTTCACCAGCGCCTTCGACTCGCGCTTGGTGATCCCCCAGATCGTGCTGGGGCAGGATGACGAGAAGTCGTGGATCACGGTGACCGGTAGCGCCGAACAGCTGGCTGGCCTGACTCTCGACTCCGCGCTGGAACGCGCCCGGGCCGCTAAGGACGAAGCGGCACTGGCCCCGACGACCCAGGGCGAGATCGAATTGACCAGCGGACAGCTGACCGCCGGCGCCTACCTTGACGCGGTGCGCCAGGCGCTGGGCACGTTCAGCGAGTCAGGCATCTCCAAGCTGGTGCTCGCCCGGGACATCATGGCCCGCAGCACCACACCGATCGACCTGTCCCATGTCGTGACCGCGTTGACCGAACGCTACGGCAACTGCTGGACCTACTCGGTGGACGGGTTGGTGGGCGCCACCCCCGAGATGCTGGTGCGTGTCACCAACGGACTGGCCGAGGCCCGCGTGCTGGCCGGCACCCTGGACCGGGCCACCGAAGGGGCTGACGCCCCGGACTTTGCCAAGCGCCGGCTCTTCGACGACCCCAAGCAGCGCCACGAGCACCAGCTGGCCATCGATTCGCTGACCGAAGCGCTGAACCCGATTTCCCACGGCATGAAGTCCCCGGACGAGCCGTTCATCCTGCAGCTGCCCAATGTCTGGCACCTGGCCAGCGACGTGCGCGCCGAACTGCGCCCGGACGAGCGCGGGGCGCTGCCCTCAGCATTGGACATCGCGGAGATCTTCCACCCGACCGCCGCGGTGTGCGGCACTCCCACGAAGCAGGCCGGAGCGGTGCTGCGCCAGCTGGAAGGCCTGGACCGCGGACCCTACGCCGGCCCGGTGGGCTGGGTGGACTCGCGCGGCGACGGCGAATTCGGGATCGCGCTGCGCGGAGGCATCCTGGAGGATGCAAACCACATGCGCCTCTACGCCGGGTGCGGCATCGTTCCCGGCTCGGTGCCCGAAGACGAGCTGGCCGAGTCATGGGCAAAAATGCGCCCGATGCGCCAGGCGCTGGGCGCCGAGTAGTGCCCTAGCCGGCTTCCTCGTGCTGGTCAGGTAGTGGTCGGGATTTGAGCACAAGTTTTACTTATGCTCCCCGACACGTGTGTGAGGTGAATCTCATCCTCGTTGTAGCGTGGTTATGATTGTGCGTACGCAATGATCCACTCGCATTACCCGAAAGTAGGTTTTGATCCTATGCGTCTGACCAAAAAACGTTTTGCCACCACCCTGGCAGCAACTTCCGTGGCACTTCTGGCCCTGACCGCCTGCGGCTCCGATAGCGGTTCGGCCGAGCCTTCGGCAGACGCCGCAGGTGGGCCGACCTTCCTCAACGCAGGCAAGCTCACCGTTTGCTCCGACATCCCCTACGAGCCATTCGAGTTCGTCAAGGACGGCAAGAACGTCGGCTTCGACATGGACATCGCCGCGGAAATCGCCAAGGATGCCAAGGTTGAGCTGAACGTCATCGACGCAAGCTTCGACTCCATCGAATCCGGCCTGTTCAAGTCCCAGTGCGACATTGCCATTTCCTCGCTGTCCATCACCGATGCGCGCGCCAAGAAGATGAACTTCTCGACCCCGTACATGGATGACGACCTGGTGCTGATTTCCAAGGACGGTTCGGGCATCACCGATCTGGCCACGGCCAAGGACAAGAAGGTGGGTGTGCAGCAGGCCACCACCGGCGAGAAGTACGCCAAGGAACAGGGCCTGAGCAACATCGTGGGCTACGAGGACGCGGGCTTGCAGACCCAGGCCCTGCTGGCCGGCCAGGTTGACGCGCTGCTGGGCAACCAGTCGGTGCTCGGCTACGCGATCAAGGACAAGCCGGGCTACGCGGTGGTCGCCGACTTCAAGACCGGCGAGCAGCTGGGCGTCGGAGTGCCGCTGGAGCAGGCCGCCACCCTCGAGTTGGTCAACGGCACCCTGAAGCGCCTGACCGACTCGGGTGAAATGAAAGAGCTGACCGTGAAGTGGTTCGGCGAGAAGTAAGTCCTCGTCGCTAACGGACTATTTAGACGCGGGGGCCTAGCGACGCCCTGATCCGGGCGCTGCGGCGGCCCCCGCGACCTTTATGAGAGGTACACCATGGCAATGACCACGAGTCAGCGCGCCCGCCTGAGCAAAACCATCCAGATCATCCTGTTTGTTGCGATCATCGCCGCAGTGGTCTTGTCCCTGGACTGGGAAAAGACCCGCTATGCCTTCTTCTCCTTCGAGAAGCTGGGCCCGATGTTCCCGGACATGATCATTGTCGGCTTGAAGAACACCATCTTCTACACCGTTATCTCCTTCGCCTTCGGCCTGGTTGTCGGCCTGCTGCTGGCGTTGATGAAAATGGCGTCCTTCGCCCCGTACCGCTGGTTCGCCACCGCTTTTGTTGAATTCTTCCGCGGCATCCCCGCCATCCTGGTGCTGTTGGCCTTCGGCTTCGGCCTCCCCCAGGCCTTCGGCACCACCTGGCCGCAGCCGGTGAACATCATGCTGGCATTGGGGCTGGTATCTTCGGCCTACATCGCAGAGACACTGCGCGCGGGCCTGCAGGCAGTGCCCAAGGGGCAGACCGAAGCGGCACGTTCGCTGGGCATGCCTGCCTGGCGCGCCATGGTCACCATTGTGATCCCGCAGGCGTTTAAGATCGTCCTGCCTCCGATGACCAACGAAATCATCCTGCTGACCAAGGACTCCTCGCTGGCCTTCATCCTGGGCGCGTCGATGGCCCAGTACGAAATGACTAAATTCGGCCGCGATGGCATCCAGTCGCTGGACGCCGGCATCACCCCGCTGGTCGCCGCCGGCCTGTTCTACCTGGTCATCACGATCCCGTTGAGCCTGGTAGCCCGGAAGTTTGAATCCCGCTCGGCTCGGACCAAGCGCTAGAAAGGACCGAAAATGACCACGACCAACAACTCGATGGCAGAACGCGCCGCCGGCGTGGAGATCTCGGACCTGCGCAAGTCCTACGGCAGCAACGAGGTGCTCAAGGGCATCAGCCTGAACGTCAAGCCCGGCGAGGTAGTCTGCCTGATCGGCCCTTCGGGCTCGGGCAAGTCCACCCTGCTGCGCTGCGTGAACCTGTTGGAGAAGCCGAACGGCGGCACCATCCACGTGGGCGGCTTCGAGGCCACCGACCCCGAGGTCAACCTGGACAAGATGCGCCAGAACGTCGGCATGGTGTTCCAGCAGTTCAACCTGTTCCCGCACCTGACCGTGCTGGAGAACTGCACCGTAGCCCAGATCAAGGTGCTCAAGCGCGACAAGGCCAAGGCGCAGGCCACCGCGAAGCTGAACCTGGAACGTGTGGGTCTGGGCGACTTCGGCGGGCGCTACCCGGACGAGCTCTCCGGCGGCCAGCAACAGCGCGTGGCGATCGCCCGCGCGCTGTCCATGGAACCGACCCTGATGCTCTTCGACGAGCCGACCAGTGCGCTGGACCCGGAGACCGTGGGCGAAGTGCTGGCCATCATGAAGAAGCTGGCCCGCGAGGGCATGACCATGCTGGTGGTAACCCACGAGATGGCCTTCGCCAAGGAGGTCGCCGACCGCGTGGTTTTCATGGACGGCGGCGTCGTGGTGGAGGAGGGCGTTGCGGCCGAGGTCATCGGCAATCCGCAGCAGCCGCGAACGCAGGACTTCCTGCGCCGCGTGCTCGACCCTACCCACGTGGATATCTAGTCCTCCCCCGGAGATAGGAATCGCCGAAGCCCCGGCAGGCATCCTGGCCATCAGCCAGTTCGCCTGCCGGGGCTTCGCCGCGTCCGGGCGGTTCCGGGTCCAGATCAGGCCGCAGGCCAGGGCAGCTCGCCCAGGCGCTTATTCAGTTCCAGATGGTGCGCGCGCAGTGCCTGGCGGCTCGCCGGGATCTCGATCAGCCGCAAGTCCCCGGGGGTGCCGCTAGACAGCAGCGAGCCGAGTTCTGCGCGGGTGAGCACCCGGTGGTAGCTCCAGCCGTAGCCTTCGGCGAGCGCCCTCAGGTCCATCTGCTGGGGCGTGGCGAACAGCCGCTCCACGCTATTGCCGTAGCGCCGGGACTCGTCCACCTGGCCGTGCTCTAGTGTGGAGAAAATCGCTCCTCCCCCGTCGTTGTAGACAACAACGTCCACCGTGGGCTTCTGCTCGCCCAGGGTCCAGAGCATCGAGCTTGCGTCGTGGGCGAAGGTGATGTCCCCCATGACGGCCACGGTGCGCTGCCCGCTGCCTGCCGCCAGGCCCAGGGTCGTGGAGATGGTCCCGTCGATGCCGGCCAATCCGCGGTTCGCATGGCAGGTGCTGGCTTCCGCCACACTGGGATCCGCAGCCAGGTCGAAGTCGCGCACGATGTTCGAGGACCCCAGCAGCAGCTGCGGAATGCGGGCGTTCCAGATTTCCTCCGCCACTGCGGCCCCGTCCAGGGTTCCGGGTTCCTGCAGTGCTGCGCGGATCGGCTGGGCCTGCGCATCCAGTTGTTGCCAGCCTTCCAGCCAGCCCCGGGGTGCGGTGCCGGCGAAGTCAACGAGCTGCTGGGGATCTGCCACGGGTGTTTCGCGCCGGCGCCCGGCCTCGTACCAGGGGGCAGGAGCCGGTTCCCAGATCACCGAGTCGATGTGCGCTGCGGCGAGCAGCCGGCCGACCGGGCGGCTGAGCGTGGGACGCCCGAACAGCACCACGCGTTCGATGCGCTCAAGACCTACCGCGATCAGCGGGCGGTAGTGGCGGATGGCGTGGGCGGAGAAGCGCGCGTTGGAGGACGGCTCGGCGAAGAGCGGCAGCCCCAGGTGCTGGGCAAAAGCCTGCGCCTCGGGACCCGCAGCGTGTCCGGCGACAACCACTGTGCGCCGCACGGCGGCGTCGGTGGGCTGCGGCCAGGCGGCTCCGGACAGTTGGGTTCCTGCGCTTGCCCAGTCCCCCGGCTCAATGCCGGTCCAGGCTTGGGTCTCCACTCGGGAGTCGTCTTCAGGCGTCAGCGGGTCGCGGAACTGCAGGTTCAGCTGCACCGGGCCGGCAGGCATCTGCCCCCTGCCGCGCAGCGCGGCCAGGGCCATATCAAGCGCAGGTGCCGGACTATCCCCGGCGGGCACGTTCAGCGCCGCACGGACGTGCTCGCCGAACAACGTTTTCTGCCGGGTGCTCTGGCTGGCGCCGGTTCCGTGCAGCTCGTCCGGCCGGTCGGCCGAGAGCACCAGCAGCGGCGTGCCGGTGTGGTTGGCTTCCATGACGGCGGGCAGCATCTGGCCGATGGCCGAGCCGCTGGTGGCGGCGATGGCAGTGGGCGCGCCGGTGGCCTGGGTTAGTCCCAGCGCCATGAAAGAAGCCGAGCGTTCGTCGATGCGCACATGCACCCGAAGCTTCCCTGCGGCTTCGGCTTCGGCCGCGGCGTAGGCCAGCGGGGCGCTGCGGGAACCGGGAGAAATCACCAGGTCTCTGATTCCTGCGGCAATCAGTGCCGAGAGCACCTCGCGGGCCGTGGTGATGGCACGTTGTCCATCCTGCTGCGCACTCACGCGTTCAGTCACCTCTAGTCTTGGCCGGAAAGCATCTTTCCAAGTCTATCGAGTCGCCGGTTGCCCGGTACCCGGAGGTCCATCCCGGGACGCGGACCGCGGCGGGAAGCCTGTCGCTTCCCACCGCTGCCTGCCTGTCACCGGAAATGGCTAGTGCTTGCCGTGCCCGTTGCCGTGGCCATGCCCGTGACCGTTTCCGTTGTTGCCCTGGCGCTCGGTGAAGACTTGGACCACGCTGGGCCGCGGGCCGTAGAACTGGCCCTTCTTCACCTTGCCCGGAGCGGCTACGAAATCGGGGAACAGCGACGCCGGCTGGGCGAAGCTGCCGCCCTCGCCCGGATGCTGCACCGCAACGAACACCGAACCGTCCTTGTCATGGATCACCGGGCCGCAGGTCTCGGCCCCGGTGGGCACCGCGAGGAACTGCTCCACGCGGCCCCGGTCCTTGCCGGTCAACGTCACCTTGTGCAGCGCGTCGGAGTAGCCGATGGTGCCCGGGGCGCCGTCGGTGGAGATCCATAGGTTGCCCGCCGAGTCGAAGGCCAGGTTGTCCGGGCAGGAAATCGGGGAGACCTTCTGCGCCGGATAGCCGGAGAAGTAGGTGGAGGAGTTGACCTTCGGGTCGCCCGCCACCAGCAGGATGTTCCAGGTGAACTTGGTGGCCGTCGCGTCGTTGCCAGCTTCGGTCAGCTCCAGGACGTGCCCGTCGCGGTTTGCCACGCGCGGGTTCTGCTCGGTGGCGCCTTCCTTGCCTGCCTTGCCGCGGTCGGAGTTGTTGGTCAGCGCCACGTACAGCTTGCCGGAGACCGGGCTCGGCTCCACGTCTTCGGGGCGGTCCATCTTGGTGGCGCCGATCTTGTCGGCGGCCAGACGGGTATACACCAGCACTTCTTCCACGCTCATGCCGTCCACCATCGACTTGCCGCCGCGCACCAGCGGAAGCCAGGTGCCGGTGCCGTCGAAGGCACCGTCCGAGGGCAGCGCCCCGCTGCCGTCGATTTCAGCGGCCGGCGAGTTGCCGGCGAACTTCGCGACATACAGGTCGCCATCCGACAGCAGGGTCATGTTGTGGCGGCGGTCGTTCTTGCGGTAGGTCCCCGAGGAGACGAACTTGTAGATGTATTCGAAGCGCGAGTCGTCGCCCGAGTAGGCGACGGCCTTGCCGTTCTTGGCGATGCGCACATTCGCGCCCTCGTGCTTGAAGCGGCCCAGATTGGTGTGCTTGACCGGGATCGACTTCGGATTCTGCGGATCGATCTCGACAACCCAGCCGAAGCGGTTCGCCTCGTTCTCGAATCCTTCATGGTGCAGGCCGAAGCGCGGGTCGGTGTCTTCCCAGCCGCGTTCGGTGGCCTTGGCCGCGATGCCGTAGCGGGCTTCCTCGGCGGTTCCGCGGCCGCGGAAGTACTGGTCGATGTTCTCCTCGCCGGAGAGCACGGTGCCCCACGGAGTGGTGCCGCCGGCGCAGTTGTTCAAGGTGCCCAGGATCTTGGTGCCCGTGCGGTCCGCTGCGGTCTTGAGCAGGTCGCTGCCCGCAGCCGGCCCGTCCACGGTGAACTCAGTCTGCATGGTGATGCGGCGGTTGCGTTCGCCGCCTTGGACGTAGGTCCACTTCTTGTCGTTCTTCTTGCGAGAGACCTCGACAACGCTGAAGCCGTGGGCGTTCATGGCGATGCGGCGGGCTTCGTCCTTGTTCGCCTCGAACCAGTCGGCGTCGAACATCATGTCTTCGTTGGTGTATTCGTGGTTGGCGACCAGCACGCCGGTGCGGCCGGAGTACTTGTCCACGATGATGTCCAGGTAGTCGCAGTTGTATCCGAACTGCTCGGCCTGCTTGCGTGCGGTCTGATTCTGCGCGTCGAATTCCGGCGAGCGCTTGAACAGCGGGTCGCCCCAGCGGATGATGCTGTGCCAGCCGTAGCCTTCGGGCACGGTCATGGTGTCCACCGAGCGCGAGACCGGGTCGATGGCCTGGAAACCGAGCTTCCCGCCGTGGGAGCCGTGCTTGCCGGCGACGGCCACTTCAGCAGCGGATGCCGGCGGGGCGCCGAACAGCTGCGGGCCGACGACCAGTGCGGAGGCACCGATGGCACCGAGCCCAAGCATCTGGCGGCGGGAGAGCGCGGAGTCGGCGATGTCCCGGAAGTACGCGTTGGATGAGTTGTTGCAGTCCGGCTTGACGCAGGCATCCCCGCATTTGAAGTGGCAGGTCGCTGCGGAACGTCCGCCGCGGGTATGGCCAAGCATCGGCAGCAGGGTACGGGTGGGATTCATTGATCCGTCACTTCCTCGGTGTGGCTCGCTCGTCAGGGGGTGAAGCGATTCGAGGTTTTCATCCCGAAGTGGTCAAAAGCCGTACTGGAGGTTAACACGAGGATAATTCTGGGTGCGGCTCCCCTAGTTCTCCAACAGCTGCGCGTAGCAGTCGCGCACCCGCTGGTGCCACCAGGCCTCGCGTTCCTGTCCCGGATGCAGCTTGGCCAGCTTGTGCGGCTGCGGCTTCACGCGGCGCACCGGCAGGTACCCGGCGGTAGCCAGCAGCGGCTCGTCGGTCACGTCGTCCGCGAAAAGGGTTCCGGTGGACAGCCCGCAGGCATAGGGAAGCTCGGGCAGGGCGCTGGCCAGCGCGGCGGCCTGAGCCAGGCCCACAGAGGTGTCCAGGGCGCTGGAGACCACGACATCGAGTTCGGCCTGCGCAGCGATGTCGAGCACGGTCTGGATGCCTCCCAGCGGCTGAGCCTTGATGATCATCAGGTCGGCGGCCCCGAGCCGGGAGACTTCCAGCGGATCGGTGTGCTTGCGCACTGCTTCGTCCGCGGCGATCTTCAGGTCGATCCGCGCGGAACGCAGTCGCGCGCGGACCTCGGCCAGTCCGGTGATGCCGGGCACCGGCTGTTCCGCGTATTGCAGATCGAAGTCGCTGAGCCGGGTCAGCGCTGCCACCGCGGTGGGGATGTCCCATCCCATGTTCGCGTCCACGCGCAGCGCGGCCTGCGGGTACAAGCGCCGGGTTTCGGCCACCCGGGCAAGGTCCTCATCTACGCTCTGCCCCTGCTCGGCCACCTTGATCTTGATGGTGTGCGGCGCATCGTAGCGTTCAAGCACGCGGCCGACTTCGCCGACCGGAACGGCCGGCAGCGTGGCATTAACCGGGATGCTGGTGCGCAGCGGCTGCGGGAAGGGCTGGTAGGCGGCTTCGATGGCGGCGGCCAGCCAGCGGGATGCTTCCTGCGGACCGTATTCCAAGAAGGCGGAGAATTCTCCCCAGCCCGCCGGTCCTTCGATCAGCAGCGCTTCGCGCTGGGTCACCCCGCGGAATCTCACCTGCATGGGCAGCTGGACTACGTGGCTGTGGGCGAGGATTTCTTCCAGGGCAGGCAGGGGAAAGTTCATAGTCCCAGCCTAGCCATGGTGGCGATAGTTACATGCCCAAAGCATGCATTGAAGCACGTGAGTTATGACAGGCTAGAGATATGAGCCGCCATTCCGCCACCCTGAAGCCGCGCCACGTGCAGTGGTGGTCCGGCGGGTTGCTGTTGCTGGCGTTGTTCATTGTCGAGTACGTCTTTTTTGTCCAGATGCGCGCCGGCCAGTGGGCCGACCAGGTGGGCTTCACCGTGTGGTCCCAGTGGTGGCCGTCCACCAATTCGGGCAACCCGGTCCGCCAGTTCCTCGATTTCCTGCCGTTGATCTGCGGAGCCATTGCCACGGTGTTCCTGCTCTACCGCGTCATCCGCGACCGAAGATTCCTGCGGGCGGTGATTGCGGTTGCTGCTGCAGGTGCCGCCATGGCCACCACGCAGATCCTCAAGCACCTGATCCTGATCCGCCCAGATTTCAACTTCGGCACCTCGGGAAATTCATTCCCTTCGGGACACACCACGGCCGCCGCCGCGGCGATGGGACTGATGTACCTGGTCTCGCCGCCGACGCTGCGGCCTGTGGTTCAGCTGGTCGCGTGGGTTTTCGCCACGGCGGCCGGAGTGGCCACGTTGGTGTGCGGCTGGCACCGTCCCAGCGATATCGCCGCCGGTTTCCTGGTCGCAGCGTTCTGGATGGTCCTTGCCAGCGCGGTGCTGCAGCGCATCCAGCCGTTGAGCGGCGAGGTCAGCAAGACCAGCTGGTCGCGAAGCCTGGGCGTCCTAAGCCTGGTCGTCTGGGTGCTGGTGCTGCTGCTGTCCTATCTGCTGCCCCACCCGCACATCCAGAAGGTCCCGCAGGAGCTGCTGCTGGCCTATGCGGTACTGGGCATCGTGCATGTGGTGGCTGCGTCCCTGATCTCGGGGCTGGTGCTGCGCTCCGTTGTCATCGGCCCGGCCCGCATCTGATCCGCCGCAGTACCGGCTAGCGACCCTGGGCGATCAGGGCGTTCAGCTGGGCGGCGGCCTGTTCGGAACGAGGGATGGTGACCGCGAAGCGGCGTTTGTCCTTCAATTCAACGGCCAGCCCTTCATGGCGGCGCAGCACCACGGCGGATCCGCCGGGGAAGAAGCGCCATCCCCAGCCGCCCCATTCCATGGGCTGGATCTCCTCGGCGAGGACCGATTCCATGTCCTTGACCTCGATGGTGCGCAACGGGAACCCCAGAAGGGCGCTGGACACGCGTAGCCTTCCGCCGGCCACCGTCACGCGGATCCTCGCCAGCCCGAGGACCAGCGGGGTGAGCAGGACGATGAAGGCGATTCCCATGATGAAGCTGACGATGTCTCCACCTTCAGTGGTGCTCATGAAGATCATGAAGATACCCATGCCCGCCATGAAAAGTCCTAGCAGCCACAACCACCCGGGGGCGTTCATTGTCTCGCTGAATTCATCACCTAGTGCGATTTCAGCCGCCGGCGGGGCCTTCACTGTGGCTGCCTGCCGCTTCTCCTGTACCTTAGCCAAGCGGTCACGGCGCTTGTTCTGGCGATTGAGCTGGTACTGCTGGAATACCCCGCAGATCCAAACAGGAACAAGGCTGACCAAGGTCGCTGCGATGCTGGCGAAGATCCAGGGTCCCGCTACGGCTTGGGTCGGATCACCGGCGAGCGCCGTAGGCACAGAGCTGGAAACATAGACCCCTGCGGTGGTCCAAGCCATCAGGCTTCCCACAAAAAGAAGCCCGAGCAGCACCAGTGGCTTGCGGGTCAGGTATAACGATGCCCATGCGACCAAGCCTCCGAGGATCGCGAAGGTCATGGAGGCGGTGAAGAACACCGCGCTGTCGGCGAATCCGTCCGGCAGGGCGCTGTCGGACCAGTGGGTCGCTGTGATGCTGGGCAGCGACGCCCCCAGCAGCGTCCGGGTCAGCGCGATCACCGCAATGGGCAGGAAAAGCAGGATGATCAGTGGTGTACGGCTTCTGACCTCAACGCGTTCGCTGGAAATGATCTGCCCCTTTCGGCTTCGGCGCTCCGCCCCGTTCTCGGGCCGGTCGCCGGATAAGTCATCTTCAAGTCTAGGAAATGTGCCTTGACTTGCCAATTAATCCCCCGGGCTGCAGCCTCCCAAAGGGTACGGAAAAGGCCCCGTCACCCGGGAAAACTTCCCGGGTGGCGGGGCCTGATTCCTGCCGTCTACAGGGTAGACAGGGCCTTCTTCGGATCGGTCATCGCATCGGCGACGTAGCGCAGGAATCCTGCAGCGGTGCCGCCATCGCAGACACGGTGGTCGAAGCTCAGGGTCAGTTCGCAGATGGAACGGACCTTGATCTTGCCGTTGACAACCCATGGCTTCTCAACGATCCGGCCCAGGCCGAGGATGGCAGCTTCCGGGTAGTTGATGATCGCCGCGGAGCCGTCCACGTTGAACACCCCGTAGTTGTTGATGGTGAAGGTGCTGCCGGACAGGTCGGAGACCCCGGCCTTGCCTTCGCGGGCCACGCCGGCCAGTCGGGCGAACTCGGCCGACAGCTCGTTGGCGTTCAGCTTGTGGGCGTCGCGCACGTTCGGGACCACCAGACCGCGGTCGGTCTGGGCCGCGAAGCCCAGGTTGACCCCGTCGAAGATGGTGTGGCGCAGCGAGCCGTCGTCCTCCACGTCGATGCGGCTGTTCAGCTCAGGGAAGCGCTGCAGGCCGGCCACGGCGAAGCGAGAGATCAGCGCCATGATGCTTGGCGCCTGGCCCTCGGATTCCTTGATCTTTCCGCGCAGCTTCAGCAGCTTGGTGACATCCACGTCCACCCACACTGTCGCTTCCGGGATTTCCCGGCGCGAGGTGCTCATGGCGGCGGCAATGGTCTTGCGCACGCCGGAGAGCACCTGGCTGGAAGCGACCGGCAGGCCGGTGCGCTTGTCTGCGCCTGCGGCAGCGCCCTCGGACGGCTTCTGCGGTGCCGGCGCGGCGGCCGGAGCGGGAGCTGCCGCCGGGGCTGCCGGGACAGCGGCCGCTGCGGCTGGCTGGCCCTGGCTGATCAACGCCTCCACGTCGGCACGCAGGACCAGGCCCTCGGGGCCGGTGCCGCGCACTGCGTGGAGGTCGATGGAGTTCTCGCGGGCCAGCTTGCGCACCAGCGGGTTGATGACGCGCACGGCCTGCGTGGAGGTCTCGCTGGACGCGGCCGCGGTGGTGATGCCTGCGCGCGGGCGGCGACGGCGGCTGGTGCTCGGCTTGGAGGCGCCGGTGCCGTATCCGATCAGCACGTTGCCGCTGGCTTCGTCCTCTTCGGCCACCTCCGGCACCTGGGTGCCGGCCATTTCCTCTTCACGGTAGGACAGCGCGCCCTCGGCGGCAGGTTCGGCGGCCGCAGGGGCTGCGGCTTCCGGCTCGCCGCCTCCGGTGTTCACGGAGATGAACGGTTCGTCCACCAGCATCATCTGGCCGGCATCGCCGTGCAGGGTCGAGACCACGCCTTCGAACGGGCACGGGATCTCCACCAGCGACTTGGCGGTCTCCACCTCGGCGATGGGCTGATCGACGATGACCGAGTCGCCCTCGGCGATCATCCAGCGCACCAGTTCAGCCTCGGTCAGGCCTTCGCCCAGATCGGGCAGCAGGAACGTCTTAATGCTCAATTTAAGCCTCCCACTGGAGCTGGTCGACCGTATCAAGGATGCGCTCGACGCTTGGCAGGTTGTACTTCTCCAGCGTTGGCGCCGGGAACGGGATGTCGAAGCCGGTCACGCGCAGCACCGGAGCCGCCAGCGAGTGGAAGCAACGCTCCTGCACGCGGGCAACGATCTCGCTGGCCACGGAGGCGAAGCCCTGGGCTTCGGCCACCACGATGGCGCGGCCGGTCTTGCGCACCGAGGCTGCCACCGATTCGTCGTCGAACGGAACGATGGT
This sequence comes from Arthrobacter sp. AG1021, assembly GCF_003633665.1. Classification (NCBI taxonomy): domain Bacteria; kingdom Bacillati; phylum Actinomycetota; class Actinomycetes; order Micrococcales; family Micrococcaceae; genus Arthrobacter; species Arthrobacter sp. AG1021. Next base: position 210,102 of record NZ_RBLB01000006.1, on the reverse strand, counting down.
GCGGATGTCGATGACTTCCAGGCTGATGCCCTCCTCCGCTGCGACCTTGGCGGCCTGCATGCAGGTGGAGACGCTCGGGCCGTAGGTGATCAGCGTGGCATCGGAGCCGGCGCGCGCAATACGTGCCTTGCCCTCGGTTTCCGCGGCCTTGCCGGCCTCGTACTGGGCGGCCAGCTCTTCGAGGTTGACCTGCTCCTTGGACCAGTACAGCTTCTTCGGCTCGAAGAAGACCACCGGGTCCTCGGAGTCGATGGCCTCGCGCAGCATCAGGTAGGCGTCGGCCACGGTGGCCGGGGTGAAGACCTTCAGGCCCGGGGTGTGGGCGTAGTAGGCCTCGGAGGAATCGCAGTGGTGCTCCACGCCGCCCACGCCGCCGGCGTAGGGGATGCGGATGACCATCGGCAGCGGCAGGCGGCCCTGGGTGCGGTTGCGCATCTTGGCCACGTGCGAGGCGATCTGCTCGAAGGCAGGGTACGCGAACGCGTCGAACTGCATCTCGATGACCGGGCGCATGCCGTTCATTGCCATGCCCACGGCCATACCCACGATGCCGGACTCGGCCAGCGGGGTGTCGAAGCAGCGTTCGTTGCCGAAGCGGGCGGTGAGCCCGTCGGTGATGCGGAAAACGCCGCCAAGCGTTCCCACGTCCTCGCCGAAGATGACCACGGACTGCTCTGCGGTCAGGGCATCGGCCAGCGCCGTGTTCAGCGCCTTGCCGAAGGTGACCGGCTGGTTCTCGGTGGCGGCCTTGGCCGCTGCACGGGCGGTAGCGTCGGAGACGTTCGGGTTCACCCGCGAAGTGGTGGTAGTCATGCTAGGCCTCCTCACGGGCTAGTTCGTCGGCGAGCATTGCCTGCTGCTCGGCCATCTGTGGGGTCTTGGAAGAGTAGACGTGCTCGAACAGCTCGCGCGGATCGGTGTCCGCGTCCTGGTTCATGCCGTCGCGCAGGGTCTTGGCCACTGCCTCGGCCTTCTCGGTGATCTCCGCGGTGGCCTGCTCGGTGAGCAGCCCGGCGTCGTCCAGGTAGGACTGGATGCGGATGACCGGATCCTTGGCCTTCCACTCGGCGACCTCGGCGTCCTCGCGGTAGCGCTTGTCGTCGTCCGCGTTGGTGTGGGCCTGCATGCGGTAGGTGTGGGCCTCGACCAGCAGCGGGCCGTTGCCCTCGCGGGCCAGGCGCACGGCGCGGGTCATGACTGCCATCAGCGCCATCAGGTCGTTGCCGTCCACGCGTTCGCCGGCCATGCCGTAGCCCACGGCCTTGTGGGCCAGGGACGGGGCGGCGGACTGCTGGGAGAACGGCACGGAGATCGCGTACTTGTTGTTCTGCACGAAGAAGACCACCGGCAGGTTGAACACCGCGGCGAAGTTCAGCGCTTCGTGGAAGTCGCCTTCACTGGTGGCGCCGTCGCCGCACATGGCGACCACAACGGTGTCCTCCCCGCGCAGCTTGGCCGCGTGGGCGACGCCCACCGCGTGCAGCAGCTGGGTGGTCAGCGGGGTGGCCATCGGCGCGCAGTTGTAGGCCTTCGGATCGTACCCGCAGTGCCATTCGCCGCGGAAGCTGGTCATGACTTCCATCGGGGCGACGCCCTTGGTCAGCACGGCCACGGTGTCGCGGTAGGTCGGGAACAGCCAGTCGCCTTCTTCGAGGCACAGCGCGGCGGCGACCTGGCAGGCTTCCTGGCCGTGGCTCGACGGGTAGACGGCCATGCGGCCCTGGCGCACCAGGGCGGAGTTCTGGTCGTTGACGCGGCGTCCGGTCACCAGGGCGGAGTAGGCCTCCATGAGACGAGCGGGGCTCGGCAACGGGTACTCATGGCCCGGTTCGGTGCCCTGCTTGTCCTGTGGACGGAGGGTTCCATCCGGGTCCAGAAGGTTGATCATGTGCCGTGCTGGCAGCATGTAGTCTTCCGGGGTGATACCGAATTTGTCGCTGACTTCAGTCATGCGACCCGCGTGTGCATCGGTGCTCATGTTCTCCCACCTTTCGTAGTGCTGCGAAGGTCCCCCGTCACGCATACCTGTGACTGGCTTCACCCAAACATCATTTGCAACTAATTATGCGTATCAGTGGCAATCTGTATCCACTCCGGGCGCTAATCATGGAAAGTTGAGCATGGGATGCGTATACTTGTAGACGATTCGTATCAAGAAAATGGGTTTGGCGATGACTCGTCCGACCCGCTCGCAAGGAGTACTAATGACCGCTGACGCGGAACTGAAACTGGATGATGTCGACCGCGCGATCTTGGCCGAACTCACCAGCGACGGCCGGCAGTCGGTCACCACGGTCGCACAGAAGGTCCATGTCTCCCGGGCCCATGCGTACTCGCGAATCGCCAAGCTCCAGGATGCAGGGGTGATCACCCGTTACACGGTGGTCATCGACCCTGTGAAAACCGGCCTGAAAGCCAGTGCCTACGTGACATTGAAGCTGCGCCAGCACTCCTGGCGGGAACTGCGCGACCATCTGGCCTCGATCCCGGAGGTGCACCATATCGGGTTGGTTGGCGGAAACTTCGACGTGATCCTGCTGGTGCGCGCTAAGGACAATCTGGACCTGCGCCGGGTGGTTTTCGAGGAGCTGCAATCGCTGCCCACCGTGCTGGATACCCAGACGCTGCTGATTTTTGAAGACACCGATACCCGTTAAACGGGCAAGCCCGCCCGAAGACAAAACGTCCGCCGGATCAGATCCAGCGGACGTTTTGTCGTTGCTCCGAAAATTCTCGCACGGCAGGCCGCTTCTCATTCAACATCCAAAGTCGCAGCCGTCCCCTGGCCAATACTTGCTATGCCGAACTGGAACAACAGCGTATTGAGGGGCCCAAGATGAGCACCGACCCATGGAAGAACGCAAAGCTGTCGACTGGTCCCCGCACGAGATCGATAGCATCGCTGTGCGGATTCCGTTGACCGGCCATGAAGTCTGTTGTTGTCATGCACAGTACATGCGCGGTCCAGCTGGGAAAACTGTGAAACAGGGTGCTTGGTTCTACGCAAGTTCAACCTGCGCGTCGGCAATTTCGTTGCCGGCTTGGCGGCGTTGGCCTGCAAGAAAAAACTTTACGGACGGCAGCCTCGGCGGCCCAGCCTGAAAGTCTATTGATGCACCAAGCGCCCGCCAGAATCAATCTGGCGGGCGCTTGGCTTCAAGTACTTACTTCTTGCCAGTGAACACCGGCGGGCGCTTCTCCTGGAAGGACTTGAAGCCCTCCGCGTAGTCCACGGTGTCGCACAGTGCCGCCTGCGCGCGGTTCTCGGTGCGCATGGAGTTCCACAGGCCCACACGCTGGTCGCGGATTTCCGCCACCAGCTGCTTGGACGCGACGAACGCCTGGGTAGCGCCCTGGGCGACCTTGGCGATGATCTCCTCGCCGCGCTCGGCGAGTTCCTCGGCCGGGAAGGCGCGGGAGAACAGGCCCGAACGCACGGCTTCGGCACCGGAAATCAGCTCTGCGGTGTAGATCATGTCAAGAGTGCGGTGGGCACCCAGGCGCTCGGTGAACAGCCAGTGTCCCCCGGAGTCCAGGGTCGCGCCCAGGTTGGCGAACGGCGAACCGATCTTCGCGTTTTCCGCCACGTACACCACGTCGGTGGCGACTGCCAGGCCAAGTCCAACACCCAGGCAGGCACCCTGCACCAGGGCGAAGGTCGGAGCCGGGAAGCTGGACATCTTCTCCAGCAGCGGCTGCACCTTGCCTTCGAGGTAGCCGATGACGTCGTCATCTGCCGGGTTAACCCCGGAGATGTCGCGTCCTGCGCAGAAGCCGCGGCCTTCGCCGGTCAGCACCAAGGCGCGGACTTCTCCGGTTTCCACGGCCGCCGCGGCCTTGTCATAGGCCTCGGACAATTCGGCAAGTGCCGCCTCGTCCAGCGAGTTCATCTTCCTCGGCGCATTCAGCACCACGCGGGCGATGGAGTCGGCAATCGTCAGTTCGATCATGAAGTCATCCCGTTTCTAGGCGTCGAAGTCGACGCTGAGCTTTTCGGTGGTCGGGTGCGACTGGCAGGTCAGCACGTAGCCGGCCTCGACCTCGTCAGGCTCCAGCGCGTAGTTCTCCGCCATGGTGACGGTGCCGCTGGTGACCTTGGCGCGGCAGGTGCCGCACACGCCGCCGGCGCAGGCGAACGGAACGTCCGGGCGGACGCGCAGCGCCGCGTTCAGCACGGTCTCGTTGGCGCGTACCGGCGACTTGACCTCGCCCTGCAGGCCGTCGAGGGTGAAGCTGATCTCGTAGCTGTCCTCGTCTTCTTCGACGTTGACCGGGCGGCCGATATGGCCCTGGGGCTTGGTCGGCTCGCCGGTGGAGAACAGCTCGAAGCGGACCTTCTCGGCCGGGATCTCCATGCCGGTCAGCTGGTCGCGGACCAGCTGCACCAGCTCGAACGGTCCGCACAGGAACCATTCGTCGACGCTCGGCGCCTGAACCACGGTCTCAAGCAGCGTGGACAGCTTGTCCGCGTCGATGCGCCCGGAGAGCAGCGGGGAGATGCGCTGTTCGCGGCTGAGCACGTGGTGCAGGGCCAGTCGGGACGGGTAGCGGTCCTTCAGGTCCGCCAACTCCTCCAGGAACATCACGTCCATGGCTGCCTTGTTCGCGTAGATCAGGTCGAAGCGGGTGTTCTCGTTCGCGGCCAGGATGGTGCGGGCGATGGCGAGCACCGGGGTGATGCCCGAGCCTGCGGCCACCGCGACGAAGCGGTCCTGGTCAGCGGTGTCGATCTTGGACGGATCATTGATCTCGGTCAGGCGGTGCTTGGAGATGAACGCGCCGGCAGGGCTCATCACGTCCATCTGGTCGCCTGCGGCCAGGTTTTCGTTGGCCCAGGTGGAGAACAAGCCGCCCAGGTCGCGCTTGATGGCGACCTTGATCTCGCTGCCAGTGGGCTCGGCGCAGATCGAGTAGGAACGGCGCAGCTCGTGCAGCTCGCCTTCCGCGTTCGGGATCTCCTTGCGCAGCGCCACGTACTGGCCCGCCACGTAGTCGTATTCCTCGCTCAGTTCCTCGGGAATCGCGAAGGTGACCTCGATGGAGTCCTTGGTCAGGCGGCGGACGTTGGAGACGGTCAGCCGGTGGAAGGAGGCACGGCGACGAGTTGGTGTGGTTTGGTCGGTCATGAGAGCACCTTGAAGTAGTCGAAGGGTTCCAGGCAGTCTTTGCAGGTGTAGAGCGCCTTGCAGGAAGTTGAGCCGAAGCGCGCCAGCTCGCGGGTGTTCAGCGAATGGCAGCGCGGGCACTTGACGCTCATGCCGAGCGTCACGCGTCCGGCATGGCCCCGCCCGGTGGGCGGGGCGATGCCGTAGGCTTCCAGCTTGGCCTTGCCGCTCTCGGTCATCCAGTCGGTCGACCAGGCGGGGGTGAGCACCAAACGGATGTCGACCTGTTCATGGCCTGCCTCCTGGAAGACCCTGTGCAGGTCCTCGGTGATGACGTCCATGGCCGGGCAGCCCGAATAGGTCGGGGTGATGACCACGTGGACCGCGCCGTCCTCGTCCTGCTGGACTTCACGCAGGATGCCGAGGTCGGCGATGGTCAGCACGGGAATCTCCGGATCCGTGACCTTCGAGGCGATGGCGAACAGATCTTCGGTGTTGGCGATCAGGTTGCTCAAGACTGCTCCCCCTTAGCGGGCGAAAGGGTTGGTGTGGTGGCTACCAGCTTGCACCGGGGTGCTTGCGGGCAAGGACTTGCATTTCAGCCAGGATGAATCCGAGGTGCTCGGAGTGCTCTCCGCCGCGGCCGTTGGCCATGGCCTGGCCGGTCTTCGGGATTTCCAGGCCGGAATCTGCCAGGACGGCGTTGATTTCCTTGTCCCAGGCTTCGCGCAGCGAGGACGGAAGCACTGCAATGCCGTCCAGCTTGCGGTGCAGCTCCAGGTCCTGGAACATCTCGTCGACGTATGGCCAGAGGATTTCCAGCGCGTGGCGCATCTTGGCAGCCGATTCCTCGGTGCCAAGGCCCAGGCGGATGGTCCACTGGATGGCGTGGTCGCGGTGGTAGTCGACTTCCTTGACTGCCTTGGCGCAGATCGCGGCCAGGGTCTCGTCGGCGGATTCGGTCAGCTTGGAGTACAGCAGGTGCTGGAAAACCGAGACGATCAGCTGGCGGATGATGGTCACGCCGAAGTGGCCGTTGGGCTGCTCGACGATCCACAGCGAGGTGAAGTCGTCTTCTTCGCGCCAGTAGGCCAGGTCGTCTTCGGTCTTGTCCCAGGCCAGGCCGGCGTAGGTCAGGAACGAACGGGCGTGTCCGAGCACGTCAAGGGCGATGTTGCCCAGGGCGATGTCCTCTTCCAGCTCAGGTGCGCGGGAGATCCAGTGCGACAGGCGCTGGGCCAGGATCAGTGCGTCGTCGCCCAGGGTCAGTGCGTAGCGTGCAACGTCTTCGCTCGGCTTGGCACCGCCCACGGCGATGTCTTCCGGACGCAGCGCGTTGCCCGGGGTGACGCGGGTGGCCGAGGCCAGCGCGTCGCCGAAGCTGTCGAGCTCGGCATCGAGTTCGTCGTGGTTCACAGGTGCTTCACTCCCTCGCTGGCCTTGTAATAGGTCGCGTGGCGGTAGTCCTTGCCCTGCGGGGATTCGAAGAAAGCGTCCTTCTCATCCGGATCGGAGCTGATGATGTCCTCGGACTTCACAACCCACAGGGACACGCCTTCATTGCGGCGGGTGTACAGGTCGCGGGCGTTGCGCACTGCCATCTGGGCATCCGGAGCGTGCAGCGAACCTGCGTGGACGTGCGAGAGTCCACGGGAGGAACGAACGAATACTTCCCACAGGGGCCAATTGTTCTGTTGGCTCATGTTAGGCAACCTCACTTTGTACTTGCTTGGCGGCGTATGCTGCGGCGGCTTCGCGAACCCAGGCACCCTCGCGGTGGGCTTCGCGGCGGCGCTCCATGCGCTGCGCGTTGACTGGGCCGTTGCCCTTGATTACTGCCATGAACTCATCCCAGTTCAGATCCTTGTGGATCCACTGCTTGGTCTCTTCGTCGTACCGCAGTTCGGGATCCGGCAGGGTCAGTCCGAGGACCTTGACCTGCTCGGCGATCATGCCGACGAAACGCTGGCGCAGTTCGTCATTGGAGAAACGCTTGATGTTCCAGGCCATGGACTGCTTGGAGTTCGGGGACTGCTCGTCCGGTGGGCCGAACATCATCAGCGCAGGCTCGTAGAAGCGGTTGACGGCATCCTGGGCCATCTTCTTCTGAGCTTCGCTGCCGCGGGACAGCGAGAGCAGGATCTCGAAGCCCTGGCGCTGGTGGAAGGACTCTTCCTTGCAGACGCGGACCATGGCGCGGCCGTACGGGCCATAGGATGCGCGGCACAGCGGCACCTGGTTGGCGATGGCCGCACCGTCCACGAGCCAGCCGATGGCGCCCATGTCGGCCCAGGAACGTGCCGGGTAGTTGAAGATCGAGGAGTACTTGGCGCGTCCGGTCAGCAGCTGGTCGTTCAGCTCGTCGCGGTCGGTGCCGAGGGTTTCGGCGGCGGAGTACAGGTACAGTCCGTGCCCTGCCTCGTCCTGGACCTTGGCCATGAGGATCGACTTGCGCTTCAGCGACGGCGCGCGGGTGATCCAGTTGGCCTCAGGCTGCATGCCGATGATCTCGGAGTGCGCGTGCTGGGAAACCTGGCGAGTCAAGGTCTTGCGGTAGGCATCCGGCATCCAGTCGCGTGGCTCAATACGCGAATCCTTGCCGATCAGGGCGTCAAAACGCGCCTGCGACTGCTCTTCTTCGTAGCTTGGGACGGCACTCAGTCCCGGCTCCTGCGGTGTGGTCGGGGCCATGGGTTCACCTCACTGAAAACTATTTACATACTGACCGTTCGTTCAGTATGTCAGAGTGGGTTCGGTCACGTCAACATCACCACCGAAACCGGCATCACGCAAGCACCCCAGGCCAGCCAATCGTCCGCTTAAATGCCCCGGCACCCGAAAGATGCTCTTTCGGGTGCCGGGCTTGACTATCTCCTAGGCGTTCGACATCGACCCGACCGGGGCCGTCCGGCCGAAGACCAGACGGTCCACCGAATAGGAGCCCGGGCCGGCCAAGGCCAGAGCCGCGGCAGCGGCAGCCAAGATGGCCACCAGCTCATATCCTCCGTTGTCGACAAAAATGCCGGCAGGAAGGTGGACCAGGAACAGCGCACCGAGCATATCCAAGGCCAGCAGCCCCGCGGCGACACGGGTCACCACCCCGAGGACCAACGCGATGCCGCCGGCGAGTTCAAGGGTGGCCACGGCGGGGGCCACCATCGAGGCCAGCGGGACGCCCATTTGCTCGAACGAGGCGGTAGCCCCATCGAGGGTGTACTGGAAAAACTTCTGCCAGCCATGGGCGGCCAGGATGATGCCGAGCACGACGCGCAGCACCAGCAGGGCGGCGGAGGTCATCGGCGGGTTGTTTCGGGTGGTCATGTCAATCTCCATCGGCGGATCTTCGGGGATGAGCGGCTTCGCAACAACTCGGGATCAACCCTATACTTAAAACTTGAAGCTTCAATGATAATTTTCTATGTCGTTCCTGTGGATTGACCCGCACATGGCAAAACCGCCCGGAAATGAACAATTTTTTTGTTCATTTCCGGGCGGCCTGCGGAATAAAGCGTCGCGACTACGGACGCTGCGTCGCTACAGCACCTTGGACAGGAAATCCTGGGTGCGGGCCTGCTGCGGGTTGCCGAAGAGGTCCTCCGGCTTGCCCTGCTCGCAGACCACGCCGTCGGCCATGAAGACCACGCGGTCGGCGACTTCACGGGCGAAGCCCATCTCGTGGGTCACCAGCACCATGGTCATGCCCGAGTCGGCCAACTCCTTGATCACCTGGAGCACCTCCCCGACCATTTCAGGGTCCAGCGCGCTGGTGGCCTCGTCGAAAAGCATGATGCCCGGGGACATGGCCAGCGCGCGGGCGATGGCCACTCGCTGCTTCTGGCCGCCGGAGAGCGAAGCCGGGCGGGCATCTGCCTTCTCCTTCAGCCCCACGCGCTCCAGCAGCTCCAGCGCCTTGGCGCGGGCCTCGGTGCGGTTCATCTTCTTCAGCTCCACCGGGGCCAGCATGATGTTCTCGGCCACCGACATGTGCGGGAAGAGGTTGAAGTGCTGGAAAACCATACCCACGTGGCGGCGAACCTCGTTGATGTCCACCTTCGGGTCGGTCACGTCGAAGCCGTCGACAACCACCGTGCCGGAGGTGATGTCCTCCAGCTTGTTCAGGCAGCGCAGCAGCGTGGACTTGCCCGAGCCCGACGGGCCGATCACGCACAACACCTCGCCCTCGCGGATCTCCAGGTCGATGCCCTGGAGCACGTTGTTGGATCCGAAGGACTTGTGCAGGTCGGTGACCTGGATCTTTACCTGCGAGTTCATCTCGCTTGCGGTGCTCACTTGTTGAACCTCTTATCGGCATAGTTGGCCAGCTTGGTCAGGGCCATGATGGCGACGAAGTAGATGACGCCCACGATCAGCAGGGTCTCGGTGACGCGGAAGTTCGCCGCGTAGATCTGCTGACCCTGGTAGAGCAGTTCGGCGAAGCCGATGGCCAGCAGCAGCGAGGAGTCCTTCAGGCTGATGATCAGCTGGTTGATCAGCGACGGGGTCATCATCTTGAAGGCCTGCGGGATCACGACCTTCTGCATGGACTTGCCGTAGCCCAGGCCCAGCGAGCGGGCGGCTTCCAGCTGTCCCGGATCCACCGACTGGATGCCGCCGCGCACGATCTCGGCCACGTAGGCGCCGGCGTTCAGCGACAGGGTGAGGATGCCGGCGGTCCAGACGCTGATGTCCCATCCGGTCAGCTGCGGCAGGCCGAAGTAGAACATGAACGCCCACAGCAGCAGGGGGGTGCCGCGGAAGATGTTCACGAAGGTGGTGGCGATGCCGCGCAGCACGATGTTGCCGGAGATCTTGAAGAAGCCGAAGATCAGGCCCAGCGCCATGGCGATCGCGAAGGAGATGGCGGTGACGCCCAGCGTATTGCCCAGACCGGTCATCAGCGCGGGGAACGACTTGACCGCCAGGTCGAAGAAGTTGCCAGGAGTGCTGGCGGTGGGGTCGGCCAGGTACTTGTCCAGGATCTTCTGGTATTCGCCGTTGGCCTTCAGCTCGGCCAGGCCGTCGTTGAAGGCGGCCAGCAGCGCGGTGTTCTCGCCCTTGTTCACGGCGAAGCCGTAGGAGCCGCCGGGCACCTTGTCGGTGACGGTCTTCAGGCCGTTGCCCTGCGCGATGCCGTAGGCCAGCACCGGGTAGTCGTCGAAGACGGCGACGGCGGAGCCGGCCTTGACCGACTCGTACATGGTGGCCGACTGGTCAAGGGACTTGACGGTGAAGCCGTATTGCTCGGCAATCGACTTCGCGTAGGTCTCGCCTTCGGAACCGGTCTTGGCGACAACGGTCTTGCCCTTGAGGTCCTCGTAGCCCTTGATGGCCTCGTCGTCCTTGGCCACCGCCATCTGCACGCCGGACTCGAAGTACGGCTCGGAGAAGTCGTAGATCTGCTTGCGTTCGTCGGTGATCGACATGCCGGCGATGACGCCGTCGACCTGGTTGGCGGACAGCGCGGCCAGCGCCGCGCTGAAGCCCAGCGAGCGGACTTCGACCTGGAAGCCCTCGTCCTCGGCGATGGCATGGAGGATGTCCATGTCGATGCCCGTCAGCTCGCCGTTCTGGCGGAACTCGAACGGGGCGAAGGTGGTGTCGGTGCCGATGACGTAGGTCTGGCCTTCGACGCTGTCGGCGCCCTGGGCCATGGACGCCGGGGCTCCGACCACCAGCGCCATCAGACCGATGGCCACGCCGGCGATCCACCGGGCAAGGCGACCTGTCCGGGTCGGTGTGTGTTTATTTTTCACTTATCTCAATCGCTTTCTCATGCTGTAGGGGCGAGTAACCCATGGGGCAGATTGATTCACTCTGCTTGCTAGCCTATGGCCAATGCGCGCATGTCGAAACCTTTTCCGCCCAACCGAGCGCGTCAGCGCACGAGGCCCTGAAGGCTGTCCGCGCTGAGCTTAGCGGCCTGCCAAACAGCGGACCGGTGGGATTGAATAGGTATATGACTCCAGAACCGCTTACCGCCAGCGCGCCGATCGCCGCGAAGAATCCAGTCACCCGCACCTTCCACGGGGACACCTTCACCGATGACTACGAATGGATGCGCGAGAAGACCAGCGAGCAGGTCCTGGACCACCTGAAGGCTGAAAACGCCTACACCGACGCGGTCACTGCCGACCAGGAGCCGCTGCGCCAGGCCATCTTCGACGAGATCAAGGCCCGCACCGTGGAGACCGACCTGTCGGTGCCCACCCGGCGCCGGGGCTGGTGGTACTTCACCCGCTCGGTCGAGGGCAAGCCCTACACCATCCAGTGCCGCGTCGCAGCGGAGCAGACCGGGGACCCGCGAGCCGACTGGACCCCGCCGGTCATCGACCCGGAAACCGCGCTGGAGGCCGAGCAGGTGCTGCTCGACGGCAACCAGCTGGCCGAGGGGCAGAGCTTCTTCGCGCTGGGCGGCATGGCCCTGAACGAGGAAAGCAACCTGCTGGCCTACTGCATCGACACCGCAGGCGACGAGCGCTTCACCCTCTACGTCAAGGACCTGGCCACCGGCCAGCTGCTGCCCGACGTCATCGAGGGCGTGTTCTACGGGTTGGCGTTCTCCCCCGATTCCTCGACGGTCTTCTACGTCGTGGTGGACGAGACCTGGCGCCCGCACCAGATCAAGGCCCACGTGCTGGGCACCGATCCCGCCACGGACACCGTCCTCTACCAGGAAGACGACCCGGGCATGTGGCTGGGCTTCGATTTGAGCACCGATCGGACCAAGCTGCTGATCTCCAGCGGCAACTCCGAATACTCGGAGACCAGCGTGCTGGATCTAACTGATCCGGCGGCCCAGGTCCGGCTGCTGGTGCCGCGCTCGCTGCGCCTGCTGCACGGGGTGGACCTGCTGCCCGGGACCGACGGCGCGGCAGTCATCACCCACGATTTCCAGGCGCCGAACAACATGGTGTCGATGGCCGGACTCGACCAGCTCGGCGAGCAGACCGAGCCCGCGCAGTGGCGCACGGTCATCGAGCACCAGCAGACCGTGAAGATCGAGGGCACCGTGCTGACCGGCACGCACCTGGTGCTCTCGGTGCGCCGCGACACCTGCGAGCGCGTCCAGCTCATCGCCCTGGACGGGCTGGGCACCGCCGCGCAGCAGGCGGCCTTGGAGCCGGCCTTCGAGGACGAGCTGTTCACCGCCTCCCCGACCTTCGCCTCGCTGGAAGCTCCGCTGATTCGCATCGGCTACACCGCGGACTTCACCCCCGCCCGCGTGTACGACCTGTGGCTCGAGGACCAGTCGCTGGTGCTGCGCAAGCAGACCCCGGTGAACAACTACGACGCCGCGGACTACCTGTCCACCCGCGAATGGGTCGTGGCGGCCGACGGCACGCGCATCCCGCTGACCATCATGCGCCGCGCGGACCTGGACACCTCGGTGCCCAACCCGGTGCTCATCTACGGCTACGGCTCCTACGAGGCGTCCATGGATCCGGGCTTCGGCATCCCGCGGCTGAGCGTGCTGGACCGCGGTGTCGTGTTCGTCATCGCCCATGTGCGCGGCGGCGGCGAGCTGGGCCGCGACTGGTACCTGCAGGGCAAGAAGCTGCACAAGAAGAACACCTTCACCGATTTCATCGACGCCACCAAGTACCTGCTGGACTCCGGGTGGGCCGACCCGCAGCGCCTGGTGGCGCTGGGCGGTTCGGCCGGCGGCCTGCTGATGGGCGCCATCGCGAACATGGCCCCGCAGCTGTACACCGCGATCGTGGCGCAGGTGCCGTTCGTGGACGCGCTGACCTCGATCCTGGATCCCGAGCTGCCGCTGTCCGCGCTGGAATGGGAGGAATGGGGCAACCCGATCGAGGACAAGGAAGTCTACGACTACATGAAGTCCTACTCCCCCTACGAGAACGTCACCGCGCAGTCCTACCCGAAGATCGCGGCGGTCACCTCGCTGAACGACACGCGTGTGCTCTACGTGGAGCCGGCCAAGTGGGTGGCCAAGCTGCGCGAGCTGAACACCGGAGAGCAGCCGATCGTGCTGAAGACCGAGATGGAAGGCGGCCACGGCGGCGCCTCGGGCCGCTACGAGTCGTGGAAGTCCCGCGCCTGGGACTACGCATTCATCTTGGACGCGCTGGGCTGCCGCGAGATCGTGAAGTAGACACCCACCACCGGAAAGACTGCCATGCGCCACATCCAGATCTCCGAGTACCGCCAGGATCCCGCCGTGCGCGAGCTGCTGGCGCTGGCCGCCGACCCGGTGGACGAGCCGGCCCTGCAGGAACTGATCGATGACTGCCGGCAGCTGCAGGTCCTGGCAGCCTTCGGCGCGGACGGCGGCCCGGTGGCGCTGGCAGCCTACCGGCTGGGCGACGAATACAGCCTGTGCATCGAGTACCTCGCCGTGCTCGGGACGCACCAGCGCCGGGGCCTGGCCTCGGCACTGGTGAGCCGGCTGCAGGAACTGCACGGCCGCTGCATCTGGGCCACCACCGACGCGGATGCGGTGGACTTCTACCGCGCGCTGGGCTTCCTCATCAGCGACAGCGCTGCGGATCCACGCTGGCCTGCGGCGCGCAGGCACCTGTGCACGCTGCCCTACGCTCCGCTGCTCGGCCTGCAGCCGACCTCGGACCCGGGCTACGAGGATGTCGATGGCGCACCCTCGCGCGGACTCATCGAGCTGGCCCCGGCGGATCCGCGCTGGCGTGGGGACTTCGAGAAGATCCGCGCGGCGCTGTCCGCAGCGCTGGGGTCCAGCGCCCTGGCCATCGAGCACACCGGCTCCACCTCGGTGCCGGGATTGCCGGCCAAGCCGCTGATCGACGTGGCCCTGCTGGTTCCCGATGCCGATGATGAAGGGCGGTACGTCCCGCAGCTGCGCGCGGCGGGCATGGTCTTCTGGCACCGGGAACCTGGCTGGTACAAGCACCGCATGTTCAAGCCCGGGGCCGGCACCGGGCTGGCGGCCGGCAACATCCATGTCTTCAGTCCCGGCAGCCCGGAGTTCCTGCGTATGGTCCTCTTCCGCGACCACCTGCGCGGCCACCGCGCGGACCGCGAGGCCTACGCCGCGGCCAAACGCGAGGCGGCCAGCCAGCTGGCGGCGACGCACGGGGCACAGGGGCTGGTGATGGACTACAACCGGATCAAGGAGCCTTTCATCCTTGACCTGCACCGACGGATTTTCGGCAGCTAAGACTTTTCCCCGCGATAGCCAGCCATTCGCAGACGATTCACCACCAGAACTTGACTTGCCTCACATTTTGTTATTACCTAATGATCGTTCGGTAAATAATTCGGCGAAGGAAGTCCATGAGCGAAACACAGGTCGAGAAACCTCTTCCGCACGCAATTCTCGAGAATGACTATGCCACGCAGTGGATGGGCATCGAGGTTGTCGAGGTCTCCGACGGCAAGGCCGTCATCACCATGGAGCTGAAGCGGGAGATGCTCAACGGCTTCGGCATCGCCCACGGCGGAATGATCTTCGCCCTTGCCGATACCGCCTTCGCACTGAGCTGCAACCCTCCCGAGGGGTCGGAGGACACGATCACAGTCGCCTCCGGAGTGGACATCAATTTCCTCAAGCCGGGCATCCCCGGACGCTTGTTGACCGCATCAGCACGCCGGGTCTCCCAGCAGGGCCGCAGCGGACTCTACGACATCACCGTCACCCAGCCGGGCCGCGACGGAGCCACCGAAACGGTGGCCGAGTTCCGCGGACGCTCACGAACCGTCCCGAAGCCCAAGAGCCGCTAGCCCTTTCCGCCACCACCACACGAAAGTACGAGCATGTCACAGAATATCGATCGCGACAGCCTGCCGAATCCGCTGGATGCAGAAGAGACCATGAGCCGTGATCAGATCGAATCGATCCAGCTCACCCGCCTGAAGGAAACCCTGCACCTGGCCTACGACAAGGTGCCGTACTACAAGGAAAAGTACGACGCAGCCGGTGTGCACCCGAACGACCTGAAGGAACTGGATGATCTGAAGATTTTCCCGTTCACCGAGAAGGAAGACCTGCGCAAGACCTACCCGTTCGGCATGTTCGCCGTGCCGCAGCACGAGGTCGCCCGCATCCACGCTTCCTCGGGCACCACAGGCCGCGCGACCGTGGTCGGCTACACCCAGCAGGACCTGGACGACTGGGCCAAGCTCGGTGCCCGCTGCCTGCGCCTGTCCGGCGTCAAGCCGGGCTGGAAGGTGCATAACGCCTACGGCTACGGCCTGTTCACCGGTGGCATGGGCGCCCACGCCGCGGCCGAGCGCCTGGGCACCACCGTGATCCCGATGTCCGGCGGCCAGACCGAGAAGCAGATCACCCTGATCAAGGACTTCGCCCCGGATGCCATCCTGTGCACCCCGACCTACCTGCTGACCATTGGCGACGCCATGCAGCGCCAGGGCCTCGACCCGCGCGACACCTCGCTGAAGGTCGCCGTGCTCGGCGCCGAGCCGTGGACCGAGGAAATGCGCCACGAGCTGGAAGAGATGTTCGGCATCGACGCCTGCGACATCTACGGCCTGTCCGAGGTCATGGGCCCAGGCGTGGCCGGCGAATCACGCGAGCGCAAGGACGGCAGCCACATCTGGGAGGACCATTTCCGCCCGGAGATCCTGGACGCCTACGACCCGACGAAGGTGCTGCCGGACGGCGAGCACGGCGAGCTGGTCTTCACCTCGCTGACCAAGCAGGCGCTGCCGATCATCCGCTACCGCACCCACGACCTGACCCGTCTGATGCCGGGCACCGCGCGTCCGGGCCACCGCCGCATGGGCCGCATCACCGGCCGCAGCGACGACATGATCATCCTGCGCGGCGTGAACCTGTTCCCGAGCCAGATCGAGGAACTGATCTTGAAGGTGCCGGCCCTCTCCGCGCATTTCCAGCTCGTGCTCACCCGTCCTGACCGCATGGACCAGCTGGCCGTCAAGGTCGAGCGCCGTTCGGATGCCTCGGCCGAGGACGCGGCCGACGCCGCCAAGACCCTGGCCAAGCTGATCAAGATCCATGTGGGTTCCTCCTGCGCCATCGACGTGGTGGATCCGGAGACTCTTGAACGCTCCATGGGCAAGCTCAAGCGCATTTACGACCTGCGCAACAACTAGCCGTCACGGAGACGTGAAATAATCGAGGAATTATGCAGACAACCCCAGCAGTGACCCCACCGGTCAAACGCGGCCGTCCCGGTTACGATCAGGAAACCGTGCTCCAGACCGCCGTCGAGGCGTTCAACGAGTACGGCTACGATGCAACCTCGATGGGCAAGCTCGCTGACCGGCTGGGCATCAGCAAGTCGGCGATCTACCACCACGTCCCCTCCAAGGAGGATCTGCTGCGCCTGGCGCTGGACGAGGCGCTGATCCCGCTGGAATCCATGATCGAGCAGGTGCACGGGCATGAGGGAAACGCCGACGAGCGCCTGGAATTCTTCCTGCGCTCCACGGTGCGCATCCTGATCGCCAAGCGTTCCTACGTGACCTTGCTGCTGCGCCTGCGCGGGAACACGGAGCTTGAGCGCGCCGCGCTGCAGCGCCGACGCCAGATGGACCGCGAACTCTCGCAGTTGGTGACCTTGGCGCAGCGCGAGGGTCAGCTGCGCGAGGACCTGGAGCCTCGCGCCACCGCCCGCCTGCTGTTCGGCATGATCAACTCGGTGGTGGATTGGTACCGCCTGGACGGCGTGATCGATGCGGTGACCTTGGAGAACCAGGCGATTTCGCTGCTGTTCAACGGCCTGCATGCGCTGCCCAAGGACCAGACCTCCTGAACCCCGGCGCTATCGGCCCCGGTTCGCCCTGCGGGGCGGGCCGGGGCCTTTGCCGTGCATCGAGGTGCACCGGGTTCCTGCGGACCGGACTGGCTGCCGCGCTTGTGTTCCTCACAGGATTCACAGCTAGCATCGTAGGGGTGCGTTTTGCGCCCGCGCAGCCGTATACAACTCAACACAAAGAAGCATCGTGGAATCAATTATTGATAGTCTCTTCCAGCTGTCCTTGAGCACCAGCTCTGGCGTGCAGATCCTGCTGTTTGCGATCAGCGCCCTGTTCGTGGTCATCGCCGCGTTGCTGCTGGCGCACCGCAACGACCTGGGCTGGTGGGCCCTGATCATGGCGGTATTCTCCGGACCGATCATCAGTGCCATGAAGTACGACCTGTACGCGCTGTTCTACGGCGTCCCGCTGCTTCTGCTGGCGATCTTCGGACTGTGGCGCTTCTCCCGATTCGAGCTCAAGGGCAAGTTCATCCGCATGGTGACCCGCACCCAGCTCACCGTGACCTCAGTGGTCGGCCTGCTGGCCGGCATCATCCTGCTGGTGGCCCTGCACTTCAACGTCTTCCTGTTCAACGGCAGCTACCTGAGCGCCACCCCGGAAGTCTGGGCCATGTACGTTTCCGACGCAGTGATCTTCGCGTCCTTCGTGCTGATCGCCCGCGGCGTGCGCAGTGGCTGGCTGCTGCTGGCCGCCGGCGCGATCTCCTATGTCGTGGTGTATTTCCTGGTCAGCCCGATGCTGGGCATGTTGGGCCTGTACGTGTTCACCGCCCTGGCGGCACTGTACGGCTGGTATCAGTGGCGCGCGCTGCCCGAGGCCTCGCAGCCGGAACCGACCCAGGAAGAGATCGCCCTGGAAGCAGCCGCCAAGGCCGCCTTGGACAAGCTGAACTCCGCAGACGACAAGTAAATACTTCCCGGAACAACACCACGCCGGCCTTCGAGAATTCTCGAAGGCCGGCGTGGTGTTTAAGGCGCTACCGCGGAGCGGGGCTCAGCCCTGCCAGTTGGCGTAGGTGGAATCGGTCTTCTCCACCAGGGTCAGCACGTCGTAGGTGGCCACGATCTCGTCGTTCTGGTTGTGAAGCACGGCGTCCCAGGCGACCTCTCCGTACTCGTCGGTCACGCGCGGGGTGATCTTCTTGGCGGTCAGGGTCACGCGGATCGAGTCCCCGGCACCGACCGGGGTGATGAAGCGCAGGCTCTCCAAGCCGTAGTTGGCCAGCACGGGTCCCGGAGCGGGCTCCACGAACAGCCCCGCGGCCCAGGAGACCAGCAAGTAGCCGTGGGCCACGATGCCCGGGAAGAACGGGTTGGCTTCGGCGGCCTTCGCGTCGGTGTGCGCGTAGAAGGTATCGCCGGTTTCATTCGCGAACGCGGTGATTTCCTCGAGGCTCACCTCGCGCAGGTCCGAAACGAAGCCGTCGCCGATCTTCAGCTCGGCCAGCGACTTGCGGAACGGGTGCACGTTCGAGGCCTGACCGCCGAACTTCTCGCAGCCGGCCAGCGACTGGGCCGCGCCGGTGTGCCACACGCCGGTCAGGGCAGTGAGCATGTTCGGGGAGCCCTGCACCGCGGTGCGCTGCATGTGGTGCTTGACCGAACGCACGCCGCCCAGTTCCTCGCCGCCGCCGGCGCGGCCCGGGCCGCCGTGGACCAGGTGCGGCACCGGCGAGCCGTGGCCCGTGGTGCTGCGCGCGGTTTCGCGGTTCAGGATGTGCACGCGGCCGTGGTGGCCTGCAATGCCCAGCGAGAGCTGGCGCATGGCTTCGGCGTCATTGGTGCAGACGGTGGCGACCAGCGAGCCGGCGCCCAGCGCGGCCAGGGCCACAGCCTCGTCCACGGTGTCGTAGCCGACCACGGAGCTGACCGGGCCGAAGGCTTCGCGGGAGTGCAGGATCGGGTTGCGGGCGTCCTCCCAGCGCAGCACCATCGGGGCCATGAAGGCGCCCTGCTCGGCCACTGCGTCGGTGTCCGGGGCCACGCGGACCTTTGGCGCGTCCAGCGCGCCGTAGGCCAGCTCGCCGCCGGCGGCCAGCATATCCTCGACCGCGGCGCGCACGTCGCGTAGCTGGTCAAGGGAGGCCAGCGCGCCCATGGTCACGCCTTCGACGCGCGGGTCGCCGACGACCACGCGCTCGTCGATGCGCTTGCCGATGGCTGCGATGACCGCGTCCACCTGGCCGGCCGGAACGATGTTGCGGCGGATGGCGGTGCACTTCTGGCCAGCCTTGGTAGTCATCTCGTTGACGACGACCTCGATGAAGGCGTCGAACTCCGGGGTGCCTTCCACTGCGTCAGGGCCAAGGATGGCGGCGTTCAGCGAGTCGGTCTCGGCGCTGAAGCGTACGCCACCGTCGATGACGTTCGGATGGGCCTTCAGCTTGCTGGCGGTGGCCGCCGAGCCGGTGAAGGCGAACATGTCGCGGTAGTCCAGGTGGTCCATCAGGTCGCGGGCCGAGCCGGAGAGCAGCTGCAGCGAGCCGTCCGGCAGCAGGCCGGAGTCGAGCATCAGGCGCACCACGGCTTCGGTCAGGTAGCCGGTCGGGGTGGCCGGCTTGACGATGGTCGGCACGCCGGCGATGAAGGCCGGGGCGAACTTCTCCAGCATTCCCCAGACCGGGAAGTTGAAGGCGTTGACCTGGACCACGACACCGGTCAGCGCGGTGTAGATGTGGGTGCCCAGGAACGAGCCGTCCTTGCTCAACGGCTCGGTCGGGCCGTCGAGGATGACATTGCTGTTGGGCAGTTCGCGGCGGCCCTTGCCGGAGAAGGTGAACAGCACGCCGATGCCGCCATCGATGTCCACCATGGAGTCGATTTTGGTGGCGCCGGTCTTGTAGGAGATCTCGTAGAGGTCCTTGCGGTGCTCGTTGAGGTAGAGCGCCAGCTCCTTGAGCTTCAGCGCGCGCTCGTGCAGCGAGAGCTTGGCCAGCTCGCGCTGGCCGGTGGTGCGGCCGTAGGCTACGGCACCGGCAACATCAAGGCGTTCCTTGGTGACGGTGGCGAGCAGCTCACCGGTGTTGGCATCGAGTACTTCGGTGCCTCCCTCGGCTGCTGGGGTCTGCCATTGACCGGCAATGAAACTTGGGACTACACCAATCTGGGCTGTCGTCATCGACGCAATTCCTTCCTGAACGGTCGGTCAGTATTAGTGTTAACCATAACAGCAATGACGTGATCGACGACACCCGTAAAGGACCGCAAAAATGACCGACATGCAGCACCAGGCCCGGAACCTCGAACCATGGACGATTGAGCTGGGCGAATTGGACCACAAGATGGGTGTGCGCATCATCGAGGAATCTGTGGACAAGGTGGTGGCCACCATGCCGGTGGAGGGCAACACCCAGTCGTTCGGCCTGCTGCACGGCGGCGCCTCGCTGGCCGTGGGTGAAGCGGTGGGCTCCTGGGCCGCCGTGAAATTCGCCTCGACCTTCGGCAAGGTCGTGGTGGGAGTCGACGTCAACGCGACGCACCACCGCTCGGCCACCGAAGGGCTGGTCACCATCACGGCCACGCCGATCAAGCTGGGCCGGCGCATGACCAGCCACGAAGTGCTCATCACCGACGAGCAGCAGCGCCGCATCTGCACCCTGCGCATCACCAACCTGGTGGTGGACAAGCCCAAGCACTAGGCTCCTGCGCTCGGTTTACGCCGAGACAAGGAAAGAACGGCTGGCTACTCCGGGAAACGGAATCCCACGAATAAGCGGGCTCGCCATCGGCGGGCCCGCTTTCAGATGAAATCCGCATGGAGTCCCAACACCTCAAGTTTTCCGAAGAGCAACAAGATCACCTAGGAATGGCGCGGAATATTTCCGCGGAGACTCTGGATGTCATCCCTTCTGCAAACCGCGGTGGAAACTACCCATCCACAACTCGGCCGAGGTGCTCGGGCAAGCGAATTTGGGAAAGCTCAATGACTGACTCGGACGTCTTGCGACCCAATCGGCGATCAAGCGCAACCTTAAGCTTGGCTGCTTCGATTTCCTCGCCCAGCACCCTGAAGACTTCTTCGGCGTTATTGGGGTCGTAAGTCCGCGCCCTAGGTGCGGTTGCCGGCTCCGACATGTTTTCCTCCTTTCACTCTTGGTCCCCATTGTCCCGCTCGGTTGATTTCTGGTCTACAGTTTCTTCCGACGCGGGATCCCCACCCCCGAGAAAACCAAACCTATTGGCATCCTGCAAAAGTAGCTGAATCTTGGATTCAACCAAACCCGTGTTGCCACCCTTCCAAACGGCATCAAGCAATATCTTGTCTGAATCGCTGGTAAGGGGACTGTCTACAAGTTGCTCCAGTACTTCCTTCCCGAACTTTTTCATCGAAGGGTCCCGAGATGTGCTGGCTTCCAGCGCCCATTGGGTTCGCCGCCACCATTCGGAGCGGGACTCATTGGCATTGGACGAGGCGAGAACTTTTCGTTGATGCGCAAGATTCAGCAAAGCAACCACCGCAACTACGGCCGCAGCAAGGAATGCGGCCCACGGAGCCAAGGCTTGCACGACAGTCCAGAAATTCGGCCCACCCGGTTCAAGTGCTTCCAAAGCGTCCACGCCTCTGTCAGCGATATCTCTCCAGAATGCCTCGTCGTCTTGGCCCAGAGACACGACCAGATCATCACCGCCGCGCGGGATTGAGTCACCAATGCCCATTTCCCGTGCTCCTTTTCTTTACGATCATCCGCCGGTCAGCGAAGCTGATGGATCGAAATAGTGCCATTGATCGTGCTGGATCAAGGCCATGGGTGCCACGTTCCTATGCGGAGGCCCAAACTCCCAGCTCGTTTCCGGAAGGATCGGTGAAATGCAGCCGGCGGCCTCCGGGGAACGGATAGGCAGGCTGGTCGATCCAGCCTCCGGCGGCCTCGATGGCGCGCGCCGTGGCGTCCAGGTTTTCGGAATACAGCAGCACGAAGGGCCCGCCGACGGGCCGCGGCTTGTCGGCCAACAGCAGTCCCCCGGACTCCTCCGCAGTAGCTTCCGGCATGAGGATGCCGGCGTATTGGTCGCCGTAGTCGACGAACTTCCAGCCGAAGGCGGCCGCGTAGAAGTCCTTGGCCGCCTGCAGGTCGGTGACGGTCAGTTCAACATAGTTCAAGGCATGATGCCGCAGCTTTCCATCCATGCCCCGAGCCTACAGTTCGATTGCGGCTCTGTCATGGGTTTTCGCGACGTGCCAGCTGTCGCAATGCAGCCAAGCTGCTTTCGCCCACGCCCTGCCCGCGCAAGTAGTCCTCGGCATAGCCGAGCCAGTCGAGGAACTTCTCCAGTTCGGCGGCGCGGCCGCGGATGATCGAGTCCAGCTCGCCGTCCGCCTGGTGGGACTCATAGGGGTGCTTGCGCGGCGAGACCCGATGCCATTCGTTGATGCCGCGCACCGCCGCTTCGTCGTGGGCCAGGATCTCGTCGCGCCGCCCGGCCAAATCCAGCAGCAGCGTTGCCACAAGTCCGGAGCGGTCCCGTCCGGCGGAACAGTGGATCACCGCGCCGCTACGCGTTGCGGCCAGGTTCTCGAAGACCGAGGCCAGATGCCCGCCGAATTCCTCGCAGACCAGCCGGAACATTCCGGTGTGGTTCATGTACGGCACCGCGATCGCCTCGAAGCGCTTGTTGCCCGGGGATTCCAGCGGGAGATTGAACAGCTCGATGCCCTGCATGCTCAACTCATCCACCACCGGGTCGTGCTCGCGGCGGCTGATCTCCCCCGGGTTGCGCAGGTCGATCACCCGGTCGATGCAGTCCGCCTGCAGCTGCCGCCAGCCTTGGGCGGTGAGCCATTCGTGGCGGCCCATGCGGTAGAAGACTCCGCAGATGTGGCGGGCATTGATCGCGCCGTCCCAGTGGACGTCCATCGACTGCTTGCGGTACTCGGGGGCGTGGCTCATGAGTCCATTGCAACACATTCGCCATCTGCTGTAGGGTATTAGTCATTGGCAAATGCCAATGAGTCTATCTAAGGAGGGGTACCGATGAATGTCCGTGACCTTGCTATGCCATCTCCCCTTCTCACCAAGGACTCATTGTGTCTCATTACCCCGGCGGCAACACCGCCTTTTCTCCCCTAGCGCGCAACGGCTACGACGAGGCCGACACCCAGCTGAAAACCCGCCGCGGCCAGCCGACCTGGGACGAAACCACCCAGGACGATCTAATCGAGGGCCAGCGCTACTCCACCTGGCCATCCATCGAAAAGGGCTGTCGCGGACCGCAGCCCTACCCCTCGTGGCTCATCGAGGACGCCGCGGCCTTGGATACCGAGCTCGGAATCCTCAAGACCGGCAAGGAAGGCGATGTCTTCCTCGTGGAGCGGGCCACCGAAACACGCAGCACGCTGCTGGCGGCCAAACGCTACCGCGGCCGGGAGCACCTGCAGTTCAGCCGTTCGCAGGCCTACAGCGAGGGCCGCTCCGCCCGGCGCTCGCGCGATAACCGCGCGGTGAAAAACAACTCCAGCTACGGCCGCGAGGTGGCGGCCCTGCAGTGGGCGAGCGCCGAGTGGTCCTATCTGCGGCGCTGCCACGAAGCGGGGATCCCGGTCCCCTATCCCGTGCAGATCGACGGCACTGAAATCCTCATGGAATTCATTGCGGACCCGGAGATCCCCCGGGCCGCCGCGCCCCGGCTGCAGCAGATCTCCCGCAACGATCCTCGGCTTCCGGCCCTCTGGGACCAGCTGGCCGACGCCATGGAGAAGTTCGCCGCGCTGGGCATCGCGCACGGCGACCTGTCGGCCTACAACCTGCTGGTTGCGGGCGCCCGGCTGGTGGTCATCGATGTGCCGCAATGCGTGGATCTGGCCGGCAACGTGCAGGGCCTGGATTACCTGCACCGCGACTGCGTCAACATGTGCGACTGGTTTACCGCCAAGGGCCTGCCGCGCGACGCCGAGGCGCTTTTCACCTCGCTGCTGGCCAGCATGTTCGCTTAGCCCTAGACGGACGGCAGCCCGCCGACCCGGGATCCTCCGGGTCGGCGGACTGTCGTCGTTTGCGCTCTGCTCAGCTGCGGGCTACTTGGCCCACATCGGCAGCACCTCGCGCTTCCAAGTGGCGTTGGTGACGACGGCGCAGGAACCGTACGCGGCCAATGCCGCGGTGACCAGGCCCAGCCAGCCGCCGAGCTCGTGGATCAGCTGGTTGCCGGTGAACGCGCCGATGGTCAGCGCGACGAAGGCGGTGCACAGCACGGTGAACACGGTAACCAGGACCCCATTGGTTTTCAGCGAGGCGATGGTCATGTAGATGGTGAAGAGGGTCCACCCCAGCAGGTAGACGCCCATGCCGACGGATCCCACGGCGGCGGCGATTTCAGGGTTGCTCTCGATCCACCAGAAGCCCATCCAGAACATTCCGTAGGAGGTGAAGGCGGTGGCCCCGAAGACGTTGCCCTTGAAGAATTCAATGACGCCGGCAATGATCTGTGCAATGCCGCCGTAGAAGAACGCCAGCGCCAGGACCGCGAAACCGGCCTCGGGAATCAGCCCGGCATTGGCCAGGCTCAGCACGAAGGTGGTCATGGCGAAGGCGCCCAGGCCGAGGGCCGCCGGATCGGCAATAGCGGTCCTGGCGGCTGGCTGTTCGCGCAGCGGCAACTCCAGGTCCGGGCGGGTCAGGGTTGCAGTCATGGGGCACACTCCGATGCGTAGTTGTACGGAATAATCGTCGGGCGGTGACCTGCGTCACCAACTCTCCTGCAGGTATCCTAGGGAGGCAGTGAGACGCGTCACTACCATCTAAAGGAGGTAGCAGTTGACCACCGATTCCTTGCCCCAGGTGGCCCTGCTGGAGCGTACGCTGAACACCCTGGCCGCCCGCACCGGCTTCCCCGTGGCCTTCGGCGGCTTCGCGGAATCCGGCGGCACGGTGCTGACAAGTTTCGCCGGCACCCGCACCGGCGCGTTGCGCGGATTGGTGATCCAGCCCGGACAGGGGCTGGGCGGGCTTGCCCTGGCCCGCCGGGAGCTGACGGCCACCGGGGCTTACCACCAGTCCCCCGACATCATCCACAGCTACGACCGGGAGATCGGAGTGGAAGGGATCATCACCCTGCTGGCGATCCCCGTGGTGGTCGACAACCAAGTGCGCGCATTGATCTACGCCGGGCTGCGCGACCGTTCCCAGCTCACGGATGAAACGCTGGCCGCCGCGGCCGGCGAGGCGCGGCGCCTGGCCTGGGAACTGTCGGTCCACGAGGAGACCGAACGTCGTCTGGCGGTGCTGTCCGCCTCGGAGGCCCACGCCACCCACGCCTCGGATCTGGCGTTGAGCCAGGAGGACCTGACAGTGCTGTACACCGAGCTGCGCGACATCGCCCGGCTGATCGAGGATCCGGAATTGGCGCAGCGATTGAGCACCGCGGGATCCATGCTGCGCGCCAGGCAGCCGCGCGAGGTCGCCGGTTCACGCGGCGCGGGCCCGCTGTCGACCCGGGAGCTGGATGTCCTCACCCACTTGGCGCTGGGCAAGCGCAACGCGCTGATCGGTGCGCACCTTGACCTGGCCGAGAGCACGGTCAAGAGCTATATCGCCTCGGTGATGCGCAAGCTGGAGGCGGCCAACCGCTTCGATTTGGTGCTGCGGGCCCGAAGCCGCGGCCTGATTCCCTGAAACGCCCGCCGGATATGCGAAAAGGGCCGCTTGCGCAGCCCTTTCCATCGGTTGTCGTGCTCTTGGGTTCCTACCAGGTGTAGAAGCCCTGTCCGGTCTTGCGGCCCAGCTTGCCCTCGGCCACCAGGTCCTTGAGGATCTGCGGCGGAGCGAAGCGGTCGCCAAGGGTTTCGTGAAGGTATTCGGCAATGCCCAGGCGCACATCCAAGCCCACGATGTCGGTGGTCTTCAGCGGGCCAGTCGGGTGCTTGTAACCCAGCACCATCGCGTTGTCGATGTCCTCGGCGCTGGCCACGCCCTCTTCGACCATGCGCATGGCTTCCAGCGCGATGGCCACGCCCAGGCGGGAGGAGGCGAAGCCCGGGGCGTCGTTGACCACCACTGCGGTCTTGCCCAGCGCGGAGACCCAGCCGCGCGAGGCGTCAACCAGCTGCGGGTTGGTCTGCTTGCCGATGACGACCTCGATCAGCGTGGACGCCGGGACCGGGTTGAAGAAGTGCAGGCCCAGGAAGTTCTGCGGGCGCGCCAGTTTCTCGGCCATGCCGGACACGGACAGCGAGGAGGTGTTGGAGGCCAGCACGGCGTCCTGGGACAGCTCGGCTTCCACCGCCTGCAGCGAGGAGATCTTCAGGTCCCAGATTTCCGGGACGGCTTCGATGACCAGCTGTGCCGAGGCGAAGTCGGCGTAGTTGGTGCTCACGGCGAAGCGCGCCAGCAGCTGCTCGCGGGTTTCGCTGACCGCGCCGCGGGCGATGGATTTGTCCACGGACTCCACCACGCGCTCGTAGGCGCCCTTGGCGGATTCCTCGTCGCGCTCAACCACGGTCACGGCGCTGCCGCTGACCAAAAAGCCGTGGGCGATGCCAGCGCCCATGCGCCCGCCGCCGAGCACGCCCATGGTGGCAGGCAGTGCGCCGTCGATAAAGTTTGTCGCTTCACTCATGCTTACTTCTTCTTTCGGTCTAGGAATGCCTGCATGCGGTCGAACTTGGCATGGGACTCGAAGAGCATGCCCTGGGCCAGGTTGTCGATGATTGGGTGCACCTCGCGCGGGGTGTGGAAGACCGACTTGCTGATGCGCACTGCCAGCGGGTCCTGCGCGGCGATGCGGTCGGCCAGCGCGTCGGCGGCGGCGTCCAGCTCGGCGGCCGGGTGCAGCTCGGTGATCAGCTGGACTTCCAGGCACTGCGCTCCGGTGAGCACCTTGCCGGCCAGCAGGATCTCCTTGGCCAGCGGCTCGCCGACCAGTTCCTTCAGGCGCCAGGTCGCGCCGGCGGCGGCCATGATGCCCAAGTTGGTTTCAGGGTTGCCCATGCGCAGATCCTCGGTGCCGATGCGGAAGTCTGCCGCGTAGGCCAGTTCCGCGCCGCCGCCCAGGGCGAAGCCGTCAAGCGCGGCCACCACGGGCATCGGCAGCTTGGCGATGCGGTCGAAGATGCCGGAGTTGATGCCTGCCAGCGCGTCGTCGCGGCGGCGCTCGCGCAGCTGCGCGATGTCGGCGCCGGAGGCGAATATGCCCTTGGAGCCGCGCGGTTTTTCCTCGGTCGGCGCGGTGCCGGGGGTGCCGGCCAGGATCATGATCTTCGGGGTGCGCTCAAGGTAGGCGCAGACCGCGTGCAGTTCGTCGACCATGACCTGGTCGATCGCGTTGCGGACCTCGGGGCGGTGCAGGCGCACCCACACGCGGTCATCGGTCTCGGTGATCTGCAAGGTGGTGAAGTCTTCGGGAGTCAGGCTCATGGAGTTAGACGCCCTCCACCAGCAGGGCGGTGCCCTGGCCGACTCCCACGCACATGGTGGCCACCCCGAGCTTGCGCTGCGCTCCGGCCAGTTCGCGCTCCATGCGGCCCAGCAGGGTGATCACGATGCGCGAGCCAGAGGAGCCCAGCGGGTGGCCCAGGGCGATGGCGCCGCCGTCGCGGTTCACGATGGACGGGTCCACGCCCAGCTCGTTCATGCTGGCCAGCGACTGGCTGGCGAAGGCCTCGTTGATCTCCATGGCGCCGATGTCCGAGATGGACAGGCCCGCGCGGGAAAGCACCTTGTTGGTGGCCGGGACCGGGCCCATGCCCATGATCTCCTGTGCCAGGCCGGCGGCCTGGCCGTCGACGATGCGGGCGCGCGGGGTCAGCCCGTACTTCTGGATGGCACGTTCGGAAACCACCAGGATGGCCGAAGCGCCGTCGTTCAGGGTCGAGGCGTTGCCGGCGGTGACCACCGAGCCGCCCTTGACGACCGGGCGCAGACCGGCCAGCACCTCGGCGGTGGTGCCCGGGCGCGGGCCCTCGTCGGTGTCGACGATCGTGTCGCTCTTGCGGCCCTTGACGGTCACCGGGACGATCTCGTCCTTGAAGCGTCCGGCCTCGATGGCGGCGATGGACTTGGCGTGCGATTCCACCGCGAACTGGTCGGCGTCCTCGCGGGAGATGTTGTAGACGCGGGCGACTTCCTCGGCCGTCTCCGGCATGGAGTAGGTGGCCTTGCCGTCGCGGGAAAGCTCCCCGGACAGGAAGGCGGGGTTGGTGAAGCGCCAGCCGATGGAGGTGTCGAAGGTGGCGCCCGGCTTGGCGAAGGCCTTGGCAGGCTTCTCCATGACCCATGGGGCGCGGGACATGGATTCCACGCCGCCGGCTACCACGATGTCCGCGGCGCCGGACTTGACCATGTGGCTTGCCATGGTGATGGCGCTCATGCCAGAGGCACATAGGCGGTTCACGGTGATGCCCGGAACCGTGTTCGGCAGGCCGGCCAGCAGCCATGCCATGCGGGCCACGTTGCGGTTTTCTTCGCCGGCGCCGTTGGCGTTGCCGAAGATGACTTCGTCAACCAGCTCCGGATCGATGCCTGCGTCGTCGATGACGCGGCGGATCGTCAACGCCGCTAGGTCGTCCGGACGCACGCTGCTCAGCGCTCCGCCGTACCGTCCAACTGGGGTACGTGCTCCGCCTACGAGAAATGCCTCGGCCATGATTGCTCCTTGCGACAAAAAGTAGTGATGCTCAGCACTCTAACTTACCGACCATTCGTTCAATAATACAAGCTCGGCTCGACACAAACTGTACGTGAAACCCGCGGCTGTTTAGGAGCTCCGTCTGTTGATCACGTGATACCCGATCGAATATGTCCGTGGGGAGTTCCAATGAATTCCATGTCAAACATTGAATTTCGATTGATGACGGCGTAGCCTCGGTCACTTGACCGACTCCGGGCCTGCCCGGATCGTGGACCGTAACCGGGACGGCAAAGTTTTCCATTGCCAGCCCGGGCATCCGGTCGACGGAAAGCTGAGACGCATCGGAGCAGTTGTGCAACCGGAAAACAGCCAACCACAAGACAATTCGAATACCGCCTCCTTCTCCCCGGACCTGACCCAGGACATCGGCCCGGACATGTCCACCGTGGAAGGCCGGCAGGAAGTCCGCAAGGCCACCGCCGCCTCGGCCATGGGCA
Organism: Arthrobacter sp. AG1021; assembly: GCF_003633665.1. Taxonomy (NCBI): domain Bacteria; kingdom Bacillati; phylum Actinomycetota; class Actinomycetes; order Micrococcales; family Micrococcaceae; genus Arthrobacter; species Arthrobacter sp. AG1021. The sequence continues at coordinate 181,200 of NZ_RBLB01000006.1, read as the reverse complement.
ACATGACCGAATGGTTCGACTACGGCGTCTACGCGGTCGCCGTCACTTATATCACCACCCATTTCTTCCCCACCGAGGGCGGCACCGTGATGGCGCTGGCCACCTTCGCCCTGTCCTTCCTGGTTCGCCCCTTGGGCGGATTCGTCTGGGGCCCGCTGGGCGACAAGCTCGGACGCAAGAAGATCCTGGCCCTGACGATCCTCATGATGTCCGGCGCGACGTTCCTGATCGGCGTGCTGCCGACCTATCAAATGGTCGGCGTGCTGGCCCCGGTGCTGCTGGTGCTGCTGCGCATGATCCAGGGCTTCTCCACCGGCGGCGAATACGGCGGCGCGGCGACCTTCATGGCCGAATACGCCCCTGACCGCAAACGCGGATTCTTCGGCTCCTTCCTTGAATTCGGCACCCTGGGCGGTTTCGCGCTGGGTACCGCGGTCATGCTGTTCCTGCAGCTGGGCCTTGGCGAGGAAGCCATGATGGCCTACGGCTGGCGCATCCCGTTCTTCCTGGCGCTTCCCATGGGCCTGATCGGCCTGTACCTGCGAAGCAAGCTGGAGGACACCCCGGTCTTTCAGGAGCTGGAGGAATCCGGCGAAAACCAGCAGGGCGGCTCGCTGAAGGAACTGCTCACCACCTACTGGCGCCCCATCCTGACCATGGGCGGACTGGTCATCGCGCTGAACGTCGTGAACTACACGTTGCTCAGCTACATGCCGACCTACCTGGAAACCCAGCTGGGCCTGGATTCCACCGCTTCGCTGGCGACCATCCTGATCGGCGAGGTGGCCATGATGGCGGTCATCCCCTTCGCCGGATCGCTCTCTGACAAGATCGGGCGAAAACCCATGTGGTACACCTCGGTGATCGGATTGTTCGTCCTGGCGCTGCCGATGTTCTGGCTCATGGGCCAGTCCTTCGCCTGGGCCATCGTGGGCTTCGCGGTGCTGGGCCTGCTCTACATCCCGCAGCTGGCCACCATCACCGCGACGTTCCCGGCGATGTTCCCCTCGCATGTGCGCTTCGCCGGCTTCGCCATCACCTACAACGTGGCCACCGCGATCTTCGGCGGCACCGCGGCCATGGTCAACGAGGCGGCCATCAACTCCACCGGCTTCCTGCTGTTCCCCGCCGTGTACATGATGGCCTCCTGCGTGATCGGCGTGATCGCCGTCAAGTTCATGCCGGAGACCGCCGGCGCCTCGCTGCGTGGCACCGAGATCCCTGATGCCCACGACACCGGCATCCTGGCCACGGTCCCTCCGGCGGGCGACAGCCCGCGTTCCTAGCGCCTGAGCCAATGTCCCGGCCACGGCGGCGGTGCTTCCCATTGGGGAAGCGCCGCCGCCGTTGTTTGCGCCGAACGGGCAACAAAGCCGGCCCGGCGGCCGAAGTGCTGAAGAACGCGCGGCAAACGGCTAGCATTTACAGGGTGAGTAGCCAGAATAATTCCGCATTGCCCCGCAAGGTTTCCGATATCTTCGACCCGACCCGGTGGCGGGTCATCGAGGGATTCGACTTCACCGACATCACCTACCACCGCCAGGTCGAGCGCGACGCCTCCGGTGCGATCCTGCGCGACCTGCCCACCGTGCGCATCGCCTTCGACCGGCCCGAGGTGCGCAACGCGTTCCGCCCGCATACCGTGGACGAGCTCTACCGCGCCATGGACCACGCGCGCATGACCGGGGACGTGGCCACCGTGCTGCTCACCGGCAACGGCCCCTCCCCCAAGGACGGCGGCCACGCCTTCTGCTCGGGCGGCGACCAGCGCATCCGCGGGCGCGACGGCTACCGCTACGCCGAGGGCGAGACCCGCGAGACCATCGACCCGGCCCGCGCCGGCCGCCTGCACATCCTGGAGGTGCAGCGCCTGATGCGCACCATGCCAAAGGTCGTGGTGTGCGTGGTCAACGGCTGGGCCGCCGGCGGAGGGCACTCGCTGCACGTGGTCTCCGATCTGACCATCGCCTCCAAGCAGCACGGCAAGTTCAAGCAGACCGACGCGACCGTGGGCTCCTTCGACGCCGGCTACGGCTCGGCGCTGCTGGCCCGCCAGGTCGGGCAGAAGACCGCCCGCGAAATCTTCTTCCTGGCCCGCGAATACTCGGCCGACGACATGGTGCGCATGGGCGCTGTCAACGAGTCGGTGGAGCATGAGCGCCTCGAGGAAGTGGCCCTGGAATACGCGGCGGACATCGCCGCCCAGTCCCCGCAGGCCATCCGCATGCTCAAGTTCGCCTTCAACCTGGCCGACGACGGCCTGGCCGGCCAGCAGGTCTTCGCCGGCGAGGCCACCCGCATGGCCTACATGACCGACGAAGCGGTGGAGGGGCGCGACGCGTTCCTGGGCAAGCGCGACCCTGACTGGTCCAACTACCCGTACTACTTCTAGCCGCGCACCGCACCACCACCGATCCACCCATCGACCCGAGCTAGGAGACGGCTTTGGACGCACCCCATCTGGCACTGTTGGAGGCGCTGGCCGCCGCCGTGAACGAGGACGGCCCGGCCGTGGAGGTCGTGGCGGATCCCGGCGCCCCGGAGGGCTGGGTCCTGAACCGGCTGGATCGCTCCGAGCTCGCGGGCTTCGAGGAGCCGATGGTGGTGGTACGCACCTCCGGGTCCACCGGGCGCGCCAAGCGCACGGTGCTCAGCGTCTCGGCGATGGCCTCCAGCGCGCAGGCCACCGCCGAGTTCCTGGGCTTCGAGGGCCAATGGCTGCTGGCCCTGCCGGTGCACTACGTCGCCGGGCTCAGCGTGCTCACCCGCTCGCTGTTCGCCGGCACCAAGCCGGTTCTCATGAAGCAGAACGGCAGCTTCTCCGCCGAGGAGTTCACCGCGGCGGCCGAGCAGATGGTGGACACCCGCCGGCTGACCTCGCTGGTCCCCACCCAGCTGGCCCGGCTGCTGGACCACCCCAGCGAGCGGACCGCCGCCGCGCTCAAGCGCTTCGACGCGATCCTGCTGGGCGGGGCGCGCGCCAGCAAGGACCTGCTGGCCAGCGCCCGGCACCACGGGCTGAAGATCTTCCAGACCTACGGCTCGGCGGAGACCTCCGGCGGCCTGGTCTACAACGGCACCGCCCTGCCCGGGGTGAAGCTGCGCGAGCAGGACGGGCGCATCCTGGTTTCCGGCCCCATGCTGGCCGACGGCTACGCCAACGACCCGCAGGCCACCGCCGAGCACTTCGTGGAGCACGACGGGCAGCGCTGGTACCTGACCGACGACCTGGGCAGCGTGGACGGCTCCCGGCTGCGCATCGCCGGACGCATCGACGACGTGATCAACACCGGAGGCGTGAAACTCTCCGCGGCGAAGATCGAGGGACTGCTGGAGGAGTTCTTCACCCAGGCCCTCGTGGTAGCAGTTCCGGACGCGCAGTGGGGCCAAGCCGTGGGGCTTGCCTACTCCGGGCCCACCCGGACCGAGGACGCCTTCGAAGCGGTGCGCCGCACCCTGGGCAAGGAAGCGGTGCCGAAATACGTGCTGCACTACCCGCAGGGGCTGCCGTTGCTGGCCAACGGCAAGTTCGACCGCCGGCTGGTCGTGACCCGGCTGGCCGAGGCCCGCTAGCCGCCCGATTCGCCTTGCCCGCCGATTCGCGGGAAACTAGAGGGTACGGATTTTTGTGTTCGCCCGAAAGGACTGAAAGTGGCCACACTTTCCCAATGGGTTGCCGGCGCGCGCCTGCGCACCCTTCCCATCGTCATTGCCCCGGTCGTCATCGGAACCGCCGCAGCAGTGGGCGAAACCGGTCTCTTCCACTGGTTCCGCTTCCTTTTGGCGCTGTGCGTCGGGCTGCTGCTGCAGATCGGCGTGAACTATTCCAACGACTACTCGGACGGCATCCGCGGCACGGACGACGAGCGCGTCGGGCCGCTGCGCCTGACCGGCTCGAAGCTGACCGATCCGAAGAACGTGCGCAACGCCGCGTTCACCTGCTTCGGCCTGGCCGCCGTGCTGGGCCTGGTCCTGGTGATCCTCTCCCAAGCCTGGCCGCTGCTGCTGATCGGCGTGGCGGCGATCTTCGCCGCTTGGGGCTACACCGGCGGCAAGAACCCCTACGGCTACCGAGGCTGGGGCGATGTCTACGTGTTCATCTTCTTCGGCCTGGTGGCCACCTTGGGCACCACCTTCACCCAGAGCGGCACGTTGACCCTGACGGCGCTGCTCGGCGCGGTGGGCACCGGCCTGATCGGCTGCGCGCTGCTGATGGCCAACAACGTGCGCGACATCCCCACGGACACCGAGGTCGGCAAGATCACCCTCGCCGTGCGCCTGGGCGAGCACAACGCCCGGCTGAGCTACGTGCTGATGCTCGCCGTGGCGATCCTGCTGCCGCTGCTGGTCACCGGAACCTTCCCGTGGATGTGGCTGATCCTGGTCACGTTCCTGCCGGCGGTGGCCCCGAGCCTGACCATGCTGCGCCAAGCCGAGCTGTCCAAGCTGGTCATCGTGCTCAAGCAGACCGGCATCGTGAACATGGTCTATGCGGTGCTCTTCGCCGGCGCCATCCTGGTCCCCATGTGGCTGCGCTGAGCCCGGCACACCACACTTAAAACCCAACGCCCCATCCGCCAGCATGCTGGCGGATGGGGCGTTGGGTTTCCCCGGCGGTCAGGTACCGGGTTACGCGCTGGGATCCTGCGGGCGGCGCTGGGATTCGTCGTAGGAATCCTCGGCGGCCTCGTCCGCCAGCTGCTTTTCGGACTTGCTGGCGGTCGTCTTGTTGAACGCCTTGCCCACGTCCTGGTTCGCACGCAGGCGCAGGTCGTTGAAGAACAGGTAGGACACCGCGAAGGCGATGGCCAGGCCCACGAGGCCCGCCACAAATATCGGCCATTTCAGGCCCCACCAGAGGCCAAGGAAAACGACCAGGAAAATTCCCAGTCGAAGCACGGTATATTTCAGAAGCTGCATAGCTTAAAGTCTACCGATGAACCTGTGAAGAGAGTTTGCCGATGAACCAGCGGGGAAAAAAGTCACTAGACTGGAGTCATGGTCCGCTTCATTATTTTCGCCGCATTGATTTCGGTAGCGCTGATGATCTACACGGTCATCGAATGCGCTCGGTCCGAGGCACATCAGGTGCGCTCGCTGCCCAAGCCTGCCTGGTTTGCAGTGATCGTCTTCCTTCCGCTGATCGGAGCCGCTTTGTGGTTCACCCTGGGCCGCCCGCTGAGTGCCGAGACGAGCACCGCCCAAACCTCGCGGGCCCCGGACGATGACGAGGACTTCCTGCGCCAGCTGGAGGTGTGGCGCCGCCAGCAGCAGCGTGATGCCGAGCTGACCGCACGTGAGGAAGAACTCAAGCGCCGCGAGGCAGATCAGCAGAAGAACCAGTCCACGGAGCGTCCTTCCAAGGAAACCAAGGACCATAAGAACAAGTCCGACGGAAACGGCACCGCCGCTCCCGAAAGCTAGCGGAAAACGCTGCACAACCTGCAGCCGACAGCCCTTCAACCCTCGCCAGATCACAGCTGGCGGGGGTCTTGTTTTGCCTTGGCCAGGGCGGGCCGGACAATGCGCTCCGCACCTCGTGCTCAAAGCTTCAATGGGCCACGGAGGGAAAGCCTTCGTTCCGGTTCGCGCCAGCGGGCATGCGGCAGTTGGATTGCTGGCGCTCCCGCGGATCCGCAGACAGCGTCCTGGAACTTCCAGAGGCACTGTCCAACGCATGTCAGGCCCTGGGAAGCCGTGGAAGCCCCGTCAAGGCGCATAAAACAGGGATCCGGCGGCCCACCAGTTGGCGGGCCGCCGGATCCCTGTTGACGCCTTTGCGCTGTTTAGACGCCAGCGTAGGAGTGCAGGCCGTTGAAGAAGATGTTCACGATGGTGAAGTTGAAGACCACGCACAGGAAGCCGATGATCGACAGCCATGCAGAGCGCGGGCCGGTCCAGCCGCCGGTGGCGCGGGCGTGCAGGTAGCCTGCGTAGACAACCCAGATCACGAACGACCAGACTTCCTTCGGGTCCCAGCCCCAGTAGCGGCCCCAGGCGGCTTCAGCCCAGATCGCGCCGGCGATCACGGTGAAGGTCCACATGGCGAAGCCGATGGTGTTCAGGCGGTAGGCGAAGTTCTCCAGCGCGCCGGCGCCCGGCACCACGCGCATGAACGGCATCTTGTCCGGCTGGCCGTCGGCAATGCGCTTCATGCGGGAGTGCTGCATCAGCTGCAGGACGTTCATGGCGAAGCTGATGGCGAACAGGGCCGAGGCGAAGACCGCGATGGACACGTGGATGACGATCCACGGCGACTGCAGGGCAGGCACCAAGTGGCCGACCGGGGTCGGGAAGCCGATGGTGGCGCCGCAGAGCATCAGGGTCACCAAACCTGAGATGAACGCACCCATGAAACGCAGGTCCTTGAAGAACAGCGCGACGAGGTACACCACGGAAACCACCAGCGCGCCGGTGGACATGAACTCGTACATGTTGCCCCACGGCACGCGGTTCGCGGCGAACGCGCGGGCGAAGACGGCGAAGCCGTGCAGCGCGACGGCCAGGCACATCAGGACCACGGCGATGCGTGCCATCTTGCGGTTCGACGAGAGCTTGGTGTACTCCATCTTGTCAGTCACGATGTGCTCGCCGACGTTGTCCGCGCGGACCTCCTGGCCACGGCGGCCGCGGGCCGGACGGGTCACCGCGCCGGCGGAGACCAGGAGCTTCTCGTCTTCCTTCAGCGCCGCGGCGTCCATCTCGCTGATGGACTTGTTGGTCTTGGCCAGGTCCAGCGCGAAGAAGATGAAGACGACCATGTAGACCATGGCTGCCAGCAGCATGAACAGCTGGCTGTAAACGCCCAGCGTTTCATTGATTGGCTCAAGTGCAGCGTTGCTACCCATTTACGGCTCCTAGGTCCTGTTCCTGGCTTGCCAGCGGCCAAGCCTTGTCAAAGATTTTCTGCAATTCATCGGATTCACGTTCAAGCCTCGGATCCTCGCCACGGGCCAAGAGCGCGTATTCGATACTACGCCTGCCGTCCTCGTTGCGGAGCTTCACCCAGACGCGGCGGCGCGGAGTGAACATCGAGATGATCAAGCCCAGCAGCGCCAAGCCGGAGAAGATCGCGATCGGCATCTTGCCCGGATCGTAGTTCACGTCCAGGGCAATATAGCGCTTGAGGTCGTCGAAGGTGATGCTGCCCATGTTGTTGGGCAGCTCGTAGGTGTCTCCCGCACCGAGCACGATGCCGCCGGCATCGAGATTTCGGTTGTTCAGCTCCGTCATCTTTTCGGTGTCCAGCACGTACACGTTCTGCGGCTCGCCCGAGTCAAGTCCCAGGTCGCCGTAGTAGGAGTTCAGCTGGAGCTGCGGGTTGATGGCGTTCGGGTCTCCGGAGAATGCCACGTTGTCCTCGCCGACCAGGGCGGTCGGCAGCAGGAAGCCCTGGAAGCCCAGCTGCTCGGGCTTGGCGTCGGGGACCTTGATGACCATCAGCGAGGTGTATACGGAGTCCTGAGGGACGGCTACCAGCGGGCCCGAGTAGGACACGTTGCCGTCGCCGTCGCGCACGGTGACCACCGGCGCATAGCCGTTGCCCACGAGATAGACGTCCGCGCCGTCGATGCGCAGCGGGTGGTTGACCTTCAGCTCCTGCTTGACCGGTTCGGCGTCGGGATTCTCGCGGACTTGGACATGCGCGGTGAAGTCCAGCGGCTGGCCGAAGTAGTCCTTCGAATCGCGGTCGAAGATGATGTCGAACTTGTCCAGCTTCACCGAGTAGCCTTGGAGGTCGTCGGCGGAGAAATTGCTGCCGGGGCTGAAGGAGTCGTAGGAGACCAGCGAGTTCACGAAGGTCTCGCCTTCGACAACCACGCGCTGGCCTCCGTAGCCGTAGGCCTGGCCGAGGCCGGCGGACGCGAGGATGCCCAGCAGCGAGATGTGGAAGAGCAGGTTGCCGATCTCACGGGTGTAGCCGCGTTCGGCGGCGACCGAGCGGCCGGTCGCGTCTTCACGGCGTTCCACGCGGTAGCCGCGCTTCTTCAGGATCTTGTAGGCGTCGTCGATCAGCTCGTCGTCGGTAGGCGTATCCGGCTGGCCCTCCATGACGTCCATGGAATGGTACTGCGGCAGCCGCTGCAGCCGGGCAGGGGTGCGCGGAGGCGGGGTGCGCAGGGCCTTGGCATGCTTCTTGATGCGCGGGGTGATGCAGCCGACCAGCGAGATGAACAGCAAGATGTAGATGGCTGAGAACCAGGCCGAGGAGTACACCTCGAACATCTGGAAGCGGTCAAGCCACGGGCCGGCTACCGGGTGCTGGTCCAGGTACTGTGCGACGAGTTCGGGGTTGACCGAACGCTGGGGGAAAATCGATCCCGGCACGGCGGCGACCGCCAGCATCAGCAACAGGAACAGCGCCGTCGGCATCGACGTCAGCTGCGTCCAAATCCACCGCAGGGATCCGACAAGGCCAAGGGCCGGGGCGTCGCCCCGGTTCTTGGCCTTCTGCTTGTTCTTCGCCATTAGATTGGCAACCTCACTTCATTGGCAAACCAGTTTTGCAGTTCAGTTACCCAGGTGCCCCACAAGCCGGTAACCATGACAAGACCCAAAAGAATCAGGAGTCCACCGCCCAGCCGCATGATCAGCAGCTGGTGGCGGCGGAAGAAGTTCAACGCCTGCATGCCGCGCTGCAGACCCAGCGCGATCAGGATGAACGGCAGCCCCAGGCCCAGGCAGTAGAACGCGGTCAGCAGCGTTCCGCGCCCGACGTTCGCATCCACGCCGGTGGACATGATCAGCACGGCGCTCAGGGTCGGGCCGATGCACGGAGCCCAGCCCAGCCCGAAGGTCAGGCCCAGCACCGGTGCGCCCCACAGGCCTGCCGGCGGCTTCCGGTGGATCTTGCGGTCGCGTTGCATGAAGGAGAATCCGCCCATGAACACGACGCCCATGAACATCACCACCAGACCCAGGACCTGGGTGACCCAGCCGCCGTTGAAGCGAAGCCATGCGGTCGCTTGGCTGAACAGCACTCCCACGGCAATGAACACCACCGAGAAGCCCAAGACGAACAGCAGCACGCCTGCCAGCACGCGTCCGCGGCGGTGGTCCTTTAGATCGGCGCCGGTCAGTCCGGTGACATAGCCCAGGTACCCGGGCACCAGCGGAAGCACGCAGGGCGAAAGGAAGGAGACCAGACCGGCCAGCAGCGCTACCGGCGCAGCCAGCAGCAGCGAACCGTCCAGAACGATGTCCGCGAATGGATTAGAGGTCAATGCTCAGCTCACAACTCTTCGGTCAGAGCGGTGCCGATCAGCGATTTCAGGGTGCTCGGCTCGACGGCCCCGATGACGCGGGCACGGACCCGGCCCTTGCGGTCCAGGATCAGCGTGGACGGGACGGCCTGCAATGGGACGTACTTGGTCATGGCCAGCTGGATGTCGCCGCTGGTGTCCTGGACTGATTCGTACGGGATCTCGAAGGTGCGTTCGAAAGCCTTGGCAGCTTCCGCTTCGTCTCGGACGTTGACGCCGAGGAAATTGACCTTGCCCTTGAATTCCTCGGCCAGTTCCTTTAGGTGAGGTGCTTCGATACGGCATGGTGCGCACGCGGCGTACCAGAAGTTCAAGACCACCGGCTGGCCCTGCCAGTCAGCGGTAGCCACCGCAGTTCCCTGATAGGTCTTGGCTTCGATTTTCACTGGATCCGTGCGCAGGTCAGGGGTGTATTCCTGCACTGCCCCGTCGCCTGCGATGTAGTTCTTGCCGTCGCCGCTGTTGGCCTGAGCGGTGAGATTATCCTCCTTGGCCGAACACGCCGCCAACGGCACCACAGCCGCCGCCACTATCAACGTACGCAACATGGTGCGCCGAGACAGCGGACGAGAATTCTGCACGGGATCAATCATTTTGCTTCAGGCTCCAGGGATGTTTGCCGCGCCCGCAAGAAGCTCGGGGCTCGGTTCGGTGTAACGCACGGAGAGGATGTCATCTCCATCGAATTCAAAGCTGGTAATTGAGGTCAGCGTGCACTCGCGCTTGCGCGGATCGTGCCACAGCGGCTTGCCTTCGGCGGCGCGCCGGGTGACCCAGATGGGAAGCTGGTGGCTGACAATCACGATTTCGACACCGTCGCCGTGCTCTTCGAGCGCGGCCTTGCGGTGGAAGTCCATGGCCTCGCGCATGCGGGCGACCTGCTCGACGTAGGGTTCGCCCCAGGACGGCTTGAGGGGGTTGACCAGCAGCGGCCAGTAGCGAGGGCTCTTCAGATGTTGCGCGACCTTGGACAGTCCCTGCAGTTGGTTGTCTGCCTCGATGACCCGGTCATCGGTGAGAATCGGCAGCTCCAGCGCCTGCGCCGTGGGGGCTGCGGTCTGCTGGGCCCGGACTAGTGGCGAGGCGACGATCCGGACGATGTTTCCACCGGAGGCCTGGTGCTTGGCGAAGTAGTCGCCGGCCCCATCGGCCATCTTGAATCCCAGCTCTGACAGGCCGAAACCGGGGATTCGTCCATAAAGAACGCGATCCGGGTTGAAAACTTCCCCGTGGCGCAGCAAATGAACAGTCGAGATTGGCATGTTTCCAGTGTCTCAAAGAATCAACCTAAAAGATGAATAATGTGCTCACCGTCAACGATTCACAGGGCTTGCATGGGAATCGCAAATGGAAAACCATCCTTTCGGATAGGGTGTATCACAAAGCTCGGCGACTAGTCTTGAGAGTACGAGAATGCACACGGAATCAGGCATGTGGAACCTTCGTGATTTCCTGCCGGTTCAACCTTTGAGGACACAGATGAGCAACTACGATCCGAACCAGCCGGGCCAGCCCTACGACCCCAATTCCGGGTCCAACGCTTCGAACCCGAATCCCTATGGACAAAACCCCTACGGCCAGAACCAGCCAGGCGGGAATCCCTATGGCCAGAACCCGTACGGGCAGCCGCAATCCCCTGAGCCGTCGTTCGACCCCTACGGCCAGCAACAGGGAGGCTACACGCCGGTCCAGCCTCCGGCGCAGCGTCCCAAGACCCTGCAGTGGGCCTTCTTGCTGATCCTGCTCTCGGGAATCGTCAATGCCATTGCCACCTGGTTCATGTTCAATTCGAACATGTTCGCCAACATGATCACCTCGCAGTGGTCGCTGTTGCAGGAGCAGATGCAGAACGACCTGCAGGCGAATCCGCAGTTGGCCGATGACCCGTTCCTCGAGCAGATGCTCAGCAGCCCCGAAGCATTCATGGCCGAGTTCAACTCCGTGATGTCCGGCTTCATGATCACCTCCGCTGTCGTCAGCATTGCCCTGTACTTCCTGGTGGGCTTCTTCGTGGGCCGCGGCGTGAGCACCATGCGCATCATCGCCACCGTGCTGGCAGTGCTTTCGCTGCTGGGACTGTCGATGTCCATTGCCACGGTGTCCATGTTCGGTGATGCCCAGGCAGGCTTGCTGAACGCGCTGATCGTGCTGGCAGTCGGTCTCGGCGTAGCCGGCGTGGTCTTCTCCTGGTTGCGTCCATCCTCGGAATACATCGTTGCCCGACGCATGTCGCGTCGGGCCGGCTACCGCTAAAAGCGGCAGCGCAGACAACGCAGAGGCGGCCTGAACCCGGAAGGGTTCAGGCCGCCTCTGCGTTTGCCCAAAAAATTGTTATGGCTGAACGGCCAGATACGCCAAGATCTGAAGCTCGGTGGACAGGTCCACCCGGCGCAGGTTCATGCCGCGCGGAACAACCAGTGGTTTGGGCGCAAAGGACAGCACGGAATTCACGCCCAGCTCCCCCAGCTCATAGATTAGGTCCTGGGCGGCATCGCCGGGGACCGCCAGCACCGCGATATTGATCTCTTCGCGGCGTACCACCTCGGCCAGGTCATTGCGCGACTCGACATGCAGGTTCCCGACGTCCGTGCCTACCAGGTCGGGCGAGACGTCGAGGATAGCCCTGACCTTGAAGCCGCGGGTGGTGAAGCCTGCATAGCCGCTGAGCGCTCGGCCCAGGTTGCCGGCGCCGAGGATCAGCACGCGCCAGTCCCGGTTCAGGCCCAGCGTGTTGTTGATGTGCTCCGAGAGCTCACGTACGACATAGCCCACGCCGCGGGTGCCGTAGGAACCCAACCACGACAAGTCCTTGCGCAGGATCGCTGGATTAACGCCGGATTCCTTGGCCAGCACCCCGGAGCTGGTGCGTTCCATTCCCCGTGATTCAAGGGCATTCAGCGCCCGTAGGTACTGGGTCAGGCGTGCAACCGTGGCTTCAGGAAGCACCTTTGCCTCAAGCTCGGACATGCCGCGTCCCCCCATCGGTTTGATTCCCCAAGGCACGCTGGTAGCGCGCGGTCGTGTTCATTAGCTGCTGAGCAGACGTTCAAGCCGGACCGGGTCGATGGTCCAGAAATCCCTGACCTGCCCGTCGATCATCAGCACCGGGACTTCTTCATGATGTCGCTCGAGCAGCTTCGGGTCGCCGTCGATGTCCAGCTCGGTGAACTGCATCTCCAGTCGGTTGGTGACCTCGCTGACGGTCGCCCGTGCGGCCTCGCAAAGGTGGCATCCTTGGCGTACCAGCAACTGAATTTCATGCATTGTCTTCACTCCTTCATATTCTCATGAGCCCCGACGGGTCTTAAACTTCGCAATGAAATAAACTGGAGCAAATGCCTTCCATCGATTCAGCCTCCGCGCCCGAGCCCGAGCAGCGTCCCGAAATCGTCGCCGCATTTTTCGACGTCGACAACACCCTGGTTCGCGGCGCCTCGCTCTATCTCTTGGCCCGCAAATTGCATGAACACCGGTTCTTCCGCATGCGCGAGATCCTGTGGTTCGCGCTCAAGCAGCTGCGCTTCGCGGCCCGCGGCGAGCACCTGGGTGATATCCACCAGATCCGCGACCGCGCCCTGCTCATGGCGAAGGGCATCAAGGTTTCCGAAATCGAGGAGATCGGCAACGAGATCTTCGACGAGTACATCGAGCCCAAGCTGTGGCGCGGAACCGTGGCCATCGCCCACCAGCATCTGACGGTGGGCCGCGAAGTCTGGCTCGTCACGGCCACTCCCCTTGAAGTGGCCAACGTCATCTCCGACCGGTTGAAGCTGTCCGGCGCGCTGGGCACCGTGGTGGAGAGCGTGGACGGGGTCTATACCGGAGCGCTGGCAAGCCCCATTCTCCACGCCGCGGAGAAGGCGCAGGCAGTCCGCGCCCTGGCCAAGGAACGCGGGATCAAGCTGTCCAAGTCCTGGGCCTACTCGGACTCCTACAACGACGTCCCGCTGCTCGAAGCGGTGGGGCATCCGGTCTGCATCAATCCAGATGCCCGGCTGCGCGCCTATGCCAAGCGCCGCGGCTGGCAGGTCTACGACTTCCGCACAGGACAGCGCGCCGCCAAGTTCAGCCTGAAAGCCGCTGGCGTCATCGGATTCATCTGGGCCGCCAAGCGGTCTCTCAAGGACCGCAGCGGCCGCTAGCAGGGCCCCTGCGGCTTACTGCGGGTAAAGCAATCGCCACCGTCCAGGACAGAATCCTGATGCGGTGGCGATGAATGCCAAGCGGCAAGCTGCTCGAAGTAAATTTACTTCTTATTGCGACGCTGGTGGCGGGTCTTACGAAGCAATTTGCGGTGCTTCTTCTTCGACATACGCTTGCGGCGCTTCTTGATAACAGAGCCCATATTGGTTCCTCACAAACTAATTAAAATGCGCCAACCTCGATGCTCCCCCTGCGCCGAAGCACACGGCAAGGTTGACCGGACGTTAAACGTTCCTTAATAGATTACCCGCTTTTCGGCCATGCTCTGACCACCGCTTGGCTTATCGACCGAGGGAACCCGTGCCGCGTTGCGGATCGATTGCCGCAGACTGCAGATAGGTTTCTACGGCGTTTTCCGGAACGCGATAGGAGCGACCAAACTGAACCGCAGGCAGATCGCCCGCATGGATCAGACGATAAACCGTCATTTTGGAAACGCGCATCATGTCGGCCACCTCGGCCACCGTCATGAAACGGGCTCCTGCAAAATTCTGTTTATCCTGCATGCGGGATATTCTCCTGACGCTGATCTCTTTGTTCGTCGCGTGACTAGCACACGTGAACTTACACGACTTTGGATCAACACCGGCGATCGGATTCACGTTTGCTTTGTACCAGTCTAGTCGCACTTTCATAACTTTCGCATCACGAAACACACACGTGTCACGGACAATCCGACTTTTTACCGGGCAACGACAGCAGCCCAGTGTATCTGAAGTGTTTTCCACTTCACATACTCTGGGCTACAGGTACTCCGGCTGCTACTAGGCGCTAGATAAGGCCCTGGGCCAGCATTGCGTCAGCGACCTTGACGAAGCCCGCAATGTTGGCGCCGGCCACGTAGTTGCCCGGCATGCCGTACTCGTCCGCAGTGGCTGCGCAACGGTCGTGGATGCCAACCATGATTTCGCTCAGGCGGCGTTCGGTGTGGTTGAAGGACCACGAGTCGCGGCTGGCGTTCTGCTGCATTTCCAACGCAGAGGTGGCCACGCCGCCGGCGTTGGCGGCCTTGCCGGGGCCGAAGAGCACCCCAGCGTCCTGGAAGACCGAGGTCGCTTCCGCGGTGGTCGGCATGTTGGCGCCTTCGGCGACGGCGATGGTGCCTGCGGCAACCATCTTCTTGGCCGAGGCCGCGCCCAATTCGTTCTGGGTGGCGCATGGCAGGGCCACGGTACCCGGCACGTCCCAGACGTTGCCGCTTTCGACGTACTTGACCTTCTTGCTGCCGCGGCGTTCGGCGTACTCGGAGATGCGGCCGCGCTCGACTTCCTTGATCTGGCGCAGCAGGTCCAGGTCGATGCCGCCCTCGTCCACGATGAATCCGCCCGAGTCGGAGGCGGTAACGACATTGGCGCCCAGGGACTGAGCCTTTTCGATGGCGTGCAGGGCCACGTTGCCGGAGCCGGAGACGATGACGCGCTGGCCGTCGAAGGACAGGCCGCGGGTCTTGAGCATTTCCTCGGTGAAGATGACGGCGCCGTAGCCGGTAGCCTCCGGACGGACCAGCGAGCCGCCCCAGGACAGGCCCTTGCCGGTGAGGACGCCGGACTCGTAGCGGTTGGTGATGCGCTTGTACTGGCCGAACAGGTAGCCGATTTCGCGGCCACCGACGCCGATGTCGCCTGCAGGCACGTCGGTGTATTCGCCGATGTGGCGGTACAGCTCGGTCATGAAGGACTGGCAGAAGCGCATGACTTCGCCGTCGGACTTGCCGCGCGGGTCGAAGTCAGAGCCGCCCTTGCCGCCGCCGATTGGCATGCCGGTCAGGGAGTTCTTGAAGATCTGCTCGAAACCAAGGAACTTGACGATGCCCAGATAGACGGATGGGTGGAAGCGCAGGCCGCCCTTGTAAGGGCCCAGCGCAGAGTTGAATTCAACGCGGAAGCCGCGGTTGATCTGGACCTTGCCGTCGTCGTCGACCCAGGGAACGCGGAAAATGATCTGGCGTTCAGGTTCACACAGACGCTGCAGAATGGCGGCTTCGGCGTATTCAGGGTGCTTCAGCGATACCGCTTCAAGGCTTTCAAAAACCTCGGTGACTGCCTGGTGGAACTCTGCTTCGCCGGGATTGCGGCGGAAGACTTCGTCGCGAATCGTCGCTAAGTGCTTATCCAAGTTTCTCTCCTCATCACTTGGGGCAGGCACGGGCCGTGACGGGGCCACAAAATACCCGGCGTCACTGCCCCAGACACGAGAATGCCATGCAAGGCGATCTGAACGAAAATTTCACGTTACAAAACAGGAATGTCCGCGTAACGTAAATTTTTGGCCATTTTGTCGACCCAGCGCGCGATCCACTGGTCAAATGTCTACCGGCGGCGCCCGAAACGCGGTAGCTTGTCGAAAAATTCCTGGGCTCGGCCCGTGACTTGTTCAAGCCCGCGGCCTACACTTCGACCCAAATGCTGCGCAGCGGGCGCGGTGCCGGCGAGGTCGTCCTGGACCTCGTTGCGCGCCACCTCTTCCAGCTGCGCCGGGGAATCCGGAACCGGCAGGATATCGGCGCACCAGCCAAGCAGCACCTCGACCGCTTCGGTATCGATGCTGTAGATGCGCCGCTGCCCGGCCGCCGTCATGCTGACCAGGTTGGCCTCGCGCAGCACCTTCAGGTGCTTGGAAACCGTCGGCTGGGAAATTTCCAGCTCGGTTACCAGCGAACCCACTGCCTTGGGTTCGGATTTCAATGCTTCAATGATCCTGCGCCGCGTCGGCTCAGCCAACGCAGAAAAAACTTCGTCTATAGCCACAGACATAACCCTAGCGGCATATGACCGATCTGCAACGTAGGCATATGTCTGCGAATGGCAACAGCCTTGCAGGATTTGCCGCGTCCCGCCCCGCAGCGCTGGATGAAACGCCGGCCGCTAATCGAACCAGGGGTCCAGCCCGAACAGCGGGAACACTTCCTTGCGGGTGGCGATGATGGAGCGATCCACCGGGTCAGCCGGGTCGTAGCCCACTTCCCAGTTGCGCCACCACAGCTGGGCGTCGTCTCCCATGAGATAAGGCATCGCCCGGCCGTAGGTTTCCAGCACGTAGCGGCGGAATTTCTCCGGAACGTAGGTGCGCAGCGGAACCGGCTTGCCGGCTACGATTGCCGTCAGGTGCGTCCAGGTGCGCGGCACGACGGCGGTGACGTTGTAGCCGCCCCCACCGGTCGCCAACCAGCGGCCTTCGCACAGTTCGTCGGCAAGCTGGGAGATGTCCATGGCCACCTGGCGCTGGGCATCCACCGAAAGCTTCAGGTTGGTCATGTCGTCATCGCGGTGCGCGTCGCATCCGTGCTGGGAGACGATCACCTCCGGCTTGAAGGCGCGCACCAGCTGCGGAACGACCGCATGGAAGGCGCGCATCCACCCGGCATCCGAGGTCATGGCCGGCACCGCGATGTTCACGGCACTGCCCTCGGCCTTGGGCCCGCCGATCTCGTTGGCGAAGCCGGTGCCCGGGAACAGGCTCAGGCCCGATTCGTGGATGGAGATGGTCAACACGCGCTCGTCGTCCCAGAAGATCGATTCGGTGCCGTCGCCGTGATGCGCATCCACGTCGATGTACACCACGCGCTGCGCCCCGCGCTCGAGCATACGGTGGATGGCTGCGGCGGCATCGTTGTAGATGCAGAAGCCGCTGGCCTTGCTGCGCGCGGCGTGGTGCATGCCGCCGGCGAAGTTGACGGCGCGCACGGTGGTTTCGTCCATGATCGCGTCTGCCGCGATGACCGAGCCGCCCACGATGCGGGCCGCAGCCTCGTGCATCCCGGCGAATACCGGATCGTCCTCGGTGCCCAGCCCGAAATCCTCGGCGACAATGCTCGGATCAAGGCTGACCTTGCGTACCTGGTCGATAAATGACTGGTCATGCACCGTGGCGATCACGGAGTCTTCCGCCACCGCCGGGGGCTCGATGCTGATATTCGGCGCACCCAGGACATTGAGCTGTTCGCTGAGCCGATAGGTCAGTTCCAGTCGGGCCGGATGCATCGGGTGCCAGTCGCTAAATTTGTATTGCAGGTACTTCTCGTCCCACATCACCATCGTTGGTCGTGGGGCATGCTGGGGCTCTAACACAATTTCAGGCTACCTGATCGTGATGCAACTCATGCATTTGTGGCGTCCTGATTGCTCCGGAGCCTGAGGACATGGCCGTTGGACGGGCGAAGTCGCCGTCAACCGCGTAAATTACATGGAGTAGGGTTTCCAGACATTGATCTCCTAGGGAAAGACCGAGCCTATTCCAATGAGCAGCTTGAGCGGTCCGGGCGCCGGAAGGCAGCCCGGCGAATCGCGCGGCGAGGCGCGCCGCAGGTGGCTGGCGTTGCGCACGTTGATCGCCAACTTCACCATCCGCTCTCCCGCCCGTCTGGCCTTAAGCTCCTTCCTGATCGTCATCACCCTGTTCACCTCGCTGCTGGCCGCGCCGTTCGCTTCCGCGACCGGCAAGCCCACGCCACTGCACGATGCGCTGTTCACCGCCGTGTCCTCGGTCTGCGTGACCGGGCTGACCACGGTCTCGACCGCAGAGCACTGGTCCTTCGCTGGACAGCTGGTGATGATCGTGGGCACCTTCGTCGGTGGCTTGGGCATCCTGACTCTCGCCTCGATCATGTCCCTGGCGGTCTCCCGCAAGCTCGGCGTGCGTGCGAAGCTAATGGCGCAGAACTCCATGAACACCTCTGGAGCTTCCGCGCTGGGCGAGGTCGGCTCGCTGCTGCGCATCGTGATCCTGACGGCCATCAGCCTGCAGGCGCTGATCGCGCTGCTGCTGATCCCGCGCTTCTACATCCTCGGCGAGAGCCTGCTCTCCTCCATCTGGCACGGCGTGTTCTATGCGGTCTCCGCGTTCAACAACGCAGGCTTCACGCCCCACTCCGACGGGCTGGTGCCCTACGAGACCGACCTGTGGATCCTCGGGCCGCTGATGGCCGGCGTGTTCGTCGGTTCGCTGGGCTTCCCGGTGATCATGGTGCTGCTGGCCAACCGCTTCAATACCAAGAAGTGGAACCTGCACACCAAGCTGACGCTACTGGTGACCACCATCCTGCTGGTTTCCGGCGCGCTGCTGTGGCTGCTGGCCGAATGGAACAATCCCAAGACCATCGGCACGCTGAGCATGTCGGACAAGCTGATCCATGCCTTGTTCTCCTCCGTCATGATGCGTTCGGGCGGCATGAACCTGGTGGACCAGAACGACATCCACGAAGTCACCATGCTGATCACCGACGCGATGATGTTCGCCGGCGGCGGCTCGGCCTCCACGGCCGGCGGCATCAAGGTCACCACCATCGCCGTGATGTTCCTGGCTATCATGGCCGAGGTGCGCGGCGACAGCGAGACCCGCGCCTTCGGCCGCCGCATCCCGGAGGAAACCATGCGCGTGGCCATCTCGGTGGTCGCCCTGGGCGCCTCGCTGGTCGCGCTGGCCACGGGCCTGCTGGTGACCATCGATGAAGAGGTGGGCATTTCGCGGGCGCTGTTCGAGTCCATCTCCGCCTTCGCCACGGTGGGGTTGAGCACCGGCGTCTCCCAGGAGATGCCTCCGGCCGGCAAGTACGTGCTCAGCGCCCTCATGTTCGCAGGCCGCATCGGCAGCATCACCCTGGCCAGCGCCCTGACCATGAGACATCGCGATACGCTGTACAAGCTCCCGGAAGAAAGGCCGATCATTGGCTGACAAGAACATTGACCACAACGCCCCGGTACTGGTGATCGGGCTGGGCCGCTTCGGCGCGTCCGTCGCCGAAACCCTGGTCAAGCAGGGGCGCGAGGTCCTGGCCATTGAACGCAGCCCGGAACTGGTCCAGCAGTGGGCCAGCACGCTGACCCACGTGGTCGCCGCGGACGCGACCAACATCGACGCGCTGCGCCAGCTCGGCGCGCAGGAATTCTCCTCCGCGGTGGTCGGCGTGGGCACCTCCATCGAATCCTCCGTGCTGATCACGGTGAACCTGGTGGACCTGGGCATCGAGCACCTGTGGGTCAAGGCCATCACCCCGTCCCACGGCAAGATCCTCACCCGCATCGGCGCGAACCACGTGATCTACCCCGAGGCGGATGCCGGGGTGCGCGCCGCGCACCTGGTGGGCGGTCGCATGCTCGACTTCATCGAATTCGACGACGGCTTCGCGATCGTGAAGATGTACCCGCCGAAGGAGACCCAGGGCTTCACCCTCGGCGAGTCCCAGGTTCGCTCCAAATACGGCGTCACCATTGTCGGGGTGAAGTCCCCGGGCGAGGACTTCACCTACGCGGTGCCCGACACCATGGTCACCCGGCGCGACATGCTGATCGTCTCCGGGCACGTGGATTTGCTCGAACGCTTCGCGGCGCGTCCGTAGCCCTGCCGGCTCTCAGCGCACCGGTTGCGCGGGCTCCGGCGGTATCCACCCCATCGCAGCATCAGCGCCGCGGGTGAGCAGGGCCGGGGGCGTGAGTCTCATCAGGGCATTGCGCATCGGCTGGCGCCAGCCGCCGCCAAGGTGCGCGCCGAACCGGGCCGACAGCCCGGCGGCTCTGGATAGCGCGCTGCACCGCGGCCGGCGGGCTTGGTCGAAGCCTTCAAGCGCCGCGCTGAGCGAACCGCCGGCGGCTACTGGATGGCCCACGAGCAGCCCCACGCACAGGCCGTCCTCCAACGCCGTTGCCACACCCTGGCCCATGGTCGGCAGGAAGCCGTGCGCGGCGTCGCCGATCATGACCACCCGGCCCAGCGCATAGCGCGGCACCCCGCCCGGCAGATGGTAGACATCATGGCGCAAGAGCGCTCCCGGGTCCGTGGCGGCAAGAAGCCGTTGCACGGGGTCCGCCCAACCTGCGAAACGCTCGCGGGCGGCGGCGAGCTCGTCCTCGATCACGGTGAGCTCGGGCATCGAGACGTATCCGTACCAATAGGTCTGCTCGGCGTCTACCGGCATGAAACCGAACTCTGCTTCCGCACCCCAATACTGGCGCAGCGTGCGGCCGTTCGAAATACCGGGAATCACCGCCCGCCAGCTGGAGAATCCGCTGTAGGCCAAGGTGCTGGATGGAAAAAGCTTTTCACGGATCGTGCTGCGCATGCCGTCGGCTGCCACCACCAAGTCCGCCTCGTGCCCGGCCACCTGCGCCAGCGCCCCCTCGGGGTCGCCGGGCGACACCTGGGCCACTTGAACACCGGTCAGGATTGAAACACCCTGGGCCTCCGCCCGGTGGTGAAGTGCTTGGTGCAGGCGACGCCGGTGCACGCCGGTCACCGCTACCGCTTCACGAACCACCGGGTCCTCGGGAATCGCGAGGATAGGTGTGCCCTTGGCCGTCCAGGTACCTTCGGCAACGGTCGGGAAGCCGAGCGCCCGGGCCTGCTCTGGCTCGAAGCCCAGACCCAGGAAAGCGGCCACCGCATTGCGGGACATCGCCACGCCTGCGCCGACTTCGCCAAGCTCCCCGCGGCGTTCCAGGACCGTGACCTGCCATCCCTGTCCGGCCAAAGAAATCGCCGCCGCAAGTCCTGCAATTCCGCCGCCCACGACGACTGCGCTATGGGCCATGATGCCTCCTTGGCGTCTTCTTCCTTGACTGGAAGCTACTGCCTGCCAGACGCCTTCAGGAAGGACCTTCCAAGGCGATGGCCGCCTGCTTCCGCCGGGCGCAGGCAGGGTGCCAAGCGGCTAGCCCAGTTCCCGGCTCAGGTGCGCGGCGCGTTCGGAGGCCGCGCGGGCGCCGGCCTCGATGACGGCACGGATGCCTCCCTCGTCGAAGGCGGCGATGGCCCGCTCGGTGGTGCCGTTCGGGCTGGTGACTGCCTTGCGCAGTGCCGCCGGGTCGGCATCCGGATTGGACAGCATCTTGCCGGCGCCTGCCACGGTGGCCCGGGCGATGCTGGTGGACAGCTCGGCGTCCAGCCCCAGGGCGATGCCGGCCTTGGCCATGGCTTCGGCCAAGTAGAAGGCGTAGGCAGGGCCGGAGCCGGAAATCGCTGAGAGCGCGTTCTGCTGCTCCTCGTCGATCACGTGCACGTCCCCCGAGCCGGAGAGCAGGTCGGTCACGGACTGGACCTGCGCGTGGCTGACGGTGCTTGCCGGGGAGATTCCCACTACGCCGGCGCCCACCATCAGCGGGGTATTCGGCATGGAGCGGATGACCGGCTGGCCTGCGGGCAGCTTGTCCTGCATGGAGGCCAGGGTGATGGCTGCAGCGACCGAAACCACCACGGTGCCCGGCTTCAGGGCCGGGGCGATCTCCTCGCACAGGGCGGTGATGCCCACCGGCTTCACACCCAGGAAGACCACGTCGGCGTCCGCGGCGGCGCTCCGGTTCGCCTCCTCGTCCTGTGAATTGACCAGCACGGCAATGCCCAGTTCGCGCAGCTCGTCCACGCGGTTCTCGCTGCGCACGGTGGCCGTGACCAGTTTCGGGTCGTGGCCCGAGGCCAGGATGCCGCGCAGGATGGCGCCGTTCATGGAACCGGCGCCAAGGAAGGACAGTTTCAGATTGCTGGTTGCTTCGCTCATATGGCTATTTTGCCACTGGCTTGGGATCTTTGCTGACGTTGAAGTGATCCCGGGCGAATTGCAAGGTGTTGCCCAGCCATTCTTCCTTCTGGCCGGCGTTCTTGGCCTTGCGCGTGGAGACTTCCACGGCGATCACGCCTTCCCAGTCGCTCTCATGCAGGTACTGCAGGGATTCCGAGACCCGCTGGGTTCCCAGGCCGGGGACCAGATGCTCGTCCTTGCCGTTGTCCAGGCCGTCGCACAAGTGCACGTGGGCCAGCCGGGCGCCCAGGTCCTCCATGGCCTGGCGCGAGTCCATGTTGGCGATGGCCGCGTGGGAGAAGTCCCAGGTGACGTGTTGGTAGGGCTGCGGAACGGGGTTCCAGTGCGGCAGGTACATCTTGGCCTCGCGGCCGCGGGCCCGCCATGGGTACATGTTCTCGACCGCGATCTTCATGCCGGTGCTCTCGGTGATGCGGTGCACGCCTTCGGCGAATTCCTCCGCGTAGCTGCCCTGCCAGCGGAACGGCGGGTGCGCCACCACGACGCTGGCCCCCACGGCCTGCGCGAGGATGACCGAACGCTCGATCTTGGCCCAGGCCGATCCCCACACCTGCTGGGTCAGCAGCAGGGTCGGCGCGTGGATCGCCATGATGGGCAGCTGGTACTTGTCCATCAGCGCCCGCAGCGCGGTGGCCGACTGGCTGGCCGCGTTGCCGGTGATCAGCACCTCCAAGCCGTCATAACCGACGTCTTTCGCGATGGCAAAGGCATCGTGGACCGTCAGCGGATAGACCGAGGCACTTGAAAGCGTCACCGGGACCTTCGCTGGTGAATGTGCTTCCATGGTCATGCCCTCCTAACCGAACCGGCTGACGCCGGTCGCTTATATCCGAGGATACCTAGTGTTGCGTCGCCGCCGTCTGTGGGATGGCGGAACCCAAGGCAACTTCCCCTACCCCCACGCTACTACTGAGCGGTGTCGTAGAGTCGAACATCACGTGATCAAAACGCCGGAGCATCAAACCTTCGCGCAGGGCCCACGGGCAGATGCGCACGGTCTTGAGCTTCAACGCGCTCATGGCCTCGTGCGCCACGATCGCGCCGGCCAGCAGCTGCGGCGCGCGGATCTCGGACACACCAGGCAGCTCGGAACGTTCGGCCCAGCTCATGGCGGTCAGGCGATTGGTCCAGATCTTCAGCGCGTCGCGGTGCAGCACCCGCTTGACGTAGGGTCCCTCGGTGCTCGGCGCGGCACCGGTGATGCGGGCCAGCGACCGGAAGGTCTTGGAGGTGGCGGTGGCCAGGGTGGGCTTGCCGTACTGGCGCAGCTCGGTGGTCGGGTCGGTGAGCACGTCGCGCACGTAGTTGCGCAGCTCCCGGACTTCCTTAATGCCGGGCAGGTCGTTGGGCAGCCATTCGCGGGTCAGCCGTCCGGCGCCCAGCGGCACCGAGAAGGCCACCTGCGGGAACTCGTCGGTGCCCAGGGCCAGCTCCAGGGAGCCGCCGCCCATGTCCAGGTTGAGGATGGATTCCGAGGACCAGCCGAACCAGCGGCGCACCGCGTAGAACGTCATCCCGGCTTCTTCCTCGCCGGACAGTTCCATCAGGGTGACCCCGGTGTCGTTCTTGACCCGTTCCAGCACCGCGTGGCCGTTGGAGGACTCGCGGATGGCGGAGGTGCAGAAGGCCATGAAGTCTTCCACCTGGTGGCTGCGGGCGAACTCGGCGGCCTCCGAGATGAACGAGATCAGCTCGTTCTGCCCTTCTTCGGTGATCGCGCCGTATTCGTTGAGGTAGCGCACCAGCGACAGCGGACGCTTGTGCGAGGCATAGGGCACCGGACGGGCGCCGGGGTACGCATCGACCAGCAGCAGGTGCACGGTATTGGACCCGATATCCAGTACGCCTAGTCTCATGGTGCGCTCCTCAACAGGGTGGTGCTCGGTCTACTTCTCGGTGCTCTTCGCGGCGGGCTTCTTGGCCGGAGCCTTCTTGGCTGCCGGCTTCTTGGCCGGAGCCTTCTTGGCAGGCGCCTTCTTCGCCGCGGTGCGCTTCACCGGGCCGCGGGCGCGCTTATCCGCCAGCAGCTCGATGGCCTGATCGCGGGTCAGCTCCTCCAGAGACGTGCCGCGCGGAACGGTGATGTTGGTGACGCCGTCGGTGATGTACGGGCCGAAGCGGCCGTCCTTCACCACGATGTTCTTCTCGCTGGTCGGGTCCACGCCGAACTCCGCCAGTGGCGGCACCGCGGCGCGGCGGCCGCGCTGCTTGGGCTGCGCATAGATGGCCAGGGCCTCGTCCAGGGTGATGGTGAAGATCTGCTCCTCGCTCTCGATGGAGCGCGAGTCGCTGCCCTTCTTCAGGTACGGGCCGAAGCGGCCGTTCTGCACGGTGATCTCTTCGCCCTCGGCGTCGGTGCCCAGCACGCGCGGCAGGCTCAGCAGCTTCAGCGCGTCCTCCAGCGTCACGGTCTCAACGGACATGGACTTGAACAGGCTGCCGGTGCGCGGCTTGACCTTGGCCGGCTTCTTCGGGGGCTTGGGCTTGCCGTTCTTGTAGTATTCGACCGGCAGGGCCGCGATTTCCGCTTCGGTCAGCTCCGGGATGACCTCGGTGACGTAGGCGCCGTAGCGTCCGTCCTTGGCCACGATTTTGCGGCCGGTTTCCGGGTCCACACCCAGTTCCTTCTCCGAGACCTTGGAATTGGCGAATAGCTCCTCGGCCTTTTCCGCGGTCAGTTCGTCCGGCGCCAGGTCTTCGGGCACGTTGGCGCGCTGCGGCTCGGTGCCTTCCTCGGCGCCCTCGGGCAGGGCGCGTTCAAGGTACGGTCCGAACTTGCCCACGCGCAGCGTGATGTCGTCGGTGATCTTGATGGAGTTGATGGCTCGGGCATCGATGTCGCCCAGGTTCTCCACCACGTGCTTCAGGCCCTCGGAGTTGTCCTTGCCGAAGTAGAACAGGTTCAGCCAGTCGGTGCGGGCGCGCTGGCCCTTGGCGATCTCGTCCAGGTCGTCTTCCAGGCGGGCGGTGAAGTCGTAGTCAACGTACTGGGCGAAGTGCTCTTCGAGCAGGCGGATCACGGAGAACGCGATCCAGCTCGGGACCAGGGCGCCGCCGCGCTTGGTGACGTAGCCGCGGTCCATGATGGTGGAGATGGTCGGCGCGTAGGTCGACGGGCGGCCGATCTCGCGCTTTTCCAGCTCGGCCACGATCGAGGCCTCGGTGTAGCGGGCCGGCGGGGTGGTTTCGTGGCCCAGCGCGGTCAGCTCGTCGCCGGCCAGCTGCTGGCCGGTAGCCAGCTGCGGCAGGCGGGCTTCGGCGTTCTCGGACTCCGCGTTCTCCGAGCGCTCCTGGTCCTTGCCCTCTTCGTAGGCGGACAGGAAGCCGCGGAAGGTGATCACGGTGCCGGAGGCGGAGAATTCGGCCACACGGGAGTCGCTGGCGGTGCCGGCGAGCTTGATGGTGGCGGTGAAACCCTTGGCGTCGGCCATCTGGGAGGCGACGGTTCGCTTCCAGATCAGCTCGTAGAGGGTGTATTCGTCCTTGGACAGCGAGGAGCGCACGTCGGTCGGGCGGCGGAACATGTCGCCGGCCGGGCGGATGGCTTCGTGGGCTTCCTGGGCGGCGTCGGACTTGGCCTTGTAGACACGCGGTTTGTCCGGCACGGATTCCGCGCCGTAGAGCTCGGTGGCCTGCTTGCGCGCCGCGGTGACTGCCTCGTTGGACAGGAACACCGAGTCGGTACGCATGTAGGTGATGTAGCCGTTTTCATACAGGCGCTGGGCGATCTGCATGGTCAGCTTGGAGCTCCAGCGCAGCTTGCGGCTGGCTTCCTGCTGCAGCGTGGAGGTGGTGAACGGGGCCGCCGGACGGCGGGTGTACGGCTTGTCCTCGACCGAGGTGACGGCGAAGTCGGTGTTGGCCAGGTTCGCCACCAGGGACGCGGCCGAGGCCTGGTCCAGATGCGCCAGCTTGGTGCGGGCGGTCCTGAGCTGGCCGCGGTCGTCGAAGTCGCGGCCGGAGGCAACGCGGGCGCCGTCCACTGCCGAGAGCTTGGCGGCGAAGGATTCGCCGTTGGAGGTGGCGAAGGTGCCCTTGATGTCCCAGTAGCCGGCGGAGATGAACGCCATGCGCTCGCGCTCGCGCTCCACGACCAGACGGGTGGCCACGGACTGCACACGGCCGGCGGACAGGCCGCGGGCGACCTTGCGCCAGAGCACCGGGGAGATCTCGTAGCCGTAGAGGCGGTCCAGCACGCGGCGGGTTTCCTGCGCGTCGACCAGGTCGGTGTCCAGCTCGCGCATGTTCTCCAGTGCGCGGGCGATGCCTTCCTTGGTGATTTCGGTGAACGCCAGACGGCGTACCGGAACCTTGGGCTTCAGGACCTGCAGCAGGTGCCACGCGATGGCTTCGCCTTCGCGGTCCGCATCGGTTGCGAGGTAGAGTTCGTCGGCTTCCTTGAGCTTTGCCTTCAGCTCGGAGACGCGCTTCTTCTTGTCCGGGTAGACGACATAATACGGCTCGAAGTCGTTGTCCAGGTCCACGGCGAACTTGCCGACCGAGGTCTTTTTTAGCTCGGTTGGAAGCTCCGAGGGCTGCGGAAGATCACGGATGTGGCCCACCGAGGCGTCCACATCGAAGCCCTCACCCAAATACTTGGCGATCGACTTCACCTTGGCAGGAGACTCGACGATGACGAGTTTCTTACCGGTCTTTTCCTTGGCCTTGGCGGGCACGGCTCTCCTTCAGACAACGCGGCATGCCGGAGCCCCTTGCGGGGTGCCCCTCATGCCGCCAGCGCAGCTTTGACTCATTGAGCCTGCAGTGCCAGGCCCAATTCCCGATGATATTACACCGAAAATCAAAAGATCCTGCGCCAGACATATTTCTAGGACTTGGCCTCCCCGACGCTCGGGTACTCGGGAAGCAACGAGATTAAGTAGAACATACGCTGTGAGTCGATGCTGCGTTCCTCGGCTGTGGCCATGGCTTCATACTCGTAGACCAGGTCCAGCAGGCGGCGGTTGAATTGAAGCTGTTTTTCCTCGGAAAGGAAGACCAATCCGCTTGTCAGCATGGGCGGCCTGTCCGGAGACGGGGCGATGCCCGCCTTCGCTTCCGCCTCGCGGCGCTGCACCTCGTCATTCAAGCGCGTCCTGAATGCGTTCAACTGCACATTCAGGTAGGCGGTCTTGGCGTTGGCCGAGTCGATCTGGGTGTTCAGCTCCAGGCGCTCGCCCGCGGCGCGCCAGCGGCGCTCCCGGGCGTCGCCCTCGCTGGCGGCACGGATGACGTAGCCGTATTTCTCCAGCGCGCGCAGGTGGTAGCTCATGGCGCTGGGTGTCAGATCGCACAGCGACGCCAGCTCCGTGGCGGTGCGCGTGGTCTGTGAAGCGAAAAGTTCGTCAAGCACGATCAGACGTGCATCGTGAGCCAGGGCCCGGATCGCCTGCGGATCGGTTATGGAGACGACGTGCGGCACGGTGCCGTTGCCGTCCTGCGTCGCCAAAGCGTGCTCCTGGTGTGTGTTCCCTGTCATACCGAAAAACTTTAGCGCTTGTTTCACATTTTTCGAAGCAAGCCATGTCGCAATAGTCGTGACACCGCTTCATAAAGCCGTTCGGTGAAGTCTTCCTCCCCTTCCCCGATCAACGAATCAAGGGCATTGACCAGCTGCGCGACCGACAAATCGCCGTCGCAGGCCGAGGCGAAACCCGCCTGCGCAGTGTCCAGCAGCTCGGTGCGGCGCAGCCCCGCACCCTGGCGCAGCAGGATCACTCCGGGATGCTCGGCCCCCGGACGCTGGTGGCGTTCTTCGGTGACGTCATCGGCCACGAGCAGGTGCCAGTCGCGGAAAGCCTCGCCGGCCGCGGCCAGTTCGTCGGCCATCGCGATGTCGCGCTGCAACGTCCCGGCCACCGGCTGCTCGATGGGATGGGTGATCTGCTCGAAGCGGCGGAGGGTTGCCGCGCCGGTAGCGGCCTTGCGGAAATACACCAGCCCGAAGCCGATGGCCCCGACCCCGCGTGATTCGAAATCATCCAGGTAGGCGTTGTAGGCGGCGGCGTACGAGGAGCTGTCCTCGGTCTGCGAGGCGTCGCGCAGCCAGGTTTCGGCGTAGACGCTCGGGGTGGTCTGCTCGCGCTCGATGACCCACACGTCAAGGTCCTCGGGGAACCAGCTCTTGACCCGGCGGTCCCATGGCTCATTCGAATCGTCATCCAGACGATGAATCTCCCAGTTCGAGAGCATCTGCATCGATGCGCCCGGGTTCAGGTAGTCCCCCGCCTGGGCGATCAGCGTGCTGACCAGACGGTCCCCTGACATGCCGCCGTCACGGTAGGTGAAGCGGTCCTTTTCACGCTCGGTGGCGCGGCGCGGGGTGATCACGAACGGCGGGTTGGAGGCGATCAAGTCGAACTTCTGACCGGCGACCGGCTCGAAGAGGCTTCCGCGCAGCAGGCTGACACGGTCCTGGAGATTGCGCGGATCCAGCTTCAGCACCTTGTGGTTCAGCAGCAGGTTGAACCGGGTGAATGCCAGCGCCCTGGCCGACAGATCGGTGGCGGTGACGTGGTTGGCGTGGCCCAGCAGGTGGAAGAGCTGGATGCCGCAGCCGGTCCCCAGATCCAGCGCGCGGTCGACCTTTTCGCGCAGGGTGATCTGGGCCAGGGTCAGCGAGGCCTGCCCGATGCCCAGCACGTGGTCGGTGCGCAGCACCCCGGGGCGCTGGTGCGCACCGAGGTCGTGGGCAACCCACAGCTCGCCATCGGCGTCCGAGGAATGCAAGGTCAGCGCAACGGTGGCCCGGTACCCCGAGGCCCACGGCTCGATCAGGCCGAGCTTCAGCAGCCCGTCGACCTTCAGGCTCGGGAACGCCTTGTTCAGCGCCGCGGCCTCCTCGGTCCGGCCCAGCTGGAAGATCCGGAAGGCGCAGGCCAGTTCCGTGTCGGCGGCGTCGCGCTCGATCACGCGCAGGGCCGGCAGGATCTGGTCGCGGGCCAGCGCTGCGGAGGCTTCTTCGCCCAGCATCTGCGAAACCTCGTCGTAGCTGAACCCGATAGCGGTCAGGTCTTCGGCGAGTCGTTCGAGCAGCTGCAGATCTGAACTCTGCGGGGCGTCTTCAAGGGCTGAAAATTCGGCGGCATTCACGCCAACCAGTCTACCGAGTGCACACAGAGGATCCGAAGAGCATTTCCCCGCCCGGCTTGCCTAAAATATAGGTCATGACCAACGTCACCATTACCTACCTGCAATTGCTCGCCCCCGAGGAAATCAAGCCTTCCTCACGTCCCGCGCCCCAAGATGTGCGCATCGAGCTGGTGCAGGACATCTCGCCCGAGTATTCAAAGTTTCTCTACCGCAGCGTGGGCAGCGACCTGAACTGGGCCGACCGGCTGAATTCGACCCGTGAAGAATGGGACGCCGTCCTGCGCCAGGACGGTTCGGAAACCTGGGTGCTGTACCGCCGCGGCGCGCCGCAAGGCTACGTGGAGCTGGTGACCGAAGTGGTCGACGGACGCAGCGAAGTCGAGGTCTTCTATTTCGGGCTCTTCCCGCAGGCCATTGGACAGGGCTTGGGCGGCCTGCTGCTGACCGAGGTGCTGCGCCAGGCTTGGGCCGTGGATTCGCGCACCGCCGGGCTGCCTCCGGTCAGCCGCGTCTGGCTGCACACCTGCTCGCTGGACGGTCCGGCCGCGCTGCCGAACTACGAGGCCCGCGGCTTGAAGGTCTACAAGCAAGAAACCGAGGAAACCGACGTCAAGGACGCCTCGATCGGACTGTGGCCGGAAACCAGCGTCCACGCGGGCTAGCTTCAAAGAAGCCTGTCCCCTTCCGGGCACGAAAAAAGGGCGGCAGGCCACCGGTTTTCCGGTGGCCTGCCGCCATTTAATACGATGGGTCCTAGACGGCTGCCATGCTGCAGTCCGGGCAGGTGCGCAGCTTCTCGTCCTGAGCGCAGTCCTCGCAGAACAAGCGCAGGTTCCGGCAGGAAGGATTCGAGCAGTTCTCGAACTTATTCGTCGGACCCTGGCAGCCCACGCATTCGCCGATGGTCACCGCATCCTCGGTGAACTCGGTGTGCATGCGCTTGTCGAAGACATACAGCGAACCTTCCCAGAGACCTGCGTCGCCGTACTTCTCGCCGTAGCGGACGATGCCGCCCTGCATCTGGTAGACCTCTTGGAAGCCGCGCTTGACCATGAGTGCGGAGAGCACCTCGCAGCGGATGCCGCCGGTGCAGTAGGTGACCACCGGCTGGTCCTTCAGGTGGTCGTACTTGCCCGAATCCAGTTCCGCGACGAAGTCCCGGGTGGTGTCCACGTCGGGGACGATGGCGTCCTTGAACTTGCCGATCTGGGCTTCGAAGGCGTTGCGGCCGTCGAAGAAGTGCACCTTGGAACCCGACTGCTCCTTGGCCTCCACCAATTCGTGCAGCTCCTCGGGACGCAGGTGCGTTCCGCCGCCCACGACCCCGTTCTCGTCGACCTCGAGTTCGCCCGGGGCTCCGAAGGTGACGATCTCGTCGCGGACCTTCACCGAGATGCGCGGGAAGTCCGCCGCGGAGCCCTCGGACCACTTGATGTCCATCTTCTTGAAGGCAGGCAATTCGCGGGTCGCTTTCACGTACTTCTTGACGGCTGAAAGTTCGCCGCCGACGGTTCCGTTAATACCGTCCTTGGAGATGATGATGCGTCCGCGCAGTCCCCAGCGTTCCAGCAGCGAGCGCTGCCACAGGCGGACAGCCTCCGGATCGGGGAGCGGAGTAAATGCGTAATACAAGACAATGCGTTCAATGGCCACACCCCAAGTTTAGTGGTTGAACGGCATGAAACGCCGGGTGAACGAGCAAAATCACATTCTCCGGCGCGCTATTCCGGGGGCCGGGAGGATTCTTTCGTTTCAACTAGGCAACGATTGGCGCAATGTCAGCTAATTCCTAGGAAAGACAAGGTAGGGTCAAGACATGGCATCAAACGCAAGCGATGAACTGATTGGCACCTGGGTCGCCGGCTGGGCGGGAGCCCGCGGTTACGAGACCCGTAATGAGGGACGCGTCCATGCAGCGTTGCGTCACGACACCACCGAAGACTGGGAATACGTGATCTACGGCCCTTCGAAGGAAGAGCTCGCCGCTGTCGCCGAAACCCTGAAGAAGCACCCGAACCGCCGTTTGACCGCATTCGACGATTCCGTCGAGCAGCTGCTGGCCACCGCGTCCGAGGTTGGCCTGCAGGTCGCCGCCGACGATGAAGTATTGATGGTCACGGAGCTGGCAGTGCACGACGTCGAGGTCCCGCTGCCTGCCGAAGGCTTCATATTCCAGATCGAGCGCGACGGCACCCATGCATACGTCTCCCTGCACCCCGAGGACAACCAGGAAATCGTCGCCGCGTCCGGCCACGTTTCCGCAGTCGAAGGCTACGCCATTTTCGACCGCATCATCACCGGACCGGACTTCCGACGCAAGGGTCTTGGCACCCTGGTGATGCGTGCACTGGCCTCGCTGGCCCAGGAGCACGACGTGGACGAGGGCCTGCTGATCGCTTCGGTGGACGGCCAGAAGCTCTACGCCTCCCTGGGATGGACTTCCCTGGGAAAGGTCGTCAACTTCAAAGCCTAAAGTACAATTCTTTGCTCTCGCCGTTGCAGCCGTTCCCGGCTGCGACGGCGCTAGTCTTTTAACACCGCGGACTCCACCGCGGCGCATCCCACCGTTACGGCGTCGAAAGGCTGTGTTTCGTGAAGTCTGTGCGCGCCCTGCTTGATCCCTACGATCGGAGCAACGATCCGGAAGCCGTGATGCACCGGCGCAGCGTCCCGGCCAAGGACCAGATCACCGCACCGTGGCCAGGCTGGCTGGCCGAGGAAGTCAAAACGACGTTCCAAGGGCTGGGCATCAATGAACCATGGCTGCACCAGGTGCAGGCCGCGGACCTGATCCATGCAGGGAAGCACACGATCATCTCCACCGGAACCGCTTCGGGCAAATCCCTGGCCTACCTCATGCCGTCCATCGATGCGCTTTTCCGCACCAAGGACACCGCCGCCAACGACGCCAGCGCACAAGCCTCCGTGCTGTATATCTGCCCTACCAAGGCCCTGGCCGCCGACCAGCTCTCGTCCGTTGAAGCGCTCAAGGTCCCCGGAGTCCGAGCGGCAGCCTATGACGGCGACACCGACCAGGGCACGCGCGCCTGGGTGCGGCAGCACGGGAACTTCGTTTTCACCAACCCCGACATGCTGCACCGCGGCATCCTGCCGAACCATCCGGCCTGGTCCCGTTTCTTCAAGCGGCTGAAGTACGTGGTCATCGACGAGGCCCACTCCTACCGCGGGGTCTTCGGAGCCCATGTGGCGAACCTGATGCGGCGGCTGCGCCGGATCTGCGCGCACTACGGCAATCATCCGGTGTTCATCGGTGCCTCGGCCACCAGCTCCGATCCCGAGGAATCCTTCGGCCGGCTCATCGGAGCCGAGGTGTCGGCGGTGACGCGCGATTTCTCGGCCTCCGGCGAACTGGTGATCGGGCTGTGGGAACCGCCCCTGTCCGAGCGCACCGGGGAAAACGGCGCCCCGCTGCGCCGCACCGCCATCGCCGAGAGCGCGTCGATTCTCACCGACCTGATGGCGGACCACGTGCGAACCATCGTCTTCATCAAATCCCGGCGAGGGGCTGAGACCATCGCCACCCTCACGCGCAAGCATTTGGAGAATTTCGCGCCCGAGCTGTCCGTCAGGCTGGCCGCCTACCGGTCGGGCTATCTGCCAGGAGAGCGGCGCGAGGTTGAACGCAAGCTGCGTTCCGGCGAGCTGCTCGGCGTCACCTCCACCTCAGCGCTGGAATTGGGAATCGATATCTCGGGGCTGGATGCCGTGGTGGTCGCCGGCTGGCCCGGAACCCGCGCATCCTTCTTCCAGCAGATCGGCCGGGCGGGGCGCTCCGGCCAGGACGCCTTGGCGCTGTTCGTGGCCGCCGAGGACCCGCTGGACACCTACCTGGTCAGCCACCCGGAGGCGATCTTCGACCTCGGCGTGGAAGCTACCGTCTTCGACCCGCAGAACAAGTATGTCCTCAGCGGGCATCTGTGCGCGGCAGCCCAGGAGAATCCGCTGCGCCCCGAGGAGCTGGAGATCTTCGGCCCGCACACCGAGGCGCTGCTTGAGTCCCTGGTGCAGCGCGGGTATCTGCGGCGGCGGCCTGCCGGATGGTTCTGGACCCATCCCCAGCATGCGGCCGGGATGTTCTCCATCCGGGCCGATGGGGGCGGGCCGGTGGACATCATCGATGCCGAGACCGGCGCGCTGCTGGGGACCATGGACTCGCCGCAGAGCCACTACCAGGCCCACCCGGGCGCCATCTACGTGCACCAGGGCGCCAGCTACCACGTGGAAGAACTGGACGAGCAGAACCACGTGGTGATCGTGACACGGGTGAACCCCGACTACTACACCACCGCCCGCGACCTGACCACGGTGGCCATCGAGGCCCAGGAGCGCACCAGCACGCACCGCGAGCTGGAGATCTACTTCGGCGATGTCATCGTGACCACCCAGGTGGTCTCGTACCAGCGCAAGTCCATCGCCTCCAACGAGGTACTCTCCGAGGAGCCGCTGGACCTCGAAGCGCGGGACCTGCACACCAAGTCCGTCTGGTTCACCTTGACCGAGCAGCGGCTGCTGCGCGCGGGGCTGACCGTGGACCAGTTCCCCGGCGCGCTGCACGCGGCCGAGCATGCGATGATCGGGTTGCTGCCGCTGGTGGCCACCAGCGACCGCTGGGATATCGGCGGGGTGTCCACCGCGCTGCACATGGACACCGGCCATCCAACGATTTTCGTGTATGACGCGCAGCCGGGAGGGGCCGGATTCGCCGAGCGCGGCTTCGAGAAGTTCTCCACCTGGGTGCGGGCCACCCGGGATGCCATCGAAGCGTGCGAGTGCCGAAGCGGCTGCCCCAGCTGCGTGCAGTCTCCCAAATGCGGCAATCGGAACAATCCGCTGGACAAGGCCGGGGCGGTGCTGCTGCTCAGCGCCGTGCTGGAGGATGTCCAGCCGCGGCACCATTTCTAACTGGTTCAGCTAGTGCTGGGTCAGCGGCGGAGCGCCCGCCCGGGCCTGGGCGGAGGCCGCCGGGAACTCGATTCCCAGCGCGGAAAACGTGATCGCCACCGAAACCTGCACGCGGACTGTGGTTCCGTCCGCCTCGATGACGCAGGATTCCAGCCGTGCCTCGTTGGCCGAGGCCAGCAGCCCGGCGGCGGCGCACGGATCCCCGGCGCGCAGTCCCCGGGCCGTATCCGCTGCAGCCAAGGCGGCGAGGTCCGCCGCTGAAGCGGCCTGCATCGCCGCTCGGGTCACCGCGGACCAGGCGAGAATGCCCGCGGCGAGCAGCAGTGCGGCGATCACCAGTGCCGTGGCCGCGACGGTGCTGCTCCCCCGTTGCGAGCTGAATTCCGCGCAGCTCATTTTTCGTTCGCCACGCGTGCGGTGCCTCGGACCTCGACCGCTCCCACCACCGGCAGGTCTACCGATTTGGCCACCGTGACCGTGGCGTATCCTCCCCCGTTGCCGACCGTGTAACGGGCCGAGGTCCCGGCCAACTGAATGCCCCGCGCCCGGGCCGCGCCGGTGTCCTCGCCACGGGCCAGCTCCCTGGCCATCGCCCCGGCCGCCTGCTGGACCTGGATCTGCCGCATCCCCAGGACCCCGAGGCACAGCAGCAGCGACAGCATGAGCGCGATGGCCGGCAGCAGCACGGCGAATTCCGCCGTGCTGCTGCCGCGGTCATCCATGCGGTCCATGGTTACAGGCTCAAGGCCTTGCTGATGAGGCCCATCAGCATGCCCCGCACGTCGCCGCTGGACAGGATGCTGATCAGCAGGCCGGCGAAGGCCACGGCCGCGAGGGTGACCATGGCGAATTCCGCGGTGGTAGAGCCTTGTTCCTCGTCGAGCCGTTCGCGCAGCCTGTTCAGGGTGGTAGTCATGTCCGTTCCTTTCGCTCGGGTGGCATCGTTTCCTTCCCGGGTGGGGAGGCGATGGTGTTTTCAGGCTCGCACTGCTTCCGCTACCGCGGTTGGGATTGGCTGCAAGGTGGGCATAACCCGCCGGGGTCAGCCGAAGTGCGGGAACAACGCGATGATCAGCGGCACCACGCCCAGGGCGATGAAGGCGGGAAGGGCGCAGGCTCCCAGCGGCAGCACCAGTTTGGTGGCGAACTGCGCACCGCAGCGGGCGACGTGCTGGACGCGTTGCCGGCGTTGCAGCTGGGCGGTATTCCTCAGCAGCGCGGACGCCGGCGCTCCGGTAGCCTGGGCAAAGCCCAGGGACCGTTGCAGCGGGGCGAGCCACGCCGGGGCGGGTTCCCAGGCTTTGTCCCACTCCATGTTCATCTCCAGGCATCGGGCCACGGTCCGCAATGCCGAGCACTGCGGAATGCAACGCCCCATCGATTCAAGCAGCGTGGTCATGGGCAGCCCGGAATCCATGAGACTGGCCCCGAGGTCCAAGACCAGGTCAATGGGTTCACTTCCTTGAGCCGAAGACTTGTCCCGGACCCGGGCGGCCGGCGGATTGACCCCCCGTTCGCGGGCCCCCGCAGGCCTGCGGGGATTCCACAGCAGTACTGCGGACACCAGGCAGAGCAACGCCATCGCAGTCATTGCAGGGCCTGCGCAGTTGTTGCCGCGAGCAGCCGCCGGCACCAGATCCTGTTCAGCGCCCACAGCCCTGCTCCCACGGCGAGGCTCAGCTGCGCGGGCCATGAGGTCAGCAAGG
Organism: Arthrobacter sp. AG1021; assembly: GCF_003633665.1. Classification (NCBI taxonomy): domain Bacteria; kingdom Bacillati; phylum Actinomycetota; class Actinomycetes; order Micrococcales; family Micrococcaceae; genus Arthrobacter; species Arthrobacter sp. AG1021. The sequence goes on along the minus strand of NZ_RBLB01000006.1, from coordinate 145,486 downwards.
TGGTTCCGACGTCGATGCCGAGGACGAACCCCGCACCGAGCCCCGCCACCGGCAACCAGGTCAACAACCGTGTGGTCGCCCTGGGACCTGCCATGGCGGCGTCGAACGACTGCCGGGCGAGCAATTCCGCTTCCAGGTCCTCGGCCAACTGGTCCAGCACCCCGGCCAGCGGGGCGCCGGTCTGCGATGAAAGATCCAGGCACCAGGAGAGCCTTTGGACCGGCCCTCCGTCCTCGTGTTCCCCGGTGTGCTCCATTGCTTCGGCCTGCTCGCCACGGAACGTGGCCTGGGCTTTCAGCCGGCGCATGGCGGCCAGTACCGGGCTTTGTTCGGTACGTACCTGCAATAGGGCTTCGATGGCCTGCGGGAACATCAAGCCGCTGCGCATCAGGGCGGCCAGCTCGCGGATGATCTGGGCGTCCAGGGCCAGTGCCTCCTGCTGTGCGCCGGCTCGTGGGGCAGGAAATTTTCCGCTGCCCAGGATGCTGATTTGCCTTGTCCGGCCGGACAACTGCCGCTCAGGGTGCCACAGCCACCACCCGGCGAACAGCAATAGGAGTACCGCAGTCATCACTCCCCCTGCCGTGCACGGTTGGCATGCCACTGGGCGACCTCGGCAGAGGCCTGCGCACCGAGTTTCTCGTGCAGCAGTCTCAGGCTACCGGCATCCGGGCAGTTCGGTGTTCCCGTGTCGATCAGCATGCGCACGTCCAAGCGGTCGTTCGAATCGGTGGACAGGCTTCCCAACGCCACCGGCGAGCGCACCCCGGAGGGCTGCCGACGCATGTGGATGATCAGGTCCAAGGCGCTGGCTGCCTGCAGCGAGGTGGCTTGCAGGCCCCACCCGGCCAGGGCGCCCAATGCGGCCAGACGGGCCGGGACGGATTCTGGGTTATTGGCGTGCAGGGTGCCGGCTGCTCCCTGGTGGCCGGTGTTCATGGCCGCCAGGAAATCCCGGATCTCCGCCCCGCGGCACTCGCCTACGACCAGCCGGTCGGGTCTCATGCGCAGTGCCTGGGCGACCAGATCCTTGAGCTCTATCTGGCCTGCGGATTCAACGTTCGCGGTGCGTGTCTGCAGGCTCACCACGTGGCGGTGGTCGACGTTGAGCTCATGGGAGTCCTCGATGATCACCAGTCGTTGCTTGCCGCTGGCCTGTGCCAGCATGGCCTGGAGCAGCGTCGTTTTACCGCTGCCGGTGCCGCCGGTCACCAGGAAATTCAACTGGCGTCCCATCACTTCGCGCAGCACCGTGTGCCAGAATTCCGGTGCTTGGGCGAGGACGGTCTCCAGGGAGAGCAGCTGTTCGGTTTTCACGCGGATGGAAATCAGCGGTCCTTCGGTGGCAATGGGCGGGAGCACCGCGTGCACCCGGTAGTTCTTGACGCTCATGTCCGTGAAAGGGCTGGAAGCGTCCAATCGCCGTCCCGCCAGGGTCGCCAGATGCACGGCCAGCGAGCGCACCTGTTCAGGTGAAGAAAAGCGGAACCCCGTGAGTTCCAGTCCGCGGGGCGAATCGGTCCACACCTGGCCTTGGCCGTCCACAAGCACATCCGTGATCCCGGGTCCCTGGGCGAAACGCTCAAGGATCGACAGACCGGCGACTTCGTCCTGCAAGGCCTTCAGCGATTCGGTCGCGCCGCGCGAGCCGAGGGCGGCTCCCGACTCGTGGACGGCGCTCGCCAGGGAGATGGCGTCGAGTTCTCCTCCGCTGGCCAGGGCGCGGTCCCGGACCGATTGCAGGATGCGCGAATCCAGTTCGTGCGTGCCGGCGAATTTCTGCGCTGATGGCGAATGACGCCCGGGGCTCATGGTGCGCCCCGCGATCCCGCGTCCTCTGCCACCGGGAGCAGGCGCAGGTCCGCCAGCTGCTGCCTGAGCCTTCGAGATCTCAGGGCATCGAGCAGGTCGCCGCGGTCAACGGCCCGTTCTATCGAGGGCGTATGGGACAGCTTGCCCAGCAGGGAGCGGCTCTCCATTGCCGCCGTCGGCATTCCGTGATCCGCGCGCAGCACGTAGTCCCCGCGCGGCGGAATGCTCGAGGCATCGCACACCGTGATCTGCCGGTCGGTGAAATGGCCTATCGCCTCCGACCCCGGATGCGGTGTTCGCCCGGTATCCAGTACCAGCAGGTCGAATCCCTGCCGCGCAGCCGTCAACAGCCTGGCTGTCAATGCTCCGTCCACCGCTGCACGAGGTGGAGTTCCAGACCAGGTGAGCACCGCAGTCCCCCGCACCGTCGGAAGCGTCTCGACCAACTGGTGCGAGGCCAGCGCCCCGCCCGAGCCCGCCAATTCGTCCCATCCGATGCCGGTGGGAGGCCTGGCGCAAATCCGCGGCCACAACCCGCAGGAGTGGGGATCCAGGTCCACCACGAGGCTGTGCAGACCGCTCAGCGTTCCGGCGTGGGCGAGCAACACCGCAAGGGTGCTGGTGCCCACCCCTCCGGCCCGTGAGCCCAAGGCCACGGTATGCCCATGCCCCGATCTCATGTACCACAGCCCCAGGTACTCGCCCAGCCATTGGCTCGCGCCGGGAAGGATCGCAACCCTCGACAGGGGCAGCCGGCTGGCCGCTTCCCACAGGGTCTGCGCTTGCTCGTCGTGCCCCACCAGCACATCGCACCGGGCGGAGCCGGCCAAGGCCTCGCCTAGCGCATCCGCGCCCCACAGCACCGGCCCCTCGGCGTCATGGATCATCGGCGAGGAGCTGGAACACCGGGAAATCCGGACCGCGGCGCCCAGGGAAATCAACGCGCACTGCGCCACCAGGTTTTCGTCGTCGCTCACCAGCACGCAGGAAGGTCCCCCGGGCTCGGCCCGTTGGACTTCCCGGGGCTGGACGCGGAGCGGCGGCGCCTCCCGGAGCGCGGAGTCCAAGGACAGCGGGACGAACCGAGAATCGACTCCGGGCCCGGGGTTGTGCGGGCGAAAGGGTAACCAGTTCATGGGTCGAAGTTGCCATCCCCCGGTTCCGGTCGGTTCCCGGCGCCCGCGAACTGGGGATATCGCCCCTGGCCACGGCACAATGGAAGCATGCCCCGTGGACAATCTGGCGTTCTGGCCTTTCTCGCAGCGGATCCCGAGGGATTCGCCCTGCTGCAGCTACGCGATGCCGCCAGCGGCGAACCGCTCACCCCGGCCCGGACTGCCTCACGGGAAGAGCTCTGCCAGGTCGTCGGCGAGATCGAGCAGTCGCGCTCCCCGCGCTGGGTGATGCTGCGCACCTCCCCGTGGCTGGAGCTGCTGACCTCCGTAGATGTCCACCTCGCCAAGGCGCATGTGCTCTCGCTGGCCCAGCGCCTCCTGCACCGCAGCCCGCTGGCCGCGGTGCGGCTTCCGGATATTGATCTGGAGAACCCGCCCTCGTCCCGGGACACGGGAGACCAAGGCGCGTTGTTCTCCGCCCCGGTCAGCGGGGAGTCACTGCAGGAACTGGTGAACATGTTCGCCGCCCAGCTGCAGGCCATGCCCTCGGACCCCGCGGCCTTCAAGCGGCTGCAGCTGCTGATCCATGCCGAATCCGTGGGTGCGCTGATCGCCGCGGAGATGGAGAGCGCGGGGCTGTCCTGGGACGAGCACGGGCACCGGCAACTGCTGCGCCGGATGCTCGGCGAGCGCGTCCCGGACTCCGTGCGCCCGCCGAAGCTCGCCGCCCTGGCCCAGCAGCTGGGTCAGAACCTGCAGTCCCCGGGGCTGAACCCCGACTCCCCGCAGGAGCTGCTGCGCGCCCTGCACCGGGCGGGATTCGCGGTGCAGTCGGTCAGGGCCTGGGAACTGGAGCAGATCACGCACCCCGCCATCACCCAGGTGCTCGAATACAAGAAGCTGTCGCGGCTTGCCAGCACCCACGGGGATGCCTGGCTGGACGCGTGGGTCGCCCACGGACGATTCCATCCCCACTATGTCCTGGGCACCGTCGCCTCCGGACGTTGGGCAGCCTCGGGTGGCGGGGCGCTGCAGCTGCCGCATTCCATCCGCCAGGTCGTGCGGACCCCGGAAGGCCGGACCTTCGTGGTGGCAGACGGGCGCCAACTGGAACCGCGGATCCTCGCCGCCATGTCCCGGGACCTCAATCTCCAGCAGGCGGGTCTGCAGGACGACCTCTACCAGTGGCTCATCGACGCAGGGTTGGTCAAGGACCGCAACGAAGCCAAGCTGGGCATGCTGTCGGTCATCTACGGCGGCACTTCCGGGGGCGCGCAGGCCGTGGGGGCCGCGTTGAAGAAGAACTTCCCCGCAGCCATGGATTTCGTCGATTCGGCAGCCCGCGCCGGCGAACGCGGCGACGGGGTGAGCAGCTACCTGGGCCGCGGGTGCCCGCCGGCGGATGAACGCTGGATGCAGGCGCAGCGCGGCACCCGCGACGAAGCCTCCCAGCGCGCCGCCGACTTGGCGGCCCGTTCCCGCGGCCGGTTCACCCGCAATTTCGTGGTGCAGTCGACCGCCGCCGAATGGGCCTTGATCTGGATGGGCCACGCCCGCCATCTGATCCACCAGGCCGGCTGGAGCCAAGAGTGCCGCCAGGTCTTCTTCGTCCACGACGAAATCGTCTTCGAATGCCCCACCGGGCTGGCTCCGCAGCTGGCCGAGATCATCAGGCATGCGGCGGCGCTCGCCGGGCGCACGCTGTTCGGGGAGCAGTCGGTGAGCTTCCCGGTCAGCGTGGCGATCACGCAGAACTACGCCGAGGCGAAATAGCAGGAAGCAGGTTTGGCAGGCCTGCCTAGAGCATGCGGATTTCGCGCTTGGGCGACCACGGCCTGGTCCAGCCCAGCTCGTTGAACAGCTTGTCCGCCACCATCGCGGTGAAGCCCCAGATCACCCGGCCCTCGTATTCGAAGGCGGGAGCACTGAACTTGCGCCCTCCGCGCTGCACCACGCCCAGCACCCGGTTGCGCGGGTCCAGCAGGTGGGCGACGGGTGCGCGGAAGACTCCCGCGCTCTCGCCGGGATCGACGGGGAACACCGCGGATTCGGTGTGCCACCACCCAAGCACCGGGGTGACGATGAAGTTGGAGACCGGCAGCTCGGTCGCTGCCAGCTGACCCAGCACCTCGATGCCCGAGGTCTGCACGCCGGTTTCCTCCCAGGCTTCGCGCAGCGCGGCGTCGGTTTCCGAGGCGTCCTCGGGATCGATCCCGCCGCCGGGGAATGAAATCTGCCCGGCATGGGAGCGCAGGGTCTCGGCGCGCTCGACGAACAGGAGGTCCAAGTCGGCGGGATCCGCGTTCTGGGTCAGTCCCCGGCCGTCGGCCGAGCCGAAGAGCATCAGGATCGCGGCGCGGCGCACGCTGTTGGCGTCAAGCTGCTTGAATGCCCAGGACTCCGGGAGTTTTTGCGTCGCACCCACCGTGTGCGAATGCTCGGCGACAACCTGCTTCAAGTCCTTCAGTGCGCTCATGCGTCCAATCCAAATCCCTCGGCCCGCAGTTCACGGCGGGTGGCTCCGGCGAGCATCTTGTCCAGCAGCTCTTCACGCCCCGGAGCGAGTTCGTACTTAAGCAACGCTTTTGCCTTGGCCGGTATTTCCTCGCCGATGCCGTAGGAAGGGCACAGCTTGGCCAGCACGCAGGCTCCGCACGCGGGTTTGCGGGAGTGGCAGACCCGGCGGCCGTGGAACACCACACGGTGGCTGAGCATGGTCCAGTCGCGCTTCTCGAACAGCTTGCCGACGGCGTGCTCGACCTTCACCGGGTCGGTCTCATCGGTCCACCCGAAGCGGTTGGCCAGGCGTCCGAAGTGCGTGTCCACGGTAATGCCCGGAACGCCGAAGGCATTGCCCAGCACCACATTGGCGGTCTTGCGCCCCACGCCCGGCAGCTTGACCAGCTCGTCGAGCTTGGGCGGGACCTCGCCGTCGAAGCGCTCGACCAGGGCGGCTGAGAGCCCGAGCAGCGATTCGGTTTTGGCGCGGAAGAAGCCGGTGGCCCGGATCAGTTCCTCCAGTTCGCCGCGGTCGGCCTGGCTCATGGCGTGGGCGTCCGGGAAGCGGGCGAACAACGCGGGGGTGATCGCGTTGACGCGGACATCGGTAGTCTGCGCGGAGAGCACCGTCGCGACGAGCAGTTCGAAGGGATTCTCGAAATCCAGTTCCGGCACCGCATAGGGGTAGGCCTCTGCCAGCAGACGGTTCATCTTGCGTGCCCGGCGCTTGAGCCCCAGCTCCGTTTCAATTTTCACATTCACAGCCACGCTTAGATACTGCCACGGACCGCAGCGGTTTTCACTAATCCATTCCCGGTTCTGCGGCGCATTCGCGCAACGGCTGGCATGCAGTTCAGCGCGCGCTTCGACCGCTTGGCGCAGAATTCACCCACTCCCGCGCCAATCCGTGACACAAACCACACACAAGGGCCCCGGAGCGTGTAACTTTGATCACAGAGTTAAACGTGTCTAACTGGAAGGACCAACCTACCGTGAGCGAGTCCAAGACCTTGGATAACCTGTCGAACGAAACCCGGTCATTCGCACCGAGCAAGGAATTCAGCGACAACGCCGTTGCCACCCAGGCCCGCTATGACGCCGCGGCGGCCGACCGGTTGGGCTACTGGGCCGACCAGGCGCGGCAGGTCCTCACCTGGGACACGGACTTCACCGAAACCCTGGACTGGTCCGAAGCGCCGGTCGCCAAGTGGTTTGTCGGCGGCAAGGTCAACGCGGCCTACAACGCGCTGGACCGCCACGTCGAGAACGGCCTAGGCGACCGCGTGGCCATCTACTTCGAGGGCGAGCCGGGCGACACCCGCACCTACACCTACGCGCAGCTGACCGACGAGGTTAAGAAGGCCGCGAACGCCTTCGAGTCCCTGGGCATCGAAAAGGGCGACCGCGTGGCCGTCTACCTGCCGATGATCCCGGAAGCGGTCATCACCATGCTGGCCTGCGCCCGCATCGGTGCCATCCACTCGGTGGTCTTCGGCGGCTTCTCCGCCGACGCGCTGCGCAGCCGCATCGACGACGCGGACGCCAAGCTCGTGGTCACCGCCGACGGCACCTGGCGCCGCGGCAAGCCGAGCCCGCTGAAGCCGGCGGTCGACGAGGCGCTGTCCGCCCCTGGCCACACCGTGCAGAACGTTGTGGTCGTCAAGCGCAACGGCGAGCCCACCGAGTTCGGCTCGCTGGATTCGTGGTGGCACGATGTGGTGGATTCTGCCAGCACCGAGCACACCGCCGTGGGCCACGATTCCGAGCACCCGCTGTTCGTGCTGTACACCTCCGGCACCACCGGCAAGCCCAAGGGCATCGTGCACACCACCGGCGGCTTCCTCACCCAGACCGCCGTCACCCACCGCGACACCTTCGACCTGCATCCGGAGTCGGACGTCTACTGGTGCACCGCTGACATCGGCTGGGTCACCGGCCACTCCTACGTCACCTACGCGCCGCTGGTCAACGGCGGCACCCAGGTCATCTACGAAGGCACCCCGGACACCCCGCACCAGGGCCGCTGGTGGGAGATCGTGCAGAAGTACGGCGTGAGCATCCTGTACACCGCCCCGACCGCCATCCGCACCTTCATGAAGTGGGGACGGCAGATCCCGGACGGCTACGACCTGTCCTCCCTGCGTGTGCTCGGCTCGGTGGGCGAACCGATCAACCCGGAAGCCTGGATGTGGTACCGCGAGGTCATCGGCTCCAACAACGGCGCCAACGGCGAGAAGAAGGACAACCCGACCCCGATCGTCGACACCTGGTGGCAGACCGAAACCGGCGCCCACATGATCGCGCCATTGCCGGGCGTCACCAAGACCAAGCCGGGCTCTGCCCAGGTCGCCGTGCCGGGCATCAGCATCGACGTGGTCGACGAGGCCGGCAACTCGGTCGCCGACGGCGAGGGCGGCTTCCTGGTCATCCGCGACCCGTGGCCTGCGATGCTGCGCGGCATCTGGGGCGACATGGACCGCTACAAGGACACCTACTGGTCCCGCTTCGAGAACATGTACTTCGCCGGCGACGGCGCGAAGAAGGACGACGATGGGGATATCTGGCTGCTGGGCCGCGTGGACGACGTCATGAACGTCTCGGGGCACCGCCTGTCCACCACCGAGATCGAGTCCTCCCTGGTCGCCCACCCGTACGTGGCCGAGGCCGCCGTGGTCGGTGCGAAGGACGAGACCACCGGCGAGGCAGTTGTCGCGTTCGTGATCCTGCAGGCCGAACCGGCCGAGGGCGAGGATGTCGTGGCGACCCTGCGCAACCACGTAGGCAAGGACATCGGGCCGATCGCCAAGCCGAAGCACGTGCTGGTGGTCCCCGAGCTGCCGAAGACCCGCTCGGGCAAGATCATGCGCCGCCTGCTCAAGGACGTGGCCGAGGGCCGCGAGGTCGGCGACGCCACCACGCTGGCAGACAACACCGTCATGTCACAGATCGCGCAGTCGATGAAGAAGTAGCCGCCACGCGGCGCACCAGGCCGCCGTCCGGTCGTGCTTCCCAGTAGGAGGAGCTCATCCGGGCGGCGGCCTGTGTCGTGCCCGGCGTCAGCAGGCTCTAGCGCGCGGACTCTAGGCGTCCAGCGACACCGACCGAGGACGTGGAACTGTGGCCCTCGACCACCACGTGGACCGTCTCCAGGTCAGTGAACTTCTGGTGCGTCGCGTCGATGACTTCCTCGGCGATGAATTCGAGGTCTCCGGGTGCGTCGGTGAAGATCTGCGGGTCGGAGGCTACTGCCTGCTCCATGGTGATGCGCAGCTGCCCGGGCGCGGTCGAGTCGAATGATTCAACATAGTAATACGGCCAGGTCATGGCATCGGGGCACCCTGCCCCCGCGGACTCCAGCCACGACGCGGCCACCCGATTGGCCCACTGCTGCCGCGCTCCCCCGGACTCGGCGGGATTCCAGGCGACGCAGTTCTTGTCCCAGGTCGCTTCCGAGCGCCCCATGTCCAGAGCGATCTGGCGTGCGTTCTCGACCTGCGCCGGAGTGGTGGCCTTGGCGGTGGGGAGTTCCAGGGGCACGATGGGGCCCTGGACGATCGGGGTGCCGGCGTTGGCTTCGGCGGTGAGCTCCGCATCATTTGTCAGGAAGTCAGGGTCGACGTGGTTCACCGCCAGAATCGCGACAACCCCGGCCAGGAACGCGCCGACCGAAATGTTGCCGACAATGCGCTTGGCGTTCCTGTTCACACGAACCTCCCGGTGATTCCCTGTTTTCCTCCATCGAATATACCCAGTGGAAACAGGTTCCGGTATTCCGAACGGCCAGGTGACGGCAGGGAGGCGACGGGTTCTTCGCCTAGGGATTAGTTCGTCATGGAACGTCGACGGAGTGCGTGGCTGTACTAGATTGACTTCATGACTGAAAACGCCTCACGCACCATCCTGCTGCTCAACGGACCCAATCTGAATCTGCTGGGCACCCGCGAACCCGAGATCTACGGCCGCGAGACGCTGGCCGATGTCGAGGCCCTGGCCCGCAGCACGGCGCAGTCCCTGGGCTTCGAGCTCACCGCGGTGCAGTCAAACCACGAGGGCGTGCTGCTGGACGCCATACACGAGGCGCGCACCACCGCTGCGGGAATCGTGATCAACCCAGGGGCCTTCACCCATACCTCGATTGCGCTGGCTGATGCCATCAGCGGCGTGGAACTGCCTGCCATCGAGGTGCATATCTCGAACGTGCACAAGCGAGAGGCGTTCCGCCACCACTCGTACATCTCCCCCGTGGCCAGCTCCATCATCATCGGCGCCGGGGTCAACGGCTACCGCCTGGCCGTGGAGCAGATGGCCCACCTGCTGGGCAAGTAGCGCGGCAGGGCCCGTGGGCGGTTGCCGCCACGGGCGCTAGTCGCTGATGCAGGCGCCGGTCTTGATCGAGGTGGTCTTATGCCCGCCGGCGTTCAGCGCCTCGCGCATTTCCGCCAGGCTCAGGGCGAAGCCCACCTCGTCGTCGCTGCGCGACTTGGCGAAGATCAGCCCCACGGCGTCGCCGGACTCATCCAGCAGCGGGCCGCCGGAGTTGCCCTGGGCCACCTCGGCGGTGAGCTGGTAGACCGACAGCTGCGAGTGGTCTTCGCCATAGATGTTCGCGATGGACACGGTGGCCTTGGAAGCGACCACGGCGCCGCGCACCTGCTGCGGGCCGCCGGCGGGATACCCGACGAATGCCGCGGAATTCCCGCGGACCATGTCCTCGGTGGCCAGGTCGATCGGCTCGGCGGCAAGCCCCTCCACGTAAAGCAGCGCGATATCCGCCTCCGGGTCGAAGTACACCACCTTGCCGCGGTTCAGCTGGCCCTTGCCGGTTTCCACGGTGGCGGCGCTCAAGCCGGCGACCACGTGGGCGTTGGTCATCACCAGGTCGTCGTCGATGACGAAGCCGGACCCGGTCAGGTTCACGCCGCATTCAACCGCGGTGCCCGAGATCTTGGCCACGGACTTCGCCGAGGCCAGCTGCAGGTCGTTGGGCTTCCAATCGGTGTCCTCGACCGGCGCGACCGGCGGGGCGAAGGGCTCGATCAGCGCGGGAATTGTCTGGGCCATCACTGCGGAACGGGCAGTGGAAATGGCGGAGGTGACGAAGTCCGGGGTCAGGCCGCGGATCGTTTCGATCATCTTGGACTTGGCGATTTCGGCGGACAGACGCGGAATACCCATGCTGGAGGCGGAGAAGGCCAGTGCGCCGATGATGGTGGCGGTAATCAGGATCGAGAGCGCGCCACCGGCCAGCCGGTCCGCGGCACGCAGGAAATCGACGTTCATCCAATGGCGGATCTTGGTGGCGATGAAACGGCCCAGGGCCTGCCCCATGATGATCAGCACCGCGGCGGTGGCGACCATCAGGCCCACCCTCCACCACGGGTTGCTGGCCAGCGTCGAAACCAGCGGAATGGCGAAGAAGGCTGCCACGCCGCCGACGACCAGTCCGAGCATGTCCCCGACCGTCAGGAGGAAGCCGCGGCGGAGCCCGATAATGAAAAAGGTCAGCAGAACAACGCAAATGACCGCGTCCAGCCAGCCGAAAACTTCGAGCACCGAGACTCCACTTCATTCATCTAAACGGTATTAATCCAAGGTACCCTTAGAAGCTGATGGATTTCTGCGAGCATATTCGCGAGTTTTGTTCGAAACTGCGTGATTTTCAACATTTTCTTGGGTAAACCACGTGTGGAAACTGTCACATTGTTACCGAATACGGCACAATGAAGTAAGCGCCTACTACTGTTGACAGGAGATTTAATGGATATCGAGGTACTGCGTCGTGCGCCACTTTTCGCGTCGCTCGGTGATGAAGTATTCGCCACGCTAACCGAAGAACTGACCGAGGTCGATCTGTCCCGTGGTGCATCGGTGTTCCGTGAAGGCGATCAGGGCGACCGCCTCTACTTCATCGTCTCGGGCAAGATTAAGCTTGGCCGCACTTCGTCGGACGGACGCGAAAACCTGATTGCCGTTCTCGGCCCAGGCGAGCTGTTCGGCGAAATGGCTCTTTTCGATCCACACCCGCGCAACGCAACGGCGACCGCTGTGTCGGAAACCCGACTGGCCGGTCTGAGCCACGAGAACATGCGCAAGGCGATCCTGAACTCTCCTGAGGTTTCGATCCAGCTGCTGCAGGCTCTGGCTGCCCGTCTGCGTCGCACCAACGAGTCCCTTGCCGACCTGGTGTTCTCCGACGTTCCTGGCCGTGTGGCCAAGGCCCTGTTGGATCTGGCTGACCGCTTCGGTCGCCCGGCCACCGACGGCATCCTGGTCGCTCACGAGCTGACCCAGGAAGAGCTGGCACAGCTTGTCGGCGCCTCGCGCGAAACCGTGAACAAGGCCCTGGCCGAGTTCGTGCAGCGCGGATGGCTGCGTCTGGAAGCACGCGCCGTCGTGATTCTGGATATCCAGCGTCTGCGCCAGCGTTCGCGCTAAGCCGCACCAGCGAAAACAGCGAGGGCCGAATACCTGTCACAGGTATTCGGCCCTCGCTGTTTTCGCACCGGCTCACAGCCGCCGGCTCAGTGGCCGGCCGTGGCCTGCCACGAGCTGGCCGAGTCGGCCTTCTGCGTTCCGATGACCTCAAGATAGTAGGTGCCGTCGCGCACCAGAAGATCAGGATGCTGCAGGTCGAAGGAGCGCACCCGGGACAGGTAGGCCACCACGCCATTGGCATCGGTCATTCGTTCGAGCATGATTTCCACCGCCGGGTAGGTGATCTGCGACAGGCTCATGCCGACGGTGTTCGGCTGGCCGACCATGTCCCCTAGCGTGCTGCTGTTGCGTTTGGCCACTACCTGGCTGGCAACGCACCAGCGCCCCCATTTGCCCTTGCCGCGCAGCAGCGTCGGCTCCTGCCGCAGCGGGACGGTCGCGGCGAAGTACCAGGTGTCGAAGCGCCTGAATGCGAAGTTCGGGCTGAGCCAATGGGCCACCGGGCGCAGCAGGTCGGTGCGCAGCCCCAACCCGCGGCGTTTGAGGAATTCATCGAAGCCCAAGTCCTGACCCGCAATCGTTTCCCGGGCGGTCATCCATTCCTCGGGATCACTCATTTCCACCACCGACTGCTCGTCGGTGCCGGCCAACAGGATGCCGGTTTCCTCGAAAAGTTCTCGAATGGCGCAGACGATATGCGCCTGCACCAGTTGCTGGTCCAGCACGTCCATGCGCTTGGACCACTGCGACAAGCTCGGGCCGAACCACTTGTAGGTGGCCCTGTCGCTGGCTTCGTGGCTGCCTCCGGGGAATGCCACGTTGCCCAGGGGGGATCCCCCGGGCCGGTAGGTCAGATAGGTCTCCACACCCTGGGAGGTGTCGCGCACCAGGCTCACCGAGGAGGCCTTGCGGGCGGCGCGCGGGGTGCGCGTGCCGAAGGCGAACCAGTTTTCCGCCGCGGAGACTTCATGCGGCGGCACGTCGAAGAGCCGTCGCACCACGCCGTGGCGCGGTCCCGACGGGAATGCCCGCCGGGACCGCGCTACGGAATCGCGTCGTGGACTACTCAAATTCCGCGATGACCTCAACCTCAACCGGAGCATCCAGCGGCAGGACTGCCACGCCGACAGCCGAACGGGCATGCAGGCCTGCGTCGCCGAGCACCTCGCCGAAGAACTCGGAGGCACCGTTGATGACGCCCGGCTGGCCGGTGAACTCAGGTGCCGAGGCCACGAAGCCGACAACCTTCACGATGCGTTTGATGCGATCCAGATCACCGATTTCGGCCTTGATGGCCGCCAACGCGTTCAACGCCGCAGTCTGGGCCATGCCCTTGGCAGTCTCGGCGGAGACCTCTGCGCCGACCTTTCCCACGGCTGAGAGTTCACCATTAATCAGCGGCAACTGGCCTGAGGTGTAAACGTAGTTGCCGGTGGTGACGGCAGGCAGGTAGGCGGCGACCGGCTTGGCGACGGCGGGAAGGGTGAGTCCAAGCTCGGACAGGCGAGCTTCGACACGCGAGGAAGTGGCTTCTTGCATGGGGTTTTACTCCTTTTTTCGAGGTTTGGTTATTACTGCTTCGGGCGCTTGAGGTAAGCCACCGGAGAGGTGCCGTTAGGGCCTGGAACAACGGTTACCAGTTCCCATCCGTCGTCTCCCCACTGGTCGAGAATCTGCTTCGTCGCGTGGATCAGCAGAGGTAATGTGGCGTATTCCCATTTAGTCATACTCGATACGTTAGCGTGTCCTTGTAAACTAGTGGGTATGGCAGCTAAGAAGTCACCCTTTTTTGATACAGCTACCACTCTGGGCAAAATCGTCGCATTCTTCGGAATCAGTGCTCTGTGTGGTGTGCTCGCCGCCGGCATGATTGTGCCCGTGGCAGCTATCGCAAAATCCGGCTTGACCACCGGTAACAACATTGTGAGCGCGCTTCCGAGCTCGTTCGAGGCACTCCCGATTTCGGAGCCTTCGACGATCGTGGATGCCGAGGGCAAGGAAATCGCGAAGTTCTACGAGCAGAACCGCCAGCCGGTGAAACTTGATGACATTTCGCCCTTCATGCGCAAGGCAATCGTCTCGGTGGAGGACGAACGTTTCTACGAGCACAAGGGCATCGACCCGCAGGGCATCGCCCGTGCAGTGGTCGGCAACCTCACGGGTTCCTCGCGCTCGGGTGCTTCGACCCTGACCCAGCAGTACGTGAACAACCTGCTGGTGAACAACCAGGAACTGACAGGTTCCGAGGAAAGCACCATCAGCGGCCAGAAGGACTACGCGGACAAGATCCGCGAGCTGAAGTACGCCGTGTCCATCGAGAAGGAAATGTCCAAGGACGAGATCCTCGAGGGCTACCTGAATCTGGTGCTGTTCTCGGGCCGCGAGTATGGGGTGCAGGCTGCCGCACAGTACTTCTACTCCGTTGACGCCAAGGACCTGAACCTCCAGCAGTCGGCAATGCTCGCCGGCATGGTGCAGCTGCCCAACGTCTACAACCCGATCAACAATCCGGAGCGTTCGCTGGATCGCCGCAACAAGGTGCTGGGCAATATGCTGCGCGCCGGCGCGATCACCAAGGCCGAATACGACAAGGCCGTCAAGAGCGATCTGGAGCTGGATCCGAGCCGCTCCCCTTCGGGCTGCATCGCCGCGGCTGACAACGCCTACTTCTGCGACTACGTCACCAACTTGATCCTCACCGACGACGCCTACGGCGAGACCAAGCAGGACCGCGAAAACCTGCTGTACCGCGGCGGTTTGACCATCAAGACCACGCTGAACAGCAAGCTGAACAAGAAGGCTGCCAAGGACGCACGCAAGGCCATCGATCCGAAGGCCAAGTCGAACAAGGACGTTTTCTCCTCGATCGTTTCGGTTGAGCCGGGAACCGGCAACATCCTGACCATGGCGCAGAACACCACGTACGACCCATCCGGCGGCTTGGGAAACACCGTGATCAACTTCGCCGTGGAACGTTCGCTCGGCGGCGCCGGCGGCTTCCAGGGCGGTTCCACCATGAAGCCTTACACCACGCTCGCGTGGCTCAAGGAAGGCCACAACATGTGGGACACGATCAATGCCCGCAAGCAGACTTTCCCTGTTGGTTACAAGTTCAAGGCATCCTGCCTTCCCGGAGGAACCACCACCGTCGGCGCCCCGTGGGAACCTAAGAACGCTTCGCGTGGCTTCTACCGCTCGATGAAGGTCGACTACGGCCTGTACTGGTCGATCAACTCCGCGACCGTGCAGGAAGCTGCCAAGCTCGACCTGTGCAACATCACCGACTACATCAACGCGCTGGGTGTGAAAGCCCAGGACGCGGGCGAGAACGGCACCCCGGCCGACTTCACCCCGTCCAACCCGTCGTTCATCATCGGTTCCGAGAAGATCACCCCGCTGAGCCAGGCCGCAGCCTTCGCGGCATTCGCCAACAAGGGCGAGTTCTGCGAACCGCGTGCACTGACCTCGGTCACCGACCGCGACGGCAACTCGTACAAGGTCAAGAAGACCACCTGCAGCCAAGCCGTTGAGGAGCAGCACGTCAGCGACCTGAACGGCACCCTTTCGCGGATCGCCAAGACCCGTGTGGCCAAGGGAAGCATCGACGTCCCGATCGCCGGCAAGACCGGTACGAACAACGGCGCGACCTCCACCTGGTTCGTCGGCTACACCAGCGGCATTTCCACCGCTTCGTGGGTCGGCCGACTGAAGGGCCAGGGCGAGGACCGCGAGGAAAACTTGATGCACGGCGCCATGATCAACGACCAGCGTGCACCATCCATGGTTGACTCCTCGACCTATGCCGCACCGCTGTGGCTGGACTTCATGCAGGAAGCCGTTTACGACTACCCGCACGAATCCCTCGGCTCGGCACGCAAGGCCCCGGTTGTGAAGAAGAAGGAGCCTGCCGAGGATTCCACGGAAGACTCGAAGTCTGATTCGAAGGAAGACTCGAAGTCCGATTCCAAGAAGGAATCGAGCTCGGAGTCGAAGTCGGATGAAAAGGAATCCAAGAAGGAGTCCAAGTCGGAGTCCAAGGAATCCAAGTCCGATTCCGAGAAGGAATCAAAATCCGATGACTAGCTTGTAGCTGAGAAGGCCGCGTTCAACTTTGGTTGAACGCGGCCCTTCGGTTTAGATTGGCTTATTGAAGGCTTTGTGGAAAGCCGTATTGAAAGGACGATGACGGACAGGTCATGGCGGAACAGAAAAACTTTGCATCGGCATTGGGCCATGCTGCCGGCACCGCGGCCCTGCTGGCCGCCGGAGCGCTGGCTGCAGGCGGAGCCCTCATCGGTTACGGCATGTACGAGACCCAGAAGTTCGGGGTCCGCCGCGAGACCTTGAAGGTGCTCCCCCGAGGCTCCGCCGACATCCGCATCCTGCATCTGTCCGACATCCACATGATTCCTGGACAGCACCTGAAGACCCGATGGATCCGGAACCTTGCCAGGCTGAACCCCGATTACATCATCAACACCGGCGACAACCTCAGCCACCTGGACGGCGTGCCCGACCTGCTGCACGCGCTGGAGCCGCTGATGCATGTGCCCGGCGCCTTCGTTCCAGGCTCCAACTGCTATTTCGCTCCCCGGCCGAAGAACCCGCTGCGCTACCTGATCCGGCACACCGGCACCCCGAACCCTTCGGAACGCGACGCGTTGCCCTTCGAGAAGATGCACCGGGCTTTCGGAGCGGCCGGATGGATCAACATGTCCAACCAGGCCTACTCGACCGTGCTGAAGGGCATCCGTCTGGACCTGACCGGCGTGGACGACCCGCACATCGCGCGCGACCATTTCGCCGGCTGGACCCGCGGCTCCTCCACCAGCAACGAGGCGCCGCATGTTCGCATCGCCCTGACCCACGCCCCGTACCAGCGGGTCTTGGACCAGTTCACCGCGGCAAACGCCGACGTCATCTTCGCCGGCCACACCCATGGCGGCCAGGTCTGCATCCCGGGCTATGGGGCTCTGGTGTCCAACTGCGACCTGCCGACCTGGCGCGCCCGCGGCCTGACCTACTGGGAGCACGCAGGCAATAGCGTGCCGTTGAATGTCTCGGCCGGCCTGGGGCATTCCCGCTTCGCCCCGATCCGCATCGCCTGCCCGCCGGAAGCCGTGCTGGTAACGCTGACCGCCCGAGACTGACCTCCTCTAATCCTGATGGCTTCGTGCCTGCCGCATTGTTGCGCGACAGGCGCGAAGCCAATTTTTCGTCCTATGTGAAACATTCACTTCTCAATCCCGTGAATGATTGAATTCTCCCAACTAGTGACTGTAGTCTGTAGCTCTGTCGAAAATCTGGGTGAATGCGGGGAATCGTGGCGCAGGGCAAGAACGGTGGAACCGCCGAGGTCGTTCCGCTGTCAAAAACATTGAAAAGACTCGCACCCTTCGTCAAACCGGTACTGCCCCGGCTCATCGGCGGATTCTTTTGCGCGCTGGGCGCGGGTATCGTGGCGCTGGCCATTCCGCAGGTCCTGGCCAAGCTGGTCAACGACGTCCTCGCGGTCGACGGCGCCTCCGGGCAGGTCTGGTTTGCCGTCGGCATCATCACCCTGCTCGGCTTCGTCGAAGCGCTGCTGATCTTCCTGCGCCGCCAGTTCGTGCTCAACCCCGCCGCAGGCGTTGAAATGAACATGCGTGTGGGCTTCTACCAGCACCTGCAGCGCCTGCCGGTCGCCTTCCACGAACGCTGGGGCTCCGGGCAGCTGCTCTCGCGCAGCATGTCGGACCTGTCGCTGCTGCGCCGCTGGATCGCCTTCGGCGCCATGATGCTGATCGTGGACACCGTCACCGTGATCACCGGCCTGGTGCTGATGTTCACCCACTCCTGGATCCTTGGCCTGCTGTTCCTGCTCGGTTCCATCCCGATCGCCATCAAGGCCTACCGCTTCCGCAACGACTTCCGCGCCGCCAGCAGGCTCAGCCAGGACCAGGCCGGCGACCTGGCCACCGCCGTGGAGGAATCCGTGCACGGCATCCGCGTGATCAAGGCCTTCGGCCGCGGGGGCGACATCTACGAGGGATTCAACGAGCAGGCCAAGTCGCTGCAGGAAACCGAGCTGTCCAAAGCCAGGACGCTGGCCAGCTTCCTGCTCACCGTGGTCGCCATCCCGGAAACCATTCTCGGCATCGGGCTGATCATCGGCATCGCCCAGGTGGCCGGCGGCACGCTGAGCGTGGGCTCGCTGGTCGCCTTCTTTGCCATCGCCGCGGTCATCGCCATTCCGGTGGAAGCCATGGGCATGCTGCTGGGCATGACGCTGAGCACCAAAACGGCCCTGGAACGTCATTTCGAGGTCATGGATTCGGTCAACGACATCACTTCCCCTGAAGCGCCGGTGCGGCCGGCGCAATACTCCGGTGCGGTGCAGCTGGAGCACGTCCGCTTCGCCTACCCAGACGACGCGGGCCGCGCCCGTCCGATTCTGGCGGAGATCAACCTCGAGATCCGCCCCGGGGAAACCATGGCGCTGGTGGGCATCACCGGCTCGGGCAAGTCCACGCTGCTGAACCTTGTCCCCCGGCTGCGCGACGCGACCGCCGGCACGGTGAAAGTGCACGGGGTCGACGTGCGCGACTGGGACCTTGACGAGCTGCGTACCGAGGTCGCGGTGGCCTTCGAGGACACCACGCTGTTCTCCACCACCATCCGGGACAACGTGCTCATGGGCGCGCCCGGCGACCTGACGGCCGAACAGCGCGAAGCGCTGCTGGCCGAAGCCCTGGATGTCGCGCAGGCGCAGTTCGCCTACCAGCTGGCCGACGGGGTGGACACGCTGATCGGCGAGGAGGGCCTGTCCCTTTCCGGCGGGCAGCGCCAGCGCATCGCCCTGGCCCGCGCCATCGCGGCCCGCCCGCGGGTGCTGGTACTCGACGACCCGCTCTCGGCGCTGGATGTACGCACCGAGGAAGCTGTCACCGCACGGCTGCGCAGCGTCCTGTCCGGAACCACCACGCTGGTGGTGGCGCACCGTCCCTCCACCGTGATGCTGGCCGACCGCGTGGCGCTGCTGCGCGACGGGCGCATCGACGCGGTGGGAAGCCACGCGAACCTGCTGAGCACCAACGAACACTACCGCTACGTCATCGCCAGCCTGGACGAGAACGAGCCCGAGATCCGATCGGAGGTCGTCCGATGAGCAGGCCCCTGGGCGTCGCCAACGAAGACGCCGTCAAGCTCACGGGCGCCGAGCGCAAGGACGTGCGCCGGCGTTCCTTCCGCCTGCTCGCCACGCTGGCGCTGCCGCAGAAGAAGCTATTCATCCTGACCATCGTGCTGGTGCTGTTCACCAATGCGGCCCGCGTGCTGCTGCCGGTGCTTATCGCGCTGGCCATCGACTGGACGCTGCCGCAGGTGCGCCAGGGCAACTGGGCCTCGCTGGGGGTCACCGGCGGGGCCTATATCCTCTGCGCCATCCTGGCCGGCGTGCTGCTGTCCTGGTACATCAAGTGCGCCGCGAGGATCTCCCAGGCCATGCTGCTGGACCTGCGCCAGAAGGTCTTCCGCCACACCCAGCGCCTGAGCCTGGAATTCCACGAGAGCTACACCTCCGGGCGCATCATCTCCCGCCAGACCTCCGACCTGGAGACCCTGCGCGAGCTGCTGGACCAGGGTGTCTCCGAGCTGGCCTCCTCCTGCGTGTTCATCATCTTCACGCTGATCTCCATTTTCGCGCTGGACTGGCGCTCGGGCGTGGTGGTCTGCATCGCGGCGGTGCCGGTGGCCGTCCTGTTCCACTGGTACCAGAGCCGCTCCGAGGTGCTCTACCGCGAATCCCGCGTGGTCTCCGCCAAGGTGATCTCCACCTTCGTGGAAACCATGACCGGCATCCGCGCGGTCAAGGCCTTCCGCCGCGAACGCGCCAACGACGCGAACTACGCGGATATCGCCGGGGCGTACCGGGACAACAACGTGCGTTCCTTCAACCTCTTCGGCGTGCTGCAGCCGGGGCTGGTGCTGATCGGCAACCTGACGGTTGCCGCGCTGCTTGCCTATGGAGGATTCCGCATCATCGACGGAACCTTGGCCGTGGGCGTCTTGGTCGCGATCCTGCTGGCCGCCAAGCGCGTCTTCCAGCCCATGGACGAGATCGCCATGTTCTACTCCTCGCTGCAGTCCGCCACCGCGGCTCTGGAGAAGGTCTCCGGCCTGCTCGAAGAGGAGCCCACGGTTCGCGAGCCGCGCTCCCCTCGCAGCATCGAACGCGTCCGCGGCGAACTGGTCTTCCGGGACGCGGTGTTCGGCTACGGCGACGGGCCGGTGGTCATGGACCGCTTCGACCTGGCGATCGAAGCCGGGCAGACCGTGGCAGTGGTCGGCCAGACCGGTGCCGGCAAGTCGACGCTGGCCAAGCTGATCGCCCGCTTCTACGACTTGCGCTCCGGCAGCCTGGAGCTGGATTCGGTGCCGATCAGCGAGCTGTCCAACGAGGAGCTGCGCCGGCATGTGGTGATGGTGACCCAGGAGGCGTTCTTGTTCTCCGGCACCGTGGCTGAGAACATCGCGCTGGGGCGTCCGGGCGCTTCGCTGGAGGAAATCCACGACGCGGCGCGGGCCGTGGGAGCGCACGAGTTCATCCTGGACCTGCCCGACGGCTACGACACCGACGTGAACAAGCGCGGCGGCCGCGTCTCGGCCGGACAGCGGCAGCTGCTCTCCTTCGCCCGGGCGTTCCTGGCCGACCCGGCGGTGCTGATCCTCGACGAGGCCACCAGCTCGCTGGACATCCCCTCCGAACGCGCGGTGCAGCATGGTCTGCAGACCCTGCTGGGCAACCGCACGGCGCTGATCATCGCCCACCGGCTGTCCACCGTGCAGATCGCCGACCGGGTGCTGGTGGTGAACGACGGGAAGATCGTGGAGGACGGCAGCCCGGAGGAACTGATCGCCGCCGAGGGCCGCTTCGCGGCCCTGCACAAGGCCTGGCTGGACTCGCTGGTATAGCAAGACGCAACGAAGGCCCGCTGGAATGGGAGAACCCCGCACACCGAAGTGTGCGGGGTTCTCTTGGTAGGCGTCTGGGCAAACTAGGCGGTGAAGGTGCGCCCGGTCAGCCGCTCGTACGCCTCGATGTAGCGCGCGCGGGTCTTCTCGATGATTTCAGCGGGAAGCGCCGGAGGCTGCTGGCCCGAGGTCTTGTCCCAGCCCGAAGCCTGCGAGGTCAGCCAGTCGCGGACGAACTGCTTGTCGAAGCTTGCCTGGGCCTGGCCCGGCGCGTAGGACTGCGCGTCCCAGAAGCGCGAGGAGTCCGGGGTCAGCACCTCGTCGCCCAAGGTGATCTGGCCGGTGGCCGGATCCGCGCCGAACTCTACCTTGGTGTCGGCCAGGATGATGCCGCGCTCGCGCGCGATCTTCTCGGCCTGCTCGTAGAGCGCCACGGTCTTCTCGCGCAGCGCCTCGGCCACCTGGGTGCCTACGCGGTCCACGGTCTGCTCGAACGAGATGTTCTCGTCATGCTCGCCCACTTCGGCCTTGGCCGAGGGGGTGAACAGCGCCGGCTCAAGGCGCGAGCCATCCACCAGGCCTGCCGGTAGCGGCAGCTCGCAGACGGTCGAGGACACCTTGTACTCGGCCAGGCCGGAACCGGTCAGGTAGCCGCGGGCGATGCACTCGATCGGGTACATCTCCAGCTTCTTGCAGACCATTGCGCGCCCCGCCACCTCGGCCGGGACCTCGGTGGAGATCACGTGGTTGGCGAAGTCGCCCAGCTGCTCGAACCACCACAGGCTCAGCTGCGTGAGCACCTTGCCCTTGTCCGGGATTTCGCTGGTCAGCACGAAATCGTAGGCGCTGATGCGGTCGGAGGCCACCACCAGCACGCGGTCGGTGTCCTGGAAGCTGACGCCCGCCGGAACGTAGAGGTCGCGCACCTTGCCCGAGTAGAAGTGGTCCCAACCCTCAAGGGCGAGCACGTCGGTCTGGAATCCTGCCATGAATCTGTAGTCCTCTACTTGCTTTCGTTTGCCACGACGATCTCGCCGCGTTCTGCCTTCAGTGCGATGTCGCTGCGCGACTGGGCACCGGGCCAGCTGATTTCCGCCACGCCGGCATACGCCGCAGCACGGGCCGCCGACAGGTCTTCGCCCAGGCCGACCACCGCCAGCACGCGGCCGCCGGCCACGGTGATGTTGCCCTGCTCGTCGCTGGCGGTGCCTGCGTGCATGACATGCACGTTGTCGATGGCGTTGGCCGCGTCCAGGCCGGCGATTACCGCACCCTTGACCGGGGTGTCCGGGTAGTTCTCCGCGGCGATGACCACGTCCACCGCGGTCTGCTTGGACCACACCAGCTGCTCGGTGTCATCCAGCTTGCCTCGGGCCGCGGCCAGCAGTACGCCGCCCAGCGGGGTCTTCAGGCGGGCCAGCACTGCCTGGGTCTCCGGGTCGCCGAAGCGGGCGTTGAACTCGATGACGCGGATGCCGCGTTTGGTGATGGCCAGGCCGCAGTAGAGCACGCCGGTGAACGGGGTGCCGCGCTTTTCCATCTCGCGCAGGGTCGGGTAGGCCACGCGTTCCATGACCTCGTCCACGAAGCCTTCCGGCAGCCATTCGAGCGGCGAGTACGCGCCCATGCCACCGGTGTTCGGACCTTCGTCATTGTCGAAGATGCGCTTGAAGTCCTGGGCCGGAGACAGCGGCACCGCGTGCAGCCCGTCGCAGATGACGAACAGGGACACTTCCGGGCCGTCCAGGAACTCCTCGATGACCACGGTGCCGCCGGCCGCGAAGCAGGCCTCGGCGTGGGCCAGCGCTTCGGCGCGGTCGGAGGTGACCACCACGCCCTTGCCGGCCGCCAGCCCGTCGTCCTTGACGACGTAGGGCGCGCCGAACTCGTCCAGCGCGCGGGCGGCTTCATCGGTGTTCGTGGCGACGTGCGCCATGGCGGTCGGCACCTGGGCGGCGGCCATGACGTCCTTGGCGAAGGCCTTGGAAGCTTCCAGCTGCGCCGCGGCCTTGGTCGGACCGAAGACCGGGATGCCCGCGGCGATCAGCGCGTCGGCCACACCGGCTGCCAGCGGGGCTTCCGGGCCGACTACCACCAGGTCGCTGGCCAGTTCGCGGGCCAGGGCGAGCACTGCTGCCGGATCCTGGGCGTCGATCGCGTGGGTGGTGACGTCCTGCGCCATGCCGGCGTTGCCGGGCGCGCAATGGACCTCGTTGACGTAGGGGTCTGCACTCAGTGCTCGGACAATTGCATGTTCGCGGCCGCCTGGGCCAATAACCAGTACCTTCACATGCCAAAGTTTACCGGAGATCCCCGCTCCCCCAGGCGTGTGTGACCGCGCGATGCCACACATCCCCAGTGGCGGGTCCAGGGCCTAGACTGGCAGGCATGGAACTTGGCCTTGAGTTGTCCGACTGCGCCGAACTGGTGCGCATCACCCGCAATAAAGTGGTTGAATCCCGCCATCTCGGGGTAGCCGTGGTGCTGGACCCCTCCGGGCAGGTGGCGGCCGTGCTGGGCAAGCCGCAGGCACGGATCTTCCCGCGCTCCGCGCTCAAGCCCTTCCAGGCCATCGGCTCGCTGCGCGCCGGCGCGCAACTCTCATCCCAGGGTACCGCTTTAGCCTGCGCCAGCCACCTGGGCACCTTCCGGCACCAGCGCATCGCCGAGCAGACGCTGGAAGCCGCGGGGCTGGGCACAACCGACCTGCAGTGCCCCAGTTCCTGGCCGGGCGACTCCGCGACCCGGGATGCAATGAATCGCCAAGGCCTGAGGCCTGGCAGGCTGGCATTCAACTGCTCGGGCAAGCATGCTGCCTTCCTGAATGCCGCGGTTCACGCCGGCGAACCAACCGGCTCATATCTCTCCCCCGGCCACCCGGTGCAGCGCGCGGCGCTGGATGCCATGGAGGAATTCTGCGGACCGATCAGCTTCGTCGGGATCGACGGCTGCGGCGCTCCGGCCCCGCAAATGTCGCTGTTGTCCCTGGCCCGGGGATTCGGCCGGCTCGTTTCTTCCACGGACCCCCAGGCCGAGCAGGTGGTGCAGTCAATCCGCGAGAATCCGTGGGCCATCCGCGGCGAAGGGTCGGCCAACACCCTGGTGATCGAGCGCACCGGCATCATCGCCAAGCTCGGCGCCGAGGGCGTGCTGGCCATGGGAACCCCGGGCGGATACAGCGTGGCGCTGAAAATGCTCGACGGTTCCTCGCGCGGCACCGACCTGCTGGCACTGGACCTGCTGGCCTCCGCCGGAGCACTGGGCAAGGAGGAGCACCGGCAGCTTCGCGCAGCGCTGGCGCCGGCCGCCTCGACACCCGGGGCGCGCGCGGCTGGACTAGAGTTGGCGGGTAGGGATTTCTCCGGAAACTGAATCATGACGCCTCACCGTCATCAAGCGAAGGGGCCTGGCACATGGCCATCAAACGGCGCATCAACGACACCGACGGGCGCTCCGCGCTCAGGGAATGGGTTAATTCGTTGCAAGCCGAAGCTTCCTTGCCCCGCCCGGTGCTGGCCACCGCGGTGCGTTTCACCCTAGAGGAGCTCGCCTCGCGGGCCGAGGGCAACTCGGTGGAAGTCAGGGTGCCGCCCTTCGGTGTGACCCAGTGCATACCCGGGCCCCGGCACACCCGCGGGACCCCTCCGAATGTGGTCGAAATGCCAGCCGATCTATGGCTTCGCCTGGCAACAGGGAAGCTCGTCTGGGCGCAGGCCCTGCAAAGTGGGCAATTGCACGCCTCTGGACTTAGGGCAGACTTGTCGGCACATCTTCCCCTGATTGAGTACCCTTAAAGGTATGGAGCAACACCCCGCCACCCCGTCATCTGCCGATCAGCCCATCGAAGTCCAGGTTCACGCATCACCGAAGTTCTGGCCTTTCGTCTTGACGTTCCTCGTCATAGGCGCGTTGGTTGGACTGATTGTCGGCCTGGTTGGGGAGCCGTCCGAGGAATATTCACGTGCATCGGCCTCCGGGTTCTTTGCCATGTTCTGCGGCGGCTTGGGCGTCGGTATCGGCGCCGTGGTCTACGTGATCGTTGATCGCGTGACCATGCGCAAATCCAGCAATCATCTGGCGGTTCCCCTGGCCGAGGACACCGACTCCAGCGGACCACAAGGCTAGGGCGCCCTTCCCCTTCCCAGGAAGGCAGGCGGCCGCGCACCTGGCCGCCACCCACCACATATTTGGTCGGTGTCGACCTCTGAGAAACATGAGAGAATAATTACATGGCGCGTGGCGATGGATTTCTAAATCACGACCTCCTTCCGGGCGAGAAGGGGCCGCAGGATGAATGCGGCGTCTTCGGCGTCTGGGCTCCGGGTGAAGAAGTCGCGAAGCTGACCTATTACGGTCTTTATGCACTGCAGCACCGAGGCCAGGAATCCGCTGGCATCGCAACCTCTGATGGTGCACGCATCAACGTCTACAAGGACATGGGCCTCGTCTCCCAGGTCTTCGACGAGAACACCCTGAACTCCATGACCGGCCAGCTGGCCATCGGCCACTGCCGCTACTCCACCACCGGCTCCAGCCACTGGGCCAACGCGCAGCCGACCCTGGGCCCGACCACCACTGGCACCGTGGCCCTGGCCCACAACGGCAACCTCACCAACTCGGCAGATCTGGCGGACATGGTCCGCGCCAAGCAGCTCGCCGAAGGCGGCAAGGTCCGCGGCGAGCTCGCCCAGGGCAACACCACCGACACCGCGCTGGTCACCGCGCTGCTGGCCGGTTCCGAAGGCCAGAGCCTGGAAGACACCGCCCTGGAGCTGCTGCCGAAGATCGAAGGCGCCTTCTGCTTCGTCTTCATGGACGAGGACACCCTCTACGCAGCCCGCGACCCGCACGGCATCCGCCCGCTGGTGCTCGGCCGTCTGGACCGCGGCTGGGTTGTCGCCTCCGAGCAGCCCGCCCTGGCCACCGTGGGCGCCTCGTTCATCCGCGAGATCGAGCCGGGCGAAATGATCGCCATCGACGAGAACGGCGTGCGCTCCACCCGCTTCGCCGAAGCCACCCCCAAGGGCTGCGTCTTCGAGTACGTGTACCTGGCCCGCCCGGATGCCACCATCGCCGGCCGTTCGGTCTACGAATCGCGGGTGGAGATGGGCCGCCAGCTGGCCCGCGAGAACTCCGCCGAGGCTGACATCGTGATCCCGGTTCCGGAATCCGGCACCCCGGCGGCCATCGGCTACGCCGAGGAATCCGGCATCCCGTTCACCCACGGCTTCGTGAAGAACGCCTACGTGGGCCGCACCTTCATCCAGCCGTCGCAGACCCTGCGCCAGCTGGGCATCAAGCTCAAGCTCAACGCCCTGGAGACCGTGCTGCGCGGCAAGCGCGTGGTAGTGGTGGACGACTCGATCGTGCGCGGCAACACCCAGCGCGCCGTGGTGCGCATGCTGCGCGAGGCCGGCGCGGCCGAGGTTCATGTGAAGATCTCCTCCCCTCCGGTGAAGTGGCCCTGCTTCTACGGCATCGACTTCGCCACCCGCGCGGAGCTGATCGCCAACGGCGCCGCCGTGGAGGAAATCGGCAAGTCGATTGGCGCGGACTCGCTGGCCTACATCTCCGAGGACGGCATGATCGAGGCCACCCGCCAGCCGCGCGAGCGCCTGTGCACCGCCTGCTTCACCGGCGACTACCCGATCGCCCTGCCGGATGCCACCCGCCGCGGCAAGAACCTGCTGGAAGCCGCCAACCAGGCCGGCTGCGAGCCGGGCCCGGACTCCGAGCTCGAAGTCACCCTCTAGCCCACGCCCACCCACGTAACCCACCTCGTTGCAAGCGCACCTCAGCACAGCTGCGGTGTCCACGACAGATAGGAACCCCCTGCCATGAGCGGCACGCAAGATCAGCCCACGTCCATCACGTACGCCGGCGCAGGTGTAGACGTCGAAGCCGGCGACCGCGCGGTCGAGCTGATGAAGGGCGCGATCAAGGCGACCCACACCTCCGGCGTTGTCGGCGGGGTCGGCGGCTTCGCAGGACTCTTCGACGTCTCCTTCCTGACCGGCTACAAGAAGCCGTACCTGGCCACCTCCACCGACGGCGTGGGCACCAAGGTCGCCATCGCCCAGAAGCTGGACATCCACGACACCATCGGCCAGGACCTGGTCGGCATGGTCGTGGACGACATCGTTGTGGTCGGCGCCAAGCCGCTGTTCATGACCGACTACATCGCCACCGGCAAGGTCGTTCCGGAGCGCATCGCCGACATCGTGCGCGGCATCGCCGAGGGCTGCAAGCTGGCAGGCACCGCGCTGGTCGGCGGCGAAACCGCCGAGCACCCGGGCCTGCTGGCCGAGGACGAGTACGACGTGGCAGGCGCCGCCACCGGTGTCATCGAGGCAGACCAGCTGCTGGGCCCGGAACGCGTGAAGGCCGGCGACGTGGTCATCGGCATGGCCTCCTCCGGCATCCACTCCAACGGCTACTCGCTGGTGCGCCGCGTCATCGCCCACGCCAAGTGGGAGCTCGACCGGGAGGTCGCCGAGTTCGGCCGCACCCTGGGCGAGGAACTGCTGGTTCCGACCCGCATCTACACCAGCGCCTGCCTGGATCTGGTCGGCGCCCTGAACGACGGAGAGAACTTCGGCGTGCACGGCTTCAGCCACGTCACTGGCGGCGGCCTGGCCGCCAACCTGGCCCGCGTGCTCCCGCAGGGCCTGATGGCCCGCGTGGACCGCTCGACCTGGTCGCTGCCTGCGGTCTTCTCCACCATCGCGCAGCTGGGCAACGTGCCGCAGGCCGACCTTGAACGCACCCTGAACCTGGGTGTGGGCATGGTCGCCGTCGTGGATCCTGCCGTGGCCGACCGCGCCGTCGAACTGCTCAACGCCGCGGGCATGGGCGCCTGGGTCATGGGCGAGGTCGAGAACCTGGATCCGTCGGCTTCCGCCGCAGGCCTGGACTTCGTCCAGGGCGCCAAGGGCGTGGACGGCGGCGCAGTGCTGCTGACCGGCAGCTACGCCAAGTAGGGCTAACGCTTCAACCCCCTGCATACCGGCCGGAAGGCCGGCATGCAGGGGGTTTTGCGTTTCCCGACACGCATGATTAACCGGATGGGTTCCGCGTGGCCGACGTACAGGAATCGATTCAGCGGTAGTCGATGGTCAGCAGCGAGTCCCCCGGCAGCGATCGCAACGTCTGCTCCGCAAGCTGCGAGACTTGGATCCCCGAGGCACGGCGCGGAACAATCTCCGCTTCCGCCGGGCTCCAGCAATTGAGGATGGCGATTCGCGACACGTGCGCGGCGATGCTTGGCAGTACGTGCAGCCAGGCGATCAGGGTCTGCGGGTCGAGTCCGTCGCTGGGCTTTTTCCCGGGGCCGAGCCCCACCAGGCTCCCGCAGTTGCACATGTTCGGCACCAGTTCAAAGTGCCTGGAGCTGCTGCGGACGCGTGAAGACTTGATCCGCAGCTCGGTGTCCTGCGGGGCGACGCCCAGCCGCGATGCGGTTTCTGCGACGAATCGCTCAGTAAACGAGTGGGCGTTGATCGCCCAGAGCACGGTTTGGCACATGCATCAATTATGCAGGTGACTGACGTCGGCAGCCGGTGCCCGATGAGCTTCTGCCCGGGCCGGTGCGGCAAGGCTGGCCGCGACGCGAAATGCCCTCGCCTCGGGCCTTGCCAGCGTCTGGGTAAGTTGACCCATGGCCTCCTCCGCATGATGGGTGATCCGCCCAACGCGCGGATCCTGCGCCGCCCGTAGCGTGGACTGCGTGAACGGTCCGGGGACTTCCCGCCGACCGCCAGCCCGCCCCGGCCCAGCTAAAGCATGCCGGCCAGGCCAGGATCGACGCGAAGCTCACAAAGCACGGAGCCCGCCGGCACACCGCGTGGGCCAACACCATCTTGGACGCCGTGGATGAGCAGACAGCAGTCGTGGTTGGCACCGAGGCCACCGGTTTGGTCATTCCGCACCTGGCCCGGCAGCTGATCGCCTTGCATGCCCAGCGGACCGACGTGGCCACGCATCTTCAAGCCATGGGTCGGGCGCACCCTCTTTACCCGGTCCTGACTTCCATGCCAGGGGTCGCCGTCAGGGCCACTGCGATCTTCATCGCCTAGACCTCCGGCAAGACCTTCGACAGTGCCGCAGCACTGGCCTCGTATGCCGGGCTGGCGCCAACCTCCCGTCAGTCGGGCACCTCGAATAAGTCCGGACGGGTCAGCCATTCAGGCAACAGACGCCTGAAACGAGCGTTGTTCCTCTCGGCGTTCGCGTCCATCCGTTTCGACCCGGCCAGCCACGCCTACTATGACCGGAAACGGGCTCAGGGCAAACGCCACAACCAGGCGCTCCTCGCGCTGGCCCACCGGAGGCTAACGGTCATGTTCGCAATGATCCGCGACGGGTCGCTTTACGATGCCCCGGTGCCGGAAGTTGCTTGACAAAATACATAGGGCCCCCATCCCCAACGGGCTGATCTGGTGCGCCGCCATCGAGGCTTGCCAAGAGATCGGGGCCTTCGAACGGGTCGGCGAATGGACCGCGGCCCTGGATGTGTTTCGGCTTCTAGAACTAGGCCATTAAAGCGCTAAGACAGTGGGCCAATTCAGCGCGAACTTAGGCCATTTCATCCCACCCCAACAAATCCTCCTGACTAGGAGATTCATAAATGCTAAGTCACCGGCTCAGGATCCTCATTTCCAGTAGCTCTCAACTCATCAACAGCACTCCGGAGCAGAGTGACAGCACCTGTAGAAATCCATGGTGCCCCGAGGCCGTTGGAACATCATGTGAAGAACACCCTAGTCACACAAAGGGGCAACGCATGATCATAGTCATCGAGCCGCAAGAGACAGTAAAGCAGCCCTCCCAGAAGTAGCAATCCCCGAAGCAAGGTTGACCCCGCTGAAAGCAGTCAGGTAGTTGAGCATGACCATGGTGGTAACCCATGCGCCGAAATGGTCTACTTTAGGCCACTGAAATGGCCTGGCCTCGCCGCCTTAATGGCCTAGTTCCAAAAAGCCGAAACACACCCTGGACCAGTGGCGACGCAGCAACCCGGGAATGACCGCGTTCGGAGGTGAATGCGCGCTGTACACCGGGCAGCTCCTGGCGCTGCGCCGTGCGTGGGACGAAGCCATGGAGGAATTCTCCGCTGCCGGCCGGCGCTTCGAGAGCAACTCCCAAATCTAGGCGGCGGGGGCGGCCGAACGCGAACGCGGGGACTTGATGCTCATCTACGGCGAACTGGCCGCCGCGGAGCAGGCCTACCAGGTCTCGGCCGAGCACGGCGGCGACCCGCAGCCGGGGCTGGCGCGGTTGTGGGCCGGGAGGGGCGACACCCAGGCCGCGGTGGCCGCGGTCGAACGCTGCCTGCGCGTGCGCACCGTTCCCGCGCAACGGAACCGGCTGCTGCCCCAGGCAAACGACGTGTTCCTGATGGCGGGCGACACCGAACGCGCGGGCGCGCTGGCTGCCGAGCTGGAGCCGCTGGCCCAGCAGCCGGGGTGCGAGAGTGCGCTGGCCGCGGCCGCCCATGCTTATGCCTGCCTGGAGCTGGCCCGCGGCGATGCGCCGGCGGTACTGCTCTACGCACGCAAGGCGATCCAGGGCTGGGACCGGGTCGGTTGCCCCTACCGGGCCGCCCGGTCGAGGCTCGTGCCGGGGTGTGCACTGCGCCAGCTGGGCGACCAGGGGTCAGCCCACGCTGAATTACAGGCCGCCGCAGACACGTTCCGGCGCTTGGGCGCACTGCCCGAGGCGAGGGAGGCCCAAAACCAGCTGCCGGTTCCCCTACCGGGCCGGTATCCCGTCGGGCTCACCGAGCGGGAGGTGCAGGTACTGCAGCTGGTGGCCGCCGGGCGCAGCAACCGGGACATCGCCGCGCAGATGTATCTCAGCGAAAAGACCGTGGCCCGGCACCTGAGCAACATCTTCGCCAAGCTCGATGTGGGGTCGCGCACCGCGGCGGCCGCCTGGACCTTCGCCCACCACCTTGCCTAGCGAGGCTAGGAGAGCTGGTCCAGCGCCTGCCCCAACGGAACCCGCCAACGCCAGGTCGCCTTCTGTTCGCCGCGCACGTGCCCGTTGGTAATCAGCGCGACCGGAAGCCCCAGCTTCACGAAGTCCAGCAGGATGCGGTAGCCGCTCATCACGGCCAGCGAGGAACCGAGCACCAGCAGCGAGGTGGATTCCGCCTGCAGCTGCGCCATGGCTTCCTTGCGGGCCGGCGGCACGCTTTCGCCGAAGTAGACCACGTCAGGCTTGAGAACCAGCGAACCGCAGTTCTCGCAGGCGACCATGGCGAACTGGTCCACCAGGTACTGCGGCAGTTCCACGTCCCCGTCCGGATTGACCGCTTCGGGGTCGATTTCCACCGCTTCCAGGTATCCTGCGTTGGCCGCCTGCAGGCGCGCGTCGAAGTGCAGCCGGTCCTCGGTGTGGCCGCAGTCCAGGCAGCGCACGATCGACAGGTCGCCGTGCACCGGGATCACGCGCCGGGATCCGGCCTGCTGGTGCAGCCCGTCGACGTTCTGGGTGATGATCCCGTTGATCCGACCCTCGCGCTCCCACTGGACCAGACGCCGATGGATGTCGTTTGGTTCGGCATTGCCCATGTGCCGCCAGCCCACGTAGCCGCGCGCCCAGTAGCGCTGGCGGGCCTCGGGGCGGTAGCGGAACTCCTGGAAGGTCATCGGCCGGTGCCGTTGCAGCGAGCCGTTGGGACCGCGGTAGTCCGGGATGCCCGAATCGGTGGAGACGCCGGCCCCAGTAACCACCAGGACCTTGCCCTCGTCCAGCATGGATTGCACCCCGTCGCGGGCTTCGGCCTCGGGTGATGCCTCGGCCTGCTGTTCCACGATGCGCTGCATGGAGCGGATCGCCGAGTGGTGCGCCATCTGGATCGAGAGTTCCTCGGGCGTGCTCATGTTCGACCTTTCACCGTTCCGGGTACGACAAAGGCCGCAGCGACCTCAAAGCTAATTTAGCTTATTCGCTGCGGCTTATCGTAAAAATGTATTGAAGAGCTGTACCACTTACTGCACAGGTGTGGCACCCCGAGCTAAAAGTATCCCGGTAAACGTCGACGACCTTAGTCGTCTTCGCCTTCTCCCGAATACTTCTTAGTCAACTCGTCGTAATCCGAATAATCGTCGTCATACGATGAATCATTACGCCCAGTATCCTGAGCATGACGATCGGAGGGCACACCCAACTCGCGTTGGAGTGCCGAAAGGTCCGTCGAGGGCGAGTAGTACTTGATATCTCGCGCTTGACGCTGTGCTTTAGCCTTTTGACGGCCGCGCCCCATGGCGTGACCCCCTCTTTTCAGTAGAGTCGGGAGGTGGTCCACCTAATAGATGGAGGCCCCCGAATATGTGATCAGTTCTTTCGTAATTAAAGGTTAACACGATTCCACGGCGAGCGCTGAACGCAACACCGGTCAGAACCGCTAGACTGGCGATTAGTCCAACGACTATTTTATGACTAGTCGCAGTTCTCGCCCGATCCGCTGACAAAGGAGCTCATCAGGTGGTGGATAAGAATCTCCCGGAGCCGCAGGCCGCACTGCCGCCGTTGCGCCCGGAACCGGAGAAACCCAAGCGTCAGATCGGGCAGTGGTTCCTGCTGGCCGCAGCCGTCATCGCCTTAGCAGCTGCCGTGGTTTTCGTAGTGCTCAGAATCATTGATCCGCCGCCTTCGCCAGAGGCGAACAACGTGCAGCGCAATGAGGCACCCGGCCTGGACGGCGTCATCGCCGAGGGCATGCCGCCGGAGCAGCTGGTGCTCGGCGACTGCTTGCGGGGTTTCACCACGCCGCTGGATCCGCAGACCGTAGTAACCTGCGATTCCTCCCATAACGCGCAGCTGATCGGCACCTTCGAGCTTGAGGGCGCCCCCGAGGCACCCTACCCCGGCGCGGACGAGCTGCTGACCCAGTCCGAGGACCTGTGCAAGTCGGTCTCCTTGGACCCAAGCGCGGGAATCGACTCCACCTGGACTTACCACTTCTCGCGGCCGTCGAAGGCCACGTGGGAAAAGGGTGACCGGTTGGTCTCCTGCTTCCTGAGCCTGACCGACGGCAACGTGCGCAGTTCGCTGCTGCCTGCCTCGGATGAGCCGGGAAGCTCCGCTTCGAACCCGTCCGAGGACAAGACCAGGGAAACGGAAAACGCCAACGCCTAAGTCGGCTCTCGGCGCTGCTGGGCCGATGCCGCAGGATACCGGAATGCGGTGTGAAGACCACGAGGTCTTCACACCGCATCCCTTTTGTTCACGGCCCGTGAAGGCTAGCTGTCGGCGCGTCCTACGGTCAGCCGGTCCTTGCCCTCGTCCAGCGTGACCGAAACGGTGTCCCCGTCCTGGACCTCGCCGGCAAGGATTTCCTTGGCCAGCCGGTCGCCAATCTCACGCTGCACCAGACGGCGCAGCGGGCGGGCACCGAAGGCCGGGTCGTACCCGGTCAAGGCGAGCCATTCGCTGGCGGCCGGATCCACGTCAAGGGTCAGTCGCCGTTCGGACAGGCGCTCGGAGAGCTGGTCGATCTGCAGCTTGACGATGTTGCCCAGCTCGTCGATGCTCAGCGGGTCGAACATGATGACCTCGTCCAGGCGGTTCAGGAACTCCGGCTTGAACGAAGCGTTGACCACGTTCATCACCGCCGCCTTCTTGGTCTCGGCATCCAGGGTCTGGTCCACCAGGAACTGGGAGCCCAGGTTGGAGGTCAGGATCAGGATGGTGTTCCTGAAGTCCACCGTACGTCCCTGCCCATCGGTCAGCCGTCCGTCGTCGAGCACCTGCAGCAGGATGTCGAAGACCTCGGGGTGGGCCTTCTCGACTTCGTCGAGCAGGATCACCGAGTACGGCCGGCGGCGCACCGCTTCGGTCAGCTGGCCGCCCTCTTCGTAGCCCACGTAGCCCGGAGGGGCACCGACCAGTCGCGAGACCGCGTGCTTCTCCGAGTACTCGGACATGTCGATGCGCACCATGGCGCGCGGGTCGTCGAAGAGGAAGTCGGCTAGGGACTTGGCCAGCTCCGTCTTGCCCACGCCGGTGGGGCCGAGGAACAGGAAGGAGCCGGTCGGACGGTTCGGGTCGGCGATGCCTGCACGGGTGCGGCGCACCGCATCCGAGACCGCGGCCACTGCCTGCTTCTGGCCCATCAGGCGCTGCCCGATGATCTCCTCCATGTCCAGCAGCTTCTGGCTTTCGCCCTGCAGCATGCGCCCGGCAGGGATGCCGGTCCAGGCGGAGATCACCTCGGCAATGTCATCCGCGGTGACCTCGTCGGCCACCATGGTGTGCTCCTTGGCGCCATGCGCTTCGGCGGCCGCGGCGGCGTCCAGTTCCTGCTGGAGCGTCGGGATCTCGCCGTAGAGCAGGCGCGAGGCCTTCTCCAGGTCGCCTTCGCGCTGGTACTTCTCTGCCTCGGAGCGCAGCTCATCCAGCTTGACCTTCAGGTCGCCGACCCGGTTCAGGCCTGCCTTTTCGGCTTCCCACTGCGAGTTCAGGGCGTCGAGCTTCTCCTTCTTGTCGGCCATGTCCTTGCGCAGGGCCTCCAAGCGTTCCACTGATGCGGGATCGGTTTCACCGCTCAGCGCCAGCTCCTCCATGGTGAGCCGGTCGACTTCGCGGCGCAGCTCGTCGATCTCCTCCGGGGCGGAGTCGATCTCCATGCGCAGGCGGCTGGCTGCCTCGTCGACCAGGTCGATGGCCTTGTCCGGCAGCTGGCGCCCGGAGATGTACCGATTGGACAGTGCGGCGGCGGCAACCAGCGCGGAGTCCGCGATGGACACCTTGTGGTGCGCTTCATAGCGTTCCTTCAGGCCGCGCAGGATGGCAATGGTGTCATCCACGCTCGGCTCCCCCACGTACACCTGAGCGAAGCGGCGCTCCAGCGCCGGGTCTTTCTCGATGTTCTCGCGGTACTCGTCCAGAGTGGTGGCGCCGATCAGGC
Source organism: Arthrobacter sp. AG1021 (assembly GCF_003633665.1). NCBI lineage: Bacteria > Bacillati > Actinomycetota > Actinomycetes > Micrococcales > Micrococcaceae > Arthrobacter > Arthrobacter sp. AG1021. The sequence goes on along the minus strand of NZ_RBLB01000006.1, from coordinate 110,758 downwards.
GCAACTCGCCGCGGGCAAGCATCGGCTTGAGCATGTTGCCAGCATCCATGGCGCCTTCGGAGGCGCCAGCGCCGACCACGGTGTGGATCTCGTCGATGAACGTGACGATCTGCCCGTCAGAGGACTTGATCTCTTCCAGAACCGCCTTCAGGCGCTCCTCGAATTCGCCGCGATACTTGGCACCGGCAACCATGGCACCCAGGTCAAGGGAGATCAGGGTCTTGCCGCGCAGCGATTCCGGGACGTCCCCGGCAATCATGCGCTGGGCCAGGCCCTCGACCACGGCAGTCTTGCCGACACCGGGCTCGCCGATCAGTACCGGGTTGTTCTTGGTGCGGCGCGAAAGCACCTGCACCACACGGCGGATTTCACGGTCGCGTCCGATGACGGGGTCCAGCTTGCCCGCACGGGCCAGCGCCGTCATGTCGGTGCCGAACTTCTCCAGGGACTGGAAGGTCGCCTCGGGGTTCGGGTTGTCGACCTTGCGGTCGCCGCGGATGGTGGGCAGGGTTCCCACCAGCAGGTCGCGGGTAACTCCCATCTCGCGCAGCGCCTCGCCGGTCTTGGTCTGGTCGCTGGCCAGTGCGATCAGCAGGTGCTCGGTGGAGACGTAGGTGTCACCCATTTCCGTCGCAGTCTCCTGAGCGTTGTTCACCACCTGCAACAGCTGGCGGGAGAACTGGGCCTGGGCCACCGAGGAACCGGAGCTGGAAGGCAGCGCCTTGATCAGCGAGCTCGCCTTCACCGAAAGCGCGTCGACATCCAACCCTGCAGTCTTCAGCAGTGCCACCGCAACCGAGTCACGCTGGTCCAGCAGCGCCTTGAGCAGGTGCGCAGGTTCAATCTGGGGATTGCCTGCGGTCGATGCGTTCATCCCGGAGGCCGAGAGAGCCTCTTGGCTCTTGGTAGTGAGTTTGGTGTCCACGCGCTTCCTTTCGTTTGTGGGTGAACCTTTAAACTTGAGTGTACTTAACTCAACTCTTGTTTGACAGGGGTTATTCCGTTTTCGCCGAACAATTTCAAAAAAAGTTTTTCCTTGTATTCACCGAGCCGACCTGCGAACAATGGAGCTATGGCTAACCCGAACTCACCAGAGCTTTTCTTCGCCGAACACGATGAGCAGGTCAAGGCCTTCATCGACCAGCATCGGGCGATGCTGCTCGATTGCCTCGACGGCCTCACCGAAGAGGAGGCCAGAGTGCAGCTCGTGCCGTCGCGCACCACGCTGCTCGGGCTGGTCAAGCACGGAACATTCGTCGAGAAGGTCTGGTTCCGGGAGGCTCCCACCAGCAGTTCCCGCTCCATCTTGGGTATCGCCCCGAATCCCGATGAGTCGTTCAAGCTCGAAGAGGGCGACAACATTGCCAGCGTCATCGCCGAGTATCGCGAAGAAATAGCGCACACCCACCAGGTCCTGGAGGGGACGACCGGCGCAACGGTCTTCCACGGGAACAAGCGGGGGCCGCTGCCCCTGCGCTGGATCCAGCTTCACATGCTGCGTGAACTGGCGCAGCACTGCGGACACGCGGACATCCTGCGCGAACAAGTCCTAGCCGCGCGAAATGCCTCTCCCTAGGCCCGGCGATGGGCGGCTCCACCGGTCGAACAACCACCGCCGGTCAACGCACCGCACATGCCTGAACTTTCCCTGAGGGCAGAACTCAAGATAGAGTTGATCCCACGTAAGGGAGTATTCACAAGCGTTTGATCCGTCAGTACGTAAGACACAGGAGTCTTGCCGGGTTCTGCGGCCAACCATTTTCCGTTGGCGAAGAGACTTACTTGGATGGCTTGTACCCAACTTACGAAAGCAGGAATCCCCATGGGAGTTTCTCCTTTGATCTGGGGCATCACGATTGTCGTGATCCTCGCACTTTTGGCATTCGACTACTTCTTCCACATCCGCAAGGCGCACGTTCCGTCGTTGCGTGAAGCGGCCATCTGGTCGAGCATCTACGTCGGCCTCGCTTTAATCTTCGGCATCGTCGTATTCATTTTCGGCGGCGTGGACATGGGCGCTGAATACTTCGCCGGCTACATCACCGAAAAGGCCCTCTCGGTCGACAACCTGTTTGTCTTCCTGATCATCATGGCCAGCTTCAAGGTGCCACGCGAGGACCAGCAGAAGGTGCTGCTGTTCGGCATCGTGTTCTCGCTGATTGCCCGTACCGCATTCATCTTCGTCGGTGCGGCGCTGATCAACCAGTTCGCCTGGGTCTTCTACATCTTCGGCCTGATCCTGCTGCTGACCGCAGGCAACCTGCTCAAGAAGGACGACGAGTCCGACGAGGCGAACAACTTCATCATCCGTCTGGCCAAGAAGCTGTTCCACACCACCGACGAGTACGACGGCGATAAGCTGTTCACCAAGATCGACGGCAAGAAGGTCTTGACCCCGATGCTGCTGGTCATGGTGGCCATCGGCGGTACCGACATCCTCTTCGCCCTGGACTCGATCCCGGCAATCTTCGGCCTGACCCAGAACGTCTTCATCGTCTTCACCGCGACCGCATTCTCCCTGATGGGTCTGCGCCAGCTGTACTTCCTGCTTGACGGCCTGCTGGATCGACTGATCTACCTGTCCTACGGCCTGGCTGCGATCCTGGCGTTCATCGGCGTCAAGCTGATCCTGCACGCGCTGCATGAGAACAACCTGCCGTTCATCAACGGCGGCGAGCACGTATCGGTCATCGAGATCACCACCGGCCTGTCGCTGAGCGTGATCATCGGCGTCCTGGTAGTCACGGTCCTCGCCTCCCTGTTCAGCAAGGCCGGCAAGGCGCAGACCGCCGTGAACAACGTACGCCGCCATGCGAACAACTACACCGACCTCTCCTACACCGCGGACCAGGCCGAGCGCGAGCGGATCTACACCGAGCTGCTGGAAGAGGAAGCCTACGTGAAGTCCATGGACAAGAAGTACCGCGACAAGGTCAAGGACATCGACAAGATCCGCGACGAAATCACCGAGGCGCACCGCCAGCACGACGAGTACCTCAAGAGCTAGCAACGGCATCTACCGCCAATACGGACCGGGGCTGCCCTTCCACGTGGAAGGGCAGCCCCGGTCCGTTTAATCCGTGCGAGCCGAACGGCAGGCGCTAGCGGCGCATGGTCCCGATGTAGTAGTCCGAAGCGACCACCACCTTGCCCAGCGGCATCAGGGACACCGGGATCATCTTCAGGTTCGCGATGCCCAGCGGGATGCCGATGATCGACACGAACATCGGGATGGCGGTAAGCACGTGGCCGATGGCGATCCAGATGCCGGCAAAAACCAGCCAGATCACGTTACCCAGCGTGGAGAAGGCTCCCACAGCGCCGCGATCCACGACGGTGCGGCCGAAGGGCCACAGCGCGTAACCCGCGATGCGGAATGAAGCGATGCCGAACGGAATGGTCACGATCAGCAGGCAGCAGATGATGCCAGCCAGGACATACCCCAGTGCCAGCCACAGGCCGCCGAAGAGCAGCCAGATGATATTCAGGATTCCCCGCAATAGATCAGTCATGGATCCAGTCTTCCCCATCGACTCCCCCGGGCGCCATGGGTGACAGCCCGGATTTTCCCCTGAAACCGTGGCCAATCCCCTACTCTCCCGGGAAGAATCGATGCGGTGCGCTCGGCTAGGATTAATGATCATGAGCGATTCGAGCGAAGAACAGCGTCAGGCCGCGGCCCCGACCCCCAAAGACCCAGCACTTTTCCGGGCCGAACCGGTCTCTTTTGTCCGCCGCGGCAACCGCCTGCAGGGCCGCCGAGCCAGCGCCTGGGAGCGCAATGCCGAGCAGTACGTCATCGAGCCTCCCCGCAAGATCGCCGACACCTCGGTAGCCGATGATTTCACCCTCGACCCGGATCAGGCATTCGGCCGCGTGGCGCCGCTGATCGTGGAGATCGGCACCGGATTGGGCGAATGCATCGCCAACGCCGCCAAGGACGACCCCGAGCGCAACTACCTCGCCGTGGAGGTCTACCGCCCCGGGCTGGCCCAGCTGATGCTCAAGGTCGAGTCCTTCGGTATCGAGAATGTCCGCGCCGTCCAGGCCAATGCCCCCGAGGTGCTGGACGTGATGCTCGAAGAGAACAGCGCCGACGAAATCTGGATCTTCTTCTCCGACCCCTGGCACAAACCGCGCCACCACAAGCGCCGCCTGATCAAGGCATCGTTCCTGGACAAGGTTTCCCGGGTGCTCAAGCCCGGCGGAACCCTGCGCCTGGCCACCGACTGGTCCAACTACGCCGAGCAGATGCGTGACGCGCTCACCGCCCACCCGGATTTCGAGAACCAGTTCCCGGGCAACCTTGCCGGCGAGGAAAGCAACCTGACCAAGGTCCGCCGCGAGGGCATGGAAGGCTTCGAGAAGGAACCAGAGTTCACCGACGAGCTCGGCGGCTGGGCCCCGCGCTTCGAACGCCGCATCCTGACCAGCTTCGAGGGCAAGGCGCTGAAGGCAGGCCGATTGGTCTTCGACTTGGCGTACACTCGCGTCGGCTAGTGCACGACCTGACATAAAGTCCGGCAATGGCTCATGTCCACCCTAAACTGGTGGCCATGAGCCATTCGTCATTAATCCCGGCCTCCGAGTTCTCCACCGCGCCCGCCATGGAATTCGCCGGGGTGAGGCTGGAACAGCTCGCCGCCTCGCACGCGCCGGACTTGGCCGAGGTAGTGGCCGCCGGACGCCTCGACGAGGACTGGTTCGCGACAACTCCCCCGGCACAGCAGGTGGAAGCCAATATCGCCCAGCGGCTGGACTCCCAGGCAGCCGGAACCATGGCCCCCTTCGCCATCATCGACACCTCCGCCGGCAAAGCCGTCGGCGCCACCGCCTACCTGAACATCGATGCCGCAAACCGCCGGGTGGAGATCGGATCGACCTTCCTGGCCGTTGCGGCGCAGGGCACCGGCATCAATCCGGCAGCGAAATACCTGCTGCTGCGCAGGGCATTCGAAGTGCTCGGATGCTACTCGGTCGCGTTTTGCACGCATTGGCACAATGAGGCTTCCCGCGCCGCCATTGCGCGGCTGGGCGCCAAGCAAGACGGCGTGCTGCGCAACCACAAGTACGATCCGGCGACCGGAACCCTGCGAGACACCGTCGTCTTCTCGATCCTGCCCCACGAATGGCCGGCGGTGCGCACCCAGCTGGAAGCCCGGCTGCGCCGCCACGGCCGGCTCGGATAGAGACAGAAAATCCAGCCGCGCCGGGATCTGGCGGGCTGGATTTCTAATGTCTTTCAGGCGGCAGGCCTACCTGCCGATAGCGCGGCGCACCGGGAACAGCGATACCGCCGGTTCGGGCCGCGAGGGGCGCATGCCGCGGGCCAGCGACACCACGTCGCCTGCGACGGTGCCGGCGGCGAAGATGCGCGATTGGCCTTGGCGCACGTAGTCCAGTTCCGCGCGCAACTGGGTCACTTGGCCCTTAAGGCTAGCCACTTGGTTTTCCAACTCAAGGATCCGCTTGATGCCTTCCAGCGACACGCCATCCTTGCTCAGCGCCTGAACCTGGCGCAGCAGGGACACGTCGTGCTGGGAATAGCGGCGCTGCTTGCCCGACTGCCGGCTGGGCGAAACCAGGCCGATGCGGTCGTACTGGCGCAGCGTCTGGGGGTGCATGTCGGCAAGCTGTGCGGCGACGGAAATGACGAAGACAGGTCGCAGGTACTCCCCGTTCACGGTACTTCAACCACCTTTCTGCCTTGGTTGTATCTTGAGTCTATCGACGGGGCCGGAGGATGTTGGCTCCTCCGGCGCCGGCGACGGGTGATCGGCGGGTGCCGATCCTAGAGCTTGGCCTTCGAGGCCAGGTCCGCCCGCGGGTCCTCGCCCTCGGTGGCTGCGGCGAAGTCCTCAACCGCCTTCTTCGCGGCATCCGAGAGGTTCTGCGGAATGACCACGTCGAGCACGATCAGCAGGTCGCCGGTGGCCTTGGAAGTCTTCACGCCGCGGCCCTTCAGGCGCAGCGTGCGGCCCGAGTTGGAACCTGCCGGAACCTTCACCGCGACCTGTTCCCCGTCGAGGGTCGGGACGTGGATCTTCGCGCCCAGTGCGGCCTCGTCGAAGGTCACCGGGACGTGCACGCGGATGTTGTTGTCCTCGCGCTTGAAGAATGGGTGCTCAGCGACCTTGACCTTGACGATCAGGTCTCCGTTGCCGGCGGCGCCGGCTTGGCCGCGTCCGCGCACGCGCACCGACTGGCCGTCCTTGATGCCGGCCGGGATGCGCACGTCGATGACCTCGCCGCTCGGCTCGCGCAGCCCGATCTTCGTGCCGTTGATCGAGCCGGCGAAGGAGATCGAGGTGTTCGCGGTGCGGTCCGCGCCCTTGCGCGGCGGAGCGGCCTGGCCGCCGAAACCGCCGAAGCCGCCCGCTCCCCCGAACAGGTCGGAGAAGTCCGGCTGCCCGCCACGCTGGCGTGCCCCGCCTCCCCCGCCGAACAGGTTGGAGAAGATGTCCTCGAACCCTGCGCCGCCGCCCGGAGCTCCGCCCGGACCTCCTGCTGAGAAACGTGCTCCCGAGCCCATGGCACGGATGGCGTCGTACTGCTCGCGCTCTTCCTTGTCGGAGAGGACCGAGTTGGCTTCGGTAATGTCCTTGAACTTCTGTTCGGCGGTTGCATCACCGGCGTTGGTGTCAGGGTGGTACTTGCGCGCAAGCTTGCGGTACGCCTTCTTGATATCCGCGTCCGAGGCGTCCTTGGAGACGCCGAGGATCGCGTAAAAATCTTTGTCTATCCAGTCCTGACTTGCCATCAGGGCCTCATCCTTTCTATGACAATTCGAAACTGCCCACTGGCGAATACTCGACAGTGGGCAGTTTCAGTTGTGCTAGCTAGTTGCTATTCGCCGGTGGCGACCAGTACCTGGGCAGCGCGCAGGATGTTGCTTCCCTTGCGGTAGCCGGTACGCAGCACCTGTCCCACATGATCGGCCGGGACCTCCGGCACCGCCTGGCGCAGCAGCGCTTCGTGGACGTTCGGGTCGAATTCGACCCCCGCCTCGTTGATGCGCTCCAAGCCATGCTGGGCCAGGATCGAGTCCAGCTTGTTGGCGATCGATGCGAAGGGGCCATCGGCCAAGTCGCCGTGGGCGCGTGCCGCGTCGATGTCGTCAAGCACGGGCAACAAGGTGGAAAGCATGCCCTGCACGGCGTTTTCACGCGCCACTGCACGGTCGCGCTCCACGCGCTTGCGGTAGTTGACGTACTCGGCCTGGAGGCGCAGCAGGTCGTTGCGCAGCTCGGTGACGACCTCGCTGACCTCGTCCTGCTCCGCGTCCACGGAGTCGCCGGCCTCGTTCAGGATCGCCTCGGCCTGGCCCAAAGCGTCAGCAGTTGGCTGCTGGTCAGCGGCCTCTGGCTGGTTCTCCGGCTCCTGGCCGGAGTTTTCGTTCTGGTTGTTTGCCTCGGACATATTCCTAAACTCCCTACTTCTTGTCGGCTTCGTCTTCGTCGATGACCTCGGCGTCGACGATGTCTTCATCAGCGTTCGGCGCATCCTGCTCGCCGGCAGCCGCGCCTTCGGCCTGGGTGTTGGCGTAGATTGCCTCGCCCAGCTTGGACTGCGAAGCCTGCAGCTTCTCGAACGCGGCCTTGACCTCGTCGTCGTTGTCCTGCTTCTCCAAGGCGGCCTTCAAGGCGTCGACGTCGGCCTGGACCTCGGACTTGACCTCTTCAGGCAGCTTGTCCTCGTTGTCCTTGATCAGCTTGTCCACCGAGTAGGCGGCCTGCTCGGCAGCGTTGCGGGTCTCGGCTGCCTCGCGGCGTGCCTTGTCCTCTTCCGCATGCGCTTCGGCTTCCTGCACCATGCGCTCGATGTCTTCCTTCGACAGCGAGGAGCCGCCGGTGATGGTCATCGACTGCTCGGTGCCGGTGCCCTTGTCCTTGGCGGACACGTGCACGATGCCGTTGGCATCGATGTCGAAGGTGACCTCGACCTGCGGGATGCCGCGAGGAGCCGGAGCGATGCCGGTCAGCTCGAAGGTGCCCAGTGCCTTATTGTCGCGGGTGAACTCGCGCTCGCCCTGGAAGACCTGGATCGATACCGAAGGCTGGTTGTCCTCGGCGGTGGTGAAGGTCTCCGAACGCTTGGTCGGGATCGCGGTGTTGCGCTCGATCAGCTTGGTCATCACGCCGCCCTTGGTCTCAATGCCCAGGGACAGTGGGGTGACGTCGATCAGCAGCACGTCCTTGCGCTCGCCCTTCAGCACGCCGGCCTGCAGGGCTGCGCCTACGGCGACAACCTCATCCGGGTTCACGCCCTTGTTGGCTTCCTTGCCGGCCAGGTCCTTGACCAGTTCGGCAACGGCTGGCATACGGGTCGAACCGCCAACGAGGATCACGTGGGCGATGTCGGAGATCTTCACGCCGGCTTCGGCGATGACGTCCTTGAATGGCTTCTTGGTGCGCTCCAGCAGATCTGCGGTCAGTTCCTGGAACTTCGCACGCGAGAGGTGCTCGTCCAGGTGTACCGGGCCCTCAGGGGTGACCGACAGGTACTGCAGCGAGATGTTGGTGCTGGTAGCCGAGGACAGTTCCTTCTTGGCCTGCTCTGCGGCTTCCTTCAGGCGCTGCAGTGCGATCTTGTCCTTGGACAGGTCTGCGCCCTTGGCCTTGGCCTGGGCCAGCAGCCAGTCGACAACACGCTGATCCCAGTCGTCGCCGCCCAGACGGTTGTCACCGGCGGTCGCGCGGACCTGGATGGTCGAGAAGCCGTCGTCATCCTTGCCAACTTCCAGCAGGGAGACGTCGAAGGTACCGCCACCGAGGTCGAAGACCAGGATGAGCTCGTCCTCGTTGCCCTTCTCCAGGCCGTAGGCCAGAGCAGCAGCAGTTGGCTCGTTGACGATGCGCAGCACGTTCAGGCCCGCGATCTCGCCGGCCTCCTTGGTGGCCTGGCGCTCGGCGTCGTTGAAGTATGCAGGAACGGTGATCACCGCGTCGGTGACCTTCTCGCCCAGGTACGACTCAGCGTCGTTCTTCAGCTTCATCAGGGTACGCGCCGAGATTTCCTGGGCGGTGTACTTCTTGTCATCGATGGCAACGGACCAGTCGGTGCCCATGTGGCGCTTGACCGATGCGATGGTGCGATCGATGTTGTTGACTGCCTGACGCTTGGCGATATCGCCGACCAGGACTTCGCCGCCCTTCGAGAAAGCAACGATGGACGGGGTCGTGCGGTTGCCTTCCGCGTTAGCGATGACGGTTGGCTCACCACCTTCGAGCACGGATACGACAGAGTTGGTGGTTCCAAGGTCAATACCTACGGCACGCGACATAATGGCTCTCCTTTGCCTTGTCTGAAAAAAATCCCAACGCTGGGGGCTTGGGCCCCCATTGAGCGCTTCGGACTCAAGTTTACTCAGCCGGTTTCGACTGTCAAATTAACTTGAGTGAACTCGACTCAACTTTGCGCTCTGTCTTATTCAACGGGCGGGGTGGCAGAATAATTCCCATCAACCGAAAACTTTTTCAGACCACTCCTGACAGTCCGGTCACGAAGCGAAAACTACAGATCAAAGGCGGAAGAATGGCACGAACCAAAAAGAAATTCTCCGAGCTGTCCCCCATTGCACGGGCAGCTGCCATCGTTGCGGGCGTGATCGAGGTTGCCTTATTCGCCGCCGCGCAGATCGACATCTACCGACGCAGGCCCGAGCAGATTCACGGAAGCAAGGGATTGTGGGTGGGGTTGTGCTTCATCAACATTCTCGGTCCGCTGAGCTATTTCAGGTTCGGCCGCAAGAAGCCGCAGGACTAATCTCCGCCTCCAAGATGGCACAAGCCGGAAGGAGCCCACGCACTACTGGTGCGCGGGCTCCTTCCGGCTTTGCTTTGCAGCGTGCCGAGGGGAACGAATTATTTGGTCAGCAGCGGCATGCCGAGCCCTGCCAGGACTCCGAAGATCACTCCCCACAAGATGATGGAAATGACCTGCCAGAAAATCACTTTCTGCTTCGATGCGCCGAAGGACACCAGCGCCGCCGAGGTGATCTGCGAGGGAAGCATGGTCTGGCCAACCAGGCTGACCCCTGCAATGCCGAACTTGTCGAAAGCCCTGCGGATCTTTTCGTATTTCGGCTTCTTGCCCTCCTTGCCTTGGCGCACCTTGGAGCGTACGGCATGGGCGCTGTTGACGAACAAGAGCATGGAAATGCCGTTGCCGAGCACCGCAACAAGAATCCCGACCGCCGGCGGCAGGCCCATCAGCACTCCGATGACGGACCCGAAGTAGGACTCGACGAAGGGAATAGCCGAAACCAGCGCGACCGCCAGCCACTGCAGCGGCTCGGGGCAAGCAGCGACAAAATTCTGCAGTGATTCAATCATGGTCAGGTGCTCCTGGCTAGGCGAAATAGATATTTCCTCTACTTCAAGACTAGGTTGGAGGACTTCACCGACCGGTCATCCGCCGGGGCTAAACTTTCGGTCTAGTCAGTGCGCTCGACGCTCACCGGGCGCAGGGTGGCAAAAGAAATCCTCCGCTCGGCGTACGAGCGGAGGATTCCTAGGTTGGCAGCCGTTGTTCCGGCTGGCCCGAAATGCCTAGCGGCTGCGGGTGGCAGGGCTGGTGGCGCGGCGCGGACCACGCGAGCGGCCCCCGGTCGAGGCGCCTTGGGCGGCGCGGCCACCCTGGCGCGAGCCGCGGCCTGCACCCGATGGGCGTTCCGAGTTCGCACCACGGCCTGCACCGGCCGGACGCTCGGATCCTGCGCCGCGGCCAGCGCGTGCTGGACGCTCGCCCGAGGCCTTCGGACTGCGTTCATTGCGGCGGCCCGACTCGCTGCGCTGCTGGTTCTGGCCCTCGCCGGCCGAACGGCCGCCGCGTGAACCGCGCCCGCCGCGCCCGCCGCGCGAACCGCCGGATTCGCCGGCAGGCTTGCGCTTGGCAGGGTTGCTCTGCTGCTTCACCGGGGCGGTGTACGGCACCAGTTCGGCCACTTCGCCCACGACTTCCTTGACGACCTGCGAGTCCAGGGAGACCTTTTCGAATGGGACCTTCTTCAGGCCTGCCTGCTTCATCAGGGTCGCGACGTCGCCCTGCTGGTCCGGGGTGCAGATGGTCACCACGGTTCCGCTGGAGCCGGCGCGGGCCGTGCGGCCTGACCGGTGGGTGTAGGCCTTGTGCTCTGCCGGCGGATCGATGTGGACCACCAGTTCCACGCCGTCGACGTGCACGCCGCGGGCTGCTACGTCGGTGGCGACCAGGACCTTTGCCTCGCCCGAGGCGAAGGCGGCCAGGTTGCGGTCGCGGGCGTTCTGCGACAGGTTGCCGTGCAGGTCAACGGTTGGCACGCCGGCCTTGGACAGCACTACAGCCATCTTCTTGGCGTGGTGCTTGGTGCGCATGAACATGATGCGGCGCGAGGTGCCCTGCGCCAGCACACGGACCAGGTCCTTCTTGTCGTCGTTGCTGACCACGAAGACGTGGTGCTCCATGGTGTTCACTGCGGCCTCGGGCGCATCCACCGAATGGATGGTCGGGCTGCTCAGGTAGCGCTTGACGACCTTGTCCACGCCGTTGTCCAGGGTGGCGGAGAACAGCATGTGCTGGATGCCGGTCGGCATGCGGTCCATGATGCGGCGCACGACCGGGAGGAAACCCATGTCTGCCATGTGGTCGGCTTCATCCAGCACCGAGATCTCAAGCTGCGACAGGTCAACGATCTTCTGCTTGATCAGGTCGTCGAGGCGGCCGGGGCAGGCGATGACGATGTCGACGCCCTCGTTCATGGCCTTTTCCTGTCGACTCTGCGCGACGCCGCCGTAGATCACGGTGGTGCGCAGGCCGGAGGCGGCGGCCAGCGGATCAACGGTCTTGGCGATCTGGGTCGCCAGTTCGCGGGTCGGCGCCATGATCAGTGCGCGCGGGAAACGGGCCTTGCGGCGCTGCGGGCGCTCGCTCAGGCGGGCCACCAGCGGCAGCGAGAAGGCCAGGGTCTTGCCCGAGCCGGTCTGGCCGCGCCCCAGCACGTCTCCGCCGGCAAGGGTGGAGGGAAGGGTTGCTTCCTGGATCGGGAACGGGGTGTCGATGCCGCGCTCGGTCAGCACGTCAACCAGGTTTGCGGGCACGCCAAGGGCGCTAAAAGTAGAAGTCAATGCTCAAACTTTCTCTCTGAATTCGCGCGTCGTTTTCGACGCTCGGGTTCGCCGATCCAGGAGGAAGTCCGATGCGGGGCGGCAAGAAAAGTGCCCGACGCCCGCGCGAAAACACCGGGAATCCGGGAGTTTCCGCTCGAAGGAAATCAAGTCTGTCGACGACTACGCACCGAGGCGGGCCGGGTGTTTCAGGCGTTGAACCATCGATGCGTACAGATTTCAATTCTACAGGCAGGCTCCGGGACTTAGCAGTCCCGGAGCCTGCCAACGGGGCGAATCACAGGAGATTTCCGCCACGTCTGAAGCCTGGCGCTCAGGCCCGGTGCACACCCGCCGACGTCTTTTCCTGCGCCAATTTCGAGGGCCACCACACCGCAGGGCCGATGTCCTCGACCAGCGCCGGCACCAGCAGGCTTCGCACGATAAAGGTATCGAGCAGCACGCCGAAGGCCACGATGAAGCCCAGCTGCCCCAGGAACATGATCGGCACGACCCCCAGCGCGGCGAAGGTCGCCGCCAGCACGATGCCGGCAGAGGTGATCACGCCGCCGGTGACGGTCAGGCCGCGGCGCATCCCGTCCCGCGTGCCGTGCAGCAGCGTCTCCTCGCGCACCCGGGTCATCAGGAAGATGTTGTAGTCCACGCCAAGGGCCACCAGGAACACGAATCCGAACAGCGGCACCGAGGGGTCGGCGCCCACGTAGTCCAGGACGTGGTTGAACACCAGCGCGCTGACGCCCATCGCCGTGCCGTAGGAGAGCACCGTGGTCAGAATCAGCAGGACCGGAGCCAGGATCGAGCGCAGCAGAAGCATAAGGATGACCAGGATCGCGACCAGGGTGATCGGAATGATCTTGAACAGGTCGGCCTCGGCGGTGGAGTTCTTGTCCATCTGGGTCGCGGTTGTTCCGCCGACCAGGGTCGTCGCATCGATCTCGTGCACCGTCTCGCGCAGCTGCGTGACAGTGTTCGCGGCCGCATCCGAGTCCGCCGCATCGCTCAGGGTGACGGAAATCAGGTTCCGTCCTTCGACGGTGTACGCCGGGGCGCCGCGCTGGGCCATGGCCGGACCGCCGTCTTCGGCCTGCAGGTAGGCGGAGTCGACACCGGGCACGTCAAGGACCGCGTCCAGGGTGGTGTTCGCCTCGGCCTCGTTGACGAGCACGGTGGCCGGCGAGCCGCTGCCGCCCGGGAAGTGCTCGCCGAGCGCCACCTGCCCGTCGCGGGCCTCGGAGCCGCCGATCACCAGTTCGCTTTGCGGCACGCCGCTGGCCTTGAGCTGCAGCGAGAACGCCGCGCCGACGGCCAGCACCAGTGCCGTCACCATCCAGATCGGGCGGGGGTGGGAAGCGACGAAGGCGGCGATGCGGGCCCACAGTCCAGGCTTGGCCGCCGCCTGCGTTTCCGCGTCCTGCGTTTTGGGCATGAACGGCCAGTAGGCGGCCCGGCCCAGCAGTCCGAGCACGGCCGGCAGGAAGGAGAGGGCGGCAATGATCGAGAAGACGATGCCCGCCGCGCCGATCGGGCCCAGCGCCTTGTTGGAGTTCAGGTCGGAGAAGAGCAGGCACAGCAGGCCCACGGTCACGGTGCCGCCGGAGGCGATGATCGGCTCCAGCGAGCGCTTCCAGGCCTTGGCCACTGCCTGCCAGCGGTTCAGCCCCGTGGACAGGGCTTCCTTGTGGCGGGCAACGAACAGCAGCGAGTAGTCGGTGGCCGCACCGATCACCAGGATCGAGAGAATGCCCTGGGCCTGGCCGTCCAGCCGGATGATCCCCTCCTTTGCCATGAAGTAGACCACCAGGATGGCGGCGCACAGCGCCACCATGGAGGTCATCAGCACGGTCAGCGGAAGCAGCAGCGAACGGTAGACCAGCAGCAGGATCACCAGCACCGCGACCAGCGCGACACCTAGCAGCACCCCGTCGATGCCGCCGAATGCCTCGATCAGGTCCGCGGAGAACCCGGCGGGACCGGTGACATAGCTGCTCATGCCCTCCGGCTGGATGTCTGCCAGCAGGGCGCGCAGCGCGGTCACGCCCTCATCGGCCTTGACGGTCGAGGAGATCGGCATGATGAATTCGGCAGCCTTGCCATCCTCGGCCAAAAACGGCCCCGTCACCTGCCCGTCGAGGAACTCGAAATCGGAAAGCTTCTCGGCGAGCGCGGCGGCCTGCTTCTGGTCGACGCCGCTTTCGGAGGTCACCAGCACCACCGCGGGAATTGCGTCGCTCGTGCGGAACTTGTTCTGCCATTCAAGGGCCTGCGTCGCTTCCGCGCTGGCCGGGAGGAAAGCTGTCTGGTCGTTGGTCTGCACGTCCGAGAGTTTGCCGAAGGTTGGTCCGCCGGCCCCCGCGATGCCGATCCAGAGCACGATCAGCAGGGAATACACCACCGCCCGGATGGCGATGCCCTTTCCGCTGACTGAGCGCGCGGCGGGGTCGGCGGGCTCATCGACTTTCGCTATGTGCGACATGGGGCTGTCCTCACGTTGATTCGAATAGTTGCGACCGCTGTGGCCTACCGCTACAGCGTACCAACATTTAGTTTGATGATGGAAATGTTTACTTAGTTTATAATTGTGTTATGGACGCGAGCACACACCACCGGCTGTTGCAGCTGCTGCAGGATTTCGGGCAGGCCTCGGACCGCTACGTGGAATCCACCGGCGGGCACTACGGCACGCACCGGACCGACATGAACGGCCTGACAGTGATCATGAAATACCAGCGCGCCGGAACCTCGCCCTCGCCCCGGGACTTGAGCAGGGAACTGCAGCTCAGCTCCCCCGCCACCACGGCCATGCTCGACCGGCTGGACCGGCTGGGCTACATCATCCGCCAGCGAAGCGAGCAGGACCGCCGCAGCGTGCACATCGCCCTGACCGAGAAGGCCATGGCCGAGGCGCGGGAGATGTTCCGACCGCTCGGAGCGAAAATGATGGAGCTGATCTCCTCCTACGACGAGCAGCAGGTCGCACTGCTCAGCGACTTCATGGCCCGGGCCGTCGCCGGCGTGGATGAAGCCCGGCTGGAAGTCCTCGCGCCGCCGAACTAAGCCTCCTGCCGAACGCCCCGTCATGACCAGTCTTCGAGTCAAGAGAACTCCTGCAGTGCCACTACCCTAGACAGGTGGCACTTTCTCTCTGGCTTTCACTTCTCGGCGCAACCATCGTCATCAGCTTCACCCCGGGCGCCGGGGCCATCAACACGATGAACAACTCGATGCGCCAAGGCTGGCGCGCTTCCATCTGGGGAGTGATCGGCCAGCAGATCGCCCTGCTGATCCACGTGGTCATCGTCGCCGCCGGAGTGGGCCTGCTGGTCTCCAGCTCCCCGCTGCTCTTCGCGGGCATCCGCTATGCCGGCGCCGCCTATCTGGTCTACCTGGGCATCCGGATGATGCTGTCCAAACCGGATGTCGCCTCGGACGGAACCAGCACCGGCGGCACGCTCACCCGTGGCGCCATGCTGCGCCGCGGCATCCTGGTCAATCTGCTGAACCCGAAGGCGATTGTCTTCTTCCTGGCATTCACCCCGCAGTTCATCCGCACCGACCAGCCGCTGTTGCCGCAATACCTGATCTATATCGGCACCATCGTCGCAGTCGACGTGCTGGTGATGTTCTTCTTCTTCGCAGGCACCGCGCGCAGCTTCCAGCGCTTCACCACCACCGTGCGCGGGGCCAAGCTGCTCAATATCGTCTTCGGCGTCCTGTTCATTCTCGTCGCCGCGATGATGCTCCTAATCCACTAATCACCCCGTGATTTTGGGGTTGCTCTAAATCGTTGCCGTATTGTTGCTGATTATCTTGCGCGTAGCTCTCGATCGAAATGTGATGTGGCCATAGACTGATGCCATGTTCCGGATAATGATCGTGTGCACGGGAAATATATGCCGCTCACCTATGGCCGAGTACATGCTGAAAAACGCCTTGCGTGAGGCAGACGTCACCGAGGTCGAGGTCTGCTCCCGGGCCATCAGCTACGGCGAAGTCGGCAACGGGATCGACCCGCGCGCCGCAAGTGCCCTGCGCGCCCACGGACTGGACGCCTCGAACCACGTCGCAACGCAGGTTAAGGCCGACGAACTGGGTTCCATGGACCTGGTGCTGGCCATGGACACCGATCATTTCGAAGACCTCGTTCCTGCACTCACGGAGATCGATCCCAGCGAGCGCCCCATGCTGCGCATGTTCAGGTCCTTCGACCCCGTCGCCGCCAGCGAGCCGCACGACCGCCAGGGTGTCTACGATCCCTGGTACGGTGACGCAGGAGATTTCCGCGAAACCTGGAAGCTCGTCTCCGCAGCCCTGCCTGCGCTCGTTGACTACGTCCGGAGTAATATAGCCTCTCGTGGAAACCGCTAGACCCTACCTCATTGCTCTCGACGGACGCTCCGGCTCGGGAAAGAGCAGCCTCGCAGCGTTGCTAGCGAACCAGATGTCGAAAACCGCCTCGGTGGCTGTCCTGCGTCTGGAAGATCTCTACCACGGCTGGGACGGGCTGCAGGCCGCCCAGGACCTCTATTCCGGCCTGCTCGAACAGCTCGCCCACGGCCGCACCGCCAGCTGGCCGCTGTGGGACTGGGACGCCGATGCGCCAGGCGACACTGCCAGCCTCGACCCGGCGCAGGTCGTCATCGTGGAGGGCGTGGGCGCCGCGCACCGCCAGGTCCGCGGCCTGCTCGATCTGAGCATCTGGCTCCAAGCTCCAGCCGGGGTCCGCAAGCAGCGCGCCCTGCAGCGCGACGGCCAGACCTACGCCCCGCACTGGGAGCGCTGGGCCGCCCAGGAAGACGCGTACCTGTCCAGAGACGACGTGCCCCGCGCCGCGGACGTGGTCCTCGACGCCGACAGCCAGCGCTCGCCGTTCGAGCAGCTGCTGGGGCTCAGCGCTTTCCTGCCAGCCGGCCTGCGCGACCTGCTGCCAGCGACCACGCCTGCCTCTGCCGCGCCGCCGCTGGCCGGACACCATGCAGCCCCCGCGGATGCCGCCACCTTGTTCGAAGCGCTGGCCGAAGGCCTGGAGCATGCAGCCCTGCTGGAGTCCACCAGCCACCACCTCACCGACCCGCTGGATCGGAACAAGTACTCGCTGATCGCCCTGGCCGTCGGCGATGCCTATCCCCTGTTGCAGGCAAGCGCTTCCGGCGCCACCGTGCAGCGCGGCGGGGCCAGCCTGCGCCTGCAGCCAGGATTCTTCGAATCCTTGCAGGGCTTGTGGCCCGCGGCCGGGACCGAGCCGGACAACTACCCGCTGCCTGCCTGGGTCGGCTACCTGGGCTACGAGCTCAAGCGGGAGGTCTCAGCCGGAACCGCATCCGGAGCCGAGGCAGCGCGCCCCGATGCGGGGTTCTTCTCCCCTAATATCGTGCTGGTCATCAACCACCGCACCGGTCAGATGGCAATCCACGCGCCCGCGCGCCTGCGCCAATGGATCACCGAGCATCTGGCCGAAGCCGGCGTTCAGCACCGCACCGCGCTGGACCTGCCGCCGGTGGAATTCGTTTGCGCCGACACCGAGCAGGGCTACAAGGACAAGATCACCCGCGCCCAGCGCCAGATTTACGAAGGCAACACCTACGAGGTCTGCCTGACCACCGAGCTGACCGCAACCGCCGCGCAGTACAGCCCCTTCGAGGCCTACTGCCGAATGCGCACCTCCAGCCCGGCACCGTTCGCCCACTACCTGCGTATGGGCGGCACCGAAGTCGCCAGCATTTCCCCCGAACGCTTCCTGAGCCTCGGGGCCACCGGGGTGCTGCGCGCCGAACCGATCAAGGGCACTCGCCCGCGCGGGACCAGCGTGCAGGAGGACCAGGCGCTGAAGCAGGATTTGGCCACCAGCCCCAAGGACCGCGCGGAAAACATCATGATCGTCGACCTGCTGCGCAACGACCTCTCGCACCATGCGGTCCCCGGCTCGGTGCGCGTGGCCCGACTGTGCGCGGTGGAAAGCTACGCCACCGTGCATCAGATGGTCTCCACCATCGACGCGCAGCTTCGCGATCCGGCATTGTCGGCGCAGGCGCTGCGCGAGGCATTCCCTCCGGGCTCCATGACCGGCGCGCCCAAGCTGTCGACCATGCAGATCCTGGACGAGCTGGAAGACCGGCGTGAGCGCGGACTGTATTCCGGAGCCGTGGGCTATCTGGGCGCAGACGGGTCCGCCGATTTTTCGGTGGTCATCCGCACTTTGGTCTGCGACCGCACCCCGGACGGCGGATGGAAGCTGTGCCTGGGTCTGGGCGGTGCGATCACCGCCGATTCGGTGGCGCAGGATGAATGGGACGAGGTCATTACCAAGTCCGTGGGCGTGCTCTCCGCGTTGGGCTCGAAGTTCCCGCACCCTGCCGTCACCGCCGGCAAACAGCGGCGCTAGAAGCACTCAGTGCCCCAGTCGTTCGCCACGGCTCGACGGCGGCCATCCTCCGAGCGTGCAATGCGCGCGTGGCTGCTCTGAAAGACCATGACGGCGCTGCCCGCGTCTGAGCATGTTTCCCGGTTCGGCGCACATCTCTGGTCCATGACGAGCAGCATAGCCCGGACGCCGGCCTCGTAATGACCCGAAATATCGAAAACCACAGGTGGGGAATTCGTCGTGGGCATGCTGGCATGAAAAGGTCGACCGCGGTAAGTGCGGCTTCGCTGTCGCCCAGCGAGGCCCTCATGGGGCAGACGACACTTCCCGATCCGCAACGTGCGGTGGAAACGACGTAACACAAGCACCGTACCTGCATTCAGGGACTGTCGGTGCAACTCTGCTCACGCGGGATGCGGCATCGTGCGGGGAAGCCTGCGCCACAACGTGAATTCACCTAGCCGGAGCGTGGAAGCAGTGCACGGGAACTTGAAGCATCAGCCGAAGGACCCCCGAAGTTGCTCCCTTTTTTCCAGTGTTTGGAACAGTCTTCTCCAAATCGTTAGAATTCAAACGCTTGATTTATCCATCCGGGCCAAGATAATTCAATAATGGCCAGGTGACCGACCGTCCAAGACGCCATGCAGAGTACCTACTTGGGAAAGAACTGACATGACAAACAAACGATGGGGTCGTGCCCTGGGCATGGCGATGGCGGTGGGACTCTCGGCAGGACTGGGCTTAGCCTCTCCTGCCAATTCAGCACCTCCGCAAACCAGGGAAAATGCCACATTAGGCGCATCTACGATGCAAATGGCTGCGAAGAACACCTACGACCAAACGAGCAAGGCCGAACGCAAACGTGTCGACGGGATCAAGACACCGCGACCGAAATGGTTCAACTGCAAGGAGCTGGCTTTTGGCGCCCAATGCACGACGGTGAACTTGCCCTTGGATTATGACAAGCCGCGCGGGGCCACCACCGAGGTCGCGTTGCTGCGTATCAAGGCGACAAACCAGTCGAAGCGCATTGGAACCCTGTTTGTGAATCCCGGCGGACCGGGTGGTTCAGGGATTCAGATTGCCGCAGCGGCCCCTGAGTTCCTTTCTCCAAGTGTCCTTGAGCGTTTCGACATCGTCGGGTTTGATCCACGCGGCACGAACTTCAGCGACAACGTGCGTTGCTGGAAGAATTTCGGCGCCCAGAGCGAAGCCTTGGAAGCAATGTACGTCCCCTATCCGGTCACATCCAAGGAAATACGTGCCTATGTGAATTCCTCCAAGGCCTTCGGCAAGGCTTGCTCCACGACCGGCAAACCCCTCTCCACGTCGATGTCCACCGCGGAGGTCGCACGTGACATGGATGTCTTGCGTCGCATGGTAGGCGACAAGCAGCTGAGCTACCTGGGTTTCTCTTATGGCAGCTACCTTGGCACTGTCTATGCAAACATGTTCCCCGACCGGGTCCGCGCGGTGGCCATCGACGGAGTACTCGATCCGGTGGCCTGGGCCGGAACCTTAGCCAACATGTGGATGCCGCAGACCCAACGCATCAAATCAGGCGAAGGCGCCGAAAAGGCCATGCGCGGCATTCTGAGCCGCTGTAAGACCGCCGGTCCGGAGTACTGCATGCTGGCTGAACAAGGGGATCCGCAGAAGCTCTATCGCGAGATCATGGCCGAGTTGAAGCGCTCCCCCTTGGTGTTCTCAGATCCCGAGTACCCTGACTTCGACTATTCCGTCACCGCGGCGATGATGTGGTCGATCCTGCTTGACTACCTGTATGACCCGCAGGGCTCCTCCATGGTGGACTCCGAGCTGACCTATACCTTGCTGGCGCTTCAGGACCGTGCCGCGTCGAACGGAACCACGTTCCCGACGTCGGCTGGCAAGGACAAGGCTCCGACCAAGGCCAAGATGAAGGTGGCCAATAAGGCGCTGGCCCAAAGCCTACGTGCGATCGAGGCCGAGCAAAATGCCGCAGCGAAGGACATCGCCGGCAAGGCCGCAGCCACCGGTTTCGCCTTCCCGTATGACAATTCCTTCGAGGCTTTCCAGACCGTGCTGTGCACCGACTCGCGCAACCCGGCCAAGGCCGAAAACTGGGCCCGCTACGCGGAGAACGCAGGCAGGAGCGCTCCGGGATTCGGTCAGCTGTGGACCTGGAGCTCAGCTCCGTGCGCCAGCACCACTTGGAAGGCCAAGGACGAGGACACCTATAGGGGACCGTTCACCAAACGAACCGTGAACCCGATGCTGGTGGTTGGAAACTTCTATGACCCGGCCACGAACTACGCCGGGGCCCAAAAAGTCTCGAAGTTGATGCCCAAGGCCCGGCTTCTGAGCAGCAACAGTTGGGGCCACACTGCGTACGGCACCTCGAAGTGTGTCACCAATGCCATGGACCGCTACCTGCTCACCGTGCAGTTGCCTGCCACCGGAACGCTCTGCACCGGAGACGCGCAACCGTTCACCGAAAAATTGGAGGACCTGAACAGCCAACGCCGCAAGGCCGCTCCGGAACGCCAGCTGCCTCCGGTGGTGCCACCGCTTCCAGGCGCACTTCCACGAAGCTGAGTAGCAAATAGGCCGAAGAGTATGGGCGGTGGAACCGGGCTTCCGGTTCTACCGCCCATACGGTTGTCAACCCCGAAATCCTGCTTCGCGCACAGAGCACCGACGCAGTAAGCCAAGGTGGCTCGCCAGTGCTTTGGCGTCCGCGATGCCGTCCATGACAGCCACATCTGGCTTGCTGCATGGATATGGCCAGCGGTAATTTCTGGCAGCCTGCTTGAGGGCCGGCGCGCATCGGGCCATCTCGGAACCCATGCGATGGCCAATCCCTTCCCAGAGCCGATCAAGCGTGTTTGCAGCTCATCACCACTCGCGCTGGAGCCTCCCGCGGTCATCGCGGGAGGTTCCTATGGTGAGCCCGGCCAATGGGTGCACGAAAGGCGGGCGAGGGAATCAAGGAAAAGACATCCAGCATCCAGGGCGCCCAGGCATGGTGCGCCGGAGCCATTGCTATTGCAGCGTGGCGGTCAGACGTGCCACGTTGTCGATCCAGCGCTGCATGCGCGGACGGCGTCGCCACTGGGCCAGAGTGATCTCCGAGGAGATCTCCAGATAGTCGTTCTGCACCTTGTTCACTGCATCGACCATTTCTTGCCCAAGCAGCATGACCGAGATCTCCATGTTCAGGCTGAACGAGCGCATGTCCATGTTGGAGGATCCGACCACCGCGACCTCGTTGTCCACGGTGAAGCACTTGGTGTGCAGCACCATCGGCGCCGGGTAGCGGTGGATCCGCACCCCGGCCTCCAGCAGCTGCTGATAGTAGGACTGCTGCGCGTGGTGCACCAGGAACTGGTCCCCCTCCTCGCAGACGAACAGGTGCACTTCCACCCCGCGTTGGGCGGCGGTGGTGATGGCGTAGAGCAACGAGTCGTCCGGCACGAAGTAGGGGCTGGTGATCATCAGCCGTTCGGAGGCGGAATAGATTAGGGTGTTGAACAGGCGCAGGTTGTTCTCCCCGCCGAAACCGGGGCCGCTGGGCAGCAGCTGGGCCAGCGTGCTGCCGGGCCGGTCGTCGTAGGGCAGCGGGTGCCTGGCCTCGGTGATGTCCATCAGCACCTCTTGGCCGTCATCCTCCTGCCACCAGTCGGTGGCGAAGGTGACATCCAGGCTGCGCACCAGCGGGCCTTCCACGCGGAGCATCATCTCCACCCATTCGCGCCCCACCTTGTGCGCGGATTCGCGCTTGTAGCCGGGCTCGATGAGGTTCTGGCTTCCGGTGAACGCGACTTCGCCGTCGACCACCAGGATCTTGCGGTGGTTGCGCAGGTCCGGGCGGCGCCAGCGGCGGCCGATCAGGTCGATGGGCAGCATCGGGCGCCAGATGATGCCGGAGCTTTTCAGGCGCTTCTTGAAGTTGCGGTAGCCTTTCACGCGCAGCGTGCCCAGATGGTCGAAGAGCAGGCGCACATTGACCCCGCGCTGCACGGCCGCTTCCAGGGAATCCAGCACCGGATCCACGTAGTCCGGGTCGTCGCCCATGATGTAGAACTGGATGTGCACGTAGCGCTTGGCCTTGTCGATCTCCTCGCGCATGGCTTCCAGCGAGCCGCGGTAGTCGGAGAGCACCTGCACGGTGTTCCCGCCTTCCAGCGGCATGGCGCCGAGGTTGCGGTTGAGGATGACCGCCGATTCGACCCATTCCTCCGTGGAGTGGAATTCCTCGGGCAGCTGCATGTGGGCCGTGCCGCGCATGATCTCGTCGTGCGCCCGCTTCTGCTTCTCCAGCCGGCGGCGCGAGAGCCTCGGGTTGGCGAACAGCCAGTAGGCGACCAGGCCGACCACCGGGAGGAAGAAGATGGCCAGCAGCCAGGCCATGGCCGTGGTGGGACGCCGGTTTCCGGGGACGATGCCGATCATGAAGTAGCGCACCACCAGTTCGGCCGCGACAAGGATGCTCCACACGACGCCGCCGATCTGCAGCATCACTTCGTTACTCGGCCACATCGCGGCACCCCCCTCACGTCAGCGCCCGTGGGCGTCTGCGGCGTGTGCGCCGCATCCCGCAGTTAGAGAAGCGGGAAAAACATCTTTGCCTAGCCTATCGAATCCCCTGCCTCTTCTAGGAATGCAGTCCACGAAGAGCCTCCGCAGGGGCTTCGCGCGCGGACTTGGCGGGAAATTCGATAACCTTGGAGAATGAGCTCTCTTGTATTCCTCGATCCGGCCTATCCCGCCGGACGCCTTGCCGACATCAACGCGCCCCAGCTCCCGGTCACCTTGCAGGGCGTGAACCGCGGCGACGGGGTCTTCGAGTCGATGCTGTACACCCAGCAGGCAGTCCGCAAGATCGAGGCACACCTGGCTCGCCTGGCGGTCTCCGCCGAGGCCTCCGACCTGCCGGTCCCGGACGAGCGCAGCTGGCGTGCAGCGGTCGACACCGCTGTCGCCGACTTCGACGCCACCGGCGGCGCCGAGGAAGCAGTAGTCAAGCTGGTGGCCATGCGCGGCGAACTGGACCAGGACCCGGCCGTGTGCTGGGTGACCGTCACCCCCGCCCCGCGCGTGGGCATGGAGCAGCGGGAAACCGGCGTGGATGTGCTCTTCCTGGACCGCGGCTACGATTCGAAGCTCGCCGAACGCGCACCGTGGCTGCTGATGGGCGCCAAGACCCTGTCCTACGCGGTGAACATGGCGGCGCTGCGCTACGCCCGCAAGCACGGCGCCCACGAGGTCATCTTCACCTCCGCCGACGGCGTGGTGCTCGAAGCACCCACCGCCACCGTGCTGCTGGCCCAACGCGACGGAGAAACCCGCCGCCTGCTGACCCCGATGCTGGAAACCGGTATCCTGCCCGGCACCACCCAGAGCGCCATCTTCGACGCCGCGCAGCAGGACGGCTGGGAGCTGGGCTACGGCCCGCTGCGCCCGGAGGACCTGTACCAGGCCGACGGCGTGTGGCTGGTGTCCTCGGTCCGCCTGCTCACCCCGGTGCGCACCCTGGATGCCAAGCCGATCCGGATGGACGCCGAGCTGCACGAACAGCTGTCCGCCCTGGCCGATTCGATCCGCTAGCCCCGGCTACCAGATCAGGTTGTAGGTCCCGGCCCAGATGGCGGCCGCGATGGCCGCGGCGCCCAGCAGGACGCCGGCGGCCAGCACCGCACCGTCGCGCCGGGTGAAGGTGGCGGTGCGGATCCAGGTGCGCTGCCCGGTGCCGAAGCCCTTGGCCTCCATGGTCGTGGCCAGGCGCCCGGCCCGGCGGATCGCCTGCACCAGCAGCGCCAGCAGCTGGCCGAGCTTCGCACCCACGCGCTGGCGCACGGTGCCCAGGTTGCCGATGCCGCGGGCCCGCCGCGCCAGTGTCAGCGTGGTGAATTCCTCCACCATCAAGCCCAGCAGACGCATGCCCGCCAAGGCACCGAGCACAAAACGGTGCGGCACCTTCAGCTGCTGGGACAGCGCGCCGCCCAGGTCGCTGGGGTTCGTGGTGGACAGCAGCAGCACCATCGGCACCGCCATGGCCAACGCGCGCAGCCCCGTGGCGACGCCTCCGGCCACCGAGCCCTCGGTGATGTCGAAGATCCCCAGATCCAGCAGCACCCGTCCCGAATCCTGGCCCACCAGGGCGATGCCCCAGGCCGCCAGAACGCCGGCCGCCAGCAGCGGCCAGCCGCGGCGGAAGAACCCGCCGATGCCCAGCCCCGCCAGCGGCAGCATCAGCAGCGTGGCCGCGATGACCACCGCCGCCGAAACCCAGTCCACCGTGCTGATCAGCGGCAAGGTGGCCCCGGCGATCGCGCCGAACTTGGCCAGCGGATTGATCTTCGCCAGCCAGCTGTCCCCCACCGGGGCGTCCAGCATCGGCCCCGACGAGGTCCTCGCGGCGGCCACCTCGGCCGGCGCCAGCACCAGCTCGTCGGCCCCCAGCGCCGCGGCGAAATGCTCGTCATGGGTCACCGCGATGATCGCGGTGGATTCGGCGAGTTCCTCGATGAGCAGTTGCGCCAGCTCGCGCCAGGTGTTCGCGTCCTGCCCGAAGGTCGGCTCGTCAAGGATCACCACGTCCGGCGAGGCGGCCAGCACTGTGGCCACCGACAACCGGCGCTTCTCCCCTCCGGAAAGCGTGAACGGGTTGGCTTCGGCCAAGTCCTGCAGGCCAAGCCGCTCCAGCAACTCCTGCACCCGGGCCTCGACCTGCCGCGGATCGTACTTCTGCTCCTCGGCCGCGCCGTGCCTGGCGCGCAGCGGCGCGAAAGCCAGCTCCTCGCGCACGGACTGGGTGACGAACTGGTGCTCGGGTTCCTGGAACACCGAGCCGATGCGGGCGACCAGCGCTCCGGCCTTCCAGCTGAACGGCGAGGGCGGCAACCCGTCGGCCAGCTGGGGGCTGGCGGCGAACTGGCCTGACACAGGTTGCAGCAGCCCGCCCAGGGTCAGTGCCAGCGTGGACTTCCCTGCCCCGTTCTCCCCGCGGATCACCAGGGCCCTGCCGCCGGTGACCTCGAAGCTGGCCGGGGCGGTGCGCACAGCATGCTCGCCCCGCGCGCAAACCAGCTCCTCGGCGTGCAGCATCGGGGCGCCGCCGGCCCTCGGCGCCGGCGAGGTCTGCGGAACATAGCCCGGAATCCAGACCCCTGCCTGCGCCAATTCGGCGCGCACCGCCGCGTCCCCGGCCAGCGCCTCGGGGTGCAGGTCGTGGGCGATCCCCCCGCCGGGGGCCAGCACCAGCACCCGATCCACCTGCCGGGCCCACGCCTCCAGCCGGTGCTCCACCACGATCAGCGTCGCCCCGGTGGACTCCACGGCACCGATCACCGCATCGCGCAGCGGCGGGATGCTGCCCGGGTCGATATTCGCGGTCGGCTCGTCAAGCAGCATCAGCCCGGGGCGCATGGCCAGGATCCCGGCCAGGGCCAGGCGCTGCTTCTGCCCGCCGGACAGTTCCTGCGTCCGATGTTCGTAGCCCAGTGCGCCGAGCCCCACGGCGTCAAGCGCCTGCGGGATCCGCTCGCGGATCTCCTGCGGGTCGACGCCCAGGTTCTCGGCGCCGAAAGCGACGTCGTCACCCACCCGGCTCTGCACCACCTGGGTTTCCGGATCCTGCTGCATCAGGCCCACCGGGAAGCTGCGCGCGAACGCGTCCTGCCCGCCGACCAGCAGCTCGCCGGCGGGACCGGCGTCCTGGTCGACTTCGAGCACGCCGGCCAGCGCATGCAGGAAGGTGGATTTGCCGGCCCCCGACGGGCCCAGCAGGAGCACCTTCTGACCTGCAGGGATCTGCACGTCAAGTCCGGCGATGGCCGGGCGGTCGCGCTCGGCATGCTGCCAGGTGAAGCCGCGCGCGCTGATCTCCACACCCTGCCGGGTCAGCGGGGCCGTACGCCCGTTGGCGGCGGCGCTCATTTGCGCACCGCAAGCGCCGGTTCCAGGTGAGCGCGGCGGCTGGCGAGGTTGCTCAGCGCGCCGGTGCGGGCCAGCGCCCGGGTAATCCACCAGGACAGCAGGCCGGCGACAACCAGGCCAGACACGGCGGTGGCTCCCACGTGGAACAGCTTCATGGACTCGGTGTATTCGGCCACGCTGCCCACGACGTAGGCTTCGCTGAGGCCGGCAAACAGGCCCGAGCCCAGGCCTGCAAGCAACGCCACCGGCAGGTTCCAGCGGCGGTAGCGGAACAGCGCGAACACCAGCTCGGCGCCCAGGCCCTGGACCAGGCCGGAAATCAGCACCGGCATGCCCCAGTGCGTGCCCAGCAGCGCCTCAACCACGGCGGCCAGCACCTCGCAGAACAGTGCGGCGCCGGGCTTGCGGATGATCAGCGCGCCGAGCACCGCCGGGAACAGCCACAGGCCGGTAAGCAGGGCAGTGCCGGGTGGGAAGGCGGTGAAGGCCAGCGAGAACAGGCCGTAGCTCGCGGACCAGGCCCAGAAGACCACGCCGGAAGCGACGGCGATGACCGAGGCGATGACGATATCGACTACGCGCCAGGTGCTGCGCTGCGTCGTGCGGGTTGTGCTCATGAGGTGTCCTCCTTGATCAGGAGGGGGGATGAACGGAATCGGGGCGCTGTCCAGCGCCGGTCCGCATCCGAGATGCTCGACTTCCTTCGCCGGTACTAACCGGAGCAGGTTCGAGGGTCTGCGATCTATCGCACTCTCAGCGCCTTTCGCCGCGAACGGCTTGACGCTCCCCTGTCGGAATAATTACTGCCCACCCACCATACCGCAGGTAAGCTGGCAACGGAACGATAAGTCACAACGTTGAACGTGAGGTCCACATGAACGCAGTACAAAAGCTCATCGCAACCGGCATTTCCCTGGGTGCGGGCTTCCTCGGCAGCAAGCTGGTCGATCAGGTCTGGAAGGGTTTCACCGGCAACACCGCCCCGCGCAAGGGCAGCGAGGAAGCCGCCGAGGCTTCCATGCGCCAGGCGCTGGGCTTCGCCGTGTTCTCCGCCGTGGTCGCAGCGGTCATCCAAGTGCTGGCTGATCGCGGCACCACCAAGGCCATCGCCAAGTTCACCAAGTAGCACTCCAGCGCAACAGCAGCGGGGCATTGCCTGCTCAGGGAATGGCCCGCTGCTGTTGGTTGAAGTTATTTCGCGTCCGGCCCGGTCTCCTGCGGATCAATTTCCGGCACGGTCCCGGTGTGCGGGGCGGAGGTCACCTTCTCCACGACCTGGCGCAGCTCGTCGGAGTACAGGGTCTCCTTGGCCGCGTGCTTGGTGCGGTAGCCGGCGCGGCCGATCATGTGCGCAGACACCGGGGCGGTCAGCAGCTGCATCGCCCAGGCAAGGACGAGGACCGGGATGACGGTCCAGCTGCGCAGGTGGATGGCCAGTCCGGCGAAGATCAGCAGGAAGCCCAGCACCTGGGGTTTGGTGGCCGCATGCATGCGGGTGAGCATGTCGGGAAAGGTCAGCAGGCCGATGCCGGCAATCAGGGACATCAGGCAGCCCAGAATCAGCAGCACGGCGACGAGGATGTCGAGGAAAAGGTCCATTACGCGTTCCTCTGATCCGAGACATAGCGCGAGACGGTCACCGAGCCGATGAACCCGATGGTGCAGGCGGCGACCACGAACAGCACGTAGTCGGTATGCCTGTTCAACGCCATCTCCAGGCACAGGGCCGCGGAGATGATCAGCAGCATGACATCCAGGGCCAGCACCCGGTCGAGGATCGAGGGGCCTTTCGCCACACGGACTAGGCAGGCGATGGCGCCCAGCCCGAGCAGGCTGCCGCAGATCCAGACGACAACTTCGATCATGGCTTCTCCTTTGTCCTTCTCACGCGGGGGCTGCATTCGTTCTTGATGGCTTCGTACTCGTCCTGGCTGCCGATGGCCATGATCAGGCGGCGTTCGATGTCGCGGATGTTCTCCCGCGCCTTCGCGACCTCCTGGGCCGAGTCGACGTCGATGTAGTGCAGATACAGGGTCGAGGAGCTGCGGTCCACGTCGAGCACGAAGGACCCGGGAATCAGCGTCAGCACATGGCCCACGGTCATCACGATCAGGTCCGAGTCGGTGCGCAGCGGCACCGCGATCACCGAGCTGCGCGTCTTCTTCCCGCGCACCACCGCCAGCCAGGCGACGTGCACGCTGGCGGCGACGACCTGGCCCAGGAACCATCCGAACAGCTTGACGCAGTACCAGAGGTTCAGCCGCCCGGAGAGCACCACCGGCGGCAGCGGGAACAGGTTCACGATGACCAGCGCGATGACGGCGCCAAAGATCAGGTTGCCCGGGGAGAAGTCCTGCCAGAGCGCTCCCCAGACGAAAACCAGCAGGAGCAGCAGCGGCCACTCCTGCTTAAGCGTGGCGCGGTGGCGGACGCCGGCGGTGTCCAGCGCGTCGTCGATGCGCTGGTCGCGCGGGGCCAGGTTCTTGTTCGGCATGTTGTCCCTCCGCTCAGTAACTCAGGATGGCGTTGATGTACGGTTCGTGGGCGATCAGCTGCGCCGCCACTCGCTGGCAGAACTCGAAGATCGGCCCGGCGAACACCGTCAGCGCGATGCCCGCCACCACCAGCGAGCCGGTGGCGTAGCGCATGCCCCAGGGCAGCGCCTCGGATTCGAGTTCGCGGGCCAGCTTCAGGCCCAGGTGCGGCGCCTGGGCGCCGCCGGCGGCGGTCTGGTCCGCGACCTTCGCCGCCTCGTCCACCAGGTCCGGGTTGGGGATCTCGGCGTCCGCCGCGCGGCGCCAGAACATGCGGGCCCACACGCGGATGATCGCCAGCAGGGTCAGCAGGCTGGTCAGCAGGCCGGCGGCGATGACCACCCAGGTCAACGCGTCTGCATCCTGCGCGGCCGCATGCAGCAGCCCGAACTTGCCCAGGAAGCCGGAGAACGGCGGGATGCCGCCCAAATTGATGGCCGGGATGAAGAACAGCAGCGACAGCGCCGGGGACAGCTTGGCCAGCGAGCCCAGCCGGGTCACGTTCGCGCTGCCGGCGCGGCGCTCGATCAGCCCCGCCACCATGAACAGCGAGGTCTGCACGATGATGTGGTGGCCGACGTAGTAGATGGTCGCCGCGATGGCCAGCTCGCCGCCCACGGCCACGCCGAAGATCAGGTAGCCGATGTGGCTGGTCAGCGTGAAGGACAGCATACGCTTGAAGTCGGTCTGCGCGATCGCGCCGAGGATACCGATGACCATGGTCAGCGCCGCGACCACCAGCAGCCCGGCGTTCACCGCGCCTCCCGGGAACAGCAGCGTCTCGGTGCGCACGATCGCGTACACCCCCACCTTGGTCAGCAGGCCGGCGAACACCGCGGTCACCGGGGCCGGGGCCGTCGGATAGGAGTCCGGAAGCCACAGCGACAGCGGGAAGACCGCCGCCTTGATGCCGAAGGCGATCAGCAGCAGCACATGCAGGATCAGCTGCGGTCCCTGGTCAAGCTGCGGCAGCTTCACTGCCAGGTCCGCCATGTTCACGGTGCCGGTCGCCGCGTAGGTCATCGCGATGCCCATCAGGAAGATCACCGAGGAGACCACGGAGACCACCACATAGGTGGTGCCCGCGCGGATGCGCTCGGCAGTGGCGCCCAGGGTCAGCAGCACGTAGCTGGCGGTCAGCAGGATCTCGAAGCCGACATACAGGTTGAACAGGTCAGCTGCCAGGAACGCGTTGGACACGCCGGCCAGCAGGATCAGGTAGGCCGGGTGGAACACCGACACCGGCCCGGGTTCGTCCCCGTCGGCCAGGCCCTGGCTGGTCGCGTAGAACAGCACCGCCAGCGACACCAGGGTGGAGATCAGCAGCATGAAGGCGCTGAAGCCGTCGACCATCAGCGAGATGCCCCACGGCGACTGCCAGCCGCCGATATGCACCGCGTAGCTCTCCCCGCCCCACACGGCGGCCAGCATACCGGCCTCCAGGAGCAGGGTCACGCACAGGATGCCGATGGTGATCAGGCGCTGCAGCTTGATGCGGCGGCGGACCAGGAAGGCGGCGCCGGCGCCGAAGATCGGCAGCACCACCGCCAGCGGAGCAAGATCCAGGAAATTCACTCTTCCCCCTCGCGAATCGGTCGGCCTTCTTCGTCAACGAACTCGGTCGTGTCCTCGGCCACCGGCGAATCTTCCTCTTCGTCATAGGCGGTGGACTGCGACACCTTGATGTCTTCGGTGTCGTCGGCCAGCACGTCGGCGCTGGTCAGCGTCCAGGAGCGGTAGATCATCGCGAGCAGGAACGCGGTCACCGCGAAGGTGATCACGATCGCGGTCAGGATCAGCGCCTGCGGCAGCGGGTCGGAGTACTGGTCCGCGGGCAGGTCGGGCTTGAACAGCGGCGCCGCGCCCTTGCGCCCGCCGGCCGTCAGGATCAGCAGGTTCACCCCGTTGCCCAGCAGCATGATGCCCAGCAGCACGCGGGTCAGGGTGCGTTCGAGCACCAGGTAGAACCCGGTGGCCAGCAGCACCCCGGTGATGACCAGGAAAGTGATGTTCACGCTCATCGGCCGACTCCCGTCTGCGACGCTTGGATTGGGTCATGCTGTTCGATGGGGCTGCGGCCCTCGGATAGCAGGTCGATCTCGCTGCCCAGCGAGCGCAGCACGTCCTGCACCAGGCCGAGCACCACCAGGTACACGCCGATGTCGAAGATCGTGGAGGTCACGAACTTGTGCTCGCCGAAGACCGGAAGCCAGAACTCCCACGCGTAGGTCGTGAAGATCTCGTCCCCCGCGAACAGCGGCATGATCCCGGACAGCCCTGCCAGCGCGATGCCGCCGCCGATCAGCATGCCCGGGGCGATGCGCATTGACTCCGACAGCTCGATGCGCCCGCCGGCCAGGTAGCGGATGGTCAGCGCCAGGCCGGCGATCAGGCCGCCGGCAAACCCGCCGCCGGGGGTGTTGTGCCCGGCCAGCAGCGTGTAAACGGACATGATCAGCACCGAGTGGAACATCAGGCGGGTGACCACTTCGAAGATGATCGAGCGGCGTTCGGCCACCAGGGTGTTGCCGGCCATCAGCCAGTCCTGGTTGGAACTGGCGGCGAAGCGCCGGGCGATGCGCAGCTCGACCTCCTTCTCCGCCTGGGAGCCCATGGCCTCGGAGCCGGAGTCGATGCTGCCCGGGGCCACCTGGTGGGCGCGCACCCTTCGGCCGAAGCCGCGGCCGGCGAAGATCAGCGAGGCCACGCCGGTGGCCGCAGCGGCCAGCACGGTGATTTCCCCGAAGGTGTCCCATACGCGCATGTCCACCAGGGCCACGTTCACGACGTTTTTGCCGAAGCCCTCGTAATAGGCAAGTTCCGGCCATTCCAGGGAGATCGGCGCCTGCCCGCGGGCTGCCATCATCGCGATCGCGATGTACACGACCATGATCGACAGCGCGATCGCCAGGATCGCGCGGCCCCACTTGATGCGGGTCAGCCCAACCCACAGGCGCTTGGGCAGCGCGCGCAGCGCCAGCACGAAAGAGACCAGCACGATGGTTTCCACCAGCAGCTGGGTCAGCGCCAGGTCCGGGGCGCCCTGCAGGGCGAAGATCGCGACCATGCCGTAGCCGGTCACCGAGACCATCAGCACCGCCATGAAGCGCTTGGGCGCGGCGATCGCGATCACGCAGCCGGCGATGATGATCGCCCCGATGATCAGCTGCGCCGGATGGTCGGCAATGACCCAATTGGTCGGCCACGGGGTTTCCACCGCCAGCGCGATGCCCAGCGGCAGGACCAGCACCACTGACAGGATCACG
The DNA here is from genome assembly GCF_003633665.1 of Arthrobacter sp. AG1021. Taxonomy (NCBI): domain Bacteria; kingdom Bacillati; phylum Actinomycetota; class Actinomycetes; order Micrococcales; family Micrococcaceae; genus Arthrobacter; species Arthrobacter sp. AG1021. The sequence continues at coordinate 78,576 of NZ_RBLB01000006.1, read as the reverse complement.
CCCAGGTAGAAGGACAGCGAACCGCGCTGGGTACGGCCGGTGATCCAGATGGCCGCCATGTCCAGCACGTTCACCGACATGCGGTACAGCTCCTCGGCGGAGGTGACCATGCGGCGCAGCGGCGCGCCGGTATCGGTGCGCCGGCGGATCCAGTAGAAGAACAGGCCAAGCCCCACCGAGATCGCGCTCAAGCCCAGGGCCGCGTTGAACCCGGCGAAGGCCGCCAGGTGCATGTCCGGGGCCCCGCCCTGCAGCGCGGACCAGTGCTTGGAGAGCAGCTCCACCGGGTACGGGAACAGCCCGAACACCAGGGTCAGGGTGCTCAGCACCAGCAGCGGGGTCAGGAAGATCAGCGTCGGCGGCTTGCAGACCAGCGGGTCGACCTTGTACTTCTTCACGCCGAACGCGCCGAAGAAGAAACGCAAGGAGTAGGCCATGGTCAGCGCGGCGCCCAGCACCATGCCGATCAGCGCGTACGGGCCCCACCTGGTGTCCAGGTGCAGCGCCGATTCGTAGACAGCTTCCTTGGCCACGAAGCCGAGCAGCAGTGGCAGCCCCGCCATGGAGGCCGCGGCGATGCCGGCCGCGGTGGTCAGGATCGGCATCGCATGGCGCAGCCCGGTGAGCTTGCGGATGTCGCGGGTACCGGTGTTGTGGTCGATGATGCCCACCGACAGGAACAAGGTGGCCTTGAACAGGCCGTGGGCCAGGGTCAGCGCCAGCGCCGCGAAGGCGGCGTCCGGGGTGCCCAGGCCGAAGACGGCGATGATGAAACCCAGCTGGGAGACGGTGCCGAAAGCCAGGATCAGCTTCAGGTCGTACTGCTTCAGCGCGCGGAACCCGCCGATCAGCATGGTGAGCAGGCCGATGCCGACGGTCATCGGCACCCACAGGCCGGTTTCGGCGAATCCGGGAGCCAGTCGGGCGATCAGGTAGACGCCTGCCTTGACCATCGCGGCGGCGTGCAGGTAGGCGGAGACCGGGGTGGGCGCCGCCATCGCCCCGGGAAGCCAGAAGTGGAAGGGCACCAGTGCGGACTTGGACAGCGCGCCGACGATGATCAGCGCCACTGCCACGTCGGTGTAGGTTCCCAGCGCGACCAGTTCGCCGGAGGCTGCGATGATCTCGGAGAGCTGGTAGCTGCCGGTCTGGGTGCCCAGCATCAGGATGCCGGCGAGCATCACCAGGCCGCCGAAGGTCGTAATGATCAGCGCGTTCATGGCCGAGCGGCGCGCGGTGATCAGGGCCTGGCTGAAGCCGATCAGCAGGTAGGACAGCACGCTGGTGATTTCCCAGAAGATGAACATGATGATCACGTCATCTGCGGTCACCAAACCGGTCATGGCGCCGGCGAACGCGACCATCTTGGCTGCGAAGCCGCCGATCTGCGGGTCGTCGTTCTTGAAGTAGCGCGCGCAGTAGAACAGCACCAGCGCGCCGACGCCCAGGATCAGCAGCAGGATCGTGGCGGACAGGGTGTCCATGCGGAAGTTCAGCCCGATGTTCAGCCCGGGGATCCAGTCGATGCGGATCGAGGGCGGGGCGTTCGGGGCCCCGGAGGCCAGCGACTGGTCGGAGGCCAGCACGGCGGGCAGCTTGGTGAGCAGCCAGATGAATCCCGCGGCAGGAACCGTCGCGACGACGTAGAACGCGTTGCGCTTCAGCACCCGGAAAAGCAGTGGGCACAGCAGTGCTGTGGCAAACAGTGCACTGAGAATGATGAGCACGCGTCTCCTCTGTCGACTGGAAATGGGGCAGAGTTCGACGACCAAAAATAGCCGGCACTTGTAATTTTATCAGTCTGGGCTCAGACTTCCTTCATGTCAGAGCGTTTCCATGCCGTCATCTCGGCGGTTCGGACGGCACATCTATCGCGCCCGGCCCTACGCCAGCCCTCCGCCGCTTCTCTCGAATTCATCTGCTGATTACCGCAAACGGGTACTATGCGAGCATGAGTTTCAATCAGCGAACGCAGCCGGTTCCTCCAGCAGAGAAATGGCTGACCAAGTACACCTGGGCGTGGGCCAGCTGGGACTGGGGCCAGGCCGCGATCAACGCGGTGATGATCACCTTCGTGTTCACTGTGTACCTGACCAGCGAACTTTTCGGCGACAAGGACCATGCTTCGCTCGTGCTCTCGCAGGCGCTGGCCATCGGCGGGGTACTCATCGCCCTGCTGGTACCGGTCACCGGCATGCGCGCCGACGCCGCCGGGCGCCGCAAGCTGTGGATCATGGTCAACACCATCGCGCTGGTGCTCATCTGCGCCGCCGGCTTCTTCGTCTACCCCGATCCCGGTTTCCTGTGGTTCGGCGCGCTGCTGATCGCGGCGATGTCGGTGGCCAGCGAGTTCGCCGGGGTGAACTACAACGCGGTGCTCAACCAGATCTCCACCCCCGCCACGGTCGGCAAGGTCTCGGGCTTCGGCTGGGGCATGGGCTACGTGGGCGGCATCCTGGCGCTGGCCCTGGTGCTCTTCGGCTTCGTGGATCCGATCTTCCAATGGCCCGGAGCCTCCACGGAGAACTCACTGAACCTGCGGCTGGTCGCGGTGTTCTCCGCGCTGTGGTGCCTGGTGTTCGCGCTGCCGCTGTTCTTCATCATCCCCGAATCCCCCGGCGCGATGAACGAGAAGATCCCGCTGCGCAGCTCCTACGCGGTGCTGTTCCGGCGCATCGCAAGCCTGTGGCGCGAGGACAAGAACCTGATCTTCTTCCTGCTCTCCTCCGCGGTGTTCCGCGACGGCCTGGCGGCGATCTTCACCTTCGGCGGCGTCATCGCCGCCGGCACCTTCGGGTTCGCATTGAGCGAGGTCATCATCTTCGCCATCGTGGGCAACGTGGTGGCTGCGGTCGGCGCGATCATCGGCGGACGGCTTGACGACGTACTCGGCCCCAAAGCCGTGATCACCGGCTCTCTGGTCGGCCTGCTGCTGGCCGGGGCCGGGGTGTTCTTCTCCCCCGCCGCCACCGGATTCTGGATCTTCGGCCTGCTGCTGTGCCTATTCGTCGGCCCGGCCCAGGCCGCCGCCCGCTCCTACCTGGCCCGGCTCATTCCCGCCGGCCGCGAGGGCGAGATATTCGGGCTGTACGCGACCACCGGCCGCGCGGTGTCCTTCCTGGCTCCGGCGTTGTTCGGCGCCGCGATTGCGGTTGCCACCCCGTTGGTGGCCGCCGGCGAGGCCCAGCGCTACGGCATTCTGGGCATCCTGGTGGTCTTGGCGGTCGGCTTGGCCCTGCTGCTTCCGATCCGCGCGCCGAAGAAGTCCTCCAACGAAGCCTCTGCTTAAGCGCCTCGTCCCGGCAGCCGTTCGGGCTGCCGGGACGAGGCGAAGCGATTCGCGAGGGTGCTAGTTCTCGATGATGGTGCGGTGGAAGTTCAGGTGGCTGCGTGAGGCCGTCGGGCCGCGCTGGCCCTGGTAGCGGTTGCCGTAGCGGCCCGAACCGTAGGGGTTCTCGGTTTCCGAGGTCAGCTTGAAGAAGCACAGCTGGCCGATCTTGGAGCCGGGCCACAGCTTGATCGGCAAGGTGGCCATGTTCGACAGCTCCAGGGTTACGTGGCCGGAGAAGCCAGGGTCGATGAAGCCGGCGGTCGAGTGGGTCAGCAGGCCCAGGCGCCCCAGGGAGCTCTTGCCCTCCAGGCGCGCGGCGATGGAGTTGCCCAGGGTGACCACTTCATAGGTGGAGCCGAGCACGAACTCTCCCGGATGCAGGATGAACGGTTCCTCGGGATCGACCTCGACCAGACGGGTCAATTCGCTCTGGTCCTGGGCCGGGTCGATGTGCGCGTACTTGTGGTTGTCGAACAGCCGGAAGAACCGGTCGATTCGAACGTCCACCGATGCGGGCTGGATCATCTCGGCATTAAACGGCTCCAGGCCGATCTCTCCGGACTCAATTTCTCTGCGAATATCACCATCTGAATACAACACGCCTTTAAATTTATCGTGTCTGCGGCGCAACGGTGAATACCGCACCCCTATATGTACGCGCGATTCGCGCTTCCGGAGGGTTCGAAGTGGGCGGATTCGCATGTGCTGTCCAGAAAATCCGGATATTCTGGGAGCGGGACGCCGTGTCCCCATCGCACCACCGAGGGATTTTCATTCATGCGCTTGGCTTCCGCCCTGACCAGCTCCGTACTCGTCGGAGCGCTCGTCTTCTCCGGCACGGCCGCCGTTGCCGCGCCCGAGGATATTCCGGCCGTCGAGGCCGCGGAGCTGGCTTCTGCGTCGAGCCTGCTGGCGCTGATCAACCCGAGCACCAAGCTCTCCCCCGAGGACTACACCCCGAAGGACCTGGTCACCGTATCCGGGACCTCCTTCCAGCTGCGCAAGCAGGCCGCCGACGCGGTGGAGGACTTGGTCGCAGACGCCCGCGCCGCGGGCCACAGCATCAAGGTACTCAGTGCCTTCCGCTCCTACCAGCGCCAAGCCGCCCTGTTCAACAAGTACCAGGCGCAGTACGGCACCGAGTACGCCGAGCGCATCTCGGCCCGTCCGGGAACCAGCGAGCACCAGCTGGGCTTGGCCGCCGATCTCGGCTATACCAACAGCCGCGCCGAGTTGAAGGAAGCCTTCGGGCAGACCCCGGCAGGCCAGTGGATCGCCGAGCACGCGGTCGACTACGGGCTGATCGTGCGCTATCCGGTGGGCAAGGAAGAGATCACCGGCTACAAGTACGAGCCGTGGCATGTGCGCTATATCGGCAAGGAGCAGGCCAAGGCCATGCAGGAATCCGGCGCCGAGACCTTCGAGGAATACTTCGGCATGCTGCAGGACGCGTCCATGCAGGCCCAAGCCACCCCGGCGGCGAAGCCGAGTGATGAACCGGGCTCCGTGCCGTCCACGCCCGTTGAGCCAACCACCGAGAAGGAGAACCAGAAGGTCGAAGGCTCCGGCGTGCTGCGCGAGGACGACCTCATGGTGCTGCGTTTCCTGCCGCCCTACCGCGACTGGAGCTTCGGCTTCACCAAGTAGCGGCTAGAAGATCGCCGCCACCGAAAGCAGCACCATCGGCGGCACCAGGGTCGAACCCAAGGCTGTGAGCCAGTGCGCGGTCTTGCCGGTGGCGTTCTGGCAGGCTCCGCTGCGCTTGCGGCGGCTCACCAGATACACGTTTACCAGGATCCAGACGATCGCTCCGATGGCCAGCGGCGGCCCGAGCACGAGGTTGGACGAGAAGTAGCCCTCCACGTTGTGGGCGAGGGACTCTGCGCCCAGGGAGATCATCGGCCCTTGGCTGACGTACATGTACAGCATCCAGAAATAGATGATGCCGGGGATTCCAAGCAGGACATTGACGACAAAAAGCCGACTCATGCGGTTGCCTCCAAGCGGTGCCCGGATGCGCTGTGCACCGCAGGCGACAGGCGATGCCTGCGTATCGGTTGCTCCGAGTCTACCCCCGCCTCCTGGGAATTCCGGGGCTTTTCGCGCACCCGGCCGGTGTGCATCAGCTGTGAAAATCCGCGGTTAAACAAACTGTCCGCCGCCGCTCCCCTGAGGGGAACGGCGACGGAGCGCAGGTGTTTGCGCCGGTCAGCGACGCTATCCGGGACTACTTGGAGCGTACCGGGATGCCGGTGAAGGTCGGCTTCATGGTGGAGGCGAAAAAGTCGTTGCCCTTGTCATCCACGACGATGAATGCCGGGAAGTCCTCAACCTCGATCTTCCAGATGGCTTCCATGCCGAGTTCTTCGTACTCGATGACGTCGACCTTCTTGATGCAGTCAAGCGCCAGGCGGGCGGCAGGGCCGCCGATGGAGCCCAGATAGAAGCCGCCGTGGGTGTCGCACGCATCGGTGACCTGCTGCGAGCGGTTGCCCTTGGCCAGCATCACCATGGAGCCGCCGGCTGCCTGGAACTGGTCCACGTAGGAGTCCATGCGGCCTGCGGTGGTCGGGCCGAAGGAGCCCGAAGCCATGCCCTCAGGGGTCTTGGCAGGACCTGCGTAGTAGACCGGGTGGTCCTTCAGGTACTGCGGCATCTCTTCGCCGGCGTCCAGGCGTTCCTTGATCTTGGCGTGCGCGATATCGCGGGCCACGACCAGCGGGCCGGTCAGCGACAGGCGGGTCTTGACCGGGAACTTGGTCAGCTCGGCCAGGATCTCGTCCATCGGCTTGTTCAGGTCGATCTTGACCACCGAGGAGCCGCCGGTGCCGGAGACGCCCGAGGTCTCGTCGTCGTGGGCGGCGATGGCCGGGTGGGACTCGTCCGGCATGAAGCGCGCCGGATCGGTTTCCAGCTGCTCGACGAACAGGCCTTCTTCGGTAATCTTCGCCAGCATCTGGCGGTCGGCCGAGCAGGACACGGCGATGGCCACCGGCAGCGAGGCGCCGTGGCGCGGCAGGCGCACCACGCGCACGTCGTGGCAGAAGTACTTGCCGCCGAACTGCGCGCCGATGCCGAAGTGGCGGGTCAGCTCGAGGACCTTCTCTTCCAGATCGGTGTCGCGGAAGCCGCGGCCGGTCATGGCACCCTCGGTCGGCAGCGAGTCCAGGTACTTGGCGGAACCGTACTTGGCGGTCTTCAGCGCCATTTCGGCGCTGGTGCCGCCGATGACGATGGACAGGTGGTACGGAGGGCACGCGGCGGTGCCCAGCGAGCGCAGCTTCTCATCAAGGAAGGTCAGCATGGCGTTCTCGTTCAGGATCGCCTTGGTCTCCTGGTACAGGAAGGACTTGTTGGCCGATCCGCCGCCCTTGGCCATGAACAGGAACTTGTAGCTGGTGTCCGCGCCCGGCTTGGTGTTGGCGTACAGGTCGATCTGGGCCGGGAGGTTGTTTCCAGTGGCCTTCTCTTCCCAGGTGGTGATCGGGGCCAGCTGCGAGTAGCGCAGGTTCAGGCGGGTGTAGGCGTCATAGATGCCGCGGGAGAGCGAGATCTCGTCCTGCTCCTCGGTGAGCACACGCTGGCCGCGCTTGCCCATCACGATCGCGGTGCCGGTGTCCTGGCACATCGGCAGGATGCCGCCGGCGGCGATGTTCGCGTTCTTCAGCAGGTCCAGCGCCACGAACTTGTCGTTCGGGCTGGCGTCCTCGTCGTCGAGGATGTTGCGCAGCTGCTGCAGGTGTGCCGGGCGCAGGTAGTGCGAGATGTCGTGCAGGGCGGTCTCTGCCAGAAGCTCCAGTGCTTCGGGGGCGACCTTCAGGAAGTTCTTGCCATCGGGACCGGCGACAACCTCGACGCCCTCGGTGGAAATCTTGCGATATTCGGTGGTGTCTTCGCCGATGGGCAGAAGATCCTCATAACGAAATTCAGGCATGCTCGTTCCTTGAATCTATGGTGGGTGCTCGCTATCCAGTTTAGGCCTTGTAACCGGATTTGGCTTATTCGGCGTTTGCGCCCGGGCGGTGATCGCGACATGCTTGGGGTATGAGCACCGAGAACACCTCCGCCCCGCTGGACGGACAAGATCCTGACGAGCGCCCGGATATGATCATCGAAACCCCGATGGACAAGGAACGGGCCAGGCCGAAAACCCACTTCGAAATGATGCTGCAGGCAGGGCTTAACAAACCGGAGCTTTCCGGTTCGGTGCTCAGCGCGTTCATGAGCGCGGAGGTCTTCTTCCTCTCCCGCGAAGAGGTCACCGGCGAGAACAAGAACGCCCAGCCGCTGCTGCTGACCAACCCGGCCGGCGCTCCGATGGTCGCCGTGTTCACCTCCGTCGAGCGCATCCCCTCCAGCTACATCGACCAGGCAGGCTACGGCGTGAAGGTGCAGGGCGCGACGATCGTGCGCGCGCTGCAGGGTACCGGTTTCGTAGTGAACCCCGGCGACGAGCTGAGCTTCGAGATTCCCGCGGAGGGCGTGGACATTCTCAAGGAGCAGATGCTCAAGCAGGATCCCGAAGCCTAGCAATCCACCGCAGCGGGACCTGGATTTTTCCGGAGCCTGATCGTGCGATATGCTGTTTTTCGCCCGGGCCGTCATTAGGCCGCTCGGAGCATGCGGGCGTAGCTCAATGGTAGAGCGCTAGCTTCCCAAGCTCGATACGCGGGTTCGATTCCCGTCGCCCGCTCGCACAGATTGCCGGGACACCCATGGGTGCCCCGGCAATTTTTTGTTCCACCGCGAGGAGTTTCATGACCGGAGTTCTTGAAGGCTTCTCGATCATCTGGGTGGTCATCGCCGTGGGCTACCTGGTGGGGCGCACCGGGGTGCTCGGGGAGCAGGCCCGCTACGTGCTCAACCGCGTCACGTTTTTCGTCGCCAGCCCGGCGCTGCTGTTCACCACCCTGGCCGATTCCGACCCCGTCGCCGTGCTCGGCCCGCTGCTCTGGGTGGCAGGCCTGTCCGCGGTGCTCACCGCCGTCGTCTACCATCTGGCCACTGCCCGCTGGTTCAAGCGCCCAGCCTCGGAACGGATCGTCGCGGCCATGGCCGCCTCCACGGTGAACTCCGCCAATCTGGGGCTTCCCATCGCGCTGTACGTGCTCGGCGACATGTCCTACGCGGCGCCGATCATCCTGTTCCAGCTGGCCCTGTACCAGCCGGTGAACCTGGCGATGCTCGACGCCACCACCTCCAAGCACCGCACGACCCCCATGGCCATGGTCCTGGCCACCGCGAAGAACCCGATGATCATCGGCTCGCTGCTGGGCCTGGTCGTCGCGCTGACCGGTGTCCAGGTCCCGCAGATCGTGCTCGAACCGGTAAACCTGATCGCCGGCGCCTCGATCCCCGCCATGCTGCTGGCCTTCGGCATCTCGCTGGTTGGCTCCAAGCCGCTGGAGAAAGCTTCCGGCCGCCGGGCCGACGTGCTCATCGGCTCGGTCGCCAAGCTGGTGGTCCATCCGCTGCTGGCCTGGGTGCTGGCCTACTACCTGTTCGACCTGCGCGGCGAGCTGCTGGTCGCCTCGGTCATCATGGCCGGGCTTCCCACCGCGCAGAACATCTTCGTCACCGCCTCGCGCTACGAGCACGGGGTCGTGATCGCCAAGGACACCGTGCTGATGACCACCATCTGCGCCATCCCGCTGATGATGGCGCTGGCGCTGCTGCTGGGCATCTGAACCGTCGTATTTCTTTACATGACTTGGGTACAGAAAAGACCCGGCACCCGGGTCTATGATCAGGGAATAGCCCGCGGCCGCCGGCCGTTGTGTACGGTTATCCGTTCCCTAGCATCCTTGTGAGGTCATCGTGAAACGCATCGCTCCCCTGCTGGCCACCGCCGCCGCCCTTGCCCTGACGCTGAGCGCATGCGGCGGATCCCCGGACAGCGGCGGCACCCCCGATGAAGCAGGCGCCTCCGCGCTGCAGAAGGTCAAGGACGCCGGCGTGCTGACCGTGGGCACCGAAGGCACCTATCGCCCCTTCTCCTACAACGAGGGCTCCGAGCTGACCGGCTACGACGTGGAGGTCATCAAGGCGGTCGGCGAGAAGATGGGTGTCGAGGTCAAGTTCCAGCAGACCCAGTGGGATGCGATCTTCGCCGGGCTGGACGCCGGGCGCTTCGACGTGATCGCCAACCAGGTCGCCATCAATCCCGAACGCGAAGCCAAGTACCTGTTCTCCGAGCCCTACACGGTCTCCACTGGCGTGATCGTCACCAAGAGCGACAACACGGACATCACCTCCTTCGAGTCGCTCAAGGGCAAGAAGACCGCGCAGTCGCTGACCAGCAACTACTACGAGACCGCGAAGGCCGCCGGCGCCACCGTGGAACCGGTGGAGGGCTGGGCCCAGGCGGTCACCCTGCTCAAGCAGGGCCGCGTGGATGCCACCGTCAACGACAAGCTGACCTTCCTGGACGCGCAGAAGACGCACCCGGATGACAGCATCAAGATCGCCGCCGAGGCCGAGGACAAGACCGATTCGGCCGTCGCGCTGCGCAAGGACGCCACCGACCTGCAGGAGGCCATCAACACGGCTCTGGACTCCCTGCGCGCCGACGGCGAACTGGCGAAGATCTCCGAGAAATACTTCGGCGAGGACGTCAGCAAGTAGCGACCGGCTTCCCAGTAGACTGGCTCCACACGTAGCACGCGTGGAGCCGGTTTCATTTTGCGCAAAAGGTGACCCATGGACTCGAATTGGCAGTTGTTCCTCGACTCGCTCTGGCCGCTGACCCAGGCCGCGATCACCGCCAGCATTCCGCTGGCCGTCATCAGCTTCGCCATCGGCCTGGCCGTGGCGCTGCTCATGGCGCTGATGCGGATCAGCGGCAGCAAGGTGCTCTCCTCGATCGCCCGAGTCTACATCTCGATCATCCGCGGCACTCCCCTGCTGGTGCAGCTGTTCGTGATCTTCTACGGCATGCCCTCGATCGGGCTGACCATCGACCCGTGGCCCAGCGCCATCATCGTGTTCAGCCTGAACACCGGCGGCTACTGCGCCGAGATCCTGCGCGCCGCAATCCTCTCGGTCCCGGCCGGGCAGTGGGAGGCAGGCTACACCGTCGGCATGTCACGCACCCGCACGCTGTACCGCATCATCCTGCCCCAGGCCGCCCGCGTCGCGGTGCCGCCGCTATCCAACTCGTTCATCTCCCTGGTCAAGGACACCTCGCTGGCCTCGATCATCCTAGTCGGCGAGATGTTCCGCAAGGCGCAGGAAATCACCGCAGTGACCTTCGAATTCATGCTGCTGTACTGCACCGCGGCCGGCATCTACTGGGTCATCTGCCTGCTGCTCTCCGCCCTGCAGAATTCACTGGAAGGAAGGCTTGAAAAGCATGTCGCCAAGTAACCAGGCCGCCAGCCTGCTGACCGTCACCGGCCTGCACAAGTCCTTCGGGGCGAACCAGGTGCTCAAGGGCATCGACTTCACGGTGCACCCCGGCGAGGTGGTGGCGTTGATCGGGCCCTCGGGATCCGGCAAGACCACCGCGCTACGCTGCCTGAACGGACTGGAGATCCCGGATGCCGGCACCGTCGCCTTCGCCGGCGGCCCCGAGGTCGCCTTCAGCGCGGGCTTCAAGCCGAAGCGGGCGCAGATCCTGCGCCAGCGCTCGGCCATGGTTTTCCAGGGCCACCATCTCTTCCCGCACCTGAGCGTGCTGCAGAACGTGACCGTCGGCCCGCTGGAGGTGCAGAAGCGCCCGCGCGCCGAGGTCATGGAGCAAGCCACGGCGCTGCTGGCCCGCGTCGGGCTGGCGGACAAGGCCCAGGCCTATCCGAATTCCCTCTCCGGCGGCCAGCAGCAGCGCGTGGGCATCGTGCGCGCGCTGATGCTCAAGCCGGATCTGCTGCTCTTCGACGAGCCGACCAGCGCGCTGGACCCGGAGCTGGTCGGCGAGGTGCTGGTGGTCATCAAGGAGCTGGCCCAGGAAGGCTGGTCGATGGTGCTGGTGACCCACGAGCTGGCCTTCGCCCGGGACGTCGCGGACACCGTGGTGTTCATGGACGGCGGGGTCGTGGTGGAAACCGGGCCCGCCTCCCAGGTGCTTGCCGCGCCGCAGAACCCGCGCACCCAGGCCTTCGTCCAGCGTCTGCTGCACCCCTTCTAGAGGCTCACCGGTTCCCATGCCAGCCGCGGAATTTCTGCATTAGGCTATGGCTATGGAATCCGCGCTGCTGACAAACCTGATCAACGGGTACGCCTTCACCACCGACTGCCTGGAGCTGGGCGCTGCGATCGTCGACGGGGCCGCGCGCCCCGAGGCGCAGGTCCGCGTGCCGCTGTCGATGCTCAACCGCCACGGCCTGATCACCGGAGCCACCGGCACCGGCAAGACCGTGACCCTGCAGGTGATGGCCGAGCAGCTGGCGGTTGCCGGCGTACCGGTGTTCCTGGCCGACCTCAAGGGCGACCTCAGCGGCCTGGCCCAGCCGGCCGAACCCAGCGCGAAGCTCGACGAGCGCCTGGCCGGCATCGGGCACCGCTTCACCGCCCGGTCCAACAAGGTCGAATTCCTGGTCCTGGGCCAAGGCCCCGGCGGCATCCCGGTGCGCGCCACTGTGGACTCCTTCGGCCCCATCCTGCTGGCCCGCGTGCTGGAGCTGAACGAGACCCAGGAGCAGGTCCTGCAACTGGTGTTCCACTACGCCGACACCCGCAAGCTGCCGCTGGATGACCTCAAGGACCTGAAGTCGGTGCTGGAATTCCTGCTCGGTCCCGAAGGCAAGGAAGACCTGCGCTCGCTGGGCGGGGTCTCCCCAGCCAGCGCCTCGGTGATCCTGCGCGGGCTGACCATCCTGCAGGCCCAGGGCATGGACCCGTTTTTCGGGCAGCCCGAATTCGACACCGCAGACCTGCTGCGCAGCGAGGGCACCGGGATCATCAGCGTGCTGGAGCTTCCCGCGCTGAACCGCCAGCCGCTGCTGTTCTCCACCTTCCTCATGTGGCTGCTCGCTGACCTGTTCGACGAGCTGCCCGAAGCCGGGGACCTGGACAAACCCAAGCTGGTGTTCTTCCTGGACGAGGCGCACCTGCTGTTCAAGGGAGCGTCCAAGGCCTTCACCGAGGCAATCATCTCCACCGTCCGGCTGATCCGTTCCAAGGGCGTGGGCCTGTTCTTCATCTCGCAGTCCCCCGCCGACCTGCCCGACGAGGTGCTGGCGCAGCTGGGTACCCGGGTGCAGCACGCGGTGCGCGTGTTCACTCCCAAGGACGCCGAAGCGCTCAAGGAGGTCATGGGCACCTTCCCGGCCGGCGAACTGGACTTGAAGACCGCGCTCACCCAGGCAGGCGTGGGCGAGGCAGTGATCACGGTGCTCGGCGAGAAGGGCGTGCCGACCCCCGCCGCGTGGACGCGGCTGTCTTCCCCGGGCTCGCGCATCGGCCCGGCCGACGCCTCGGTGGTCTCCGGCATCATCGCCGCTTCCGCCCTGGCGGCCAGGTACTCCACCGCGCTGGACCGCGATTCGGCCCATGAAATGCTCACCGGGCAGCCCGCTGCCGCCCAACCGGCCCAAGCGCAGCCTGCCGCGCAGCCCGCCAACCAGCCCGGCACCCCGGAGCCGGCGTCCGCGAGCTCGCAGGGCGGGCCGGCGACCAGCGCTGACATCGACGAGGAAGCCCGGCGCATCGCCGAGTCCATCCTGGGCAAACCCACCACGGTACCGGCCAGCGACTTCCCGATGCCGGACTACCAGCAGGGCCCGGAGCCCGAACCTGCCCCGCGCTCCCGCCGCAAGGATTCGACACCGCAGGACTCGACCTCCTCGCGGCGCCCTGCCGAGCGCACGCAGAGCAGCGAGCTGATGGATTTCGCGTTGGATGCGGCGAACATGCTCGGGCGCGAGGTGCTGCGCGGCATGTTCGGCACCCGCAAGCGCAAACGGCGGTGAAACACCGCAATAAGTAGCCCGGTTTCAGGGTCGGCGGTGAAAACCGATAGCCTGAGACGTGATGAATTCTCGTACCTCAGCGCCCGTCACCGCTTCGCGCATCGCCGTGCGGTGGGCCATTGCCGCCGTTGTCGTCATAGCCCTGCTGGTCGGCGGCGCGCTGGCCGCCAACCGCCTGCTCTTCTCCCCGCAAAAGCAGGTCGCCTCGCTGCAGCAGTATCTGGCCGCGGGCGACGGCGCTCATGCGCTGGGCCTCATGCAGGCCACGGTGCCCCAGGGCGACGCGGTCGCGCTGGACGGCGAGGTGCTCAAGCGCACCCAGGAAGGCATCACCGACTTCACCGTCGACGCCGCCGTGCCCAGCGAGCATGATCCGGATCTGCGCCAGGTCACCGCGCACTACAAGGCCGCCGGGGTGGAGAAGGAGTCCACCTACACACTGCGCCACACCGGCAAGAACTGGCTGTTCTTCGACACCTGGGCCTTCGAGCCATCCACGCTGCCGACGGTGCAGATCAAGGCGAACACTGTCAACGAGGTCAACGTCAACCAGCAGGCCATCCCGCTGAAGGCCGGCACCAGCACGCTGCCGGTGTTCTACCCGGCGGTGCTCGACGCCAGCTTCAGCACCAAGAACTTCGAGGCCGACACCCGCGGCGTGGTGGTCACCGGGGTCGGCAAGCAGCCGGTGCAGATCGCGCTGAAGACCCAGCCGACCAAGGAATTCATCGCCTCCATCAGCGCCAAGGTCAAGAAGTACCTCGACGGCTGCGCCACGCAGCAGGTGCTCATGCCCTCGGGCTGCCCGTTCGCCTACAACACCACCGCCCGGGTGGATTCCTCCTCGATCAAGTGGTCCATCGACAAATACCCGACCATCGATGTCAGCTACTACAACGGCGCCTGGATCCTGGCCCCGCTGGAGGTCAAGGCCAGCGTGAATCTGGTGGAGCAGGACCTGCGCACCGGCGCCAAGGAAGCGAAGAAGGTCACCGAGAAGTTCTCCTTCACCGCGCACCTGACCACCAGCACCACCGAGGTCTCCGTGGCCCCGGTGGCCGGCGGCGAGCAGGCCGCCCGCTAGCCTGCGGCCCGGCCGGCGGCCAGCACGCGGCAGCTAGCGCAGGTTCAGCATTTCGCGGATCTGCGCGCGCAGCGGCACCGCGTCGTGGCGGAACTTCTGCCAGGCAACCAGCGCCGCGATGCTCGCGGCCAGCGACAGCCCGGCACCGATGGACACCGCCACCCGCACCCCCAGCTCCTCGGCCAGCCAGCCGATCAGCGGCGAGCCGATCGGGGTGCCGCCCATGACCACCATCAGGTACAGCGCCAGCACGCGCGCCCGGTATTGGGCTGGCACCGAGGTCTGCACCATGGTGTTGCAGCTGTTCAGGAAGGTCAGCGACGCCAGCCCCACCGGCACCAGCATGATGCCGAAGAGCACGTAGTTCGGCATCCAGGCGCTGGCCAGCGCGGAAATGCCGAAGGCGATGCCACCGCCGATCAGGTAGCGCCAGCGCGGGCTGGAGCGCCGGGCGGCCAGCAGCGCGCCGCCGAAGGTGCCCACCGCCATGATGCTGCCCAGGATGCCGAATTCGCCGGCGCCCACCCCGAAGGCCTCGGTGGCCATCATCGCGTTAGTCATCTGGAAGTTCAGCCCGAAGGTGCCGATCACGAACGCGAGCCCGAAGATCAGCAGCAGGTCGCGCCGGCCCTTCACGTAGCGGAATCCCTCGCGCACCTGCCCGCGCTCGCGCTTGACCGGCTTGGCCGGGTGCAGCTGGCCCTTGCGCATGAACACCAGCGAGGAGATCACCGCCAGGAACGAGGCGCCGTTGACTAAGAACGCCGGGCCGGTGCCGAAGGCGGCGATCACCGCGCCGGCCACGCCGGGGCCGGCAAGCCGGGCCAGGTTGAAGTTCGCGCTGTTCAGCGCCACCGCGTTGGCCAGATGGGTGCCCGGGACGATCTCGGAGACGAAGGCCTGGCGGGCCGGGGCGTCGAACGCTGAACCGATGCCCAGCAGGGTGGCCAGGATGTACACGTGCCACAGCGCCGCGGTCTCGGTGACCACCAGCAGGCCCAGCACGATCGCGCACAGGCCCATGAACGCCTGGGTCATGATCAGCAGCCGGCGCTTGTTGAAGCGGTCGGCGACCAGCCCCGCATAGGGACCGAGCAGCAGGATCGGCAGGAACTGCAGGCCGGTGGTGATGCCGGTGGCAGTGCCGTCGTTGTCGGTGAGGACCGTGAGCACCAGCCAGTCCTGCGCCACGCGCTGCATCCAGGTGCCGATGTTGGAGACCAGCGCGCCCGCCACCCAGTTGCGGTAGTTGGGTATTTCCAGAGCCCGGAACATTTGCGATGCCATCAGTATCTGCCGGATCCCTCCGGCGCCTCCCGCATCCAGTCTAGCCATGCGTGCGCCGGACTTGCTGAGGTTTCCTCATATTTCTCTTCCGGGGCGCTTGCGGGGCAACCACCGGGACCCCGTTGAATGCCCGATGCCGGCCCCGCTCGCGGTGAGCGGGGCCGGCATCGGGACGGGCCTGGGAGCCTGGCGGCAGGCTAGTTCACGCCGCGCAGGTCAAGCTGCAGCTCGTTCTCGCCCTCGGCGTCCAGCAGCACCGGGATGCCCCAGTCCTGCTGGTACAGGTGGCAGGCCGCGTGGTCCGGGATCTCGCCGCCTGGCTCGCCGTCGCAGGCGGCCGCGCGGGCGGTGATGTGCAGGACGCCCTCGGCAACCTGCGGGTTCAGGCTCAGCGTGCGGGTCAGGCCGGTGGAGGTGCCCGCGCCGTCGAGGATCAGCTCCTCGGGGCTGGCGGAGATCTTCAACTGGGTCGGATCTCCCCAGCGGTCATCGAGCTTCTGGCCCTTCGGCGCGGCGAAGCGTACCTGGATCGCGTGGGCCCCTGCCTGCACCCGGGTCTTGGGGCGCTGGGTCTGGCTGGCGCCCTCGTCGATGACCAGCGCCTCGGCGGGGATCGGGATGCGCACCAGCTGGTGGGTGTTGGTCTCCACCACCAGCAGCACCGGGTCGCCGTCCACGGAAGCGTCCACCAGCACGTCGGCCGGCTCCTTCAAGCCCTTGGCCAGGGTGGAGACGGTGTTGGTCGACGGGTCGAAGCGGCGCACCGCGCCGTTGTAGGAGTCGGCGATCGCGATCGAGCCATCCGGCAGCACCGCCACGCCCAGCGGGTGCTGCAAGCGCGCCTGCTCGGCTGCGCCGTCGCGGAAGCCGAAGTCGAACAGACCCGCGCCGATCGCGGTGTGCACGGCCACGGCGTGCCCTTCGGAAATCTCGATGCGGCGCAGCGCGCTGGTCTCCGAGTCGGCCACCCACACGTCCGCCCCTGCCAGGGCCAGGCCCGAAGGCTGGGCGAACCACGCCTCGGTGGGCTCGCCGTCGGCCAGGCCCTCCAGGCCGCTGCCGGCGAAGACCGACACGGCGCACGTGCGCGGGTCGAAGGCGAAGATCTGGTGGGTGCCGGCCATCGCGATGACCACCAGGCCCGATGGGTGGTAGAGCACGTCCCACGGGGAGGAGAGCGAAATGTTCAGCGCGTCGGTGCCCAGCTGCGTGGGCTGCTGCGCGCTGCGCGCGGTGTCCGCATCCAGCAGGCGCTGCACGCCGTTGCCGGCCAGCGTGCCCACCGCGCCGGTGGACAGGTTGACCGAGCGCAGGCGGTGGTTGACGGTGTCGGCGACGATCACGTCGTAGCCAACTTCTGCGGCAAGCTCCGCCGGCAGCGCGGTCAGCCCCTGCAGCTCGTTGAACTGCGCGGTGTCCGCGTCGCCGTCCGCGTAGCCCTTCACGCCGGCGCCGATGGTGCGCACCAGCTGCAGGTCGGCGGTCAGCTCCACCAGGCGGTGGTGGCCCGAATCGCCCACCAGGAAGTTGCCGTTGCCCAGCGCGATGGCCTTGCCCGGGAAGCGCAGGTCGCCTTCGCGGGCCTCGGGCGCCACGTAGGGTCCGTCGCCGCGGTGCAGGGTGCCCTTGGCCTCGTGCTCGGCGATCAGTTCCTCGATCAGCGAGCCCAGGCCTTGGGCGTGGCCCTCGCCGGAAAGGTGCGCGACGATGTAGCCCTCGGGATCCAGCACCACCAGGGTCGGCCAAGCGCGCGCGCCGTAGGCCTGCCAGGTCACCAGCTCCGGGTCGTCCAGCACCGGGTGGTGGATCTCGTAGCGCTCGACGGCGGCCGCCAGCGCCTCCGGGTCGGCTTCGTGCTCGAACTTCGGGGAGTGCACACCCACGGTGACCAGCACGTCGGAATACTGCGTCTCCAGCGGTCGCAGCTCGTCGAGCACGTGCAGGCAGTTGATGCAGCAGAAGGTCCAGAAGTCCAGGATCACGATCTTTCCGCGCAGGGCTTCGAGGTCCAGCTGCTTGCCGCCGGTATTCAGCCAGTTGCGGCCCAGCAGTTCGCTGGCGCGGACCTTGTAGTTGGCTCGGACCGAATCGGAAGTGGCGCTCATGGGCATCCTTTCGCAGTTGCCTGGGTGTGGCAGATTGTCTTCAATTATCCGCCACCGCACCGGTGGGGACTAAAGGTGTTAAGCAACGTTGAGTGCCGCCCCGGCAGGCGCCGGATTCGACTCCTGCGCAGTGCAACCAGCGCGCGCCCGGCGGTATTCCCCGCGCGCCTTCGGCGCTACTGCACCTGGGTCATCGCGGTGTCCAGGATGCTGGTGGCCACTTGGTTGAAGGTCTTGTCGTCCAGCGGCTGGGAGGAGACGAAGGAGACCATGGCGGCGTAGTTCCCGGTGGCGGAGATCAGCACCAGCGAATCCTGCGGGTACTTCCCGTTGCGCGTGTAGTACAGCGCCGAATCCACCGAGTCCACCTTCGGGTCGGAGAACTTCAGGGTCTCGGAGTAGTCAAGCCCGTTGATCTTCACGCTCCGGCAGTCAGCCAGGATGGCCGACACGTTCGCGAAGTGCTTCTTGAGCTCCTGGCGGTCCTGGTCGTTCTCCAGCTTGGCGACCTCGATGGAACCGGTGATGTTCTGCGACTCGTTGGTGAAGTCGGTGCGGGCCGCCTCGGTGCCCAGCTGCACCGGGGACCAGTTCAAGTCGTCGACCAGGGCCGCGCAGCTGCCCGGCAGCACCACGATGTCCTTGAGCGTATCGGTCGGCTTTTCGGCCAGCGCCTTGAGGTCCTTGCCCTGGATCTTCGCGGAGTTCGGGAAGCCCAGCTTGGCGGCGATCACGGCGCCTGCGGTGGCGGCGACCTCGGCGGTGCTCAGGTCCTGCACCTCCGGGGTCTGGGTGGCCGACTCCCCCGAAGCGATCTTGTGCGTCTGGTCCTGCGGCATCTCGGCCGGTTCGGCCGCGCAGGCGCTGAGGGTGAGCAGCAGGCCCGCTGCCATCAGTGCGGTGAACTTCTTAGCCACGGGTTTCCTTCTCGTCGATCTTCTTGTAGCGCTCGAACATCTGGTTGTAGGCTTCCAGCTCGGCATCGCCGTCGCGGTCGGCCTTGCGGTCGTAGCGTTTGGTGTCCTTGTTGTCCTGGCGCAGCCAGGAGACCGCGACCATGATGGCAAGCACCAGGGTCGGGACCTCGCCGATCGCCCACATGTAGCCGGCGCCCAGCTCCTGGTCGGCGATGGCGCTGCCGCCCCAGGTGCGGCCCATGTTGCCGAAGTAGTCCGGGGCCAGCAACTGGGTGGTGCTCATCAGCGCGACGCCCACGAAGGCGTGGAAGGCGACGGTGGCCAGCAGCGCCACCAAGCGGATCGGGTACGGGTAGCGCTTCGGGACCGGGTCCGCATCGATCAGCGAGAGCGCGAACAGGTAGCCGGTGAGCAGGAAGTGCAGGTTCATCAGCTCGTGGCCTGCGTGGTAGACCATGGCAGGTTCCAGCACCGGGGAAAAGTAGAAGATCACGATCGACCCGGCGAAGTTCACCGCAGCGAAGATCGGGTGGGTGATCACCTTCGAGTAGCGCGAGTGGATGACGTAGTTGATCCATTCGCGCGGCCCGCGGGTGCCGTCGGTGCGCGGGGTGAGCGCCTGCAGCAGCAGCGTCACCGGCATGCCCAGCACCAGGAAGATCGGCACGATCATGGTCAGCGACATGTGGTCGATCATGTGCGTGGAGAACTGCACCTTGCCGTAGACCGCGACGGCGCCGCTGGTCACGTAGAACAGCGCGGCCAAGCCGACGATCCAGCTGGCCAGGCGCAGGATGCTCGGCTTGTCGCCGCGGCGGCGCAGCGTGATGAACGCCCAGAGGTAGAAGGCCAGGCCGAACAGGCACACCGCCACCCAGATCCAGTCCATGCGCCAGACGGTGAACCAGCTGGACATGGTCGGCGCCTCGGGCAGGTCGTACCCGGTCAGCAGCCGCGCCGGGGACACCACCGGTGGGGCCTCGTCGCTGGTCGGCGGCGCGGTGCGGGCCAGCACGGTGGCCAGTGACATCACCGCGGCCATGATGGCGACCTCGACGGCGATCACGCTCCAGGCGGCCTTCAGGACGCTGTAGTCGCCCGCCAGCAGCTTCGGGATCACCCGGCTGCGGTGCATCAGGCCCAGCGCGCCGAGCATCAGCGTGAGCAGCGCCTTGCCCATCAGCAGGAAGCCGTAGGTGGAAAACAGCTGGCCGACCTCGGTCACGCGGATGACCGCGGAGGCCACGCCGGAGCCGATCATCAGGAAGATCGCGCCGGTGGCGACCGCAGAGAAGCGCTTGAGCACCACGCCAGCCAGCAGCTGGCCGCGCTGCCGGCCCGGGGCTTCGCCACCCATGGCAGGGGCAAGCAGGCCGAGCATCATGATGCCGCCGAACCACAGGACCACGGCCAGCAGGTGCAGGCCGATGGAGTTCACCGCGGCGAAGTGGTCGTCGCCCCCGGAGGCGTGGCCGATGAACGCCAGCGGGATGATGCCGGACATCGAGAAGACCGCGGCGAGCCCCACCCCGGTCTTGGAGCGCACTGCCAGCGCCAGCGAGGTGGTGATCGCGGAAATCACGACCATCCACGCCCAGGCGCGGCCGGTGGTGATGCCCATGATGTAGTCCAGCATCGCCACGGAGTACTCCGGGCGCAAGTTGATCGGGATGCCGGCCAGGTCCCAGAAGGTCAGCATCAGCACCCCGGCGGCGGACAGCGTCCACACCACGCCGGCGCCCGCGGCGATGTTCATGCAGCGGGTGAAGGCCGGGTGGTCGTGGGTCTGGTCCTCGGCCTCGCCGGCGGCCGCGCGCTTGGTCTTCACCGCGCGCGGCACAATGGCCGCCGCGAAGACCAGCGCCGCCACGGCCAGCGCCATGGAGGTGTGGTGGATGGCTCGGGTGGCGGGCAGCGCCCAACGCACGAACGGCCCGGGGTCTCCCAGCAGGCTCGGCGCGGCGATTCCGGCGAGGAGCACCGCCACCACGAAGGTGAGTGCCATCGCCAGGATCCCCGGCAGGATGAAGCGGGTGACTTTTGGCGCGCTCTCGCGCTGTGCAGTATCTATGGCCATAACCTTTCCATCATCTCACTTGCCCGCGCCGGAGCGGAGGCCGCTGGGCGGTTTTCTGCCGGTCGGCGGTGCATCTCACACCGCCGGCCGGCAGCGGCCTAGCCCAGCAGCTGCTGGCCCAGGTACATGCCCGGTTCGATGCCCGGCAGGATCGCGTACAGCGCCGATCCTCTCGGGGTCAGCCAGGTGTTCAGCAAGTCCGCCTCGGCCAGCCGACGCTGCAGCGGGATGAAGCTGGTCGCCGGGTCACGCTGGTAGCTGGCGAACAGCAGCCCGGAGGCCTCGCCGTCGACGAAGTTATAGCCGCGGCGGTGGATCGCCTCCTGCGCGCTGCGCGGCATCGCGAGCGCCACGTGGGAGTTCGCACCGATCACCGGCAGCCCCACCTCGTTCACGGCATCCAGGTCCACCGGATCCTCCGGCACGCTGCCGGTCAACGGCGAGCCGTCGGACTGCCGGCGCCCCAGCGCGAAGTCGCGCCCCGAGGTGGCGACCTCGTCCCAGCCTTCCAGGTCCATCTCGAACCGGCGCAGCGCCAGCGTGGTGCCATTGGCGATCCAGCTGGGCTGATCCGGCGTGCCGAACACTGCCAGCTCGCGGGTCTCCCCCTGGGGGTTGTTGACCCCGTCGACCTGTCCGAACAGGTTGCGGAAGGTGTCGCCGGAGCCGCGCTGGTGCATGAATCCGCGCTGGATGAACTGCTTGTCCGCCAGCCCGCGCAGGTTCTTGGACACCGCGCGCACCGCGTGGGCCAGCACCGTGGGGTCCTGGCCGCAGAACTGGATGAGCAGATCGCTCTGCCCGTACCGCTTGTGCAGCTTGTCCCCCGCGAAGCCCGGCAGCGTGCCGACCTTTGCGCCGCCCATGACATCCAGCAGGCTCTGGCCGACCCCGACCGTGAGGGTCAGGTCGCTGGGGCCGGCTGCCATTTCGGCCTCGGTGTCAGCCAGCACTCCGCGCCCGGCGGTCAGCCGCTGCGCGTCGTCGGTGATCATCTTCAGCAGCGAGCGCAGCTGGTCCTTCTTGCCGCCGTCTCGCCAGTTGAGGTTCCAGCCGACGAAGACCGCGTGGGCCTGCGGCGCGTCCAGGATCCCGGACTGGTACTTCCCGTGGAACGGGAGGTACTGCGGGCCCTGCTGCGCGGGCGCCGCGGCAGTGGCTGGCCCGGCCACGGCCTGCGAGGTGCCGAAGCCGGCGAGCACGCCGCCCAGCGCCGCGGCCGCCGAGGTGCCCAGCAGCATCCGGCGGGTTGGTGCATTAGCCATCGTGGTTCATCGATTCATGATCCATGGAGCCGTGGTCCATGCCGCCGTGATTCTCGTAGCTCTCCTTGGCGCCGGTGAAGTTGCGGACTTCGAACGGCACCTCGGTGCTCGATCCGTCGCTGAAGCTCAGGGTCAGCGACGCGGTTTCCGAGGCGACCAGCGGGGCCTTCAAGTCCATGTACATCAGGTGGGTTCCGCCGGGCTCAAGGACTGCGTCCTTGCCGGCTTCGATCTTCAGCGCGCCGTCCAGCTGCGACATCTTCGCGTCGGTGCCGGTACCGGTAGTTTCGTGGATCTGGATGACGTTGCCTGCCTGATCCTCGACCTTGGCCAGTTCGATGTCGGTGCTGCCGGCGTTGTGCAGCACGCCGAAGGCGGCGGTCATGCCCGTCTGGGCTGCCTTGGCCCAGGTTTCGCTGGCCTGCAGGGAGGATGCCTGGGTGGCCGGGCTTTCGGAAGCCGCCGCCCCGGTGGCGTTCGCGCCGTCCTGGGCGCAGCCGGTGAGCAGCAGTCCCAGTCCGAGCAGGGCGGCGGTGGTCTTCAGGGTGTTCTTGGTGTTCATGGGTTTCTCAAGCTTTCGGTGTGCAACCGGCGGCACGATTTTCCGGCGTGCGCAATCAACGGCACGTCGGGCGCGCCGGTTAGGAATGGGGAAGATTATTTGGTGTTGCGCATGAACTTGACCAGTACGGCGATGACGCCGCCCAGCACCACGACGCCAGCAATGATCCAGACGACCGGGTTCATCCCGGCGCCCAGGTCCTGCACCGGCTGGACCGGCTGTACGGTGGGCTGATCCGCGCTCGGCGACGCTGGAGCGCTTTCCGAAGCGGTTGCGCTCGGCACGGCAGAGGCAGGTGCGTCGACGGTGAAGTTGATGGAGTCCTCCACCGGGTGCCCATCGGAGGAGATCACCCGCACGGCCAGGGTGTATTCGCCGGAGGCAAGCTCGGCGTCCGGCACCACGGTGACGGTGGTGCCCTTGGTGCTGGCGGTGCTCGCGACCTTCTTGCCCGCTTGGCTCAAGGCGACGACGGTCGAGTCGGTGCCCGAGAGCTGCTGCAGTTCCGCGGAGAAGGTCATCGTGATTTCCTTCGGCGAGCTCTTCACGCTAGCGCCGTTCTCCGGGCTGGAGCCGGTGAGGAAGTCGTGGGCGTTGGCCGCCCCGACGGTTCCCAAGGCCGCCAGCAGTGCGACCGCCGCGCCGGCGATCAGTCGGGAGATGTTGTTACGCAGTTTCACAGTGGTCCTTCCAGGTCCCCGGGGTCCGGGGGAGTACGTATTGATGGGGTTCAGGCGCTCAATACGAAGGAAGGCGGTCCGCGCCGTTCGGGCAACCTGCCCAGCTGCGCAAGCTTGAGTTGGAAACGCAGCGGGTAGTAGCCGGGAATCGGGCGCAGTTCCGGGACCGGAATGCGGATCAAGGACAGGAGCAGTCGGGCTGATCCCAGGGTAAGCACCCCGCGCAGCGGAACGAGCAACCGCTCGGCGCCGTTCAGCACGAGGATGCTGGTTGCGGCGGCCAGCACGTGGGCGTAGAGCATCGATTCGCTCTGCACCTGGGCGTATTGTTCGACGATCTGGCCCGAGAGATCCACGGGACCGTGATGGGCCGCGTGTTCCATTGCGGCCAGCGGCCCGGTCTCGCCATGGCTCATCACCGACAGCGACAAGTGGAACAGCCCTTGGCTGAGCACAACCACCAGGCTGGTGGCCCACAGCGAGAATTTGCGTCCCAGCATGGCCATGGCGATCACGGCCGAGACGCAGGTGATCAGCAGCATTACCATCAGCGACATCTTGGTCGGTGCCTGGTGCGCGTGGGCGGCGAACGCGGTCCAGGTGCACACTGAAGCCGCGAGCCAACCGCGCACAACGCGGATCGCTGGGTTCTTGGGCACGTGGTTCAGCCGTTCGTCGACGGGTAGGTGATCACCGCTGATTCTACGCGAAGTAGAAGATTGCCTCAAAGTCCGGGGCATGCCAAAGGCCCGGGTCCGCGACATCGCGTGGAACCGGGCCTTCAGGAAAGCTTGCGGTGCTTACTTCTTGGCGACAGCGGCCTTCAGCTTCGAACCAGCGGTCAGCTTCACCGAGTGGCCGGCAGGAATCTCGATGGCTTCGCCGGTCTGCGGGTTGCGGCCGGTGCGAGCTGCACGGTCGGTGCGCTCCACTGCCAGCCAGCCTGGGATCGAAACCTTCTCGCCCTGCGAGATCTGCTCAACGAAAACGTCGAAAACAGCATCCAGAACACCGTTGACGGCAACCTGGGAGTTTTCGGTCTTCGCTGCAACAGCGGCAACAAGTTCGCTACGGTTCATAGCCAATGTATGTCCTCCTGGACTAGTGGTCCAAGGCCCGGTTCAGACCTCGAACGCCGCGCGGTCGCACGGACTTATCAGTCAAGAACATACCAAACCTGAGGGAGAGAAACGCCCGAAAACAGCGTATTCTCCGGGATTTTTTCAGCTATTGCCCATTTTTTGGGCCCAAAGGCGGCAATTCTTGACCCGAACGGCGTTAAAACGCTTAACGAAGCCGCCCGCCGGGCCGAAGCGGAGCTTCGTTCCGGCGGGCGGCTGCGGGAAGGATCGGGGTACTACTTCTTGGCGACAGCGGCCTTCAGCTTCGAACCAGCGGTCAGCTTCACCGAGTGGCCGGCAGGAATCTCGATGGCTTCGCCGGTCTGCGGGTTGCGGCCGGTGCGAGCTGCACGGTCGGTGCGCTCCACTGCCAGCCAGCCTGGGATCGAAACCTTCTCGCCCTGCGAGATCTGCTCAACGAAAACGTCGAAAACAGCATCCAGAACACCGTTGACGGCAACCTGGGAGTTTTCGGTCTTCGCTGCAACA
Organism: Arthrobacter sp. AG1021; assembly: GCF_003633665.1. NCBI lineage: Bacteria > Bacillati > Actinomycetota > Actinomycetes > Micrococcales > Micrococcaceae > Arthrobacter > Arthrobacter sp. AG1021. The sequence goes on along the minus strand of NZ_RBLB01000006.1, from coordinate 53,750 downwards.
GCGGCAACAAGTTCGCTACGGTTCATAGCCAATGTATGTCCTCCTGGACTAGTGGTCCAAGGCCCGGTTCAGACCTCGAACGCCGCGCGGTCGCACGGACTTATCAGAGATGAACTTACCAGCAATAACCGTCAATTCCTGCATCAATCCGCGGATTGCATGGAGTTTCTCCTGCCATTCGAGGTGTGAAAGTTCACGAAATCAGCCATGTGCGAACGGGTCGAATCCGTCGTTAGCCGCCGTGAACAGTTGCCAGGCGCGCTGCTGCAGTTGCTTGCTGCGGGTGCTCTTTGCGGGGCTGGCCAGTGTAATCGGGCCCTTCGAGACGTATTTGGGCCCCAGGTACACGCCGGTCGGTGCGGAGCCGAGGTCCGGGTTCAGCGCCGCCTCGACGATGGCGACCGCGCCTTCGTGTTTGCCCTGCGCGAAACCGGCCTGCAGCTGCCCCTGCAGGCGTTTGGCGTAGCCGGGCTCGTTGACGCCGGCGATCTGCGGAGTCAGCCCGGACACCGAATAACCTGGGTGCACGGTGATGGAGCGTGCCGGCCAGGACAGCTGGCGCAGGCGCCGGTCCAGAGCCAAGCCGAACCCCTGCAGCACGGCCTTGGACTGCGCATAGGCCCGGTAGGGGTGGTAGTCCTGCTCGAGTTTCAGGTTCTGCGGGTCGGCCTGCAGCATCAGGGTGGACATCGAGCCCAGCGCGATGAAGCGCAGCGGGTGGGACGCGAAAGTTGCGGCGAGCTCCCCCACGAGCCGCGCATGGCCGAGCACGTTGGTCGTCATCACCTGCTCGTAGCCGAGCAGCCCGGGCTGCCGCGTGCGCGGGGTGTGGATGATGCCGGCGTTGGCGACCAGCACGTCGATGGTGCGGCCGCGCAGTTCGGCGGCCAGACCCACCGCGGAGGCCATGGAGTCCGCGTCGAACTGCATGAATTCGAGTTGCGCCTGCGGCACGCGTCGGCGGATCTGCGCGGCGGCGTGTTCGGCCCGCGCCTGGTTGCGGCAGGCCATGAGCACGGTGGCCCCGCTCTCGGCCAGGGCCAGCGCGGTGAAGAAGCCCAGCCCGGCGTTGGCCCCGGTGACTACCGCGGTCCTGCCTCGGCCCAGGCCGGCCCAGCGGCCGCGGTTTGCATGGACGTCGCCCAGCGGTTGCGTGTACTGGGGTGCTGAATGTCTACCGGTGGCTTGCTGCATGGCTTCCACGCTACTATGCGCCCGCTGCGGGTTCCGGAAGGCTCGGGCCGGTTCGGCTGCGAATACGCCATGCCCGCCCGCACGGCGCAGGGGTCATCCTTGAACACGCGGTGGCACGGTGGGAAAATAGAGCCATGGGTGCCCCGAAACCTGACGAGAATGCGGCACTGAACGCCGCCCGTTACAAGTTGAGCCAATCGGCTGGCGAACAGTTGCCGGTGGACGAATACGCCGAGGCCACCGGCATGGCCCCAGTGGACAAGGCTCCGAGCACTCCCCTGCAGTTCTACGCCGAGGACGAGGCCTGGGAGGTCGCGAACTCCGTGCTGGACGAGGCCTTTGCTCGCGGCGACTTCGACAACCTCGCCTTGGCGGGAAAGAATATCGACCACATCACCAACACCACCGATCCGGACTGGTGGCTGAAGTCGATGATGCACCGCGAGAAGATCTCCGGTCTCGGCCCGCCGGCGCTGACGCTACGAGTGGAGGACGAGCATATGGACCAGACGCTGGACCAGCTGCCTACCGAGGCGGCGGTGCGCGAACATATCGAGGACTTCAACCAGCGTGTTATCGAGGCCCGGCGCCAGCTGCTGGGCGGCCCTCCGGTGATCACCGCCCTGCGCGATGCCACCGCCGAGGTCCTTGCCTGGCAGCAGCGACGTCGCGCCGCCGCCCCGGCCCATGAGGAACAGCCCGACCAGGCCACGCGCCGCTGGTGGCAACGCAGGAAGCGGGCTTAACGGCGAAAGCCGCCCTCCCGAAGGAGTGCGGCTTTCGCTAAGTCAGAAGACTTGCAGGTCTTACCAGGAAGACTTGGTGATGCCCGGGAGCTCACCACGGTGTGCCATGTCGCGGAAGCGAACACGGGAGATACCGAACTTCTGGAAGGTACCGCGTGGGCGGCCGTCAATGGCGTCGCGGTTGCGAACGCGCACTGGGGAAGCGTTGCGTGGCAGCTTCTGCAGGCCAACGCGGGCTGCTTCGCGAGCCTCGTCGGTGGCGTTTGGATCGATCAGGGTCTTCTTCAGTTCGAGGCGCTTTTCAGCGTAACGCTCGACGATGACCTTGCGCTGTTCGTTCTTTGCGATCTTGGACTTCTTGGCCATGTCTTAGCGCTCCTCTCGGAATTCTACGTGCTTGCGGACTACCGGGTCGTACTTCTTCAGAACCATGCGGTCTGGGTCGTTACGACGGTTCTTACGGGTTACGTAAGTGAAACCGGTGCCGGCGGTGGACTTCAGCTTGATGATCGGACGTACGTCCTTATCCTTCTTTGCCATTTTTAGAGCTTCACACCCTTCGCAATCAGGTCTGCAACAACAGCGTCGATACCGCGGGCATCGATGACCTTGATGCCCTTGACCGACAGGGTCAGGGTCACCTTACGGCGCAGCGAAGGCACGTAGTAGGTCTTCTTCTGGATGTTCGGATCGAAACGACGCTTGTTGCGACGGTGCGAGTGGGAGATGCTATGTCCGAAGGCCGGAGTAGTACCGGTTACCTGGCAAACAGCTGCCATGATCACTCCTCAGTTAGTTAGTAGTAAAAATTCGACGGTACTCGCGCGTGCTGCCCATAAGTGAATATCGACAGCACATCTGCGTTATGAGTCCCGCCAACCAGTGAAACACCGTTATTACTGCACACTAGGAAGAAACCAGGCTGGGTGAGAACCAACCGAAGAGCCTTAAAGTATGTAAGACGGTGAACTTCGCAGCCGATCGAGCATTTTCCCCGTACTCAGTGGGTTGCGACATTCGGTATTACGGGCTATTCGTGCATGCCAAGATCCCAAAAGATGGCATTACGGCATGCGCGATTAACGCCAGATAAGCTTATCGAGAATTTCTCAGGGTTCCAAATCCTTGGAAGGGTCCTGCAGGATCCAATGCTCCGGGTCCATCCCCGCGGTCAACTTGCGGGTAATTCGTCGAAGATCGTTAATGTCCTTGTCACTCAGGGATTCGAAGAGCAGCGCACGGACAGTTGCCACATGGTGGGGTGCCATGCGCACCACAGCCTGCCAACCAGCGTCGGTTAATGAGGCGATTTTCACACGGGCGTCTTCTTCGGACTGCTCGCGTGCCACCCAACCGCGGACCTCCAGTTTCTTCACCACGTGCGACAGGCGCGAGAGCGAAGCGCTGGTGCGCGATGCCAGCTTGGTCATGCTCATCTTTCGCCCCGTGGACTCCGAGAGCATCGCGAGCATGTGGTAGTCGAAAAGGGTAATGCCATCCAGAACCTGCAGGTCCGAATCGAGGGCGGCAGGCAGCAGCGTCAACACCGCATTCAGCCCCAGCCATGCTTCGCGCTCCTGCTCCGAAAGCCAAACCGGTGTCTCGCCCATGAAGTTGTCCCCTCTGTGGTCGTGCATCGCTCCCGCAGCATCAGCGGTGCGACGGTATTAATTTGCGGGCCGCAAGCGACCCACAGCAGCCCTTTCAACATTCCAAGGATGCGAAGCACCTCGCACTAAGGGGGAAGCATTTTGTCACTCTCTTGGAAAGAACGGTGCTGAGGGCTCCATAGTATGCGAATTTCTCCTCGGGTGACAGCGCAGAACAACGACAGATTCTCGCCGGGACGCCACAGAGGGAACCCGGGCGTGCCAGGTTCCCTCTGTAGCAGGCGTGTTTAGACCTTTTCCAGTTGCTTCTTCTTGCGGTAGCTGATGATCTGCCCGATGATCACCACCAGCAGGGCGACGATGAACATCGCCGAGCCGATCACGTTGGCCTGGGCGGGGATGCCGCGGGTGGCCGAAACGTAGATGAACTTCGGGAAGGTCTGGAAGTTGCCGGAGTTGAAGTTCGTGATGATGAAGTCGTCGAAGCTCATCGCGAAGCTCAGCAGCGCGGCGGCCACGATGCCCGGAAGCAGCAGCGGGAAGGTCACCTTCCAGAACGCCAGCCGCGGCGAGGCGTAGAGGTCGGCGGCGGCTTCCTCAAGCCGCGGATCCAGCGAGGACACCCGGGCGCGGACCGTGACGATCACGAAGGACATGCAGAACACGGTATGCGCGATCACGATGGTCCAGTAGCCCAGCTCCCATCCAAGGTTCAGGAACTGCGCCAGCAGCGAGGCGCCGAGCACTACTTCCGGGGTGGCCAGCGGCAGGATGATCAGCACGTCGGTCAGCTTGCGGAAGCGGAACTTGTAGCGCACCAGGCCCAGCGCGATGCAGGTGCCCAGCGCGGTGGCGATCAGGGTGGCGACGATGCCGACCTGCAGCGAATTGGCCAGCGACTCGCACACCGCCGGGGCGCCGCACGGGTTCGCCCAATTATCCCAGGTGAAACCGCGCCATTCGAGGTTGGTGCGGCCCGCATCGTTGAACGAGAACACGAAGATGTAGACGATCGGCACCAGCAGGTAGACGAAGGCCAGGCCTCCGACGACGGGAACAAACCAGCGTCCCAATTTCATTTACATCAGCTCCTTGGTGCCGAAACGCCGGATATAGATCGTGACCAGGATCAGGATGGAGACCATGAGCACGAAGCTCAGCGCCGCCGCCCCGGGGTAGTCGATGACCTTGAAGAACCTGGAATCGATCACCTGGCCGATCATCGTCGTATTGCGGTTGTTGCCCAGCAGTGCGGAGTTCACGTAGTCGCCGGCCGCCGGGATGAAGGTCAGCAGCGTGCCGGCGAAGATGCCCGGGGCGCTCATCGGCAGCGTGATCCTGAAGAAGGAGTTCATCGGGCTGGCGTACAGGTCGCCCGCGGCCTCCAGCAATCGGGTGTCCAACCGGCCCAGGTTCGCGTAGATCGGCAGCACCATGAACGGCAGGAAGTTGTAGGTCAGGCCGGCGACGACGGCGAAGGGCGTCGCGGTCAGGTGCCCGTCGGCTGGCAGGATCGCCACGAACTTCAGCGCCTGGGCGATGAAGCCCTCGTCAGCCAGGATCTGCTTCCACGCCTGCGTGCGCAGGATGAAGCTGGAGAAGAACGGGGCGATCAGCAGCACCAGCAGGATGCCCTGCAGCAGCGGCTTCTCGCGCAGCCGCACCGCCACCAGGTAGGCCATCGGGAAGCCGATCAGCAGCGCCAGCACGGTGGCGATCAGCGCGAACCAGAAGGAGCGCAGCAGCTCGGGCCAGTAGGCCGAGAGCACCGTCATGTAGTTGCCGATCTCGAAGCCCGGCACGAATTCGCCGATCTCAGCTCCCGGCGGCTTCACGTACAGGCTCATCGCCAGCAGCACCACCACCGGCAGCGCGAAGAACAGCGCCAGCACCAGCAGCCCCGGGGCCACCAGGTAGATGCCGGTGCGCCCCTTGCGGCGCTCGGCGCGGATCTCATCCTTGCTGCGCAGGTCGCTCAGGCCCGACTTGCTGATGGTCTGCGTCATTGCTCCACCCCCGCGTCCATGCGCTCGTCGCCGGCCAGGCCGAACGAGTAGTCGGCCTCCCAGTACAGGTAGACGGTGTCCCCCACGGCCGCCGGCTGCTGCCCGCGGTTCTGCGAGAAGGTGCCGATGCGCCCGATGCCCGGCACGTCCACCAGGTATTCGGTGGTGGTGCCGGTGAAGGACACGTCGATCACGGTGCCCGACAGCTCGTTGTGCGCCGCCCCGGAGGAGGTGCGGTCGATGGTGATCTTCTCCGGGCGCACGCCCACGACCACCTGCCCGCTGGTCTGCACCGCGCGGTCCTCGGGCAGCAGCACGCTGTGCCCGGCGACGTCGACCTCCAGCAGCCCGGCGCGCTTGCCGGTGACCTCGCCGCGCATCAGGTTCGACTTGCCCAGGAAGTTCGCGACGAACGCGGTGCGCGGCAGCTCGTAGAGCTCGCGCGGCGGGCCCATCTGCTCGATCCGCCCCTCGTTCATGACCGCGACGGTGTCGGCCATGGTCATGGCCTCCTCTTGGTCGTGGGTCACGTGGATGAAGGTCAGGCCCACCTCGGTCTGGATGGTCTTCAGCTCCAGCTGCATCTGCCGGCGCAGCTTCATGTCCAGCGCGCCCAGCGGCTCGTCGAGCAGCAGCACCTGCGGGCGGTTGACCAGCGCGCGGGCCAGGGCCACTCGCTGCTGCTGGCCGCCGGAGAGCTGGGCCGGCTTGCGGTTGGCAAGATGCGCCAGCTCCACCATTTCCAGCCCGGCCTGCGCCTTGGCCATCGCTTCGGGGTCCTTCTTGCGCTTCAGCCCGAACGCGACGTTCTCCAGCACGCTCATGTGCGGGAACAGCGCGTAGGACTGGAAGACGGTATTCACCGGCCGCTTGTGGCTGGGCAGCGAGGTGACGTCCTCGCCGCCGATCGAGATGCTGCCCTCGCTGGGTGCCTCCAGGCCGGCGATCATGCGCAGCGTGGTGGACTTGCCGCAGCCCGAGGGGCCCAGCAGCGCGAAGAACGTGCCTGAAGGGACCAGCAGGTCCAGGTCCTTGACGGCGACGAACTCGGCGAAGCGCTTCGTGATGCCGCGCAGCTCAAGGTCCGCCCCCGAGGTGCGGGTTTCTGGCAGGGTGGGTGCAAGATTGGCGTTCATACCCCGATCACTTCCTGGAATTGGTTCTGGAAATCTGTTTCTTCCTCCACCGACAGCTCGCGCTCGGAGCTGGTATTGGAAAGGAATTCTTCGGTCGGGAAGATCAACGGATCCTCCACGAGCTCGGGATCGAACTTCTCCATCTCCTCTTGGGCACCGAGAACCGGGCAGAGGTAGTTCACGTAGGCGGCGACCTCCGCGGCCACGTCGGGCTGGTAGTAGAAGTCCATGAGCCTCTCCGCGTTCTTCTTGTGCGGCGAGCCCATGGGCACCTGGAAGTTGTCGCTCCACAGCAGGCCGCCGCTCTCGGGCAGCGCGAACTCCCACTTGCCGCCCTCCTCGAAGTTCAGCTGCGTGATATCCCCCGAATAGGCCAGGCCGGCGATCGCGTCGCCGCTGATCAAATCCTGCTTGTAGGCATTGCCCTTGACCTGGCGGATCTGCCCGTTCCGGATATTACGGTCAAGCACTTCCAGGCTGCGGCCGAACTCGACCTGTCCCCAGGACCCGGCGATGTCCACGCCGTCGTCGAGCATCAGCATCGGCATCGTGTCGCGCATCTCGTCGAGCATGAAGATGCGTCCCTTGAGCTCCGGATCCCACAGGTCCTCGACGTTGCGCAGCCCCTTGGGGAACGCCTCCTTGTTCCAGACCAGGCCGGTGTAGCCGGACTGCCAGGTCAGGGACTTTTTGCGCCCCGGATCGAAGCGCACCTCCTGCAGCGCCGGCAGCAGGTTCTTGATGTTCGGGATGTTGTTGTGGTCCAGCTCCTGGGCGTAGCCCTGGCGGATGATGCGTTCGGTCATCCAGTCGCTGAAGACCATCAGGTCCTGGCCGATGTCCTGCCCGGCGGCCAGCTGGGCCTGCACCTTGCCGTAGTAGGAGTCGTTCGAATCGATGTCCTCCGCGTACTTTGCTTTCAGCCCGCTTTCCTTCATGAAGCGCTGCAGCGTCGGGTAGTTCTTGGCCTTCTCGTCGTAGTCAAGGTACAGGGTCCAGTTGGCCCAGTTCACCACGGCTTCGCTGTCCGACAGGTCGGTGGCCGGGGCCAGCGCCGCGGCGTTGCCCGAGCTGGTGCCCTTGGTCCCGCAGGCGGACAGCAGCCCGGCCAGGGCCAGGCCCGCCGCTCCTGCCAACACCGAGCGGCGCGAAGCCTGCGCCTGCTCGATGCCCTGCAACAGCCGTCGGCGCTGGTTATTGATAGCGCGTTGGCGCGTCATGCCATGCTCCTATGAATCATGCGCCGATGGCACTTTGGAAATCTGCGGCGAAACTCGATTCCTCGTCCGCCTCCAGCGACCGGAAGACGTGGGCCTTGGCCAGATCCTCCTCGGCCGGGAAGATGAGCGGGTTCTCCATCAGCGACGGATCGATCTTCTCCATCGCCTCCTTGGCCCCGGTGACCGGGCAGATGAAGTTCACATAGGCCGCCACCTGGGCGGCGACCTCCGGCTGGAAGTAGTAGTCCATCAGCTTCTCCGCGTTCGCCTTGCGCGGGGAGCCGATGGGAACCATCAGGTTGTCGCTCCACAGCGTGCCGCCGGCCTCGGGGATCACGAATTCCCACTGGTCGTCGTTCTCGAAGTTCATCTGGACCAGATCCCCTGACCATACGATGCCGGCGATGGCGTCTCCTGAGATGAAGTCCTCCTTGTAGGAGTTGCCCTTGACCTGTCGGATCTGGCCGCTGTCGATGTTCCCGCGCAGCACCTCCAGCGCCTTCTGGAACTCGTCCTGGCCCCACTGGCCGGAGATGTCCACGCCGTCTTGCAGCATCAGCAGGCCCATGGTGTCGCGCATTTCGTCGAGCACCGTGATCCGGCCTTTCAGCGCCGGATCCCACAGATCCGAGACGCTCTTCAGTCCCTTGGGGTACTTCGCTTTGTTCCAGGCGATGCCCGCGTAGCCGGACTGCCAGGTCAGCGAGTGCTCGCGGCCCGGGTCGAAGTCCACGTCCTGCAGGCTCGGCAACAGGTTGGAGCTGTTGGGGATGTTCGCCAGATCCAGCGCCTGAGTGTAGCCCTGGCGGATCACGCGCCCGGCCATCCAGTCGGTCAACGTGAAGATGTCCTGGCCGATGTCCTGCCCCGCCTTCAGCTGGGCCTGCACCTTGCCGTAGTAGGTGTCGTTGCCGTCGACGTCCTCGGAGTAGTTCACCGTAATGCCGCTCTGCTTGCTGAAGGCTTCGAGCGTCGGATAGGTCTTGGATTTGTCGTCGTAGTCCAGATAGAGCGTCCAGTTGGCCCAGTTCAGCGTCGGATCCGATGCGGATACGTCGGTCACGGCCGGAGCAGGGCCCGCCGTGGCACCTCCGCCGCCACCGGTGCCGCAGGCGGCAAGCAGCCCGCCCAGGCCCAGTGCGCCGGCGGCGCCGAGCACCGAACGGCGGCTGAGGCTGCGCTGGCTCATGGCGTTGACCAGTGCTCGAATTTGTGGATCCTGCGGCGTCTTGTGCGAGTGCGACATCGGACCATCTCCCCCATTTCTCATCGCTGCATGTGCGATCGATCACACGATTCGTGTTGAGGAACATCCTGTCAGGTCGAGGTGGCGCTGACAAGACTCCGGCAAAAGATTCCACATTAAAATCCTCCCCATAGCGTCGAAAACTTTATTGATAAACCCCTTTCGCAACTGATTCGGTGGCGGTAGTGTCGTGGCTAACGCTGTTGAGACGAGGATGATCATGACACTGCCGCCACCGGCGAGCGCCGGCATCGACGAGATTTCCAAGGAGATCATCGAGCAGCTGCAGGAAGACGGGCGCCGCTCCTACGCCGCCATCGGCAAGGCCGTGGGCCTGAGCGAGGCGGCCGTCCGCCAGCGTGTGCAGAAGCTCGCCGACAGCCAGATCATGCAGATCGTGGCCGTCACCAACCCGCTGGAGCTGGGTTTCACCCGGCAGGCGATGATCAGCATCGTCGCCGCATCGGACATCAGCTCCACCGCCGACAGGATCGCCGAACTGCCCGAGGTCGACTACTGCGTGGTCACCGCCGGCAATGCGGACATCCTGGCCGAGGTGATCTGCTCCAGCGACGAAGACCTTCTGCGGGTTATCAGCACCATCCGCGGCATCGAGGGTGTGCTCAGCACCAACACCTTCACCTACCTTTCACTCAAAAAACAGGAATACAACTGGGGAACACGATGAATACTCCACTTGGCACCGACCGCCAGCAAGCCGCCCGCGACCACCTCTGGATGCACATGGCCCGGCACTCCGGCCTGCACAACGGGGGCAAGGTGCCGATCATTTCGCGCGGCGAGGGACACATGATCTACGACGACGCCGGCCGCGGCTACATCGACGGCCTGGCAGGGCTGTTCGTCGTCAACGCGGGCCACGGCCGCGCCGAGCTGGCCGAGGTCATGGCCAAGCAGGCGGAGAAGCTGGCGTTCATGCCGCTGTGGTCCTACGCCCACGAGCCGGCCATCGACCTGGCCGAGCGCCTGGCAGGCTACGCCCCGGGCGATTTGAACCGCGTCTTCTTCACCACCGGCGGCGGCGAGGCGGTGGAATCCGCGTTCAAGCTAGCCAAGCAGTACTTCAAGCTCAAGGGCCAGCCGGGCAAGACCAAGGTCATCTCCCGCGCGCTGGCCTACCACGGCACCCCGCAAGGCGCGCTGGCGATCACCTCGCTGCCGGGGATGAAGACCCCGTTCGAGCCGCTGGTTCCCGGCACCTTCCGCGTGCCGAACACCAACTTCTACCGCGCGCCGGAGATGTTCTCCGAGAACGAGAAGGACTTCGGGCTGTGGGCCGCCGAGCGCATCCGCGAGGCCATCGAATTCGAGGGCGCCGACTCGGTCGCCGCGGTCTTCCTGGAGCCGGTGCAGAACTCCGGCGGCTGCTTCCCGCCTCCCCCGGGCTACTTCGACCGGGTGCGCGAGATCTGCGACGAGTACGACGTGCTGCTGGTCTCCGATGAGACCATCTGCGCCTTCGGCCGCATCGGGGACATGTTCGCCTGCAACGACTTCGGCTACACCCCTGACATCATCACCTCCGCCAAGGCGCTGACCAGCGGCTACGTCCCGCTGGGCGTGATGATCGCCTCCGAGAAGCTGTTCGAGCCGTTCACCAAGGGCGACACCACCTTCTACCACGGCTACACCTTCGGCGGTCACCCGGTGGCCGCGGCGGTGGCGATGGCGAACCTCGACATCTTCGAACGCGAGGACCTGAACGGCAACGTGCATCGCAACGCCGACGCCTTCAAGTCCACCTTGGAGAAGCTCAAGGACATCGACATCGTGGGCGACGTGCGCGGCGCCGGCTACTTCTACGGCATCGAGCTGGTGAAGGACAAGTCCACCAAGGAAACCTTCAACGACGAGGAATCCGAGCGGCTGCTGCGCGACTACCTCACCCCGGCGCTGTGGGAGGCAGGCCTGTACTGCCGCGCCGACGACCGCGGCGACCCGGTCATCCAGCTCGCGCCGCCGATCACCATCGGCCAGCCCGAGTTCGACCAGATCGAGTCGATCCTGCGCTCGGTGCTCTCCGAGGCGTCCAGCAAGATCTAGTTTCCACACCCTTCGGGCGCGGCCGGTGTAACCTGGCTGCGCCCGATTGGTGCTTTGTGGCCTGTGACACTACTGTGTGGATTAAGCAGCCATGGAAGCAGGAACGTCATGCTGGAACCGACCCGAATCACGCTCGCCCGCCACGCGGCGGGGTATAGCACCCTGGATCTCGCCCGCCTGGTTCAGGTCGGCGAATCCACCGTCCGCCGCTACGAAACCTGCGGCGCCCCCGAGGCCCTGGCCGGGCAGCTGGCCGGCGCGCTGGGCTGCGCCCCGGGCTACTTCCACCGCCCGCCGGCTGCCGGGATCGATGTCGAACGCATCTTCTTCCGCACCCCGCGGCGCATCAGCCGGGCGCAGAAAACCGCCTGCTCGGCGCTGGGCCGCACCGGGGTCGAACTCTACAACCTGATCACCGCCGACTACACGCTGCCGGACACCGAGGTGCCCGACTACACCGGGTTCGACCCGGAGGCCGCCGCCGCGCAGTTGCGCCTGGACTGGAACCTGGGCTGCGGGCCGGTGCCCGACCTGATCTACGTGCTCGAATCGCGCGGCGTGCGGGTGCTCAGCCTGGCATCCGGGACCAGCTTCAGCTTCTGGGAAGAGGGGCAGGCGTTCATCTTCCTGGCCGCCGGGGACCGCGCCGAACAGCGCCACCAGCTGGCGCACGAGCTGGGCCACCTGCTGCTGCATTCCGCGCTGGGAGCCGACGGGCATGCGGCGGCCGAAGCCGAGGCGGAGCAGTTCGCCGCGCGCCTGCTGCTGCCGGCGCTATCGCTGCAGGCGCGCATGGGCGACACCCTGCAACTGCCGCAGCTGCTTGACCTGCAGGAGCTGTTCGGCGTCCCGGCCCGGATCATCCTGTCCCACGCCCGCGAATGCGGCATGCTCGGCGACGCCAGCTACAGCTGGCTGGTGCAGGAACTGGCGCTGGAACCGGCGCCGCGCCGCGCCCCGCTGGCCTCGCGGGTGTTCTCCCTGGTGTTCCCGTCGCTGCGCGGCGAAGACCGGCTGGATACCGCGCGGATCGCCGACACCCTGGGGGTGCCTGCCCGCACCCTGCACGAGCTGACTTTCGGACACGCCTTCATGGTGCTGCCGGGGCTGCGGGACGCCGCGCCGCGGGGCATGCCCGGTCACCTGCGCGCGCTGTCCTAGCGCGGGCGCCACCCTAGCGGTGCACGCCTGCCCGGACTAGGCTGGGCATTCCAGGCGGTGGCCTGCCGCCCGGTCTCGAAAGGGTACTGCCATGGACATCAACGCCGCCAAGGCCCGCGAACTGGCCGAAGAATCCCGCGAACAGGGCTGGCAGCGGCCGAGCTTCGCCAAGGGCATCTACATGGGCGAGGTCGACTTCTCGCTCATCGAACCGCTGCCCGCCCCCGATCCGGAAGCCGCCGCCCGCGGCGCGGCCTTCATCGCCGAGCTGGAGACGGTGCTGGACGGGTTCGACCCCGGGCGCATCGAGGCGGATTCCCGGGTGCCCGACGAATACATCGCCCAGCTGCGCGAGGTGGGCGCGTTCGGCATGAAGATCCCCACCGAGTACGGCGGGCTGGGGCTGAGCCTGCTGGACTACGGCCGCGCACTGATGCGGGTGGGCTCGGTCAGCCCCGCGATCGGCGCCCTGCTCTCCGCCCACCAGTCCATCGGCGTGCCCGAGCCAGTCAAGTCCTTCGGCACCGAGGCGCAGAAGCGCGAGTACCTGCCGCGCTGCGCCGCCGGGGCGATCAGCGCCTTCCTGCTCACCGAGAACGACGTGGGCTCGGACCCCGCGCGGCTGGGCACGCGTGCGACGCTGAGCGAGGACGGCGCCTACTACACCCTGGAGGGCGCGAAGCTGTGGACCACCAACGGGGTGGTCGCCGAGCTGCTGGTGGTGATGGCCGCCGTCGAACCCCACGAGGCCTGCGGCGAGGTCCCGGCCGGCAAGGGCGGGATCACCGCATTCATCGTGGAGGCCGACGCGCCGGGCATCACCGTGGAGAACCGCAACGCGTTCATGGGCCTGCGCGGGATCGAGAACGGCGTGACCCGCTTCGCGCAGGTGCGCGTGCCGGCCGCCAACCGGCTCTCGCGCGAGGGCACTGGCCTGAAAATCGCGCTGAGCACCCTGAACACCGGGCGCCTGTCCATCCCCGCGATGTGCGCCGGCGCCGGCAAGTGGGCGACGAAGATCGCGCGCGAATGGTCCGCCGCCCGCGTGCAGTGGGGCCACCCGATCGGCGAGCACCAGGCCGTCTCCTCCAAACTCGCCTACATCGCCGCCAGCACCTACGCGCTGGAGGCGGTGTTCGAGGTCAGCGCGCTGCTGGCGGACGCGGGCATGAAGGACGTGCGCATCGAGGCGGCGCTGGCCAAGCTGTACTCCTCCGAGGTCTCCTGCCGGATCGCCGACGAGCTCGTGCAGATCCGCGGCGGGCGCGGCTACGAGACCGCCGCCTCCCAGGCCGCCCGCGGGGAGCGCGCGGTCCCGGTCGAGCAGCTGCTGCGCGATCTGCGCATCAACCGCATCTTCGAGGGCTCCACCGAGATCATGCACCTGCTGATCGCCCGCGAAGCCGTCGACGCGCACCTGCAGGCCGCCGGGGCGCTGGCGGTGGCCGACTCCACGCTGGCGGAAAAGGCCGCCGCGGCGCGCGAGGCCTCCGGATTCTACGCCCGCTGGCTGCCCAAGCTCGTCGCCGGCGCCGGCAGCCTGCCCGGCACCTACTCGGAGCACGGCCCGCTGGCCAAGCATCTGCGCTACATCGAGCGCACCAGCCGCAAGCTGGCCCGGCAGACCTTCGCCGGCATGGCGCGCTGGCAGGCAGGGCTGGAGAAGCAGCAGGTGTTCCTGGGGCACATCGTGGACATCGGAGCCGAGCTGTTCGCCATGGCAGCGGTGATCGCCAAGACCTCAGCTCTGCTGGATTCCACCGCCCCCGAGCGCTTCTCCGCCGAGACCCTGGCGCAGGCGTTCTGCGAACAGGCCACCCGGCGCTGCGAGGACCATTTCGAGCACCTGTGGGACGGCACCTCGCACGACGACAAGGTCGCCGAGGACCTGCTCGACGGGGCCTACCTCTGGCTTGAGGAGGGTGTGCGCGACGTGTCCGAGGGCACCGGCCCATGGATTGCGCCGTGGTCCGAGTCCGGGCGCGCGGACGTCCGCCGTCTCTACGGAACGGCGGACTAGCTGCCACGCCCCTGGCCGGCTAGTACCTGGTCCCGGCGGAGATGCCTCCGTCGACCGCGTACTCTCCGCCGGTGCAGAAGCTCGATTCGTCGCTGGCCAAAAAGAGGATCAGGCCGCTGACCTCTTCCGGCCGGGCGAAGCGCTCCAGCGAGTTGCCGGCCAGGTCCTCCTCGGTGAGCGGGCGCAGCGCCTGGGTCAGCGCCGTCGCGACCGCGCCGGGGTGCACCGAGTTGACCCGGATACCGAAGTCGGCCAGTTCCAGCGCCGCGGACTTGGTCAGCCCGCGCAGGCCCCACTTCGACGCGCAGTAGGCGTGCCGGTTCGGGTAGCCTTCCAGTCCGGCGGTGGATGACACGTTCACGATCGAGGAAGCTCCTGACTTCTTCAGCTCGCGAACCGCCGCGCGCATGCCCAGGAAGGCGCCGGTCAGGTTGATGTCCATGACCCGGTTCCAGCTTTCCAGCGTGGTGTCTTCCAGCGGCGCGTCGTCGTGGATACCGGCGTTGTTCACCAGCACGTCCAGCCCGCCGAATTCCGCCACGGCTTGCGCAACCGCGGCCTCCCAGTCCCCGGCGTCCGCCACGTTCAGGTGCGCGTAGCTGGCGCGGTCTCCGAGCTCGGCCGCCAGCGCACGTCCTGCTTCGTCGTTGATGTCAGCGAGCAGCACGGTGGCGCCTTCCGCGATGAAGGCGCGTGCGTGCGCGGCACCCATCCCCGAAGCCGCTCCGGTAATCAGCGCGCGTTTCCCTGCAAGTCTCATGTGTTGCTTCTTTCCGTGTGGAGTTGCCGTCGTTCCGGCGGGAAGGCCCGGCGCCCGTCCGGTCCTTGGCGGCACCGGAATACCCTGCGGCGGGAAGGACGCCCGCCGTCTTCCGTTTCCGCACGTCCGGGCACGTGGTGTGTTCCACCAAACCATCCACCTGAGACACGGTCAATCCACCCGGCGCGGCGTCGAGTGACTAGACGAAAACCGGAATTTGTCTAGCATGGGGTCATGCCACCGTACCGAAATGCCGTTGCGACTCCATCCCTGCGCGCACGCCAGAAGGCAGCGACCCGTGAGCTGATCATCGACGCGGCAGTGGTGGTTTTCGCTGCCAGGGGCTATGAGAACAGCCGGATCGACGAGGTGGCTTCCTGCGCCGGAACAAGCCGGGCGACTTTCTACCTGCACTTCCGCCGCAAGAGCGATCTGCTTTTCGAGCTGAGACACCGAGCGGAACAAGATTTCGAACCTGACTACCGGAAACTTGTTTCGCTGCTGCGCGATCCCCGGGTTGAAGAAATCCAGCAGTGGCTGCTCCGGGGATTGTCCCGCTGGGCCGAAGCAGCGGTGCTGATGCGCCCGGTCTTCGACGCCGCAGACCAGGACCGGATGCTGGCCAAACAGCTGCTGCCGGAGACTCTTCCCGGCTCGAAGCCGCTGGCCCGGGCCCTGGTCGATGCCGAGGTGTGCCCCGACGAATCGACCGCCGACGCCATGGCCATGGTTTTCATGGCGCCGCTGTTCATGGCTTTCCGGCGTCGGGCGTTCGGCATGCCGGTCAACGAGGAACGGCTGGCGGTTCTCACCGCTCAAAGCTGGACCGCCATGGCCGTGGAACATCTTCGGCCGGGCTCGGCGAACCACTAACGAATGCCTTGGCCACTGCCTGGGACGCGGTCACCCCGTAGTTCTAACCAGCCGCCATCTGATCGGAATAGTGAACTTTTCAGAAAAACAAGATAGTGGGTCGGTGTCCGTTTGTGCGAGCTACCGGCGGGAATAGGCAGGTTAGCGGTTCTCCGCTCGCGCGACTTTCCTTGATCGTCATTGCTTCGCTGGATGATTCGGTTCTCGCCAGAGTTGTCACGTTCTCCCGGGGGCGCCTCGGATCACTGCCATCGTCCCGTCTTCAGGAGCATATGCCCGTGTCCGGCAATCGAGCGATCTATTCGGGATGCCCGCTCCGTAGCAAGGTTTGCACTGACTGAGAGCGTCTTGCGGCCGACTAGCACCGCACTCACCGAATCGGCAGCTTCTACCGCTTCGGGCTTCCAGACGGCGTTTAGGGTCGCACCGTCGATGGTATCCACACCCACTGCCATGCGGGCTGTTGTGCCCTTCGAAGCCGGTCAAGCTTTGCGCCTTCGACTTTGCTCGGCCGGGGCGGTAGCTGGGCGCGATGTGTTCGTGCACCGATTCACTGCCGCGACGTCGGACCAATTTACCCCCGGACGACGTGCACGGGCATTCCCCCGAATGGCTGGACGGGTTCGAGGGCACCGGCATGACCACGAGCGCCGGGTCCCTTCTGAAAAGTTGATCCGGGATTTTCCGAGTCCGGCCGTGCAACCCCGGTTCCGTTGCGGGGCCAACGTCAGCGATCCTTTCAGGACCTACGGGTCAGCGATGCTGGCGTCCAGTCTGCCCGCCCGCCACAGCACCGTGGCCTGCCGCGCCCACTCGGCCAACCGCAGGGCTTCAGAGGGCGAAAAGAAGTAGGTATTGAACTGCAGGCGCTGCTCTGGGTCCAGCTCCCTGGGCAGCAGCACCATGGGACGCGAGCCCTTGACCTTCACCGCGTGGAACAGCCCGCAATGCCGGGCGATATGGTGGATTTCGCAATACAGGTCGCTGGTCTCGATGTCGGTGCGGCCGCCGAGCTCCCACTTGTCCAGATGGTCCAGCTCGCAGCGGTGCGCCGGCATGCTGCACCCCGGATAGGCGCAGCCGCGGTAGGCGGCGCGGATCGCCCGGGCCTGGGATTTGGAAAACAGCCTTTGGGTGCGCCCGAGATCCAGGATGCGGCTCTTGCCGTTGAGCACCACCGGGTACAGCCCGGCGTTGCACACCATGGCGCGTGCCTGGCCCGCCGGAATCGGGATGCCTGAGGTGCTGACCGCGAAGTCCCGGCCGGTTTCGAGCATCTTGTCGTAGTCCAGTAGCACACCGATCTGCGGGGTGATCACCGCGTGGCCGTCGGCCGCCAGGGCGCCCGGTCCGTTGGCCTGCAGCACCGCCATCAGACCCAGCAGATGCCGCAATTCAGGGCGCAGATCCTCGAAGAGACCGGTAACCGCCGCGTCATTCGCAGCCGTTCGCGCCGTGCCGCCAACTGCGCCGGGCGGGGTTCCGGAAGGTGCCTCGGCGTCCGTGCCGGGTTCGCGGTCTGCTTCCCGGCGGTTTCCGCACTCGTTGTCGTCATCCTCGGGGCAGATATCCGCATCGAAGCCGCTGGGGCAGTCGTCGTCGGGCGTTTCGTCTCCGGTGCCGTCGGTGGAGTGGTCGCCGGCGGAGTGGTCGCCGGTGGGGTCGTCGTCAGCGGAGTCGTCGGCTGCGGAGCCGGCCTTGGCCCAGTCCGGCATGGTGGACTCGTCGTCCCAGCCGGGGGCGGAGTCGTCGTCGGTGAGCGCGGCGGCCTGCTCGGCGAGCGCGTCGCGGTTGCCGGCCATGGTTTTCGGGTTGTCGACGGCGCGGAAGATGGCGTGCATGGTTTCGCCCTGCGAGGGCAGCAGCTTGACCAGGAAGCGCTCCAGCCCGTTGCGGATGCCCAGCGGGTAGACACCGATCTGCGAGAGCACGGCCTCGGGCGGGCGCCGCTCCCCCACCGCCTGGGCGACCAGCGCGGAGATGTGCTTGCGCGCGGTGGCCGGCTGGCTGCGGATGAGTTCCAGCGAGAGCTCCTGGAGTTCGGCCCGGGTCTGCTCCGCCTCGGGCCCGGTCCCCAGGTCCTTGTCCGCGGCCCTGATCTTGCGGGCAGCGGAGATGACCAGGCGTGGGTCGGTGTCCGGATCGTCGAAGGCTGCGGCCAGCACCGGCAGCGCGGGGCCGGCCGGCTCGCCGGCGTCGGTGACCTGTGCGATCAGGCTGTCGGCGGCGGCCAAGCGGTCGCGGGCGGTGGAGACCGGCACGTTCAGCCAGCCGGCCAGCAGGTCCAGCGCCTTCTTGAAGTGGGTGCGTGCGACGGTGGTGCGGCCGGCGGCGGCCTCGACGTCCTGGGGCGTGGGCTCCAGGCCCCCGTCGGCGATGGCCTGCAGCGAGTCCGTGTCGAGCTTGTGGGCGCCGGTGCGGCGCACGGCTTCCGCGGCGCGCAGCTGGGCGCGGCTGAGCTGCTGCGCGAGGTGCTCGATGAGCAGCGCCGCATAGGCGGCGTGCCCAGCGGGGACGTCGGGGTCGGACAGGGCGCTCACCGCCGATCCGAGCAGCCTGTCCGCCTGGGACAGGTTCATCAGTGCTTCGCTGCTGGTGCTCATGGATCCAGCGTGCCCGGGCGGCGGCAGGCTCGGGGCGACAGTACTGCACGGTGGGGATAACCCGGTGCGCGGTGATTTCCGGCGTGCCTCGCCCTGTAACAGGCGTGCAGGCTTGGCCACGTACGCTTAGCCGTGCATGCGGTACCAGAGCAGCGCCACCTGCAAGCTGGCGCGGGACTCGGCGGATTCCAGCGAGACCCCGAGCTTGTCCTCCAGCTTGGCCAGCCGGGCGTAGAGCGTGGGGCGCGAGAAATAGCCGGCCTTGGCCAGGGCGGACTTGTTGCCGCCGTGGGCCAGGTAGAGCTCCAGCAGCTGCAGCCCGTCCTCGTCGAGCGGGGAAAGCAGGCCGTCCAGCTCGGTGTGCGCGAAGGCGCGCAGCCTGGCATCGGCGCCCATCGCGGAGAGCACCCCGCGCAGGCGCAGGTCGGCGAAGCGGTAGTAGGGCTGGGCGCGGGTGGGCAGGTGCGGGACGATGTGCGCGACATGGGCGGCCTCGTCCAGCCGGGCCAGGCAGGCGGCCAGCGGTCCCTCGGCGGCGACGCCGATCGCCACCGGCTCGGCCAGCTGCTCGGCCAGCCGGCGGGTGAAGCCCTGCAACGCGGAATCCACCAGCTCGCGGGCGCGCACCGGCAGGATGACCGCCAGGTAGCCGGGTTTCAGCGACCCGGCGAGCACCCCCAGGTGCAGGGTGTCGGCCAGCTGCTCGATGACTTCCAGCGCGGCGCGCTCGGCCAGCTGGGTCTCCGTGGGGGTGCGCTCCCCGGCAGCCAGCGAGAGCACCAGCGGAACGTAGTAGGGCGCGGCGTCCAAGCCCAGGGACTGGGCGCGCACCGCGATCTCCTTGTCGCCGTAGCCGTGCGCGGCCTGCAGCTCGTGCAGCATCGAGGTTCGCGCCTGGTAGAGCAGTTCGCGGTCGTCGCGCCCGGAAAGCCGGGCGATGGTCAGCGCCTGGCCGGCGCGCTCCAGCACCAGCGCGGCGTTGGCATCGTCCTCCAGCGCGGCCGGGACGATGAGCCGGCCCCAGCGGCGGCGGGCCGCCCCCACCGGGGTTTGCAGCCAGTTCTCGGCGCCCGCCGAGCGCCCGGTGTGCTCCAGGTAGCCGACGAAGCGGGAGCGGGAAATCCAGTCGTCGAGATCCGCGTTCGCGTGGGCGAGGACCAGGTGGCGCACGTCCTCGAGCACCACCGGAGCGTCAAGCAGCCCGGCGGTGCGCTCGACGATGGCCTGCTCGTCGGCCTCTGAGAGCGAGAGTTCGGTGTAGATCTCGTGCACGCTGCGCGAGAACTGCAGGTCTGCCAGCTGCTGGGCGACCAGCTTCTGGTGGATGACCTCGGTGATGGCCACGAAACGGACCTTGCGGCGCAGCCTGATGACGGGGAACCCGAGCCCTGCCACCTGCAGTTCCGCTTCGCCCGGTGCCTCGATGATCACGCCCGCCGCGCCGGCGTCGCGCAGTTGTTCCAAAAAGCCGCGAACGTCGGTCACGTTGCGCAGCGTGGTGAGCACCAGCTCGCGGCCGAAGAGCAGGTCAACGTTGGATTCCGACTCGGTGACGTGCACCCAGCGCAGCTCCGCGTCCAGCCCGTCGGCGCACAGCAGCTGCGGATCGGCCTCCTGCACCACCGGCAGGGCCAGCACGTCGTTGACAGTCAGCATCCTCGCACCTTTACACATCGTCGCAGCGTCACGATAAATCATTACATACTGCCTGTGTCGCAGGCCATGTTCGTGCCCGATGATGAATTCAGGAATCCATTCGAGGACAACAAGGAGCCACGATGAACACGACGCTGACATCAACCCTGCAGCACTGGATCGACAACGCCAACTACGTTGCAGACGACCGCACCGGCAAGGTCTACAACCCTGCCACCGGCGAGGTCGCCCGCGAGGTGGCACTGGCCTCCAAGGCAACCACCGAGGCAGCGATCGCCTCCGCGCACGCAGCCTTCCCGGGCTGGCGCGACACCTCCCTGGCACGGCGCACCGCCATCATGTTCCGCTACCGCGAGCTGCTCACCGAGCGCAAGGGCGAGCTGGCGGCGATCATCACCGCCGAGCACGGCAAGGTGCTCGACGACGCGCTGGGCGAGGTCGCCCGCGGCCTGGAGGTCGTGGAGCTCGCCTGCAACGCGCCGTACCTGCTCAAGGGCGAGTACTCGGAGAACGCCTCGACCGGCGTCGACGTGCAGTCCATGCGCCAGCCGCTGGGCGTCTCGGCCATCATCTCCCCGTTCAACTTCCCGGCCATGGTGCCGCTGTGGTTCTTCCCGGTGGCCATCGCCTCGGGCAACACCGTGGTGCTCAAGCCTTCGGAGAAGGACCCGTCGGCCGCCAACTGGATGGCCGAGCTGTTCGCCGAGGCAGGCCTGCCTGCCGGCGTGCTGAACGTCGTGCACGGCGACAAGGAGTCGGTCGACACCCTGCTGAACGACGAGCGCATTTCCTCGGTCTCCTTCGTGGGCTCGACCCCGATCGCCCAGTACGTCTACTCCACCGGCACTGCCAACGGCAAGCGCGTGCAGGCCTTCGGCGGAGCGAAGAACCACATGCTGGTGCTTCCCGACGCAGACCTTGACCTGGCAGCCGACATGGCGGTGAACGCCGGCTTCGGCGCCGCCGGCGAGCGCTGCATGGCGATCTCCGTGGTCGTTGCGCTGGAGGGCATCGCCGATCAGCTGGTCGCCAAGATCGCCGAGCGCGCCAAGACCCTGCGCGTGGGCGATGGCACCCGCGGCTGCGACATGGGCCCGCTGATCACCGGCGAGCACCGCGACAAGGTCGCAGGCTACATCGACGCCGGCATCGCCGCCGGCGCCACCCTGGCCCTGGACGGCCGCACCGGTACAGTGGACGCCGACGGCGAAGGCTTCTTCCTGCACCCGACCATGTTCGACAACGTCACCACCGACATGAGCATCTACACCGACGAGATCTTCGGCCCGGTCCTGTCCGTGGTCCGCGTGGAGTCATTCGACGAGGGCGTCGAGCTGATCAACTCCTCGAAGTACGGCAACGGCACCGCGATCTTCACCAACGACGGCGGCGCCGCCCGCCGCTTCGAGAACCGCATCCAGGTGGGCATGGTCGGCGTCAATGTGCCGATCCCGGTACCGGTGGGCTACCACTCCTTCGGCGGCTGGAAGGCCTCGCTGTTCGGCGACCAGCACGCCTACGGCCCGGAGGGCTTCAAGTTCTTCACCCGCAACAAGGTTGTCACCAAGCGCTGGCTGGACCCGAGCCACGGCGGCATCAACCTCGGCTTCCCACAGAACGACTAGGACCAATGACTACCGAAATCAGCGACATCACCAGCGAGCAGATCGCAGCCGGCCAGCGTGCCCACGAACTTGACCGCGAGCACGTTTTCCACTCCTGGCAGGCGCAGGGCCCGTTCAACCCGATGACGATCCTGAAGACCGAGGGTTCGTACGTGTGGGACGGCGAGGGCAACAAGCTCATCGACCTCTCCAGCCAGCTGGTGAACACGAACGTCGGCCACCAGCACCCGAAGGTCGTCGCGGCGATCATCGAGCAGGCGGGCAAGATCGCCACGATCGCCCCGCAGCACGTGAACCACGCTCGCTCCGAGGCGGCGCGGCTGATCGCCTCGCACACCCCGGGCGACCTGGACAAGATCTTCTTCACCAACGGCGGCGCCGACGCCAACGAGCACGCCATCCGCATGGCCCGCGTGCACACCGGCAAGCACAAGGTGCTCTCCGCGTACCGCAGCTACCACGGCGGCACCCACTTGGCGGTGAACGTCACCGGCGATCCACGCCGCGTGGCCTCGGACAACGCCTCCGACGGCGTCGTGCATTTCTTCCCCGCCTACCCGTACCGCTCCTACTTCAACTCCACCACGGAGGCCGAAGAGACCCAGCGCGCGCTGAAGCACCTGGAAGACACGATCATCCTCGAGGGTGCATCGAACATCGCCGCCTTGGTCCTGGAGTCGATCCCGGGCAGCGCAGGCATCTACGTGCCGCCGGCAGGCTACATGGAAGGCGTGCGCGAGCTGACCCGCAAGTACGGCATCGTGTTCATCGCCGATGAGGTCATGGCGGGCTTCGGCCGTTCGGGCGAATGGTTCGCGGTGAACCACTGGAACGTTGTTCCGGATCTGATGACCTTTGCCAAGGGCGTGAACTCCGGCTACGTGCCGCTGGGCGGCGTGGCGATCTCCCCGCAGATCTTCGAGACCTTCCGCGAGCGCGTCTACCCGGGCGGGCTGACCTACTCGGGCCACCCGCTGGCTTGCGCGGCGGCGGTTGCCACCATCGAAGCGATGGAGGAAGAGGACCTGGTTGCCAATGCCAAGCGCTTGGGCGATGAGATCATCGGCCCGCGCCTGGCGCAGTTCAAGGCCGACCACCCGTCGGTGGGCGACGTGCGCGGAACCGGCGTGTTCTGGGCGATCGAACTGGTCACCAACCGCGAAACCCGCGAACCGCTGGCCGCCTACGGCGGCAGCTCGCCGGAAATGAACCAGGTCATCGCCGCGGCCCGCGCCGCAGGCCTGCTGCCGTTCGCGAACTTCAACCGCCTGCACGTGGTGCCGGCGCTGAACATCCCGGACGACGTGCTCATCGAGGCGCTGGACAAGCTGGAACAGGCGCTCGTCGTCGCCGACGGCTTCGTCAAGTAGCCGACCCCGCACAGCTGGCAGGAATCCCCCTGCCAGCTGTGCTTTTTAATATTCGGTATTAACAATTCGCTGGCAGATGAATGGGCCGCAGGCTCCCGCTGGTGCTGTGAAATACTGGGGTCAACCGCAAATCTTTATGGAGGAACTCATGGCAGGCGACGCTTTCCAGCCGCATCTTCAGTGGGGTGTCAAGGCCTCGTTCGTTGGATACATTGCATCGCTGGCTGACGGCCGCATCGAGGCCTCGAATGGCGTGTGGCAGGTCGGCAACGCGCTGGCCTTCCCCGTGCACCCGGCGGTGGACGTTCCCGACAACGAGATCTGGTTCAACGGGCGCGTGTCTTTCTCGGGCCACGGCGGGATGATGAAGCTCGAGCTGAACGAACCGCGCATCGAGAACCAGGGCGAGTCGATCTTCCTGACCATCGACACCCCCGAGGGCCGCACCGCCATCGCGGAACTGACCGAGACCGGAGTTTCGCACGCCATGGGCATGACCCGAACCCGGTTCTCGGCCGTGGTGACTGAAGACGGCTCCAAGATGTTCAACGGGCAGTACCCTGCCGGGCAGGCGATGGAAGAAGTCGAAGTCACCCTGCGCGGCTAGAAAACGCCTATTACAGGGAAACCCTGCACCGCACGCGCGGTGCAGGGTTTTTCAGTTCCTACTGTCGGGAGAACTCGGAGGCACGGACGACCTGATCCTCGCTGAGCCCATGTCCCGTGTACTTCTCGAACTGCGCGGCGGCCTGCAGGGCAATCACCTCGGCCCCGGTGATGACCTGCTTTCCGTGCTCCCGTGCGGCGGCGACCAGCGGGGTCTCGCTGGGGAACGCGACCACGTCGAACACCGTTTCCGCCGCGGCGATCTGCGCATCGCTGAATGACTGGATAGCGGCCTGTTCTCCGTCCATGCCCAGCGGCGTGACGTTGACCAGCACCTGGTGGCCCGGTTCCGGATCGGCATCGATGAATGCGTAGCCGTACTTCTGCGCCAGCGCCCCTCCCGCGGCGATGTTGCGCGCGAGCACCGTGAGGTTCTCGAAGCCGGCATCGCGGAATGCCGCGACCACCGCCTTGGCCATGCCCCCGGAACCGCGGACCAGCACGTTCGCCGACGGGTCCAGCTCGTGGCGCCCGATCAGCGTGGCGATCGCATCGAAGTCGGTGTTGGAGGCGCTGAGGTGGCCGTCGGTGTTCACGATGGTATTCACCGAGTCGATGGCCGCCGCCGAAGGCTCGATGGTGTCCACCAGCGCCATGACGTCCTCCTTGAAAGGCATGGACACCGAGCAGCCGCGGATGCCCAGGGCGCGGACGCCGGCAATCGCACCGGCCAAGTCGTCGGTGGAGAACGCCTTGTAGATGAAGTTCAGCCCCAGTTCCTCGTACAGGTAGTTGTGGAAGCGGGTGCCGATATTCGACGGCCGGCCGGACAGCGAGATGCACAGGGTCATGTCTTTATTCAGGATGGGCATGCAGAGCTCTTCCGGAGTCGGGGGGACGAGGTCTTCACCTAATATACGGCGGCTGCAAGCGACCCCGGGGCATTAAAGATGTTTTTTGCGCTCCGAGTCCTCCGGCTCCATCGATCTGGCCGCATCAGCTCCGTCGGGCTTGGAGGGGACTCGCCGTCAGTCACGTGGCATTTCGAACTTCTTGAGTTTGTGCGTGCCGTCGCAGAACGGTTTGATGGCCGAGCTTCCGCAACGGCACAACGCCACGGTTTCACGGCTTGTCGGAACAGCTTCGCCCTCCGCGTCGAGAATCTCGAAGTCGCCACGGAGAATCAGCGGCCCCTGCGGGCAGACCACGATCTGCGCTCCCTCCGCGCTCATGCCTCGACCTTTACTTTCGGCTGGCGCAGGGACGAACGGCCCCGGCCCCACGCCTCAAGCTGGTGGGCTCCCACCAGCGCGTCGATGGCGCAAGCCGCCTGCGCGCCGAAGAACACCGCTTCGGCGATGCTGGGATCCTGCTCGATCAATCCGCCCGCCAGATCGCGACCGGCGATCTGCTCGTGGACCGCATCGGCTTCCACATGCTCATCGAAGTAGTCTGTCACCGGGGAGTCGAAGCCCAGGCGCCGGAATCCGCGTGCATACCTGGCATTGGGGATCGACGATGTCATCTCGTAGATGGCAAGGTGGCCGGCGATGCTGCCGCGCAATCGACGATGCAGGCCGAAGAACGACATCATGTTGACCGACGCCAGCGTGATGGCAGGCAGCGACTCGATATAGGCTCCGAACTCGGAGTCGAGCCCCAGCCCCCGCATGGTGGTCTCGAACAGCTCGGAGTGCATGGCGCCGGGCCTGCCTGCCCCGTACTCGTCGAACTGGATCTCCATCAATGCGGACTTTCCGCGCCCTGTCAGGCGTGGAATCGCCCACGAATGCGGGTCGGCTTCCTTGAGCTGGTAGATGGACTTGTGCATCAGGAATTCACGCGCCTGCTCAACCGTCGCATGCCGGGATATGTAGGTCGAGACCGATGGTCCGTCGTCCGCGCTGGCAAGGGCGAAAAGTTGTCGAGCCGTATCCTGGGCAGATCCGAGCGAGAAACTTGGATCCCCGGCGATCTGCCGCAATCGTGCCTCAAACTGTTCTTCGATCTTTGCCCGAAGGCCCAGCAGAGGCGGGTTCCATTCCCAGCGTGCATCGATGCCATCGAACCCGCGGTAGTGCAGTTCGTAGAGGACGAATAGGACAATCTGGATGTCCTCGCTATGGAGGATGTCTTCCGAGTCCAGGACTTTGAAGGCCTCATGTTCCAAACCTGACAGATCGACATCGGGGTCGTAGGTTCTCAGCACCTCGAAAAGAGATTCGCTGATCCGGCCGCGATCTTCTGGAAGCTCCACTTCTCCACCTGCTCCTTAATGCACACATACTGAAAAAACGACTATAGGCAATGGCCAACCGGTTGACCGGGCCGGGGTACGGATTACCAGAGAATTCACACGAGGCATTCGAGCCAGCTCGAAACGCGCCAGCCAGTCATGGGTTGCTGCGGAGTTCCGAAATCGTTTCCCGGGCGAATTCCTGCTGGGCGTCGTGGACGAGTGCCGTGCCTCCCCCGCGTGCCCAGCTTGCGCGCTGCCGTTGCGCGCCGTTCCCGACAGAGGTGATCCGCGCGAAGTAGTTCTGCACGAAATCGAGATCGCCGTTGTCCGCCAGATGTTCGCCGGCATAGTCGAGCAATTGCCCCAGCACTTGCTCCGGCTCCAGTCTGGTTTCGGTTCCCGCATCGAATAGCGGTCCTGACAGGCCCATTTTGGAGGCATGCCACAGACCGAGATCCAGCAGCCGGTCCTCCACGGTCTTGGCCACGCCTCCCTGCGCGAGACCGGTATCCACCAGAGCCCTAACCAGCATGGCTATGGCCACCGATTCGTCGGCCGTCAACTGCCCGTCGGCCGTGCGCACCTCTATGGTGGGGTTGCGCTCAGACAGGCGCACGGCCCAGCCGATATGTCCAGCGTCGAGCAGGGCGCCGGAATCGAGCATTATCCGGCGCATCCGCTGGTAGTGCTCCATGGAGTCGAACGCCGGAGGAACGCCTATCACGGACCAACGGCGGTAATGCACCATCCTCCAGGACTCAAATCCGGAAAGCTCACCGTTCCAGACCGGCGAGTTCGCCCCAATGGCAGTCAGTGCTGGAAGCCACGGGCGCAGCACGTTCATGGCCTGCAGCCCGGTTGGGGCGTCAGGGATATGCACATGGATATGCAGCCCGTTGATGTAATGCTCGCGCACGATCCCCGGCACGAACTGGCGGATATCCTCGTAACGCTGCCCTTCGGACACCTCCGTCGCTCCGGGAAGGAAGGGCGGCGTGCCAGTTGCTACTGCCGCCAGGCCTGCACCCGCACACGCTTCCTGCAGCTTCTGTCGACCCAACAGCAAGCTTTCCAAGGCATCGGATGCCCTGGTGCAAATTCCGGATACAAGTTCCACCTGGGGACGGAGGAGCTCCGGGACAAGCGTTGCCCCAGCCAGGTTCTCGCCCTGCAGATCCCCCAGTAAGCCGGGCGGGACCGTGGCCAAAGTCGCGGTCTGGGGATTCACGAGGAAAAACTCTTCCTCGATCCCGAAAGTTCTGGGCATGCACTATCCTTCCGGGATGTCGATTCTGCTTCAGCTGGAGTTTATGCGGGCTTGCGGCTCGGCTCGGCATGCCGGCTCCGAATCACAGGAAACGCAAAGAAGAACGCAACATTTCCGCGAACTGCGTCTTCCTCCACATCGCCCGAATTCCACCAGAGCTGCCACGGGTTTCTGGTGATTTCCCATGAGTTCGCGTCGCATGCATAACATCGCCACCGGACTCTCCCTACGCTGGTGCACAAGGGACCGGATTAAAAGCTTTCCGGGTGGATGAAATCGCCTAGTTTCTTGAGGATGCCACGTAGTGAAGAAGCCAATTGATCACGAGAAATTGCATAAATACCTCAGTGAACACCATTTGGGTTCCGCTGCCGGGCTGGAACATTTCGCCAGCGCCAAACGGATGTGGGCCGATACTCAACATGCGGACGTCTTCCACTCCCTCTGGTTGCAGGTTAAGGAAGACCAGCAGGATCTCGAGCGCATCTTGCAAAAGCTGGGCCGTGAGCCCCACGGCCTTGCATTGCTTGCCGAGCCATGGGCTAAGCTTCTGGGCAAGATCAACTTGCTCAATCCCCTGCGGCAGCGCCGCAAGACGCTGGCTCAGACACAGCTCGATGTGCTGACCGGCCTGCTGAATGCCAAGCACAGCATGTGGCGCACCCTGCTGCTCATGGTTGGTGAAGAGCCGACGCTGGACCAAGCCTTGCTGAGCGATCTGAAGTTGCGTGCCGAATCGCAGATTCGCCAACTATCGGAGTTCAGCGACAGTTCATGGGCCGAGCGCTTTCGCTGAGTTTGACCGAACTGAGATACGGAAACAAGTTATATGACACTGCGCGCCCATGTTATCGGCTCCGGCCCCAATGGCCTGACCGCCGCTGCGATCCTTGCCGAAAACGGAATCGAAGTGGATGTCTACGAACGGAACGAGGAGATCGGGGGTGCCGCCGCAAGCGCCCGGGCATTTGATGGCGAGGCCTTGATCGATCTGGGTGCGGCGGCCCATCCTTTTGCCTACGGCAGCAAGGCGTTCCGGCACTTGGACTTGCAAAGCCACGGCCTGAGCTGGGATTTCCACGACATGCCGCTGGCTCATCCGCTCGATGACGCACCGAGCGTGCTCCTGCACCAAACGCTCGCGGCTACCACCGCCCAATTCGCAGCGGATCGGAAAATCTGGACGGCCCTGCACGGCCCCTTCGTCAAGCGTGCGCAGCAGCTGCTGGACAACGTGACCGGCCCGCTGTTGCGCGTGCCACCGAACCCTGTGCTGATGGCACGCTTCGGTCTGCGCTCACTACCTCCAACGGCCGTCATGGCCTCCAGCGTCTTGCGCAGCCGACAAGCCCGGGCCCTCTTCTCCGGAACCAGTGCGCACTCCATGCTTCCCCAATCCCATCCATTCACCTCGGGGTTCGGGATCATCTTCGGGTCGCTGGGCTCAAGTTGGGGCTGGCCGGTAGCGCATGGCGGCACCGGATCGATTATCCAAGCCCTGGGCCGCGCCGCGAAATCCCGCTCGGTACGCATCCATACCGGTCATGAAGTCAGGAGCCTCGGCGAGCTTCCGCCCGCGGACATCACGATCATGGACCTGACACCGCGACAGATCCTGTCGATCGCACGCGACAGGTTGCCGGCGCGTTATGCCCAACAGTTGTCCCGATGGCGATACGGAACTGCCGTATACAAGGTCGACTATCTGCTGGACGGACCAATTCCGTGGACCGATCAGCGCACACAACAAGCCTGCACGGTGCACGTCGGCGGCGATGCACCCGAGATCGCCCGGGCGGAGGGAGAGGTCAACCGGGGACGCATGCCGGACAAGCCGTTCGTGATGGTTGTCCAGCCTTCCAGCGCGGATGCCACCCGCGCTCCCGAGGGCAAGCACGTCATCTGGTCGTACGCGCACGTGCCCAATGGCTATGCAGGCCGTGCCGGTGCTCTTATCGATGCGCAGATCGAACGCTTCGCCCCGGGATTTACCGACCGCGTCATTTCGCGCCGCGAGAGCAGCCCAGCGGATTTGGAGCGCTGGAATCCGAACCTCGTCGGCGGCGATATCGGCGGAGGCTCGCTGCGCGGACTGCAGCAGTTCCTGCGCCCTACCGTCTCCCTCAATCCCTATCGACTGGCCCCGGACGGCTTGTATCTTTGTTCCTCGTCCACGCCCCCAGGAGGGGGCGTTCACGGCATGGGCGGTTGGCATGCCGCGTTCGCCGCCCTGCAGGACCACGGCATTCGTGCCACGGGTGCCCATTAGCAGGGCTTCACACCCTGGCCGGAACCTTGCTTAAATAGTCCGGGATCGAACTCACGGGGATCATTACTACGTCGTAGGCCGGCCAATCGAGCTCCTCCAGCTCAGCACAGGCCTCAGCGACCTGCTTGACACCGACCTGCCCCGAATGCGGAACCACGAAAACCTCGATGTGCTGAACCTGGCCTAGTTCACGAGCCCTGACCGCTGATTCCTCGACCCAATTCATTCGGGCCAGCTGCTCCTCGATCCTCGACACCAGCGGATGCGGATCGGTGCCGTCAAGGTCGGATGCTCGGCTGTCGAGCAGGTCGGAGGTCGCTGAGCGTGTGCTGTCCCAGCCGTCCTTGAGAATTCCGAGCGAGATGACCAATGCGGCCACGGCATCCAGCCACCAGATTCCCAGACCAATTCCGGCAACACCCACGATGGAAGCTGCGTTGGTCTGCCAGTCGGCCTTGGCCATCTTTGAATCTGCGTACAGCAGCTTGTTGTGCAGTGGCTTGGCGACCTTGATCTTCAGCCGACCGAGGATGAGCGCGGGGATGACAATAACCGTCATCACCGCAATCATCGGCCACCCCTGCCAGATTGTGTGGCCGAACAGATTGACCGTTCCGATGGTGGGATGTTCCGTCTTAACCAACGCGGTAATCGATTCGTAGGCCAGCATGGCGCCTACCACCAGCAACGCCACGCCTGCGACGAGATGTCCGGCACCCATGGAACGGTGATAGCCGTACGGCTGGCGTGGCCTGCGTGGCTTGCGCGTCCAGCGCAGAGCGATGAGGAAGGCAAGCTGCGGAAGCACCGAGAGCATGTCCTCAACCCAAGCCGTCCTCATAGCCTGCGAATTCCCAACAACCAGGGCGACGACTGTGATCGTGCAAACCGCGTATCCAACGCTGATCCACTCCAGCTTGGCGGCGCGGCGCATCAGTCGCTTCTGTTCCTCGGGCAAATGGGTTCCGGGCGAGCTATTCATGGCATCTGTGTCCGGTCGAGAAAGCGTTCCACTTCAAAGAGGAAAGCATTCTCGCCGGGCGGCACCAGCATCACGATTTTGCTTTCCTTGCCATCAACATCCACGTGAGTCGTATAGGGCCGTGTCATCCCGACTTGTTCGGCCCACGGAGTCTTGGAACTGATCCCTCCGGCCACGAGGTCAAGATCACCGTTTTCCAAAGCCGAGACGAGTTGTTCCTCGCCTCCCACCGTCCATTCCACCTCAGCATCGAGATTTTCGGCGAAATTCTGGATGATCTGGATTTCGGAACCTTGCAACGGCCCGTTCGAAACCTCCACGAAGTCCGCATTCGGTGATACTCCGACGCTGATGGTCCCCGATCTGACGTCCTCAAGCGTTCCCTCGGGATCCACGGGAATCTGTGCGCCGCAGCCGGCCAGCAAGGGCAGCACGGCCATGCCCGGTAGGAGTTTCTGCAATGTCCTTGTCTTAACCCGCACTACTTTCTCTCCTTCTCGTGCCGTCCAGTGGCGACCGAACGGTGATGTGCTCAATGTAGGACGGAAAGCGAGACAGTTCATGCCCGATCTGGATATCAGAGGAAATATCCAGAATCCTCGATCATCGCGCGAGGGGTCTACTCTGGATATTCCCTGAACCATCTGGAAGCCCGGAAATCAGCATGGAATGGTGGAGGCAAGGCCGATCTTTTCCGGCGTCCCACCCAGTGACCAGATCTCATATCGAAGCAAACGCTTCCCCATGGCCCCCGAGAAAGGAAAGAGCATGAGCGCCAACCACTTCCAAATTCTGGCCAACAGCGAGGCCTGGGTCGTGACTCTCAGCGGGAAGCATCTGGCAACTTGCCGCTCACGAGCCGAAGCCTATGACATTGCCTGCAAAAAAGCCGAGGAGCTCGGTTCGGGCGAAATCTTCGTCCATGACGCGACCGGGGAACTCGAATTCCGTGAGAACATCCATACCCCACGGCGCGAAGACCGATAACCCGGATGCTGCTCGGCTGTCTGCGCCTGGCACCGAGAAACGGCAGCTCTTCGGCATGCTCGGCACGCGCCGGAAAGGTCCGATCGCCTCCGGGCACTTTCGATGCCAGCGGAGAAATCATCCGAAATGAGGTCGCACAAGGGAAAGTACCGTCATAACGTGGGGTTATGGAGGAGCAATACCTGAACGTGGATTTCAGCACCCCGGTGCTGGGCTTCGGGGTGGCCGCCGTGCTGCTCATCGGAGGCGTGCCGCTGCTGCTGCACGGCTGGTACCGTCGGAAGAAGTTCGAGCAGCTGGCAGATGGCTACCAGACCTACAAGTTGCGCTCTTCCATCCGTGCCGAACTAGTCGCTGGCGGGTTGGTGCTGTCACTGATGGCGGCACTCGGCATTTTTGCGGTGCTCGGCTACACCTCATCGGCCCGGAATCTGCAGTCGAACATCGAGCAGCTCTACAATCCGGCGAAACTCGAGCTCGGCACGTTCAACGGCTCGTGGATGAGTGCGGACATCACGCTGGATGACGGCACGAGCTTCAGCAATGCGCGGGTGGACGTCCGCGCAGGCAACGAGCCATTCATCGAGGACCTCTGGTACCACTACCACCCGAAGCCTCGGGGATGACGCGTTAAAAAATGCCAGGGCGCCGAACCTTGCGGTGCGGCGCCCTGGCAGCGGTTGCTAGCCCTTGATGACCTGCGGCTGGGCCAGGGACTTCAGGCCGTCGAGACCGAATTCGAGGCCGTAGCCGGACTGCTTCGCACCGCCGAACGGGATGCGCGGGTCGATGGTGCCGTGGGAGTTGATCCACACGGTGCCTGCCTGCAGCTGGGCGGCAACTTCCAACGCCTTGGCACGGTCCGAGCCCCAGACCGAGGCTCCCAGGCCGACCTCCAGGGCATTGGCGTGCTTGATGGCCTCGGCGCTGTCCTTGACCTTGATGATCGGCAGCGCCGGGCCGAACTGCTCCTCGGTGACCAGGCGGTTGCCCGGGTCGATGTCGGAGATCAGGGTGGTCGGGTAGAAGTAGCCGGCCGCCGAATCATCCGGGTTGGCGCCGAGCAGCACGGTGGCGCCGGAGTCCACGGCGTCCTTCACTAGGTCGGCGACGATGTCGTACTGCGCCTTGTTCTGCAGCGGGCCGAGCACGTTGTTCTCGTCCAGTCCCACGCCCATCGGCATGGCCTTGGCGACCTCGGTCAACGCGGAGCAGACCTGGTCGTAGATGGATTCCGGCACGTAGAGGCGCTTGAGGGCGGCGCAGGTCTGGCCGGTGTTGATGAAGGCGCCCCAGAACAGGTCCTGGGCGATGGCCTGCGGATCGGCGTCCTCCATGACCACGCCGGCGTCGTTGCCACCGAGCTCAAGGGTCAGGCGCTTCACGGTGTCGGCCGAGGAGCGGATGATCGCCTTGCCGGTGCGGGTGGAGCCGGTGAACATGATCTTGTCGATGTCCGGGTGGGCGGAGAGCTTCTCGCCGACCTCGCGCCCGCCGGCCACCACGTGCAGCACGTCGGCCGGCAGGACCTCGTTGAGGATGCGGCCCAGGGCGATAACCGACAGCGGAGTGTATTCGCTGGGCTTCATCACCACGGTGTTGCCCATGCGCAGGGACGGGGCCAGCTGCCAGATCGAGATCATCATCGGCCAGTTCCACGGGCCGATGGCGCCGACCACGCCCAGGGCGCGGTAGTGCTTGGCGGCGTAGGTTTCACCGTCGTCGACCACGACTTCCGGGTCCACGTCGTAGGCGGTGGCGGCGCGCAGCCAGGCGGCTGCTCCCCCGACCTCGAAGCGGGCGTTCGGGCCGTTCAACGGCTTGCCCTGCTCGCGGGAGAGCAGTTCGGCCAGGGCCTCGGCGTTGGCCTCGATGTTGTCCGCGGCGGCGTTCAGCAGGCGCTTGCGCTCATCGTGCCCCAGCGCGTCCCAGGCCGGCTGGGCGGCGCGGGCCGCGGCGACGGCGGAGTCCAGGTCGGCGACGGACTTCTCCGCCACGCGGCCGACAAGCTCGCCGGTGGCCGGGTCGAGGACTTCGGTGCCGCCGGTCGCCGGCGAGATTGCCGCGAGCAGTTCCCGGGCATTTGCGTAGGCCATTGATTTGGCTCCTTTACGTGGGTGGTGTGGTTAGAGGACTGGGACTTGGTCGGCGTCGGTCTTGATGACGGCCTTGGATCGGGCCGCGGTGGTCACCAGGAATCCGATGATGCCCGGCACGATGACGATGGCCATCAGGATGTACCCCAGCATGCCCGGTTCTTCCATGCCGAGCAAAACGTCGAAGTTGATGACGATCTGGATGAAGATAAAGACCAGTGCGGCTCCGGAGAGCAGCGGGGCGATGACCCGGGTGAGCAGCGAATCGCTGGTGCGGTGCGTGGCGAAGTATCCGATGATCGCGAAGGAGGTCAGCGCCATGAGCAGCACCAGGCCGAAGGCCGCGGAATTGGTCAGCCAGGTGAACATGGTGAACACGATGAACATCGGGTCTTCGCCGGTGGAGATGACAGCGAAGACCGCGATCACGATCAGCGCCAGCATCGACTGGGCCAGCGAGCCGGCGACCGGGGCGTGGGTGCGGCGGGAGGTGCCGGCCAGGAAGGCGGGCAGTGCGCCGCCGCGGCCCATGGAGTAGAAGTAGCGGGCAACCACGTTATGGAACGCCAGCAGCGCGGCGAACAGGCTGGTGATGAACAGCAGGTTGGCCAGGTCCACGAACCAGGCCGGGCCGTGGGTGGCGAAGAAGACGAAGATCAGATCCGGGCCGAATTCGGCCGAGGCGCCGAGCACGTTCGAGGCGCCCTCGCCCACGGAGATCGCGAATGCGGAGAAGGCGTAGAAGCAGGCGATCACGATGACTGCGATGATCGTGGCGGTGCGGGCGGTGCGCTTGGGGTCCTTGACTTCTTCGTTGTAGATGGTGCCGGATTCGAAGCCCATGAACGCGGCGATGGTGAACGCCATGACAGCGCCCATGCCGGGTGCGATCGCGTCCGAGAGGTCGAAGGCGGCACCCGGGGCCGGGGCCTCCGGGGAGATGACGAAGGCCATCACGTTGTAGATGACAACCACCAGGAACTCGGCGGCCACCACGATGCCCAGCACCTTGACCGAGAAGTCCACGCGGTTCACGCCCAGCAGGCCGACCAGCACCCAGGCCGCCAAGGCCATGACCCACCAGGGGATCTGCGTGCCCATCATGGAATTCGCGAAGGAGGAAGCGGCAAAGCCGAACATGCCGTAGATGCCGATCTGCATCAGGTTGTAGCTGACAACCGCGATCATCGCGGCGCCCACGCCGGAGGCCCGGCCCAGGCCCTGGGCGATGTAGGCATAGAACGCGCCGGCGTTGGGAATGTGGCGGCTCATGGCGGTGTAGCCGATGCTGAAGACCAACAGGATCGCGCCGACCACGAGGAATGACAGCGGCACGGACTGCATGCCGGTGACCGCATAGTTGGTGGTGACGCCGCCGGCGACGGCGGTGAGCGGTGCACTGGCCGCGATGATCATCACGACCAGGGCCGGCACGCCCAGTTTGCGTTGTTCGAGTCCCATTGGATCCCCCATTACGAGTAGGTAACTCTAGGATCCCCCGGTATGGCGTGGATCACCTTGGCATTGCGTGCAGCGCTCTTGCGCTTGGGCGCAGGTTCGCCGCCTGTGCGTTCAGGCGGCCTGCTGCTGGCGGAAGCGGCCCGGGGTGAGGCCGAATTCACGGGAGAACATGCGGCTGAAGCCCGCCGCGTCGGGGATGCCCACCTTCGCGCCGATGCGCTGCACGGAGACCTGCCCGAGCAGCGGATCGCGCAGCAGCGTGCGTGCCTGCTGCAGCCGGCGGTGCCGGATCAGCGCGGCGACGGTACGCGGCTCGTGCTCGAACAGCGCGTGCAGCGAACGCACCGAAATGAAATGCGCGGCGGCGATGCGCGCCGGATCCAGTTCGGGTTCGTCCAGGTGCGCGTCGATGTAGGCGGTGATGCGCTGGCGCTGCGCGGCCTTGGAGTCGGCCTGGTTTTCCCCGCCCAGCGCGCCGGCCAGGGCGGTGGCAATCAGGTCAACGGTGTTGCGGGCCAGCGAGTAGCCGCCGAATTCGTCCCAGGCGGCCAGGTTGTTGCCCAGGTGGCGCAGCAGCGGGGTGACGGTGCCGGCCAGCGGGTGCTCGTGCTTCAGCGCGACAGCGGTGATCTGCCCGACCTGCTGCGGGGACAGCCTGAACTGGTCGTGCGGCACCAGCGCCACCATGACGGAGGCAGGCTTGTCGAAGGACAGGGTGTAGGGGCGCTGGGTGTCGTAGATGGCCAGATCCCCCGGGGACAGCACGGTTTCGCGCCCGTCCTGGATGAGCAGGCCGTGCCCGTCGAGCTGGTAGGAGACCTTGTAGTAGTCCCCGTCCCCGCTGGTGCTCAAGTCCTCGGTGCGCAGCACGGCGTGCGGCTTGGCGGTGATGCGCATCAGGCCGATGTCCCCAAGCATGTTGGCCCCGAGCGTGGCGGCGAAGTGGCCGCGGGAGACCTGTTCGCTGCGCAGCTGCACGAAGGCGTCGGAGATCAGCGCCGACCATGCGGAAAACGAGTCAACATGCTGCACCTGATACATCCACGCCCCCTGTGCTCTGCGCCCGCGACTGTGCCGGGCGACACGTTCGAGGGTAGCCCACAAAGACCGAAAAGTCACGGTTTTTCTTCCTACGTAGAGGAAAGATCAGCGGGCTTCGGCTAGCCGCGACAGCCCGGCCAGATGGTGCTCGAGCTGTTCAAGCAGCGATTGCACGGTATTGGCCTGCTCGTCGAGCACGCTTCCGGCCTGGGCGCCCATCAGGAAGTTGATCAGCGCATCGCGCGCCGCCGAAGCCTCCGGGTGCCCGGCGCCCAGCAGCTGCTCCAGCCAGGCATCCAGAGCGTCGCGCCAGCCCTGCATGGTTCGGGCATTGGCCTCGGCCAGCGCCGGATCACCCAGCGCCAGGTGCCAGAAGTGCACGGCAACCCGGGCCTCGTCGCGGCGCAGCTCGTCCAGCGGCAGCACCTCGTGGGCGAAGGCCTCGATGGCCGCCAGCCCTTCCAGCGAGCCGGCGCTGCGCTCGATCCGCGCATCGGTGGACTCGGCGACGTAGGTGAAGGTGGCCGCGAGAATCGCATCCTTGGTCGGGAAATAGATTTTCAGCCCGCCGTTGGCGTAACCGGCGGCCGCGGCCAGGTCGCGCAAATTCAGCTTCGCGATGCCCTCGCGGGCGATGAATCTCCACGTGACTTCTACGATCTCGCGACGGCGCTGGTCATGGTCGACGATTTTCGGCATGGCTTAAGCCTAGGCGAAATGACGCGTTTCACCGCAGGGCTTGCGTCGTGGGTCACAGCACCGTATTCTCTACACCCAGAGAACAAAAAATGTTGTGGATCACATCCCATCACCGAAGGGCTCCAGCATCATGACTGAAACCACCTCCGTGGCCACCAACTTCACCCTGCTCGCCGAGCAGGAAATCGCCGCAGCCAAGGCGCTGCTGGTCGAGAACCGGCTGTTCACCGAGCACACCCGCATCGCCTACATGGGCCTTGAGGACCCGAGCGAGCAGAACGCCGACCGCCTGGTGCGCGTCATGCTCATGGACAAGCTGCGCAACGAACCCAAGGACGTGGTGCTGGACTTGACCCGGGGCGAGGTCGCTTCGGTCATCAACCTCGACCCGGCCGCGGTGGGACAGCTGCCGGTGCTGGTCGAGGAATTCGAGATGGTGGAAGCGATCCTGGCCGAGGACGAGCAGTGGGCCGCCGCGCTGGCCAAGCGCGGGCTGCGCACCGACCAGGTGCGCGTCGCCCCGCTGTCCGCCGGCGTGTTCGAGTACCCGGAGGAATCCGGGCGCCGCATCCTGCGCGGCCTGGCCTTCCGCCAGGACTTCGCCGAGGACTCCGCCTGGGCGCACCCGATCGACGGCCTGGTCGTCTACATCGACACCATCGCCGCGAAGGTCGACCAGCTGCTGGACTTCGGCAATGTCGAGATCCCTGCCACCCACGGCAACTACACCGATCCCGAGCTGACCGGCCCGGTCCGCACCTCCCAGAAGCCGATCGAGATCACCCAGCCGCAGGGCGCCAGCTTCACCGTGACCGAGGGCAACCACGTCGAGTGGGAGAAGTGGTCGCTGGACATCGGCTTCGACATGCGCGAAGGCCTGGTGCTCTACAACATCGGCTTCGACGATGCGGGCGAGCGCCGCCGCATCCTTGACCGCGCGTCCATCGCCGAGATGGTGGTCCCCTACGGCGATCCGTCGCCGGTGCGCAGCTGGCAGAACTACTTCGACACCGGCGAGTACCTGGTCGGCCGCTTCGCCAACTCCCTGGAACTGGGCTGCGACTGCCTGGGCGAGATCCACTACATCTCCCCGGTGATCACCGACGCCGACGGCAACGCGCAGAGAATCACCAACGGCATCTGCATGCACGAGGAAGACGCCTCGATCCTCTCCAAGCACTCGGACGACTGGTCGGGCGTGAAGTACACCCGCCGCAACCGCCGCCTGGTGATCAGCTTCTTCACTACCGTGGGCAACTACGACTACGGCTTCTACTGGTACCTGTACCTGGACGGCACCATCGAGTTCGAGGCCAAGGCCACCGGCATCGTGTTCACCTCCGCGATGCGCGACGAGCGCTTCGCCTCGGAGATGGCCCCGGGCCTGGGTGCGCCGTTCCACCAGCACCTGTTCGGCGCCCGCCTCGACTTTTCGCTGGACGGCGGGCCGAGCCAGGTCATCGAGGAAGAAGCGGTACGCCTGCCGATCAGCGAGGAGAACCCGCGCGGCAACGCCTTCACCCGCAGCCACACCGTGCTAGCCACCGAGAAGCAGGCGGTGCGCGACGCGAATCAGGCCGCCGGGCGCACCTGGGTGGTCACCAACCCGGAGAAGAAGAACTACCTGGGCAAGCCGGTGGGCTTCAAGCTGCTGCCCCAGGGCCTGCCGACCCTGCTGACCGCCGAAGGCTCCTCGGTGCATCAGCGCGCGCAGTTCGCCTCCAAGGCCCTGTGGGTCACCCAGCGCAACGCCGCCCACCGCTACCCGACCGGCGACTTCGTGAACCAGAACCCGGGCGTGGACGGCATCGGCTCCTGGATCGAGGACGACAAGAGCATCGACGGCGAGAAGATCAGCCTGTG
The DNA here is from genome assembly GCF_003633665.1 of Arthrobacter sp. AG1021. Lineage (NCBI taxonomy): Bacteria > Bacillati > Actinomycetota > Actinomycetes > Micrococcales > Micrococcaceae > Arthrobacter > Arthrobacter sp. AG1021. Next base: position 14,950 of record NZ_RBLB01000006.1, on the reverse strand, counting down.
GCACACCTTCGCGCTGACCCACTTCCCGCGCACCGAGGACTGGCCGATCATGCCGGTGGACACCGTCGGCTTCAAGATCCGCCCCGAGGGCTTCTTCGACCGCTCGCCGGTGCTGGATGTCCCGGAGCCTGCCAAGCACGGCTGCTGCGCCACCACCGAAGCCGATGGCTGCTGCGGTTCTAACGGCTAGCGCCGCCCCGGCAGCACCGGCCCGGGTGCAGCTCGGGAACCGCGTGCTGGGCGCGGCCGTGCTCGGCTCGGCCGTAGTGCATCTGGCGGTACTGGCGCTCATCCCGCACGCGCCGCTGTGGACGGCGCTGTTGCTGGCCATGACCGCCTGGTGCCTTAAGTGCGCCTGGTGCGTGCTGCGCGGCGGGAACGCGCTGGAACTGCTGGGCATGTGCGCGGCCATGGGAGCGGCGCATATCGCGATGGTTGTCGGGATGCCTTGGTTCACCGGGCATCACGATGGGCACTCGGGGCACCTAGGAAGCCATGCGGTCCCGATGCTGCTGATCGCGCTCATGGAGTTCGCGCTCATGTTCGCCTCGGCGCTAGTGGTCCGCCGCCGGCATGCCGGGGCGGCCAACGCGGCGAATCTTCCGGTTCCCGCCGCGCTCAGCCGACCTTGATACCCAAGCCCCCGAGCTGTTTCATTCGAAACAGCCCGGGGGCTTTTGCCTGCCTGCAACAGGGCACATCTGAAGTCGCTAAAAGACTGGCTCGTCACAAACCGACCAGTTGGTCGGGTTTGGCTTGACACCGCTACCGCGGAACGATTGAATATGTAATGAATCACATTCTATTCGTGATCTTGACCTTGAGAAGAGGGATACCCTTGACTGCCCCTTGGCAATCTTCCGAGATCACCCGCGCTCAGTTCACCGCGAAGGCCCAAGGTCCCCTGGTCGTACCACTGGAATGCGCCACGCACCGCGCCTGAACCCGCATTCCTTCCCGACCCCATACCTTTCAGACCAAGGACCATCCATGGCTATCACCAACCCGATTTCATTCGACCGCCACGAGGCCAAGGCCTCGCGCGCGCACATCTCCGCCTCGCTGGCCGACGCCAAGCACACCAGCTACTGGCTGGACACGGACAAGCGCCCGGCGCCGAAGTCCGCGCTGCACGGCAGCGTCGACACCGACCTGCTGGTGGTCGGAGGCGGCTACACCGGCCTGTGGACTGCGCTGCAGGCCAAGGAGCGCGACCCGCAACGCGAGGTCGTGCTGCTCGAGGGCCAGCGCATCGGCTGGGCCGCCTCAGGACGCAACGGCGGCTTCTGCGAAGCCTCGCTGGTCCACGGCGAAACCAACGGCGAGAACCACCTGCCCAGGGAGAACGCGCTGCTGGCAAAGCTTGGCGCGCAGAACCTCGACGAGCTGCAGGCAACCGTCGAACGCTACACCATGGACGTTGACTTCACCCGCGACGGCGTGCTGAACGTTGCCACCGAACCCCACCAGATCGAATGGGTCACCGAGGAAGCCGGATCCGAGGGCGTCGAGGTCCTGGATGCCGCCGGTACCCGCACGCTCATCAACTCCCCCGATTTCCTGGCCGGCGCCTGGGACAAGGACAGCTCCGCGCTGGTCCACCCCGCCAAGCTGGTCTGGGAACTTGCCCGGGTTTGCACCGAGCTTGGCGTGAAGATCTACGAGCACACCCAAGTCACCGAGCTGGTCGAGGACGGCGCCACCATGCGCGCGCTTACTGCCGACGGACAGGTGACCGCGAAGCACGTCGCACTGGCCACCAACGTCTTCCCCTCGCTGCTCAAGCGCCACCGCGCCCACGTCATCCCGGTCTACGACTACGCATTGATGACCGAGCCGCTGACCGAAGAACAGCGTGCCGCCATCGGCTGGGATCCGATGGTGGGACTGGCTGACATGAACAACCGTTTCCACTACTCCCGCCCGACCATCGACGAGCAGGGCGGATTCCGCATCCTGTACGGCGGCTACGACGCGGTTTACCACTTCGGCGGCAAGGTGCGTTCCAGCTACGACACCAACCAGGAAACCTTCGAGAAGCTCGCCTCGCACTTCTTCGGCAGCTTCCCTCAGCTGCGCGAGGTGAAGTTCTCCCACGCCTGGGGCGGGGCAATCGACACCTGCTCGCGCTTCTTCTCCTTCTTCGACCTGGCCTACGGCGGCAAGGTCGCCTACTGCGCCGGCTTCACCGGGCTGGGCGTGGGCGCCACCCGCTTCGGCGGCAAGGTCATGCTGGACCTGCTCTCCGGCGCGAAGACCGAGCTGACCGAGCTGGAACTGGTGCGCACCAAGCCGATCCCGTTCCCGCCGGAGCCTGCCGCCTGGGTCGGCGTGAAGCTGATGACCAGCCACCTGGTGAAGGCCGACCGCAACGAAGGCAAGCGCTCGCCCTTCCTGAAGCTCATGGACAAGATCGGCATGGGCTTCGATTCCTGAGCCCGCCGCCAGCCACTACCTATCCAAGGAACCACCTATGACTACCTTTGAATTCACCGAGGGCCACCAGTTCATCAACGGCGCGTTCGTGCGCGGCGAAGGCCCTGCCATCACCCGCACCAGCCCTGCCACCGGCCAGAAGCTGATGGACGTGGACACCGCCACCGCCGCCCAGGTCGACCAGGCAGTGCAGGCAGCGGCCGCCGCGTTCTCCAGCTGGTCCAAGCTCACCCCGGGCGAGCGCTCCGACCACCTGCTGGCCCTGGCCCGCGAGCTGCAGGGCAAGGCCGACCTGCTGGCACAGGTGGAAACCGCGCAGACCGGCAAGACCATCCGCATGTCCACCGAATTCGATGTGCCGGGCTCGATCGACAACGTGAACTTCTTCGCCGGAGCGGCCCGCAACCTGCAGGGCCTGGCCGCCGGGGACTACGCCGGAAACACCACCTCGATGGTGCGCCGCGAGGCCATCGGCGTGATCGGCTCGATCAGCCCGTGGAACTACCCGCTGCAGATGGCCGCATGGAAGGTGCTGCCGGCGATCGCCGCGGGCAACACCATCGTGCTCAAGCCCAGCGAGCTCACCCCTGGCACCACCTTGCTGTTCGCGCAGGCCGCCAAGGACGCGGGACTGCCCGACGGCGTCATCAACGTGGTGGTCGGCGGCGGCGTGGAGGTCGGCGAGCCGCTGGTGCGCCACCGGTTGGTGAAGATGACCTCCTTCACCGGGTCCACCGCGGTGGGCCTGAAGATCATGTCCATGGCCGCCGAGAGCGGCAAGCGCGTGCATCTGGAACTGGGCGGCAAGGCGCCGTTCGTGGTTTTCGACGACGCGGATATCGAGGCAGCAGCTCACGGCGCGGTGGCCGGTTCCACCATCAACGCAGGCCAGGACTGCACCGCCGCCACTCGCGCCTACGTGCACTCCTCGGTGTTCGAGAAGTTCACCTCCCGCGTGGCCGAGCTGATGGACGCCATGGTGGTCGGGGATCCGACCGACGAGGACACCGACATGGGCGCGCTGATCAGCGAGCAGCATGCGGCCAAGGTCGCGGCCATGGTCGAGCGCGCCGTCGCCGCCGGGGCCACCGCCCTGGCCGGAGGCGTGCGCGTTGACCGTCCGGGCAACTTCTACCGCCCGACCCTGATCACCGGAGCGGCGCAGGATTCGGAGATCGTGCAGGACGAGGTGTTCGGCCCGGTGCTGGTGGCGCTGCCGTTCGACACCGACGAGCAGGCCATCGAGCTGGCCAACGACACCCCCTACGGCCTGGCCGCCAGCGCCTGGACCAAGGACGTGAACCGCGCCATGCGCGCCAGCGCCGAGATCCAGGCCGGCTGCGTGTGGATCAACGAGCACATCATCATCGTCTCGGACATGCCGCACGGCGGCTACAAGGCCTCGGGCATGGGCAAGGACATGAGTCAGTACTCCTTCGACGAGTACACGAACGTCAAACACGTGCTGATCGCCCATGACACCGCGGCCCACCGCGAATGGCAGGACACGGTGTTCAAGCAGCGCTAGCCCGAAGCGTCAGACACTGCGCAGCAGCTGGCCCAGTTTTTCCGTCGCGCCCCCCGGTTCGGTGGTGGCGAAGAAATACTGGGCCAGCTGCTTTTGCCGTCCGGACACCCCGGAGGCCGCCAGCGCGGCCACGCGGTCGGCCAGCCCGTTGGCGTGGCCGAGCAATTGGTCCGCCGGCAGGCCCTGGCGCAGCTTGCAGTCCCGGTCCCCGGCCAGCAGCAGCGGCACATTCAGTGCCACCGCGTCGTAGGACATGGCCGAGATGTCGCAAATCGCCACGTCGGCCCAGACCAGCGACTGGCCGGCGTCCGCGGTGGGATCCAGCAGCGAGGTGTAGTTGGACTTCAATGCGGTGATGGACTTGCGGGCTTCGCCCGACACGTCACCGGTCTTGGGGTGCGGGCGGAAGCGGACCTCGAAGCGGTCGTCGGCCTGCAGTTGGGCGAGGATCCGCTCCCCCAGCGCGGTGATGGAGGAATAGGCCATGGCCTGGGAATCGCCTTCCCAGGTCGGCGCATAGAGCACCCGGATCCTGGCGCTCGGGCCGCTGGGCGTCAGCGCATCAAGCTGCGGGCGGCCGATCTGCACCAGGTGGGCGAGGTCGAAGCGCGGGATGGCCTCGCGGATGCGCTCGACCGCCGCCGGGCCGGCGACGCAGGCGTAGTCGTAGGCCTTGAGCTGGTTGGAGACCATGGAGGCCTTTTCGCTCTCGCCGTGGTTCAGGTGGATGTGCGCCGGGCCGTTGAAGCGCAGCATGGTGAAGTTGCGCTGCGAATTGTTCACGTAGCAGATGGCCTTGGTGCCCATCGCGGCCAGCTGCTTCTCGATCTGCTCCATGGAGCGGGTGAACAGCAGCGGCAGGCTGGTCGAGTCCAGCGCCTGCCGCGCGCTGAGCGCGTCCATGAGCACCACCCCGGTGCTCATCCCCTGGTCGGCCAGCCGTTCGAAGGTCTCCAGCCAGGTGTCCAGCTGGTAGATCTGGCCCGGGCCTTCAGCGAAGAACAGGACCACATCCGCCTGTTCCAGTCCACGGGAGGCTTCGGCGATCTGGGCTCGCACCGAGCGCTCGGCCAGCAGGGACTTGGCTTTTCCAGCGGCTTGATTGATTGGGGATGGAATCAACGGCATGCGTTAAGTCTACGTAAGCGCTAGCCCTTCAGCGCGGAGGCAAGGGATTCGATGTTTCCCTGCATCCATTCCAGGTAGGTCGAGCCGTCGGTGATCGTCTCGGTCAGTTCCACCACGGGCACCCCGGCGTCTTTCGCCACCGAGCTCAGGGCCTTGGTTTCGGTGCCTTCGGTCTGCACGTTGTAGACCATCACGTCCGCGCCCTTGCCGGCCAGCAGGTCCTCGGCGTTCTTGAGGGTCAGCGGGGCGATGCCCTCGCCTTCCTCGATGGCTTCGCTCAGCCCGGCGGGGGTCTTGTTGACCATGCCGGCGTCCTCCAGCAGGTGGAACGGCACCGGTTCGGTCATCAGGTAGCTCTTGCCCTCCAGCCCGGCGGCGGACAGCTCGCCAGCCAGTTGCTCGATGTCGGCGTCGAATTCCCGGGCGTTGCGCGTGTAGTCTGCGGCGTTGGCGGCGTCCTGCTTGCCCAGCTCGGCGGCGAGGGCATCGGCCAGCGCGCTCATGGAGTCCAGGTCGTACCAGACATGCTCGTTGTACTCGGCGTGCTCGTGCCCGTGCTCCCCGCCCTCGTCGTGGGCGTGCTCATCGGCTTCGTCCCCGTGGCCCTGGGCTTCCTCGGCGGCGACCGGCGAGGAGTCGACCACATGCAGCAGCGAGAGGTTGTCGCGCTGCTCCTGGGGCAGCGACTGGACCAGGGTGTCCATGAAGGAGTCGTATCCCCCGCCGTTGGCCAGCACGATGCTGGCCTGGGAGACGGCGAGCTTGTCGCGGGCCGTCGGCTCGTAGGAATGCGGGTCCTGCGCGGTGGAGGCGATGATCTCGCTGACCTCCGCATGCTCGCCGGCTACCGTCTGGGCGATTTGCGCGTAGACGTTCGTGGTGGCCACGATGCTCACACCCGAGTCTCCCGGCGCGCTCTGCGCATCGGAGGAGCATCCCGACAGCAGCAGGCCGGCGACGGGAACGAGGGCAAGTGAGGCGAGAATTGAGCGGTTTTTCACGAGGAAGCTTTCTAGTTCAGGTTCGCTATTGAGAACTATTCTACATTACTCGTGAGAATGATTCGCACTTAGCGCCGCCCGGCGGCCGCTGCCGCCCAGCGATTTGCCGTGTGCTCCCCCGGTTCCGGTGGCCTTGACCACCAGCACCGCGATGGAGGTCGTCACCGGAATCGCCAGCACCAGGCCGATGGAGCCGATCAGGATCCGGATGACTTCCTCGGCCATTTCCCCGGAGCTGAGCGTGGTGCCGAAGCCCTGGTTGCTCAGCGCGGCGATGGCCAGCACCGGCAGCGCCGCGCCGGCATAGGCGAAGGCGATGGTGTAGACCGTGGAGGCGATGTGGTCGCGCCCGATGCGCATGCCGCGCAGGAAGAGCTCGGTGGCGCTGGCCTTCGGCGCGGACTCTGCCAGCTCCCAGACCGTGGCCGACTGGGTGATGGTCACGTCGTTGAGCACACCCATGCCGCCGATCAGCACGCCGCAGATCAGCAGGCCCGGCAGCGAGATCTGCGGAGCCACGGTGGACAGCGTCATGGCGGCCTCATCGTGCGCCCCGGTCAGCGCCGCCGCGTCGGTCAGCCACAGCGCCAGTCCGGCCGTCACCCCCAAGCCGAACAGCGTGCCCAGCAGCGCGGTGGAGGTCTTGGCATTCAGCCCGTGCGCGAAATACAACGCCACGAACATGATGGCAGTCGAACCGGTCAGGCCCACCACAATCGGATTGCCGCCTTCCAGCAGCGCCGGGACCATGAACACGATCATGAAGGCGATGCCGCCGACCAGCCCGATCATGGCGCGGGCCCCGCGCCATCCTGCCACGAGCACGACCACCAGGCCGTAGGCGATCGCCAGCAGGGCCATCGGGAAGGTGCGCACGAAGTCAACGAACACGAAATCCGTCCCGGAGTTGGAGCCCACCTTGGACAGGTCCAGGTAGCGCAGCGAATCCCCCGCCCGCGCTTCGCGCGACTGCAGCGTCTCCTGCGGGATCTCCAGCTGGATCTCGGCGCCGCCGTCATCGGGCATCACGTAGGTGACGGTGCATTCGAGCACCTTGCCGCCCACGTCCTCCAGGCCCTGCGAAGAAGGGCAGTCCTGGAACACCGAACGGGTCACGGTGCCGGTGGCCATCACCGCGCCGCCGGTGGTGTCAGTGGATCCCGACAGGGCGAACTTGTCGTAGTTCCCCTGCGGCCACAGCGCGATGACCATGACCAGCGCCAGGGCGCCGACCGGTGCGAGCAGGGCCCAGAGGATGATCGAGGCACGGCGGCGCCGCTTGGGGTCCTGCAGGATGGGTTCGTCGTGATGGTGGTGGCCCACGGGTGCGTTCTCCGCATCGCTCGAGTCGAAGTTGTCGTCCCCAAGTCTAATCAGCCAGTGGCAAGCCCGGATGCCTGCCCCTTCGGAATGAGCGCAGAGATCCTCCGGAAGGTTCATGCGTTTGGGTGGGCCTCACCGGGAGAATGGAAGCATGAGCATGACATCAAATGCGGGGCTTCCCGCCCCGACGGAAAACGTTGATGAACCGCGCTACGAGTTCCACAGGCTCCTGCGGCGCGACGAGAACTACCGCTGGTGGCGTCCGCTGGCGCTGCTGGGCACTGCCTCCGGATTCTTCGCGGTGCTCTCCATCGTGGTTGGCGTCATCGCCTTCGTGATGATGATGTCCAATCCGGCGTTCTGGAGCGGCGACACCGCGGCGCTGGAGCAGCTCACGGTGATGAACATGGCTGACCCGATGATGTTCTCCATCGTGATGATCTCGCTGATCGTGATGATCCCCTCGGTGTGGTTCGCCTACCTGCTGCTCGGAGCCAAGCCGGTCTGCCTGCTGGTCTCGGTCGCCGGGAAGATCCGCTGGGGCTGGATGGGCACTGCGTTCGCGGTCAGCGGCATCGTGTACGCCGCCTACTTCGCGCTGACGTTCATCCTGGACGCCCTGGATGCGGGCGGCGGCGTCGAGGTGCCTGCCAGCAGCATCCCGCCAAGCCCCTTATTCTACGCCCTGCTGGTCATCCTGCTCACCCCGCTGCAGTGCGCAGCCGAGGAACTTGTTTTCCGCGGGGCGTTCATGCAGGTCATCGGCAGCTGGCTCAAGCACCCGCTCTTCGCGATCCTGCTGCCGGTGCCGCTGTTCACCGCCGGGCACCTGTACGACGTCTACGGCCTGCTGGACGTGGCGATCTTCGCCATCGCCGCCGGCTACCTGACCTGGCGCACTGGCGGCCTGGAAGCCGCGATCGCGATCCACGTCGTGAACAACACCTCGCTGTTCCTGCTCGGTTCGGTCGGCCTGGTGGACCTGAACGCCGAGGGCTCGGACCTGGTTTCGCTGCTCATCTCCGGCGCGATGACCGCAATCCTGACGGTCCTGCTGGTCAAGCTCGCGCAGAAGAAGGACATCCAGCGCAGCGTCGGGCCGGCGCCGCGCCGCCGCGCCGAGCAGCACCTGCTGCAGCCGTGGCCCATCGCCTACCCGATGGGCCCGCAGCAGCAGGCCTACTGGGCGCCGCAGGAGAACGGGAACTTCGCCGGACAGCACCAGCCCGGGCCGGATGGATTCCCGCAGACGCCGATGGAACCGGGGCAGCCCGGAGCGCAGGGGCCGGACGGACCAGCCGGACAGGACCCGGACCGGAACTACCGGTAGCCGCCCCGCATACGCGACGGCAGGCATAGGCAAGCGTGGGATCGCCGAGGCGTTCCCACGCTTGGTTGGTTAAGTGCGGTTGGCTCCTAGGACTTGGCCCACCGAAGCAGCGCGGCGATGCCGGCACCGTCGGGCATGGCCATGTCCGGGACGTAGCGGATCGTTGCGTCGGTCAGGGCAGTGGCCCGCAGCAGGACTTCCGGGGCCGGCCATTCGCCGACTACCAGGTCTGCGTGATCATCTCCTTCTTGGTGTGCGACCCATGGCTCGGCGCTCAGCGCGCGCAGGGTGTGCTCGTCCTGGTACTGGCCGACCAGCACCACTTCGGCCTGGGCCGACTGCAGCGCGGTGACGACTTCGTCCAGCCCCACGGCCAGCAGCGACCTCCCGTTGCCTGCCTGCGCCGTGACCTTGGCCTCCAGGTCCGCGACGGCCGCCGATTTCACCTCGTCCACGAGTTTCGAAATATGCTGCTGCACCTGCTTGGTATCCGCGCCGCCGGTGCGCGTGTGGGCGTCGATGACTTCCACATAGTCCTGCAGGTTGGCCGGCAGCGCGCTGGCGACCGCTTCGCGGGCCTTGATGTCCCCGGAGAGGACGATCAGCCGTACGTAGTTGTCGCGGCACATGTCCTCAATCAGCTCGGCGACTTCCTCCGTGTTCCGCCGAATCATTTCATCCGCAGCGGCCTGGGCCTTGGGCTGGTCGTATTCCCCGGGCACCTTGCGCGCGTGGCGGACTTCCTCCGGTGCGCCGACGATGCCGCGGCTGGCGATGCGTTCGGGTGAAGTGGTGTTGTAGAGATGGACTTCTCCGCCGTCGCGTCCGACCTCTGCCACGAGGTAGGAGAACGAGCCGCCGCGGGATCGCGCCAGCGCAGTGAAGTTCGGGAACGGTCCGACGTCGACCGACGGCGATTCAACCTTCAGCCCGGGGAGCAGTTCGTTCAACAGCACCTCGCCGTCATGCACTGCGATGAAACGGGCTACCGGTGCGCGCATTCCCTGCGCTGGCTCAAGTGCACCGGTGACGGCGCTGATATCCCCAGCGCTTGCCTGCTGGCTTTTGAGCAGCTTCGCCACCTTGTCGGGAAGATTATCTGCTGCCTCTTGGGCGGATGTGTTTCCCAGCGAAGCATCGACCAGTGCGGTGCTCCACGGGCCGGGCTTTCGGTAGAGCGAAGCGTCGATTCCATTAGAATCCGCGCGTAGTGCCATGCTGACTCCCTTCCGCACGCGACTCTCGCCGCGATGCGACTTGATCCGTGGCACTAACCTAACATCACTATTCAGATGCAGGAAGAGGTAAGCGCAAAGTAAGCCGCGGATCCGCGCAAATCAGCATGGCCCCCTGAATCTACCAGCGGCCGCGCCAGTACTGCGCCGGGGATGCCGTGGCCGCGCCCAGCTTCTTGGCAGCCCGGTTAGGCCACTGCGGGTCGCCCAGGGCGGCGCGTCCCACGCTCACGCCGTCGGCCTGGCCGGTCACCAGGATCTGCTCGGCCTGCACTGGATCGGTGATCCCGCCGACGGCCGTGACGAACGCGTCCTCGGGAAGCGCCTGCTTGACAGCTTGGGCCAGCGGCACCTGGTATCCCGGTCCGCTGGGACCGCGGAAGGGCCCGATCCCCGCGCTGGACAGGTCGAAGGCCCGCACGCCCGCCGCGTAGAGTTCCGTGGCCAGCCGCACCGTGTCATCGATGCGCCAGCCGCCCTCGACCCAGTCGTCTCCGGAGAACCTGATGCCCAGGGCCTTCTCCTGCGGCCACACGGCTGCGACTGCCTGCACGATCTCACGCAGGTAGCGGGTGCGGTTCTCCCAGCTGCCGCCGTATTGGTCGGTGCGCTGGTTCACCAGCGGGGAGAGGAACTGGTGGATCAGGTAGCCATGCGCTGCATGGATCTGGATCAGGTCGAATCCAGCTTGGTCCGCGCGCTTCGCGGCCTCGGCCCAGTCCTGCACCGAGTCGGCGATCTGCTGCCCGGACATCTGGGCTGCCGGAGCCAGTCCGTGCAGGTCGCTCGGGGTCGAGGTCAGGGTCTGCCAGCCGCCGTCCTCCGGGGCGAGGCTTCCGGTCTTCCCGGCGTCCTCGTATTCCTTGAGCCAGCCGTAGGTTGAGGCCTTGGCTCCGGCGTGGGCCAGCTGCACGCCGGCGGCGGCCCCCTGGGAATGGATGAACTCGGTGACCGGCTTCCAGGCTTCGGCCTGCTGCTCGTTCCACAAACCGACGTCCAAGTCGGAGATCCTGCCTTCGGGCGCCACCGCCGTGGCCTCGGCGATGACCAGCCCGAATCCGCCCTGGGCGTGGGCGCCCAGATGGACCAGCTGCCAGGCGGTCGGGATCCCGTCGCGCTGCTCGATGGAGTACTGGCACATCGGCGGCAGCACCGCGCGGTTGCGCAGCGCCAGGCCTTCTCCGGCGCGGGTAGGGATGGTCGTGGGAGCGAAGAGTTTACTTTGAGGCATGCTAGGTATGACGTTCCGGCCCGGCCGCTTATTCCGCCGCCGAGATGCGGCGTAACATTTCGCCCCGGCGCGGGCCGGAGCCTCAGCCCAGGACCAGCACCGCGATGCTCAGGTAGACAACCAGCCCCGCGGCGTCGACGAAGGTCGAGATGAACGGGTTGGAGAACACCGCCGGATCGGCCTTGATCGACTTGCCGATGATCGGCATGATGCCGCCGACCCCTGCCGCCACGGTGCACAGCACCATCAGGGTCAGGCCAATCACCCAGGCGACCTGTTCATCAAAGATCACCCGCGTCAGCAGGAAGCCAAGCAGCCCGAGGCTGAGCCCCAGCACGAAGCCCACGCGGACCTCGCGCAGCAGCACGCGGCCGATGTCGGAGATCCGCACCTCCCCCATGGCCAGGGCGCGGGTGACGGTGGTCGCCGCCTGGTTGCCGGTGTTGCCGCCGATACCCACGATCAGCGGAATGAACAGGCTGAGCACCACCATGGATTCGAGGGTTTCCTCGAAGCTGGAAAGCACCTGCACGGTCAGCGTGGCGCCGATGGCCAGCACAAGCAGCCAGAGGATGCGCGAGCGGACCATGCCGCCGATCGGGGTGCTCAGGTACGGCCGGTTCAGCGGTTCGGAACCGGCGGTGCGTGCGGTCCGCGCCTCGTCGGCGTCGTCCAGGATCTCCAGCGCCTGAGCCCAGCTCAGGACCCCGACCAGCTTTTCCTCCTGGTCGAGCACCGCGCCGATTTCGAGCTGGCGGTTGACCACGCGGCGCGCGGTCTGCACCGCGGGATCCGCGACCGTCGCGGTGAACATCGGGGTGAGCAGGTCCCCGACGGGGCTCTGCGGATCAGCGGCGATGAGCTGGCTGAGCTCCACTCCGCCGAGCAGGCGGCGCTCGTGGTCCACCACGAGCACCAGGTTTGCGCTGGTGCGCTCGGCCACCTGCTGGCGGACGCGCTCAAGGGTCTGCTCTGCGGTCAGCTCCGGGTAGGTCTTGATGTAGCGCGTCGAGACGAAGCGTCCCGTGGAGGCCGCGGAGTAGCCAAGGAGCACGCGGGTTTCTTCGCGGGTCGTGGAGTCCAGTGCCTGCAGCAGGCTGGAAGCCACCGTGGCAGGAAGCTCGTCGAGCAGCGCCGCCCGCTCGGTGGCTCCGATACCGGCCAGCGTCTGGGCAACCGCGTCCTGCTGGAGGCCCTTGATGAGGTCGGCCTGCAGCGGGGCGTCGAGCTTTTCGAACACCCTCAACGCCCGCGGCTTGTCCAGCAGGCGGAAGGCGATGGCGGCTTCGGAGAGGCTGAGCGTGTCCAGGTGTTCGATGATTTCCGCCGGTTCCAGCCGGCGAAGCTGCGCGGCCAATGCGCCGAGCTCCTCCGCTTTCAAGGCTGCGTGCAGTTCCCGAGAATTAGTTGAGAAGTCTACTTTTGGAGTGGTGTACATGGCAAGTCGTCCAAACGTGTTGTTTGGCGCGGAAACATCAGCATTCTGCCCCGTAAACCGAAGGCCGGAAGCAACAAAAAAGAGGAGATAAATCTCCTGATTTAGCTGGTGTTCTGCGCACGTGAATGAGAGCCGGTCGCGAACTCGCAGACGTGCACGCAGGGAAGCCGAAAGAGGCTTGGGCGCTACGAATCGTCCCGGAGAGATCGCGTGAACATAGATCGGCTAGGGCCGTCGTCCATGTGATCACCTCCTTGCGGACAGGGTGGCGCGTGGGCCACCGTCTATCTCCAGTTCTATCATCCTTGCCTGCTGATGTCCCGCCATGGTGCCTGAGCTCATAGGGTCCGGAAGCCCGGCAGGGCGGAGCTTCGATGAAGCTCCGCCCTGCCGGCGCATGGTGCACGATTGTCAGTGCGTCAGCATTCGACGACGTTGACGGCCAGTCCGCCCATCGCGGTTTCCTTGTACTTGTCGCTCATGTCCTTGCCGGTTTCCCGCATGGTGATGATGACTTCGTCGAGGGTGACGTGGTGTTCGCCGTCGCCCATCAGCGCCATCTTCGCGGCGTTCACTGCCTTGGAAGCGGCGATCGCGTTGCGTTCGATGCATGGGATCTGCACCAGTCCTCCGATGGGGTCGCAGGTCAGTCCGAGGTTGTGTTCCATGGCGATCTCCGCGGCGTTCTCCACCTGTGCAGGGGTTCCGCCCAGGATTTCGGCCAGCCCGCCGGCGGCCATGGAGGAGGCCGAACCGACTTCGCCCTGGCATCCGACCTCGGCGCCGGAGATCGAGGCCTGTTCCTTGTAGAGCACGCCGACCGCGCCGGCGGTGAGCAGGAAGTTCACGACGGCGTCGTGCTTTTCTTCCGCGTTCCAGTACTTGGCCCCCGGGGCGTAGTGGGTTGCGTAGAACAGCACGGCGGGGATGATGCCGGCGGCGCCGTTGGTCGGGGCGGTCACCACCCGGCCGCCCGAAGCGTTTTCCTCGTTGACGGCCAGGGCCACGAGGTTGATCCACTCCTGCCAGAACACCGGATCGCGGTCCTTGTCTTCCTTGCGCAGGCGCTTGTGCCATTCAGGCGCGCGTCGGCGGACCTTCAGGCCGCCGGGCAGCACGCCGGTTCGCTCGAGGGCGGAGTTCTTGCACTCCTCCATGACCTCGTAGATGTGGATCAGGCCGGAGCGGATTTCTTCGCGGGTGCGGTAGGTTTCCTCGTTGGCCATCATGATTTCAGCGATCGACTTGCCCGTTTCGCGGCAGTGCTCCAGCAGCTTGGACGCAGTGGTGAACGGATAGGGCTGCTGCTTGAGCTTCTTTTCCAGGCTCTTTTCGATGCGTTCCTCGGCGCCTTCACGCACAATGAAGCCGCCTCCGACGGAGAAGAAGGTCTCATTGGAAAGTTCGGCGCCCTGGGCGTCGAAGGCGATGAACTTCACGCCGTTGGTATGGCGGGGCAGCACGGTCAGCGGGTGCTGGATCATGTCCTCGACCCGGTAGTCCAGGTCCTTGCGGTGCCCCAGCTGCTCGGCCAGGCGTAGCACGCCGCTCGCGTCCATGTCCGCCAGGCGGGAATCAACCTGGGTCGGCAGGATGCTTTCCGGCTCGAAGCCTTCCAGCCCCAGCATGATGGCGGTGAAGGTTCCGTGCCCGCGGCCGGTGGCGGCCAGCGAACCGTAGACGTCAACGCGGATGCTCTCCACCGCGGGGAGCTGCCCCTCGCGCACCAGATGCGCAATGAAAGCGTGGGCCGCACGCATTGGTCCCACGGTGTGGCTGGACGATGGTCCGATGCCTACCGAGAAGAGATCGAATACGCTTACCGCCATAGCGGATCACATCCTTAGATCTTGGGATCCGGGTGAAACCCGGATCGGCTTGTCTGTCATGCAGGGTTCTTCCCCCTGCCGTCCTTCTTGTGCCGCGTATTTTTGGCAGTAGAGAGACTGAGGGCCCGAAAAGCGCTTTTTCGCCGCTTTCCAGGCCCTCATCTTCGTTTGAAGATGCTACTCGGAAACCTTGGCCAGCTCCGGGTACAGTGGGTGGGCTGCGGCCAGCTCCAGAACCCGGGCCTTCAACTCCGGCAACACCCCGGTGTTGCCCTCGGCCCCGGCAATCAGGGTCTGCGCAATGATCTCCGCAACCTCGGCAAACGCCTCCTCGGAGAACCCGCGGGTCGCCAACGCCGGGGTGCCGATCCGCAGACCGCTGGTAGTCATCGGCGGACGCGGATCAAACGGCACCGAATTGCGGTTCACCGTGATCTCCACCTGCGCCAGCAGATCCTCGGCCTGCTGCCC